>NZ_ARQJ01000026.1 GCF_000385175.1 Salinicoccus albus DSM 19776 | reverse complement strand
GTTCTCTTGTGTTCGATCCCCAATCGAGTATAAGCGGAGGTGTTCTCCTGTATTCGATCCCCAATCGAGTATGAGCGGAGGCGTTCTCTTGTGTTCGATCCCCGATCGAGTATAAGCAGAGGCGTTCTCTTGTATTCGATCCCCGATCGAGTATAAGCGGTGGCGTTCTCTTGTATTCGATTCCTGATCGAGTATAAGCGGAGGCGTTCTCTTGTATTCGATTCCCGATCGAGTATAAGCGGTGGCGTTCTCTTGTATTCGATTCCTGATCGAGTATAAGCGGAGGCGTTCTCTTGTACCCGATCCCCAATCGAGTATAAGCGGAGGCGTTCTCTTGTATTCGATCCCCGATCGAGTATAAGCAGAGGCGTTCTCTTGTATTCGATCCCTGATCGAGTATAAGCGGAGGCGTTCTCTTGTATTCGATCCCCGATCGAGTATAAGCGGAGGCGTTCTCTTGTATTCGATCCCCAATCGAGTATAAGCGGAGGCGTTCTCTTGTATTCGATTCCTGATCGAGTATGAGCGGGGGGGTTCTCTTGTGTTCGATTCCCGATCGAGTATAAGCGGGGTGCCTGGCACATACCCGATCCCTGATCGAGGATGAACGTTTCAACTAAAAAACTGCAGGCCCGTCATTTATCATGACTATGCCTGCAGTCTGCAACACTTCGACTCCGAAAGATCACATTTCCTTCATCAGCGCTTCGTTCTTCTCGGCGAAAATATCATTGTGCGAAGATACCATGCCTTCTGTGACGGGCTCCTGGGTGATGAAGGCTTTGGCATGGTTAGCGGCCTGGGCGGCTTCGGTGAAACAACCGGCAATAAGTTTTACTTTATTATCGTAGATGACCTGATCACCGCATGCGAAAATTCCTGCTACGGGAGTGTCGACGATATTGTTTGTTTTCAGCATCTGATGTTCATTGAAATCGAAATCGGCTTCCATAGCTTCCAGAAAGCCGCAGTTGGAATCATAGCCGTGACTGACTAATACGTCATCGACCGCCACGTGCGAGCCGTCATCCAAAAAGACGTATTCAATCGCATTTTCCTGCTCATTGGCAATTAACCGGTCGATACATTTTCCTGGTTTAATCGTGATTTCCTTCTTATAAAGACCTTCGACCATTGCCTCATGCCCCCGCATTTCATCGCTTCTGAAAATGAGTGTCACGGAGGCTGCGATATCTGCCAGTGCTGATGCCCAGTCTATGGCGGAATTTCCTGCACCTGAAATCAATACATGTCTGTCTTTGAACCGGCTGAATTTCTTTACGGTGTAGTGAAGATTAGTCATTTCAAACTTATCTGCGCCTTCAATATTCAATTTTACAGGGGTGAAAATTCCGCGGCCTGAAGCGATGATGATTGATTTACTGTAAAATATGCCGTTATCCGTGATCGTTTCAAAATACTTTTCATGTTTATGGATCATTTCGCAAGTTGTCGATGTATGCATTCTAGCATTGAACGTTTTAGCCTGTCTTACCATGTCATCTTTTATATCTGTTGCGGCTGCTGGCGGTACGCCGCCAATATCCCAGACGATTTTTTCCGGATATATATTGAGCTTACCCCCCAGTTCCGGGTGGTGCTCGATGAGTTCGACATTCAGTCCTCTTAATCCGGAGTAAAAACTGGCATACAACCCGGCGGGTCCGCCGCCGATAATCAGCGTATCGGAAATACTCATGACCGTCCCTCTTTTCAATTGAAAATATAATTATTATGATATATTATAAACGCATTGAGAATGATTATCAACGAAGATATCGAGAATATCGGATGATTTTCAAAAAATTATTTTATTAAGAGGAGAAAATGGGATGAAAAAATACATAACATTATTGGCAGCCGCAATTTTACTGGTTGTCTCTGCATGTGGCAATGAAGAAATATCCACGGAGGAAGCCGGCAGCGGGGGATCTGATGAATCGAATATGGTGCCTTATACCACTGATGGAGGCGAAGAGATAGAAATTCCCGAGGATCCGCAGCGCATCGTTGTACTGGCCACCAGTTATTTTGGCAACCTGAAACAGCTGGATGCAAATGTTGTCGGCGTTGGAAATGATGTTGAAAACAGCGAGGTGCTCGGCCCGATGACTGAGGATGTTGAATTGTTGGAACCCGGTAATGTGGAGCAGGTGATGAACCTTGACCCGGATCTGATCATCACTTTCGCTTCTGATGAAAATCTGGATAAATTAAAAGCGGTTGCACCGACGATACCTGTGGATTACAATAGTTGGAATTACCTGGATATCCATGAGGAACTGGGAAGGATTGTCGGTAAGGAAGAAGAGGCCGGACAATGGGTAGAAGATTGGGAGGCTGAACTTGCTGAAGACAAGGAAACGGTTCAACAGGCGGTCGGAGAAGATGCAACTGCCAGTGTGATTGAACAGTATGCCAAGGATATTTATGTCTACGGTACAAACTGGGGCCGAGGCACTGAAATCATTTACCAGGGGCTCGGACTCGGCGTCCCTCAGAAAATACAGGATGAGGTTGTAGAAAGCGGATGGGAGAGTATCTCCGCAGAAGAGATAGAGGAATATGCCGGGGACTATATGTTTGTCGGTTCCGGTGACGGCGGTGCGGACAATGCTTATAGGGATACGGCGGTATGGAATAACTTGGATGCGGTGGAAAACGACCGGGTCACCGAGTTTGATTCCCAGACATTCTACTACAATGATCCATATTCACTCGAACATCAGAAAGAAATAATCGTTGATGCATTGACGAAATAATTCAGGCAGGTGTCGAAAATGACGAATGTTACTCTAAAAGATATAGATGTGGAACTCAATGAAAGAAAAATATTGAATAATATAAACCTGGAACTGATGGAAGGGAAAGTCACGACGATCATTGGCCCCAATGGCTGCGGCAAGTCTACGATGCTCAAAACGATTTCAAGAATCATTTCAGCGAAAGAAGGCGGTGTGTATATCAATGACATGAATATCCGCCAGATGAAATCGAAAGAGGTCGCCAAAAAAGTCAGCATATTGTCGCAGAGAAACGGGCTTCAATACGATATTCCGGTGAAAGATCTGGTCAGTTTCAGCAGGTACCCGCATCTGAAGAGATTCCAGAGTCTGAAACCGGCGGATTATGAAATCATCGAGTGGGCGCTGGAAGAAACGGGGGCCGTCGAATTCAAGGAACGTATGATGAGTGAGCTTTCGGGCGGTCAGGCGCAGCGCGTCTGGATCAGCCTGCTGCTGGCACAGGAAGCGGATGTCCTCCTGCTTGATGAACCGACCACGTTTTTGGATATCCACCATCAGCTGGAAACGTTGAATATTGTTAAAAGGCTGAATGACGATGCCCGTCAGACAGTGGTCATGGTGCTCCATGATATCAATCATGCTATTAAATATTCGGATAACCTCGTCATCATGAAAGCGGGGGAAATCATCACGACCGGGCATCCAAATGAAGTGTTAACCAATGGTATTCTTAATGATGTATTCAACATAAACGGAAAAATTTCCATTGATCCCATAACAAATAAACCCATTCTTGCGGACTATGATCTGTTCTGTGAAACCGTCAAAGGTGTCAAATATGGATCGTAGATGGTACCCGATGCCCGTCATTCTGATGGGCGTCTTTATTTCATTCATCGCTGCGATGATGTTTGGGGCCGACAGTTATGCTTTTTCGGATATCTGGCATGTCATCTTCAATCTGGATATGACACTGCAATCCCATCAGATTTTATATGAAATACGCATGCCGAGAGTGCTGGCTGCCCTTGTCGCAGGTTTCATGATCAGTGTCTCCGGGCTTGTGCTGCAATCCGTGACCCATAATGTCTTGAGTGAGCCCAGCATTCTGGGGATAAACGCTGGGGCCAATCTGGCAATCATACTGGCGGCACTCATTATTCCGGCGGTATCATTTGCCGGTATCATGGTAAGCGGTTTTATCGGGGGTATGGCCGTAGGACTTGTGATACTGGGCGTGACCCGTCACAGGTCTCCCCTGCATCTGATATTGGCCGGCGCGGGTATCTCTTTATTCATCTATGCGATTACGGATTTTTTGGTATTGGCGAACGATATGGGGCAGTATGTGGCATTCTTTACCGCAGGCGGCGTTGCCGGGCAGTCCATGGGCAACCTGGCTATTGTGGTGCCGGTTGCCATCCTGCTGGTCACAGGACTGTACTTGATGGCTAAAGAACTCGATGTGCTGCTGTTTGGAGATGAAATGGCTCTGTCCCTGGGTCAGAACCGCGCGCTCTATTCATGGCTCACTCTGATTATTGCTATCATGCTGGCGAGTGTTGCGGTTTCGATGGTCGGAAACGTAGTATTCCTTGGACTGCTCGTGCCGCATATTGTGAAAATGATATTCGGCAATATGCACAGATTCACAATAATATATTCCGGGCTCTTCGGGGCGACCATTTTTGCATTATCAGATATGCTTGCAAGAATATTCAACGAGACGCCGGTGAATGCAGTCATCGCAATGATCGGTCTGCCTTTCTTCATCTACATCATCAAGAAGAGAGGTGGACAGTATGCATAATACGCGGAAATTTACCATCGTGATTCTGCTGCTTGCTGCTGTGATCATCACCACATTGGTGACGGGTACTTTCAGTCTCAGTTTCAATGACCTTTTAAGCCTGCTCACCGCTCAGGCCGGCCAGGACGTACAGCTTGTAATGTTTGAATTCAGAATGCCCCGGCTGCTGATTACGCTCATCTGCGGGGCGGCGCTCGCGATCAGCGGGCTAATACTGCAAGCTGTATCAAAGAACGCACTGGCCGATCCGGGGATTATCGGGGTAAATGCAGGCAGCGGCTTTGGTGTTGTACTGTTCATCACGTTTATCAGCGGTTCCATGGATCAGCAATTATATATGCTCCCGCTCATGAGTTTCATCGGGGGGCTGTTGATCGTTCTGCTCATATTCGCTCTGTCATTCGCCGGCGGGGCATTCAAAAGTAATATTTTCATCCTGATCGGTATTGCGACAGCGATGGGGGTGACGGGATTTGTGTACGTGTTCACCTCAATGTTTGATGACACACAGATGGAAATGCTGAACCGATATTTCGCCGGTAATATATGGGGCGACACATGGCCGTTCGTCTGGATCTCTGTACCTTATATCCTCCTGATCATGGCATTTGTCTTTTTCAGAATACGGGAGATGAGCATGCTGAACCTGGATGATGAAATGCTGACGGGTTTTGGCATGAATGTCAATAAAGAAAAAATCATCCTGATTGTCCTTTCTGCAATGCTCTCCAGTCTGGCAGTCAGCGTGTGCGGCGCCATCAGTTTTATCGGTTTGATCGCACCGCATATTTCAAGGCTGATGTTCGGTCAGAATATGAAACTGCTCTTTTTCTCAAGCATCCTGATCGGCTCGCTTCTCCTCACAGGTGCAGATCTGATCGGCAAGCTGATAATGGCGCCAATGGTCATCCCCGCGGGTATTGTTGTATCGCTGATTGGCGGGCCTTACTTCCTGAGGCTGCTGTTTAAAACAGGCAGGGTCTAAACTAAAGCGGACTCAGAAAAAACCTGCCCGTTTCAATTGACTTTATCGATTGAATGGGTGTAAGTTGCAATTAAGTTTATTCTTAGGAAATTTATTTTCCAGCATACAAACACTTGAATCAGGGAAGAGATCATTAACGCATAAGAGTAGAAAGGAGGGGGGAGGTCTTGACTATTAAGACCATTGGAAAATTCAGCTTTGCAGCATTTTTCATGATCATCACTTTCTTGATGGTATTTAATACTGATGACGTTTCTGCCAATACTGCCAGCTTGGACCGCATGATTGAAATACGTGATAATGATAACAGCTATGACCAGCAGGAAGCTCAGGCAATGATCAACAGACTGGATAACATCGATGATCGCATTTTAAATCACACTGACCGTGCAGGGGTTCAAATTGTGCTGATGGATATGCCTCTGACTCAGCTGCAGGAATTTGAGCATCTGGCAGGGGTGACGCCCAGAGGCTGGGAGAACACCGGCAGAACCTGGGAGGATGTCCCCGGGGCCGGCGGATATACGACAGCTGCAAGAATCGGTTACAGTGAACCCGGGAATGGCCATTCAACAATCAATCTCGAACTGCATGAATTTGCTCACGCAGTGGATAGTTATGCTGCCGGCTTCACAGTCAGCGATTCGGCATATTTCCAGGAACTGATGGCTAGTGAGAAAAATGCGCTATTCAGTGATCATAATGTGCCGGAATATTTTGATACCCCAAGTGAATATTTTGCTGAAGTTTTCGCAATGTACTACCTGGGTGGTGAGCAGCGTCAAAAACTGGCTGACCGTGCGCCGGAGACCTATCACTTTATCAGCACTTTCCATAACAGACTCGTGACGATTGATAATGTCACCGGTAACACTGCAGAGTTTTCATGGGACGGACTGGAAAATGCAGAGCAATATGAAATCTATCGCAATGATGAACGCATTGATACGACAACAAAAACAAGCTATGAAGATGAAGACCTGGATAGTTCGACAAACTATGATTATTATGTCAGGGCGCTGGATTCGAATGGCGACCCGCTTCTGACAACCTACTTTAGATCGATGACTACACAGGCAACGGATGATGCACAGGATACAGAACTTGAACCGCTGGAAACGGCAATTTCAGAAGCCGAAAATCTCAGTGAAGCAGAACGTTCGCCGGAAACTGAGCAGGCACTGGACAATGCCAATGAAGTGTTGAACAATGAAGAAAGTTCCCAGGAAGAAGTAGATGAAGCTGCCGAAGCACTTCAGTCTGCTGTGGAAAACAACGATGAAGAAGCCAATGTCGCTGAAAATCAAACGGAAGAATCCTCTGGGGAAGAAACTACAGAAGAAGTGACAGAGGAAAGCACTGAAGAAGCAGCGACTGAAGAACCAACAGAGGAGAGTACCGAGGAAGAGACGACCGAAGAACCGACAGCGGAGGAAACAGAACAATCTGCTGAGTCCGTCGATACCGATGAAGAAAGTCAGCAGGCTGACTCAGGGCTTAACATGGTGATGATTTTTGCGGGGGTCATACTGCTAATCCTTGCCATTGTTTCTGGATTCATCATCTGGTCGAGAAGGAAATAATACTGAATGGGGAGCCTGAGTCACTCAGGCTTCTTTTTGCATATAGATACCTTTATCGTAAAATGTATCCTATCATGGAATGAATGGGAATCATCTAAATCTTTACCGAAGGAAGTTGAACCGCTTGGAACTATTGATGATTATTTTACCGGTATTTCTGGTTTTTGCGACCGGATATGTCGCACAAAAAATGCTTCATATGGATATTAAGTCCATATCGGCGATGTCTTTATACATATTGCTGCCGATACTGACATTCAACACATTCTATAATAATGAAATGACGATAGATTATCTGTATCTGTTCGTGTACTCGCTGATCATTACAGTGATACTTGCAGTCATCACCATCATTTTTGGATATTTTATGAAGTCGTCCAAAGAGGATGTCTCGGCCATGATGCTCGGGACACTTTTTCCCAACAGCGGCAATTACGGTTCACCGGTCGTCTTATTTGCGCTGGGGGCAACGGCATTTGACTACGCCATCGTGCTGATGGTGCTGCATGGCTTCATCATCAGTACGGTGGGGATATTCATCGCTTCATATGGGAACGGGGCAGTAATTTCAGTGAAAGATGCCATCATCAGCATATTCAGGGTGCCTGTCATTTACGGTGCCATTTTCGGCGTGATCTTCCAGGTTTCGAATGTACAGATAGATGAAAAGCTGATGGATATTCTGAATATGACAGGGAATGCGGCCATTCCGGTCGTCATGTTGATATTGGGCATGCAGCTGGCACAGATTACAAAAGAAAAATTTGATCTGAAAGACATCACTAACGTGACAATTATACGCATGCTCATCTCACCGATTGTCGCGATGGTCCTCGTCCTGTTCATGCCGGTGGATGAAACGATGAAAATGGTATTCGTTATTCTGAATGCGATGCCGATTGCAGCGAATTCCACCATGCTTGCAGTTCAGTTTAATGTGAAACCGAATGTGGTTTCTTTCTCAACACTCATCACCACGCTGATCAGTCTGATTACCATACCGATATGTTTATATTTGATAGGGATTTAAAGCCGGGCAAATACACTCGGCTTTTTTCTATGTCTTTGTTAACAATAAAGAAATTTCAGAAAATAACTTGACAATCAAACAGGTCTATTATAGAGTATCAATATGTTAATTGTTAACATTTCAGAAAATTTATAAGGTGCGGGATTCATATGATAATTAATCGGAATATTTCTACGCAGGTCGTTGATCATTTACGTAAGGAGATCATCCTTGGCAGATATCAGGAAGGGGAGCCGCTGGTTGAAACATCAGTGTCAAAGGAACTGGGTGTCAGCAGAGGGCCTGTCAGGGAAGCGATCAGTAAGTTATCATCTGAAAATCTGATCGAGAAATTCTCAAATGGCAGAAACGCAGTCGTCGGTTTCGAATTGGAGGATATACGCAACTTATATGACACCCGGATATTATTGGAGAATCACGCACTCAGCCAGATTACTGAAGCATCTTACTCTGAAGCCAGGGAAAAATTACTGCACTTTATCAAGCAGATGGAAGAAGCGGATTATTATGAACAACGGGATGTTGAAACGGATCTTGCCTTTCATCACCAGCTGGTTAAAATGTCAGGCAACAAAAGCCTGCGCCTGCTATGGTCTGCCCAGCGGGACATTTTTAGGACGCTGATAGACATTACGAGTGAAGTGACATTTACCAATCAGCCGGAAATTATCAATCAACATATTGAGATTGTGAAAACGCTTGATGAAGGGAACGTAGAAGCGGCGCAAAATTTATTGAAAACGCATTTATCAGAAGCCTGTGACCATTGTTGCAGAGGGAAAAAATTAATTTAGAGAGGGAGATTGAGATGAGCGAAAAGATAAAATGTGCCATTATCGGCTCCGGGAATATCGGAACCGATCTAATGATGAAACTACTCAGGAGCGAGCACCTGGAAGTGACTGCGCTGATTGGTATCGATCCTGAATCGAAAGGTTTAAAAAGGGCGGAAGCGTACGGTTTGACTGCCATTTCAAACGGTATTGAAGGCTTGAAGGAAAATCCTGAGCTGGCGGATGTGGTGTATGAAGCGACTTCTGCCAAAGCACATATGCACAATGCACCTGTCCTCAAATCACTTGGGATGAAAGCGGTGGACTTGACACCCGCTGCTATCGGCCCGTTCCTGGTACCGGCCGTTAACCTGCGGGAAGAAGAAATTCCGCACATGGATAATGTCAATATGGTGACGTGCGGCGGGCAGGCAACGATTCCGATGGTCCATGCAGTCTCCAAAGTCCTCGATGTGGACTATGCGGAGATTGTGGCATCGATTTCCAGCCAGAGTGCCGGTCCGGGGACGAGACAGAATATTGATGAATTCACTGAAACGACGGCCGCAGCCATCAAGGAAGTCGGCGGTGCCAGGGATTCCAAAGCGATCATTACACTGAATCCGGCAGATCCGCCAATTCTGATGAGAAATACAATCCACGTGCAGACTGCGGGAGATGCTGAGTCTAAAAGTGAAGAGATCATGCAGTCACTGGACCAGATGCTAACAACTGTGCAGGGTTACGTACCGGGTTACCGGTATAAAGCTTCCCCAGTCATCAAAGGGAACGTTGTCACCATTTCAGTCGAAGTGGAAGGCAATGGAGATTTCCTGCCGGAATATGCCGGGAACCTGGACATTATCACTTCTGCAGCTGTCAGAACTGGTGAAGTGATTGCGAAAAGTCTCGCCAGCAAAGGAGTGGCAAAATAATGAGTCAGAAAATAATTATCAATGATGTAACACTGCGCGATGGAATGCATGCGATCCGGCATCAGTATTCGAGGGAACAGATTGCGGAGCTCACTCGGCTTATTGACAGTTCCGGCTCGGATATTATCGAAGCGACCCATGGTGACGGCCTCGGAGGCAGTTCGATTCAGTATGGTTTTTCCAAAGAGGACGAGGAGACGATTATAAAAACTGCGGTTGAAAATGCAGATCATGCGAAAATCGCCGTATTGCTTCTGCCCGGAATTGGTGTCATCGAAGATTTAGAGCGCGCACATGGTTTTGGGGCGCAGGTTGCACGGGTGGCGACACATTGTACAGAAGCCGATGTCTCCGAACAGCATATCGGTAAAGCGGCTGCCCTCGGCATGGATACTGTCGGATTTCTGATGATGTCCCATCGCACGACGCCGGAGAATCTGTTGGAAGAGGCGAAGAAAATGGAAGCCTACGGCGCGCAGACGATCTATGTGGTGGACTCCGCAGGCGCATTGACCATGGACGATACCAGAGCACGGATTGCACTCTTTAAAGAGCATCTCAGTGACAGTACAACCATCGGTTTCCATGGGCATAATAATCTGTCCCTCGGTGTGGCAAATTCAATTGCCGCCATTGAAACAGGGGCACAGCGCATCGATGCAAGCCTGGCCGGTATGGGCGCCGGAGCCGGCAACACAGCCACTGAACAGCTGGCGGCAGTGATGAACCGGATGGGTATCGAACACAATCTGGATCTATACAAAACAATGGATGCCGCTGAAAATGTCATGAAACCGATGATGGAACGACCGGTACAGATTGACCGGCTGTCACTGACCCTCGGCTATACCGGTGTGTATTCGAGTTTCCTGCTCTTCGCTGAAAGAGCCGGCAAAGAGTACGGCGTAGATGCCAGGGATATATTGACCCGGATTGCTGAAATGGGGGCAGTCGGCGGTCAGGAAGACTGGATCATCGGTGTGGCACAGGATCTGGCACAAGAAAAGAAAGTACATTCATAAATAAGTTATAATAATTAATAAGCTCAAGACATACAGTCTTGAGCTTATTTACCGAGATTATAAATGAGGTGTGTATATGGTTAAAGTGACAGTGGAAGATAAGACGCTCGGAGAGCATGAGGTAACAGGCCATGAGCGCAAAATAATATCAACGGCTAATTCGATGGGAATATTAAGATCACAGGTGGCCAAACACATTGGAATTGACAGAATGGATAGCTTTTTATTTCAATTCGGATGGGAAATGGGACGGTCTGACGGCAAGGAACTGCTGAAAGCATATGATTCTTTGGAACAGCTGGTCATCGACGGACCGATTAAACATATTGCTTCCGGGCACATCGGAGGCGTCGATCACAGATGCGACATCGAATACAATGAAGATGGATCCCTCAAAACATTGACCGGCAGAGGAGAATGGTTTGACTCCTATGAAGTCGAGCAGCATTTGAATCATTTTGGATATTCGGAGACCCCGGTATGTCATACATTGGCAGGCTACTCAAGCGGTTTCATGTCTACAATCTTCAACAAACCATTGACCGGCTGGCAGCAGATGCCGGACATCAGTTAGGTGTCTCCAAAGTGGCGAAGGTCGATTATCAGAAAAAGAAAATCAGTTCGACCCGTATCCGGGCGGCCATTATAGCGGGCAGGGTGTCGGAAGTCAGACAGCTTCTCGGCAGAAAATATACTACCCGGGCAACGGTTTCAAACGGACGTCTGTGCCTTAAGGAACATTACCTGCTGCCCCGGGATGGCATATATGATTGTTTGATTGATACAGGCAGCAAACGGCACCGCACCCAGATTTATGTGGATCAGGATGCACATAAAATCTCATTCACGAAGCAGAAGCAGTGCTTACTGAATGAGATAGACCAGCTTGACATTGCCATTACATGGGAGAAACGGATCGCGTCCCATTCTTTCTACCAAATGGCTGCACAATAGGAGGCGATGACAAAAATGCTAAATGTAAAAGAACTGGGACTTGAAATTTATCATGCAGAGAAAAATAGACATGCGATTGCTCCGTTTACCGAGGAATTTCCTGGTCTTACCGTTGATGAGGCCTATGCTGCGCAACTCCAGTATGTGGATAAAAGAGTCGCGGACGGGGCAAAGATTAAAGGAAAGAAGATCGGCCTGACGAGCAAAGCTATGCAGGACATGCTCGGCGTGGACCGCCCGGACTACGGGCATATCTTTGATGACATGATTTTCAGTGAAACAGAAGCCATTGATACTTCAAACTACATTGCCCCGAGAGTGGAGTTTGAGATTGCTTTTATCCTGAAAGAAAATATTGACGGTAAAAATGTGACGCTTGAAACAGTGAAAGATGCTATCGATTATGTAATTCCTGCCGCTGAGCTGATCGACAGCCGCATTAAGGACTGGAAGATCAAATTTGAAGACACAGTGTCAGATAATGGCTCTTCCGCCGGAGCGGTCATCGGCAAACAGCATGTGAAACTGGGGAATATCGACTTGCCGTCGGTGAAGATGGAGGTCTTCAAAAACGGGGAGCGGCTCGATGAAGGGTACGGTTCAGCAGTACTGGGGAACCCACTTGAAGCCGTCGTCTGGCTGGCCAGAGAGTTGGCACAATACGACATTACCCTCAAAGCCGGCGAAGTCGTCCTGGCCGGAGCCCTGACGAAAGCTGTGGATGTCAGCAGCGGCGATCAGTTTAAAGCCATGTTTGACGGATTGGGAGAAGTGGAGATCTCATTTTCATAGCAATCATAAGCATAATAGCTCCCCCGCCGAACTGATATGCTCCCTTTGCAGGGGCCAGAGAATGATAAAATTCTCTGGCCCCTGCAAAGGGAGATTTTTGATGCCTAAAAAAGCTGCAAAATATAAGTTAGATGAAAAGATCAATATAGTATCCACCGTATTGGGCCCCCTCCAATGTAAATAAGCCTGCCGCCTCTGGTAAATGAATCTATCACGGATGAAGCCGCTTTTTCGATTTGGTCGATTTCTTTATCTGCGGCATGCGGTACAGTTTTATCCTCTTCGTTCAATGTTCCGGGTACTCATTTCATTCAAATTCATGGTCTTATCATTACGGTCTTCGGTTATCTTTGTCGTTTTGTTGTATGATTTCATACGTTTGGTTTAAATGGGCTAAAGAACTGTCGTAATCTTCATATGCGCACGCCGTATAAAGCATGTCGACCACATTTAACGAAGCAATTCTTGATGACATGGCAGCACTCCGGAATTCATCTTCCTGGGCGGCAACAAATAATACGACATCTGCGATGCTGCTCAAATGAGTATCTGCATATTTCGTAATCGCGATCACTTTTGTCCCTTTGGACTGTGCAATTTTCACACAGTCAATAATTTGACGGGTTTCACCTGAATACGAAATGGCAACTGCAACATCATCACTATCCAGATTGACAGCGGATACTTTTTGCATATGAAAGTCACTGTAAGCTGTGCAGGTCTTATTAATGCGCATGAATTTTTGAATCGCGTCATAAGCGATCAAAAAACTGGAACCCACCCCATAAAAGTCAATTTTCTTGGCTTTAATCAAGTATTTATATGCTGCTGCAAATTGGTCTTTTTGTATTAATTGCAGTGAACTGTACAATGATTGGATATTGGTTTGGGTGATGACAGACATCATTTTATCGACAGAGTCGTCGGCGGATAATGTTTCTTGTTCCAAGTTGTGTAAGCTGATCACCGCCAGGTCTCCGGATAGTTTCAGTTTGAAATCTTTAAATCCGTTGTAGCCCAGTGTATGACTGTAACGCATAACTGCAGAAGGACTGGCATAACTGGCGTCCGCCAGCTGTTTGACAGTCATTGTGACTGCTTTTTGCGGATGATTTAAAATATACGCCCCGACAGCCCCTTCTGATGGTTTCACATAGTTAAGCGATTCTCTTACTTTATAAAGGATACCTTCCACTATGAACACCTCCAGACTATATAAGTTAGCGATTTCAATATAATGGTATATCTCATGGTATAAAAATCAATATTTTAATGTAAATCGGTATCGAGTTTCAAATTTTGCGGAAGGGAGTGAGCAGAAAAATAATACAATATAAGGTTGGTTGTCAAACAATGCTTTTGAAAAAATAATGTTTCTTATTTGACGATAAATATATATAAAACTTAACTTCCAAATTTTACAAAAAAGGAATTACAATTTGCACAATATTATGCTAGAGTATCAGATAAGTATATCAAATTAGGTAAATTGTATGATGTCAATTTTCTTCCTTGTGTCCGGCGGGGAGACATCATTCAATTTGAATGGGAGTGGCATATGTATTCAGTAACAAAACATATCAGAAGTCAACGGGGCTCATTTAGTCGTAAGGAAAAATTGATTGCCGATTATATATTAAACAATCGTGATTCGTTTCTTAATGCAAGTATTGCAGAAAACGCGTTGAATATAGGGGTCAGCCAGGCAAGCATCACAAAGTTTTCCAAGAAGATCGGTTTGAAGGGCTTACGTTCTTTGAAAGTAGACCTGGCCAAAGAACATACGCGGCCGGAGAGGGAAGTTTACTCCAAATCTTTGTCGACGGAAGATGAGATTAATGATTCCCTGGATAAAGCTTTGAATAATACAATTAGTGCGTTATACAGCACACATAAGACAGTGAATTACGCAGAGATAGAACACGCGGCAGAGGCGCTGGCAAATGCCTCTGAAGTTGTGCTGTTTGGCATCGGTGCATCACGGGTGCCGAGTGACGATCTGTTTTTGAAATTGATGAGAATTGGTATCAAAGCAGTCGTGCCCTTTGACAATCACGTCCTGCTTACTAAAATCCCGGTGCTGGAAAAAGGAGCAGCTGTCGTAATATTTTCAACTTCCGGCAGAACAAAAGAAGTTATCGATATCCTTAAACGATGCCGCAGCAACGATGTGACGACGATACTCGTGACTCAGTCCATCAGCTCTCCGGCCAGAAATATAGCAGACATCGTACTCAGTACTTCTCTTGAAGAGAATAACGTCAGAATCGGTACGATGACAGCGAGGATTTCACAGCTGTTTCTGGTGGATGCCCTATTTATGAGAACAGCCATTAAATCCGGGGATGATATTTTCGAGAAGATTGACACGACCCATGATGCGGTACAGGACTATAAGATGGATGATGAATGAAGAAGTACCGGATAATCCATCCGGTACTTTTTCATCGATTAACTCCCATTTAATTTTCTTCTTTGACATCTTTCTTGTAGTATTTGCCCGATTTGAAGAATTCATCCTTCAACTCAGCAATTTTTGGTGACATGAGTATAACGGCGATGACGTTTGGCAGGATGACAAAGAACAGGGTCAGGTCAAGGAAGGCCCATAGGATGGTTGCCCCGCCGACCGCACCGATTACGATCGATATGACATAAATTGCTTTCATCACTTGTCCGGCCCAAAGACCGAATAAGTATTCCGCCTGTCTGGCACCATAAAATACAACAACAGTAATTGTGGAGAAGACGAAGAATATCAGGGAGATGGAGATGAGGGAACTGCCGAAAGTCCCGAATGTTTCCCCAAATGCTCTGGCCGTCAGTGCTTCACGTACGCTGTCGTTCGCCGCGTCATCATGTTGCCATACGCCTGAAATGATGACGACCATTCCGGTCACTGTACAAATAACCAGTGTATCGATGATGATTTCGATGACTGTCCAGAATGCCTGCCTGACTGGATGATCAGTTTTGGCTGCAGCGTGCGCAATGGAGGAAGTGCCGATGCCCGCTTCATTGCTGTAGATGCCGCGGGCGAAGCCCCAGCGGATGGTTTCTGCAAGGACTGCACCGGCACCGCCGCCCAGTGCGGCTGATGGATTGAATGCTTCTGTAAATATCAGTGCAATGGCATCCGGGATTTGAGGGGCATTCATTATAATCAGTAAAAGACCGGCCAGTATATATAATAATGCCATAAACGGCACCAATGCTGAAGTCACTCTAGCGACGCGTTTTACCCCGCCGAAGACGACAATTGCGACTACAAGTGCTATAGCGGTCCCGGTAACCCACGGACTGAGTGAAAATGATTCTTCAATCGTGCTCGCAACGGAATTACTTTGTACCATGATGCTTGGAATAAGTTCAATCATCAGGAATACGGCATACCATGTAGCAAGAATTTTACCAAGCAGCGGCCATTTGATCCCTTTTCTCATATAGTAGGTCGGTCCGCCGACGTATTCTCCGATTTCATTTTTCTCCCGGTAATGCATGCCGAGAACAGTTTCCCCGAATTTCAACGACATGCCGACAACAGCAATGACCCACATCCAGAAGACGGCGCCGGGACCTCCCATCATGATCGCCACCGGCACACCGACAATGTTGGCAGCACCGATTGTGGAAGACAATGCTGTGGTCAAAGACTGGAAGGGAGTGATGGTCCCTTCCCCTTTGGATTTTTTCCCGACCTTGCCAAGCGTCTGTTTAAAGATGTAAAGGGGATATCTGAACTGGAAAAATTTCAGCTTGAATGTCAGGTAGAGACTCGTGAAAAAGAGCATAAGGATAATTGGATATCCCCAGAGGAAGTCCGAGATTGCTGTAATGATTTCCATAGAAAACCCCTTTGCATTATTATTTATATGAATTAATATTTATACATACTATGATATTACCTGGCAATGAAAAAATTTTCAACCATTTTTACCAGCAGTTTAGGGGTGGTTTCGAAGGCATTTTCCTTATGCAGTCTTTCTGTCAGTTTATGGGCATCTTTGCCATAGGGGCCGATATTGATAAAAGGCACCTGGAATTTCTGCATTTCTTCAAAAGGAACAGTATAGGTCATCCCCCACACCGGTGTATTGTCTTTATAGGTTTCCCAGCTGTCGTCATGGCTGTCATAAGTGACGTAGCTCAGGTCAGAAATTCCATTGAAATAATGAACTTCAATCGGATGGATGCCATAGTTTTCTCCCAGATAGGTTTGCGTAAAACGGACAATGTCTTGTACCAGCCCGCTTTCCGATGCGTTAACGGAAGGATAAAAAGGCGGAGCGAAAAATGTGACTGCGAGCGGTACGAGTTCTTTGGACCGGGTAATCATCCGGTCGGCAATCCGCATCGATTTCTCCCGGTCATCGAGGTCATCCCTGCTGACATATTCACTGATGATCGACTCTGTCTCCTCACGCCCCAGTTTTTCCAGTGTATACTGATGAAGCGCATCATATGTCATTGTGTCTATATGACCAACAGGTGTTATATTTTCCCGGGTACATATATTTTCATATTGCGACTGGCATGCCTCCATCGCTTCTTTGACGATTGAATGATATTTGGTGAAAATATCATCCACATTCTGTTCCATCATGAACACATTATAAAGGGCGGCCACATGATTGGATGTCTGAGTGTTATAATCTTCCTTCAAATCGTAATTTTTCAAAGTGACTGGCAGCGGCGTCTGCTCGTCATACGCGGTTTCTGTAAATGCATCCGTGAATTCCATCCTCTGGTTCAGAAAAGATGACATATAATGGGCATTTAAACCGCTCAACGGTTCTCCGGCATGGGTTTCCACGCCGTAGAAGAGAGCGGACGGCATAATTTTTCCGATGGACCCCGAATAGATATAATAGTTCGGATCCTCCGGCTTTTGTGAAAAACTTGGCTCACTGTTCAGGAATAAGGAAAACGACAAACCGTGCTTTTCTCTCAATTGATCCAGATTTTCCATTGCTGAGCGCATGCCCGCCGAATCGACCTCTTCATCCGGAACAGTCAGCAGGAGAATATTCACTGGCCAATCCTCTTTGTAAGCCTTCTCAATTAGATGCATGTGAAGTGTCAGCCCCATCTTCATATCCATTGTGCCCCGGCCGAAAAGATACTCATCCGAAAAGATATCCGTCTGAATGTTTTGGGGGAAATCGTCCGTAATTTTCTTGAAATAGTCTGTAAGTTCACGGGGCGCACAGGCCAGATGGCTGGCAGCACCGTATTCCTTTGTATGTACTGTGTCAAAGTGGCTCATCAGAACGATTGTATCCTCAGACTTCTCGGTTTTATACAACGCAGAAATTGCGTTGCGGCCGCCGCCGGCTTCGTACATTTCCAAATATTCCGGCTGATGCCAAAAGTAATCGAGTTTAAACAGCTCTTCTTTCAGTCTGAATGGAAAGCGCACTTCCCCTTCAGTACCACTTCTGGACTCCCATGAAACCAGGCGGCAGATAAGGTCTTCGAGCTGTTCCTTTGTTTCCCAGTTCATTAAAACATCCTCTCTGTCTCATTCAGGTTGAGCGATTCAGATAATAGTCTAAAAATCTTTGTTCCGCATTTGGGTTATGTGAAACAAGAATAAGATGGAATTCCTTATCATATTTCATGAACTCCGCATAGCGATCATTCTCGATCGGCGCTTTCTGCAAAGCAAGTGATTTCTTTAACTGTCCAATTAGATAGCTGCTGATCGACATTACTTTTTCTATATTACTCACTCACAGTAAAAGGCACAGACTTTTAAGTAAGCCTGTGCCTTTTTGGGTGGTTAAAGCCTTACCATCCAGCCAAACGGATCTTCCTTTCTGCCATATTGGATGTCAGTCAAGTGATCATAAAATTCCTGTGCGATTTCGCCCGGCTGGTTGTCATTAACAATATAATCCGTGCCGTGGATATTCAGTATACCGACAGGAGAGACTACCACTGCAGTGCCTGCACCGAATACTTCAGTGATTCTCCCGCTGTTGAGATCATTCGCCAATTCATCGATGTGAATCTCTTCTTCTTTTACGGTGTATCCTTTGTATTCGGCGAGTTCAATAATGGATTTACGCGTGATGCCGGGCAGGATGGAGCCGTTCAGTTCAGGGGTGACAAGTTCCCCGTCCCTGACGAAGAAGATGTTCATACTGCCGACTTCTTCGACATATTTCTGATTCACACCGTCAAGCCACAATACCTGTTCATAGCCGAGTTCATTCGCTTTCTTTTGCGCCAGCAGACTGGCGGCATAGTTGCCGCTCACTTTGGCAAAGCCGACGCCGCCGCGTACTGAACGGACGAAGTCATCTTCTACATAAATGCTTGTCGGACTCAATTGGGCACCGTAGTAGCTGGAAACCGGTGAAAGAATGATATTGAACTGATAGGTTCTGGAAGGTCTGACACCCAGGAATGGTTCATCTGCAAATACGAATGGCCGGACATAGAGTGATTGACCTTCGCCATCGGGCACCCAGTTCCTTTCCAGTTTCAGGAGTTCATAAAGCGCGTTGAGTGCATTTTCTTCATTGATTTCAGGCATGGAGAGGCGAGCAAGTGACTGGTTCATGCGCTTGAAGTTCTCATCGGGTCTGAACAGGAGGACCTCGTCTCCCTGTTTGTAAGCTTTCAATCCTTCAAATACGGACTGGCCATAGTGAATAGCCTGACAGCTTGGGGACAGCTCCAAATTCTGGTAAGGGATGATGGAAGGTTCCTGCCATCCATGTTCCGGTGAGTATTTATTGGTAAACATATAATCTGTAAATACCGTGCCAAATGAAACGGTGGATACATCTGGTTTTTCTTTCAACTGGTTAGCTTTTTCGATTTGTAGTGTTTGAGACATGGCAAATCCCTCCTGTATGAATATTTTAACATTTTTTAAAAGATAATTTCCTGCAATTGCACGGAACTGGGTTCTACTTCAATGGATATTCAGCATACCCGTTCAATTAAAATTGTTTACATCTTAACAATTATGCAGGGTAAAAGTCAATATATTTTCTGACAATTATGATTTCAATTATGTTACGGACGTAACAATAAAAATTAATACATAAAATTTAAACTAATATTCATTATCATTGTAGAGGAGAATATTTAATGAAAAACATAATTTATCCGCAGTTGTCACCTTACACGTATACACCTTACTTTTGGTCAGATCAATATGAAAATCGTTTTCAATATTTCGGACATGCCAAGACATGGACTCAAATTATCCAGCGCGGATCGATGGAATCAAATGCATTCACTTATTTTTATTTGGATAATCAAAATATTATTCAGGCAGCTTTCATTTCTAATCAGGCAAAAAACGCTTTGCCTGTTAGAAAAATGATTAAGCAACAAATACCTATAGCTCCAAAAGATCTAGCAGATGAATCTATACCATTGAAAAAATTACAGCGATCCTTAGCATAAATATATGCTTGAATACAAGTCTTTTTCGAATGCTAAAGGATATCCTTTTAACGGACACAATAGCTCACAATACTATTTATAGAAAGGATGGTAATAAAGACAATGACCTTATTTTCAAAAAAATGGATTGTTATTGTAAATGTTAGTGTGATATTGATTTTAGCTGGTTGTCAAAATGAGGCCAGTGAGGCTGAAAGTAATAATACAGATGAGGCAAACAGTAATAACGTAGCTGACATTGAAGAGATTGTAGGTATTGATCCAGGATCTGGAACAATGGATATCGCTGAAAATGCCGTTGAGGGTTATGACTTGGATCTTGATTTAACACCAAGTTCTGAAGGACCCATGTTGGCAACTTTAGATGAAGCCATTAAAAATGAAGAACCGATTGTTGTGACACTTTGGCAGCCACACTGGGCATTTGAAGAATATGATTTGAAATTCTTAGACGACCCCCAAGGACATTTAGGTGAATCCGAAAAAATCCATACATTAGTAAGAGAAGGTCTTGAGGACGAAAAGAATTCTGCTTATGAATTTCTGGACAACTTTAAATGGAAGCCAGAAGACATGAATAAAATTCTATCAGAAACTAAAGATGATGACGTTGAAGCAAGTGAAGTAGCTAAAAAGTGGGTTGAAAACAATCGGGATAAAGTTGACGATTGGAAAGAGGGTATTGCCCCAGTAGAAGATGAGACTGTAGAGTTAGCCTATGTTAATTGGTCGTCAGCAGCCGCTTCAATAAATGTTGTTAAGATCGCTCTTGAAGAATTAGGTTACGATGTTGAATTGAATATGGTTGATATGGGCATTGCATGGCAGTCTCTTGCTGATGGTAGCATTGATGGCATGTTAATGGCCTGGCTCCCTTCAGGCTCGGATGCCTATTATAAGGAATATAAAGATGAAATTGTAGATTTAGGCCCTAATTTAGAAGGAGCACGACAAGGATTTGTTGTTCCAGAATACATGGATATTGACAGCATAGAAGAATTACCAACCAAATAAATGATTATTAGAACTACCCGGGTTAGATGATCTGGGTAGTTTTTGTTAGGGTCCCTGTCACCATCCGAATTTTGTCGTTCCCCGTTCAAACATGCATGATATTGGCGTTCCACGTTTATGATTCAATTTTTAAACAAAGAAAAACCGCACGAAGCAGATTCAAGAGCACGCAACGGAAATGAAGAGTTAAATACGACGTAAAAATATGGCATAATGAATCAATAAGGGAAATACAGTATTTCAAATGCTGTATTTTCTTTACATAGTATGAGAAATGCCTGGAATGGGGATGCTTGGAATGGCAGCGAATGATGGAGGGTCAAATAAAATCAGTATGGCAAGTGTCGCTGTTTTTCTATCTGCCACTGTACTTTTTCTGGCAGTGATAATCCTCCTGCCAGAAGGTATCGGATGGTCTGAGAGGAGCACCATTGCCATTATGCTGTATGGCTTGATTCTCTGGGCGTTTGCCCCCATACCGCTGGACCTGACGTCTGTGATCGTTCTGGTCCTGCTGATGGTATTAAGACCGGTGGAAATCGAAGTGATTCTGAGCGGTTTTGCGTCTCCGGCTGTTTTTCTGATCATCGGCGGCATGATGATGGCCATTGGTGTAAATAGTACGCCGCTGGTGAGGCGGATGACTTATGCCCTGCTGTCATCTATGGGAAGGTCTGCGAAAGGCATTTACACAGGTCTGGTCCTCCTGATGCAGGTTCAGGCTTTTTTCATTCCGGCGACCGCAGTCAGAGCTTCGCTGATGATGCCGGTGATTTCCAATATAATAGAAGAAACGGGTGTCAGTAAGGACTCAAATTTTAATAAGCTGCTCTATATCGGCACGGCTTTCGCCGTAAATATCAGCGGAGTGGCTGTACTGACGGCTGCCATTGGTAATATACTGACGATAGAAATTTTAAGATTGTACGTTGATGAATCGGTCTCCTACCTGCAATGGTTTATATATGCTGCCCCGATGTGGCTGCTTTTTACAGTAGTCATCATGTATATTGTCTGGAAATGTTATACACCGGAAGTATCTTCTTTTGAAAATCTCCATCAGAAAATGAAGAAAAAGAATCGCGAGATTGGTAAAATAAGTGTGGATGAGAAGAAATGCATCGTCATTTTAATTGTTACGATCATCATTTGGCTCACTGAATCATGGCACGGTTATCATCCCACATTCGGTGCGCTCCTGGCAGCAGTGCTGATGGGGCTGCCGGTTACCGGTTTTGTTGAATGGCAGAAAATGCTGAATATCAATTTTGGCATGGTGCTTCTGATCGGGGCAACGCTGTCTCTCGGCTATTCATTGATCGAATCAGGCGCCATTGATCTGCTCGAACTGCTGGTGTCGCCTCAGATCGTCGTTGATATATTCAGTAACCCGTGGCTGGCCATTCCGATCATCATCATCCTTTCCCATGTCTACCATCTGGGTGTAACGAATGTGTCAACGGCTGTTATCACACTGCTGCCTGTTTTGATCAGCCTGTCGGTTCAGTCCGGACTTGATCCAGTGGTCATGTCAGTGGCGTCTGCCATTACCATGCTATTGGGCTTTTTACTCGTCGTTGAAACCATGCCCAATGTAGTCGTGCACAGTACGGGAAGAGTGAGTCAGAAAGATTTTATGCTGCCGGGAATCCTGTCGACAATTGCCAGTATCATCATCATGATTGCCGTGGCATTCACTTATTGGCGATGGATCGGATTCTGGCCGTAGAAAGAAGGGTGGAGGAAACTAATGAAAAAGATACAGTTAGCTGCAGTGCCCGGGGACGGAATTGGCAATGAAGTCGTTCCGGAAGCATTGAGAGTGCTGGATACGATCGCCGGTATACATGGCGGGCTGAAATTTGAGTATGAACATTTCGATTATGGCTGTGATTATTATTTGAAGCATGGAGTAATGATGGCAGAAGACGGCCTGGAACGTCTCGGTCAGTCTGACAGCGTATTTCTGGGGGCTGTCGGCGATGATTCCAAAGTGCCGGATCATATTTCTTTGTGGGGATTACTCCTTAAAATCAGGCGGGAGTTCCAGTTGGAAATCAATATGCGGCCGGCAAAAGTGTTCAGGGGCATCCAATCACCGCTCCATTCCCCTAAAGACTTTGACATCCTGGTTGTCCGTGAGAACAGTGAGGGGGAATACAGTTCTGTCGGCGGCAGGATGTTTCAGGGTGATGATGAAATCGCTATACAGAACAATGTGTTCTCCAGACGGGCAACCAGCCAGGCAATGAAACATGCCTTCCGAGTGGCCGGATCCAGGCGGGGGCATGTGACAAGTGCGACAAAATCCAATGGCATTTTTCATTCCATGCCGTTTTGGGATGAAATCTTTAAGGAAACAGCGGCTGAATATCCGGATATCAAGACAGCTTCCCAGCATATCGATGCTTTGGCGGCGATGTTTGTCACCCATCCGGAACGCTTTGATACAATCGTTGCCAGTAATTTGTTTGGAGATATTTTGACAGATATCGGCGCAGGTCTCATGGGAAGTATCGGCATTGCGCCTTCAGCCAATCTGAACCTGAACGGCAGACATCCGTCGATGTTTGAACCTGTCCATGGTTCGGCGCCGGATATTGCCGGTAAAAATATGGCGAATCCGATCGGCCAGATATGGACGGCGAAAATGATGCTTGATCATCATGGGGAAACCCAAATGGGGGATCATCTCCTTCAAACAATGGAAAGTGTCACTGCCGACGGTATTCTGACCCCTGACATCGGCGGCAGGCATACAACGAGAGAAGTGACGGATGAGATTGTACAAAGGCTCCAAAAGTGAAATATGCATTATGTAAGGCGTAACCATTGGACTCAGGTTACGCCTTTTTCGTTGCTCTCGCCTAATTCATAAAGCGTTCCGACATCATCATGAATTCCTGTTTTAATTGGTTGAACCATTTGCTGACAAATGGTTTATCCGTGTTTTTAAGCATGCTGACATACATCGGCTGTGAAATGTTCAAATGGTTCAGACTGTGCACCGTAAATTTAGGGTAATTATATAAAAGCTGTTTGGCTTCGTCGTTGGTCAACACGGCGACGTGATTATGATGCATGAGCAGGTGCTGGATGATGGATATGTCATTGTAGTTATAGACGCGGCTGTTTTTAAATGTCTGATTCATATCTATGATGGGCTCAAGTGTTGCGATTGGAAATTCTTCCAGCTCACTTAAAGTCGCCTGCACCGGCAGGTTGATCTTTTCACTTTCCCGGAATACGTAATAGAAATTCTGTTCAAATAGAAGTGTGCTTCTTAATTGATCGCTGTGCATTTTACGGGTGGAAACCGCAATATCAAGCGTCTGATCAAAGAGCTTTCCTTCCAGTTCGTTTTCTTCAGCAGTCTGTATGGAAAAGTCCAATGTATCCGCCTGCCTCAGAAATTGCTGGAAGGATTGCAGTAATTTCGCAGTCATATCACTTCTTGTGATATGTATATTGAATGTATTTTCTTTCTTATCCGCTTTGCCTGTAATCTTTTCCTTTGTCCGATCGACAATTTCAAGGATCTGTACGGCATCTTCGTAAAAATCCTCACCTTCAGCCGTCAATTTTATATTTCTGCCTTCCCTTTTGAATAACTGAATTCCCAAATCATTTTCCAGCAGATTAATTTGTCTGGACAGTGCGGATTGTGCGACATTCAGTGCCAGAGATGCCTCTGTCATATGCTCCTGCCGGGCAGTTTCTACGAAATAAATCAACTGCTTAATTTCCATTGAATCACCGCCGATCTAATTCTGATATGAATATTATATCATTGATATATTGATTGTATAGATGAATATATGGATAATATTGAATTACATAATTATTCAGAAAAAGAGGTGACTCACTATGAGTTTGTATCAATCAATCAGACAAAAAGGTCTGTATGATTCCAAAAATGAACATGACGCCTGTGGCATCGGTTTCTACGCCAACATGGATAATAAGCGTTCCAGAGACATCGTTTTAAAATCTCTCGAAATGCTCGAACGGCTGGATCACCGCGGGGGTATTGGTTCTGATGGGGTGACAGGTGATGGTGCTGGTATTATGACAGAAATCCCTCACGCATTGTTCAAGGCGGAACTCTCCGTCAGCCTTCCTGAATTTGGTCAGTACTCTGCAGGCATGTATTTGATTGACTCAGATGCCTCTTTGGAATTATTCAAAACGATTGTTGAAGAGACGGTGAATGATTCAGGGCAGGACGTACTGGCGTTCCGCCATGTGCCGGTCGATGAACAGGCAATCGCAGAAAACGTGAGAGAAACGATGCCTCAGTTCATGCAGGTGCTTACGGACTGTCATGATGCATTGGATCTTTATTATATGAGAAAGATGATCGAGCAGAATCTGGATGATGAAAATGTCGGCCATTATGTGACCTCATTTTCCAATGAAACGATTGTATATAAAGGCTGGCTGCGTTCAGAACAGATCCGGACGTTCTATCTGGATTTGAGTGACGACAGGTATGTATCGAAATTCGGTTCAGTGCATTCGAGATTCAGCACGAACACTTTTCCGAGCTGGGCAAGGGCGCATCCGAACCGCCTGCTCATGCATAATGGTGAAATCAATACGATCAAAGGGAATATCAATTGGATGAAGGCGCGTACGAAGCAATGGCTGACGGATGTCTATGGTGAAAAGGGAGAGAAAATCATCAGCATCATTGATGAAGCGGGCAGTGATTCAGCCCTTGTTGATAATGTCATGGAATTCATGAGTCTGGTCATGCCTCCTGAGCAGGCAGCCATGATCATGATCCCCGAACCGTGGAAATATCAGGACTATGATAATCCGGTGATCAGGGATTTCTATGAATATTACAGTTATCTGATGGAGCCTTGGGACGGCCCGACCATGATCAGCTTCTGTGATAATCATAAGCTCGGTGCGCTGACGGACAGGAACGGTCTGAGGCCAGGACGTTATTATGTAACGGATGAAAATGAAATTATCTATTCATCCGAAGTCGGCGTTGTTGATGTGGACGAGAAGGAAGTTGCGTTTAAAGGACAGCTCAGTCCGGGTAAGCTGCTGCTTGTGGACTTTGATGCATCCAGGATTATTGAGAATGATGAATTGAAACATGGCATCGCAACTGAAAAACCATACAGTGAGTGGATGGATCAAAAACGGAATGAATCGGTGTCTATCCCAGGGCTTCACAGGAACGAATTGGATACAGAGACCCTCCACAATGTGCTGGTCCGTTTCGGATATACAAAAGAAGATATCGAAAAGTATATGGAACCGTTGACCAGCCAGGCGAAAGATCCGATTGGCGCGATGGGCTTCGATCAGCCGCTTGCCTTTCTGTCAGACCGTCCGAAACTGTTGTTTGATTATTTTAAACAGCACTTTGCGCAGGTGACAAATCCGCCGCTCGATTCTTATCGGGAAAAGATTGTGACGAGCGAAACAGTATATCTCGGCGGCGAAGGACATCTGATCAAGCCGGATTTCACTGCATTGAAAAGGGTTCAGCTAGAGCGCCCGGTCATCGATCACCGGACTTTGGAACGTGAAGACGTCAAAGCATTGAATATTACCGGTCTGGACATTACCTATCAGGGTGAATTGAAAAAAGCGCTGGACAGGATTACAGCAGAAGCGGTCAGGAAAGCGGATGAGTATGGCGTCATCGTACTCAGTGACGACAAGGTCACCTCGAATGATTCGTTTTATACGATACCGTCACTGCTTGCTGTCAGTGCGGTCCACCAGGCGCTGATTGAAAATGAAAAACGCATGCAGACAAGCATCATCATCAAAACAGCAGAAGTCAGGGAAGTTCATCATGTGGCAACACTCGTCGGTTTCGGCGCAAATGCGGTCATGCCGTATATTGCCCAGGAAACATTGGTCGCACTCCACGAAGGGGATACTAAAATAATATCCGCTTATAATAAGGCGCTGACCGAAGGTCTGATCAAAGTGATGGCCAAGATGGGCATTTCAACGGTCCAGAGCTATCACGGGGCCCAGGTTTTTGAAGCCGTGGGGATCGGTAAATCCGTGATGGAAAAGTATTTCGGCCAGGCGACTTCGAAAATCGGCGGATTATCGCTTGAAGATATAGATGCAAACAACAAGAGGCAGCAGGACATGAGACTTGAGTATCTCGAATCGGGCAGCAGGTTCCAGTGGAGACTCCAGGGTGACTACCATGTGGTGAATCCCGAGTCAATCAGACTGCTGCAGCAGGCATGCCGTACGAACGACCCGCAAGCGTATGATGAATATAAAAACCATATGCAGGAAAGTCATCATTCAAGTATCAGGCATCTGCTTAAATTTAAAAATCGGAGATCCATTCCCGTCGATCAGGTTGAACCGAAAGAGCACATCGTCAAACGGTTTAAAACCGGTGCGATGAGCTTTGGTTCATTATCTCAGGAAGCCCACCAGACACTGGCTGAAGCCATGAATATGATTGGTGGAAAAAGCAACAGCGGCGAGGGCGGGGAACACCCTGACCGTTTCACACCTCAAGAAGACGGAACGAACTACAACAGCGCCATCAAACAGGTCGCTTCCGGAAGGTTTGGGGTGCATAGCGAGTATCTGAACAGTGCCAAAGAAATCCAGATCAAAGTGGCACAGGGGGCGAAGCCCGGGGAAGGCGGCCAGCTGCCGGGACAGAAGGTTTATCCATGGGTGGCTGAAATTAGGAACTCGACACCAGGAGTCGGCCTGATTTCACCGCCGCCGCATCACGATATTTATTCGATCGAGGATCTGGCGCAGCTGATTCATGACCTTAAAAATGCCAATAAGGATGCAAATATTTCGGTGAAACTGGTCGCTAAAGAAGGTGTTGGGACAATTGCTGCCGGCGTAGCCAAAGCCTATGCGGATAAGATTGTCATCAGCGGGTATGACGGCGGTACCGGTGCATCACCGCTGACAAGCATTCAGCATGCCGGGCTCCCGTTTGAACTTGGATTGACCGAAGCCCATCAGACACTTCAGTTGAATGGCTTACGGTCGAGAGTGACACTTGAGACTGACGGTAAGCTGATGACGGGGAGAGATGTCGCCGTTGCCTGTGCACTTGGCGCTGAAGAGTTTGCGTTTGCCACGGCACCGCTCGTGGTGCTCGGATGTATCATGATGCGTGCATGTCACAAAGATACATGCCCGGTGGGGATCGCTACCCAGAACGGGGACCTCAGAAAACTGTATGAGGGCAAAGCCGAACACGTTGTAAATTTCATGCATTTCATCGCGGAAGACATCAGGGAAATACTTGCGGAACTCGGCTTGAAATCTATGGATGAACTGGTCGGCGCCGTGGAACATCTTGAAGTGGATGAAGCGAAAGTCAGCCAGCATCAGATGGGTGAACTTGATCTGTCGCCGATTCTTACAATGATTGAAGGGGACAGGAAAAAAGAACAGGGGCAGAAACACCCGTTTGAATGGTCTCTGGATGAATCGGCGCTATTGCCTGACTTTAATGAAAAGGTGGAAATGGGAGAAAGACATGAAGCTGCCTATCATATAACCAACAGACACAGGAATATCGGTACGAGACTGGGCAGCAGAATTACAAAGACACATGGCATGAGTATGCTGGACCATGGTCACTATAAAGTGAATACTTTTGGGCATGGCGGTCAGAGTTTCGGTGCGTTTATCCCGCAGGGTCTGACCCTTCATCATACAGGGGATTTGAATGATTATGTCGGTAAAGGGATCTCGGGCGGACGTGTCATTGTACAGTCTCCCAATGTGAATCGCAGTCATGAGATCATCGTCGGTAACGTCTGTCTCTATGGGGCGATCAGTGGCCAGGTATTTATCAACGGCGTCGCCGGTGAGCGTTTTGGCGTCAGAAACTCAGGTGCAGAAGTTGTGGTTGAAGGGATCGGAGATCATGGCCTTGAGTACATGACAGGCGGGAGAGTCGTCGTATTAGGGGACATCGGTAAAAACTTTGCGGCAGGTATGAGCGGAGGCATCGCTTATATCATCAATGAAAAATCGCTCATTGAGAATCAAGTGAACATGAACAGCGAAATGATTGAAGTGGGCAAAGTTGTGGATGAGGAGGAATTGGAACAGGTCAAACATTTGTTATACGGCCATTCCTATTTCACTGACAGTGGTAAAGCACGTGCGACAATTAAAAAATTGGAGTCGGATGCACTTGAAATCGTCAAAGTAATACCGACTGAATACAGAAAGATGCAGCAGAGGATCAATCATGGTCTGAATGCCAGTCAGACGCGGGAAGAAGCGGAATTAAAAGCATTCTATAATGATATGACTGTCGACGAAACTGAGCTTGATAAGATGAATATTTACTAGAAAGGAGCACTGCCATATGGGAGAATTCAAAGGTTTTCTGAAATATGACCGTAAAAAACAAAGTGAAGAGGATCTGGAATCCAGAATTGAAAACTATGACGCATTCCAGCATCGTTTCTGTAATGATGATGCCAGCGAACAGGGTGCGCGTTGTATGGATTGTGGCACACCGTTTTGCCAGACAGGCACCGGTGTCGGCAAAGAAACCGTCGGGTGCCCGATCGGTAACTATATTCCTGAATGGAATGATCTTGTCTCCAAAGGTCAGTTTAAAGAAGCGTTTGAGCGTCTGGCTGAAACAAACAACTTTCCCGAGTTTACAGGCGCGGTCTGTCCCGCACCCTGTGAGTCCTCCTGTGTGTTATCGATCAACAGCGATCCGGTAGCTATCAAAGGCATTGAGCGCACGATCATCGATGAGGCATATAAGGAGGACTGGGTGAAGCCAAGGACACCGAACCATCGTCTCGGTACACGTATTGCGATTATCGGCAGCGGTCCGGCCGGTCTGACAGCAGCTGATGAGATGAATGCCTGGGGCCATAAAGTCGATGTATACGAACGTGATATGAAGCCGGGCGGCTTGCTGCGTTACGGTATTCCGAACATGAAGCTGGATAAAGAAGTCGTGGAACGCAGAGTGTCTCTGATGGAAGATGCCGGGGTCCGCTTCCATTGCGGTATCAATGCCGGTGTGGATCTGACATATGAAGCTTTGGATGAAAAATATGATGCTGTCATCGTGGCGACTGGTGCAAGGAAACAGCGTGACTTGAAGCTGGAAGGCCGCCAGAGCCGTGATATCCAATTCGCAATGGATTATTTGACCGAGCAGATAAAGTATCAGTTCGATGAAATTGATGCGCCATCCATTTCTGCAAAGGATAAACAGGTCGTCGTCATCGGCGGCGGAGATACCGGAGCTGATTGTGTTGCAATGGCACTCAGGGAAGACTGTAAGTCTGTATTCCAGTTCAACAAGTATGACAGGCTGCCTGATGCAGTAAAAGGCAATCCGTTCTGGCCGCTTGAAAAGAAAGAGTTCAAACTCGATTATGCCCATGCTGAATATGAAAAGAAATTTGGTGTGGAACCAAGAACCTATGGGGTTCAGACAATGGGGTATGATGTAGATTTCCTCGGTGACTTAAAAGGATTGAACACCCAGGTATTGGGGGAAGAATCACTGAATGGGCTGAGCGTTGAAGATCAGGAAAGGTATTTTAAAGCGGATCTCGTCCTCCTTTCAATTGGCTTTGAAGGTGTGGAGAGTGAACTGCCAAAAGCATTCGGGCTTCAGATGGATAACAATAAGATAGCTGCTGCAGAAGATGACTACAGGACCAGCCGTCAAAAAGTATTCGCAGCAGGTGATTCGAGACGCGGACAGAGCCTTGTGGTCTGGGCGATCAAAGAAGGCCGCGGGGTCGCTAAAGCAGCGCACAAATTTGCAGTACAGAACAAGATGTTTTATAAAAGTTCCTGATAAATTCAAAGAAGCGGGGGATCACAGCGGTTCCCCGTTTGTTTTTGATCCTATGTCCATCATGAGAGGTATGGTAATATGGATATAACGTAAAAAATTGCGCGCGTTGACACAGAACGGGTGATAGAGATGGGCTTTAAAAGCAGATATATAAATTTTTCAATGCACCTGCTTATAATTATTGGCATCATACTTTTTGCGGTCATTGCTCCAGAAACCGTCCTTCAGGCGTTTAATCCGGAGCAGGAACGCACAGTGCTGCTGCTTCTCATTGCCATATATCTTTGGACATTCTCAAAAATACCCGCGGGGGCTGCAGGCATACTTTTACTCCTGATGATCATAATATTGAATCTGACAGACTCGGTGGAGGATGCAATGGCCGGGTTCCTTTCTTCTGCCCTCTACTTCATACTGATCCTTTCCTTATTGAGCGGAGTGATCGTTAAAACGAATGCGGACAAGCTGATATCCGGCAAACTGTTAAAGTTGAAAAATATCAGCCCTAAGAAAATCATTTTGATACTTCCGGTGTTAGTGTCAATACTGCCTGTACTTATGCCTTCTGCGTTTGCCAGACTGAAAACAGTACTCCCTTTTGTGGACAGTCTGAATGATGCCTTTGCCCTCCCTGAGCAAAGCATGTTCAAGAAATACGCCATGTACGTCGTGGGTTTCGTCAATCAGAACAGTACCATGATCGTCTATACAGGCGGGGGCTATCCGGTGCTGGCAGCCCAGTTGTTAAATGATTACGGTGTGGCGAACCTGGGCTGGCTGGAATGGTTCCTAATCATCGCACCGCCGCTGTGGTGTGCCCTGATCATTACGAGTATATTTTCCTGGTACTATTTGAAATTTTCATATCCATCAGAAAACGAGGCGGATTTTGGTGATTCCGCCCGGGCAGTACAGAATGATTATCATGAATATCAGCCGACGAAAACGTTTTGGTTTGTGATCATTACATTTGGCCTCATGGTATCTGCATGGGTTTTTACAGACCCTGAAAGGGTGCCGGTGCTTTTACCTCCAATGATTCTGCTCGTACTTTACTCGATACCGGGTATCAGCCTGATTACCAACGATGATATCCGAGCGTTTAACTGGGAAAATTTCCTGATGATAGGGGCCGCTTTGTCTGTGGGTATAATTATGGATCAGAATGGTACTGCTCAGGTAATCGCCGAGCAGCTGATCCGGATTATTCCTGAAAATGCAAATACTCTGGTTAACATCATAATTGTTACGTTCACCGTATTTTTATTCAGAATGATTTTCATCGTACCGACATCTGCGGTGATCGTAATTTTCCCCGTCATGATTTCATATGCGGATATGACGGGGGTGCCGGCACTTGTCCTGGCATTTATCGTCATCATGATGATCGGCGGTACAAATATTCTTCCGATTCATTCTCCTACATTATATTTTACATTCAAGGAAGGGGTGCTGACTAAAAAGGACCATTATACTATGGCAGTCTTTTCAAGTTTCACATTCTTCATTGTATCCATTCTTGCCGCATATCTATATTGGGTATGGTGGGCTTAGACTGGCGTCAGACAGGGGGGATCTCTAAAATTTTCGGGAGATAAAAAGCGTGATATGATATGATTCACGTAGGTGTGAATCATATCATATTTTATAGTCTGGGGAATGATTGGATGGCAAAAGAACGTCTGTGGACGAAAGATTTTATCTTCGTTTTTATCTTTAATTTCTTAATCATGCTGGCAATGTTTCTGCTGATGGTAACGATCAGTGGTTATGCAGTCGAAGCATTCGGGATTTCCACCAGTCTGGCCGGGCTCGTTTCCGGCATTTTCATCGTCGGTTCATTGGCAGGAAGAGTGCTGACAGGGCATCAGCTGAATCTGATCGGTGCCAGAAAAATCATGTATATCGGTACTGTGATGTTCATCGTTACATACGGTCTGTACTTTGTGGCCGACAATCTGGCGCTGCTGCTGATCGTCCGTTTTTTTAATGGTCTCTCAAACGGGGTCGCTACAACTGCAGTCGGGACAATCGCGGCACTTTCACTGCCACAGGCAAGAAGGGGCGAAGGGATCAGTTATTTCAGTCTGAGTTTCGTTATTGCAACCGCACTTGGTCCGTTTATGGGGTTCTTTCTTTTGCAGTATATCGAATATCAGATACTCTTTTTAATCGTTTTCATCCTCGTATCGATGGGAGGGGTGCTCACTTTATTCGTTAAAACGGATAATGAAACTGTCGATCTTGAAAAGGAGCCAAAGCCAAAATTTGAATGGATCGATAAAAAAGCCATGCCTATTGGTCTGGTCGTACTCATTATATGTATGGCCTATTCAACAGTGCTGTCATTTATGACATTGTTTTCTGAAGCACAGAATCTGGTTGAGGCGTCATCATACTTCTTCCTTGTATATGCCATCGTCATATTGCTGAGCCGCCCCATTACCGGACGGATCATGGACCAGAAAGGTGCGAATGTCGTCATGTATCCGGCGTTCATCGTACTTGCTATCGGTTATCTTATGCTGGGACTGACAAGTACAGGGTTCATGCTGCTGCTTTCAGGCGTGTTAATCGGGTTTGGATATGGGAACTTCCAGTCCATATCCCAGGCACTATGCATCAAACTTGCAGACGCAAAAAACGTCGGGCTTGCAACATCGACATATTTCATCTCACTCGATTTCGGCCTCGGTGTCGGTTCCTATGTATTGGGGACACTCGTGCCGCTGCTCGGTTACAGTGGTCTGTACAGTTCAATGTTCATCCTTGTCACCATAGGCGGTGTCATCTATTTCCTCGTCTATGGCAGATATGAATCCAACAGGGTATAAAGTAAAAAAACAGCGGATCAATACTTGATCCGCTGTTTTTTACATCAGGATTTTTGCAGTTTCTTCTCAGCAGGCTGACAATAATTTTCAGCCCATTTTTGCAGTTCATTCATAAACGGTCTTAAAGCTTCGCCTTTTTCAGTAAGCATATATTCTATTCTTACCGGAGTTTCCGGAAAAACTTCCCTTTTAACGATTCCTTCATGTTCAAGCGTCTTCAGTCTTTCAGAAAGCACACGGCCACTTACTCCCATGGACGATTCGAGGTTACAGAAACGTTGCGGTCCATCCATCAGCTGATAGAGGATCAGACCAGTCCATCTCTGGCCGAGAATTCCCATGGCATTTTCAAATTTTGGACAGATTGAATAATCCATGTAATCACTCCCTACGAGTATTATATACCCCCCTGCAGGAAATTTACAAATTAAATATATTGTCTCATAAAAATTATTTGAAGATAATTATTCAGATAAAATAAGAATAACTTATATAATATTATAATAATGATAGATTTTAGTTATTTTAAAACTTGTGATAAAGTAAATGGTAAGAATGAGTATTTGAAAATTCAGTTAAATTTGCAATCGAATAAAGAAAGGGATGGAGAATGCATGAACAACAAACAAAAGATAAAAAACCAATTTGGTCAAAGCGCTGAATATTATGTTAACAGTGAAATACACCGCCATGGAGGAGATTTGGATACACTGATGGATATGGCAGCCACAAAGGGAACAGAAAGCGTTCTCGACGCAGCCACAGGCAGCGGACATACAGCCAACGCCATCTCCCCGCTTGTTCATAAGGTGACAGCGATGGATCTAACTCCGGAAATGTTACGTTCTGCTGAAAAATTTATAAAAGAAAACGCACGCTCCAATGTGGAGTTTGTTGAAGGTGATGCTGAAAGAATGCCTTTTCAAGAGGAATCTTTTGATATTGTCACCTGCCGGATTGCACCACATCATTTCTCTAACATTGAAGATTTTGTACAAGAAGTGTATCGTGTCCTGAAACCTGGCGGTCGTTTCCTATTGGATGATAATGTTGCACCTGAAGACGATGAATTGGACCATTTTTATAACAAGGTGGAGAGAATGAGAGATTACAGTCATTTTCGGGCATGGAAGAAGACAGAATGGCTGCGTATGCTGGAACTAAACGGGTTTGATATTCAGGAATTACACCGTTTTGATAAACGATTTGAATTTGAGGACTGGTGCGATCGAATGCATTTATCAGTTGCAGAGAAAAATAATTTGAATCATTTGTTGACTGACGCTGCAGAAAAGATCAAACAGAAATTCCAGATTCAATCCGAGAACGATAGAATTAAATCATTCCAGGGAGAAGCTTTATTATTAAGCTGTGTTAAATGTAATCGGGAGGGTATTTGATGACAACTAAATCTCAATTTGACGTAGTAATAGCAGGGACAGGAAATGCCGCACTCAGCGCAGCCATTTCGGCCAGCGAACAGGGTGCAGGGGTTTTGATGCTTGAAAAGGGGCCGAAGTCAAAACGCGGGGGCAATTCGTTTTTTACCGACGGGGCGATCCGATTTGCCTATAATGATATTGAAGGGATAAAAAATGTGGTCGACGGCTTTAATGCAGAGGATGCCAGGAGTATAGAGGTGCCTGAATATAAGCATGCACATTTCCATAATGATCTGATGAAAGTGACGCAAGGGAAAAGTAATCCCGAGTTAGCTGAGCATTTGATTTCTAATTCCTGCGACACAATACAATGGATGAAAAAACAGGGTGTATCCTTTGTGATGAATGAGAATCAGTATTTTGAAAAAGAGGGCAAAAAGATTTTCTGGGGCGGCCTCCCCGTCAAGACGGAGCGAAAAGGGATTGGTCTGGTAGAAGCTTTATTTGCTAAAGCGGAAGAAAAGGGTGTGGAAATATGGTATGAAGCGCCCGGAGTCAGACTGGAACAGACAGATGACAGGATAACGGGAATTATTGTTAACAAAGATGACCAAGAAACACTGGTGAAATGTAAATCAGTAATTCTTGCCTGCGGTGGTTTTGAGGCAAATAAGGAAAAACGGATGAAACATCTGGGGGATGAATGGGAAAATGCGATTGTCAGAGGCAGTGAGTATAACACAGGTGACGGCATCCGGATGGCAGCAGAAGCCGGTGCTGCTCAGGCGGGACAATATGATGGATGTCATGCACATACGACCGATTTTAATGCGCCAAAAGTCGGAGATTACAGCAAACCCGGTGATATATATAAGAAATCGTCTTATCCGGTCGGTTTAATTGTCAATCAGGAAGGCCGGAGATTCGTGGATGAGGGAGCGGATTTCCGCAATTATACCTACGCAAAATACGGCAAAGAAACCTTGAAACAGACGAACCACAAAGCTTTTCAATTATATGACAGTAAAGTCCGTCCAATGCTCCGCAAAGAATATGAACTGGAGGAAGCAACAGTCATCAAGGCAGATTCTTTAGATGAACTGGCAGTGAAAATGGAAGTTGATAAATCCAACTTTTTAGAAACTATTGAAAACTATAATCATGCTGTCCAAGATGGAGAATATAATCCGAGTATTAAGGATGGGAAGTCCACTAAAGGTGTGTCTCCGGAAAAAACAAACTGGGCATTGAAATTCGATGAGGCGCCTTTTTATGCCTATCCGGTCACATGCGGCATCACGTTTACATTCGGGGCGATAAAATCCAACAATCGTGCAGAAGCCCTGGACACTTCTGGAGAAGCTGTAAAAGGTCTATATGTGGCCGGTGAAATGGTCGGGGAGTTGTTCTATCATAACTATCCGGGCGGTTCCGGTTTAATGTCAGGTTCAGTATTTGGCAGGACTGCCGGTATTTCTGCTGCAGAATACATTCATTCGATGGCAGCAATAGAATAAGTGATGGATTGACAAACTCCTGGGATTTTCCAGGAGTTTTTATTTTTTTGTTTAAAATGATTGATTTATCACAATGAAAACGTATACAATAAGGGTAATATAGTTAAGATGTAAAATATATAAAGGTGGCTGAGTGAATGGATCATGGGACTATCAATATTCTGGAATATGATATAAATAATTACTTGAGTAGACTTCAATACAGTACATCATCGCATTTTAGTTTGAACCGAGGTTTGAAGGATGCTCAAAAACCGATGCGGTATAAAGGGGTTTCCATCGGTGCTTTTGATGTTGAAGCTTCTGATATTTGCGAACACACACTTAAAAAGCTGGAACGGAAGAAGGTTAAGATTATATACCTTCCGGATCAGAGAAGCAGCGATGGGCTGGCTGACCATGCCGGTGAATCTGATGAAGCGCTGGAATTGGTCATGAAAAACATAGAAGCATATGAAGCACATCGCTTTGATTATATCATCAACTCGACTGATGGGAGCGGTGTGACCCTGAAAGATTATTATAAGCTGTTTGTCCCTGGTACCGTCTGGTACGATCGTGCCCAAAAATTTTCAGACAGGGTTATAGAAGGTTCAGAAATTATGACAATGATAGATTGAGAATTGTTCCGGCTGGATTATGGATATTAGTCTATTTTCTTTACATCAGTGACTGGCAGCGGTTTTTTAATGTATACTGATGAAGAATACAGCATCTGAAGGATGATATTGATTGGTTACGATTGAAAAAGCTTTAAACAATAATGTCGTCATCGGCCGGGATGAATTTGAAGAGGTCGTCCTGATCGGCCGGGGCATTGGCTTTGGTAAAAATCAAGGGGATACGATTGACAGTGTAGATGCGGAAAAGATATACAAACTGGAAGGTCAGCAGGATACAAGCCGTTATCAGACGCTTTTAACCATGGCGGATGAAATGCTGTTCCAGTCGACACTGGAAGCGATTGAACTGATTGATGATATGACTTCTGCGAAAATCAACAACCGGATACTCCTTTCCCTGACGGATCACCTTCTGTTTTCTATGAAGCGGATGGAGGAAGGGATGGATATTGCCAATCCGTTTGTGAATGAAACCAAAGCATTGTACCCGAAAGAATATAGAATAGCAGAAGCGGTCGTGGACATGTTTGATCAGAAATATGGCATGAGACTGCCTGAGGCGGAGGTCGGTTTTATCGCACTTCATGTGCACTCTTCCATATACAACCGGTCATTGACGGATATGAATCGATTATCTGAAGTGGTCCACCAGGCGATTACCATGATTGAACATGGACTTGATACCACAGTGGATCAGACCACAATACAATATGACAGGTTCGTCAGACACATCAGTTTTTGTGTGCAGCGTGTCATGAATGGGGAAAGCATGCCGGTCCAGGAACACTTCGATGCGATGTTGAAAGCGGAATATCCGGTGTGCTATAATATAGCAGTGAAAATCATGAAGATGATACAGAATAAATTGCAAAGAAAAGTCTATGACTCTGAAGTCGTATATCTAACTATGCATATACAACATTTCAAATATTATTCTGAATAGACGTGTTACCGCAAGGGCATGAGTTTATAGGAATGGTTTATTTAACTATCCCTGTATACTTATGCCCTTTTTTTCTGTGGATTCTTTCAAACTTAGGAGGATAAATATTATGTTCAAGAAGCTTTTTGGACAGCTTCAGCGTATTGGTAAGGCGCTTATGCTGCCAGTTGCGATTCTGCCTGCAGCGGGTCTGATGCTGGGGATCGGTACTGCGATGCAGACGGATGTAATGATCAATTTGATGCCATTCCTTGAAATGGGCTGGCTTGTAGCATTATCAAACATGCTTGTAGCTGCCGGCGGTATTGTATTCGATAACCTGGCACTGCTGTTTGCACTTGGGGTTGCGGTTGGCCTGGCGAGCGGGGATGGCGTGGCAGCCATCGCAGCATTTGTCGGTTACATGATTATGAATGTCACCCTGGGACAGGTTGCAGGCGTAACTTCTGAAATGGCGGCGGATGATCCCGCTTATGCAACCGTATTGGGTGTGGACACAATACAGACAGGTGTTTTCGGTGGTATCATCATTGGTATTCTGGCCGCCTGGGCTTATAACAGATATTACAATATCAGCCTGCCGGACTTTCTCGGGTTCTTCTCAGGTAAACGGTTTGTGCCGATAGTGACTGCAGTGTTTTCATTCGTTATCGGTCTGGCAATGTTCGTCATCTGGCCGCCGATCCAGACAGGATTGAATGAAGTCTCATTATGGCTGATGGAAGAAAATACCGCGCTTGGCGTATTCCTGTTTGGAACAATCAAGCGGCTGCTGATTCCGTTCGGGCTGCATCATATTTTCCATGCGCCATTCTGGTTCGAATTTGGTACGTATACAGATGCTGCAGGAAATATTATACGCGGTGACTTGAACATCTTTTTCGCACAGCTGCGGGATGGTGTCGAACTGACCGCAGGCAACTTCATGCAGGGTGAATTTCCCGTCATGATGTTCGGTCTTCCTGCAGCAGCGCTCGCAATGTATCATGCAGCGCGGCCTGAACATAAAAAGTATGTTGCAGGTATCATGGCATCCGGGGCACTGACAAGTTTCCTGACAGGGATTACAGAACCGCTCGAATTCTCATTCCTGTTTGTGGCACCGATCCTTTATGTCGTGCACGCACTGCTTGACGGCTTGAGTTTTTTAATCCTTTTCTTCCTGGACCTGAATTTAGGTTATACATTCTCAGGCGGATTTATCGACTTCTTTATGTTCGGCATTCTGCAAAACCGTACCGAATGGTGGTGGGTACTCATCGTTGGCGCAGTGTACGCGGTGATCTACTATGCAGTGTTCCGTACATTAATTAAGATGATGGATCTGAAAACACCCGGGCGTGAAGCGGCGTCTTCAGAAGCATCCGGCGCGTCCGTGCAGGAACTCCCGTTCAATGTGCTGAACGCAATGGGCGGACAGGGAAATATCAAACATCTTGATGCATGCATCACCCGCCTGCGTGTTGAAGTTCAGGATACATCGACAGTAGATGAAGCGGAGTTGAAGGCACTGGGGGCAACCGGTGTGATGAAGGTCGGCAGTAACATGCAGGCAATATTTGGTACAAAATCCGACCAGATCAAAAATGATATGCAGCAGATCATCGACGGTAATATCACTTCGTCAGAAGAAACAACAGTGACGGAAGCGTCTGATGCTGAGGATACAGAGGCAGTACAGACGATGCCGGAAGGCAGCAAGGATATATACGCACCAGTTGAAGGTGAAGCAGTGGATCTCTCAGAAGTACCTGATCAGGTATTTAGTGAAAAAATGATGGGTGACGGCATCGCCATCAAACCGGAAAATGGTATTGTGAAGGCGCCCTTTGATGGGGAAGTTGTCACAGACTTTCCAACGAAGCATGCACTCGGTCTGACGAACGACAGCGGACTTGAGTTACTGGTCCATTTCGGCCTGGATACAGTCAACCTTAAAGGGGAAGGTTTTGATCTGAAAGTCGCAGCCGGAGACACGTTCAAAAAAGGTGATGTTCTGATGGAAGTGGATTTGGAGTATATCAGGGAAAATGCCCAAAGTGACATTACGCCCATTATCATCACTGGCCCGGCAGGTACTGAGGTTGCTGCCAGTGAGAAAGGTAAAGTAACAAACGAAGATATTATCATTAACATAAAATAGTGATTGTTGTATAAGAGCGGCCGGATTTTAAATGATCCGGTCCTCTTTTTATTGTGTGAACCATCATATTTGTATACGATTAATAGAGAGAAAATTCTATCAATAAAGAAGGAAGGGTAAACAATGATTGAATTTCCAAAACCGACGGTGGAACAGTTTTTCACGTCGTATAACATCGGCAGTATCAGCGCGACCCCTGATGGTGAGAAGGTGTTCTTCAGCACGAACCTGAACGGTAAGGTGAACATTTGGGCGATGGATACGAACGACCGGTTTCCCTATCTGTTTGCGGAGAAGAATGAATCCACGAATTTTGTACAACATGATCCAAACGGACGATTTGTACTGGCAGGCTATGATCATGACGGGGATGAGAATTATCAGATCTATGCGATCGCGCCTGAAGGCGGCATCCCACAGCCGCTCATCACAGGTCAGCCGGATGAAAAATACTATTTTGCGAAGCTGTCAAAAGACGGCACCAGAATCTATTACAATACTTCAAAAGACAATGAGCAATATCTGAACTCATGTGTCTATGATCTTGAGACCGGTGAACATGAAATTATTCATGAAGGTGAGGAGAGTGCAACGTTCATCAGTGATGTATCTCCGGATGAAAAATCAGCTGCCTATATAAAACTTTTAGCGAACACTTATGCACTGGGCATAGTTCAAAGAAATGGAGAAATGCATCACATTACACCTGAAAAGGAAAAGGTACATACGGTGTTCAATATTTGTTTTGTCAGTAATGATGAAGTCTGGTTTGATACCAATTATGACAGTGAGTACGCTTATCTTGCCAAGTATAATCTCACAGAAAAGAAGTTCACCAAGGTAATGGATTTTGGAGAAGAGTCGATTACCGATATCGAGTTCAATCAGGATACCAGCAAACTGTACATTGTTACGGAAAAAGGGGTAGTGGATCACTTATACCACTATAATCTGAAGTCGCATACATCTGAACAGATCCCCACACCGTTTGATAATATTGGTGCAATTGTCCCTGTTAGTAATGGGGAGGTGTTTATACTCGGCGGCAGTGCCAACGAACCGTTCAATATCTGGAGATATACAGCGAGCAGATTTTTAAAGCTTACTAAAAACCAGGTGCTTGGTGTCACAGCAGAGCAGATGGTCGATCCTGAAACAATTACGTATCAGTCGTTTGATGGCCTGGAGATAGAAGCCCTGCTGTTTCGGGCAAAAGAAAGAAATCGCAATGGCTATACCATATTTTGGCCGCATGGCGGCCCTCAGGCGGCTGAACGCAAATTTTACCGGGCAATGTTCCAGATGCTGTTGAACCGAGGTTACAATATATTCTGTCCCAATTTCAGAGGCAGCACCGGTTATGGGGCAAGTTTTGTAAAATTGGTCGAGCAGGACTGGGGAGAGGGCCCACGGCTTGATAATGTAGAAGCCATCAAATGGCTGTTTGGTCAGGGCATCGCTTCTGAGGAAACGCTGTTCCTGGTCGGAGGCAGTTACGGCGGATATATGGCCTTGCTGCTTCACGGCAGACATCCCGAATACTTCAAAGCAGTCGTGGATATCTTTGGTGTATCGGATCTTTTCTCATTCTATGATACGGTGCCTGAACATTGGAAACCCATCATGGAGCGCTGGGTCGGGGATCCTGTCCGCGATAAGGAGAAATTTGAAAGAGATACCCCGACCACCTATCTGGACAGTATGACAAAACCAATGCTCGTCATACAGGGGGCAAAAGATCCACGCGTGGTTAAAAGTGAGTCCGATCAGATTGTGGAGAAGTTAAGGGGAGAGGGCCGGACAGTTGAATATCTCGTACTCGAAGATGAAGGCCACGGTTTCTCCAAGAAATCAAATGAGATAAAAGTGTATAAAACCATGCTGGGTTTCCTGCAAAAACATCAATAACGGATACGATTTCATAGCTCTGGGAACAGGGCTTTTTTTATACTGGACGTCGAAAATACTGCGAAGTGTTTTTATCTTTAAGCACACAAGTTCGTACGCTCTTCACCGTCCGGACTATTATTGCTATAATTGATTGAAAACGGTTTAAGGGGGGCGTGAGATGAGAAGATTGCTGGATGTCAGTCTGGAGATAAAGATAAATGGCATATTGATCGGTGTAATCACACTGATTATCATTTCTTTATCTGCTTTTTATATCTATCATTCAGGCAATGAATATCATGACAATGCTGAACGTCTGTCTCTGCAGTCGGCAAGGACGTTGTCTTATCTCCCTTCAATGATCGATGGGCAGACATTAAACGATGATCAGGATATACAGAATATAGTGGAGCAGTACATATTTGAGAATAATGTGGATTTTGTCATCGTCAAAGACAGGGGCGGAGAGATTATTACGCATCCAGACCCTTCCATGACCGGAGAGAATGAACCATATACATACGACAATCAAGCAAGGATATTTGGTGCTTCTTATACTGAACGGACTGATATGTATAGTGAGCCGGCGATCGTGGCTGTGGCACCAATATACGCAGGGGAGGAAGCGCGTCAGCTCCGGGGTGTTGTAAAGGTTGGTTATTTTGAAAGCCGGATTCACCAACAGATAATGAACAGTCTGTACCAATTGGCTTTAATCAGCTTTATATTCATTGTCATCAGCTTCTTTATCAGCAGATGGTTCGGAAGATATATAAAATCTGAGACACTTGGTTATGAACCAAAGGAAATCACCATGATATTGAAGAACAGAGATAACATTTTCTCATCCTTGAACGAAGGGATCGCAGCTTCCGATGTGAACGGCAGAATTATATATTTAAACCCGGCGGCAAAAAAATACCTTCACATCGAGCAGGATGCAGAAGTCAGTGAGTTAGACATATATTCATATTTCGACCGTGAATCGATAAACGAGAAGCCGGACACAGGCGATAATGTCAGATATTTTGAGAAAACACTTTACGATAAGGAAATCGTTGTCATTATTAATAATCTGTACGAAAAAGCTGAACATTCCGGATATGTATTTATCATTAGGGATATGACTGAAATGTCTGCGCTTTCCAACAAACTGAATATAGTTGAGTCACTCTTTGATGACCTGAGGGCCCAGAGTCATGAGTATAAAAATCAGCTCCATTTGATTTCAGGACTTCTTGAAATGGATAAATATAATTCAATCAGAGAGGTCCTGAATGAAGAAATCAATCATTTAGATGTCTATCAGAATGAATTTGCGGACATAAAAGAAGAACGGATTAAAGCCTTGATCATCGCCAAGATGAATAAAGCGAATGAAAAACAAGTGAATTTTGAGGTGGCACCGGGCAGTTATATGGAAGAAACGAGAGATAATGTCTTCCTGAATAAAGTGATTACTATTATGAGTAATCTGATCGACAATGCAATAGAAGCAATTGCTGAGAATTCCGGAAGCACAGTCCAGCTATATATCGCTCATTTTGACGGCTGGCTCGAAATAGCAGTTGAAGATGACGGCCCTGGAATTAAGGATGCAAGTAAAATATTTACCAAAGGTTTTTCTACTAAAAAAGCAGGAAACAGCAGAGGATACGGACTTTATAATGTGATGACAAATGTTGAACTGCTTGATGGGCACATTGATCTAAAAAATGATGGAGAAACCACCAGATTTATCGTTGAATTACCATTTTCTGAGGGGGGTTAAATTTGAAACTGTTAATCACAGAGGACGATTTCAGGATAGCTGAAATGTATAAGGAATATTTGGACAGACATCTGTCAGGGATTGAGATTTATTTGGCGAGAGATGCAAGAGAATGTTTGGATTTAGTTGAACAAGAGGATATACAATTGATACTCTTAGACGTTTATCTTCCTGATATGCTTGGAGATGAACTCATGGAGAAGATTACTAAAAGGTATCCATACACTGATTTCATAGTCATTACTGCGACTCAGGAAGGCGGAAAATTCAAGAAATTGATGCAGCTTGGGCCGCTGTATTATCTGGTTAAACCAGTAAAGCTTGAGCAATTAAAGGAAGTAGTGCATGATTACCAGGTTAAACAGGAAAAGTTATCTGAGACCGCTGAAATTGATCAGACGATGGTTGATGAATATTTTGGCAAAGTGATTGATAATAGTCACGATGCACTTCCTAAAGGTATTGACCCTGTTACGCTTCAAACAATTGAAGACGCGTTTGAAGTTGACGGGGAATGGACCTCCTCCCGGATGGGAGAGTATATAGGTACTTCAAGAACAACGGTCAGAAGATATTTGGAGTATTTAAAAAATGTGGGTAAACTGAGTGTAAAACAGGACTATGGGGACAAAGGACGGCCGGAGAAAATATATAGGAAATAAAATGCGTGAACTTTATGTTGTTTAATCACATAAAGTTCTTTATATTTTTAATTTTGCAAGCGTTTACATTTAATGCGTGTGTGTCTATCATATGACACAAGCTATATAGCGAATTTTTAAATAATTTAAGAAGGGGTTTTATAAATGAAGAAATATTTTAAAGTATTTCCAATTCTGATGCTATCTGTTGTGTTAGTACTCAGCGCGTGCGGAAATTCATCTGGAGAAGCAAATTATCCGGATGAAAATGTTGAACTGATTGCACCGGCAACACCTGGCGGTGGATGGGACGCAACAGCAAGAGCATTGCAGAATGTATTGGATGAAGAAGGATTCGTAGAACAGAATATAAATGTTGAAAATCAGCCTGGCGGCGGCGGAGAAGTTGGGTGGCAGTACTTGAGCGATCAGAACAGCCATTCACTGTCCGTCAATTCAAGCTTGATCCTGACTAACAATCTTCTCGGTCAAAGTGACCTTACATATGAGGATTTTACACCAATCGCAACTTTGGCAACTGAGTGGATTTCAACGGCAGTTCCGAGCGATTCCGATATTGAAGACGGTATTGATATGCTGGATCGGCTTAAAGAAGACCCTAAATCACTGACGATTGCTGTCGGCCCTGCTTTGGGGAATAATGATCACCTGTCCTTTGTCCGTGTTGCGGATGAGTACGGTGTAGATGTTTCAGAGCTGGAATTCATGATCTATGAAAGCGGCGGCGACGTATTGACTGCCTTAATGGGCGGACATGCCGATGTGGCAACCATGTCCATTTCCGAATCTCTGGAGCAGCATCAGAGCGGTGATATCGAGATTCTGGCAACGACTGCAGATGAACCGATTGAAGGCGCTGAAGATATCCCTACATGGCAGGAACTGGGCGTTGACTTCACCTTCCCGCACTGGAGAGGTATCATGGGTCCTCCGGATATGACGGAAGAGGAAGTCGCCTATTGGGATGAAACATTCAGCCAGATGGTGGAAACAGAGGCTTGGCAGACAGTATTGGAAAATAATGGATGGCAGGACTATTACATGAATAGTGAGGAATCCCGTGAATTCCTCGAAGAACAGAACCAGATGTATGAAGATCTGGTTGAAACTGCAGGCCTGACTGATTAAATATATAAAATGAAGAAGCGGGTGATGAGTATCAGATATATAATACCGTCAGTTACTTTGTTAATTTCCGTAATCTATCTCATATTGACTTTCAACCTGCCGGAGTCAAATGTGGGAAATCCTACAGCAGCGATGAATTATCCGCTGCTGATAGGTTTTGCATTGCTTGGCATGTCTATAATTTATCTTTTTTCTGAATTTAAAAACAGAAAAGAGCCATTTAAAGCATTTGAAGTTTTTAAAGATAAGCAATTAACAACACACGTCATTGTTGTCTTACTTCTGAGCTTGGCTTACACGTTCCTTTTTGAACGTATAGGGTTTTTATTTTCCACATTATTATTTTTAACTGGGTTATTATTCTTGATCAACGGAAGACGTAAATGGTTGACGAACATTATCGTGGCGGTCCTTTTTTCAGTGCTGTCATGGTATGCATTCTCCGAACTGTTAAGCGTCAGTCTGCCATAAGGAGGGGAAACGATGGGCGTAGATTGGAATAGTTTTTTTGAAGGATTTATGACTGCCTTAAGTTTCCAGAACTTATTGTTCATATTCTTAGGCGGTTTGCTGGGAACGATTGTAGGGATGCTGCCCGGACTTGGGCCGGCTACAGCAGTGGCTGTACTGATCCCGATTACATTCGGTATGGACTCCACCAGCGCATTGATTTTGCTGGGGGCGATATATTACGGCGCGATGTACGGCGGTTCCAGGAGTTCCATATTACTGAATACTCCAGGCGATGGTTCTGCGATCGCAGCGACTTTCGATGGCTATCCGATGACGAGGAAAGGGCAGGCCGGGCAGGCATTGACACTCGCAACACTTGCTTCATTAATCGGTGGAACGGTAGCGATTGCAGGCTTTGTCTTTCTCGCCAACCCGCTTGCTTCATTTGCTCTGCAGTTTGGTCCTGCCGAATACTTCTTCCTGCTCATATTCACGTTGTCAGCAGTGGTCTCGTTATCCAAAGGCAACATGATTAAAGGTTTTGTATCCATGCTTTTGGGACTGATCGTTACAACCATTGGAGTGGATTCACAATCCGGTGTGTATCGTTTTACATTCGGGAACCCCCATTTAAGCGAGGGAATTGATTTCCTTGTCGTGATTATTGGTGTCTATGCGGTTGGTGAAGTACTTTATAACATTCTGGTGATCAAAGATGAAAACCAGCAGATGAAAGAAGATGTCGGAAATTCGTGGATTACAAAAGAACAATGGAGCAGATCATTCTGGCCGATGATCCGCCAGGCACCCATCGGTTTCCTGGTTGGTATCCTGCCTGGTGCGGGCGGGTCCATTGCGTCCATGATCAGTTACACTACAGAACAACAGGTTTCCAAAAAAGGTGAGGAGTTTGGCAAAGGGGCGCCTGAAGGACTTGCGTCACCTGAATCCTCCAATAATGCGGCCTCCGTCGGGGCGTTCATCCCGCTTCTGACAATGGGGATTCCTGGATCAGGGACCACTGCTGTTATACTTGGTGCGCTTATCATGCTCGGTCTGCAGCCAGGCCCGATGCTCTTCCAGAACCAGCCTGAAGTTGCATGGACTTTCATCAACAGCCTGTTCATCGGAAATATTGTGCTTGTTATAATCAATATTCTGCTGATCGGTCTGCTGGTGAGAATCCTTAAGACGCCGCCCCAGATTTTATATCCGATCATTCTTGTACTGGCCTTTATCGGCACCTATACACTTGGGTACAGTATCATCGATTTCTTCATATTAATGATTTTCGGTGTGATTGGACTCTTGATGAAAATACTCAACATTCCTGTGGCACCGCTGATTCTTGCGGTCATCATCGGTAATATGATGGAACAGAACTTCAGGATGGCTTTCGTTAGTCATGATGGGTTCTTGCAGATGCTCACTGCGTCACCAATATCTATTTTATTCGCAGTATTGACAGTGGCTTCTGTTTTCTTGCCAGCATTATTCAGCCGTCTTTCAAAAGGAAGAACAGAAAGTTAAAGGGGATAACATATGACATGGATTGTAGAAGAACCGCTTAGTCAGAAGCAATTGGCAGAGGCATTTACAGCGGGCATAAAAAATGATGAAGCATTTCCAATAATAGGCGCTCATGATGGGATGAGCGCCTTATTGGCAAGAAAGACAAGTTTTGAAAGTATTTATCTCTCAGGCGGCGCCCTTTCAGCCAGTAAAGGGCTGCCGGATATAGGACTGCTGACGCTTGAGGATGTTGTTCAGAAAGCTAAAGAAATTGTCAGGGCTTCTAATCTTCCGCTTCTCGTTGATGTGGATAATGGTTTTGGCGAGCCGCTGAATGTGGCCAGAACTTGCCGTGAATTAGTGGAAGCAAGGGTAGCTGCGATACAGATCGAAGACCAGCAAATTCCTAAAAAGTGCGGACATCTTAACGGTAAAACCCTGATACCAATGGAAGAGATGATCAAAAAGATCCAGATGATCAAAAGGGTGGCCCCCACGTTAAAAATCATTGCCCGGTCAGACGCGCATGCGGTTGAAGGCATGGACAGCATGGTCAGACGGCTGAAAGCATATGCTGAATATGGCGCTGATGCAGTTTTTCCTGAAGCGATGAAGACTGCCGAAGACTTCGCGGATGTAAGGGAGGAAATCGATATACCGATACTCGCGAATATGACGGAATTTGGTAAAACGGAATATATCAGTTTGGACAGATTTTCTGAAATCGGCATTGATATGGTAATCTTTCCGGTAACTTCCCTGCGGGCAGCATCATATAATGTAGAGCAAATTTATAAGACGATCCGCGAAACAGGCAGTCAGAAAACAGTGCTGGATGAACTTCAGACAAGAAAAGAACTGTATGAAATCATCAAACTGGATGAGTATGAAGAGATGGATTCTAAAATTGACAGTACGGTACTTCCTGGTGAAAAGAGGGAACTGTAGTGAATTTTGATAATGTGATTGAAGAAATTGCTGAATATGTTAACCGGGATAACGCTTTTGATGATAGTACAATGACAATTTCGAATTTGATTTTAAAAGACAGTATGGGCTGTATGGTAAAATCCTTAAGCAACAAACAATGTCAGCAAATGATGGGGCCAATTGAAGAAGATCATTTTCCGGATGGAGGCATCCCGGTTCCCGGCGCTCAAAAGCCATTGAACCTGCTGGATGCCAGCTGGAATATCGGATTGCTGGTCAGGTGGCTGGATTACAATGACTGTTTTCTTGCCGCGGAGTGGGGGCATCCCTCTGATAATCTCGGCGGTATTTTAGCGATGGCGTATCATGTATCTGCCAGGGGGTCCAAAATAACGGTTAAGGATACACTTGAACTAATGGTCAAGGCCCATGAGATTCAAGGGGTGCTCTCTCTGTCAAACAGTTTGAACAAACAGGGATATGACCATGTTTTCTTCGTCAAACTGGCAACAGCGGCAGTGTCAGCAAAACTATTGGGTATGGGGACCATTGGTATCAAGCATACAATATCGAATGTTTTTGCGGACGGTCTGCCTTTAAGAATTTACAGACAGTCTCCCAATGTGACTGCAAGGAAATCCTGGGCAGCAGGTGACGCAACAATGCGCGGTGTTCAACTGTCATTGATAACAAGGAAAATGAATGAAGGTTATCCTGACGTTCTGAGTGAACAGAACTGGGGGTTCAACAAAAATATAATGAATGGCAATGATATAGATCTGGAGCGGGATTTAAGTGATTACGTTGTCAATAATATTCTTCTTAAAGCAGATTTTCCTGCAGAATTCCATGCCCAGACCGGCGCAGAAGCTGCGATGGAATTAAACAAAAGATATAAAGAGAGACTGGGTGACATTGAATCCATTAACATAGAAACGCATGAATCAGCACTCAGAATCATTGCGAATAAAAAACAGCTGACCAATCCGTCAGACAGAGATCATTCGCTGGAGTATATCATTGCAGCCGCGTTGCTGAATGGAGATTTAAAAACGGAGTATTATTATGATGAATATCACAGGCAGAACCCGGGGATTGATCATCTTATCGATAAAATGAATGTCGAAGAAAACATTCAATACTCAAGGGATTATCTGGATGAAGAAAAAAGATCAGTTTCAAACGCAGTACAGCTGGTGTTTAACGACAGGAGCACAACGGAATGGTTTGAAGTAGAGTATCCCATTGGACATAAGTTCAGAAGGGACGAAGTTAAACCGATCATTGACAGGAAATTTAAAAATAATTTGGACAGTTATTATCAAAATCAAAAAGCAGAAGAATTATCCACCTTATTTGAGGAACCAAATACCTTGTTCAATATGGAAATATGTGATTTTTTGAATAGATGGAATATACAAAAGGATTAAAAGTTAAGAAAAGAGTAGAGTATGTTATATGAAACATATTCTACTCTTTTTATGGGATAAAAGTATATAAAACAATAATCGATTTCTTAGAAAAGCATCGATGATACTATTCATTTGGGGTCCGCTAGCGTTACATACTCGATAAATGAAAGATAGTTTATGCAACGCTAAGGGACCAGCATTAGAAATGGATTCTTTTTATCCCGGTAAAAAGATGAATAAGCTTGAATTCCTCATCTTTATAAACGATGGGAAATGATTCTATATGCAGCCATTTTAATTTCGTTAAGAAAAGAGCGGATAAGAGATGACAGTTGATTATCTTAACACGACAAATAAATATCAACCCTGGAAAATGCTTGCCTGTCTTTTTATCATTCAAGTTTTTATGGCATTGGTTGGAAGAAGTCTTGCGCCACTTGGTCCATTGTTTGAAGAAGATTTATCCCTCTCCAAAACACAAATTGGAATGCTTCCAGCCGCCCTATTCCTTGGACAAGCGCTCATATCCATTCCTGCAGGTTTTCTATCCGATCGAATCGGCACTAAAAACATGCTTATTCTATTGACCCTTTGTTTGGGGATCAGTTTTGCTTCAATAAGTATATCGTCATTCTATCCTCTGATTCTCTCTTTAATCATGGCAGGAGGATTTGGTTATGGCGCTATGCACCCTGCTTCAAACAGAGGGGTCATTTACTGGTTTCCTATAAGAAAGCGCGGTACGGCGATGGGGATCAAGCAGATGGGGGTCACCGCAGGGTCTGCAATAGCAGCCTTAGTTTTACTGCCAATGGCCACTCAATGGGGGTGGCGGCCAGTCCTCCTGGTCACATCTGTACTTCTAATCGTTACAGGATTGTTTGTTTTTAGATTGTACGAGGATCCCGGCACCGTAAAATCAAAACCATCAGCCAATTCGGCTCATAATATGATGGCCTCTATCCAATCATTACTTAAAAACAGGCTCTATCTCATGGTGAGTGTCAGTGCCATGGCGCTCAATGGCACACAAATGATTTTAAACACTTACATCGTATTGTTCACCTATGAAGTTCACGCAGTTCCATTAGTCGCAGCCGGGATTTTACTCGTGATTTCAGAAATCGGCGGATCGGTTGGCAGAATTGTCTGGGGTATAATCAGTGATACATTGTTTCGAGGAAATAGAGTGATCGTCTTAGTCATTATATCTATAATATCTTCCGTATCTGCGCTCACTCTATTTCTACTTCCGGTCGGTACTGCATTTTGGATCTTTGTACCAGTTGTGCTGTTCTTTGGTTTTTGTATCTCCGGATTTAATGGTATATGGATGAATGCCGTAACAGAATTTGTCCCTGAAAATCAAACTGGATCTGCCAGTGGCTTTAGTATCATGCTGGGGTCTTGGGGCGTTATTATGGGTCCGCCACTTTTTGGACTTATCGTTGATATGCAGTCTTATCATACAGGATGGCTATTCTTATTCATTGGACTGTTGTTTGTCACTGGCATACTTATTTTGGTAATGCTTTGGGGAAACAAAAATCTTCGTGCCAGGGAGTAGTCACAAAAAATTAAGAAGCTTCGCCAAAATTTAAGGGCAGCATTTAATGAATTGGGGTATATTGTTATAAAAAGAAGCTGCTAATATGAAAGGATGGTGTTAAGATGCATCATGATTCCGAGCGGGAGGTTACGCGCCGTAAAAAGGAACACCCGCCAGCTGGCAGAAAGGAACATGACAACGTCCATTGGTATGATTTCATTATTGACGCAATATTTATCGGAGCCGGCTTTATAATGAGGATTGTCCGGGGTATCTTCAATCATTTAAGTTAAGAAAGCAGTAAAGTCCGGGAAACTGGGCTTTTTATTTTGCAGCAGGAGTATTCTTTTCTTGATAAAAATACCCTTATGGGGTATAATGCGATTAAATAGAGAAAATAAGGAGGATATATATGAAAGGTCATCACGATAACCATAGCCATGACGGACATGAACATCAAGATCACCACGGCAATGAAGACCACGAACACCACGATCATAGCGGTCACGACCATCATGGCAATGGTCATATGGGTCACGATCATGGGGATATGGTTAAGGAATTCCGGACGAAATTCTTCATTTCATTAATCGTAACAATTCCAGTCCTATTATTATCTCCCATGATCCAGAACTTTTTGGGCATCGATTTACGCTTTGAAGGAGATATGTATGTACTGCTCGTGCTGTCCACATTCATATTTTTCTACGGCGGCTGGCCGTTTCTGACAGGTGCGATTTCTGAACTGAAAGACAGGAATCCCGGCATGATGACGCTGATCGGCATGGCGATCACCATTGCTTATGTATACAGTGCGATGGTTGTGTTCGGCTGGCCGGGTGAACAGCTGTTCTGGGAACTGGCTACACTGGTTGTCATCATGCTGCTGGGCCATTGGGTAGAGATGAATTCCATCAGCGGCGCATCAAAATCGCTGGAAGAATTGGTTCAATTGATGCCTGACGAAGCGAACAGGCTTAAAGATGACGGCAGTATTGAAACGGTTGCAATTCAGGATTTGACGCACGGAGATTCAGTACTGGTTAAGCCGGGGGAAAAGATACCTGTTGACGGGGCGATTACTAAAGGGTCTTCGCAAGTCGATGAATCGATGATCACAGGTGAATCGGTCCCTGTTGATAAAAGTACCGGAGAAGCGTTGATCGGCGGTTCCATCAATAAGGGCGGGTCTCTCACAGTTGAAGTGGAGAAAACGGGGGATGACGCCTACCTTTCACAAGTGGTTGAAATGATCAGGTCCGCACAGGAAACAAGATCTAAAACCCAGGATTTTACGAACAAGGCAGCGAAATGGCTCTTCTACCTGGCGCTGGCTGCAGGTTTTATCACATTTGCGGTATGGATTTTGCTCGGCGCGCCGATCGATACAGCGGTTCAACGGATGGTGACGGTTATGATTATCACCTGTCCGCACGCGTTAGGACTGGCAGCCCCGCTTGTGATTGCAGTGTCTACTTCCCTGTCAGCGAAACTGGGTCTGTTGATCAAGGACAGGGCCCACTTTGAAGAAGCAAGAAAAACTGATGCGGTCGTGTTTGATAAGACGGGTACGTTGACGCAGGGAGCATTCGGTGTAACCAACATCCAGACGTTCGGGGAGTTATCCAGGACAGAGATATTGAAATTTGCCGGAGCTGTTGAGAAAGAATCAGAGCATCCGATTGCTGAGGGTATATTGAATGATGCCCAGGAAAAAGCGATTGAGCTGTATGAATCTGAAAACTTTCAGTCTATTACAGGCAAAGGAATTGAAGGACAGGTTCAAGGAAAAACAATTCATGTGGTCAGTCCCGGATATGTCATTGATGAAGCGTTGACTTTTGATGACACTGAATTCCAAAAATGGTCTGAAGAAGGGAAAACAGTCGTTTTTCTGCTTATTGACGAACACATCGAAGGTGCAATTGCATTGAGTGATATCATCAGAGAAAGCTCTAAAGAAGCCGTGAAAACGCTGCATGATCATGGTATAAAAGCAATTATGCTTACCGGGGACAATGAAAAAGTTGCCAATTATGTAGCGAAAACAATTGGCATCGACGAAGTTTACGCAGAAGTGCTTCCGGATAAAAAAGCTTCCAAGATAAAAGAAATTCAAGAAAGAGGGCTTAAGGTCGCAATGACTGGAGACGGTATCAACGATGCACCAGCTCTGGCTACAGCTGACCTGGGTATTGCTGTCGGTGCTGGTACGGACATCGCTGTAGAATCCGCAGATATTGTACTGGTCGATAGTGATCCGAAGGATGTGCTGGGCATATTCAGATTATCCAAGAGAACCTACAGCAAACTGGTTCAAAATCTGATCTGGGCCTCCGGATACAATATTGTGGCGATTCCGCTTGCCGCAGGTGTACTGGCACCCGTCGGCATCGTGATCAGTCCGGCAGTCGGTGCCGTCCTCATGAGTCTGAGTACCATCATCGTTGCCATCAACGCCCAGCTGCTCAGGAGATTCAGGATTGAATGATTGCTTAAGGCCTGTTATTCCATTGACTTTTATACCCTTAAGGGGTATAATGGAATCATCATACGAATATGGGGACGTGAACAATATGGTTGAATCTTTAAAAGATCATACAGTGACACCACGTACGGAAGAAGAGAAGGAAAAGGTGATGAACCGTCTGAAGCGGATAGAAGGACAGGTGCGGGGCATTCAGAATATGATTGATGAAGACCGTTATTGTGTGGATATTCTGGTGCAGATCAGTGCCATACAATCCGCATTGAAAAATGTCGGATATTCAGTCACGGAACGGCATATGAAACACTGTGTGACTGATGCAGTGAACAAGGGCGAAGGCGATGATTCCATCGAGGAACTCATGGCAGTGCTCAAGCAGTTCTCCAAGTAATATAAAGTAAAAATTTAGGAGGTAATATTTTGGCACAAAAAACAATAGATGTACAGGGGATGACATGTGCCCATTGCAAAAGTTCTGTAGAAGGCGCACTTTCATCCCTTGACGGTGTATCAAAGGCAGATGTGAACCTGGATGAAAATAACGTAAACGTGGAGTATGATGATTCGAAAGTGACTGACTCATCAATGAACGATGCGATTGAAGAACAAGGGTACGACGTTGCAGGCAAATAAATGATATTGCGGAGGTTGTTATTGACAATCTCCGCATTTTTATTCTAATTCATGTACAATTAAAGGTTGTGTGTCCAATATGTATTCCAGTAATCCAATGTAATTAAAATTTCCTCTGTAAAATGTTAGAGTAGAAACACTACAATCGTTTATAATTGATTGAGATACGGTGTTAATTTGAGGAGGAAAAGAATTGATCATTGCGATCATTATATTGTTATTTACATCACTGTTCTTTTCAGGAAGTGAAACTGCGCTGACAGCAGTGAATAAAACGAGATTGCGTTCCCTTGCTGACAATGGGGACAGACGGGCTGAAAAATTACTGAAATTGGTCACCAACCCAAGTGTGTTCATTACAACAATTCTGATTGGAAATAACATAGCGAATATTCTGCTGCCCACTCTGGTGACGGCAATGGCAATCGATTACGGCATAAGTGTTGCAGTAGCATCTGCAGTGCTGACGGTTACGATTATTCTTGTTGCAGAAGTCATCCCAAAATCTATAGCAGCTGCATTCCCGGACCGGATCTCATTGATCGTCGCTCCTGTCATTGGTTTCTTTATGTTTGTATTCAAACCGGTGACTGTAGTGCTGAACTGGATTACTGACGGAATTACTGATTTCCTTTCAAAAGGGGAGGCAGAAAAGTATTCAGTTTCTAAGGATGAGTTGCGTACAATTGTTGAAATTGCCGATTCCGAAGGTGTGTTTGCCCGGGATGAATCCTTCCGGATCCGGGGTGTGCTTGATTTCAGGAATCTGAATGTTAAGGATGTCCTGACCACTCCAAGGACAGAAATGGAGGCAATATCGCAAGACGCATCGTATGAAGAAGTGCGTGACAGTGTGATCAATAATATGTTCACCAGATATCCTGTATACGGTGAAGATATGGATGATATCATTGGCATATTCCATTCCAAGTATCTGCTTCAGTGGTCGGTCACGCCTGAAGGCACTCTAATGTCATATAGTGATACTGAACCAATTACTATCCATGAATTTCAACCTGTGGAATTCGTGCTGAGGAAAATGACAAAGGAAAGAAGGCATATGGCGATCGTCATCGATGAATTTGGCGGGACAGAAGGGATTTTAACCCATGAAGATATTATTGAAGCGATGCTCGGTTTCGAAATTGAGGATGAGACAGACCTGGGTAATGATACCTTAATCGAATCAATGACGGATAAAGATATCATCTGCGATGGTAAAATCACACTGCACAGACTGAATACCGTGTTCCGCAGTAATATTCCTGAAGGGGAAGATACTTTATCTGGGTACTTATTCAAGGAATTCAATGACTTCCCCGCTGAAGGGGATGTGCTGAAGAATGAAGGATTCACTTTTACTGTCCGGCAAATGGAAGACAGAATGATACGTAAAGTGCATATTGAAAGAGACGAAACGGTGCAGGAATGATGATCAGTCATATGTATAATCATCACTCTTTTTAGGTTTGGTGAAAAAACTGAATGAAAGAAGTGAATCTATATGAAAATATCAACAATCGGGACAGGTGTCATCGTCGAGCGGTTTTTGAACTCAGTCAGCCGGATAGATGGTGTCAACGTTTATGCTGTGTATTCCAGAAGTGAAGATAAAGCCCTGAATTTAGCAAATGCTCATGGTGTGAAGAGAACTTATACAGATATACATTCAATGTTTTCGGATGATGCATACGACACTGTCTATGTCGCTTCACCGAACAGTCTGCATTACGATTATGTGAAGCTCGCACTTGAACATGGCAAACATGTGATTTGTGAAAAGCCGTTCACTTCAACTTTAAAGGAGCTGGAAGAACTGATTGCACTCAGCAGGAAAAAGAATTTGTTCCTGTTTGAAGCGATCACAGGCATTCATCTTCCTCATTTTAAAGCAGTGGCGGAGAACCTTGAGAATATAGGGAGCGTAAAAGTTGTGCAGGCCACTTATTCACAGTATTCCAGCCGATACGATAAGTTAAAGAATGGTGAAATAACAAATGTCTTCAATCTGGAATTTTCAGGTGGCGCACTGGCTGATCTGAATATATACAATCTCCATTTTGTTATGAAGCTGTTTGGCGCACCGAATGGAATATCTTATACAGCCAACAAACATGAAAATGGGGTGGATACATCAGGTGTCTGCGTGCTGGATTATGACAATTTCTTCGCTACATGTGTCGGTTCCAAAGACACTTCGAGTGAAAATTTTATACTGATTCAGGGCGAGAAGGGTTTTATCCATGTGAAAGGCGCCGCCAATACGATGGATGTTGTGGAAATTCATACAGACAGCGAAGTTGAAACAGTAGACTTAGTACAGAATGAGAATAATATGGTTGCAGAAGTAGAAACGTTTGCGAAGATAATGGATGAAGCGGATCATGAGGAGTCACTCAGGCTGCTGAATCATTCGCTGACGGTGATGAAATACTTTGAGGCAGCGCGTAAAAGTGCAGGTATCTTCTATCCTGCTGATGAAAAATAAGCGCACATCCATCTGAATGAATCACTCGGAGGGTGTGCTTTACATGTTACATTCAATTTCATAAATTAAATTAAAAACTTGAGGTAAAATTATGAGAATCTCTCCCGTATTTGTTGGATTTTTAGTTGCGTGTGCAAGATTTCTATATAAAGAGAATAAAGATATTGCCACGGCACATCACAGGATTGAATCGGACAGAATTCCAAAAAGTTTTGATGGATATAAAATCATCCATGTATCTGATTTTCATAATTCGTATTTTGGCAGGAAGTCTGAAAATCTGCTCAGGAAAATAGAAGAAGCTGAGGGTGATGTCATTTTCTTTACCGGTGACATCATTGACAGAAGAACACCAAATCTGAAACGCGCTGTTCATTTTCTCAACAAAATGGCTGAAATGCTGCCGACATATTACGTCACGGGCAATCATGAAGCGCATTACAAGAAGTATAGAAAGCTGCATAAAGAGATAGAAGCTTCCGGGGTCAAAAATATCAGCAGAAAACGATGCCGTCTTTATCACGGCGATGAATATATCAATCTTTTCGGCATGGAGGATCTGTGGTTCTACGGTGATGAAAATGATCCGCTGGTTGCTGACATATTCGATAAGATTATAAAAAAAAGAATGATTTCAATCGGGCGTGACGGTGATTTTACAATTCTGCTGTCACACCGTCCTGAACTGTTTGAGATGTATATCCGGCATCCAATTGACCTTGTGTTTTCAGGTCATGCGCATGGCGGGCAGATCAGGCTGCCGTTTGTTAAAGCCCTGTATTCGCCCCAGCAGGGCATTTTCCCAAAATTTACTGAAGGCAGCCATAGTAAAGATGGAACTACAATGTTCGTCAGCAGGGGAATAGGCAATTCCAGGTTTCCCTTCAGAGTGTTCAACCACCCAGAACTCATCGTTGTGGAATTAAAGAGCACAGATCATTAATTCCATACTGCACTGAATGATGTTATTATAATATTAATATACAATAGGTGGTGTATGTATGGATAATCTATGGGCGTATATCACTGTAGTCGCTGTGCTTGCGATGATGCCTGGTGCCGACTCAATGATCATTATGAAAAACACATTAACTTTCAACAGTAATGCCGGACGGATGACCATTGCAGGAATCGTCCTCGGTCACCTGTTCTGGACAATCATCGCCGTACTTGGGCTGGCGGTGGTCATCGCTAATTCCATTGTCCTGTTCAGTATCATTAAGTACGCCGGTGCTGCCTACTTAATCTATATCGGAATAAAAAGTATCACAGCCGGGCAGCTTGTTTCAATGGATGATCTGAAAGGAAAAACAAAAAGAAAGAATGCGAACCCCTCCATCAAGAATACCTTCATGCAGGGGTTCCTCAGCAATATACTGAATCCGAAAGTGCTGTTGCTTTATATCACAATTATGCCGCAGTTTATGACTGTGGGCAGCGGTGTCGGGGAAAATCAGCAGCTTATCATACTGGCAGGCATTCTGATCGGTATTTCCACCGTCTGGTTCCTGCTTGTCGTGGAACTTGTCAATATAATGAAAAGATGGCTTAAAAGCATGACTTTCCAAAAATGGCTGGCAAAAGGGGCAGGGGCAGTATTAATACTTTTTGGCATCCGGACAGCATTAGAATAAGGACAGGCCCGGGCGTTTCTAATCATAAAAGATCATGTCAGGTTTATCCGCCTCAGTAATCACTTCGGTTTTCTTCAGGTATTGCTGCATCTTGTCAAAATCAACAGCCGCGCCGATCCCCGGTTTGTCGATGACAGTGACGACACCATTTTCTGCGATCACTTCTGGCGTGGTAATGTCTTCATACCAATATCTGCCTGAGGAGGCTGTATCACCCGGCAATGTAAAATTGGGCAGAGTGGTAATTGCTACGTTATGGAATCTGCCGACACCGGCTTCAAGCATGCCGCCGCACCAGAGCGGGATGCCGTGCTTCTGTGCAAGATCATGGATCTTTATGGATTGTGTAATACCGCCGACCCGGCCGACTTTAACGTTGATGATCTCACAGCTGCCAAGCTCTATGGCGCCAGCTGCTGCTTCATAGGAATCGATGCTTTCATCCAGACATACAGGTGTCGTGAGCTGCTTTTGCAGTTTGGCATGATCGATCAGGTCTCCTGCAGCAAGCGGTTGTTCAATCATCATCAGGTCAAATGCATCCAACTCTTTTAAAACCTCGATATCATCCAGGGTATATGCAGAATTTGCATCCACCATTAAAGGAATATCTCCAAATTTATCTCTGATTTTGCGGACCATGTCCACATCACGGCCGGGTTTGATCTTCACTTTGATGCGTTTGTAGCCTTCTTCAACCTTCTCACCGACCTTCTCCAGCAGGGCGTTATCAGTATCTTCAAGTCCAAGAGAAACGCCGACATCAACTTCAGATTTGGAACCGCCGATCACATCAGCCAGGGGCTGCTGCTGCTGTTTGGCATAAAGGTCCCACACAGCCCCCTCAATGGCCGCTTTGGACATGTTATTTCTTTTGAAAGGCTTGAACAGTTCCCAAACATCATCCGGATGGTTGATCGTATTGTGGATGACAAGCGGGCCAAAATATTTTTTCATCGCAATTAAAGATGCATCCATAAACTCTTCAGAGTATAATGGATCTTCTCCCGACACACATTCCCCGAAACCGGATACGCCCTGATCATCAACAGCTTCAATAATGGTGATGAAGCGTTCCTGCTGGCTGCCGAAACTCGTCGTAAAGTGACTCTTCAAGTTCATCACCAGCTGATGCATTTTGATTTCTTTAATATTCATTAATATCCTCCTCTAACTATATGCTGCGTAGGTTTAATTATATACCTTCATTTATGGATATGCCATTTAAACAACATATACGATAAATTTGAATTTTCTGCCAATTAATAATATATTGATAGGACATAACCAGATTGGGAAGAGGTGTATGATGTATAAACTTTATATTGCTCCAGTGGTTTTCTTTTTATTCTTGAGCGCCTGTCAGAACATGCCTGAAGAAACTGAAGAACAGGCCGAAGAATCGACAGATGAAGAGACTTCAAGTGTCTCTGACTCCGAACCGGCAGCCGTTGCGGAAAATCTCAATTCACCATGGATGATTGAGGCGGCCGAAAATGGGTTTTATGTTTCTGACAGGGACGGCGGTCTGGTGCTGGTAAACGACGAGGGTAAAATGGAACAGAATCTGGATCTTTCCACCCCGGTAGTCTCCCAAAGTGAGGGCGGGCAGCTCGGTTTTCTGCGCCATCCAGAGGATTCGGACAGGGCTTTTCTTTATCATTCCTATGAGACAGATGAATATCAGAACCGCGTCGTTGAACTCAGCAGGGAGGGGGAGTCATGGGTCGAGAACGATGTCGTTATTGAAAACATACCAGGTTCATCCGTCCATAATGGCGGCCGGATGCAGATCGGTCCGGACGGTTATTTATATGTCACTACGGGTGATGCAGGAAATGGTGACTTAAGTCAGGATACAGAGCGCCTGGCAGGGAAGATATTACGGCTGAATTTGGACGGTTCCATCCCTGAAGATAATCCGTTCGATAATGCAGTGTACAGTTATGGGCACCGTAACCCGCAGGGAATGACGTGGGATGATGAGGGACGTATGTATGCGACTGAGCATGGAGATAATGCGCATGATGAAATCAATTTAATCGAACCGGGGAATAATTACGGCTGGCCGATCGTGCAGGGTGATGAAGAAGAAGATGGAATGACAGCGCCGATTTACCACACAGCCGAAGAGACATGGGCGCCTTCCGGAATGGATTATCACAATGGAAAACTGTACATTGCAACGCTGGCGGGCGAAAGTATTATGGCGTATGATATTGAATCCGTAGAATCTGCGGTTTTTTATGATGAAGGCAGCCGGTTCAGAGATATTCATATTGCAGATGACACCCTTTACGCACTGACAAATAATACGGACGGCAGAGGAAATCCGGGGGGAACGGACGATCGTCTGATATCATTCGAACTTGAAAATTAGGTGGTTTCCCTATTCATCAGGAAAAAGCTGGAACTTAAGTTCCAGCTTTTAGTGTTTGTGTCCTATCTTATTGTCTGCTATCGTCGTTTGATTCTTCAGAATCACTTTGTGATTGTGTTGTGTCTGTGTTTGATTCTTCAGATCCCGTTTCTGATTGGCTCACATCTGTATTTCGTTCTTCAGTATACGACTGGGCCATATCTTCGTATGGTTTTTCAAAATCCCTTTGTGTCAAAGGCGCCCCCACTGTTTCTGCTGCTTCATCATCAATTGAACGGCTGTAGAGGAAGAGGATGATGATTGCTGCAATCCCCACAGTAATGACGTTTAATAGCGCGAGGAGTATCGCGACAACAGTATTTTTCGTGTACGCTTTAAAGATACCGATAAAAGCGATTGACTCTATCAGTATATAACTGATCGCCACGTCGCCGATGGACAGCCCCAAGAAGTAGATGACCAGACCTGCGATTGCAAAGACTAAACCGATATGTCTCGGATTGAACTGGTCTTTGGAGATTACATGGCCACCATACATCTGGCCGCCAAGGTAGAAAGTACCAAACGGGATAAAGCCCATGAACGGAAGGTGCAGGTTCTTCTTCTCAGCTGTTCTGAAGAGAAAGAAGCCCTGGAGCAGCCATTTGATGAGCCCAAGTAAAAGAAAGAACAATATCAGCAGTATACCGATAATTGCTATTCCGGCAAACACACCAAACATTTCCATTATTAACACATCCTTTAATAAAATTGTACCATACACAAATTTTACTTCAAATTAAAAGCCGGGGATTAACAAAGTTAATTCCCGGCGATGTTTTATCGGTTATATTTTCTGTAACTGCGTCTATTTATCTTTTCTGCACTTCTGTAGGCGTCAATGACAGCATATAGCCAGACGATTGGCAGGAATACATAACCAATCAGTATAAACGTTAATGCTCCATTAATCAGTTGGATGATAATGATAATGATTCCTTTGAATATCTGACCGTTATATATCTGTCCAAGACCGTTAATCAGAGCACTGAGAACGGCAGCAACGCCTGCGCTTTTTTGTGGATGCATGAATTCACTCCTTAAATTTCCGCTTAAGTTTGCCACTAATTTATACCCATTATTCTTCGTCTTTAAACTTTGTCTGGTTGACATTTCCGGGTGCTCTGAACGGCCACCAATTGCCCTTGCCAAATGTGACTACAAGCGCCGGCACGAGCAGCGGCAGTACAACAAATGCATAGAACAGCAGGGCGAATATGATGATGCTTGCCACCTGTATCAGTATGACCATGCCTGACGGGATCAATGCAGCGAATGTACCTGAGAGTATGATCACTGCTGTGATGACGACGACACCCATCCGTCTGATGGAATATTCGATGGCATCTCTGATACTCCTGTTCGCCAGTTCCTCCCTGAATCTGTCGATGATGAATATCGAGTAGTCAATACCCAGCGCTGCGAATATGATCAGGCTGAAGAAAGGCACCGCCCAATTCAATTCACCCATACCGATGAAGCCCAGCAGCCATTGCGTAATGGTCAGTGATGCGAAATAGGTGACAAAGATTGAACCGATCATAGAAATTGGCAGGATCAGTGATCTGAATATTACTGCAAGTATGACGAATAATGTGATGATAAAGATTGTCACGACACGGTTATAGTCAGAGTTGGAAATCTCATTCAGATCGCGGTTCATGCTTGTAACGCCTGAGAAGTATGCGTCTGTCTCGTTGCGGTCCAGTCTCTGAAGTTCATCGTTTACTGTACTTTCCACATCGTCAAGAATGTTCATTGCTTCATGGGAATAAGGATCGACATCCAGGATGACATTCATCGTCAGTGCTTCATTGCTGCCAAATGAATATTGATCAATGGAAGACTGGACATCTTCGTTATTGATGTAATCCTGAGGGACATGAAGACCGGTCTGGTCGACTGCAGAATTGGCACTGATACCATCCAGAAGCGTCTGGACTTCCTCCAGACCGTTCTGGATTTCTGTAATTCCTTCAGCTGAGTCACTTAGTCCGCTGCTCAGTTCCTCCATTTGTGCTTGGGCAGCTGCAGATTGTTCAGCCATCTGAGCATTTGCTGTTTCGACTTCTTCTGACATGGCTGTCAAACCCGATTGGACTTCTCCAAGCTGCTGTGCAGCACCTACGGTATCTCCTGTCTGTGTCATGTAAGTGCTGATCTGGCTGATATTTTCATTAATATCTGTGATGCCCTGGCTGAGCTGCGATAAGTCTCCACTTTCCATATTGCTTTCCGACAGGTTATCACTTGTTTCACTCAGCCCGGAAGAGATCTCCTCGAGCCCGCTTATCATATCGTCCATACTGTCGCTGGTCTGGGACAGCTGACTGCGGACTGAAAAGTCTTCGACCTCCTCTCCTGAAGGACGTGTTAACGTCTGGACCTCTTTGACACCTTCTATATTATTGACCGTTGAAGCCACAGCATCCAACCTGGAAAGACTTTCTTCAGTGAGCAGGTCATCACCGTTGGACAATATGACCTCGACAGGAAATATTGTGCCTTCATCAAAATTATCGCTGATAACATTCGTGGCATGTACAGCGGGATATGAATCATCGATTTCTTCCAGGGAATCAAAATTAACTTCCTCATTATAAAGGAATGAGACAGCAATAAGTATGGCAATCACTGAGAAGATGATCCGCGTTGGATATTTCAATGAGAATATGCCAAGCGGTGTCCACAGCCTGCTTTCTTGAAACTCGGTTTTCTTTATGCTCGGCCAGAATATATAGCGGCCAAGCAGATGCATCAGAGCTGGCAGTATGGTGTACAGCGCCAGCAGCAGGAATATGATTGCGATTGCGACCCCGACAGCAGAGCGGTAAATTTCAAAGTTCGCAAAATACAGGACTCCAAATACGATTGCTCCGGAAATCCCGCTGATAAATACTGTTTTACCGCCGGTAGAAAATGTACGGAGGATCGCTTCGTGTTTATCATAATGCTGCATCTCCTCTTTGAACCGGTTCAAGAGCAGTATACAGTAGTCGGTCCCGATACCGAACAGGATGACAATTAAAAAGCTCTGGGTCTGCGGTGACACTGGGAAGCCGAACCATTCCACTGCCCAGCCGACGTAAGATTGGCCGAGCAGGTATGCGATACCGACCACAGCTACAGGAACAAACGGTGTAACCACAGAGCGGAACATCAGTAATAAGACTGCGATCACTATGATCAATGTAAATATTTCCGTGGACTGGATGCCGTCCATCGCACTTTCTTCAAGTGTGACCTGTATCAGTTCGTCGGAAGTAACGGAAGCTTCCGCTTCAGTTGGATTCAATTCGTTGATATCTGCAGCAATGCTGCTGACGTCTTCAATCGGGCCCACATATTCCATGGGAATCATCATGACCCCATTGTCATCATTGATGAAATTACCCTGCATATCGGACTGCAAATCGAACGGATTAATCACATTTTCCACATCTTCGATATTATTGATTTCGTCTATGTAGGATTGGATATCCGATTCATTTTCAGAAACTGTACCTTCAAATTCCAATACCAGAGACACCATTTCGTTATCCTGATCGTATGCTTCGAGGAACTGGCGGGCCTGTTCGCTCGGCTGGTCGTCAGCCAGCTGGACATCTCCTTTTTCTGCAGCCAGCTGTGTCAGGTTTGGTGACATAACAAACGATACAACCGCGAATATCAGCATGAGGGCTGTGATCGGCCATTTAAATTTCAAAATATGTTTCATCATTACTTCCTCCAGGCAAATACTTCATAATTATTACTGTTGCTTTATACAATTCTTTCAATTCTTCTTCAGACAGACTTTTGATATCCATTTCTATCTTTTTATGTATGGATGTCATGAATTCCCTTAGGAACTGCTCAGCTTCTTCTGTCATATAAATCAATTTGGAGCGCCTGTCATTCGTCAATCCGTTCTGTCTCACCGTTATCAGATTTTTGTGCTGGAGTTTCTTCACCGTATGTGTAATGGCACTTCGTTGTACATTCAGCTGTCCGGCGAGCTGGGAAGGGGTGGCAGAACCATTCAAGTATATAAACTGGATGATATCAAGCTGCGTTTTTGAAATATGCAGGCGGCTGACAGACTCAGTGACATCGCTGAAAATATCTGTATATCCGTAACCATATATGGTCATCAAATTTTTGATCACATCAGACTGTTCTTTCATTAAAATCAACGCCCCGCTCTTCTATTGTTTAGCATGCTCAACCAAATTCAGCAATTCAAAGTTTAGCATGGGTATACATGCAGGGTCAAAACAAAACCTGTGACAAATTATCGAAATAAAAAAGCCCCTCCGTTTGGAGAGGCTTGAGGCGCAGAGAAAGTTACCTTTCCCAGATCCTGTGGGAAGCAACATCATTCAGAAAGTCATTGAAATTCTCTTCAATGTTCGAGACGCCCTTGTCATTCTCATCAAATGAAAGCGGCTCGAATATATTTCCGGAAAGGCTGCCATAGCCAATTGCTTTCTTATGTTTAAAAGCAATTTCAAGGTTTTCTACTGCTGCTTTCGGCAGTTGATCCTTCCCTTTGAGTGCGATGACTGAATCAAATAATACGGAATGGACCGTATCGAATGTCTCATCAATCTGCAAATCTCCGACTTTATACATTTTGTCTGCGATGAAACTCGGCTGAAGACCTTTTTCTTCCAATTTGGATTTTGTTTCCTTCAGTGTTTCTTCTGCAATATCAGGCATAATCATCACTGCGACAGTACGGGTGTCGAGAGCGAAAGTAGTGTTTTTCATGCTCAGGGCAGGCGAACTTTTGTCATAAGTGGATTCCTCAACTTCCGGCGGCATTTCTACACCGACTTTGTCAGCGACATATTCTGTCATATCACGATCTATATGATTCAGCAGATCAGAGATGGCAATTTCCCTGATTTCCATGTCACATTTGCCAAGTTCAAAGCTGATTGCATCATAGATGTGCTGTAGTTCAACATCGGACATTGAATTAAGGAACATTTTTGCCTGGCTGAAGTGATCTGTAAAGCTGTCACTTCTGGCCTGTACTTTTCTGCCATCTACTTTTTCATGATAATGTTCATATCCGCCTTTTTCCGCGCTGAGCGGCTCCGGCTGATTGTTATTCATGCTGTTCTTATGATAGGCAGTCTGCCCTTTATGAATGGATACCTGTCCATAACCTTCACGCTGGTTATTACTGAAAGGGCATACAGGACGGTTGATGGGAAGCTGGTGGAAGTTGGGGCCTCCAAGTCTGATCAATTGCGTATCTGTATACGAAAACAATCTTCCCTGCAGCAGCGGATCATTGGAGAAATCAATGCCGGGTACAACATGACCGGGGTTGAAAGCGACCTGCTCCGTCTCTGCAAAGTAGTTGTCCACATTTTCATTCAGCGTCAGCTTGCCGACAATCTGTACAGGTACATCTTCCTCCGGCCATAATTTTGTCGGATCAAGAATATCAAAATCCATCTTGAATTCGTCTTCTTCAGGAATCACCTGAAGGCCGAGTTCAAATTCTACGGGGATGCCGTCTTCAATGTTCTGCCATATCTGTGCCCGGTTGAAATCCGTATTTTTGCCGTTGATCATCTGCGCTTCGTCCCACAGGACCGAATGGGTCCCGAGCTTCGGTTTCCAGTGGAATTTGACAAAATGGCTTTTCCCTTCCGCATTCACCAGTCTGAATGCGTGGACACCGAAGCCTTCCATCATGCTGAAGCTTCTTGGTATGGCCCGGTCGCTCATCAGCCACATTACCATATGCGCACTTTCAGTGTTCTGGGAAACCCAGTCCCAAAACGTATTATGTGCTGAAGCTGCCTGTGGCATCTCATTATGCGGTTCCGGCTTTACCGCATGAACAAAATCCGGGAATTTAATCGCGTCCTGCATGAAAAATACCGGCATATTATTAGCAACCAGATCAAAGTTGCCTTCATCGGTATAGAATTTTGTTGCAAAGCCGCGGACATCACGCGGAATATCCATGGAACCTCTGTTTCCGGCTACGGTTGAGAACCGGGTGAAAACAGGCGTTTTCTTACCTGGTTCCGTTAGGAATTTCGCTTTTGTATACTTTTCCAATGATTCGTAGACTTCAAATTCACCGTGGACACCAAAGCCCCGTGCGTGGACAATCCGTTCAGGGATCCTTTCGTGGTCAAAATGCATCACTTTTTCACGAAGATGAAAATCCTCCATTAAAGTGGGGCCTCTTTCACCAGCTTTAAGAGAAAACTCATCTTCACTTATCGGCAATCCCTGATTCGTCGTGAGCGGCGCTTCTTTCGTGTTATCAATTGTGTCTTTCTGAAGATCGTCTTTTTTCTTATTACTCATCATAAACCCCCTTCTTAAAATAGTTTCTATAAGTAACATAACAGGGGAATAAACCGATTGCATGTAATTACATTATACCGTTTTGCATAAGGTTTATACGGGTATGATAAAAGGTCCGCTTATTTTAAGCGGACCTTTTATCACCGTTGGTTGGTTATTTCTGTTATCAAATCATCACTGAGTCCGCTGTGTCTCGACAGGAAGCCTTCAACCCCGAATTCTTCAATCAGCTTGTTCATTTCCACCTGCTCAGGATCGTCTGTATCATCGAATTGAACCGCAAGCCCCGCAAGCCTGCTCAGAGACGCATGGGGCTTAGCCTGCTCATGCAGATAAACAAGCGGTTTGATGATACGATCCCGGGGCCCAAGCTTTCTCATCACACCTCGTCCGACACGGTTTAAACCATCAGACAGGTAAGGGTTGGTGAAACGTTTTATAATTTCATTGATATACGTTTGCTGTTCTTCCGTTGTAAAATCATAGACTGAAGTGACATAGTCCATCGTTTCCGTCAGTACATCATCAAGAAAGTTCTTTACTCTGGCATCTGTCATGGCCTCTGCAACCGTATCATAATCGAGCGTTTTTCCAAAGTAGGCGATGGCTGCGTGTCCGGTATTTACCGTGAACATTTTCCTTTCGATAAACGGCATTAGATCGGCAACGTAGTTCACGCCATCCAGCCGGTGATCACCGGCCCAGCTGTCTTTTTCAATCACCCATTCGAAAAACGGTTCTACTTTTACATCCAAAATATTCTCATTGGTCTGAATCGGTACGATACGGTCTACTGCCGAGTTTGGAAAACCGGCATGATCCGCCGTGATTTCCCCGATCTCATCAGTGATTGCTTCCTTAAGTGCTGCCGTCGCCATTACTGCATTTTCACACGCAATGATGTTCAGCGGTCTCATGTTCTCCAGCCGTTTCGGTAAAGAGGCTGCGATATTCTTTGCGATAAACGGCAGGATGTTCACACCGACTGCTGTCGTGATAATGTCTGACTCCAGAATCGCCGCATGAAGGGCATCGAGATTTTTCGTGGTATTGATGCCACTGACGCCGGCGATTTCAAAAGCTTCACCATTTTCTTCAGCAATATGCACAGTATAGCTATTGTCATTGTTCAGTGCATCAATAATTTCATCGTTAACATCCGCAAACGTCACTTCAAAGCCATTGTCATGGAGTACTTTACCAATGAAACCGCGGCCGATGTTTCCTGCGCCAAAATGTACGGCTTTCATATTAAACACCCTCTTCTTCAAAGAGTGCGATGATTTCCTCAGCTGAAGCGGCGTTGATCACCTTTTCCGCATTTTCTTCTTCTGAGAATATGATCGCGATTTTCTGCAGAAGATCCATATGTTCATTCTCTTTGCCGGCGATGCCGAGTATCACTTTCGCTTCGCTGCCGTCAAAATCGACGCCGGCGGGGATCTGGACCAATGACAATCCACTTGTGATCACAGAGTTTTTCCCTTCTTCGGTGCCGTGCGGTATTGCCAGGCCATTCCCCATGAAAGTGGAAACAACCTGTTCTCTTTCAAGCATCGAATCGATATATGCTGCCTCGACAGCCCCCTGTTCAACCAAAATGCCCCCGGCAAGTCTGATCGCTTCTTCTTTGGTTGCTGCCGTCTGGTTTAACATAACATTCTCTGTATTCAACATTATAAATCATGCCTTTCTGTTCTATAAATATTTTGGATAAAAGTTTTTATTATTTCTTCAATGGGTGTCTGATCCCTGAATAATGCTTCGATGTATTCATGGTTTTCACCGAACAGTACGCTGATATCACTGAGAAGATCTGAAATCAAGGTCTCTTCAGGCACAAGCATCAGTATCTGGTGGCTGGTGAGCACGGCCTCATCATTGTAGTTCTTATCTTTGATTCCCTTTTCATTGTGGATAAAAACAAGCTGATGCCTTTTGATAAGCGGGGACTTGATATGAGGAAAAGAAAATCCGCGCTTTCCGATGATCAGCCCGGTGCGCTCATATCTGTTGATGAGCTTGTCACTGATCCCTTCAATGGCTTCTGTATCCAGCGAGCGCTGATCAGCGAGTGTACTTTTTACAGATTCTATGGCCCCTGTACCAGATGACTGGTTGATGAAGATCCGGTTCAGATACAGCTCTGAAGCCTGTATCACTTTATCAGGATCGATGTGGAAAGATTGTGGTTCAGTAGATTTTTTTAAAACCTGAGCACTGTCTGAGATTTTTGAGATGGCTTCCAATATTTTATATTCATCATGTTCATCGACTAACGGACTGACAAGAATATAGCTGTCCATATCGAGCGGAACAGTGCTTAAGACGAGTTCACCGTCGTGAATATCAGCCGCCTTCAAGTCAGAGATGGATAACTCCTGCCTGATATAAAGGTTGTTGAACCTGGATTTTAATTGGTTGGCCAGTATCCTGCTTGTGCCGATACCGCTTGAACAGACCGTGGTGACTTCCACCTTCGGATTCCCGTGAAGAATGCCCCCGAAATGGATGGTCAGAAAACCTGTTTCGGATTCATCCAGTGTTGTGATACCAAATTGTTCCTCAAAAGTTTCACGCACAACCTCAAAAAGGTCCGGATAGTTTTCTTTTACAGTGTCTACGAGCGGATTGACAGTAATGATGCCTGCTTCCTGGCGATGGAGAGTCGGTTCAATGTGAAGGACCAAGCCATCCTTAAGCTCAGGATAGGCATAGAATGGGTAGTTCATCCGGGCACTGACCTGCTCGATGAATGCAGTTGTCAACGCTTCAACGGAATGTGTGACGAGCGACTCCTGAAATTTCCTCCTGCTGCCGCGAAGATGCATGGCGATAAAATAAACTTCTTCCTCGGGCAGGGAAGATTCAAATTCATATTCAAGTTTTTGTCTCAGTGAGGATGAGACAAAGTATTCCTGCGTTTCTTTGAGTTCTTCTTTCAAAGCCTCCCTGACAGCAATGTTCTGCTCATTTTCAGTACGGTCAATTGCAAGCACGATATGAAGTGTCAGGTTCAGGTATGCATTTTCGGTAAGCTGGTAGGGCAGGACGTCAAGTTCGTCCATCAAAAGGCGTTCCACTTTAAAGATGTTATCTGCTTCCAGGATGCCGATGATTTTATTATTGATGAGGGAACTGAAAACAAAGTTGTTTTCGATGACCGAATAGATACTGTTTGAGTTCAGTTCATTAATCATCATGTCTGCCAGGAAATTCTGTTTGGCAAGTTCATCCCCGATCAGCTGGATACCGATGGCACGTGTCTTTTTGATCTCAAGATTAAAGGTTTTCAATTGTTCGTCCATCTGGCTGATGAGTTCATCCACTGTGTGCTCGCTGATACCGAGTTCTACAGCCAGCGCACTTTTTTTGAGTCCCTCCTGATTGAGTATCAGATTGTAGACGAGCACAACTTTCTTTTCTTCTGAGCTTAAGTCTTTATCGGCATGTTCTGTGATGAATTTACTCAGTGCATCCACTTCAAGCGGAGCAAGTTCCAGTTTCACACCTTTTTTGTATTCACTGCGCAATTTGATATTCAATTTAAAGAGCGTTTCTCTTACGTTCTTCAGCTCCCTGTGCACTGTCCGTGAGGACACCCCGAGCTTTCCTGCAATTTCCTTAATGAGCATAAAGGTGCCATTATGATACATTAGCTCGTTGATAATTTTCTTCTCGCGGGAACTAATCATAATGACACCTCCTGATTTTTGTTCTATCTAATTATTCTGCTGTTTTTTGAGCGTTTCTGTCAATTCATCGTAGTGCGGACTGTTCAGGAAATTGTCGACTGAAATGTGCTTCGCCTCCGGCACTTTGTTTTCAGCGCGCTCTGTTAACGTTTTCTGGGTGATGATGATATCTTCATCACCCTTCAATTCGTTGATTGCGGAATTGGTCACGTTAATGTCCAGTCCGGCTTTTTTGAACTTATTCTTGAGCATGCCTGCGCCCATGGCGCTTGATCCCATGCCGGCATCGCACGCGAAGACGATCTTATCGACCTGGCTGTAGTCAAAATCTTCATCAGCAGCAGAAACCGCTTCTGATTCAGCTGTCTCAGTTCCATCAAGCTGTTCCGCCTGCAGTGTTTCAAGCAGTTCATCGTATTTCGGGCTGTTCAGGAAATTGTCGACTGAAATGTGCTTCGCCTCCGGCACTTTGTTTTCAGCGCGCTCTGTTAACGTTTTCTGGGTGATAATGATATCTTCATCACCTTTCAATTCGTTAATTGCGGAATTGGTCACGTCAATGTCGAGCCCGGCTTTGTTGAACTTATTCTTGAGCATGCCTGCGCCCATGGCGCTTGATCCCATGCCGGCGTCGCATGCGAAGACGATCTTATCGACCTGGCTGTAATCAAACTGACCGTCCGTCGTGCTTTCTGCTGAAGGATCTGAAACTGATTCATCAGAGGTTTTCAAAGAACCTGCGACTGAAGATTCTTTCCCTTTGGTTTCTTCCATTTTAGCTGTTGCCGCATCCAGGCTTTCCTCATTCTGTCTGGTGAATCTGAGGATCAGTGACGCAACCGCGAATGAAACGAGCGTTGCCACAAGGACACCGGCAATCATAACCAGGTATTCACCGCCGGGGGTGACAAGGAAGTATGCAATAATGCTTCCCGGTGCGGCCGGTGAAGCCAGTCCGAAGTCGAAGAGGCTGAATGTCAGAATACCGGATGCCCCGCCGAGAATTGCAGCAAGCAGTAACGTTGGTTTCATCAACACATACGGGAAATAGATCTCGTGGATGCCTCCGACAAATTGGATGAATGCAGCCCCGGGTGCTGTCGCTTTTGCCGTCCCTTTACCGAAGAATGTATAGGCGAGCAGGATTCCAAAACCAGGGCCCGGGTTCGATTCCAGTGTGAACAGGATCGAGCGTCCCGTTTCCAGTGCCTGTTCTGTGGCAAGCGGCGTTAAGACGCCATGGTTGATTGCGTTGTTCAGGAAGAACACCTTTGCGGGTTCAATGAATAGACTGACAAGCGGCAATGCACCAAAGCCGATGATGGCATCTACACCCATGCCCAGCAGCTCGGTCAGACCGTAGACGACCGGTCCAAGGCCATAGTATCCGCCGATTGCAATCAAGAAGGCGAGGATACCGGCCGAGAAGTTGTTCACCAGCATCTCCAGTCCTTGTCTTGTCCTCGGCATGAGGAAATTGTCGACCAGCTTGATCAAGTAGCCTCCGAGCGGCCCCATAATCATTGCACCAAGCAGCATCGGGTTATCCGGATATGCTGCGATGATCCCCATTGTTGCCGTCGCACCGACCACACCGCCACGGAGATCGTGTATGAGACGACCGCCGGAAAATGCGATCAGGAGCGGAAGAAGGTAATAGATCATCGGATCTACCATAGAGGCCAGATTTTCGTTAGGGAAAGGGCCGCCTTCGATGAATAGTGCTGTAATAAGCCCCCAGGCGATAAAGGCTGCGATATTTGGCATGATCATACTGCTGAGAAACGAACCAAAAGCCTGAACTTTGCGGGAAACGCCGCTTTTTTCTTCTGCCATAGCTGACACCCCTGTCTTTAATTTTATTATACCTTCATATTAATCCACTGTATGCGCTTATACAAACCAAATAAAATACGACTTTGGCAAAAAGTCCATGACAAATGTGGATTTACAGTATATTTACGTGAAAATTGATCAGAGAATGTTATACTGAAAAAAAAAGAGGGTGACTATATGTTCCAGTATCAATCCGCCTACAGGCAAAATGGTGCCGGATTGCACAGCAGGACATTCTGGTTTACTGTCCTGATTTTCATTTTAATCTACGCCGCAGTCATGCTGTTTATGTTTCTATCTGTGCTGCCGGCAATCTTTATGGATTCAGCCTGGGGCCTGCTTTGGATAATCCCGATGATCTTCCTGCTCATATTTCTGTCGCTTTTTGTCATCTATCCAATAACGATAGGCGTGCTGAGGTATTTTGCCAAAACTTATCGGGGGGTGGATTTTGGGTTTAAAGAAGTCTTCGTCACATTTCAAAAAGGAAACTACAGCAAGATCATCAAGCTGAGTCTGATCATCGTCGTTTCCTATCATGTCATTGCGTTTGCTTACGGTATTTTCGTACAGTTTTTATTCACCGCAATCAATGCGCCTATAGGGATTATAATGGAAAGGTTTTCCACAGACGGTCAAATCAACGGCGGCCAGATTGCATTGATCATATTCATTCTGTTGTTGAATCTGCTGCTGATCATTTTATCCTATATACCATTCATATTTCTAGCCATCTATATGTTCCTGGCTTATATGGTATATATCGACCAGCCGCTGATACCGACAATGGATAAGTTGAAGATTGCCTGGGATGTCATGTTCCGCGCCGGCGGCAGTCTGTTGAAGCTGCTGTTCAGCAACGTCGTGCTGTTTATGGTTCCACTGGCGGTCTATTTCATCGTCATCGTTACAGGTGTACTGATTGCGGTGCTGTTTAACAACAATGCTTTCGGTCTGGTGTTCTCTGTCCTAATGATTGGTTCTGCGCTTCTGTTGGTTATTGGTTATATCATTATCATGTATTTCATGACCGGAAGTGTCGTGGCATATTACTTCATATGCAGGGACGAACTAGACAGAAGACAGGCAGCACAGTCAGTTTCAACAGAAAAAGACACTCGTTATTATACTTCGGAACAGAGTTTTGAAGATGATGATGGAGACGAAGGTCAAAGACCAGCCGAATCGGATAACAGATAAGTATGTTGAATTATGGATTGGAGCCTGGACTCCAATCTTTTTGTGCCTTGAAAAATATTTAGTTTAGGGCAGAATCCGACGGCATGTCTGCACCTAGCTTTTCGTTAGTGAAAGGAAATGAAACGTGATATGATTTACGGACATTAGAGTATGTAAGGAGTAAGGAGAAATGAGAGTCTCAAAATACCTATTTGTCACGTTGACTGCTTCCTTCATTATATCGGGGTGCCAGGAGACAGGCGACGATGAAAATACAGATGAATCCGCTGCGGGCAGCTCTGATGACACACAAAGCACTGAAGTTACGCAGGAACAAACTCAGGAACAACCCGAAGAAGCGCCGGATAATTCAGTAGAAGAGCTGCAGCAGACAGATGATGAAGCATTGAATAGAATGATAGATAAATCAGAAGAGATAGAGAGTTATGAATCAACAGTCGTATTACAATCCAGCGTTGACGGCGGCAGCCGGAGCGAACTGGATGCGGATATAAAATTCAGGAAGGGCAGTGAAAATAATGAACCCCAGTTTCATCTGGCCTCAGAAGGGGAGGATCGTACAATCTCCAAAGATGGACGGACGTTCTATAATAATGGCAGCGACTGGGTGGATATATCCGAGTCGGCAAGCATCGAACAGCTCCATCTTGTGAAATATCAGAATGTGGTTTCAACATTTGCAGATATCAAAGATGAGCTTGAAACTGAGGAGAATGGTACCACGACCGTCTATACCTATGAAGGAAACAGCCAGGAGGTTCTGCAGACATTTCAAGAGCTGTTTGCAGTTCAATTCGGGACGATAGATACTTCAAATGTGGAAAACAGTGTTGAAATCGAAGTGGATTCAGACATGAATCTGATCCAGTCGATTGACTATGAAGCCACGGGTAAAGATGCAGAAGGAGAATATGAACTGAGCGGAGATGTTGAATTCACATCCTTTGACAGTGTGGAAGAGATAGAATTGCCGGAAAGTGTAAGATAATAGATGACAGCTTCGGCTGTCATTTTTTATTTATTTTATCTAAAAATTCGAAAAAAACAGTTTAAACTTAAAATAAGTATGTTTAAATATAGGTAAGGAGTGAATGATCTTGAAAGATAGAAACCATTTTTATAACTTATTTAACTTAAATGAGTCATTGATGAACCTGACTATGAGACATTGGAATAAATCCTTTGGCGAAGACGTTTCTCTGACCCAGCTGATTGTATTAAGTGAACTGAAGCATTTTGGAAGGATGACACAGAATGAACTGGCAGAAAAAATGGTCATTTCAAAAGGGGCGGTCAGTCAAATAATCAAAAATCTTGAAAATAAGGAACTGGTGTCAAGGGAAGTCGAAGATGAGGATCGCAGAAGCCGCTTTCTTGTTATTGAGCCTAAAGGTCTTGATACCATTACAAGGGCTGAAGCACACGCTGAGACACTGAAAGAAGAGCTGTTGGAACTTGTTTCCCAGGAAGAACTGGATCAGTATCTGGAAACTCAGTACAAATTCATGGAACATTTCCAGAATAGGATTTAATGTTAAGCCGGATGAAGGGGCGCCTCCATCCGGTAATTTTTTATGAAGTCATCTTCTTTTTGTTTTCCAAAATCATCCCGATGATCAGGAATGCAACGGTGTACAGCACCAGGATGAACATTGGCATGGCAGCTTCCGCCCAGCTGATATCCGGTTCAGCATAGATTTGTGTGAAGTAGTAAAGGGGTAAGTACCTGGCAATATTCTGAGTCGTTTCTCCCATCACTTCCAGAGGAATCATGATGCCTGAAAGGAAAGCCATGCCGATGGCGATGAAATTGGCCAGGCCATTGATGATAAATTTGTTGGTGGTCATCGCACCGACCACATAGTGGATGGACAGGATGAATGCCGTGATCAATATGAGCGCCACAGCCATCTTACCGAGTGGGATACCTTCCAGGTGTCCCACTCGGAGCAGGATTCCCCCCAGGAACATGAAACCGGATATGAACAGTCCGACGACAATTTGAGCTGCATTCATCTGTACCATGAATGTTCTTGTCGTCATCGGTGAGCTGCTGATTCTCTGCCTGAGTTCAGGCGCATTAAATTCCGCCATGACGTTGCCTACGATCATCAGCAGAAACAGCATACTCCAGTAGCCTGCAAAGTTTACGAAGTTATACATATAACTGAAGTTGTTTTCTGATTCAACGTCCACTGATTCGTGCATCTGTACATCAACGTCTTCAGACAGTATTTCATTAATCATGGCTGTATCCATATTACCCGAAGTTTCATACTCCGCTTCCAGGAATGTAAAGAACTGGTTGATTAATGTTTCCAGCTGAATGTGAGTCATATTCCTTTCGTCGCTGATTGTCTCAACCGGTGCCTCATTATTCAGGAATTTGCGCTCTGCATCTTCCTTTACGATGATGACTCCGTCGCTGTTATTCAAGAATATTTCTTCCTCCAGCGCTTCTCTGTCTGCACTATTACCATCTTCTGATTCAACATTATTTTCTCTTTCAAGATGTTCGATAAACCCTTCGCTGAGTGCAGAGTTGCTGTTATCGACAACTTTTAAATCCATTGCCTGGGATTCATATGTCTCGCCCGAATTGCCCAGTGTGAAAGAATAGGCGAAGCCGAAGAATACAAAGAGCAGAATGAGTATCAAATATTTATATTTCCAGAAGTGGAGGAGGATGCCTTTAAATACTGTCATATTGTTTCCTCCTTAGTACAACGAGTGTGATGGTATAGAACGCTAGTGCTAACGCTGCCAGGAAAATCACGGTAGACCAGTAATCATTAAAATTACCAAGGAAGTTAATACGGTACATAGTGTCCGTCAGTCTCGCCACCGGATTGAACGTATTGATCCAGGGCAGGTTGCCGTCAATCACCTGTTTCAGTGGCGGTCCCATCAATCCTGACAGTGCTGCAAGTCCAATGATTAATACTATTGCTATAATAGTTTTTGCAGCGGCGTTGATTTTAGGTACCAGGCCGAGGATGAGACCAAAGCCCACACCTGTAAAGTTTGCAGTTATTAAAAGAAAAATTGTCGGCCAAAGTTCTGTGAACAGGTTGATCTGATAAAAAATGATGATGACGATCAGGATGAATGTGTTTGAGAATAAGTTGAGCGCCATTGCTCCGATTACGCTGGCAGCAAGCAGTTTCCCCTTGCTGTACGGACTGGCTGCAAATCTGGCCCCCATATGGCTGAGGTTAGGCTGCATGGTAGATATGAATTCTATACTTGAAAACATGCCGTAAAAAGCGATCATGGCAATGAGCGAATAGAAAAGTACCGTTTCGGGCTGAGTGTCCTGGCTGCTCGCATCTATAAAACTCGCATCCATATCGAAGTGTTGCGGGGGGATGCCGGATTCCACAGTGGACTGCATCTGCGTCAATACATCCTCCATGACGGTCTGATTAAAGCCGGATTCCGTAACGAGCAATTCATAATCGCCGTGAACATATGCTGCCATTTCTCCTGCTTCCATCTGTTCGACTGCAGCATCCTCAGTCATAGTTTCCAGGTTGATGAACTCGATGGATGCCAGTGCTTCAGACAGCGGATGGTCGTTTTCAATACCTGCATTTATGTCCTCAAGCTCTGTGTTTGACATGTTTGATGTTGTCATCATAAAAAGTGCGCATAACAGCAGCGGGTAGCATAATGTCCAAAACCAGTAACCAAAATCTTTGAAATTGATAATGATCAGATAGATGGTCATGCGGAAGATGTTCATCAGTCTCTCAGCTCCTTGCCTGTCAGTTCCAGGAAAATATCACTCAGGGTGGCTTTTTCGCTTGAGAGTTCTGTATAGGTCAGGTCTTTGGATTCGATGAATTTAATCAGGTTTGAAATATTGTTTTCCTGTTTTTCAAAGTGGATCATATAATTATCATTCTTTCTATTCACACTGACCGCATTCGGCAGGGCTTCCAGCTGACTTTCGATATCTGATTCATCAGTGATAACGCCGACTTCGACACGTTCCTGAGTAGAGATTTGATTTTGAAGCTGTTCAACCGTTCCATGGGCGATGTTTCTTCCGGCATCCATAATGACCATCCGGTCACACAGATTTTCGGCTTCCTCCAGGTAATGTGTGGTATATACGATGGTTTTGCCGCGCGCCTTCATCTGCCTGATACCTTCCAGGATAAAATTCCTGCTTTGGGCATCCACTGCAACGGTTGGTTCATCCATAAAAAGAAGATCCGGCTGATGGGCCATGCCGCAGGCGATATTCAACCGGCGCTTCAACCCGCCGCTCAGTTTTTTGGGGATGAATTTCCGGTATCTGTCCATGCCGACAAATTCAATCGCTTCTTCAACCAGACGCCGTCTTTTTGTTTTGTCAGAAACATAGAGCCCGCAGTAGAAATCGATATTTTCGTATACATTCAGCTTGTCAAAAATTGACAACTCCTGGGGAACGAGTCCAATTCTTCGTTTCACGCTGTTGTTATTTGGATGGACCTTTTCCCCGAATATTTCAATGTCCCCGGAATCGAACGCGAGCAGAGAGAGCATGCAGTTGATTGCAGTTGTCTTGCCGCAGCCGTTCGGACCGAGCAGACCGATGATTTCCCCTTCCGCAGCTTCAAATGAGAAATGGTCCAGCGCGATCAGTTCATTATATCTTTTAACGACTTTGTCCATCATAATCATGGGGAAAACCTCCTGTATCATTAGTTAAATTAAGTATATACTGTAACCAGCTGAAATTTTAGTGTATATAATAATGAAATGACATGACATTCGTCATGAATTGGGGGCCGGAATCATGAGAATTGTAATAGAGAAGCTTGTACTGTACTTTATCCTGTCGGCATATTATTTTTCAGTGACTGATGACCCCAGCATCGTCATTTCACTGCTGGCCTTCATCCTGTTCTTCTCAGTGGATATTACAAATTCCAAATATAAAGTTATTATCGTCATACTGGTTTTTACAGGTTCCGCAATCATGTTTTCAGGGTGGGTGCATTATCTGCCGCTGCTGAGTTTTGTGACAGCAGGAAAATATGGGCGATGGTCTGTCTTGACGCTGTTGTTAAACTATATCTCGCTCGATTTTATACTGACTGCAGTATCGGGAATTGCGATTTATGTTGTTTATCTGAGAGAGCATCTATATGCATATGAATATGAAAACAGGATAATCAGAGACCGGCTGATCAATGACAACAGATTGCTGAGGCAGCAGCATAATGAATTGCTGCATAATCATGAAAGGGAAGTTCATATGGCCGGATTGAATGAAAGGAACAGGATTGCCCGGGATATGCATGATGCACTCGGCCATTCGTTATCCAGCAGCATACTCCTCATAGAGTCATTACAGTACGTCAAAGATGAAGAAAAACTGAAGCAGTCTCTCGGACAGCTTCAGGCCAGATTGAAATCCGGTATGGATGATATCAGAACGAGCATCCATCATCTGTATGAAACATCGATCGATCTCAAAACACGGATTGGCGATTATATTGAGGAAATGGACCAGTATAGTATCAAGTTCCGATTTGATATTGATTCGGACATCAATCATGAAATGAAAATGGACATATTATCTATCGTCAGAGAAGCGCTCAACAATATAAAAAAGCATTCCGATGCCCGTAATATTGAAATATACGTCAGGGAACAGCATGCTTTCATAACGGTCTCCATAAAAGATGACGGTACAAAACGACCTGCTAAAAACAGGGGAATGGGGCTCTTGTCCATGAAAGAAATTGTTGAGAAATATAAAGGGATATTCAATACATTTTATGAAGAGGGGTTTACCCTCCACGTCATACTCTATAAGAAGGGGGACCACAATGAATATCATACTGATCGATGATGATGCGCTGGTTGTCAATGCGCTGCAGACCATATTGGAGGGCTCCGGGCATACGATAGCCGCTACGGGCGGCAGCGGCAGAGAAGCCATTAATCTGTACAATGAACATCATCCGGATCTTTTGATGGTTGACATTAGAATGAGCGGGATGACTGGCCTCGAAGCCAGCAGAGAAATCCTCTCCGGAGACCCCGGGGCGAATATTCTGGTGATCACTACATTCAAGGACGATGAATATATCCAGGAGGCATTGGAAATGGGCTGCAAAGGTTACCTGCTCAAAGATAACTTCAAAGGCATCCTGCCAGCGATTCAGGCAGTGGAATCCGGCAATATGGTGTTCGACAGTGACATTGTCAAAAGCATGTCCACAAAATCGCATTCCCGGGCGATGTCCAAATTGTCGAAAAGAGAGCAGGATGTGCTGGAACTTGTCGCCGAGGGTCTCAGTAACAAAGAAATATCAGAAAAACTGTATCTGAGTGAAGGGACTGTGAGGAATTATATTTCCCAAATGCTGACAAAACTTGATTTGAGGGACCGGACACAGCTTGCTGTCTACTTTTATAAAAACTAGCGCGCATTCCAGGGTAACTCCTGGAATGCGCGCTAGTTTATCGGTATAAGAAATGCTTCGATGATATGCCGTTCTCTTTCAAATTCCGGCGGGACGGACAGCGATTCCCCCAATGTCTCGACGGGTTCATCGATTGTAACTCCGGGTCCGGCCGTTGAAAGCTCCAGCGTAATGCCGCCGGCCATTTCAACATATACAGATTTAAAAAATTGCATGTCGATGATGCCTGAATTTGGCCATTTTTCCTCATCAAGCAGTTTTTTCAGCGCCGCAAGGGCATCCTCATCGTCGACACGCATTGCGAAGTGGTGGACACTGCCATATCCTTCTTTTTCTATCCGGCTGTCCCTCTGTTCAGTGATAAATACTGAGTCATTGCCGATTCTGACTTCTGCTTCCTCTTCATCATCCGATACTTCATCGACCGCCTGTCCGCCGAGCATTTCGAGGAGTTCCATGGCCGGTTTCAAATACTGCACCGTAATCTCGACGGCTCCGATGGAGGTGATTGCATATCTTTTTGGGATTTCCGTTGTTTGGTTCGGCTTTGTTTGATTGTCCTCCGGATCTATCATCAGTGCCAGCCGTTGTTTTTCCTCATCTTCAAAAATCATGGTTGTAAATCCGTATCTTTCAACAAACCCCTCATGGTAAACCCCCTTTTCGTCAAATCTGTGCCTGAAGAATTCCAATGCTTCCATTGAAGGGACCCGGAAGTAAGTACGTGAGATGCCGTTTGTCCCTGGCTGGAACTTCGGTGCATGATACGTTTCGAAAAATGTGACCTCAGTGCCTGGTGTACCCTTGTAATCCCCGTAAAACAAGTGATACATACCGGTATCATCCCGGTTGACTGTTTTTTTGATGAGTCTGAGACCTAAAATGTTAGTGTAGAAATCATGGTTGTCCAATATTTCTTTTGTGATTGAAGAAACGTGATGGATTCCTTTAACAGTCATGGATATCGCTCCTTAAAAATCTAATTCCTAATACTACCAGTATATATTAGAGATGGGTTAAACTCTAATAAAGGAGGACGATCGGCAATGAAACACTTATATATAAAAGGCAAGGATGACAGTGATCGTACATTGATACTTTTCCATGAAGCGGGAGGCAGAGAAACCGACCTGCTCGAAGTCGCTGCGATGGTGAACAGCTCTGCTGACATCCTGTCATTTCGGGGCGATGTGGAAGAAGAAGGACAAGCCCGTTTTTTTAAACTGACTAATGCTGATGAACTGGATTGGGAGAGTCTAAAGAGAGAAGGCGGTAAGCTGGCAGATGAAATTGTCAGTTTATCACGGCGATACGGCATCGATCTTGAAAAGGCCGTATGTATTGGCTACTCTGACGGCGCCAGTATGGCGGCGCAACTTCTGTTGAATCATGAACTCCCGGTCACCGGTGCCATCCTGCATCATCCTGCACACAGCATTGACCAGATTGAAAATTATCTTCTGCTCGAAACTGTTGTATTGCTTACGGCTGGTGCCGGGGATATGGATGCAACCGCCAGCGAAGCTTATGAATTAAAAAAACAACTTGAATTAAGAGGGGCTTCCGCCGAAGTCAAATTAACGGAAGCCGGACACGAAATAATTTCTGAAGAACTGATGGAAGGCCGTGTCTGGTACACAGAGCTGGATCTGGACGATGAGGCGTGAATTAAAGATATTTTTGTCTTAAATATCGTTCCAGCCCGTCTTCATCACATGTATATTCTGTCACATCATCGGTGCAGGCTTTAATATTATCACCGGCATTTTTCATGGCAGTGGATCTGCCGGCCGGCCTGAACATCGCCAGATCATTCATGGAATCCCCGACGGCATGCACCTCTTTGAAATCAATGGTGTAATGGTCCAGGAGTGCCTTCAAGCCGGTGGCTTTATCCCGTCCTTTCAGCATGATTTCGGCATTATGGATGCTCGTCGTATATAATTCATAATCATTCTGTGATTTATCGGCATCCAGATAGTTGAACCAATCGGTGATTTTATCTAAATCCGGGCTGAAAAAGAATATCTTGACCACGTTTTCATATGACATTTCATCCACCCATTTGGCTGGATCATTCAAAGCTTTCTGAGCGAATTTTTGTTCAAATGGTTTCATTGTATCGGGGCTTAGCGTTTGGATATCCCTGAAAGCATACGCCTGATCCCTGAGCAGTGTCCGGCTCGGCTTTTCCAGCGTATGGACTTCATAATATATTTCATGCTCACTGGCCTTATCTATCATGTTTTCGACAAATTCAGGCTTGAACGATGAAGTTTCGATGGGGTCTTCCCCGATATAGACCCCCATTCCTGATGCTGCAACATATCCATCGAGCGGACACGCCTCAGGTTTGAGTCCTAATATGGCATGCTTTGTCCGGCCGGTCGCAAAGAATATACACATCCCTGCATTATGTAATTCCCCCAGTGTCCGGGCAAGAGACAGCGGAAAATCTCCGTTGTGGTTAAGGATAGTGCCATCCATATCAAGAGCGATTGCTTTCATAAGTGAATTCTCCTTGGAATAAGTTTATAGTCAGCGTATTATTTATATATTAAAATAAAACAATGAACTGAAGCGATTCAGTTTCTGCCGGCGATTTAAAGACAGAGCAGTCTGCCTCAATGTCAGCCTGCATACTTGGATTATATACTATATCGAGTATTTGGGCATCCGCAGTAATTGTTTTTGCCTCATCGTTCTTTTCGATTTGTCCGCATTATAATATTCCGGGAGGTAACGTGGCATGACCGAATTTCTATTCATCTTCACCAACGTCATCATACCGATAAGTATCATCGTGTTTATCGGCTACATTGTCCAGCTCAGGTTTCAACTGGACCGGCCGACACTGGCGAAACTGACGATCAACTATATAATGCCCGCATTCATCTTCATGAGTCTTTATGAGTCGGATATTGATTTTTCGCTGCTGTTGAATGTGATATTTTTGCTGGGGATATTTGCAGTCGTCACTTTTGTCATTACCCGGGCAATCGGTAAGTTCATGGGACTGGATAAAGGACAGCGGGTTTTATTCACCAACTCGAATCTCTTTTATAATGCCGGCAATTACGGGGTGCCTGTTAATGACCTGGTGTTTAAAAGTGACCCTTTTGCCATGACGGTACAGGTGATGCTGGTGGTTTTCCAGAACATGCTGGCGTATTCCTATGGTATATTCTCATTGAACTCGCAGAATGTAGGCAAGTTAAAAGCGCTGCTTGGTTATTTTAAGATGCCGATATTCTATGGGCTGTTTTTCGGACTTATATTCAACTTCTTTAACCTGAGCATCCCCGGACCGCTGGAATCTGCCCTGGACTATATGAGGGATGCAATGATCGGCATGGTGCTGTTCATACTCGGTGCCCAGATTGCCGGAATCAAGTTCAGACGGTTGAGATTCAGTGCACTGGTCGCCAGTTTGATCAGGCTGGTCGTCGGACCGGCAATTGCGGCGGTGTTACTTTTCTTGTTTAATGTAGAAGGTGTCACCGCCCAGGTCATCCTGATCACTTCTGCCATGCCGGCCGCAGTCAACAGTTCGATCATTGCCCAGGAATATAGTGATGATCCGGAATACGCTGCTGAAATCGTCATGATGAGCACACTGCTTTCCGCTGTGACGGTATCAGCGGTTATCTACATTGCATTGAACATATTTTGATTATTTCTAAGAATCATGGATAATGTGGTAGAATGAAATCATATATCAGTCTGGATGGACAAGGGAGTTTTCTTGTATGGCAAGTATAAAAGCACGATTGAATGAATATAATATGAATGATTTGAAGCGTATGGCGCGTACGCTTTCTGTGAGTAATTATTCTAAATTCAAAAAAGACGAGCTGATTGATGGCATCATTGAACAGCAAAAAAATCCTGAATCCGCAACTTTCGCATATCAATATATTGACGAGCCATCATTCAACAGCTGGAAAGATGCCAGTGAAAACGGCGCCCGGGACTATTATAATCTGGAGGAGATATTCGGATTGTACATCATGGGATTTGCCTTCGAAGACCCTGAGCATGAAGATCAGTTTTATATTACAGATACTGTAAAAGATCGTTTTGCAGAGGTGGATACAAAAGAGAATCATGAAAACAGGGTAGCCGTCCAGAGAAAGCTTAATCTGATCCGATCTGCGTTGCATCTGTACGGTATTGTCGGTTATGATCAACTGATTCATCTGTACAAAAAATATTATAGTATGGATCTGACAATTGATGAAATTACGGAATTCCTTGATAAATCTCCATACGACGTTACGTTGAATTCGGAAAACCAGGAGATAGTCATTGATGATATGAATGAGGAACAGTACAAAATGGTACGCAGCATGCAGGGTGAAAGGCCGTATTATGAACCTGAATTTGCCAAGTTCATCAAGTTTGCCGATCCGAATTACATTGATGAATCCGAAAACCATCAGGCATTAAAAGATTGGATTGCAGACAATGTAGATGGTACCGCGCATGAACAGCAGGAGGTTTACATTGCACTGTTACAGCAGATCATGCAGGGCGCCAGCCGGGAAGAGATCATAAAATACCTGGCATCGCTCGGTGCTGAAAACGATGCGGCGGACCAGCAGGCGTTCTTTGATAACATCGCGGGTATCGTCAATCATACCAGACATTTTAAATATCGGGGATTTAAGGAATCCGAGCTCAAGACCCGGACGGTTGTCAAAGAGTTTAAAGTCGGCAGGAATGATCCGTGTCCTTGCGGCAGCGGGAAAAAATATAAAAAATGCTGCGGTGCATAATTGAACTAAAGCCCTGTATGATTTCAGCAGGGCTTTATTTATATATGATCGATGGAAAATTCAAAAAAGGGGTTGTTACATAATGGATCATTATAGATATCCTTATTCAAACAGACGGTTAAGTGTTTACGGAAAAAATGGAATGGCTGCAACAACCCACCCGGTGGCAGCTGATGCGGGGACTGAAGTGATGAAGGCGGGAGGCAACGCCATGGATGCAGCAGTTGCGGTTGCAGCAACGCTGACTGTTGTTGAACCGACAAGCAACGGCATCGGCGGTGATGCGTTCATGATTGCCTGGATGAACGGTGAATTGCATGGGATGAATGCAAGCGGCAGATCCCCGGGAGCATTGAGTATGTCGGAGATCAGGAAAAGGGGATATGACCATATGCCCAAATACGGCTGGCTGCCGGTTAATGTGCCGGGTGTGCCTGCGGCGTGGGGGAGTCTTATCGAAAGATTTGGAAAGCTGACTTTAAAGGAAGTGCTGGCCCCCGCTGTTCGTGCAGCAAGAAGCGGTTTTGCAGTCACGCCTACAGTCGCGCGATATTGGAGAGCGGCCTATGAAAATTTCAGACGCTCTGTCCATGAATTCAAAGAAATAGAGCCATGGCTCGAAATTTTTGGCAGTCCTTCACCGGGAGAGATTAAAACTTTGCCGCATCACGCTGAAACGCTGGAAGAATTGGCCGAAACCGGGGGGCGAAGCGTATATGAAGGGAAACTGGCAGATGAAATCATAAATTATGCGCAGCGAACGGGTGGTCTCCTGACACACGAAGACCTGAAAAACTTCCAAGTGGAGTATGTCGACCCGATCAGTGTGAATTATAAGGGGCATGAAATTCATGAAATCCCGCCAAACGGCCAGGGGATCACAGCACTCATGGCGCTGGGGATGCTGAGTAAAGACAGCTTCAACAGTCTGAACGAAGAAACCTGCCATTACCAGATTGAGGCCATCAAGCAGGCCTTTGCAGACACCACCCATTTTGTTGCTGACAAAGACTACATGAAAGTCAGCCCTGAAGACCTGCTGGATGAATCGTATTTAGAACAAAAACGTCAAGAAATCGGTGAATCTGCAGAACTCAGGCATCATGGAGATCTGCCCGGGGGCGGTACCGTTTATCTTGCGACTGCAGATAACGAAGGGAACATGGTATCATATATCCAGAGCAATTATATGGGATTCGGTTCCGGTGTGGTGATTCCCGGTACTGGACTTGCACTGCATAATCGCGGACATAATTTTTCGATGGATGAAAATAATGTCAACTTTGTCGCCGGCGGTAAAAAGCCATATCATACGATCATCCCGGGGTTCATCACCAAAAATGGAAGTCCGCTGGGGCCGTTCGGGGTGATGGGGGCATTTATGCAGCCTCAGGGACATATTCAGGTCGCGATGAACCTGATTGATTACAGCATGAATCCGCAGAGTGCACTGGATGCCCCAAGATGGCAATTCAAGGAGGGTCTCGATGTGGAAATTGAGGACCGTTTTGATCCGGATATTGCAAGAGCGCTTTTGAGACGGGGGCATAACATCAACGTGAATCTGGAGCCGAACAGTTTCGGACGCGGTCAGGTGATTATGCGCGGTGAGAACGGTGCTTTAATCGGCGGGACGGAATCGCGTACGGATGGTTCAATTTCAATATACTAGGTGAATGATATGCAGTTGAAAATATTCTGGGTGTTTTTTAAAGTCGGGATGCTTGGTTACGGCGGCGGACCGGCCTCTATCCCTTTGGTACATAAAGAAGTGGTTGATACATATCAGTGGATGACGGACGACGAATTCCAGGATTCGCTGGCGATCGGCAACGTACTGCCCGGTCCCATCATTACAAAACTGGCAGGCTATATCGGTTATCTTCAAAGCGGCTGGCTGGGGCTGGTCAATGCAGTTTTTGCAGCGATTCTGCCGACGATTATTTTGATGATTGTCCTGTTGAAGCTGTTTACCGAATTCAAGGATCTGGAATGGGTGCAGGGCATGAGTAACGGTGTTGTGCCTGTGGTTGGCGTGATGCTCTTCTTATTGACATATGAATTCTTAGAGAAGGCGCAGGCAAAAACAACCTGGCGTTTCATCATCCTCTTCACACTCGGCGCCTTTATCCTCCTGTATGTCATCGGTCTTCATCCTGCAATCGTCATTTTGGCAATTGTCATTTTCAGCCTGGTCAGAAGGGAAGGCAGAATATGATATACTTACAGATTTTTATCGCATTCTTCATCCCGGGTGTACTTGGTTACGGCGGGGGACCTTCTTCCATCCCGCTGGTAGAACAGGAAGTTGTGCAGAATTTTGGCTGGATGACTTCCCAGGAGTTTGCTGAAGTACTGGCTCTCGGCAATGCACTGCCTGGCCCAATTGCAACGAAAATGGCCGGTTTCATTGGATTTGAAGTTGCCGGCGTCATCGGTGCGATTGTCGCCGTCGGGGCCACTGTACTTCCGTCATTACTGCTCATGGTCTTCCTGGCAGGATTGCTCTACAAGATAAAAGGGACTAAGAAATTTGAAACACTGACGACGCTGATCAGACCTGTGATTGCAATTCTTCTGGGCATCATCGCTTTTGATTTCTTCAGCAGTGCCTTTACAGAATCTGGCGGTGTGCATACCCTCATACTGATGATTGCAAGCTTTTTAATGCTTAAGAAATTTGACATTCATCCGGCTCTAGTCATTATTTTCGGCCTGGTATACGGTGCGCTGCTCTTATAAAGAGAAAGGAGAATCACATATTGCCACAGTTAAATAAAAATCTGGAAAATGTAAGTGTGCCGGGAACAAGGCAGATGGCCAACCGTGTTGCTGATATGCCTGACAGTATCGATCTGACGCTCGGCCAGCCCGATTTCACCACACCGCAGGTGATAAAAGACGAAGTGACGACAGCGGTTAAAGACAGACAGATGAAATATACGCATAACAGAGGCACACTGGAACTGAGGACAGCGATTTCGAACTTCTATCAAAAGAAGTATCTGGCACCGTATGACCCCAAGGATGAAATCATCGTGACAAATGGCGGCAGTGAAGCGCTGGATACAATTTTCAGGACGATCATCAACCCGGGTGACGAAGTGATCATGTTCGCGCCCATCTATACAGGCTATGCCCCCATTGTTACATTGCTTGGCGGTGAAACAGTGCTGCTGGATACTGCACCGGCACAATTCGTACCGGAGGCGGATCAACTGGCACAGGCGATTACGGATAAAACCAAAGCAGTGCTGCTGAATTATCCCAATAACCCAACGGGGACAATCTATCCTCGGGGAACGCTGGATGCCCTGGTTCATGTTTTTAAGAAACATGATATTTTTGTTGTCGTTGATGAAATGTATTCTGAAAATACACTGGAGGGAGAGCATTTTTCACTGACTTCCTATCCAGAGATCAGAGACAGGCTGCTTACGGTAAATGGGCTCAGTAAATCGCATGCCATGACCGGCTGGAGAATCGGGTGGCTGCTTGGCAGCAGGGAAATGGTTGAGAAACTGACACTTGTACATCTCTATAACTCGCTCTGTACGAGTACACCAAGTCAGATTGCAGGATATACTGCACTTACTGAAGCGCCTGACGCCCCGCGTGTGATGAATGAGGAATATGTGAAAAGACGCGATTATATATATCAGCGGCTGTCAGAAATGGGACTCGATGCAGTGCTCCCAAAAGGGGCATTCTATATATTCCCTTCGATAAAAAGATATAATGAAAGTTCGTTTGACTTTGCTGTTGATCTGCTTGAAAAAACGCAGGTGGCAGTCGTACCGGGTGCTGCTTTTTCCAAATACGGGGAAGGCTACATCAGGATTTCATTTGCGACAAGTATGGAGAATCTCAAAGAGGCAGCAGACAGGATGGAACAATATCTTACAATGGAACGATGAAAGAGATGCCGGCTGTTTCCTAAAACGAAAAACAGCCGGCATTGTATTATCTTTTGTTAAAACGTCTGATAATGGATTTGACAAAGGTGTCTGCCCCTTCCACTTTCAAAATGTAGATCAATCCGGAATAGATAGTGATCATCAGTAAAATTGAAATGGCCAGTAACAGAGGGTCGCTGGCACCGGCCCCCGGCAGAGTGTAGATGATCCAGGCAATTACTGCAGAGACTGCAGAGGCAGCACAGATCTTTATAAAAGATGGGATCATTCGTTTCAGATGCAGCTGACCAAGTTTTTTTCGAAGTGATTTGAACAGAAGCAGAGCTGTGATAATGGAAGCTGTACTCGTTGCCAGTGCAATCCCGCCGATTCCTATAACAGGTGCAAGCGTGAAGCTGAGTACAACATTGATGCCCATTGAGATGGCACTGTTCACCATTGGTGTCCGGGTGTCCTGCAGTGCAAAAAATGTGCGCGTCAATATCAGATTGATGCCGGCTCCGGACATGCCCAGGGAATAAAAGAAAAATGCAGATGAAGTCAGTGACACCGCTGATTCATCAAATGCCCCCCGGGCGAACAGGAATCGTACAATTGGCTCGGCAAACACCATGGCTCCTGCCGTTGCCGGAATGATTAACAGCATGACGCCCGCAATTGTCTGGTTCATTATGTATTTCAGTCCGTCAATATCCCCTTTTGCAGCCCTTTTGGATATGTCCGGATAAAAAACTGTGACGAAAGAAGAAACAAATATACCGATAAATGAAGTGTTCAGTGTATTGGCATAGTTAATAGAAGAAATGCCGCCGATAGCAACCCAGGAGGCCAGGGAACGATCCACCAGACGATTGATCTGGGTCACACTTGACCCCAGGATCACAGGCAGCGACAGCGCGGCCATTTCCTTAATGTGTCTGTCCTGTGGTTTGAACACCGGAACGAAATAAAAAGAATGCCGGCACGCAAAAAAGATGATGATCAACAATTGCACAAAAAGCGCCAATACATTAGCGAATGCCAAAAGGTAGATCCATCCTGTGCTGCTGCTTATGATGATGGAAACGATAAGGACCAGATTCATGGGTATACCGATTAATGAAGGGACTGCAAAAATCTGTTTATAATTTAAATAGGCACTCAGTATGCGGATGATGATTGTAAAATAAATGCCGAAAATACTGACGCGTGTAAACATTACAGCCAGCTCCAGCACTTCACCTTCAAAACCAAAAGCGAAAATCTTGACCAGATATTCGGTAAAGATCAGTGCCAGTATGACGATAACAGTACAGATTGACATCAATATACCGATCAGATTGTTCGTAAATCTGATGCCGCTGTCTTCACCGAACTGGTTGTCGATCTTTGAGTAAAGCGGGATGTATCCCGTAGATATACCGGCTGCAATCACGCCAAAGATGATGGTCGGTATACTCAGGGAGATCAGAAATATATCACTTATTTCCGAGGCGCCATAGAAATAAGCCAGCGTCAGGTCCCTCAAAAAGCCTGAGATTTTAGATATGATGGTAAGCAGCATCAGCATGATAACAGATTTTTTCATTTAGATCCCTCTAACTTTATGCATCATGGACGAAAATGTGATCTCTGAATCTCAGCATTCTCGTGTTCCATACAGGTGTTACATCCACCTGATTTCCAAGAAAGTGGTATTCGATGAAAAGTGACGGGAAGTTGACTTCAGCTCCTAAGCTCATCACCTGGCTGCCGCAAAAACGTGGATTGATATCTGTAAGTTTATATCCATCTTTGCTCTCCATGGATTGAATATTGATGAATCCGTCAGTGACCAGTGCCTCAGTAATCTCTTCTGCTGCGTGGATTAATGTTTCGTTGTTGACGACTTTGCCATCAAGAACAATATTATTGGACACACCTGTCCGTTCCCTCGGAACGGCGACTACAGCTTTGCCGTCGTTCAGGTAGACATCTACACTGTACTCCTTGCCGTCTAAATACTCCATAGATATTTTCCTGCAGTCTTCATCTATTGCTCTGCAATAGTCATCAAAATTCAATACATTTTTTCTGCCCGTTTTAATCGCTTCTATATAATTCGATTTGTCTGTCAGGATTGCAAATCCGAGAGAAGCATAGCTGGTTACATTCTTGATGACAAAATGGGAGTCATCTTTAAACATGGCGCCCTTTATATCAGTGAGTTCCTGTGCTGAGTTGAAGCCTTTGTATCTGGGTATATACTCTTCAAACCCTAAAGACAGGAGTTTTTCGTAAGCCTCTTCTTTATGCATCAGGTTTTTGAAATCATCGCTTACCGGCAAAGCAACAGCAGGGCTCAATTTGTTACGGTGTTCGTGGAAAATCATGACCTCTTCATGCAGGGAGGGAAAGATGATATCTATGTGCTCTTTATGGGAAATTTCCTGTATGGCATTTAAATAGTTTTCTGCATCAGTATAGCGTGGAACCTGGTATGTACTGTCACACAGATGGTGACCGGCAGTGACTGAACGTCTGTCAATACCGATGAGGGTTACATCCTGACGTTTTTTAAGTCCGTGGATGATCCCCTGGGCAATCGGTCCGCCAATGCCGGTAACCAGTACTTTTATATCATTCATTATGATCTCCTTTCATTCGAATGCTGTTTTGATAGTCAGCTTACAACAATTACTTTATATCTTATCTGTGGACAATTCATGGAGGGTTATATATAAATTAAAAATTGATTAAAAAAATGTTAAACTTTTGATGGGTGAATACGTTGGAAATATTTGTCCATAAATATTCATTTTTGACCATAATAATATAATTATACAGGAGGCATATGTGAAATGGCAATAAGCAGCAACGATAAATACCTGCTTAACAATGGTGTTGAGATGCCGGTGATCGGCTTTGGGGTATATAAGATTGAAAATGAGCTGATGAATGATACAATTCATGCTGCACTTAACGCAGGGTACAGACATTTTGATACTGCAGCATTCTATCAAAATGAACAGGAGCTGGGAAAGGCGCTTTCAGAATCTGATGTATCTAGAGAAGAACTTTTTATTACTTCAAAAGTCTGGAATGATGACCTTGGATATGAAGCAACCTTAAAAGCATTTGACAAAAGTCTGCAAAATTTGAGGACAGACTACCTTGATCTCTATTTGATCCATTGGCCGGTTGAGGGAAAGTACACAGATGCCTGGAAGGCGCTTGAAAAACTGTATGAAGAGGAAAAGGTAAGAGCGATAGGGGTGAGTAATTTCCATAAACAGCATCTGGAAGATATCTTTGAAGCGTGCAGGATAAAACCGATGGTCGACCAGCTGGAATACCATCCGCAACTGGCTCAGAAAGAGATGAAAGCATTCTGTGAAGATAATAATATCCAGCTTGAAGCATGGGCGCCGCTGGGCAGAGGAAGATACTTTGATGATCCGGTCATCCACAATCTTGCAAACAAATATGACAAGACACCGGCGCAGGTTATTTTGAGATGGGATATACAGAAAGAAGTTTCAACCATTCCAAAGTCAATCACACCTGAGAGGATTCAGCAGAATATCGATATATTCGATTTTGAGCTGACACAGCAGGATGTGACAATGATCGATCAGCTGGATCAGGATAACAGACTGGGCAAAAATCCAGATAACTTCAGTTTTGATTAAAAATGCCCGGTGCACCTCTGAGGTGCACCGGGCATTTTACCCGAATATGCTTACAATTGTATGTCTCAAATATGCTTCCGGATTTCTTTTTACTTCTTCTGCTGAGTCGGCATAGTCCGTCAAAGCGCAGACTCTGTCAAAATGATCTGTCAGATCTTCAGTGATTTGAGCTGAGATCAGGTAGACCGGTTTGTCGTGTTTTTGCGCCAGCATGGCAACTACTGCCGGGACTTTTCCATCCATTGTCTGTGAATCACTCTTGCCTTCGCCTGTAATGACGGCATCCGCATCTTGTATCTCTTCTTCCAGCCGGATCATTTTCGCTATGAAACCGCCGCCTTCGGTAATTTCTGCGCCCAGATTCAGGAGCATCCATCCCAGACCCCCTGCTGCGCCGGCGCCGGGTGTATCGCTGTGCACGTCACTGTATAACCCGCTGATTTTCTCTTTTAAATGTAAAAGCATCTCTTCATAATACTCTATATGTTCACTGTCAATTCCTTTCTGGGGTCCAAAAGTGGCTATCGCACCGTTCGGACCGAGAAGCGGATTGGTTACATCTGAGGCAATTATCAGATGTATGTCATTTAAAGGGCGGATGGCGCTGTCATCGAGCTTTGTGATATACGGAATCTCATGATTCATGACGGATAATGGCTGGGTATTCTGGTCCAAAGCCATGCCGCCCAGGGCCATGTACATGCCGTAACCGCCGTCGTTCGTTGCAGAACCGCCCAGACCAATTATAATTTTCCTGGCTCCCCGGTCAATCGCATGGAACATCATCTCACCGACGCCGAAAGAAGTCCTTTCATCCGGTTTTGAGTCAGTGATCAAATGCAGACCACAGGCTTCTGCTGTCTCTATAATTGCAGTCTCCCCGTCCATATAATAGTCAGCAGTAACAGTCTTACCTTCGGGGCCTGTCACATTGACCTGTATCTTTTGGTAACCTTCGCTGCTGAAACAGTGCATCAGCCCGTCACCGCCGTCACTCATCGGTTTTAATCTCCCGATATGCCCGACTTCTTTTAATGCATCATTAATAATTTCAGCGATTCTTTTTTGATTTAATGTGCCTTTAAAGGAATCGGGAGCGAGTACAAATTTCATCATATATTCTCCTAACTGAATTCGATCGAATAGTGATTCAATACATAATGGGGGATAAAGAACCGGGCCGTTTTTAATGGATCGACTACCTGGTTGATCTGCGCTTCGCCTGCCAGACTCATTAATATTGTTATTTCTTCCAGGGACAGATCAGTCAAAGGCTGCAGTATTTTTATCATTTGTTTGACTGATTCATCAACGCCATTATCCAGAGATTCGTCTGAAACGAACATATATATTCCCTCTTCATCGATGACCACAGGATGAACTGTCGCGAGGTTTTCTGCCTTCTCAAGTTTCACAGTCACGGCGGCATCGATTTCAAGACCGCTGATACCGACTTCACCGTCTCCCATCTTCGCATGAACATCTCCGAGTCCGAACAATGCACCTTCTTGGAAGACAGGCAGGTAGACTATGGACTTATCCGTACACTTTTTCGAATCCATGTTGCCGCCGTGCGGCCCCGGGGTGCTGTTGGGTACGGATGCATCAGCCGGTGCATTGCCGATGACACCGATCATCGGATTCAGGGGCATGATCAGTCCGTTAAAATTTGTAGTGTGGTGTTCAGTATCTACATCAAACATTTTCACACAACGCTTTTCGATATAGTCACGCATCACGCCTGCACCTGCATTCACAGTAGCCAGTCCTCTGGAACCGAGTTCAATTGTTTCGATGGTCACTTTTAATACATCCCCTGGATGGATGTCATTCACATAGATGGGGCCGGTGGCCGGATTGCTGTTACTCCAGTCAACAGCACTAAAATCCATGTCGGGCGAGATGATCTGGTCTGAAAAGCAGTCTGCAGTATGGATTTCAACAGTATCTCCGGGGTTGATATTCAGCACAGGTTCTTCTTTCTTTGACATGACATAGTAAAGGTTTGTTTTATCCAATACGTGTTTCATAGTCTGTCCCTCAAATCTTTCTGAATCCTCTGTCATATTGTTCAGGTATGAAGGTGCGGTCTGAAGGTTCCTGATTGCGACGGGCATTGAGCACCCAGTATGGATCCTGCAGCATGCCGCGTCCGATTGCGGCCAGATCGGCATCTCCGGAGGAAATCACATGTTCTGCAACATTTACGTCCTGCAAAAGACCGACAGCAATCACCGGGATGTCCGATTCTTTTTTGATGTGCCTCGCGAAAGGCACCAGATAACCCGGGAAATTGCCGGGAAAACGTTCTTTTGACGGCGTGCCTTCACCGCCCGCCGAAACGTCAATCATATCTACGCCCGCTTCTTTATACTTTTTGGCGAGTGTCGTGCCATGATCAAGGTCATAGCCGCCTTCAGAAAATTCCACAGCCGACAGTCTTAACAGGAGCGGCATATCATCCGGCAATACTGATTTTACAGATTTAATCACTTTTGTTCCGAAAAGGCTCAAATCCCGGCCGTATTCATCCTCTCTCTGATTTGTCAGCGGAGACTGGAACTGATGGATCAGGTAGCCATGTGCACCATGCAGCTCAATCGTATCAAACCCGGCTTCCACCGCACGTACTGCGGCCCATTTGAATGCATCCACCATCTCGTTCACTTCTTCTGTAGTCAATTCGTGCGGTGTTTTGAAATCTTTACTGAATGCAGAAGCCGAACTGGATACAGGCTGCTCAGCATCCACTGCTTTTCTGCCTGCATGTGCAATCTGGATGCCGATTTTAGCGCCGTGTTTATGGCAGGCATCAACAATCCGTTTGTAGTGGGGGACGTGACCATCCGACCAGATGCCGAGACAGCGATCAGTAATTCTGCCACGCGGTTCGACATTTGTCATTTCTACGAGGATCAGTCCGGTCCCGCCGACCGCCCGGGAAGTGTAGTGTGTAAAATGCCATTCATCCGGTATGCCGTCCTTTGCACTGTACTGGCACATTGGCGACATGACTGCCCTGTTCTTAAGATCCAGATTCTTTATACTGTAAGGCTCAAATAACGAAGACATCAGATTCCTCCTTTTTATGTTATTTTTATTGTTACGGATTCGCCTTAAAACATCAAAGATAAAGACTTGACGATATAAAAAAAGAGACGTTCTCACGTCTCTTGGATTTCACCATTCCCGAATTTGATGACTCTCTCTTCTATGGCATCCCTTACCTTTTCGAAGACTGCATGGACTTCCGCCTCTGTGCCGGCCGTCCGTGCCGGGTCTTCAAATTCCCAGTGCAGCCGCGTGACATGCGGAGGCGTCACCGGGCAATTGTCATTGGCATCACCGCAGAGAGTAATGACAAACGCTGAGCTGTCAAGCAGTGCTTTGTCGATAGTGTTTGACCGTTGCCGTGAAATATCGATGGCTGATTCTTGCATTATGGAGACCGCTTTTGGATTCAGGCCATGTGCTTCTGTACCTGCGGAGTGGACTTCGTATTTATCCCCCAGATATTTGCGGCCGAACCCTTCAGCCATCTGGCTTCTGCATGAGTTTCCGGTACACAGGAAATAAACGATGGGTTTTGACATATAAACGCTCCTTTAATTATTAAATGATCAGCAGCCATACGTACAGGCTGAGCAATGTGATGAAAAGTACAGGTATTGTCAGGAGGATACCGATTTTAAAGTAATACCCCCATGAAATGTGTACGCCTTTCTTCTTAAGCACATGCAGCCACAGCAGTGTGGCAAGGGAACCGATCGGTGTGATTTTCGGGCCCAGGTCGGAGCCGATGACATTGGCATAGATCATCCCTTCCTTGACAAGTCCCTGGACACCTGATTCAGCGATAGCAAGCGCGTCGATCATGACCGTTGGCATATTATTCATCACTGAGGAGAGGAGAGCCGCAGTGAATCCCATAACCATTGTTCCTGCAAATAATCCCTGATCGGCCGCCATACCGATGAAATCGCCCAAAAGGGAAGTCAGACCGGCGTTTTGAAGGCCGTAGACCACCACATACATCCCCAGTGAAAAAAAGACAATGTCCCATGGGGCGCCTTTGACCACCTGCATGATTGGTACAGCCTGTGAGCGTCTGCTCATGAGTATGAAAAACAGGGCGATGATGCCCGCGATAATGGAGACGGGAATGTTGAGTGGCTCACTGATAAAATAGCCGATCAGAAGCAGCAGCAGAACAAGCCACGACCAGTTGAACATTCTGTAATCCCGGATGGCATCTTCAGGTTCCTTTAAATGATCGACTTCGTAATTCTCCGGAAGGCTTTTTCTGAAGAAAATATATAAGACGACAATACTCGCCAGGATAGAGAATAGGTTCGGTACAATCATCCTGGACGCATATTCAATAAAGCCAATGCCGAAAAAGTCGGCGGACACAATATTTACAAGGTTGCTGACGATAAATGGCAGAGAAGCGGTATCGGCGATAAATCCGCTGGCCATGATAAACGGCAGGATCATCTTTTCCGTGAAGTTCAGATTTCTGACCATTGCCAGAACAATCGGTGTGAGAATCAGCGCGGCGCCGTCATTGGCAAAAAGTGCAGCGACAATGGCACCGAGTAAGATGATATAGATGAAGAGTTTCAATCCGCTGCCTTTTGCAAATCTTGCCATATGTAAAGCGGACCATTCGAACAGCCCGATTTCATCCAGAATGAGTGAAATCATGATTACAGCGACAAACGTCAGCGTTGCATTCCAGACGATCCCCCAAACATCGGCGACATCAGAGAAGGTAACCACACCAGCGATCAATGCCAGGACAGCACCGAGACATGCCGACCATCCGATACCGAGCCCTTTTGGCTGTCTGATGACTAAAAATAAAGTCACCAGGAATATAACAATTGCGATAAGTGCAGAGGAGGACATCAGCAGGCACCTCCTTTGCACTTGGAAAGCAGCACGTCGATTTCCTCTTTAATATCAGGCACAGCGTCAATAACAGCAGGAATCATATTATAAAACTCACTTTCCTTATTGAGGGAAAGATATGTCCAGTACCCGTCCTTTCTTTCATTAACAAGTCCAAAATATTTGAGTTTTTTCAAGTGCTGGCTGACAGCTGGCTGGCTCATTCCGAAGCACTCCGTAAACTCACAGACACAGCATTCCCGTACGTTCATCATCGCTGTCATTGTAAGACGGGAACGATCCCCGAGAAGTTTAAACAAATTGGCAGTTTCTTCAATATCCGTTTTTATTTGTTCCATCCTATCCCTCGATTATTGTTTATATAAGTATACTCAACCGTACAAAAACATTATATAAGTAAATGCTTATTTAATCAATAGAATTCTTATTAAGAGCCATTCATTTGATAGAAATGATATGAAGTGAAGGCCGAGAAAGTCAGCTGTTTAAAGGCAGTATGCCTTCATTAATTCATCTTTCCATTAAAGATGTTAGAATAATGGAGTAAAAGTAAATAAGCATAAAAGGAGGAAATATCATTGGACTCTAATATTTACGGCAATACACCGCCGATGCTCGGCGGTAAAAATTTAACGGCGGCGACGGAGTATGATACAGATATACTGGTTTATGGCGTGCCGTGGGAAGGTGCCTCCACATGGGGGGACTATACAGGCAGTGAACTGGGACCGAAACAGATCAGACTGTCATCAGCAAGATATAGTACTTACCTGCCGGAGTTTGATCACATAAATGTTGAAGACCATATGTCCTTCGGAGATGTCGGAGATGTCAGTGTCATCCCGCACGATGTACCGGGGACGATGGACAGGATTGAATCCTTTGCGGAAAATCTGTGGAAATCCGGTAAATTCATCGTCGGACTTGGCGGCGACCATGGTATTACTTATCCGGTGGTAAAGGCGCTGACAAACACTGGGAAAAAAGTCGGCATCATCCATCTGGATTCCCATTACGATAATATGCCGCATCATGAAGGGGATAAGTTTGCACGCAGCACGCCTTTCATGCGGCTGTATGAAACTGAAGGCGTGCGTAATGAAAGCCTGATCCATACGGGGATTAAGGGTCCGAGAAATAAACCGGAAACCGGAAAATACGCGGCTGAAGCCGGGGCTGTCACGCTGACGATTAATGATATTAAAGAGGCTAAAGATTTAAAAGCTTACGCAAATGAAATATACGATATGGCCAGCAGGGATGTCGATGTCGTTTATCTCACAATATGCAGTGATGTACTGGACTTCGCATTTAACCCGGGCGGTCCTGTCGATGGCAATGGTCTGACTTCCTATGAGCTGCTTACCATGATTCATGAATTCGGCAAAAGAGGTGTTTGCGGCATGGACTTCGTGGAAGTGTATCCGCCGCAGGACGCCAACCAGAATTCAGCTCATTTTGTTTCCACGGCTGTGCTATATGTCCTTGCAGGCCATATAAACGGCGGCCATCATAAATAGGTTTTCAGGAGAGCTCAGGCTCTCCGTTTGATACTTAAACAAAGGGTGTGGAAAATAGTGATCAGTAAGATAAAAGAAAAAATATCCATTATTGGTCCTGGCGCGATCATCACGGCTTCATTTATCGGCCCGGGAACTGTGACAACCGCAACACGCGCAGGTGCCGGATTCGGTTTTGCGCTTCTATGGGCGGTTGTTTTCTCCATATTTGCCACGATTGTACTGCAGGAAATGGTGGCGAGGATCGGTATCGTAACTAAACAGGGGCTGGGTGAAAATATACGCGATCTTTTCGATAACGTCATATTGAAATTTGCAGCAGTGTGGATTGTTATGATTGCAGTGTGTGTGGGGTGTGCTGCCTACATAAGCGGCGACCTTCTCGGCACTTCGCTCGGCGTGTCCTATTTGACTGACATTCCTGAAAATTTCGTAGCGCCGGTGATAGGACTCATTATTCTGGCAATCGGACTCAGCGGCAGCTACAAGATCATTGAAAAAATTATGATTGTACTCATTGCCATAATGAGCGTCACTTTCCTGACAACGATGATTGTTTCAGCATCTGATATAGGGGCGATTCTGCAAGGGGCATTCATCCCGGGAATACCGAACGGCTCAATCGTTATGATTATTGCTTTAATAGGAACGACGGTCGTCCCGTATAACTTCTTTATCCATGCCTCGACAGTCAGTGAGAAGTGGAACAGTACTGATGGACTGAAAGCGTCCCGAACAGATACGATACTGACGATTACCATCGGCGGAATTATCACTGCGGCGATCCTCATTACGGCAGGCGCTCTGATTGAGGGACGGGAGGTGACGAATGTGGTTGAATTGGCAGCGCCGCTTGAGCCCCTAATGGGTGCATTCGCACCGCTTTTCATCAGTATCGGACTGTTTGCAGCCGGACTATCTTCAGCAATCGCTTCACCGATGGGGGCGGCGGTGACTGTGAGCAGTTTTATGGGATGGAAAGGCGGTTTTGACAATACGAAATACAAAATCGTTTTTGGGTCAGTGATTAGCCTCGGCATCATCACCTCTGCCATTGGTTTTGAACCCTTGGAAGTACTGTTATTCGCACAGGCACTCAACGGACTGATCCTGCCGATCATAGCGATCATCATCATGGTGGTCATCAACCGTAAAAACTTCATGGGCAGGCACGTCAATCCGCTCTGGCTGAATATCATCGGCTGGGCAGTGGCTGCTGTGGTGTCATTCCTCGGTATTTACAGTCTGGTTGATGCGGTCGGCACGTTCCTATAATCAATTTGTTTAAAGTGAGTGTGTTGAATGTTCTATAATATAAGTACTATACTTTGAAAGGGTGTAATTATGAATATACAGGCGAAATGGCAAAGCGGTATGTCCTTCAATTCATATGGAGACAGCTCAGGATATGATATCACTATGGATGCTTCCAGCGATGTTGGCGGCAATGATTCCGGTCCCAGACCGATGGAAGTGCTGCTGCACGGTGTGGCAGGCTGCATGGGTATTGACCTGACAGTCATCATGCGTCGCGAGATGGAAAAAATCGAATCCATAGAGATAGATATTTCAGGTGAACGCAGGGAGTCGGATCCGAAGAGTTTCACCAATATAGATCTGATCGTCAGGATCAGGGGTGATGTAACAGCCAAAAAAGCGCAGCGCGCTGTTGATCTATCAGCGGATAAATACTGTTCGGCTATCAATTCCCTGACTGCAGATGTGAATACGAAGCTCGAACTCAATGGAGAGATGCAATAAAAAAAGAGCCTTTGGCTCTTTTTTTATCCTTCATAAAATTCTGTATCTTCAAGGTTTTTATACTGAATGACGATTTCAGTGATCCTGTTATCCTGATCATAGTTCAACATGACGAAATAATCATTTTCAGTATCGCTGTCGTAAAACATGCGGAAGTTGGATACATCATCAGTCGTCGGCCAGCCGAAATTTGACACCGCATCTTCCTTATAGAAATCTTCAGGGAAAATGACAATGCCGTCCACGCTCAATTCACTGGTATCTCCGGCATCTTCCCGGCTTTCGGGAAAATTGAATCCGATATGATCATAATGATAGTATGTGCCGTCTACAACACTCCCGGAGCCGGAAGGTTCTCCAAGCATGTTGACCATATAATCATAACTGGACTGGACTGAAATGGTTCTGTATTCAAAGTTGCCGTTGAAGAAACTGGAGATGAATCTTGAGCTGGTAATGTCAATCGGTGTCACTTCCGGCGGTTCTTCCGTTTCATTTCCCGAATCGCCCTCTGTTTCAGCTGTTTCTTCAGTGTCATCCTCTTCAGTGTTTTCCTCTTCAGGGGCATCTTCGGTAATCCCAAAACAGGCAGTGAATGCTAAAGGGATAAAAAGTATGGATAAGAAAAGTTTCATGGGGAGCCATCCCTTCTTATATATTCTGATCAGATGCTGTTATAGCCTCCGGATGCGTAAGTTATGTATTATTATAATAGAGGAATTTAGAAAATACCAGTGGGTGTTGAGTGTTATGTTAGAAATCCAGAATCTTGGGATGGACTATGGAAAATTCAAATTATCAGTGAATCAGCTGGCTTTTGGGAGAGGGCTTCATGTCATTCTGGGGGCGAATGGAAGCGGTAAAAGCTCTTTGCTTAAAGGCATCATCGGTTACGGCGGAGAGAAACTGAGCAGCCGTGAAGTGTATTGGAACGATTTTAAGGCTGCAGAGACAGCATCATTTATCAGCTATCTTCCACAGATGAACCCTGTGTTTAAGATAAGGGTCAGCGACTATATAGGATTGACTTCCCGTAAATCAGACAGCAGCCGTAAGGGTGAATTGCTCCGGTATTTTGATATAGAACATTTGATGCATCAGTCTGTGGAATCTCTTTCAGGCGGGGAATTAAAACGGGTGCAGTGCGCCCAGGTGGCGATGGAACAGAAGGAGATAATGATGTTTGATGAAGTGGAGCAGGGATTGGATTTAAAATATCAGCACCACATATTAAACTGGATGAAAGAAGCAGGAAACAATAGGACAGTCATCGCAAGCATGCATGATGCTGCCCTTGCGATGACTTATGCAGACAGTGTGACTTTATTGAAAGATGGCGGTGTGATTGCCGGGAGCGAAAGTCCCCGGAACATCACTTCAGAGATGTTGTCTGAATGCTATGATATCCCATTGGATGTCGGAAGAGTTAATAACCGGATCATCATTTTCACCAGGGCATTATAATATTGCTCCGATTGCTCCGGAAAATTCACCGTTCTTTATAATGTGTGCATCGGCACCCTTCAGCCCTGCATACCTGAGTATGATTTTTTCCATTACTTCATTGTTTAGCAGTGTTGATCCGATAAAGACGATATCTTTTGTTTCGAAGCCATCTGCCAGACTGATGCCAACAGCAGTTACGGTTTCTGCTATAAGTGCAATGACCGATTGGATCTTATCAGCATCATTTAAATCTGCGTTGTCGTGGTTTAATACATTACCAAAGTTACTGGCAGTCAGATCTCCTGGAATCGGCGTGGGTCTGCCGGCATAGATATGATGGACCTTAAGGTCGATTTCATCACGATTACCTTCTTTTGCCAGGCTGACAATTTCCTCAAAATCACTGATGCCAGTGAGCAGGCTGGAAAGCCCTAAAAGCGTGCCGCCCCCGACCCCGGAGCCCCCCACGCGTTTTTGGCCATCATGATCCGCCTGATGGAAACTTGTTCCTGTACCCACATTCAAATACACGAATCGCTTGAGTCCGAGACCCTGTTCTTCTATCAGGGACATCAACCCTGAGTATGTGGCATCAAATTCCACAGATATACCGGCATTTTGATTTAAATTCTCACTCATGTATTCAGCCTTACCGCCTGTGAGGTAAATTTGATCCTGAGAATGGTGATTGTTCAGATCGTCAATCAGATGATCGATATGTGAGGAAGGACGTTTTTCAAAGCGCCTTTGGCCGCCGTTCACATAAACGATTTTTAAGAGTGTTCCCCCGGCGTCAATTCCTATTTTCATATGTGCCTCCAAAAAAAGAATGTCATTGGTCCATTATACCAATGACACTCATGGATTTTAACTTAATTTTTATGCTTTAGTTCTTTTTCGTTTTTTTCTGTCTGCGTTTCATGGCATCATTCGGTTCCCGTCTCAGTGACTTGGTTACTGAAACAATCATTAGTATGAGGACGATGCCAAATGGCAGGCCGGCAAGTAATGAAGCGGCCTGGAGACTTGTCAGCCCTCCAGCGATGATCAATGTAACAGTCAGTGTACCCAGCAATACGCCCCATAAGATTTTGAGTCTCATCTGAGGATTGTCAGTATTCCCTGAAGTCATCCCCGCAACGATGAAGGTTGCAGAATCAGCTGATGTCACAAGGAATGTAAAGATCAGCAGAATCGCCAGTGCTGAAAGAATGTCAGTCATCGGCAGCTGCTCGAACAGAGAAAACAGCGCTGCGGTATCATCTTCCAATACGAGCTCACCGATATTTGTACCGTTGAACAGATCGCTGTAAACAGCAGTGCCTCCAAGTGCACCGATCCAAAGGAATGACAGCATCGGCGGTATGATCAGGATCCCCATGACATATTCACGGATGGAGCGCCCTCTGGAGACACGGGCGACGAATGAACCGATGAACGGGCTCCAGGCGATGACCCACGCCCAGTAGAATACAGACCATTCCTGCACCCATGCTTCTCCGGAATACGGCTGCAGCCGAAGTGAATACCCTGCATAATTGGAGAGGTAATCACCTAATCCGACGACGATGGATTCCATGATGAAGGTAAATGGTCCGACTGCCATCACGAATATTGTAATGACGGCTGCAAGGAGCATGTTCAGGTTGCTCAGCCATTTGATCCCGCGTTTTAGGCCGGTTGTTGTAGAAAGGATGAATAATCCTGTCATCAGAGCTGTAAGGATAATTTGTGTCCATGCCCCGGAAGGCAGACCGAATGCGATGCTCAGACCGCCGTCCATCTGCATGATGCCGAGGCCTACGGATGTTGCCATACCAGTCACTGTAGCGATGATAGCGAGAATGTCGATTGCTTTTTTAGCTTTTTCGTTATAGCCTGTGCCGAACAGCGGCTCAAGTGAAGTGGATACCAGTCCGTCCTTTTGCTTGCGATACTGGTTATAGCCTATAGCAAGTCCTGCCACTCCGAAGATCGACCATTGGGAAATCCCCCAGTGGAAAAAGGAATATCCCATCGCTATCCGTGCGGCTTCAAACGTTTCAGTTTCTCCGTCAACGAAAGGTGAAATCATGTAATGGCTCATCGGCTCGGCAACGCCGAAAAACACAAGCCCGACACCAAGACCGGCTGAAAACAGCATCCCCACCCATGAACGGAATGAGAACTCCGGTTTGGAATGATCCCCACCGAGCTTGATGCGGCCATAGGGCGAAAGGGCAAGGAATATCAGGAAGACCCCGAAGCCGAAGACCGACAGCATAAAGAACCAGCTGAAATAGGATGAAATCCAGCCGTATACGGATTCAGAGTATGTCTGGACCAGGCTTGGAAATATGGCGGCAATAATGGCCGTCAGAAGAATGATGCTGCCTGAGGCCCAGAACACTATGCCAAGTTTTGATTTGCCATCCGTTGCCTTTCTATTATTTATGTTTCTATTTTTTCGATTCTTGTCATTATCATTATCACTGTCATTATCCACTGTTTTCCCCCTAGATTTTTCAAAATCAAATTTACAATACCCTGACGGTTCTGAATTAAACGTCTGTTATCAATTATAAAACTGACAGCTGAATATTTTATACTGTTCAGGGTATAATGTGTATCATAACAAAATGATAAAGTATGTCAAAAAGGAGTTAATGCATGAGTGAAATTACAATGAGACCGTTCAAAGAGGCAGACAGAGACGGACTGTTGGATTTTGAACTGAGTGAAAAGCAGCAGGTATATTCCAGTCTGCCGAAAGAAGTGCTTGATGACGCGATAGAAGATCCTGACCGTATGCCCTCTGTTGTACATAATGAGGAAGGTGAAATAATAGGCTTCTTTATATTGCATAAGCATTATCAGCATGAAGGTTATGACACACCATATGAAGTTTTATATATCCGTTCATTGTCCATCAATGAAAAACTGCAGGGCAGAGGTTACGGGACAAAAGTTGCGATGGCACTGCCGCAATATATTCAGAATGAATTTTCTTCACTGGATCATCTGTACCTTGTCGTGGATGCTGAAAATCAGGGCGCATGGAACCTTTATGAACGGGCAGGGTTTATGCATACAGCAACCAAAGAGGACGGGCCGATTGGCAAGGAGAGATTATATTACCTGGATTTGGACCAGAAATATGTACGTAATGTTAAATTACAACGCAATGAAGATATTTTACAGCCGGCAGTGAAAATTGACATAGTGCAAAATCAAAAAAAACATGTCGGATATATAGAAGGAGAAGCATATGGTAATACGCTCCGTATCAGGCATTTATTTGTAGAGGAAAAAGAGAGGGATAAAGGCATTGCTTCCAGCGGACTTCGCCAGCTGGGCACATTTCTGAGAAGGAATATGCCTGACATAAAAGTGCTTGTTGTTCATACGGACGATGCAGCAGAGCGCATAAAATTATTTGAACGTGTCAATTTTGTAAAATTTGATGAGGATGAAAACAGGAAGTTGTATAAGAAGTATATCAAATATTAAAATAACGCTTGATTCAAACAGTAATTCACTGTATGATATCCCTTGATATTCCAGACTGGAAAGGATGATTTTTTTGATGCGACTGGATGACTATTCCAAGGAAATGATGGACGAGAACTCCTTTATAGACATGGCTCACATGTATTTGGTGGATAAAGGCAAAGAAGCAAATCTATATGATATTATTGATAAATTCAAGGAGATAGGCGGATACTCTAATGATGAAATAGAAGAGCGCGTGCTTCAATTTTATACAGACTTGAATACTGACGGCAGATTCCTGTCTACAGACGATGGTGTATGGGGATTGAGGGACTGGTACTCAGTCGATGATATTTCTGATAAGATCGCACCGACGATTCACAAGATTGAACTGGCCACCCAGGAAAATGAGCCTGAGATCTACGATGAAGAAGCTGGGGTTGACCAGGATAAAGAACTTGTGCAGGATGACACTGAGGGCATCGATTCGCCGCTCAATGAAAATGAAGTGGAGTCTGAGAGCGATCTGGAGGATGCGCTTGACGACTCTATTGAGGAAAATGTCGAATACAATGATACAGAGGATCTTGAAGATGACTACGAGGATAAAACCGAAGAGTAAGGTTTTAGATTCTATTTGACTTTATGTTTAAACGTGATATTATTTTATTGGGCTCCCTGAAAACAGGGAAAGTTAATGAACAGCTCCTTCTCACCAAGTGTGAAAGGGAGCTATTTTTATTTTTACAGGAGGAAGTGCAATGACTAAGTATATTTTTGTAACCGGCGGCGTCGTCTCATCCCTGGGCAAAGGCATCACTGCTGCTTCACTGGGAAGACTGCTCAAGGACAGAGGCTTCTCTATAACAATACAGAAATTTGATCCATACCTGAATGTTGACCCGGGAACGATGAGCCCGTATCAGCATGGAGAGGTCTTCGTTACTGAAGACGGCGCCGAAACAGACCTTGACCTTGGCCATTATGAAAGATTTATAGACATAAATCTTCACAAATATTCCAATGTAACTGCCGGCAAAGTGTATTCTGAAGTGATCAGAAAAGAGCGTCGCGGAGACTATCTTGGCGGCACCGTCCAGGTGATTCCCCACATTACAAATGAAATTAAATCACGGTTGCACCAGGCAGGGCAGGAATCAAATGCAGACATTGTCATTACAGAGATCGGCGGCACCACGGGGGATATTGAGTCACTGCCATTTTTGGAAGCCATCAGACAGCTCAGAAGCGATCTGGGTACAGAAAATGTGATGTTTATCCACTGCACCCTTCTGCCATATATAAAAGCGGCCGGTGAAATGAAGACGAAGCCGACACAGCATAGTGTTAAAGAACTGAGAGGCCTGGGGATACAGCCTGACATGATTGTTGTCCGTTCAGAATATGAAATGGCTGAAGACCTGAGAGATAAAATTGCACTCTTCTGTGATATAGAGAAACAGAGCGTCATTGAGGCACGAGATGAGGATACGATATATAAGATCGTCATTCGTCTGCAGGAACAGCACATGGATACATTAGTCATTGATCGTCTGGGACTGTCCAGCGTACCGGAAGCGGAACTCAAAGACTGGAATCATCTCCTTGATCATCTAAGAAGCATCAGCCGAACGGTCAAAATTGCACTGGTCGGTAAATACGTCACGCTGCAGGATGCTTATCTTTCAGTCGCTGAATCTTTGAGACATGCAGGGTATGAGTATTATGCTGATATCGATATTGAATGGATCAATTCCGAATTTCTTACAGAAGACAACTGCCATGAGAAGCTGGATGGTACAGACGGCATCCTGGTTCCGGGCGGATTTGGCGAGCGCGGGGTGATGGGTAAAATCCATGCATTGAAATATGCACGTGAAAATAACGTACCGCTTCTGGGGATCTGTCTTGGCATGCAGCTTGCCACAGTGGAATTTGCGCGTAATGTGGCCGGTTTGGAAGACGCCCATTCAAGTGAACTTGATCCAGACAGTCCGCATCCTGTCATCGATTTGATGCCGGACCAGAAAGATGTGGTTGATCTGGGCGGCACACTGCGTCTGGGCAGTTTCCCATGCGAGCTTGAAGCAGGGACGATTGCACAGAAGCTGTATACAGCAGATCATATCGAAGAGAGACACCGCCACCGCTATGAATTTAACAATAAATATAAAGCGCAGCTTGAAACGCATGGAATGGTTTTCTCAGGATCCTCGCCGGACGGGCGCCTTGTAGAGATGATTGAGCTTAAAGATCATAAGTATTTTGTAGCCGTGCAGTTTCATCCGGAATTTCAGTCCAGACCGACCAGACCGCATCCTTTATTCCTCGGTTTGATCAGTGCATGTATAGAGTAATTGATTTATGATGTCGGGATTCATATTAGAATCCCGTGTTTTTTGCGGTTTTTCTGTCGGAAGCCGCAGTGTAATAAAACAGCCAGCCGAAAGGCTGGCTGATCAGTAATCTTCATTGGTCATTTCATCGATCAATACATATATATGATTATATAGATAAAGGAACGCGGACAGACAGGGGTTTACAATTTTATCAAAATTCGGCGTAGGTACCAGCGGCCTGGGTGATGACAGGTCGATGTAATGATGGACTGTATCCAGGAAACGGGATTCATGTTTGTTGTAGTTGGATATGAGCACGAAATCGGCAGCACTATCACTCAAGTTTTTTACAAACGCTTTAACTTCATCATCAAAAGCGTCTGCAATCACAAGAACGCGGTCCGGCGTATCGACAAGATCTATGCCTTCAAATGATCTGACTCTTGGCAGGGAGAGGGCGCTCTCTTTTAAATAGCTTTCTATGCCGGTAAAGTCATGGAACGTTTTCAAATGAATTTCACCTTCGCCCCCTGTCGCCTGTGCGAGGAGTCTTGCTGCCATCTCGATCTCTTCTTCCTGAGCGTTGATATGCTCATAAATATTCACGAGCTGAGTCTGTAAGATCTTATCCATTGTGACCCCTCCGTTCGTTGGAATAGTAAAGCAATGTTACCAGACGTTTGACAATATTTAAATCCTTTTGAATGAAACAGTGGTTTCAATGGCAAATTAACAGAGTTTTAATCATTTTTAATCCTTCCTTAATTGTCATTGGCACGCTTTTTTGTCAGATTCACATATATAAGATGCATCAATATTTCATGATCTGACAGAAAACGTATACATGGTCAGAGAGCGCCAAATTCATTGCCCAATCCATCATAACTGCTTTATAATGAAATGAAGAATTGTTAAAAAGAGAAAAATTATTAAAGTACGTAACCTGGAGGTTTGATTATATGAAATATTTTATCGATACAGCGAACATGGATGAGATCAGAGAAATACACGAATGGGGGGTGCTGGCAGGTGTGACTACCAACCCTTCACTTGTGGCGAAAGAACAGGGGATTTCCTTTCATGAACGGCTTGTTGAGATCTGTGAACTGGTCGGCGGCCCAGTGAGCGGCGAAGTCATTGCACTTGATGCTGAAGGTATGATTGATGAAGGCAGGGAACTCGCCAAGCTTCATGAGCACATCATTGTTAAAATCCCGATGACACAAGATGGGATGAAAGCAGTGAAAGTTCTGTCTTCTGAAGGGATTAAGACGAACGTCACGCTGGTATTCAATACGGTACAGGCATTGACGGCAGCCCGCGCAGGAGCGTCATATGTTTCACCTTTCATCGGGAGGCTTGATGATATTGGGCTTGAAGGTCTTGACCTGATAGAGGATATCAATCATATTTTCACAGTGCACAACATTGATACTGAGATCATCGCAGCTTCCATCCGCAATGAAACCCACATACATGGTGCCGCAATGCGCGGGGCGGATATCGCTACCCTCCCATTTAAGGTGCTGAAAAATCTGACTGCGCACCCGCTGACTGACAAAGGGATAGATAAATTCCTTGAAGACTGGAACAGTATTAAAGACCAATAGACGTATTTAATGTATAAGGAGAAGATTATGAGTAGAGAAGTGATTAAAATCAGAGGCGGCAGCACGCTTTCTGGTGAAGTTGAAATCAGCGGTGCCAAAAATAGTGCTGTTGCCCTTATCCCTGCTTCGCTGATGGCCGCTGAAGGTGAGGTGGTCCTGGAAGGTCTGCCTGAAATTTCGGATGTCAACACGCTGATGAGCCTTTTGAATGATCTGAATATCAGAACAGAACTTGATGGTACTGTGCTGAAAATCAATGCCGACAAAGCCGAGAATATGCCTCTGCCGAATACGAAAGTACAGTCGTTACGCGCATCATATTATATGATGGGTGCAATGCTGGCGCGGTTCAAAAAGTGTGTGATCGGGCTGCCCGGCGGCTGTCCGATCGGCCCGCGCCCGATTGATCAGCATATTAAAGGCTTTGAAGCTCTGGGTGCAAAGGTGACTAATGAACACGGTGCGATGTATCTTGAAGCAGAAGAATTGAAGGGTGCCAAAATTTTCTTTGACGTTGTTTCCGTAGGCGCAACAATCAATATGATGATTGCAGCAAGTGGTGCAAAAGGACAGACTATCCTTGAAAATGTCGCAAAGGAGCCAGAAATCGTAGATGTCGCATCACTGCTTAACAGTATGGGTGCGGATATTCGCGGGGCAGGCACTGACAGTATTAAAATTAACGGTGTGGAAAAACTTCACGGTACAACACATAGTATCATACCGGACAGGATAGAAGCAGGGACGTATATGATTGTCGGTGCGGCTGCCGGCGAAGATTACACGGTGAGGAACATCATCCCGACGCATATGGAATCTCTGATATCAAAACTGCAGGAGCTCGGGGTCAGGATTGAGACGGGAGATGACTTTGTCAAAATGACCAAACCTGCCAAGTACAGCCCTGTATCTGTAAAGACGCAGGTGTATCCCGGATTTGCCACTGATCTTCAGCAGCCGATGACACCGCTGCTATTCATGGCCAATGGTGTGAGCAAAGTAACAGAAACGATATATCCCGCCAGGTTCAGACATATTGATGAATTGTCCCGCATGGATGGTAAGATTGAACAGAAAAGCGGCTCTGCCCTCATATTCCCTTCGAATCTTAAAGGCGCAGATGTTTATGCCAGTGACTTAAGGGCCGGCGCCTGTCTCCTCATCTCCGGATTGATTGCAGAAGGTGTTACAACGATCCATAATGTAAACCATATCGACCGCGGTTACACGGATATCGTGAAAAAATTGCAGACACTGGGCGCAGATATTTGGCGTGAAGAGATTTCGGACCACTAAATTGAAATACAGACATGACTCAGCGGACGTCAATTTCTTCATGGGGGGAATCAGACGTCCGTTTTCCCTTTGGTTTTTGGACATGTATCGTCCCTTCCGCCTTTTATTTTATCTTTGAATGGTGTAGAATATGAAATTGTTAAATTCTCGTATATCCTCGTCTATCTTTCCTTTTGAAAAAGTAATATCCCGAAAATATGAAAGTGAAGTGAATATATGGCAGACCGACAAAAGCAAGGATTGAAATATGAATCCTTCGACGCACTCTATAAGAAAAACAACACGAAAGAACTGACGGTTCGTGCAAAAGAATTAGGACTGGCAAACTATAGCAGACTGAATAAGAAAGAACTTGTACTTGCTATAATGGAAGCCGAGATGGAAAAAGAGGGCAATTACTATATGGAAGGCGTCCTTGACGATATCCAGCAGGACGGCTATGGCTTCCTGCGCACTGTCAACTTTTCAAAAGGTGAGAAGGATATTTATATTTCTGCATCACAGATCAGACGCTTCGAGTTGAAAAAAGGTGATAAAGTTACAGGGAAAGTCCGCCGTCCGAAAGAAAATGAGAAATACTACGGCTTGCTTCAGGTTGATTTCATCAACGACCAGAATGCGGAAGATATTAAAAAACGGCCGCACTTTCAGGCTCTGACGCCGCTTTACCCTGACACCCGCATAAATCTTGAAAATAACTCAACAGATCTATCCACGCGTATTATGGACCTGGTGACGCCCATCGGTTTTGGCCAGCGCGGTATGATTGTTGCGCCCCCAAAAGCAGGGAAGACTTCTTTATTAAAAGAGATTGCCAACGCCATTACAAAGCAGCATCCGGACACCAAATTATTCATACTGCTTATCGGTGAACGGCCGGAGGAAGTAACGGATATTGAGCGTTCTGTGGAAGAAGCGAATGTCGTACATTCCACGTTCGACGAGCCGCCGCAGCATCACGTCAAAGTGTCTGAACTATTATTGGAACGGACTAAGCGCCTTGTGGAAATGGGAGAAGATGTTATTATTCTTATGGATTCCATTACACGCTTAGCGCGGGCCTACAACCTGGTCATGCCGCCGAGCGGCCGTACTTTATCGGGCGGTCTGGACCCTGCCAGTCTGCACCGTCCGAAGCATTTCTTCGGAGCTGCAAGGAATATAGAAGCTGGCGGCAGCCTGACCATCCTTTCGACTGCGCTGGTGGATACTGGGAGCCGTATGGATGATGTCATTTATGAAGAATTCAAAGGCACGGGAAATATGGAGCTGCATCTTGACCGGAGCTTAAGTGAACGGCGTATTTATCCGGCCATAGATATAAGACGTTCCAGCACCCGCAAAGAAGAATTGCTGCTCAGCAAGAAGGAGCTTGAAATTCTATGGCAGCTGCGCAATCTGTTTACAGATGCACCGGATTTCACCGAAAGGTTCCTGAAACTTCTGAGGCAGGCGGAGACTAACGAGGCGTTTTTTGATGTACTGAGACAGAGAATGCTGTCGTCCCAGCAGACAGGCAGACCTGTGATTTAAGTTGAAACAGAACTATTGATTTTAAGCGATACTCAGTGTATAATGTATAAGTACTGAAGTGGAAACCCACTAATTAACTCTGTTCCAGATGGTTCAGGGCAAAGGAGCTGAATGTAATGAAACAAGCAATTCATCCGGAATATAACCAAGTCAAAGTGACGTGCTCATGCGGTAACGAATTTGAAACAGGTTCAGTAAACAATGATGACATTAAAGTAGAAATATGCTCTGAATGCCATCCATTCTATACCGGCCGCCAAAAATTCGCATCTGCCGATGGCCGTGTTGAGAGATTCAACAAAAAATTTGGCTTCAAATCCGCAAACGAATAAACACTTGATCAACTGCACTGAGGATTGCACTTCAGTGCAGTTTTTTTGTGTATGAAATATGATATAATTAACAGGATTAATGAGACGAAAAGGTGAATATTATGTTTGATCAACTTGAAATCATAGAAAATCGATATGAACAACTCAATGAACTGCTGAGTGACCCGGATATTGTCAGCGATTCCGACAAGCTGAGAGACTATTCGAAGGAACAGAGTGACCTGCAAAGGGCTGTTGATTTATTCAGACAATATAAACAGCAGAAAGAAACGATTGAAGAGTCGAAAATGCTGCTGGGTGAAACTGGAGACAAGGAGATGCTGGATATGCTCAAAGAAGAGATATCCGATGCAGAGAAGCGCATTCCCGACCTTGAAGAACAAATGAAGCTTGAGCTCATTCCTAAAGACCCCAACGATGACAAGAACGTGATCATGGAGATCCGGGGAGCTGCGGGCGGCGACGAGGCCCAAATTTTCGCCGGCGATCTGTTTAGAATGTATTCCAGGTATGCAGAATCAAAAGGATGGAATATTGAAGTGGTTGAAGCCCATGAAAGTGATCAGGGCGGATACAAGGAAATCAGTTTCATGATTCAGGGTCAGGGCGCTTTCTCCAAATTGAAGTATGAAAATGGCGCCCATCGTGTGCAGCGGGTCCCGGAAACTGAATCCGGCGGACGTATTCACACTTCTACTGCAACAGTCGCAGTCCTTCCCGAAGTGGAGGAGGTGGAAGTTGATATCAAAAATGAAGACCTTAAAATTGATACGTACCGTTCGAGCGGTGCCGGCGGACAGCATGTCAACACGACTGATTCAGCTGTAAGGATTACCCACTTCCCGACAGGATTGGTCGTCACTTCACAGGATGAAAAATCACAGATAAAAAACCGCGAACGTGCGATGAAAGTTATGGTAGCGCGTATATATGACATGAAAGAAAAGGAAGCAAAGGCAGAATATGCCGAAAAACGCAAAAGCGCTATAGGTACCGGTGACCGTTCAGAGCGTATCAGGACGTATAACTATCCGCAAAGCCGTGTGACCGATCACCGCATCGGGCTGACAATTCAAAAACTGGAACAGATTGTTGAAGGCAGGTTGGATGAAATCATTGACGCCCTGACGATTGAAGAGCAGACATCAAAATTGGAAGATTTAAACAATGCAGCCATATAGTTATAAAAGTATGGTTCAGGAGGCGGAAGCCTCTTTAGTTTTATCCGGGAAAGACCGGGGGATCGCTATGCTTCTGCTGGAAGATTTGTTTGACATCAGCCGGGCGGACTTCCTGCTGGACGGGGAGGAGCCAGTGAGGGATGATGAACACATGCAGTTCAGGGGGGTGATTGACGATGTCATATCCGGTGTGCCTTATCAGTATGCCATCGGTTTTGCGTGGTTTTTTGGTGAGAAATTCAAAGTGGATGCTCACACTTTAATTCCCAGAAATGAAACTGAAGAGCTTGTTGAACATATTTTAAATTCTGAAACTGATGACGGCAGGACGGTTGTGGATATCGGCACCGGGACAGGGAATATCGGACTGATTCTGCAAAACAGCTGGCAGAATAATGAAGTGATCCTGACAGATATGTCAACGGAAGCTTTAAGCGTGGCAATGTATAATGCAGAACAATTTAGTATTTCTCCGCTGATGCTGGCAGGTAATATGTACGCCCCTCTGATTGATAGAGGATTAAAGGCCGATGTTATAGTGTCGAATCCGCCGTATATAGGATACAATGAAACAGATGAAATGGATGTTTCAGTGCTTCGCCACGAGCCGCATGAAGCGCTTTTTGCATCAGATGACGGACTGGGGTTTTATAAAGAGATGATTGACGGTCTGCCTGAAGTACTGAATTTCGGAGGGGCAGTTTATTTTGAAATCGGCTGGCAGCAGTTTCAGCCGTTGCAGCAATATATCTCAGCAAAGTGGCCGAACACCCGTCCGCATCTCAAAAAAGACATAAATGGCAATGACAGAATACTCTTTTTCAGGTGGGAGGATTAAAATGGATACCAAAGTATGGGAAATCAATATAGAACAGTTGAAGCATGATGAAACACAAGACAAGTTGGATGAGATAAAAACTGCCCTGGTCTATGGCGAAGTGGTCGGTATTCCGACAGAAACAGTATACGGCCTTGCCGGAGATGCGCGCAATGCCGAAGCCATACATAAAATATTTTCAGCCAAAGGGCGCCCCGGAGACAACCCGCTCATCGTCCATATTCACAGTCTTGAACAGCTGGATGATTTCACTGTACAGAGGGACAGCAGAGTAACTGCGCTGATGAATCATTTCTGGCCTGGCCCGATTTCCTTTATACTTCCTTTGAAGGGGAGTATGCTCTCGGGTAAGACGGTGGCTGAATTAAGTTCCGTAGCAGTCAGGATGCCCAGCCACCCCGTCGGCCATGCGATTTTGGAACATGTGGACTTCCCGTTGGCGGCACCCAGCGCAAATTTGAGCGGCAAACCCTCCCCGACAGATCACAAACATGTCATCGATGATTTGAATGGCAAGGTGTATGGTGTTGTAGCAAGTGATCCGGCCACCTACGGACTCGAGAGTACAGTGCTCGACTGTACCCAGTATCCATACAGGATCGCCCGGCCGGGCAGTATTACCAAGGAAGAATTGGAAAATGTACTTGAAGAAACAGTCGGAAAACATGAACCAGGCTCAGAACAGCCGGTTTCACCCGGCATGAAATATAAGCATTATGCGCCTCGCCAGCCATTAATCGTCATTGAAGGCGGCATCAGATCAAAGGCGCATTTCAAGGGCTATGGAACTCAGAAAATCGGAATCATTGGGCCTGAAACGGTACGGGAGTATGCGCCTAATGAAGCACTTTTCATCAGTCTGTGCTCAAGTGAAGCTGATTACAGGGAAGCTGCCAGAAATCTTTATGCCGCACTCAGGAAAATGGATAAATCAGAGGCGGATGTGATATTCATACACGGCTTTTCGAAGAATGAAGACTCTGAGGCACTGATGAACAGGATTTATAAAGCAACAGGGGATAAGATAATCAAGGGTGAGCAGGAATGAGGAAAATATTCGTCTGTACGGGAAACACCTGTCGAAGTCCGCTTGCAGAAAGCTATGCGAATACCAAGTATCAGAATGAAAATTTCGAGTCCAGGGGGCTGATGGTCACTTCAGGTGCAACAAGTTGTGAAAGTATTGAGATCATAAAACGGGAGTCGCTGCTCCACCCTTCCGCCCCTGAACAATTGACTGAAGCAGATACCGCAGACTCGCTGATTCTTACAATGACAGCACCCCATAAACAGAGGATCAAAGCGCAGTATCCGTCGGCCAATGTGATGCTGGTCAGCGAGTTCGCCGACGGTTCAAAAGTGTCGGTTCCTGATCCGGCTGGCGGCAGTAAAGCGCAGTATGAAGATGTATTTAATCAGTTGAAACATTATATCGATCAGTTCGATTCGTAATAAATACAAAAGTTTATTTTTATAAAATCGTATTTCAGATATAATATAAGTTAAAGAGGTGAAATTATGAAAGTAATCATTGCTTCAGATCATGGTGGAGTAAAACTGAAAAGGTCCGTTTTCGAAATGTTGAAAGCACAAGGCGTCGACGTTACAAATTTTGGACCGGATACGGATGAATCTGTAGACTATCCGGATTATGCACAGCCTGTAGCTGAAAAAGTGTCCGATGGTGAATTCGACCGAGCGATTTTAATCTGTGGGACAGGAATAGGCATGAGCATTTCAGCGAATAAGGTCAAAGGTATCCGCTGTGCTTTAGTGCATGACAGCTTTTCGGCTAAAGCTGCCAGACAACACAATAATTCCAACGTGCTGGCGATGGGGGAAAGAGTGATTGGGCCGGGGCTGGCCAATGAAATTGCTAGTCTCTGGCTAAATACTGAATACGAAGGTGGCCGTCATGAGAGAAGAGTTAGTAAGATTGAAAAATGATATCGACACTCTGATTGCAAACCTCGAATCCAATGATTTCTTTACACCGGGGGATGATCTCATCATTGGAAGTTCAACATCTGAAGTCCTTGGTCATCATATCGGAAAAAACAGTTCAATTGAGGTGGCTGAAATTCTATTTGAAGCGTTTTTAGAAGCTGCTGAGAAGCACGATGTCAATTTAATGTTCCAGGGATGTGAGCATATTAACAGAGCCGTTACGATGGAATATGAAACAGCACAGTCGAAAGGCTGCCGCCCGGTCAATGTAATCCCTCACAGTCAGGCAGGCGGCAGCTTGAGTGAATACGCGTATAAGCATCTCAGGCACCCTGTTGTTGTTGAATACGTGGAGGCGGATAAGGGTGTCGATATCGGTCAGACATTGATCGGAATGCATCTGCGACATGTAGCAGTACCACTCAGAACTGAACAGAAACAGGTCGGCAACGCGAATGTTACGGTTGCATTTACCAGACCGAAATTAATCGGCGGTCCGCGCGCCCGCTATTAATGAAACAATTATTTTCACTTGAAGGAGAGAGAGTATGTCACATATCGAGTCACAAGATCCACAAATTTTTGAAGCAATGGAAGCAGAGCTTGGTCGTCAGAACAACAACATTGAACTGATTGCGTCAGAGAATTTTGTATCAGAAGCTGTTTTCGAAGCTCAAGGTTCAACACTGACTAATAAGTATGCGGAAGGCTATCCGCACAAGCGTTATTATGGCGGGTGTGAACATGTTGATGTTGTAGAAGACCTGGCACGTGAACGGGCTAAAGAGCTTTTCGGAGCAGACCATGCAAACGTGCAGCCGCACTCTGGCTCACAGGCAAATATGGCTGTATATTTTTCAGTGCTTGAACCGGGGGATACTGTGCTCGGTATGAACCTGAATCACGGCGGGCATTTGACCCATGGCAGCCCGGTTAACTTCAGCGGTAAAATTTATAAGTTTGTTGATTATGGTGTCAGGCAGGATAATGAACAGATCGACTATGATGAACTGCTGGCACAGGCAAAAGAACATGAACCAAAGCTGATTGTAGCCGGTGCAAGTGCTTACTCAACAGCCATTGATTTTGGCCGGTTCCGTGAAATCGCTGATGAAGTCGGCGCCTATCTGATGGTGGATATGGCACATATCGCCGGTCTTGTAGCTTCCGGTATTCATCCGAACCCGGTCCCTCATGCAGATTTTGTTACTTCCACTACACATAAGACGCTCAGGGGACCGCGCGGCGGATTGATCCTGACTACAGATGAATATGCCAAGAAAATAGATAAGAATATTTTCCCGGGCATCCAGGGCGGACCGCTCATGCATGTCATTGCTGCAAAAGCGGTAGCGTTCGGTGAAGCACTTTCCCCGGAATTCAAGGCGTACCAGGCGCAGGTGGTGAAAAATGCCAAAGCGCTTGCTGAAAGGCTGAACGACAAAGGCTTGAGAATCGTTTCAGGAGGTACCGATACCCACCTTTTACTCGTCGATGTTAAAAGTTTCGGCCTGAGTGGCAAACAAGCAGAGGAAGCGCTGGACGAGATTGGTATTACATGCAACAAAAATACGATTCCTTTTGATGAAGAATCTCCATTCGTAACGAGCGGCATCCGCCTTGGAACGCCTGCTATGACGACACGCGGCTTTACCGAAACGGATATGAGAGAAGTTGCAGATCTGATTGCTGAAACGCTCGTTCACGTCAAGGAAGGCACTAAATTTGAAACTTTGAAAGAAAGAGTTACAGCTTTAACGGATAAATATCCGCTGTATAAATAAAAATCATTCGCCGGAGTAAGACTTCTTATTCCGGCATAATTGAGCAGACAGGAGGAAAAATATGTCCAAGGTTCAAGTCATGCATCATCCGCTGATTCAGCATAAGATGAGTTATATCAGGGATGAGCAAACTTCTACAAAGGAATTTAGAGAGCTTGTCGATGAAGTTGGGGCACTGATGGCATATGAAGTGACCCGTGACCTTTCACTTGAAGATGTTGAGGTGGATACACCCGTAGAGCGCACAACCGCCAAGAGGCTCACCGGCAAAAAACTTGGAATCGTACCGATTCTGCGTGCAGGATTAGGAATGCAGGAAGGCATCCTTAAACTCATTCCATCTGCCAGAGTCGGACATATTGGCCTTTACCGTGATCCTGAGACACTTGAAGCCATTGAGTATTATGCAAAATTCCCCGGAGATATCGTGGAAAGGGATATTTTTGTCATTGATCCGATGCTGGCGACGGGGGCGACTGCAGTGGAAGCTATAACAGCGATTAAGAAGCGCGGGGCCACCAAAATCCGATTCATCTGTCTGGTTGCCGCCCCTGAAGGAGTGGAAGTGCTCAAAGAAGCGCATCCGGATGTCGATATTTACATCGCTGCTCTGGATAAAGGCTTAAACGAGAAAAGTTATATCGTTCCAGGACTTGGAGATGCCGGAGACAGACTTTTCGGCACAAAATAGACCAAAGCAAGGAGAAGAGTGATGAAAAAAATCATGACAATTTTCGGTACTCGTCCAGAGGCTATAAAAATGGCACCTCTTGTACTTGAGCTTGAGAAAGACCTTGAACTGGAATCTGTTGTAGTTGTTACAGCACAGCATAGGGAAATGCTGGATCCGGTGCTTGAAACTTTCGATATTACACCTGATTATGATCTGAACATCATGCAGCAGGGACAAACGCTTGCGGAAGTTACCAGCAGAGTGGTAGAAGGGCTTGAATCTGCGATTAAAGAAGCGCAGCCTGATATGATTTTAGTCCATGGTGATACAACAACCACTTTTGCAGGCAGCCTGGCTGCTTTTTATAATGAAGTGGATATCGGTCATGTGGAAGCCGGTCTCAGAACAAACAACAAATATTCCCCTTTCCCCGAGGAGATGAACCGTCAGATGACCGGAGTGCTTGCTGATTTGCATTTCGCGCCTACTGACAATTCAAAAAATAACCTGCTTAATGAAAACAAGGACGGCACCTACATCTCAGTCACAGGCAATACCGCAATCGATGCGTTGAAAACAACTGTCAATGAAAGTTACAGAAGTGATATCATAGACAGACACCAGGATAAGAAAGTCATATTGCTCACAGCACACAGACGGGAAAATATTGGTATGCCGATGGAAAATATTTTCAGTGCAGTACGTGAGATTGTTGAGGAATTTGAGGATGTGACAGTCGTCTATCCAATTCATAAGAATCCAAAGGTCCGGGAGATTGCATCAAAATATTTGGCGGACCATGACCGCATTGAAATCATCGAGCCACTCGATGTATTTGATTTCCACAATTTTGCAGCAAAGAGTCATATCATTATTACGGACTCTGGCGGGGTGCAGGAAGAGGCACCGTCACTGACTAAACCAGTGCTCGTATTGAGGGATACAACTGAAAGACCGGAAGGTGTTGAAGCAGGGACGCTGAAAATAGCCGGGATTCAAAAGGAGAATATTTACAGCCTTACCAAAAAGCTGCTTACAGATGAAGAAACATATGAAAGAATGGCCCATGCATCGAATCCGTATGGAGATGGTGGAGCCTCAAAACGCATCTGTGAAAACATCAAATATTACTATGGATTCATAGAAGACAAACCCAAGAATTTCAGAATGTGAAAAATATGTCAATAATATGTCAGAACTATTGCCATAACAATTATTTAGGGACTTGTTATTGACATAAAATTTTCGCTAATATATCATTATAAGAGTAAAGTAACGGTTTCATCACAATCGTTAAAACACACTAGGAGACAGTGTTAGAAGTGCCATTTTTCAGACGGTTTACAAAACATTTCTTGAATTTTTTACTCTTCCCTCTTATTGTAAGTCTACTCATTTATGTATTTACAACTTCATCCATTGCAGCTGGATTCGCACTCGGTACTTTTGCGTCAATTCTGTTACTGTGGAACTGGTATTATAATCTTGAGAAGTCTTATGAAAATGAAGAAGGCAGGGTAAGCACTGGCACAGTTATGCGGTTAGTGATTGTGGTGGTTACATGTTTATTTTGGGTGAGATTCCCGGATACATTCAATATCTTCGCTATAATGGCTGGTCTTGTTCTCAGCTATATTATGATTATGTTTCAGGGGATTAAAGAATTAACGAAGTGAAAGAGGTGAGAAAATGGATCACGGAGCTCCGATCGTTGAATTAGATATTTTTGGTTTTCCCATTTACTTTAACTTGTCAACGGTAATGATGATTGTAATTTCTTCATTACTTGTGTTTTTTCTAGCGTTCTTCATGACAAGGAACCTTTCAGTAAAGCCAACAGGTAAAAAACAGGTGCTTATGGAAGTGCTGATGAACTTCGTTAAAGGCATAATTTCAGGGAACATGGCATGGAAACAGGGCGGAAGATTCCACTTCCTGGCTTTGACACTTATTTTATACATAGCCATTTCGAATTTCCTCGGGCTGCCATTTATGTTTGTAGCACCGGATGAAAATCATACGCTTTGGTGGAAATCTCCAACTGCCGATCCGGTGGTGACATTGACACTGGCAAGTCTGATGATTATTTTAACCCACTATTATGGTATTAAGATGCGTGGCATAAAAGCTTATTTTAAAAGCTACGCAACCCCTGTCTGGTTTATGGCACCGTTCAATATTATTGAAGAATTCACATATAACCTGACTCTTGGTTTACGTCTTTACGGTAATATTTATGCTGGTGAAATCCTTCTGGGATTACTTGCCGGGTTAATGACAAGCGGTATAATCGGTTTTGCAGGCGGTATTATCCCGATGATGGCATGGCAGGGATTCTCTATCTACATCGGCGCAATACAGGCATTTATCTTTGTTATGTTATCAATGGTCTATCTGTCCCACAAGGTCGCTGATGACCATTAATATAAAATTATGTTTATTATTTAAAAAATATTAGGAGGAACTATTTCTTATGATGAATTTACTGGCAGCAGCCATTACAGCAGGACTTGCAGCACTTGGTGCAAGTATTGGTATCGGACTTATCGTTTCTAAAACAGTAGAAGGGGTTTCACGTCAGCCAGAGGCCCGTGGACCGCTCATGACAATTATGTTTATTGGTATCGGTGTTACAGAGGCTGTTCCGATTATCGCGATTGTTATTTCATTCATGCTTATGTTCATGTAAGTATCGTTACACCAGGCGAAGTCTTTAATATTGGATTTCGCCCTCTTATTATGTCGACCGTGAATAAAGAATGAAACTCTCGCGAAAGGAGTGTACACAGGTGGAATTTCTATTTTTAACTACTTTGGGCACAGTGCCGACAGCAATCGGGACAAGTCTTGTACAATTGGTTGCTTTTCTTATCCTGATCGGGGCGCTTTCATATTTTGTCTGGAAGCCGCTAAAAAAAGTAATGGATAACAGGGAGCAGCTGATCCATACAGAAATCGATGATGCAGAAAGCCAGAACAAGGAAGCTGCACGCCTGAAGGAAGAGAACGAAGCTGTTCTGAGAGATACACAGGCTGAGATCTCAACAATGATGGACAATGCGAAGCAGCAGGCGAAAAAAGAGCAGGAAGATATTATCCATGATGCGAATACACGTGCGAATCAGATGATGGCAGATGCAAGAACAGACATCGAGAGAGAAAAAGAAAAAGCGATTGAGGACATTAACTCACAGGTGTCCGAGCTTTCGGTATTGATTGCGGAAAAGATGATTTCCAAGGAAATCGACCAGGAAGATCAGAAGGAACTTGTATCGAGGTACCTGAAGGAAGCAGGGGATAAATAATGGCGAATGCAGCTCAAAAATATTCCCAGGCGCTTTTTGACAGCGTTCCAGAGGAGAAACAGCTTGAAGAAGTGAAAACGGATTTCGACGAGGTCGTCAAAGCGGTTAAAGCATTGCCGGTTTTTATAGAATTCATGAACAACCCAAAAATTTCTAAAGGGGAAAGAAAAAAAACGGTGGAGGCCACATTTGAGAACGTCTCACCGCCACTTTTCAATCTGCTTTTGATTTTAACGGACAGGCATTTATTTGAAGAAATAGAGTCTGTATACAACAGTTTTTTGAAGGTCTATAATGCACATTACAATCAGGAGCATGCCATCATCGAGTCGGTGTATGCACTTTCTGATGAAGAGATACAAAGCATCGGGAAAGTGTTTGTCAAAAAGACCGGTTTCTCGAAACTCCTCATTGAAAATAAGGTGAATCAAGAATTGATTGGCGGCATCAGGGTGTTTGTCGGCACAAAGGTTTATGACGGCTCTGTTGAAGGGCAGCTTGCAGACCTGAAAAATCAATTCAAAGAACGGACAATCAGTTAATTAAGGAGTGATATTTTATGGCAATTAAAGCTGACGAAATAAGCGCTCTTCTCAGAAGCCAGATTGAAAACTATGAGGCAGATATGAAAGTATCTGACGTCGGTACAGTCATCCAGGTTGGTGACGGTATCGCACTTGCTCACGGACTTGAGGATGCAATGGCTGGAGAATTGCTTGAATTTCCAACGGGAGTTCTGGGGCTTGCCCAGAACCTCGAAGAAAATAATATTGGTATCGTACTTTTTGGTGAGGATACCGGCATTAAAGAAGGCGATGAAGTGAAGCGTACAGGACGCATCATGGAAGTGCCTGTAGGCGAAGAACTTATCGGACGTGTTGTAAACCCGCTGGGTCAGCCGATCGACGGCAAGGGAACAATCGAAACAACCAAATCAAGGCCGATTGAAAGTCCGGCGACAGGCGTCATGGACCGCCAGGAGGTCAATGAACCGCTTCAGACTGGCATCAAAGCGATCGATGCGCTTGTACCTATCGGCCGCGGACAGCGTGAACTGGTCATTGGTGACCGTCAGACCGGTAAAACAACTGTGGCAATCGATACAATTCTCAACCAGAAAGATCAGGATATGATTTGTATCTATGTAGCTATTGGACAGAAAGAATCGACTGTCCGTTCCACTGTAGAAACATTCCGCAGAAACGGTGCGCTGGACTACACGATTGTAGTTTCTGCAGGTGCGTCCATGCCGGCGCCGTTACTCTATGTGTCACCATATGCCGGCGTCGCAATGGCGGAAGAATTCATGTTCAACGGCAAAGATGTGCTGATTGTATATGACGACCTGACAAAACAGGCGGCTGCCTACCGTGAACTGTCATTGCTTCTGCGTCGTCCGCCGGGCCGTGAAGCATTTCCGGGTGATGTATTCTATGTACACAGCCGCCTGTTGGAACGTGCGGCGAAATTAAACGATGATCTCGGAGGGGGTTCAATCACTGCACTCCCATTCATCGAGACACAGGCCGGGGATATCAGTGCCTTCATCCCTACGAACGTGATCTCCATCACCGACGGACAGATATTCCTGCAGTCCGACCTGTTTTTCTCGGGTGTCAGACCAGCGATTAACGCCGGGCTGTCAGTTTCCCGTGTCGGGGGCTCTGCACAGATCAAAGCGATGAAAAAAGTTGCCGGTACACTGCGGTTGGATCTTGCGGCATTCCGTGAGCTGGAATCATTTGCCCAGTTCGGTTCTGACCTGGACGAAGCAACCACAGCTAAACTGTCACGGGGTCAACGCACTGTTGAAATTCTGAAACAGGGAGAAAACAAACCGCTGCCAGTAGAACGTCAGGTAGTGATCATTTATGCACTTGTAAATGGCCACCTGGATGATATCCCTATAAAAGATATCACTCGCTTTGAAGATGAATTCCTCAGCTGGCTGGATTCAAACAATGCTGAGCTGTTAGATGGTATCCGGGAAACGAAACAGCTGCCGGATGAGGACTCATATGTGAGTGCGGTCAACAGCTTCAAGAAACTATTCAATCCTTCAGAATAAGGCAGTTGAATAATTATTAAGGTGGTGAATTCATGGCTTCGATAAAAGAGATTAAAGGTCGTATCGGTTCGACCAAAAAAATGAGTCAGATCACTCGGGCAATGCAGATGGTTGCGAACTCCAAACTGAAAAGGGCGGAGGAGAACTCCAAACGTTTCCGCCCTTACATGGACAAAATTGAGGAAACTGTTCAGGCAATGGCATCCGGGGACGATGCGAGCTCTCACCCGATGCTTGAAGAAAGACCGGTGAAACGTACAGGATATATCGTCATTACCTCGGACAGTGGTCTCGCCGGTCCATTTAATGCCAATATATTAAAAACTGTGACGAACGAAATCAGAGAACACCATAACAACAATGAGGATTCATATGATTTGTTTGTAGTGGGAAGCAAGGGTATGGAATTTTTTGAAAACCGCAAATACACTGTTGCTAACTCCCGTACAGGACTCGCTGATCAGCCTGATTTCAGCAGTGTGAAGGAGATCACCCAGGAGGCAGTAAGCGGTTTTGCGGAAGAAGTATTTGATGAACTTTTTATCGTCTATAACAAATTTATCTCAGTACTTTCACAGGAAGTGGCTGTCAGAAAGCTGCTGCCTTTAACTGATAGTGAACTGTCAGATCAGTCAGAATCTCCAACTGTTGCAAAGTATGAGTACGAACCGGACAAAGGATCCATTCTCGAAACCATACTTCCACAGTATGCCGAAAGTCTGATATACGGAGCGCTGCTCGATTCCAAAGCGAGTGAACATGCTATGCGGATGACAGCCATGCAGGCTGCTACAGACAACGCAAAAGAACTGGTTGATGATCTGACACTGCAATACAATCGTGCTAGACAGGCCGAAATCACACAGGAAATCAATGAAATCGTGGGCGGCGCGGCAGCACAAGAATAAAGAATGACTAGGAGGAAATCTAATGGCTTTAGGTCAAGTAATTCAAGTTATGGGACCGGTTGTAGACGTTAGATTCGAGGAAGGCCAGCTTCCCGATTTGAACAACGCGCTATTTGTCAATATTGAAAAAGACGACCAAACTGTTTCCCTGGCTCTTGAAGTCGCGCTCCATCTGGGGGATAACGTTGTAAAGACCATTGCAATGAGTTCAACTGATGGACTGCAGCGCGGTGTTGAAGTAACGAATAGCGGCAGCCCAATTTCTGTGCCGGTAGGCCAGGTCACACTTGGCCGGGTGTTTAATGTACTGGGTGAGAATATCGATCTTGAAGCAGCGATCCCCGAATCCGAAAGAAGAGATCCGATTCACCGTCAGGCACCTGACTTTGATGAGCTGCAGACGGGCGTAGAAATATTGGAAACAGGCATCAAAGTGGTTGATCTGCTCGCGCCTTACACCAAGGGCGGAAAAATTGGTCTGTTCGGCGGTGCCGGTGTCGGGAAAACGGTGCTGATCCAGGAACTGATCAACAATATCGCCCAGGAACACGGTGGTATCTCCGTGTTTGCGGGCGTAGGTGAACGGACGCGTGAAGGGAACGACCTTTATTATGAAATGAAAGATTCCGGAGTCATCGAGAAGACCGCGATGGTATTCGGTCAGATGAATGAGCCGCCGGGTGCGCGTATGCGTGTAGCCCTTACAGGGCTTACCATGGCGGAATATTTCCGGGATGAAGAAGGGCAGGATGTGCTGCTGTTCATCGATAACATCTTTCGTTTCACCCAGGCTGGTCAGGAAGTTTCCGCATTGCTCGGGCGCATGCCATCAGCCGTAGGTTATCAGCCGACTCTGGCTACTGAGATGGGACAGCTCCAGGAACGTATTACATCTACCGGTACGGGTTCAGTCACTTCCATCCAGGCGGTATTCGTACCTGCCGATGACTATACAGACCCAGCGCCTGCACAAACGTTCGCCCACCTGGATGCGACGACTAACCTGGAAAGAAGTCTTTCCGAGATGGGAATCTACCCTGCGGTTGACCCGCTTGCTTCAACTTCCCGGGCATTGCAGCCTTCTGCTGTCGGTGAAGAGCATTATGAAGTGGCCCGCGGTGTCCAGTCTACGATTCAAAAATATCGTGAGCTTCAGGATATCATTGCAATTCTTGGAATGGATGAACTGTCCGATGAAGATAAACAGACAGTTGCCCGTGCACGCCGTCTGCAGTTCTTTTTATCACAGAACTTCCACGTGGCGGAACAGTTCACCGGCCAAAAAGGGTCTTATGTCCCGGTTTCAAAAGCTGTAGAAGACTTTAGAGAAATTCTTGATGGCAAATATGACCATATTCCTGAGGATGCATTCCGTCTTGTTGGAGGAATTTCAGATGTGCTTGATAAAGCACGTGATATGGGTGTAGAAGTTTAAAATCGGGGGTGTAGCAAATGAATACAATGGCACTGGATATAGTCACGCCGAACGGTTCTGTCTTCTCGGAAGAGGACTGTGAGATCATCATACTCCAGACCAAGCAAGGTGAGCTTGGCGTTATGGCCGGCCATGTCCCGACAGTATCTGCACTGAAGATCGGCAGCCTTCGCGCAAAAATAGACGGCCGCTACGAATATTTTGCAGTCACAGAGGGCTTCGTTGAGATTCGTCCTGAGAGAGTTTCCGTACTTATTCAGGCGGGTGAATTTGCTGAGGATATTGATACTGCAAGGGCAAGACAAGCCAAAGAACGGGCGGAGCAGCTTCTTGAACAGGCGAAGGATGAGAAAGTTGACCGCTATCGTGCAGAACTCGCCCTGAACAGAGCAATCAACAGGATAAATGTGTCTGAGCACGCATAAAATACTACCCGGGCGAAAGCCCGGGTTTTTAAAGGTGATCTAAATGATGTTAGCCCAACTGTCATTCATCCATATTATACTTCATATTCTCTGTGTCATATTTGCTTTCTGGGTGTTGGGCGCACTCAATGTTGATGGATGGTTTAAGAAGTACGATACAGGGAGAATCCGGTTGTTCTTCATACTCATGGCTATTCTGTTAGGAAGTGCACTGAGTAATTTCATCATGGATTTTTTCAGGCTGGTCCAGGAGGCTGCATTGATGTTTTGACAAATGCTTTGCAAACATGTTTATACATATTTAAAATGGTGAAAAGTGTATTGTAAAGGTTATTGAAAGTATGGAGTATGGAGTGAATGATATGGATAGTATTATTGTTAAAGGCGGGAACCGATTATCGGGTTCAGTGCGTATAGAAGGGTCGAAAAATGCTGTATTACCCATTCTAACTGCATCTTTACTTGCTGAGAGTGGTGTGTCTTATTTAAAAAATGTCCCAAAGTTATCCGATGTAGATAATCTGACTGAACTGTTAGAGCATTTAGGCGCAGATACTGAGCGAGATAACGGTACAGTTGGAATTGATGCTGCAAAAGGTTTATCATGTGATGCGCCTTATGAGCTGGTCAACAGAATGCGTGCGAGCATGCTGGTGATGGGGCCGCTGCTGGCAAGATACGGGTATTGTAATATTGCTATGCCCGGTGGATGTGCAATAGGTTCAAGGCCAGTTGAGCAGCATATTAAAGGTCTGGAAAAAATGGGTGTGACTTTCAGGACGGTTGATGGCAGTTTTGAAGGTAAAAGTGACGGGCGGCTAAAAGGGTCAAAAATCTATCTTGATTTCCCGAGTGTCGGGGCTACACAAAACCTGATGATGGCCGCAAGTCTTGCTGAAGGGACAACTTATCTTGAAAATGTGGCCCAGGAGCCCGAAATTGAGGATTTGGCGCAATATATCAATGCAATGGGGGGCAACGTTAAAGGTGCAGGTTCCGGACATATCACCATCGAAGGGGTGGAGTCGCTTCACGGTATAGAACATGAAGTGATTCCGGACCGCATCGAGGCCGGTACATTGATGGTTGCCGGCGCAATTACAAAAAGTGAAATTGTTCTTGAGAATGTAGTCACTGATCACCTGACTGCTGTCATTTCAAAACTTGAGGAAGTGGGCGTCAGGATTGTTCAGGAAGGCAGGAATGTACGCGTGGTGCCAGCGGACACACTGAAACCTCTGAGATTAAAAACAATGCCGCATCCCGGCTTTCCGACAGATATGCAGAGTCAGATGATGGCGTTGCTTGCTTCCATCAAAGGAACCAGTGTCATTTCTGAAACTATTTTTGAAAACAGGTTCATGCACGTGGAAGAGTTTATAAAAATGGGTGCAGATATAGATCTTGAGGATAACAATGCAATGATTAAAGGCGTTGACAAACTGAAAGGCGCATCTGTGAAAGCGACAGATTTAAGAGCTGCATCGGCACTCATTCTTGCAGGTTTAGCTGCTGAAGGTTATACTGAGGTGACCGAGCTTAAGCATCTGGATCGCGGATACGTTGACTTCCATAAGAAGCTTGAAAAGCTGGGCGCAAATATTGTTCGTACAGGTGATGAAGCTGTTCGAAAAAGTGTGGTAAAACAGAAGTAAAGAGGTAATTGTATGGCGGAACAATCCAAAAATCTAGTCCACCGCAGATTCCCGTTAATCGTCCGGATATTGTTATTTGTCTACATTGCAGTCATCGTATTCTTCGTGGGATTGATGATTGGCTATGGCATACTAGACAATCCGATCGAAGTTTTCCGATTGGAAACATGGGAACACATCATCAATTTGACCAAGGAATGATAACATGCTGACGTACGACCAAATTAAAGCAATAATACCCCATCGCCCGCCGTTTCTGCTTATAGACAGGATTACGGATATTGAACCGGGTGTGAAATGTACTGGTGTGAAGCAGGTTTCAGGCAACGAACCCTTCTTTCCCGGCCATTTTCCTGATTATGCAGTAATGCCGGGTGTGCTTATTGTAGAAGCTTTAGCACAGACGGGAGCAGTTGCGATTCTTAAAGAAGAGCGGTTTAAAGGGAAACTTGCCTTTTTTGCCGGGATTGATAAATGCAAGTTCAAAAAGCAGGTGACTCCTGGTGATACTGTGGAGTTAAATGTTGAAATCACTAAACTCAGGGGGCCGATTGGCAAGGGAGAAGCAGTTGCCCGTGTAGATGGTGATATCGCCTGCCAGTGTGAGATTACATTTGCGATACAGGACAGTAAAACATCCGATGATTAATTATCATCGGATGTTTTTAATTCCGTTCGGGATTCCATCATGGCTTTAAACTCGTTGAGCAGATCTATATCCTCGTAACCTTCTCCGATAAGGTATTCAAGCACCTCCTCGGGATAATTGGGACTTTGAACAATAATTCTGCCGGTGAAAATGAGTGACAGGGCATTGTCGATTTCAATCATCTCATTGAATACCCCCGTGAACCTTGCCGGTTCATTTGAAGGTCTTGTAATTGTCACTAACAGGTTGACTTGCTGCCCCACAAAATCCTTCAAAATATCTTTAAAATCAGGGGAAATGGAGGTTTCCAGCAGCCATGGATCTTCTTCTGTTTCCTTATTTATGATAATTCCGTCAATCAGGTCGAAAATGATAAAATTATTGTTGTGTTCCAGTCTGATTTCTATCACTTTAAACGATTTCATTCAAATTCCTCCCTTCGAACCAAAAATTTTAAATCACAGATAAGGCAAAACTGCCTAATGCATCTCATCCGTTACATACAGTTCACTTCGAATATAGTCTAATTGTATAAGAAATGGATATAAAATCAAATATCTGTTATTTGCAGAATATTTTGTGCCGTCTTATCTTTATATCAGGAAGGGGGTGAACATATGATGAATAAAGTTCTGCTGGTCGGAGAACTTGTAAAAAATGCAACCATTTCTAAAACTAATAACGGCAGTATCAATTCTTTTGTTCTGGCTACAATCAGGGTGCCCAAAGACGAGCGGAAGCAGAATGAGGTGCACTTCATCTACTGTAAAGCTTTCGGAAAAGCAATACCGGGGATACTGTCAGCTACCAGAGAAGGGGAGATAATCTGTGTCAGCGGACAGATTGCTACTGCACTCTATACGATGCCCAATGGGGCAAAGGAATACAGAATGGAAATCTGGGCTGAAAGCATAAAGCGGATGCCTGAAAAAATGGCTGACCAGAAAGACTTTAGCAATCCTTCCCAGATGATCGGTGATGCAGTCCGCTATTACGATCAATTTGATATCGTCGGCCAGAAAGAAGTTCATGTACTGAGCAGTGATAAGGCTGACACAGACACCAATGGCCGGGATACGCATCTTGATCCAATTGAAAAAATACTGGGAAAGGAAACACCGCTCATCAGCCCCGATCAAGGGGAACAAAAAGAAAAAGGTAATGACAAGAAAGATGAGAAAGCTTTTGCCTGATTGACACATCGTCACTTAATCTTTTGAAATTCTACACTCACACACTACTCACTTGTCCTGCGGCAGGCAAACATTGCTGCGAAAAAAAGCCTGTGCAGGGCTTTTTATTTTTATCAGAAAAAATTTAATCATTTATTTGTTACATTTCAAGTCGTTGTATTACTGTTTTCTGATAATAAGCTTTATTCATTTTTTTATATAGATAACAGATATATTTTAAAACATTGATATGACAGTTTTTACAGTTACTTAACTTCAGTTTATTTGCGTTTGGATCTTGTCTGTAATTATACGTTTACATAATTAGAGTACTTCATTGCAACACTTTGGCTTAGGGAGAAATCTTTCTGTAATATAAACGTAAAAGAACAGTTTATATTTTATATTCCTGTAACCTGCGAGATATTTTTTTCTGATATAGTTCAACATAGTTAATAAAATCGTACGAAATCAGGAGATCTAATATTAAGAGGTAAACGGGAGGAAAACAATAATGAAAAAAGTATTATCCATCGGTACAGCACTAGCTGTGTCATCCACTTTAGCCTATACTGCGGAAGCTTCAGCAGAAGATCATACAGTAGAAAAAGGCGATACGATTTCAGAGCTGGCTCATGCCAATAATACTACTGCAGATGCAATTAAATCAAACAACAATCTTGATTCAAATATCATTGTTCCAGGACAAGTTCTAGAAATCAATGGCGAAGAAAGCTCAGAGAAAGAAAGTTCTCAAGACGGAAATTATGAAATCCAGCCTGGCGATACACTATTTGAAATTGCAGCTGAATTTAATGTCTCAGTTTCAGAACTTAAAGAATGGAACAACCTTTCGTCAGACCTCATTTTCCCAGGTAAAACAATTGCAGTAACTGGAGGCAATGCAGAGCAGGTGCCGGCAGTTGAAGCAGCACAGGTTCAGGAAAATGAAGCCAGAGAAACAGCAGCTCAGGAGCAGCAGCAAACAGAACAACAAGTTCAACAGCAGCAATCTGAAGATGCTCAGCCAGTTGCACCTGAACAGAACACAGAGCAGCCTCAAACTGAAAATGTATCAACTTCAAGTAATGACAGCGGTCAAAACTGGGGCGCACTGGCTCAATGTGAATCCAGCGGGGACCCTAATGTTGTCAGCTCAAACGGACTTTACCACGGACTTTATCAGTTTGATGTACAGACGTGGCAGTCTGTAGGCGGAAGCGGGGTACCGTCTGACGCATCTGCAGCTGAACAGACTCAAAGGGCTCAAATGCTTTATCAAGACAGAGGTGCTCAGCCTTGGCCTGTATGTGGTTCAAACCTTTAATACAGTAAAATTAAATGAATACGAAAAATTTAGACGCCAGGTGTTTTCACCTGGCGTCTTTTACAGTGTTTGACAAATCATAAGTACTCTAATATTATGACTATTAAGTGAATATTTCTACCGCTAGGGGTGCAATTTGCTGAGACAGCCACGGGCTGATCCCTTTGACCTGATCTGGATAATACCAGCGTAGGAAAGTGGTTTGGTCAGGCGATTGATGTCTTTTATACTAAACCCATTTCCACGCATTCCGGAGATGGGTTTTTATCATTTATAGAAGATGGGAGACAATATGCTTACGGAAGAACTTACTGATAAAGTCCAGCCAATGATTGAGGAAATATATAATGGTGATTTCATTCAGGGGCTGATCCATGGTACTGTCGATAAAAATGCCATTGTTCATTATCTGCAGGCTGACGCACTTTACCTAAAAGAATTTTCTAATTTGTACGCAATGCTGATTAAGCAGACTGAATCCAAACCGATCGCTGAATTTTTACTTTCACAGAAAGAATTCTCACTGGGAGGTGAGAGTGAAGCCCATGCGGTGCTTGCCGGTTATGCGGATGAAAAATATGAAGAGATCATTGCGGGTGGTTCATGGTTTCCATCTGCGGATCATTATATAAAACATCTGTATTACAATGCATTTACAAAGAGTAATCCGGTGTTCACACTCAGTGCGATGGCACCATGCCCATACGTATATAAAAAGATCGCAGAAATGGCAATAGGGCGAAATAATTTTTCCAATGACCATCCTTTTAAAGGATGGTTCGAGTTTTATCACAATGATATAGATCCGTCGATCGATGGGCTGTTCAGTATCATAGATAAAGAAGCTGCTTCATTGAGCGGGGGAGACAGGGAGCAAATCAGGAATAATTTCCTGGAAAGTACAGAACATGAACAAAGGTTTTTCCGCATGGCGGCAAAAAAAGAAAAGTGGAGGCTCAAATAAATGCATGATTTAAGGATTGCCCTTACCGTTGCCGGTACTGATCCTACCGGCGGGGCGGGGGTTCTTGCAGATAGTAAGGCATTTCATTCGCGCGGCGTCTTTGGTATGGCAGCAGTGACTTCTTTGACCGCACAGAATACAATGGGGGTGGATGATGTATTTCACATACCTGCAGAATTTTTGGAAAAACAGCTGTTCAGTATTTTTAATGATGAAGCGCCTCACGCTATGAAAAGCGGCATGGTTGCAACAACGGAAATGATGGAAGTGCTCGGAGATGTGGTGAAGAATCACGACATACCTTTTGTCATCGATCCGGTGATGATCGCGACGAGCGGTGCTTCTCTTGCCAATTCCAAATCGCTTGATTATCTGCGGAATCATCTTTTGCCTTCAGCCGTAAATGTAACGCCGAATGTGCATGAAGCTGAAGAAATTTCCGAAATGAAAATTCATGATGAATCTGATGTGAAAAGAGCAGCAAAAATTTTTATTGAAGAAATCGGCTGCCGGAGTGTCATCATCAAAGGGGGGCACCTGGATGGAGATGCAGCAGACTATCTATTTACACGGGACAATGAACTCGTTTTAAGTGAGTCACGAGTGCAAACGGATCAGACCCATGGGACAGGATGTACCTTCTCAGCTGTCATTACCGCTGAGATGGCGAAAGGCAGGACGTTGGAGCAAGGTTTCAGAACAGCAAAAAATTATATTACTTCTGCCATAAATAACAGCCCGGGCATCGGTAAAGGACGCGGTCCGGTCAATCATTTCAGTTTTAAAGGAGAATGATGATGAATCGTATCAAACACTTAAGAGAAACCAATCCGCTTGTTGTATGTGTAACAAACGATGTCGTCAAAAATTTTACGGCGAATGGCATGCTTGCTGTTGGCGCATCACCAATCATGAGCGGGGAGAAGTCAGAAGCTGAGGATCTGATGAAAGCGGCGTCAGGTTTATTGATCAATATCGGTACTGCAGATGAAATGAAGAAGGATTTGATGTCAAAAATGATAAGTGAAGCCAACAGAAATGGTGTTCCGGTCGTCTTTGACCCAGTAGGATACGGCGCTTCAAAATTCCGAAGCACCCTTACAGACACCTTTCTCGACACCTACAGAATCGATCTTATCAAAGGGAATGCTGGAGAAATGCTCGCCCTCTCGGGTGCCGAGAGTGAGCTGAAGGGTGTTGATTCCAGTGAGAAGACGGACACACTTGAGATTGCTGAAGCCGTCTATGACAAATTCCAAGTGCCCGTGCTTGTTACAGGCGAAAGGGATGCCCTGGTAACCGGGGACAGAAAGGCTGTCATGACTGACGGTCACGGACTGCAGGGAAAAATCACCGGATCCGGCTGTCTGGCTGGTGCTATGGCTGCAGCATTCATTGGGATAGAACAGCCGTTTAATTCACAATCAGTTGTAGATGCAGTGAGCTTCTATAATCTGTGTGCAGAAGCGGCAGTGGAAAGCACAAGAATACCCGCGCCGGGCACGTTTCCGGCCAATCTCATCGATCAGCTGTACCTAAACGAAAATGATATTCTCTCCGATAAAAAAGTGGAGGTGCTTTAATGGACAAAAGCCTTCTCAGACTGTACTTCATATGCGGTACGGAAAATGTTGAGGGGAAGCCGCTGAATGTCATTGAAGAAGCGCTGGCAGGCGGTGTGACGATGTTCCAGCTGAGGGAGAAAGGGCCCGGCGGCCTTTCGGGCGATGATTTATCCGCCTTTGCCTCTGAAATAAAACAGCTGTGTACTGAATATCACGTGCCTTTCATCATAAACGATGATGCCGGGCTTGCTGAGAAAATCGGCGCAGATGGTGTGCACCTCGGTCAGAATGACCAGGATATAACAACTTTGACCTCTTATTTTGATGATAAAATAGTCGGGTTGTCCGTCGGTAATGAGCGGGAGTTTGATCAAAGCAGTATTCAAAAAGCAGATTACATCGGTACCGGTCCGGTGTTCAGTACATCCTCTAAAGATGATGCCGGTGATGTCATAGGTGCACAAGGGCTTGTGGCCATGAGGGAAAGAATTGGAGACCTGCCGATGGTGGCAGTGGGCGGCATCACGCATGACAATTATACAATCTGTCTTGAATCAGGAGCAGACGGGGTATCGGTGGTTTCAGCAATTGCTGGCGCCAGTGATGTAAAGCAGGCAGTGAATTTGTTCTTTTAGTGAATGATGGATAAAAAATATCAGCGGTACTAATAAAATTATTTTTTTTACCTCTTTGTTTATGTTACAATTTCAGTTATGTGAGATAATTTTTGAGGTGAAGAAATGAGTAAAAAATGGCTCTTCCCCATTATGATCGGTCTCGTACTCGTACTTGCAGGCTGTGATTATTCCCAGGAAGAAAATAGAGATGGTTTTTTCTTTAATACGCTTGTACAACCGATGGATACGGTGCTGCATTGGTTAGGTGACAACCTAAATAATAACTATGGTCTGGCAATTATTCTAATTACCCTGATTGTCCGTCTTGCCATCTTTCCATTCATGATGCGTACATATAAAAACCAGATGATGATGCGCGAAAAGATGAAGATCGTTAAGCCGGAAATGGAAGAAATTCAGAAAAAAGTAAAAGTCGCTACTACTCAGGAAGAGAAGATGGAAGCACAGCAGGAGATGATGGGGCTTTATAAGAAACACGGGATCAACCCGCTGAATATGGGCTGTCTCCCGATCGTTATTCAAATGCCTATCGTCATGGCGCTTTACTTTGCACTCAGGTTCCCGTCAGAAGGCGGTATTACTGAATACCCTGAATTCCTTTGGATGAATCTGACAGAAACCGATTATTTCATGGTAGCAATTGCAGGTCTCGTTTATGCGGGCCAGGCATGGGTCTCCATGAAGTTTGTCTCTGAAGAACAGCGTAAACAGATGCAGCTGTTCATGTATATTTCTCCGATCATGATCATCTGGATTTCAATCATATCACCAGCAGCACTTCCGCTTTACTGGGCAGTCGGTGGTCTGTTCCTGATATTCCAGACATGGGCAGGTAACATGTTCTACAAAAGAAAAGTGGCCGAAGAGATGGCTCCGATTATCGAAGCACATGAAAAGGAAAAAGCTGAGAAAGAAAAACGGATTAAAAACGCTAAAGTGATGCCCAAGAAAAAACGCAAAAAGAAAAAGTAATGCATGATAAAAGTCCTCCAAAATTTTGGAGGACTTTTATCATGCTGATCTGCAAATATTATAAAATTGGGGAAATCAGATTTGAAAAACCTTCCTTCAGTTTAATCCACCTGCTTCTTGCTTTATATTTATCTTTTGTAAGCAGAGTGGAGTATTTCATGTCATGCTCAAACATATGGCGCTGCTGAACAGCCTCTTTTTCATCATAAATGAAGGTGTTGACTTCGAAGTTCAGGGAAAAACTTCTTACATCAATATTGGTTGTACCAAGGCTGAGCAACTCGTCATCTATCATCATGACCTTTGCATGGAGGAATCCATTTTCATATATATAGACATCTGCACCCATGTCCACAAGTGCACCGGCATTGGAATATGTAGCCCAATACACGAATGGGTGGTCGGGATGGTCGGGTATCATCAAATGCACCTTGATATCGCTGAGGATGGCAATTCTTATCGCTTCGAGCACAGATTGGTCGGGGATGAAGTACGGTGTCTGGATATAGATGGATTCTTTGGCATTATAGATCATCTTTAAATATCCGTATTTGACTTGCTGCCATTCTTCATCAGGCCCGCTGGAAGCAATCTGCATCGGTATATTTCCATGGGATTCGACAGCCGGGAAGTAGCGCTCGTCTCTGACCATGTTGCCGCGTGTACTGTGCGAGTTCCAGTCAAGCATGAATCTGAGCTGAAGTGGTTTGACAGCATCGCCCTCTATCCTTAAATGCGTATCGCGCCGGTGAGGCAGCCGGGCTTTCTGCCATTGGCCCTTATGCTTATCAAAACCGACATACTCATCTCCGACATTGAAGCCGCCCACATATCCCACGACACCATCAATCACGACGATTTTACGGTGGTTCCGGTTGTTGATACGAGGGTTGATCAACGGCAGCTTGCTGGGGAAGAATGCTTCCACAAGGCCGCCTAATTCCCTGATTTTTCTGAAATTACGCAAGCTTAATCCTCTTGAGCCCATATCATCGTATAGTATTTTTACTGAAATGCCCTCTTTCTGTTTTTGAAGCATAGCGTTATAAAGTTCCTTGCCAATTGTGTCCATCCGGAATATATAGTACTGGAAATGGATATGGTCTTTGGCGTTTCGTATGTCTTCAAGCAGGTGATCAAATTTATCACGGCCGTTAGTGAATGTCTGAACGGAATTATTGACAGTTAAAAAGGATTGGTTATTATAGAGCAGCATGTGTATCAGTTTCCTGTGCTTTTCAGCTACTGCGCTTGAAAAATCCAGCTCTTCACTCTTAAGCGCATCAAGCTGCTCACTTACAAGGTGTTCGAGTCCGACTTTGTCTTCTTCCTGGATGGTAAATATCTTCTGGTTATAGATGGTTCTGCCGAAGAGCATGTATATGAAAAACCCAAAAACAGGGATGAAAAATAGGACCAGAACCCATGCCCAAACGCTTTGTGCAGTCCGATGTTCAAGGAATATAAGACTGACAGCGAGTAAAAAATTTATAAGGATGATGATGATGGTTACAATGCTCAATGTTCTAGAATTAAATACATATTCCATCAGGAACGCTTCCATGAAATCCACCTCTTTAACTATTCTATTATAAATTATAAGATATTTAAAATATTGTAATAATTAATTTTTAAAAATCATAGAAATATGGTGCAAAAAAGGGTAAAATGGAATCAAGATGTAAATGAAGGAGTGTCATTATGCATAAGAAAGACAATTCTAAAGTGAGACAGGTTGTCACGATGCTAAATGAACTCGGGGTCAAAGTGCAGGTTTCGAGATCTAGATTCGACATGATGAATCGCATCGCACGGAAAGAGAAGCTGCGATTGAAAGAACAGAACACTTAATGATTAACCGCAACTGATTGCAGTTGCGGTTAATTTTATGTCTGTTTTCGGTATTCGTGGAAATATATGCTCATGATGATGCCGACTGCTATCATGTTCGCCCACAGTCCGCTGCCGCCGTAACTGATGAAAGGGAGGGGGATACCCGTAATCGGGAGAAGCTGCACTGTCATGCCGATATTTTGGAATATGTGGAAAACGAGCAGTGACAGGTAGCCAACGATAAAGTATGATGAAAAACTGTCATTTACAGTTGCTGCAATTCTGAATAGATGCAGCATCAGTAAAAATAGGATAACGATGACAAATGTGGAACCGATAAAACCGAATTCTTCGCCGATAATGGTAAATATAAAGTCGGTGTGGTTTTCCGGAATGTAAATGATGCCATCACCGAACCCTTTGCCATCCATACCGCCGGAGCCGATCGCTCTTAATGAGTTGCTGAGCTGATACCCGCCCTCGCTCACGTATTCTTCAGGCTGCAACCAGGAGTAGATACGTTCAAATTGATAGGGGTGGATACCCAGATACCTTTCGACCAGCTCCGGACGGTAGAGTATTCCGAGGATCAGGGCGCCGCCAAGTGTTGCGATCACTCCGAAGGTTGGCAGAATAATCCACCAGCTGATGCCTGAAACCACAATTATACCAAGCAGTATGGCAATCATTACCAGCGTTGTACCCAGATCATTCTGCACCAGGATAAAGATCATGGGGAGGACTGAGACTGCAAACAGCTTGATAAGCAGTTTGACGTCCACGGTCAGGTCACTCGTCAGTTTGTATCTGTTATGCTGGCTGACCACATAGGCGAGGGTCAATATGTAGACGATTTTGACCAGCTCAGAAGGCTGAATGCTGAAAAAACCAAATTGGTACCAGCTTTTTGCACCGTTGATGATTGGTGTGACAGGTGAAACGGGGGCAAAGAAGAGAATCATGAGTGACAGGACACCAATGCCGTATATCAACCATATATGTTGTTTGATCCACCTGATTGGGATAAACGCAATTGTAAAGACTATGATGAAGCCGGACAGGTAAAAGATAATCTGACGAATACTGAAATCGGTATTATATTGTCCGCTGGTCATTGCGGAGCGTATCATAATGACACTGATGACCCCGAGAACTGTGACGAGCAGTAACAGAATCCAGTCGATACGGCCCAGTATATTTGTATTCTGTCTTTTATATCCTTGTTTATTCTCCAAATGTTTCACCTTACCCATATTGAAATCATGCTTTAATTATACACTATTTTAATCCTGATTTTTAATATTATCATAGTCTGATCATCAAATTCCATTTGTTGCAGTTATGTAATTTTGACAGTTCATTGATGATACTGGCATCATCCTGTACTATAATGTAACTGTGATAAAAATTTTGTAAAAACTATTGAGAAGGAATGGTATTCAATTCATGCTGGAAATAACGATAGAACAGGTGGCTGAAATCTCAGGGGGGAGGTTGAATCAGGCTGCCTCCAGGATAAAAGATCATTCGATCGAAGGGGTGTCCATAGACACGAGAACGATTTGTGCCGGAAATCTTTTTATCCCGTTCCTGGGGGAAAATGTGGACGGGCACAGATTTATCAGCGACGCATTTGAAAAAGGGGCCGCTTTAAGTCTGAGTGAACACGAGATGCACATGGGTGAGACAGTGCCGCTGGTCCATGTCGAGGACGGACTGAGAGCGTTGCAGGATATTGCCCGGTTGTATTTGGAAAAAGTGTCGCCGACAGTGATTGCAATTACGGGTTCAAATGGTAAGACAACGACTAAAGATATGGTTGAATGCCTCCTTTCACCGTATTTCAATGTGAAGAAGACGATTGGCAACTACAACAATGAAATCGGTTTGCCGTTGACAATTTTAGAGATTGACAGTGATACTGAGTTTTCCATTTTAGAGTTGGGAATGGATGCAAGAGGTAATATCGATTTCCTCAGCAGAATGACAACGCCTGATGTCGCCATCATTACAAACGTCGGGGAGTCACATATAGAAAAACTAGGTTCAAGAGAGAATATTGCTGCGGCCAAATATGAAATAGTCAACGGTTTGAAAGATACCGGGACCTTCATATATTCACGGGATTATCCCCTGCTGGAGCGGATTGTGGACAAAGAAGTGTCCTATTCTGTCCGAACAGGGGGCATGGATGCAGCCAATGATTTGGAAATCACCGGCGTGGCAGAAACTGAAGACGGTACTGTATTCAATATATCCCCCATTGAAGGTGAAATCATCATTCCGCAGCTGGGGGCTCATAATGCGGCTAACGCCACACTTGCGCTGGCCGCAGCTGAAGCGGCGGGCCTTGATATGGATGAAGTCAAGGGACATCTCGCCCAATTGAAAGTGACGGATATGCGCATGGAGCAGCTGCAGCATGAGAGTGGTGCTTTGATCATCAATGATGCCTATAATGCCAGTCTTTCAAGTATGAAAAGTGCAATCAGAACAATTGAGGGCATGGATTACGGGTATAAGATACTGGTGCTGGCAGATATTTTGGAACTCGGTTCACACTCGGAGGAACTGCATCGGTCCGTCGGCGCATACATCAATGACTCGACCCGGACGATTGATCTGCTCCTCACAATTGGCGATGAAGCCAAAAGGATCAATGAGGTTTCAGACGTCATATCCAAGCGCCATTTTGATTCCATTGAAGCATTATCAGCAGCATTATCCCCGCATTTAACAAAGGACGCTGTAGTTTTATTGAAAGGATCGAGGGGAATGGCTGTCGAAAGGGTGATGGAATATATCTAAAAATACAGGCATTTTATTCTTACACGGGTATACAGGCGGGAGACATGAACTGGACCCGTTGTTTGTCTATTTGAAATCCCGTTATGAATTCGATTATGAGTTCCCGGTCTATCCCGGTCACGGCACACTCCTGGATTTGAAATCTTCGGGCGGAGATGACTGGTATAATGAAGCTGAAGATGCCTATCATGCACTTAAAAGCAGAGTGGAGACAATCTATATCATCGGCTTTTCAATGGGCGGTGTGTTTGCCAGTCACCTTTCACAACAGGGTGAAGTGGCAAAACTGCTGCTGATAGCCCCTGCATTCGATCATACAAAACTGAGCCAGCTCAGCAGGCTTAAGCTGACCCCCAGACATTTCAGCGAACATATGAAGCTGAACATGTATAGCCGGATCAGGAAAAGGATCAGGGATATTCCGCTTGCTGCGTTTCAGGAATTTAAAAATATAGTTGAAATGAAGCGGGGAGGACTGGAGAACATTAGTTCAGAGACATTGATTGTGCACGGCACGATAGACCTCTTGGTCCCATATCAGTCAAGTATCGATGCCGCGGAGAAAATTCCGGGCGGACAGCTGAAACTTATCGAAGGGGCGCCGCATCTATTCGCTTATACTGAGGAATCCCAGCTCGAACTGAACATCATCGCAGAACGCTTCCTTTTCGATGATGAAAAAGTTTTCCTTGTTTAATGACACTCCAGGTGTTAGAATTGAGAAGTTATGCGTAACGAAAATGTGAAACAAAGTCAAAGGAGACTCTAATTTGAAGTTTTTTAAACAATTGGGTGTTAGTGATGAAACCTTAAAATCACTAGAAGAAATGGGATTTGAATCACCAACTCCTATTCAGGAGGAAAGTATTCCTCAAGCAATTGAGAGGAAAGATATTCTAGGCCAGGCACAGACTGGCACAGGTAAAACTGGTGCGTTCGGTATCCCAATTATTGAAAACACAGAGAAGCAGGCGGGCACACAAGTGCTGATTTTAACGCCGACACGCGAGCTCTCAGTTCAGGTAAGTGAAGAGCTCAAAAAATTCGCCAAGTATAAAAGCCTTGGCGTAAACGTAATTTTTGGCGGCATGAGTATCGAACGCCAGATCAAGGACCTCAAAAGGCGTCCGGAAATCATTGTAGGTACACCGGGAAGGATTATCGACCATATCAAACGTAAAACACTGAAGCTCGAAAATATCAGGACGCTGGTATTGGATGAGGCAGATGAAATGATGAATATGGGATTCATCGATGATGTCAAATTCATCATGTCCGGTCTTCCTGCAGATGACAGGCATACATTGCTGTTCTCAGCGACCATACCGCCGGCAATCCAGGAACTCGTCACCAAATTCATGAAAGATCCGGAGATTGTCAAAACAATGAGTCAGGACGCATCTTCACCTCAGATCGAAGAGTATTATACGATCGTTAAAGAACTTGAGAAACTCGATGTTTTTACAGATTTTCTGGATACTCACCAACCCGAACTTGCCATCGTATTCGGCCGGACAAAACGTCGTGTCGACGAATTGACAGGTGCGCTGGTAGCAAAGGGATATCGTGCTGAAGGACTTCATGGGGACATCACCCAGTCTAAACGGCTCGAAGTGCTGAAAAAATTCCGTAACAACGCACTTGATATTCTTGTGGCTACGGATGTTGCTGCCAGAGGGCTTGACATATCAGGCGTTTCCCATGTATATAACTTTGATATTCCCCAGGATGCTGAAAGCTATACACACAGAATTGGCCGTACCGGCCGTGCAGGCAAAGAAGGCATGGCGTTAACATTCGTCAATCCTGTTGAAATGGATTATCTCAGAATGATCGAGAACGAGAAGAAAAAGACGATCTCGGCTTTAAGACCGCCAAACAAGAAAGAAGTGTTTAAGGCGAGAGAGGCAGAAATCTTTGAAAAGATTGAGCAATGGATTTCTCAAAATGACAACAGTCATACTGGAGAAATCGCCAAACGTCTGCTGGAACAGAACACTTCGGAAGATGTAGTGGCCGCACTGCTGAATGAGTTCCTGTTCAGCAAGTCAAACGATAACATCCAGCTGTCATTTGAGAAACCGTTGACGCGCAAGGGCGGCGGTCGACGCGGCAAACATGCCGGCGGTAAGAAACAACAGTACCGCAAAGGACGCGATAACCGCGGCGGCGGACGTAATAACAAGCGTCATGACAATAAGCCGGGCGGTGGACAACCGAACCCGAAAGGCCAGAAAAAAAGCCAGGGCGGGCGCACTTTCAAAGATCACATTAAATAAGTAAAATCGTTTATAATGGAAGCATCCATGATTTCAGTGATGACTGAAATACGGATGCTTTTATTTTTACCAGTATATCTTAATTGGGTTTGAACAATGAGTACTTTTAATTTAGAGTTATAATTGTAAAATCAAATTTAATGAGGGAGATCATATGAAGGCCTTACATAAAAATGTTATCCGGTACTTAAGAGCAAGACAATTTTGGGCGCTCATGATCTGGGCAGCTGCTGCCGCCATTTTGAGCGGGCTGACAGCGTATTTTGAGTGGCCGGCTTGGTTTTACTATGTCGCTTTGGGGTGGGTGCTGTTATATTTCATAGCCATGACACTGATTCAGCCGGCGATATATAACAAGGTGACCAGATATGAGTTGAAAGAGGATCTGTTAATCGTGCGGACCGGCTTCTTTACAGTGAAAACACGGATGGTTCCGATAAAACGCATACAGGGAGCGAAGCTGACCACCGGTCCGATTTCCAGGAAGTATAAACTGGCAAATGTAACTGTTAATACAGCGAGTACCATTTTCATGCTGCCGCCGGTTGAAACAGAAGAGGCACAGATGCTTAAAAGTGATATTATAGAACGTGTGAAAGGGGAACTGACAGATGTATAGCCCGCAGAAGCTTCATCCAGTTGCCTATCTTGGCAGTCTTGCTAACGGTATCAAAAATCTATGGGTCCCTCTGATCATCATTGCCATCAATTCAAGAGATGAATTATTTTCCGGGGATATTTCATTCATGTATATCCTGATTTCCCTCGGTGTTCTGATATTCGCCTTCATATTGATCGGGGGGTTTGATTTTCTGAATAAATATCTCACGCGCTTTTGGATAGACGACGGGAAGTTCACATATAAGGATGGCGTAATCACCAAAAGAGAAAAAGAACTGGATATTAACAGAATACAATCTGTAGACTTCAATGAGCCGGTTTTCCATAGAATATTCGGAGCGGTCAGACTGGAGGTGTTGACTCCCGGTGAAGGGATTAAAATTGATACGATAAAGAAATCCCAGGCTGAAACGATACAATCGATCATTTATGATGAGAAGGAAAATTTGAACACTGCTGTAGAAATTGGTGATTACAGCAAATGGCCGAGAGAAGAAGCAGAAACAGAGCCGGTTCAGCAAAGTGACCTGCTATATCGTATGGATAACAAGTCATTGATACTCATGTGTATGACCAGCGGAGCACTCGGGGCCTTTGTTGCTATTGTTTTTGGTTTTTTGAATCTGATCGGTGCGAATTTCTTGATTGAAAACTACTTTGAATACTTTGAAGGTGCTGTGAGAAATGCAGTATTCGGCATCATATTGTCAATCGTAGTCTTTGTGGCAGCGGGCTATCTGATCGGGGTATTGATCCTGTATGTAAAATATTATAAGTATTCTCTTGAGAAGCGGACGGAGGACCTGATCATCGAGCACGGGCTGCTTGAGAAAAAACAGAAAAGTGTCAATATCAACAGAGTCCAGAATGTGATCATCCAGGATTCCCTGCTCAGACGGATGATCGGCTACTACTCACTGAATGTAACAATAACGAGCGACTCATTTGAGCAGGGAGAAGTAGACGGCACAGTCGCATTGCTCCCGTTCATTAAAAAGGACAGACTTTATGAATTCATAAAAGAAATATTTCCAAATTATAATGTGGTCATTCCAGAAAAGACAGTGCCTGTCAGGGGATACCGGAGATATTTTCAAATAATGGCTGCACTCGTGATTGTCGCCACTGCTGCCGTCCAGTACTTCTGGCTCGGGTTCGCCTGGATGATCGGACTGGCATTATTATTGCTGATTTTTGCCTCCGGTATATATTCAGCCCGCAATACGGGGTACTCTATTGAAGATGATGAAATAAATATGATGTCTGCTGGCTTCTTTAAAAGATCCCATTATGTGATTAAGCATGAGAAGCTCATAGAGACGGAATGGAGATATAATCCATTCCTGAAACGGGCTTATCTGGGTGTCATTACACTCGTTACAGCCGGGGGTCTTGCCGGTTCCCGGGCAACGTTGAAATTTATCGATCGGAAAGATGTGGATGCCATCTGGCATTGGTCCGAAAGGGGGCAGGCAAATGGAGAAGATATCACCGAAAGCGATTAAAGTCTGGCGGATTTCTGAGGCAATCACCGCCGCTGTCATGTTGCTGGCGGCAGCTGCAGCATTCATCCTATCCCAATGGGTATGGGACTTCCTGCCATGGTGGATCTCTCTGATACTGTTTGTCATTTTCGTCATACATATGGTGATATTCGTATGGTTGATGCCGAAATTGAAGTATAAGTATTTTCGCTATGAGGTGCTTGCAGATGAGATTAAAATCCATCAGGGCATTCTGATCAAGGCGCAGAATCAGGTCCCGTTATATAGAGTGCAGAATATCGATACGAATGTCGGCCCTTTAATGAAAAGATATGGGCTGAAAAGTGTTTCGCTGAGGACATCGGCAGAGCGTATTCAAATTCCTGAATTGGAAAAAGATGAAGCGGACCGCATCAGAAATGATATACGAACATTGATTAATGAGCATTCGAGGCGTGAGTTATGATACTGGGACTGGGTACTGATATTATAGAAGTTAACAGAATCAGGAATATTGAAAGCAAGAACAGCCGGCTGTCTGAAAGAATATTGGCACCCGAAGAGATGGAATATTATCACAAGTTAAATGCTGAAAAGCGCAGATTGGAATATCTGAGCGGCAGATTTGCTGTGAAAGAGGCTTATAGTAAAGCTCTGGGTACAGGAATTGGCAGTGCCGCATCATTCAAAGACATCGTCTGTTTGAATGATGCGGCCGGCAAACCATTCATCAAAGATGACAGACGAGTCCATGTTTCCATCTCTCATGCAGAAGAATATGCGGTGGCAACGGTGATTATTGAAGATGAGTAGGAGGCGTGTCAAGTGTCGGAAAAATATTACAGGCACACAAAAGTGGATGTAGATCTTGAAGCTCTTCAGCACAACTACAAAGCAATACAGTACCTGCATCCGGCTAAAACATTCATTGCAGTGATCAAAGCGAATGCCTATGGCCTGGGCAGTGTCACTGTTGCAGAATATATGTCTGAAATTGGCGTCGAATTTTTTGCTGTGGCAACACTGGATGAAGCAATTGAACTCAGAATGCATGGTATCAGGGAGAAGATTCTCGTTATGGGGGTCATCCGGCCGGAGGATATCAACAAGGCAATCCAGCACCGGATTGCGGTAACGGCACCAAATCTTGAGTGGATAACCTCAGCTAAATCACACGTCAAAGAGAAATATGATAAAGAAGTCTGGGTACATATTAAGGTGAACTCAGGGATGAATCGTCTCGGCACATCCGATACAGATGAGATCAGCCGCATGATCGAAGAGATTGAGTCATTTGACAGATTCATCTATGAAGGTATTTTCAGTCATTTCAGCTCTGCTGACGTAGATTCAGCGGTGAATGACCGAGAGTATAGTAAGTTTAAAGAGATCACAGGCAAGGTGAGGCGCCCGGAATATGTGCATATACAGAACTCTCCGGGCGCTCTCCGAGTGGTTGATGATTATTGCGATGCGCTCAGAGTCGGTATTTCACTGTACGGTTATTACACTTCACCGTTCATTAAAGATATTTCCAGAGTCGAATTGAAACCTTCTGTTAAACTTTCTACGAAAGTGATGGATATGCACGTTCTGAATGAAGGGGAAGGCTTAAGTTACGGGCTGGAATACGAGGCGGTACAGGATGAAAAGATAGCTACCCTGCCGATTGGTTACGCGGATGGGCTTTCGCGGAGTATGACAGGGTATAGAGTAAAACTTGAAGATGGCACTGAATGCCTGATTGCTGGTAAAATATGCATGGATTCGTGTATGATTTCAGTACCGGATGATACTGCTGTCGGTGATAAGGTGATCATCATAAGCAATGACACGTACTCCAGCCAGTCGATGGAAGCTTACAGCGAATATGCCGGTACAATCAGCTATGAATCACTGGTGCGGATTTCCCGCCGGGTGCCGCGTGTTTACCACGCCGCAGGCAATGGGCATGTGAATAATGAAGTGTTAAAATAAACTAGTAATGATATTTTCCGCATGTTACCATTGGCATTAGTTTAATGTTACTGAGGAGTGGTCTGGCAATGAGTAATTCAGTTTTTTTTGGCAGCAGCGAGCTTTCTCTTGAACATGGATATATTGAAATGAGCGAGATTAATCTATCAATTGCAAATGAGTGTGATGAGGCGGAATGTGAAGCCTGGCAGTGCAATGAAGAGTTTCTCGTTTACAGTAAAGATGGTGAATAGATGAAAAGAGGAGAAGTATATCTTGCGGATCTATCACCGGTGCAGGGATCAGAACAGGGGGGGAACCGTCCTGTGGTCATTATTCAGAATAATGTGGGCAACTATCACAGTCCGACTGTGATAGTTGCCGCTGTTACCGGTAGAATCGACAAGGCAAAGATTCCGACACACGTAGAAATTTCCAAAGATATATATAACCTGGACAAGGACTCAGTAATACTTCTTGAACAGATTAGGACAGTGGATAAAAAAAGGCTTAAAGAGAAGCTTACATATTTAAATGATGATAAGATGAAGGAAGTGGATAAAGCATTGCAGATTAGTTTGGAACTTACGCCTGCCAAATCCAAAAATTCTGAATCCGAATCTAATTCGAGATAGACTTTTGCATGCAAAAGTCTTTTTCCGTATGAGGTGGTTTAATTGACAGATATAGATGAATTAGTGAACAAGTACAGGGATATTCTTCAATTGTACTTGTATGGCAATGATGAAGATCAGGCGTTTGAACAGTGCCATACATTCAGCGAAGAAGTCATTGAGATGGATACTTCGCCGGAAGAAATTGTATCACTTCATATCGATCTTCTGAATGATATGCATATTGAAGACGGCGCTATGGTAAAAAAGTCTCTGGATATACTGCATGAAGTGACCATTTCCTTCGGCTTTACATACAGGGATTATAAATCCATGATGAATAAATTAAAGATTCATGATAATGAGATGAATGTTGCTTCCAGCCTGCAGGAAGAGATGCTGAAGACGGTAATTCCAACTTTTGAAACGATGGAAATTGGCGCAATCAGTGTACCTGCAGGAAAAGTCAGCGGAGATTACTTCAACATCATTGATCATAACGATGGCATGTTGAGTTTTGCTGTTGCTGACGTGATCGGAAAAGGGATTCCTGCAGCGCTCGCGATGAGCATGATCAAGTTCGGCATGGATTCCTACGGTTATTCCCAGCTGCCAAGTGACAGTTTGAAGAAACTGAACAGAGTTGTGGAGAAGAACGTCAACCAGAATATGTTTGTGACAATGTTTTATGGTTTGTATGACCATAACACGAACCTGCTGTATTATTCTTCAGCCGGACACGAACCCGGACTCCTTTACCGTTATGAAACCGATGAATTTGAAGAGATAGATGCCAAAGGTATTGTGCTCGGTGTAAAAAAACACACCCGATATGAGCAGAAAGAAATTGAAATCGGGAATAAAGATATGATCATCGTGTTTACAGACGGTGTCACAGAGCTTAGAAGACATGATGATACATTTATCAATTTTGAAGAAGTGAAGGATATGGTCCGGGAAGTCAGGGATTACCATCCCCAGGATATCGTCCAATATATTTATGAATCTCTGATTCGTACGCAAAATCCAAAAAAGAAGGATGATCTGACATTGTTCATATTAAAAAATAATAAAAAGCCGGAGAATTAAGTTTGAATGGGTGAACTGTAGGGTAAAAAGTTAAAGTTCTATGTATTTATCTAAATGGGAGTGTAGTCTGTATGAATATCGATACAATGGAAAAGGAACAGGAATATTTAATCATTCTCGATGGAGAATTAGATGTATATACCGCACCGGAATTACAAAAGGTGCTTGATCCAATCAGACAGAACGGCAGTCATGATGTGAAAATTGACCTGACGAATGTCAGTTATGTGGATTCTACGGGTCTCGGCATCTTTGTCGGCACACTCAAAGAACTCAACCAGCATGATCGTGAATTACATGTCACCGGAGTCTCAAGCAGGATACTCAGGTTATTTGAGATTACAGGGCTCCGTGATTTGATGCATATTAACGAGAAGTCGGAGGTTGAATAGAATGACTGTGCAGTATGATTATATAGAGATGAAGTTTCCTTCCAGTGCAGAATATGTCGGGTTGATCCGTTTGACATTGTCCGGTGTCCTCTCAAGAGCCGGAGCAACATACGATCAGATAGAAGATTCCAAAATTGCGGTGTCGGAAGCAGTCACCAATGCAGTTAAACATGCATATGGCGAAGAAACGACCGGTGATGTTCTGGTCGGCTTTGCTGTTTACGAAGATAAAGTGGAAATTATTGTGGCAGATCACGGGCAGAGTTTTAACTACGAAGATGTGAGGAAGGAACTTGGCCCATATACTGAAGACGACAATGTCAATTATTTGAAAGAAGGAGGTTTGGGACTCTTCTTGATTGAAACATTAATGGATGAAGTCTATCTTAAAAAGGACCCTGGTGTCACGATCAGCATGACGAAGTTTATTAATGAAAGTCAGGTGCATTCGAATGGAGAAACAATCGTCAACCGATAGAAGCCTTACAGCTGAAGATATTAATGCACTGATACGCAGCCATCAGGAGAAAGAAGATCAGGAGGCCCAGACAAAGCTCGTTGAACACTATCAGAAGCTGATTGAATCTCTTGCTTACAAATATTCCAAGGGTAAAAGCCATCATGAGGATTTAGTCCAAGTAGGCATGGTAGGACTGCTCGGGGCGATAAAAAGGTTTGATGTCTCTTATGATCGCAGATTCGAGGCGTTCCTTGTACCGACTGTTGTCGGTGAGATTAAGCGGTATCTCAGAGACAAAACATGGAGTGTCCATGTTCCGAGAAGGATAAAAGAAATTGGTCCCAAAATCAAAAATGCCAATGATGAGCTGACAAACAGATTAGAAAGATCGCCGAAGATCAATGAAATCGCTGAGCATCTCAATGTTACTGAGGAGGATGTGCTTGAAGCGATGGAGATGGGGCAGAGCTATAATGCACTGAGCGTAGATCATTCGATAGAAGCGGATAAAGATGGTTCAACAGTTACTCTGCTTGATGTAATGGGGCAGTCGGATGGTAACTATGACTTATCTGAGAAACGGCTGATACTGGAAAATGTGCTGCCTATACTTTCAGACCGTGAACGTGAGATTATCCAGCATACGTTTATGGAAGGATTAAGTCAGAAGGAGACCGGAGAACATGTGGGTCTCTCTCAAATGCATGTTTCCAGGCTTCAGCGGACCGCGATTAACAAATTGCGCGAGGCAGTGAGCAAGGATGAATGAGCGGCTGTATCCCGTCCGATTGGACGGGTTTTTTAGTGTTATAATGAATATATCGTTTTAAAGTGCAACAAGAATGGGAGAGATAGTATGAATATGGGATTGGTCAAAGAATTAAAGACGACAACAGGAAAATCGGAAAAACATATTAAAAATGTATTGGAACTCCTTGAGGATAAAAATACGGTGCCGTTCATCGCAAGATATCGGAAAGAAATGACCGGCGGTATGGATGAAGAAGAAATTAAAGAGATATCGGACCGTTTCACCTATCTTGAAAATCTGGAGAAGCGTAAAGAAGAGGTGCTCCGCCTGATTGATGCGCAGGATCTGCTGACTGAAGATTTGAAAAATAACATAATGAAACAGACTGTACTGAACAGGGTCGAAGATTTATACCGGCCGTTTAAACAGAAGAAGAAAACAAGAGCCACTGAAGCGAAAAGAAAAGGTTTAGAAACACTGGCAAATCGGATACTTGAACAGCAGCCAATGGATGTAGAAGGCGCAGCTTCAGAATATATCAATGAGGAAGTGGCAACAGCTGAAGCAGCCATTAAAGGCGCTGTGGATATCATAGCTGAGAAAATCTCAGATGAACCTAAATACCGCTCCTACATCTTGAAAGTCATTAAGGAGACTGCAGATATCGCAACGAATAAGAAGAAAAACGCTGAGGACGAGACAGGTGTTTTCGAGATGTATTATGATTATGCTGAGCCGGTTCGTAAAATTGTTCCGCACAGGGTGCTGGCTGTAAATCGCGGTGAGAAACTCGGCGTACTTAATGTGAAATTTGACTATGATCTGGAACGGCTGAAACGCTATATCGCTAAACAGGAGCTTAAATACAATTCAGGAACAAAAACATATATAGAAACTGCTATAGAGGATGGTCTGAAGAGACTGGTCATGCCTTCCATTGAAAGGGAAGTGAGAAATGAACTGACCACGGCAGGGGAGCAGCATGCGGTGGATATTTTTGCTGAAAATTTGAGAAAACTGCTGCTTCAGCCGCCGCTTAAAGGACGTGTGATATTAGGGCTGGACCCTGCATTCAGGACAGGGTGCAAGATGGCGGTCATTGATCATTCCGGACAGTTTATCGATAAAGGTGTTATCTACCCGCATCCGCCGCAAAAGAAAATTGAAGATGCGAAAAATGCTGTTCTCGACACCATCGAAAAATATGATGTATCACTGATTGCCATTGGAAATGGTACGGCTTCCCGTGAAACTGAGCTGTTTGTCAGTGAACTGGTAAAAGAGCGTCACCTCGACATACAGTTCATCATCGTCAATGAAGCGGGGGCAAGTGTATACTCCGCGTCCGAAGTGGCAAGAGAAGAATTTCCGGACTTTAATGTGGAGGAGAGAAGTGCTGTCTCCATTGCCCGAAGAGTCCAGGACCCGCTCAGTGAATTCGTCAAAATCGATCCGAAATCAATCGGTGTCGGCCAATACCAGCATGACGTGAACCAGAAGTTTCTGGCTGAAACACTGGATTTTGTCGTAGAAACAACCGTGAATAAGGTCGGTGTGAATGTGAACACAGCCTCCCATACATTACTTGAACATGTCGCGGGATTGTCCCCAACGATCAGTAAGAATATCGTTAGATACCGTAAGGAGAACAACGGCTTTAAAACCAGGGATGATATTAATAAAGTCCCCAGGCTCGGAGCCAAAACGTATGAGCAGTGCATCGGTTTCCTTAGAATTCCTGAAGGTGTGGAACCCCTGGACCAGACGCCGATCCATCCGGAAAACTATGATTCTGCCTGGAAATTAATCCAAGAGATGGATCTGTCAAAATCAGAAATCGGTTCACCAGAAATGGTTGAGGCGTTAGACGATATTAAACTGACAGATATGGCAGAACAGCTGGATATCGGGTTGCCGACACTTGAAGATATTGTACAGGCGCTCAAAGCACCGGCCCGGGATATCAGAGATGACTTTGAAACACCGCTGCTTAAGAGCGATGTACTTTCCATGGAAGATTTGAAACCGGGGATGCAGCTTTCGGGTACTGTACGCAATGTCACAGACTTTGGCGCATTCGTGGATATTGGCGTGAAACAGGACGGTCTTGTGCATATTTCAAAGCTGACAAAACGGTTCATCAAACATCCGATGGAAGTTGTAAGTGTCGGGGATATTGTGGAAGTTACGGTGCTGGATGCGGATGTGGATAAAGGCAGAATTTCCCTGTCCACGAAAAGCTAGTGTTCCGAATTACTTAGAAACGTTGTACATTTATATACTATAAATGTATGAATTAAAAAGAAAGGAGCGTTTATATGCCGAAGATGAACGTAGAGAGCTTTAATCTCGATCATACAAAAGTGGATGCGCCGTATATCAGGCTTGCGGGTAAAAGCGAAGGTGAGCATGGCGACGTCATCTATAAATATGATATAAGATTCTGCCAGCCGAACAAAACGCATATGGAAATGCCGGGGCTGCACTCATTGGAACATCTGATGGCTGAAAATGTCAGAAATCATCACGATAAAGTGGTGGATTTAAGTCCGATGGGCTGTCAGACAGGGTTCTATCTGTCACTATTGAATGATTATGATAATGTAACCGTGTTAGTTGAGAAAACATTAAACGATGTCACAGAAGCAGTTGAAGTCCCGGCCTGTAATGAAGTGCAGTGCGGACGGGCTGCAAGCCACAGTCTTGACGGTGCAAAGGCAATTGCGAATGATATGCTGGAGAAATGGGGCAGCTGGAGTACTGTGTTTGTATAGTTTAAATTGAAATATAAAAAAACGGCATCCGGGGTCAAAATCCCCCGAGTGCCGTTTTCATTATGGTGTCAACCATCGATTACATGTTGTGGAAGAAATCGTCATTTTCCAGGTCAACATCACTGATATCTACACCAAGTGCTTTGGCTACACCTTCACCGTATGCAGGATCTGCTTTGTAGCAGTTTCTGATATGACGGTGCTGTGTTCTTTCAGTCGTACCTTCCATTGCACGTGCTGTGTTACCGAACAGGCGCTCTTTCTCTTCATCAGATTGCAGTCTGAAGAGTTTGCCTGGCTGTTCATAATAGTTGTCATCATCGTCACGGAAGTTGTGCTCGTAAATTGTAGACATTTCCATTTCCATGGACGGCTGTTTTGCATGTTCCTGCGAGTTGTGCGCGCCATAGCTGTTTGGATAGTAGTTTGTATGGGCACCCATGTTGCCGTCAGTTCTCATTTGACCATCACGGCTGAATGGGCATACATTTTCTGCTCCTTTAGGCTGGTTTACCGGAATTTGATGATGGTTTACACCCAGACGGTATCTCTGAGTATCTCCATAGGAGAAAATGCGTCCCTGCAGCATTTTGTCCGGTGAGAAACCAATGCCGGGAATGATATTCGTTGGAGCGAATGCAGCCTGTTCCACATCTGCGAAGTAGTTTTCAGGGTTGCGGTTAAGCTCGAATTCGCCGACCGGAATCAATGGATAATCACCCTTAGGCCAAACCTTGGTCAGGTCAAATGGATTGTCTGGATGCTCTTTAGCCTGTTCTTCAGTCATCACCTGAATATAAAGCTTCCATTTAGGGAAGTTACCTTCTTCAATGTTATTGAACAGATCGCGCTGGGAAGACTCCCGGTCTGTACCAATGACTTGTTCAGCTTCAGGATCTGTATAATTATCGATCCCCTGCTGAGTGCGGAAATGGAATTTAACCCATACGCGTTCATTATCTTCATTAATCATGCTGTAAGTATGGGAACCGAATCCATGCATGTTTCTGAAACCTTTCGGAATGCCGCGGTCAGTCATAATGATTGTCACCTGGTGCAGCGCTTCCGGCAGATTCGTCCAGAAATCCCAGTTGCTTTCGTTGTTTTTCATGTTCGTTTTAGGGTCGCGTTTAATGACGTGATTCAAACTTGGGAAAAGTTTAGGGTCACGGAAGAAGAAGACAGGTGTGTTGTTGCCAACCAGGTCCCAGTTTCCTTCTTCTGTATAGAATTTGAGCGCAAATCCGCGAATGTCACGGTCAGCATCTGCTGCGCCGCGTTCACCGGCGACTGTTGAGAATCGGGCGAACATTTCAGTCTGCTTACCGACTTCACTGAAGATTTTTGCTTTTGTATATTTAGTGATATCATGTGTTACTGTAAAGGTGCCAAAAGCACCTGATCCTTTAGCATGCATGCGGCGTTCCGGTATTACCTCGCGGTCGAAGTGCGCCATCATGTCCAGGAAATATGGATCCTGCATTACCATTGGGCCGCGCGGACCTGCAGTTGCAGAGTTTTCACGATCGCCAACTGGATTGCCAAAAAGCGTAGTCAAACGGTTATCATTTTTATCGTTTGTCATTAGTGCCCCTCCAATTAATAATTTAGAATGATTCTAAATAAATATTAACACATTTAATTTAAAAAACAATAGAAATACTGCAAATAAAACATAAGATCAATAATTTGCCACATTTTATCATTGAGATTCACACACAATTAATATATGATGTATTTAAAATTTTATAAGGCATTATATAGGAAGTTTTTCAGTTAAAGTAGCTTTATGCTCATAAAATCCAGTATTTTAATAGGTAATTCAGTAAAAAGATATTGACTTTGCCTCCATATACGTTTATCATAAATATCGTTGTCAATTCAATGGCCCGTTGGTCAAGTGGTTAAGACACCGCCCTTTCACGGCGGTAACACGGGTTCGAATCCCGTACGGGTCACTTATTCCATTAATATTAACTTTACAATATTAAAAAGAACTTAATATAATTGTTGACATTGAATGCCGTAAGTTGTAGAATAATATTTGTCGCCAAAAAAGGCGATGTACTCAAAAATTAATACATGCGGTTGTGGCGGAATCGGCAGACGCGCTAGGTTGAGGGCCTAGTGGGAGTTAATCCCGTGGAGGTTCAAGTCCTCTCAACCGCATCAATACTTCACTTTTTACAAAGTGGCTCATCTTAATTTTAATGATAACATGCGGGTGTAGTTAAATGGTATAACCCCAGCCTTCCAAGCTGATGTCGTGGGTTCGATTCCCATCACCCGCTCCATATTTTTCACTAAGACAGAGAACATTGAAAACTGAATGACAATATGTCAACGTTAATTCCGAAGAAACGGGATGAGGAATCATCCCGAAATTGAGGCGGACAATAGAAACGCAATCGAGCTTAAGATAAGCTTTCCAATCATGGAGAGTTTGATCCTGGCTCAGGATGAACGCTGGCGGCGTGCCTAATACATGCAAGTCGCACGCGGCCCCGGGGTGCTTGCACCCCGGCGGTCGAGTGGCGGACGGGTGAGTAACACGTAGGCAACCTGCCCCGCAGACCGGGATAACCACGGGAA
>NZ_ARQJ01000025.1 GCF_000385175.1 Salinicoccus albus DSM 19776 | reverse complement strand
ACCAGCTGATGTAGTTATAAAAAATGACTCAAAAGAGGCTGGAACATATCCGTCTGCCGGCAGCGTCACATCGACGACACCGGAAAAGGACTGAGTCTCGGGATTGAGAAACGGACGAGACCGAGAAAGGGGCGAATCTCGGGATTGAGAAATCGACGACACCGAGAAAGGGCTGAGTCTCGGGATTGAGAAATCGACGACACCGAGAAAGGGCTGAGTCTCGGGTTTGAGAAATCGACGACACCGAGAAAGGGCTGAGTCTCGGGTTTGAGAAACCGACGAGACCGGGAAAACACCGTTCCTCGGCGTCGTCATAATAACGAAGTCATGAAAATGTAGAAAGCAGCTGGAATGTAAGCCACAAATCCTAGAATTCCAGCACTTTAAGTTCGTAACCTTATTAACTTCTTATGACCAAATGACACTAACACTTCCAATATTTTTGTGGGTGTTTGCGAAGCAATTAGGGGAGTATCTCCCGATTCCTTTTTTGTTAATATGTCAAATTTCCGCCCGGACCAAATGGAATGCCAAATAATATCCATACTCCAAATAAGACGATCCACACAATCAGAAATATCACTGAGTATGGCAGCATCAGTGATATGACTGTACCGATGCCATTATCCCTGCCATAACGCTGAGTGAATGCAACAACCAGCGGGAAAAATGGCATGAGCGGTGATATGATGTTTGTAGAAGAATCTCCAATTCTGTACGCGGCCTGGGTGACCTCCGGAGCAATACCAAGCTGCATGAATAACGGTACGAATATCGGTGCCATGATCGCCCATTTTGCCGAATCTGCAGCGATGAACAAATTAATTAATGCTGTAATAATGATAAAAAATATCAGTATCAGTGTACTGTTAAGATTAATCGCTTCAAGTAACCCCGCACCATTTACTGCTATTATGATTCCAAGATTGGAGAAATTGAACAATGCAACAAACTGTGCTGCAAAGAATATCAGGACGATAAATCCTGCCATGGTCATAATGGAATCATCCATCAATTTCACAACATCCTTATCATTTTTGACCTGGCGGGTCACCGCACCATAAACGATACCCGGCACAAGGAAAACAAGCATCATGATAAATATAATGCTTGAGATGAAGGGTGATTCTATAATACTGCCGTCTTCGCCCCTGAGCGGTGCATCGGGGAAAATAGTCAGTAACAGTACGCCAAGGGCAACAAGCACCGCAGAAATGTTTGCATAGATCAACCCTTTTTTCTCCACCGTATTCAGTACCGACTTTTCCATAGTTGCATCCGTCTGTCCTTTATACTCACCGAGCCGGGGTTCAACAATCTTGTCGGTAATTAGTGTCCCTAAGATGACAACCAGAAATGTTGAAACAAACATGAAATACCAGTTGTCAGTTGCAAGCACCTCATAAGTGGCATCGAGTATGCCTGCAGACTCAGTTGAAATCCCTGCGAGCAACGGGTCATTTGTACCAATCAGCAGATTCGCAGAATATCCGCCTGAGACACCGGCAAATGCTGCAGCCAGTCCGGCAAGCGGGTGTCTTCTGAATCCCAGGAATATGATAGCTCCCAGCGGAACGAGTACAACATATCCGACAGAGGCCGCGACGTTACTCATCACACCCATTAATACAACAATCGGAGTCACCAGCCTCCGTGGTGCTTTCGTTACAGTGTTCGTCATCAATGCACTGATGTAGCCACTCTTCTCAGCAACACCCACACCGAGCATTGCAACCAATACCGGACCGAGTGCAACGAAAGTGGTGAAGTTCTCAACGACTGATGTAAAGATATATGCGATACCCTCACCGGTAAGCAGACTCATAGCATTGACTGTCTGTTCCCCGCGCTCACCTGTCTCACTATCCACACCTGTAAAAGTGACACTGACATCGAACAGGTATAAAATATGTGAAATAACAATAACGAATACAGTAAAGATTAAAAATATACTGACCGGGTGGGGGAGTTTATTACCAATAATTTCAATCCTGTCCAGTACACTTTTCGGGCTTTTAGCCATAAACGACACGATCTCCTTTTTAAAATCTTAGTGATATAATATAGAATTTGATCATGAAAGTAAATGACTCCCGTTCATCTCATCACTGTTTCAGAGGAGTGATCCTGCTTTTTATATCCATGGCACTGATAGTCTCCCGTCCACTTATCTTTGCACTATCCCTTGTCAAAGTTTCCTTAATTTTCCTTGGATGACGGCGCTCTGACCATTATGCATTTGGCCTTCCTGTCTAAATGTATTAATTTCTTCCAAATGAAGGATTTCAACAGAAAGATCTTCAATCATCGTTTCTATCTCTTCGGTATCATAAAGCATATCAACGTTTGGCGGCCCCCCAGTTTTAAATTCGATCTGCCGTTTGGAGTACAGTTCAAAAATGATGAATCCACCCGGTTTTACGCAATTGACCAGATTAGAAAACATTTGATACTTTCCGTCTTTTGGCACGTGACCGAAAATATTCACACTAATATCATAAGCAGCGCGAGGGAGGGCGCCCCGGACTGTTATATCCTGCAGCCTGGTATCAACGGTTACGTTTTCTTCAGCGGCAAGCCGTTGTGTTTTACCGATGCCTTCTTGTGAAAAATCATAAGTGATAACCTGGTTCCCGAGTCTGGCCAGGTATATGGCATTGCGCCCCTCGCCTTCAGCCAGTAAGGCAATTTTCCTGTTTTTCGTTCCGCCCAGCGCAGCACGAACCCATTCATTGGGCTGGCGTCCATAAATATAATCGTTATTTTGAAATTTTTCATCCCAACTGTTCATACAATACTCCATTCATTGAAAATGATATCGTTGCAACTATTCCAACTCAAGATCTCTTGCCGTTGACTCACGGATTTCCTTGAGTAATACATTATCTTCTATTAAAGATTGTCCATAAGAAGGGATCATTTCTTTGATCATCGGGGTCCATTTTTCTATATACTGCGGGAAGCTTTTTTCAAAGACCTCGAGGGCCACCGATACGGACACAGAAGCACCGGGGGATTCTCCTAATAATGCGGTAACTGAATTGTCTTCAGAATGAACGACCTCTGTTCCAAACTGGATGAATCCCCGGCCGTGTTCTTTAGTATCTTTAATAACCTGTACACGTTTACCGGCGACAAGCAGATCCCAATCTTCATCTTTGGCATCAGGCACAAATTTTCGCAGTTCCTTCATCCGATCTTCCTTATCCATCATGACCTGCTGGATGGAATATTTAACCAGCGGCATATTCTTAGCCCCCGCAGATAACATCGTTATTATGTTGCTGGGGTTAATCGATTTTAACAGGTCTAAATTAGACCCTTGTTTAAGAAACTTAGGGCCAATAGCTGCAAAAGGCCCGAATAATAAACTCTGATCACCTTGCATATAACGTCTATCCAGATGCGGCACAGTCATCGGCGGTGTACCGGGTGGTTCTTTCCCATACACTTTCGCATCATGCTGACTGACTACTTCCGGATTATTACAAACTAAAAATGCACCGCTGATTGGAAAACCGCCGAGATGTCTGCTCTCAGGTATTTTTGTCTTTTGTAACAGCGGAATGGCATGACCGCCAGCACCGATAAAGATATAGTCTGCGATATGGTATTCTATCTTATCGTCTTCGTGGTTACGAATCTCAACTTCCCATTTACCGTTTTCCAGTTTCCTGAAGTCAACTACCTCATGGCGATAATGAACTGCTGCATTATCATGCCCGTCTATGTTTGCCGCCATTTTGCGTGTCAGTTCACCGAAGTTGACATCTGTGCCTGCATCTATCTTACTCGCTGCAACAGGCTCGTTTGATGCACGGCCCTCCATCATTAAGGGCATCCATTCAGATAATTCATCCATGTCTTCGGAATACTTCATACCTTCAAACATCGACAGGGGAGACAGCGCCTCAAAGCGTTTTCTCAAGAAATTGACATTATTTTCTCCCTGAACAAAGCTGATGTGGGGCAGGGGACGGATGAAATCCTGGGGATTTTGTATCTCTCTATTTCTAACTAAGTGGGACCAGAATTGCTTGGATATCTCAAACTGTTCATTGATTTCTTTGGCCTTTTCAATATTTATTGAGCCATCTTCTTGTTCAACTGTATAATTGAGCTCACATAATGCCGCATGTCCGGTACCGGCATTATTGATTTCATTTGAACTTTCAATCGCCGGTTTGTCCAGCCGTTCAAACAGTTTGATATTCCAATCGGGTTCGACATTTTTTAGAAATGAACCCACAGTCGCACTCATCACACCAGCACCGATGAGTATAACATCTTTTGAATATGTGTTTCCCATTTTTTGACCTTCTTTCTATTGTAATAAGGGTTTTTCCAGTTGACCGATATCAGATTGATGCTCGTTTACAGCATCCTGTTATCCATTGTGGTTCTTTTATAGGAACTTTATAAAATCCACATTATTATAAATCCACCGATGCCGACAAGTACCATATAAAGTAGTGCAGGTCCAAGGGTTTTCCGAATCACATTCCCTTCTTCTCCCTGCATTCCAACCACAGCACTTGCTGCGACTGCATTATGGATCGCAATCATGTTCCCTGCACCTGAACCGACAAGTTGAGCTCCGAGAACTACATTTACATTTGATCCTGTCGCTTCAGCAATATTGAACTGTACGGGAGAGAATGTCAGGGTGGAAACGGTGGCGCTTCCAGTGATAAACGATCCCAACCCGCCGAGAAATGGGGCAACAAATATCCACATCGTGTCAAACGTCTCAGCCATCCCCTGAGCGATATACTCCGGCATGCTCATCAAATCGTTCATATTCAAACCCGAATTACTGAACACATGGACCATCGCAAGTGTTGCTGTCAATGTGACTGCAGTGCCCTTTATTGTAGACAGCGATTGTTTTACTGATTGTCCAAAATCACTGAACGGTTTTCGTTGTACAGGGAGCGCCAATACAGCCGCCAATGTCAACAATGTGCCAGGAGAATGCAACAGCTCCCATTCCGAGGCGATCCCCTCTATACCTAGAATATTTGACCAGGTCAAATCAATCGCTGACAACGTAAACTCCTCGATCCAGGGAACAATGCGTGTGGCCAGCAATAAAAGGACCACGATGATGTATGGAAGCCACGCCTTGATCAATCCCATCTCTGATTGTTCATTACCTGTATCGGAATCTGCCTGCATCGCCTCCGTCCAAACAGAGTTAGGCAGAAGCCATCCCTTTTTAGCCGTTATGGTTGCGACAATAATCCCTGTCAACGACCCGAGAATCGCCACGAATTCAGGGCCGAACAGAAATGCATAAGCGACAGCAGAGCCATTATAGGTAACGCCGATTAACAGTGTCCAGGGCAGCATGACCAATGTATTTTTGATGGCGTTCCCTTTCCCAAAAAATACTGTTAGCACCAATACTAAGATTAAAGGAATAAAAATACCGCCGAATAAATCAATCAAAGTTGTTGTCAGGCCAACGTCCTGATAAAAATCTGTGCTTGCTTCCGGCAAGGTGCTTAATCCAACCAGTACCGGCGTCCCCACTGCTCCGAAAGCAACCGCTGTACTATCAGCAATCAGCGCTGTGGCGACCGCCGCCAGCGGTTTGAATCCCAAGGCAAGCATCAGAGGTGCCGTCACCATGGCGGGAGTCCCGAATCCCGCGGCGCCTTCAATTAAAGAACCGAACAAAAAGGCAACAAAAATAAGCTGTACCCTCATGTCTCGGGAGATGCTTTGAAACCCTTGGTTAATACGATTGACCGCCCCAGTGTTGCGAAGAGTGTTCAATAGCACAAGAGCCCCGAACATAATGAACAGAATAGTGAGCGTCCTATGTATCCCCTCCAATATAGAGGAAGCAATCACGTGTCCATTCATCCCCCATACAGACATTGCTAAAACAATAACCACCACCGTACTAATAGACATCCCTTTTATTGCCGACATCCGTAATAGAACCAGCAGGATAAAAGGAATAATTACTGCACTAAGGGCCACCACCATCAACATCGTATCTCTCCTTTTGAATCGAATCTATTTTCTTGTTCTTAAAGAACGTTATTTACTATGAGTAAACGCTTACAAAATGATTTTCAACTCCTTTTATCATTAAATACAAAAAGAAAAAAATCGACAAAATCGGTAAAAGACTTAAAAATATCAGCATAAAACTCCCCCTTTTGCGTTACAAAGTGCTTAAAGATATCTAGTCATATGATGACTAGAGAATATGTTGACATTCTATGGAATCGCTTTCTATTTGTCAAGTGTTACTCCATAAAAAAAGAAGAGACTGAAAAAGTCTCTTCAATAATGCTGGAGCAGCACCTCTTCAACACCGATGAGGTGATTGTACATATGTCTGGCGACATCCTCCTCTGCACCTGCCTCAATGGCTTTGTAGATTAATTTGTGTTCATCGTGAATTTTTTGAATGGATTTTCTCTCTTCGTACAACCATATTCGTCTTGTTTCTTTCATTGTACGAATCATAGTGTCTGAAACATCTTCAAGCAGATTGACCAGCAAAGGGTTTCCAGTAGCTTCTGCAATACTTATGTGGAACTCATAATCCGCCTGTTCACCAATTTCATTATTTTCTAATACTGTCCACATTTTATCCAGTGCATCCTTGATCTCCTGGAGCTCACTAACGCCCGCTTTTTGTGAAGCTTCTCTTGCACTGCCCACTTCTATAATCTTTCTCAAGTCCAAAAGATTTTCAATATCTGAATGTGTGATAATCTCAAAGTTCTGCTCGAAGCCAAGCGGCATCCTCTCTTTGATGAAAGAGCCCTGGCCATGTTTCACTTCGATAACATCCATGACCTTCAGGCTGTTCAACGCTTCTCTGACAGACGCAGAAGATACTTTGTGCGTCTGTGCCATTTCGGCGATGGGAGGAAGTTTATCACCGGGTTCCATTTCGCCTGACTTTATATCCTCAAGAATGAGTTCTGCAATTTCTTCATAAACTTTCTTTCTTTGTAAGCTCAATCCTATCACTTCCGATGTATTATTATATCATCTATAATAGCATATTCTCCCTCTGACACTGAATGCGGGAAGAAACAGAAATCGACTGGATTAAAGCAGGTGATATTAACCTGTTTTATTCATCAAAATGGCAGTAATATAATGATATGGAGATTTCATAATCAGTCATTCGTCCATAAATTTTACTAAACACCTATATAGAATCCTATTAAGAAGAATATAACAAGCAACAATAACGTCAATATTATCTTTTTCACTTGCACACTCACCTTTCGAACTTAATGATATTGATTTGCAAAGGGTATCAAGGCCATTCAATTTTTGTCAAAATACCATCACACTTGAGGTATATAGAATAATTTGAATGACCAAATTACTAGGTTATGCTTACAATCGCCTGCCATCTGTTATAGAATTAAAGTGATACATAAATTAATGAAAGGGGTTCCCTTATGTTTGAAATCACAGGTACTCTATTAGCAATAATCATAGTTGTTGCACTACTTATTATCGGCCTCATCAGCTGGTATTTATTCATGAAGGCCAGATACCGTACGGTCCCTTCCAACGAAGCGCTGATTGTTACTGGTCCCAACCTGGGTGATGAAGAGAGAGAAACCAATATCTATAAAGATGACCAGGGACGTTACATGAAAGTGATCCGGGGCGGCGGGCACAGGCTCAGGCTGTTCCAAACCGGTACAAGAGTTTCATTAAAATCGTTCCAATTACAAATTGCGACACCGAAAGTTTACACGCTTGAAGGTGTCGGAATTTACGGAGAAGCAGTGGCCACAGTAAAAGTGGCAGATGATCTCCACGGTATCGTTAAGTACGCGGAACAGTTCCTTGGCAAGGAACAAAAAGATATTGCACATGAAATTTCTGAGGTATTAAACTCGAATCTTCGTGCCATCCTATCTAAAATGACGGTTGAACAGATCAATAAGGACCGGGAGAGTTTCAACGAACAAGTCCGGGAAATTGCCCAGGACCAGTTGAATAGAATGGGCTTCAAGATTACTTCATTAGGTCTGTCTGATCTGAAAGATGACGAAAACTACCTTGAAAACTTAGGCCGTCCTCAGATTGCCAGAGTGAAGAAACAAGCAGAAATGGCGGAATCTGAGAACAGACGTGAAACAGAGATCCAGCAGGCTAAAGACAATGAGACGATTTCGAATGAACAATATAAGAGAGAAATGAATATCGCTGACAGCCGTAAAGAGAAGGACTTGAAAGATGCACAAATTCTGGCTGAGACTGAGAAAGAAAATGCGGCAGCCAAAGCGGCTGGACAGTTGGAAGAAGAAGAACGGCGTTTAGAAGTGGAACGCCAGAGTCTGGAAATCCGTGAGCAGGAGAAAGCAAATGAATTGAAACTTCGGCAGATGGAACGTGAAAATGACGTTGAAATCGAAAGACAACAGGTTGAAGTGCGCAGGCAGCAGGCTGAAGCGGACTACAATGCTCGCACTAAAGAAGCTGAGGCTGCTGCTGAAGCCCGTAAAGCCGAAGGTAACGCCGAAGCGCAAGTCATCAGAGAGAAGAGTATGGCAGAGGCAGAAGCGATTGAACGCCGGGCTCAGGCAATGGCAGAAAACAAAGACGTCATTATATTAGAACAATTCATTGAGATTATGCCAGAATTCGCCAGAGCCGTCAGCGAATCAATGGGTAATGTCGACTCCATTCGTATCATGGATGGCGGCAGTGGAGACCAGTTAAAATCACTCCCCAACACCGTCACGGGGACAATGGCAAAACTTCAGGAGAGTATGGGGCAGATGACAGGCTTTGATCTCGAAGGTTTCCTGGACAACTTATCTAATAGAGATAGTGGAAACAGTGAGCAAGCAGATTTCAGGGAAGTACAGGAGGAACAGAAAGATCCGGGTACTTCAGTTGACGAATCCGATGAAGCGGATGAAAACAAAGAAGATTGATAATCATTTTTCAGCCTAAAATTCAAGCAGGGAAAGAATCATTGATTGATATGATTCTTTCCCTGCTTATTTTAATTCATAAAGATATTCTGATTCTTCTCTATACAACCCGTAGGATAAGTAAATACCCCTTTTTTATATCAAATATTCAGAAATAATACAGTTATATCTCAGTAATATATCAATATTACAATCATTGATAACTCATAATAATAATTGTAATCACATTATTACTGGGCTGTAACACACAGTGAGTGTCTATGTGGTATATTATTCATTGTCTTAAACGATTAAGCACATAAAACGTGTGTTTTGAAATCAACGATGAAAAAACAATACTCTACTAATATATATGTATCTGGAGGATGAAAAGATTATGAAGAAAACAATCTTAACTACGACTATGGCATTGGGCTTGGGTATCACTGGTGTCGCAGCCGATCAAAATGCGGAAGCTTCAAGTCAGGACGTCAACAAAGAAGAACTGGCACAAATGGCTCAATCCAATTCAAGTGAATTGAATAACTCACCACTGCACGAAGGTGCATATCATTATAATTTCAACCTGAATGGTGTCAATTATACCTTTGAATCAGACGGCACTCAATTTTCTTGGGAATATGGCGGATACAATTATGAACAGCCGGAACAAGAAGTAAATGAACAGGAATCAACACAAAATACTCAAAATGACACTCAAGAAGCTCAACCACAACAACAAGAAGAAAATGCACCGCAGGTAACTGAAGAAAGCTCAGAACAATCACAGCAGCAAACTGAAAATACTCAGCCAGCTGCACCTGAACAAAACACAGAACAGACTCAAACTGAAAACGTATCAAATCCAAATAATTCCGGCGGTCAGAACTGGGGCGCGTTAGCTCAGTGTGAATCCGGCGGCGACCCTAGCGTTGTCAGCTCAAACGGACTTTATCATGGACTTTATCAGTTTGATGTACAGACTTGGCAGTCCATAGGCGGAAGCGGACTACCGTCTGACGCATCTGCAGCTAAACAGACTCAAATGGCTCAAAAGCTTTATGAAGACAGAGGAAGCCAGCCTTGGCCTGTATGTGGAACAAATCTTTAATACAGTGAATTTAATTTAAATGAAAACGAAAAAATCTTTTAATAAGGGACAGAATCATTGATTAATATGATTCTGTCCCTCTTTTTTTAATTCGTAAAGAAATATCTGACTATCCCATATAAACTTCTATGAGATGTCATTTATATTTTTTATAGCAAATATTCAGAAATAATACAGTCAGATATCAACATTACAATCACTGTTAACTCATGATAATAATTGTGATCACATTATTATTGGGCTGTAACACACAGTGAGTGTGTATATGGTATATTATTCATTGTCTTGGGTGACTAAGACATAAGAAAGCATGTTTCGAACCAACGAAGAATGAAACAATACTCTATTAATATATATGTATCTGGAGGATGAAAAGATTATGAAGAAAACAATCTTAACTACGACTATGGCATTGGGCTTAGGTATCACTGGTGTCGCAGCCGATCAAAATGCGGAAGCTTCGAGCCAGGACGTCAACAAAGAAGAACTGGCACAAATGGCTCAATCCAATTCAAGCGAATTGAATAACTCACCGCTTCATGAAGGTGAATATCATTATAATTTCAACCTGAATGGTGTCAATTATACCTTTGAATCAGATGGCACTCAGTTTTATTGGGAATACGGCGGATATAATTATGAACAGGAAGCCCCAGAAGTAAATGAACAGGAATCAACACAAAATACTCAAAATAACACTCAAGAAGCTCAACCACAGCAACAAGAAGAAAATGCACCGCAAGTAACTGAAGAAAACTCAGAGCAATCACAGCAGCAAACTGAAAATACTCAGTCAGCTGAATCTGAACAAAACACACAACAATCCGAAAATGCGCAACCAGCTGCACCTGAACAAAACACACAACAAGCTTCTGATGGCTCAACTAAAGAACAATTCCTCGCTGCTGGCGGTACAGAAGCAATGTGGCAAAATATTGTTATGCCAGAATCCAGCGGTGACCCAAATGCAGTCAATGAACTTGGCTACCGAGGCCTAGGCCAGACAAAAGAATCATGGGGCACTGGCTCTGTTGAAGAACAGACAGAAGGTATGATTAATTACGCTCAAGAACGCTATGGTTCCGTTGAAGAAGCAATGCAATTCAGAAATGCAAATAATTGGTGGTAAAATCTTCACCCCACTTTGATTTAAACCCGTATCATCTGGAGTTTTCCAGATAATACGGGTTTTTTAATCTCCGATATCCCCTTTACATATCACTGGTCCGGACATTATGACAATGTTTAATTATCCCCTCAGGTTTATTACCATTTTCATCATCAGTAGTGATGGTATGGAGGAGAGATGGTTTCATAGAGTGAATTTTTCTTTACAGCAATTGGATGTTCTCATGAATAATCATATGAAAGGAATGACGTTATCTCATGAAAAATGCAACATTACTTTTTAAGAATGCCAATGTATTAACGCTGGATAAACAAAATACGCGCGCGGGTTCAGTTGCTGTAGCCGAAGGAGAGATCATCGGTATCTGGCAGGAATCCGAGCCGCCGAAAAACGCAGTCGGAATCACGGATCAAACGGATGTGATTGACTTGAATGGCGACACACTCATTCCCGGCTTTATAGACACCCATAACCACATTTTAATGTATGCCCTGATGAAAGATATGGCAGACTGCAGTACACCGCCAAATAAAACGATCGAAGATATCCTGGACGTAGTTGGACAAAAAGTACAAGAAACCCCCGCTGGCGAATGGATTCAAGGCTATGGATATGACGACACACTGTTAGAAGATCAGCGTCATCCAACACAGACAGATTTGGATAAAGCAGCACCCAATCATCCCGTCCTCATCAAGCATATCTCCGGGCATTTGGCCGTCGCCAACTCATACGCATTAAAACTGGCGGGATTAGATGCAGATACACCAGATCCTCAAGGCGGACATTACGGCAGAGAGGAGAATGGCCAGCTTAATGGTGTGCTTTATGAACATGAAGCCATGGCTGCCATAAATAATTTGCTGCCACAAAAATCCGAGAAGAAAATGATCGAATTACTAAGTGAAACATCCAACGAGTATCTGGCGCAGGGGATCACTACAAATTCGGATGCTGCAGTCTACAGTCTAAAACATTTAAATGTCCATCTCGAAGCAGCCAGACACAGTTTAAATCCAATGCGTACCCAATTAATGATCAAGGATGCTCTGCTGCGGGATGACGGCCCATTAGCCGGCTATACACACGCAGCGCTTGATGAGGAGATAAGGCACCGCTCCAACGGACTCGCAAGACTGGACAGCGCCAAAATGTTTCAGGATGGTTCGATTCAGGGTCTGACTGGCGCATTGCGTAAACCTTATTATCAGAATCCAGAGCTATACGGTGATTTGATTCATAAACAAGACGTCTTTCAGGAAGAAGTATTGGATTTGCATCAACGGGGGTTCCGGGTCACCACACATGGCAATGGAGACCGGGCGATTGGTTCGATTTTAGATGCATACGAATATGCGTTGAACAAATCCCCAAATGAAGATCACCGTCATCGTATTGAACATGTGCAGTCTGCGGTTCCAGAAGACTTAGCTAGAATGGAGGCACTCAGAGTCGCCGGCTCATTTTTCATTAATCATGTATATTACTGGGGCGACAGACATGAGCAGATTTTCCTTGGTCCGGAACGTGCCAGACGGATCAGTCCATTAAAAGAAGCAGTCGATCATCACCTGTTGTTCACGATTCATTCCGATTGTCCGATCACACCAATTTCTCCATTATTTTCAGTATGGGCAGCGGCAAACCGTATCACGCGAGAAGGAAAAGTTCTCGGACCCGAGCAGCGTATTGAAGTGATCACAGCTTTAAAATCGATGACGATTTATGCTGCTGACCTCATCTTTCAGGGAAACCGGCTTGGCAGTATTGAAAAAGGAAAACGGGCAGATTTCGCCATACTCAGCGAAGATCCTGTTTCAGCAGACCCGGAACGGATTAAAGATATCACCGTTAAATCCACTTTTATAGATGGCGAGCCAGTTTATGGCCAATCAGAACTTGTAACCAGTTAAGCGTATCAATATGGAAAAAATTAGTTTAAAAGTAAGAGGGGAGCTGCCAGAAGTTTTGGCAGCTCCCCTCTTACTCATCTTTTTCGTGAAAGTTTGATATTGAATGAATACATATCTGAACGGTAGCAGGCATATTCGTATTCAATGAATTTACCATTAATATCCAGCAATTTTCTTTCAGCAATCAGCACACCGGCGCTGGCGGGCATCTTCAATAATTCAGCATCTTCCTCTGTAATTGTACCAGCAGTAATGACCTGATCAGCCTCAAATGACCGAATTCCCAGCTCCAGATCAAGCAAATCATATAATGATACCCCATTTAAATTATACCTGCTGATTTTCCTTCCTAATTCCAGCGGATAAAAATTATTCTCAATACCTATTGGGATATTATCTGCATACCGAATACGTTTAAAATGAAAGGCTTGTGCTGCGCCTGTTTTATTTTGCAGCTGATCAGGCAGCTCGATAATTTCTGATTTAATTAACTTGGCATCGGGATCCATTCCCATGCGTTCAATCGTTTCCGACGTACTTCTCAGGTTGCCGAGCCAGTCATTAATGCGCTTTACAGAAACAAAGGTGCCTCTTCCTGGTTTTTTATTGAGCGTCCCTTCCTTAACAAGCTCCTCAATAGCTTGTCTGACAGTACTCCGGCTAACGTAATATTCATCCATAAACTCACGCTCACTGGGTATTTTGCCTGTGTAGACACCTTTATAAATCCTTTGTTCAAGTTCTTCCTTTAACTGTATATAAAGCGGGATAGAATTCGTATAATCCAACACCATTATCATCACCTGACCCTTATTAAGGCTCCTATTATGACTCATTATAAATAAACGATTAATTTATCATCCTTTTTTGCTAAATTAATAAAGCATAAGCGTAAGATTAACACAAAATTCGCAATAAATAAAATCGTTTATTTTAAAATTAAGTTTTAAACACTAGATGATCTTCTGGAGAAAAAATTTTCTGAAACAACACCTGACGGGAAACAAGAACCTGAAAGCATAAAGTTGTGCTTAATATTTTTCTTGTGGTATAGTTATATATTGTTGATTAATCAATCATCAATTTTTGCGACAGAAAAGATGAGATATTATGGAAAATACAGAAACGTCTAATTTGAAAAAGAACATACCGCTTTTTGCAGTCTTATTATCCGGTGCTTTCATTACTATTTTAAATCAGACGCTGCTCGGGACGGCACTCCCCCCGATCATGCAAGATCTCAATTTAACCGAAAGTACTGCACAATGGCTGCAGTCTGTATTTATGCTGGTGAATGGCATCATGATTCCAGTCACAGCGTTTTTAATAGACAAATTCACCACACGTAAACTATTTTTAACTGCAATGGGATTGTTTACCCTTGGATCCTTTGCTGCTGCGATTGCTCCAAATTTTACATTTTTAATGATTGGAAGAGTGTTGCAGGCATCAGGCGCTGGCATTATGATGCCGCTTATGCAAACCATTTTGTTCCTTCTCTTCCCTGTAAACAGGCGAGGCACAGCGATGGGCTTGTTCGGACTGGTCATCGCATTTGCCCCGGCAATCGGCCCGAGTCTTGCTGGATGGCTTGTTGATCAGTTTCCATGGCGCAGTGTCTTTTATGTGGTGCTGCCCATTGCCATTGTAAACATTATAGTCGCATACTTCTTACTCAAAAATGTGACGGAACAAAAGAATCCGAAGCTGGATATATTATCAGTCATTCTTTCTACCGTAGGTTTCGGCGGACTTCTATACGGATTCAGTGTTGCGGGTGAAGCGGGCTGGCTCAGCACTCAGGTAGATTTATCCATTATTGCAGGCATCATCTCCCTGTACCTGTTTATTACCAGACAACTGAAATTAGAGAAACCGCTCCTTGAATTCAGGGTTTTCAAAAATGGTACATTCACGCTGGCGACTGCCCTTGGGATGGTTGTCTTTGCAGCAATGATTGGAACAAATGTTATTTTGCCGTTATACATGCAGAATATGATCGGGTTCTCAGCCCTCGATTCCGGACTTGTATTGTTACCCGGCGCGATTGTAATGGGCTTTTCAAACCCGATTACCGGTTATCTTTTTGATAGATTTGGAGGTAAATGGCTTGCCCGGGGCGGTCTTTTACTATTAGCTCTGACAACCTTAGGGTTCACTAATTTATCTGCAGATACAAGTTTCGTTTATCTGGCAAGTATGAATGGCATCCGTATGCTTTCTATCGCAATGGTCATGATGCCTATGACAACCTTAGCCTTGAACCAGCTGCCGAAAGATCTGATTCCTCACGGCACAGCGATGAATAACACATTCCGTCAAATCGCCGGGTCGATCGGTACCGCGGTGCTCATCACTATCATGTCTACAGCCGCCATACCAAACGAAGGCGTAAGCGGCAGTATTCATGGGGTGAATGTTTCCTTCATCGTCGCAGGGCTCGCAGCTTTCCTCGGATTCTTACTTTCTTTTAAACTCAAAGAAAGTAAACAGGAAATAGTGAGAAAACATTAACCCAGGCAGACGTAAGCTGGAACATCAAACAAGTATAAGAGTTTCTATCGTGGTTCACTAACAAAAGTAACAGGTCCAGGCTTTGTATAAAAGCATTCTGGACCTGTTTTTTTGTCAGGTATGAGCAGTAATTTCTAACTGACACAGTTTATATATCATATTACGCTTTCGTTCTGTACGTCTGGTTGTGCTTCTGCAGCGTGTCATCTTTACCGAAGAGGAAGTGTTTATGCATATCCGGCGAATATTTCGAATTGATGGTCTCTAAACCGACTGCTTCGGCGACGGCACGTATCATTGACGGCGATGCCCCGCAGCAGAGACCAATGTAGTTGATGCCGATATCATGTGTCTGTTTCGCCCATTCCGCCAGCTCATAACGGTTGTGATAAAGCGGATCTAAAGAAGTCGGGAAAGTTGTTTCTGTCGGCAGATGGCAGCTGCAGCCGCCATCCGGCAGGTTAAAGAATGTCGGATGCTCTTCTGTTGTGCGGTATGGAACCGGCAGTGCACCGACATAGCCGTCTGTTTTTTGACGAATCTTCTCTAGATATGGCTGCATCGTGTCCGGACCGCGGAAGCAGTTCATCCCGACAACGAGTGCGCCGTTATCCTCAAGAATCTTACAAGATTCCTCCACTGTATAACCGTCGCGCAGAATATTTTCACCCATCAGACCGAGAGTGATGACCGCCGGCAAATCATACTTTTTGATCTCCTCGAGCGCAATCAACGCTTCCTCATGATAGTAAAAAGTTTCTCCGCTGATAAAATCGACATCTTCATCCTTACACCATGATGCCATCTCATTGAACATTTCCCTCACTGTCGCCTTGGAGTTATCATTCTTCGGGTCAAAGATGTTCGTGTTGGAAATGTTTCCGGCGACGAGTGCCTCTTCGGCCGGATGCTCCTTGGCAACTTCTTTGGCCAGCTTGATGGCATTTCTATTCAACGGCTCCAGCAAGTCTTCTTTGCCAATAATGCGCATCTTTTCCCGGTGCGCGTTATAAGTGAATGCCAGCACGACATCTGATCCGGCATTCATATAATCGCGGTACACATGTTTCAATGTCTCAGGGTGCTCCAAAGCTACTTCCGGCACGAATGATCCAGCCTGGAGATAACCTCTCCGTTCCAACTCAAACAAGTATCCCTCTCCTACAATAACCGTCCCTTCCTGCAGACGCTGCTCCAAACTTCTTTTACTCATTACACATTGCCTCCTCAATAATTTGAATGATTGCACAGACAGAAACTGAAAATAAAAAATCCTCTTCCAACGGTAGAAGAGGATTTGAAAATAAATCAAAGTCACTCCTTATCTTCTAGCCGTCAGGCTGCTGGAATTGGCACAATGTTCTGAATCATGCAGATTTGTTGCCGAGGCTTCACAGGGCCAGTCCCTCCACCTCTCTGGATAAGAAAATGTACGCCTATTGATTTGTTAGAGACAACTGTATCTGTATTCTCATGCGTTGTCAACAGAAAATTCACGCAATGGTCATTTATGGTATTATTTTTGTTATTCGGAAACTGTCTGGTTCTTTCCTGCAAAATAGCCCAGCACTGCAATAATGAATCCAACTATGATCAATATGATGAGCGGCAGATTCCAGCTGCCCATATATTCAGACATCATACCCAAAAACAGCGGACCGCCAGCAGCGACGATATATCCGACGGATTGCGCCATTCCAGATAACTGGGCGGACTGTACTGCAGTATTCGTTCGCAGGACAAAAAACATCATGGCAAGACTGAATGTCGTTCCGGCACCGATACCGGTGATGATTAGAAACGGGATAATCCAGCTGCCTGAGAGGATCAGTATCCCGATGAGTCCGACCGCCCACAGCATTCCGCTCACAACGCCGATTTCTCTTTGGCCCGCATACCGGTAGGCGATCAATGGTGCCAGAAATGTCGTCGGCAATAACCCTAACTGATAAATAGTCATCAGCCAGCCAGCCTCATTTTCTCCGAAACCTTTATCGATTAAAATCGCCGGCAGCCAGGCAAAGAGCGTGTACGGAATCAAAGACTGTAACCCCATGTATAATGTCACTGTCCATGCCAGTGGCGACCGCCATAAAGTGCCAGTTGGCGAAGCATCAATTTTCTTGAATACCTTTTTTCTTTCATCTAATAATATTGGCATTCTTAATATAAGTATAACGACTGCGATTAACGGGAAGACACCCCACATCCCCAGTGCGATTCGCCAGTCATAGTCCGGGCTGGTCGCAATGTTCACGGAAATTCCTGCCGCCAGCGCGCTCACGATATTCATGGAAAAGGAATAGATTCCGGTCATCAGGCCCATTTTAAACGGAAAAGTGGCTTTGATCAGCCCCGGTGCCAACACGTTGCCGACAGCAATTGACAACCCGATAATGGCTGTACCGAAGAACAGCATAAAGGTACCATCCATACCTCTCAGCAGCATTCCAGCCGTTAAAAACACCATCGCAATCAGCAAGGTAATCTCCATGCCATATTTCCTGGCGATTTTAGGGATGAAAGGTGAGAATAATCCGAATGCGAGCAATGGAAATGTATTTAAAAAACCGATGGTCGTATTTGACAAATGTAATTCTTCACTGAAAAAAGGTACTAACGGGCCAACCGATGATATCGGAGAACGCAGGGAAGCACCGATAAATACGATGACAAGTAATATCAAAGAAATATAATATCTTTCTTTCCGTTTAGACATCACAAACACCTCCAATAGATAGCCTCAAAATAGTATCATTAGCAGTGCTGAAATTTAAATAATATGCTCAAAAGGATAAAAAGGGTTTTGAATTTTTATTTATGGTAACTCAATTCTTTTTAATCTATAATGTGAGTTTATTATATTGTTGTTTTATATCATAATGAGATCTTATATTCTGAATCATTAAATCGCTTTAGTGATAAAGGGCATTAATTAGATGAAAATCATTCGTAAGAAGGGAGAATAGATATTGATTACGCTGGCAGGAACAATTGGCGCAGGAAAAACCGCTTGGGGCAATGTAATCGCTGACCATTTCGGCGTTGATTTAGTAGAAGAAAAAGTGGAGGGCAATCCATTCCTTGCAAAATTTTATGAGGATCCAAAAAGATATAGTTTTCATTTGCAGGTATATTTCCTAAATCATCGGTTCAAGGCGATCAAGAAAGCCATGACTCACCCGAATACAGTGTTGGATCGTTCTATTTATGAGGATGCCATGGTATTTGCCAGGTTACAATACGAGAATGGTTCCATGGACAAGGCGGAATACAACACTTATTTGGAGTTACATGAAAACATGATGCAGGAATTGTATGATTTATACGCGCAGCAGATTTCACTCAAAAAATCACCGGATCTACTCGTATTGGTGCATGGCTCCCTTGAGGAAGCTATGAGGCGGATTAAAAAACGCGGCAGACCTTATGAGCAAATTGAAGGTAACACAGAGTTATATCAATATTACCAGAACCTGTACAACATCTATGAAAATGAATTTATGACAAATTATCTGGAAAAAGAAATTTCGCCCGTTTACATCATAGATATCGATAAAATCGAGATTTCCAATCCGCTGGATGTCAATGAGGTTCTGGGAGGGATCGAACGCACTCTGAAAAGAGAAAGAGGATTCGTATTTCCAGAGGAGTTGAAATGACTCGTGGCAATCAACACTTGCAATTATTATAATGGAACTTCACATCGTCGTAAAAGACATTCAAAACAGCCAGTTTATCAGACTGGTCAGTCAGGAGCAGTATTATGACTGAAAAAAATAAGAAACGGGCACTGTCATTGGACCTTGCACGCGGCTTTATGCTGTTCTTAATCATTCTGTCTCATGTACCATTCTTCTTATATACACTTGAGCCCGGTGTCATCACAAAACCGGAAGCCGGTAATGCTTTTGAAACATTTTTAAATATGCTGATGGAACTTCTCGTTGATAACCGGGCAAGACCGTTATTTGCCGTATTGTTTGGCTATGGACTGGTGATGATTTATCAGAAACAGAGGGAACGTATAGGGCAAGACGCTGCAAGACGTATGATTAAAAGGCGCAGCTGGTATCTGATACTTTTTGGTGCGCTTCTTGCCGGTATTGCCGGGGGTCAGGATATCTTAATGACATATGGGGCCGCAGGATTGTTACTTTCAGGCAGTTTGAAAAAACCTGATCAGAAGATTGTAAAACGAATTGCCATATCGACCATCATATGTGCAGTTTATCTGCCTGTGCTGTGGGGCGGAATATTGCTTGGCATTGGAGATTATGGTCTGCCGTTCTCCTGGGCCGGAGATGAAACATATTTCGGTACGCTGGCTGGTCAGATTATTGCCATACCCATCATCCCGTTATTTAATCACTTGATGTTCCCGATTATTCCTGCAGTTTATATGGGTATATGGCTGGGTCGTAAAAATCCATTAATCCAGGCTCACCAAAATGTCGGGTTACTGAAAAAGCTGACCCTGTGGGGGCTGGGTATATCCCTGTTGGGTGCAGTCCCACATGTTCTCGTTAATGATATACTTTTTCCTGAGCTCTTCACTGCAGGACTGACATACGGCCTGCACATGATTACAGGGCTTGGTGCAGGATATGGTTATGCCGGATTATTCGGTCTTTTGGGTGTTGCGATACAAAAACGCGGTGTCATCATAGAATCCATGGCTGCGATGGGGAAACGTTCTCTAACGTTCTTCGTGACACAGGAATGTCTGATTGTTATCACCATGTCGCCCGTCGCATTGAATCTGGGTGGTCATCTCAGTATAACGGGTTCAGTCATACTCGCTCTAATCATCTGGATGGTGACACTGGCTGCTGCGTATATAATGGAGAAAAAACAGGTTGCCGGACCGCTTGAAAGAGCGATGCGCAACCGGACTTATAAAGTGCAGAAGTGATGGTCCCAGCTCGTCTGGACCATATTATAGGAACTCCGCTTGAACTTGTTGTAAAATCAGATTTAACGATTGTTAAGCGATCTAAGGAGGAAAAATGCGAATATTAATTACTGAACTGATATGGGACATTGGTATACAGACTTTAACTGACGCCGGATTCGAAGTTGATTATGACCCGTCATTAGGAGAAAATCGCACACAATTATTATCAGTAATAGATAACTATGACGGCCTGATCGTTCGAAATAAAACGATCGTTGATGAATTATTGATGACGAGTGGGAGTAAGCTCAAAGTAATCGGCAGACTTGGTGTAGGCGTTGATAATATAAATTTAGAATCAGCAAAATATAATAATATTCAAGTGATCATTGCCAAAAATGCGAACGCGACCTCTGTCAGTGAATATGTGATGGCTGCACTGCTCGATGCTTCTCGCAATTTAAATGATGCGAATGAAGATGTCCGCGGGGGGAATTGGCAAAGAAAACTTTTTACCGGGGGAGAATTAGCCGGTAAAACGCTCGGTCTTATTGGCATGGGAGAGATCTCTCATCGTGTGGCAAAACGCGCGGATTCATTTCAAATGAATGTCATTGGCTATGACCCCTTTATAAATATTTATGATTTTATTACTCAAGAAACAGGCGTTAAGATTTGTAATACACTTGAATCATTATACTCACAATCTGATTTTATCTCGCTGCATGTCCCGTTAACAGATGACACGCGCAGAATGATTAACAAAAGTACTTTTCAGCAAATGAAAAAGAATGCCTATATCATTAATTCATCCAGGGGCGGTATCGTCGATGAAAAGGATTTATGTACTTCAATTCAAGATGGTGAAATTAGAGGCGCTTATTTAGATGTATTAGAAGAGGAACCATTGTCAGATTCATCCCCGCTGCATCACACACCAGAAGTCACCTTAACCCCGCATATCGCAGGGCTGACAGAAGAATCTCAACTGCGTACATCCAAATTGGTCGCTGAAAGAATGGTTAATGTGCTTAATGACTTGTGATGTTAAGTCAAATTGATTCTTCCGACATTCAGGCCATAAAATGTGTAAATTTCTTATTAATAGGGAACTCCTAACTAAAGCTTTTAAGGAGGACTTTCGAATATGACAGTGACCGTTGGCGAATTTTTATTTCAATGCTTACAAAAAGAGGGAATAGACGAAATTTTTGGCGTGCCGGGAGATTTTAATTTTCCGTTGCTCGATACACTTGAAACTTATGAGGGCATGGAGTTAATCGATAACCGCAATGAGTTAAATGCCGGCTATGCGGCGAATGGGTACGCCCACGTCAAGGGGATGGGCGCGTTGATCACGACGTTTGGCGTAGGGGAATTGAGTGCCAGCAACGCTATCGCCGGATCTTACAGTGAAAATATCCCGCTGATACACATTATCGGTTCTCCGGATTTGAATGATCAACAGGAGGGACAAAACCTCCATCACAGTTTGATGGACGGAGATTTTGACGTGTTTAGAAAAATGCATGCGCACATCACCGGTTATGCTGTTAAAATTACGGCTGAGAACGCCGGAATTGAAATTCCCAAAGCTATTCGTATCGCCAGGGAAAAAAAGAAACCAGTCTATCTGGATTGCCCCATGGACCAGGTGCTGGAACCCGTGGGGCCACTCAGGGATGAAGAGGCCGGGATGGCTGCGGACAACAAAGCATTGCAGGCCGCGGTGGAGGAGGCAGAGCAGCGGCTGGATCAGGCAGCCAACACAGTCCTGCTTGTGGATTTTAACACCTTGCGCTATAATCTGGAGCCTTACGTAGAAACCCTTGCCGAAAAAATGAATGTTCCGGTCGCGCAAATGCTGCAGGGTAAAGGCGGCTTTGATGAAGAACATCCCCAGTACATTGGAATGTATGCCGGAGCCTTTGGAGATTCGAATGTCCGTGCCCGGGTGGAAGATGCCGATTGTATCATCGCAGTCGGGTTGTTATGGTCAGATTTTAATACGGCTAAGTACACTGCTGATTTGGACCCTGAAAAGATGATCATCATTCATCCGCACTCTATGATCGTGACGGAAAAGGCATATAAAAATATCTATGCAGCGGACGCTTTAAAAGCATTGCAGAAATTGGAGTATCGAGAAGCGGGTCCGGTAGAATCGCTAGCGTCTATCTATGATACAGTGGTCGGTGCACCGGAAGAAAAACTGGCAGCTGCAGCGTATTATCCGCGCTTTCAGAAAATGCTTAAACAAGATGATGTCATGATCATTGATACCGGCACTCTTTCTTACGGGATGAGTCAGGTTAAACTGCCAAGCGGTGCGTTTTTCATTTCCCACGGCGCGTGGCAGAGCATCGGCTATGCAACCCCGGCAGCATTAGGCGCAGCTATCGCATCAGACGACCGCCGGGTGTTACTATTCATTGGTGAAGGGGCTTTGCAATTCACCATACAAGAACTCAGTACACTCATTGAAAACGGCTGCAAACCCATTGTTTTCATATTGAACAATCAGGGATATACGATTGAACGATATTTAAACATTGATCACCCTTTCGCCGATTATAACGATATCCCGAGATGGGATCATATGACTCTGGCCGAAGGATTCGCCGGTTCGGCTGATATATTTAAAGCAGTGGTTCGAACGAATGGGGAGTTGGATGCTGCCATTCAAAAGGCCGAACAGTATGATGGGATGAGTCTGATTGAACTTGTCGTAACGGATCCGATGGATGCGCCTCAGTATTTGCTGAACATGCGGGAAAATGAGAAGTGAGCTGAGAAACTGGAATTGTCGCAAACGACAGGGATAAGCCAGGAAGATAAGTCCAAGTTACAGAAGAAATACCACCGCGCTAAACTTTTTTTAGCGCGGTGGTATGTTTGTGTACCTGAATCTAAACATATTAAAGATAGACACCGTTCACAATTTGAGCTTCTTTATAATTCCCTTGGAAAAATTGCTTCACATTTGCTGCACTTTCAACTGAAGCTTCACGAACTGATTCCTGTGAATAAAATGCAATATGCGGTGTAAGAATTATATTCTCATATTCCATAAATGGATGGCTGCTTAAATCCGGATCTTCTTCACTCAGTACATCAGCAGCGTAATGTTGTATTTTCCCTGATTTAATCGCATTCAGAATAGCAGGTTCATCTGCCAGCTGTCCTCTGGCGGCATTGATTAGAATCACACCATCTTTCATTTTTGCAATACTCTCATCATTAATCATCTTTTCAGTTTCTTTGTTGACCGGGAGGTGAATACTTAATATATCTGCCTCTGCCAATACTTTCTCATAGGATACCATATCTGTATTATAATTATTTTTAGCTTCATGTTTATCAACAAACGGATCGTAGGCCAGCACTTTTGGTCCAAATGGTTTCAATCTTTCAGCAATCAATCGAGGGATATTACCAAACCCCAAAAGACCTATTGTTTGTGTTTCAAATCTTCTCATGTTTGGAAAAGCATCAAAGCCCCATATTCTGTCTTTTTTAACATTATCATGAAAATAATTGATTCTGCGATTCAACATCAACATCATACCCATAGTATAATCCGCAACTTCTTTAATGCAGTATTTTGAAATATGGGAGACAGCAATATTTTTAGATTTCGCATGCTCCACATCTGCATAATTAAACCCTATTGTACCAAATGCAATCAGCTTTAACTCAGGCAGGGCATCTATAACTCTTTTTGTAAAAGGCTCATATTCACAAATCACTGCATCTGCACCCCTGCAGTTTTCAATTAAATCGTCTTCAGTAAAAGACGGTGCTTCTATAATTTCCACTTCATCACCTAAAATCTCTTTCTCAATTTCAAGTGCACCCGGGAAATCGAAAGTGCGAACGACTTTAATCATAAATACCCTCCTTGAAAATATTAGTAGATAATATGGGCAATAATCGCAATAATCGGCATTGAAATAATGGTTCTTTCAATGAATATAATTAACAGTTTCCATATATTCGCAGGCATTTTTGAAATAATAATTAACGTTGCCATTTCTGTCAGATAAATGATTTGGACCAATGATAAGGCGGCGATAAAGAACCGTGTCATTTCTGCTTCGATTCCTGCTGCCAGCACTGCCGGGATGAACATATCGATAAAGCCGGTGATTGTAGCCGGCGCTACAGCTTCTGCTTCAGGGATGCGCAGAAACTCCAATACATACACCATTGGCTGAGAAATTATTGTAAAAAGAGGCGTAAATTCAGCTAAAATCAATGCGATCGTTCCAATTGCCATCACTTGAGGTATAAGCACGAATGAAATATCCACAAAAACTTCAAACCCCTGTTTTAGCTGCTTTTTGAAGGAGCCGGATCTTTCTGCACGGTTTACCCCCTGTTCCAAAGCCCATACAAACCTGGATTTATGCTCGGGCACCTTTTCAGTATAGTGATTTTCAACAAGAAACGTATCGGGGATTCTGGATGTTGGCGGAATCCTCGGAATAATCATTGCACAAATAATACCGGTAATAACGATCGTCAGATAAAGTAATGGGAAGACATGATCCACTTCCAGTAAACGCGCAATAACAAGACAAAATGGCAGAGAAACCGCTGAAAAATTTGTTGCGATGGCCACTGCCTCTCTCCCAGTATAAAATCCGCGATTATACTGTTCACGGGTTAACACCACGCCGACATTGACATTTCCTATCCATGATGCAAGCAAATCGATCGCTGATCTGCCCGGTAAGGTAAACAATGGTTTAATGACCTTTCTCAAAATTGTTCCGGTAAATTCCATTATTCCAAAATTAATCAGATAAGGCATTAAAAATGAAGCGACTAAAAACCACATGATCAGTGTCGTCAATAATCCCATCATCGTGCCGCCTGTCACTTCAGAATATACGACTTCGAGGCCGGTCTGAAAGTATGTCATTATTATTGCGATCATTCCGATTACCCTTATAATCAACCATAGCAAAGTTGTATTAAACAACGAATTCAGTATTTTGGAAGCAGTGATAAACTTTGGTTTAAAAAAATATGTAATAACTGAAAACACAGTTGAAACGACAATGACTAGAGTGATCACTAACGGAAGAAAATCAGAAAGTAAATCAATAAAATATTCTGTGATGACGCCGAGCAGAATATTAAAATTATTATCTGCATCCCTTATCGGCACTAAAAATATTATAATACCGAATAATGAAGGAATTAAAAACTTTAACAACCCTTTTGTAGTTATTGAATTACTGTCAGGATTCTTTTTAGAATCATTCAAAACACTCATCCCCATTCTGTTTTAAATTCATAGAACTTACCCTCGCAACTTTCGCATGCTGAATCTGAAGGCAGACCTTGAGATAATTTAGCAACTTTACCATCCATTGGTTTATGTTGATTCTACCATTTGAAGTACCAGAGTGAAATGATTTCCTGGTCGCTTAACATAGCAATTGGATCAGTCCTGATTTTTCAATATGATATTCAGATTCTTAATAAATCATCATTTGAAACTATATTTTCAGTTTGCTATGTTGGATTCATATTAACTTAACTTTACAAACAAAAGGGCGGGGTTTTTTTATGGAATTTACAAGCCAGCCGGCGTTGATATGGTTTGTCATTGGTTATGGTATCTTCATGTTGATACTGGGTATTTATTATTCCAAAAAAATTACGACCAGTGATGATTTCATACTCGCTGGTAAGTCACTTGGACCCATTGTTTTAATGGGAACACTGTTAGCTACATGGGTCGGAAGCGGTTCTGTTACAGGCGGTCAAAACTCACTCGCTTATTCATTTGGGTTATGGCCGGCTTTAATGAGCACAATTCCGTCATTGATAGGGATTCTGACAATATTTTTGATTGCATCAAAAATCAAAAATTATGGTAAACATACTGTTGCAGAAATACTGGAAATGAAATATGGAAAGTGGGCAAGTGTCCTTGCAGCAGTGATTATTATTCTGGCATTTGTCGGGATAGTATCCTACCAATATCAGGGACTTGGATTTATCTTGAGTGTATCCACAGGAATTTCTCCTGAGATGGGGACGATTATAGGCGCTGTCATTATTATTTTCCTGGCAACGATCGGCGGGTTAATGTCTGTGGCACCGACAGATGCAGCCAGTGCCTTTCTGGTCATTATCGGCCTCATTATCGCATTGCCAATTGCTATATCAATGGGTGGTGGATGGAATGAAATTACTTCAAATGTACCGGAAAGTCATATGGAAATTACAGGTGGTCTCACCTTTGTCCAGTTAATGGGATATTATCTGCCAACCTTGTTCCTATTATTGGGGGATCAGAACATCTATCAGAGGGTGACAGCATCAAATAACGATAAGACGACAAAATTGGGTACTGCAGGGTGGATTATCGGTCTCATTATTGTCACACCAATCATTTCAATCCTTGCTTTCATTTCACGCTCATTGTTCCCGAATATCGATCCGGGTATGGCAGTCATCGCTCTTTCAAGTATATTGCCAATTGCTGTTGGAGGTATACTGATAGCAGCTCTAACGGCATTTATCGTTACTACTGGCAACTCATATCTGTTGTCCGCAGCGACCAGTGTCATTTATGATTTCTTCTCAAAATATATTAAGACAGATATCAATGACCATCAGAAACTTATTTATACAAGATTTCTCATACCGGTTCTGGGGATTATTGCATTTCTGCTGACCATGTATTTCCCAACTGTATTATCAGTGCAAATGTACGCTTATACAGTATACGGGGCAGGAATTACACCTGCATTATTGGCAGTATTCTTATTCCCGCAAGTGACAAAAGCAGGAGGTCTGGCATCTATGCTGACAGGGCTGGTAACGACGTTAGTCTGGGAAATTTTCTATCTGGAGGCCACTGGCATAAACTCTGTCATCATTTCTGTGCCGGCAGCTATCATTGTTCTTATCATAGTTACAATATTTACCCAAAATAAAAATAAAGGCATGAAAGAAGCCGCTGAATAATGGATGTTAAACAGGGATTCCAATTAAGCAAGCTCATTATGTAAGACAATATAAAACACCTTCGAAGAGGTACAATGAATCAAGTACTCAATCGAAGGTGTTTTTTATGATTAGTCAATAGATTTTACAGTCAATATCAATTCACCATCATGTGTTTCGCTTGCCATACCAGCCTCATCTTCATCCGATGTGTCAATGATATATTCACCGGACAGATTATTTTCATCACGGTAGAACAGTTTGATCTTATCAATACTGAAAAAGTCATGTTCCAGCATACCGAGCATATTGTTCATATGGTCAAATTCAGCATAGTTTTCTTGTTTAAGCAGAGTCTTATTCCGTTCTTCCATATAATCGGACAATGACTTCTGGTTGATGGCCAGTTCCACTTTCTCGGATTTCAGATCAAGACGATTGAAATGCTTCATATCGATAAAGATCCTCTTTTCATCGATGCCGACAACATCGTCGATGAAAGAGACACCTGTGAATTCTACGTTGTCAATATTAGAAATATTCAGTAACTGCTTCATGTATATCTCCCCGTATCATTTCCATAATAAGATAATTATATCATAGAATCAGTACGAACTCAGCAGGGGAGAATGAATAACCGCATCGCTCTGCATGAATACTTCAATCATTTTTTATCGCTTTCGTACTATCTTATCGGGTCTGACGTTTATACAGTGCTCACTTTGGCTGTATAGTAACGCCACCCATTATGTTGCTATAATGGGTGGCGTTACAAAACAAGATGTATCATCACACTGGTTACTGAAGCATAACAAGAATCAGAAAAGCGAATGTTATGATGATAAAAATCTTCACTGCCTGAAAGATGACATAGAGAAAATAGTTTTTCCATAAATATCCAGAAATTGCTTTGTATTCATCATCGGATAATCCAAATGCTTTAGCAAATCGAAGGGAACGTAAGTTTTGAGAAATATAGACGCTAAATTCTTTTATAAGGTGGAAACTATATATGAACACTCCGACAAGCAGGAAAAAAGGGAGGAATTCTACGAACATTCCGATATCCTGATCTATGATTATGAATATAAAACCATATAAAATGATAAAAATCATGAGCAAGTATAACATCAACGGTTTAAGTACGTTATAAGCAACGTGTCTTGCAGTTCGGACCAGAGCGTTTGAATTGCTCATACTTTCAATGAAACCGAGAAATTTTATACATTGTGTAATATTACCCAATGATTTTTCTTTGTAATATTTTTCTTCCGCAATGAAATTTGATATCAGAGGGACGTCTGCAATGTCACTATCAAAAAATGCTGCCTTCACTTTTTTATTGCCGTCTGAGCCTTCCCATAATTCATACTTGATTTCTGTATGTGAGTGTTCAACATAGAAATCAAACAAGTCTTCGGGTGTATTTTCTGTTTTTGCATTCTTTGGCTTTATGGTCCTGTATATCTCAGCACGGCTGAACCAACTGATTTTGCCTAGAAGCAGGTAACCTGCAATGATGAAGAAGATGATACCGATCAGATATAGAATCCAATTGTTCATACGATGCCTCCGGTTACATACGAAATTATTTAATCAAGGTTAACTGTAACACAGATAATATTCAAAAACTTATTATTGTTCAAAGAGTGTATTTTGTAGCAATAATCGAAAAAACAGCTGTCCGCTGGCAACATTTAGAATATTGTCCCTATAGCAAGCGGAGAGACTCTTCAAAAAATCCAAGTGAATATGGATTCTGGCGATTTTCAAAATTATGGTAACTGGAGGAGTCTACTTATGCGTCCAACAAGATCGCACTCTAAAATTACTTATCACACACTACGACCATACACTTCAGCGTATCTTTATAATGTTGAGGGTTTACTGGATGAATAGTTTTCATGGGTCCGACATCATACATAGTGTTTAATCACATTGCCACTGGCCGTCAACCACTCGACAGGCATCACCCTCACTGCCGAATAATTGCAACCCATTCAGTTGAAGGTTCTCTTTATCAGCGATGTCTTCAAGCGCCTCTTCAATTGAAGCTTGAGATTGCGCACCACTAATTAGATATTTATCTTCAACAATTAATGCCGGTACACTGCGAATACCATTTTGCGTTACAAATTCAAGATCCTTTAATACTGCAGTTTCAGTATCTGAATCTTCAAAGAGTGCTTTCCACTCATCAAAGTTCAATGATGTTTGTTTAACTACCTTGTTTATGATGTCCATATCTGCAATGTTCTGATTTTCTACAAACAATGCATTTTGAAGTGCATCGAAGACTTCCCAGTATCCATCTTCACCTTTAAGTAATCCAGCTGCTTTAGCGGCAATTAAAGGCTGCTTGGAGTTCGGGAACAGAAATTTTTGTCCCTTCATACCTTCGATGTTGAAACGGTGCAGGTCATCGTTTTCGTTAGCATTTTTCCAATGACCAAGCACTTTAGGTTTAACCGCTTCGTGTGAGCCGAACATAGATTCAAAGTTAGATGGTTCCCATCCAAGTGCAAACGATCGGTGGCTGATATCAACATTTGAGTACTTCTCATCGATGTTTCGCATACGGTATGACATAGGAAAGCAGAAACTACATATAACGTCATGAACAAATTCAATTCTCATCTTTAATCTACTCCATTTTAAACTATATTATTAACCCTTATTATAGATAGCGTTTGGATTTTCCACTAATCATCTGTTTATCATCATTTGGGTCCGTTCATCTTTGGTGAGGTGTTTGTCTTTGATGGATTCAGTGTTATCATGAGGTAGCATCATGTGATTTCATTCCTTTATTGAGTGTTGTGGTTGACTTTCAATATAACATGAAATTCACATGGCGCTTTTTGTATCACAGGGGCTAGGTTCATTATAAAATCCACCCTGTTCTTTTATATCCGATATACATGATAGTATTTATATAATATAAAAATTGGAGTGGCATTCATGACTGCAAAAAGTACTAAAAAGATATACCGTGCAGATCAGGTCGGCAGTCTGCTGAGACCTGAACGGATTAAAAATGCAAGAAGACAACTTGAAACAGGTGAAATCTCGAAGGAAAAACTGGCTGAGATTGAAAATGAAGAAATCACGAGAGTGGTTGAAAAACAAAAAGAAGCGGGCCTTGAAGCTGTGACAGATGGAGAATTCCGCCGTGCATGGTGGCATTTCGATTTCCTCGAAGGTCTGAGCGGCGTTGAGGGATATTGGTCCGGCGGCGGCATCCAGTTCAAAGACCAGCAGACCAAGTCACGGGCGATCAAAGTGACAGGCAAACTCGGCTTCGATGATCATCCGTTTCTGGAAGATTTCAAGTTCCTTAAGACACAGGCAGGGGCGCATACGGCGAAGGTGACGATTCCAAGCCCGAGCATGCTGCATTTCCGCGGCGAAATTGATCCTGCAGCCTATCCGGATGAGGATGCATTCTTCAAAGATCTCGCTGCAGCATATCAAACAGGCATCCAGAAATTTTACGATGCAGGGTGCAGATACCTTCAGCTCGATGATACTGCATGGGCTTACCTCTGTTCCGATGAACAGAAGGCTCAGTTGAAAGAAAAAGGAGTGGACCCGGATCGCCTTGTAGAGAAATATTTGGAAACAATCAACGGCGCGGTATCCGGCCGTCCAGATGATTTGAAAATTACGATGCACATCTGCCGCGGCAACTTCCGTTCAACTTGGATTTCTTCAGGCGGTTATGAACCGGTCGCATCAGAAATTTTCGGCAAACTCAATATCGACGGTTTCTTCCTTGAGTATGACACAGAGCGTGCGGGCGGATTCGAACCACTGCGTCATGTGAACAGAGATGACCTGACCATCGTGTTAGGCCTGATCACTTCCAAGCATGGTGAACTTGAAGACAAGGAAGAAGTGAAAAAACGCATCGAGGAAGCGTCCAAGTACGTACCGCTCGATCAGCTGGCACTCAGTCCGCAGTGCGGGTTCGCTTCCACTGAAGAGGGCAACCTTCTGACAGAGGAAGAACAGTGGAAGAAAATCAAACACGTCGTCAATATCGCAGATGAAATCTGGTCATAATCAATCCAGTTGAAGATTCTAACAAGGAATTTGGAATATAAAATACTGTTTATACTTAACATATTACAAATTTACCGTTCGACAGTGCTTTTTATTCTTTGCTATGCTGAGGAATCGGCATGAAGACTAACTCGTGTCATTTTCTATAAAGAGGTGAAGTGATGAAGTATTTGTATTCTTTTTTGCTGGGGGTTCCATTTTCGGTGATGTTCTTTCTTGCCATCACGTTTCTAAATGATAATCAAGTGATTTTCCTGATCAGTGTTGTCCTTTGTGTTGCTTTGATAAGAGCGATTGCCAATCCCATTCTAAAAAAGTTATCGGGTGCTGAAAAATATGAAACGTCAGTTTCCGTTCTTTTTATTTTAGGTTTAACGATTCCATTGTTTTTAGCCCTTATTTCTTTTGATTTTTAAACAGGTTTTATCTTATCCTGACAAGCGGCACATTAAAAATCCGGTAACTGCAATATTCAAAGGTGGAGAGTATGCATCTTAAAGGTAAACTTTTGATGACGTTATTATATTTATCGCTGCTATGGTCTTTTGTCACTGATTTTTTCCATGACAGCGCCTGGATGTCCGCGACAGTACAATACGGACCCATGGGGCTTGCCTGGCTGGTCATTATTGTGATAGCCATATTCGAAGGTTTGAACAAAAAAGAAAAGAATGAAACGGTGGCGGAAGAGGCAGACAGCAGAGGTAAGAGGTTGAAAGTATCTGCGTTGGTATTTTTGTGGGGCGTGGTTGCAGCAATGAACTTTCTCGTCGGCAAACCAAGAATGAACCTTCTGCAGGTCAACAGCCCGGAATTTTGGGTTTTTCTTATAATGATACCGTTATTCACTGTGTTGAATTATAAGAGAAAGACTGACGGCGTTTCATAAGATAAAAATGACAAAGAAGAAGGAAACCAATGTCAAGCAGAGAACAGGAGAAAAATCTGAACACATACTTGAACTGGCTGCCCTTCACAGGGCTTGTAATCAGTATTCTTACAGCAGTTGTCCTGCTTGGAATTATGGATTATTCGTTGAATGCGGATATCACCTTTTACATTCTGCTCCCATTTTTAGTACATGTTTCCCTGATTTACTTACCGGTCAAAATGGTTTCGAAATTATAGGGTATAATGAGTTGTCATAATAAACCTGATTTCCGTAATGTCACATTGGAAATTAATTTGGTGAAAATCAACACCGGTCAGATCTGGATCTGTCCGGTGTTTTATTACATATATTTGCTTAAATTGTCTTCAGTGATACTTTTCAACTTTTTCCTGGCTTCTTTTTCATCTGCCTGATTCAATGCTTTTGAACGATTTTTACCATCATAAAATTGTCCCGTGACATCTTCAGTGGTTGCAAGAGATGTCACAGCATCCAGACCCTGCTCAACCGAGGACTGTGAACTGCCGAAATGCGCCTTCACCATATTTGTATCCATGAGTGTGGCAGGGTGGTTGGCGTTGACATCGGTGACTTCACTTCTGAGTTTTTCGGCAAGGTCAAATGTGAACATGATCAAAACGAGTTTACTGCGTGAGCAGACGAGAAAACCATCATAATTGTTTTGGGTATTCAAATCATCAAAATCAAGTTCAGCCTGTCCGACCGAAGCAATATTGATGATTGTCGCTTCCTCATTCACGAGAGATGGTAAGAATGCACTAAGGAGTTAGAAGTAACCGCTTTATAATTTTAAACTGGAGTGAAAGAAATTATGTCGGATGAAATGAAAAAAGCCTGGATCAGTATTATAGTACCGATCGTGCATATACTCATGATTTTTTATTTTCCTTACCCTGAGTCACTGGACAATATTATTGGCTATATAAGCACTCTCATCCCGCTTCTGTTTGCACAATTTTATCTGACACGATTTTTAAATAAAAAATTCCCCACCTGGAAAGATTCAAGAGATGAGTTGAAGAATAATATGTAAAGTTCAGGAATATTACATCAGAGGGCTATACATGCAGTTGGTTTAATATATTAGTAGTTGAAAAAATTAAAACAAAGTGGATTAAAATGTTCAAGTCTTGGCAACGATATATCTTTTTAGTGCTTATCCCTTTCCTTGGTCCTGAGCCACTATATCCGATTTCAATCTCCTTTTACTTGGAGAGTGGGCACTCGGTTATTTAACAGAATGGAACAGTGGGCATTGAATCAGAAGAAAATAAAAATCGGGTCCATCGATTCCTGCCATCCAGGAGATGGAGGCACCGATGGACCCGATTAGAAATAAGGCATTACTGCTTTGCTGCTTTGATGCCGGCATAGCCACGTTCAATATTCACTACATTCTCATAGCCGCGTGCTTTGAGTACACTCATTGCAATGGCAGAACGGACACCGGATTGACAATGGACGTAGATTGTATCATCCGTACCGAATGGCACTTCTTTTTCATCAAGGTGGCCAAAGTGGATGTGGTGTGCATTATCGACATTGCCTTTTGTATACTCGGAAGTAGAACGGACATCGAGGATATGCTTGTTCTCATAATTTTTGATAAGGTCCTCAGGGGACACATTTTCATAAGAATCATCAAAGTACTTGTCCACTTTTTCTTCAGGGACAATCAGTTCAAGGTGGTCAAAGCCGATGGATGCAAGATCTTCCTGAAGTGTTTTAGTGTATTCAGGATCTGCGATGACTGTCATCGGTTGGTCGTAGTCAACATACCAGCCGGCAAATTGCAGGAACTTATCGTTATATGGGATGTTGATGGCTCCTTTTTTGAACCCTTTTTTAAAAGCTTCTTTACTTCTTAAGTCGAATATTTGGCCTGGAAGTGTTTCTGGTGTTCCCACTTCGACTGCTTTCACTTTGAATTCAGGCAACCCTTCTTTATTAACTTTCTTCATCTGGGCGAAATAGCTTGGCGGTTCCGGCTGGTCACTCGTCAACTCTTCGATGAAAGCGTCTTTATCTTCGTATTCGAAGGCCCAGTTACTCCTACGCTCATATCCAAGAGTGGATAAAGGCACGGCGCCGAGAGATTTACCACATGCGCTGCCTGCACCGTGTCCCGGCCATACTTGCATCAAATCAGGATAGTCATTCATTTTTTTAAGGGAATCGAACATCGCATCCGCACCTTTTTCAGCAGTGCCTGCCATGTTTGCTGCCTCTTCGAGCAGATCTGGACGACCGATGTCGCCGACAAAGAGGAAATCGCCTGTGAAGACACCCATTGGTTCATCGCTGCCACCACCACGGTCGGTCAGTACGAAGGAGATGCTTTCCGGTGTATGACCCGGCGTGTGGACGACCTTCAATTCGACATTGCCGACGTTGATAATGTCCCCATCTTTCAAGTACACAGTATCTTCAGGCATATTTTCATATTTCCAATTCTCATCGCCTTCATCAGATACATAAGCGGTTGCGTTGAAATGTTTTGCCGCGTCACGCAGTCCGGAAGCGAAGTCGGCATGGATGTGAGTTTCCGTCACCTGGGTGATATTGAAGCCTTCTGCTTTCGCCACCTCTTCATATTCGTCAATCACGCGTTTTGGATCAATGACGATTGCTTCTTGTGTTTTTTGGCAAGCGACCATATAGGATGTTTGTGCAAGTTTTTTATCGAAAAATTGTTTGAAGAACATTGATATACACTCCTTGAAATTTTAAATTAATGATTGCTTTAATGCGCTGGGCAACCTGTTCAATTAGATGAACAGGTTCAAGTTGCCGTTTTCCGCATCCCCGAGGTAGGTGCCCACACCGCCGAAATTGACGTTGGAAAGCAATTCGTCCTCCTCGATGGCCATGATATCCATGCTCATTGTGCACGCCACCATTTTGACGCCGAGTTTATCGGCCTTATCAATCATTTCAGTAAGGGCATCAACTTTTTTCTTCTTCATTACGTATTGAATCATTTTAGAGCCGAGCCCAAACATGTTCATGTTGGAAATCGGAAGTTTGGATGCAGACTTCGGCATGATCATACTAAAGGCTTTATCCAGACCGGTTTTCTTCTTTTTCGGTGCATTTGGATCTTTGATGACATTCAGTCCCCAGAATGTGAAGAACATCGTGACATCTTTCCCCATACCTTTTGCGCCGGTAGCAATGATGAATGACGCCAATGCTTTATCCAAATCTCCGCTGAATACGACCATTGTTGCGCCGTCTTTCGTTTCCACCATCTGATGGCCTGCACCTTCTGTGTCAGGTTGCGGCGGATTCTTTTGGAGGACCACTACGACTTTATCATCGGATTTTTCATTTTTAAGAATAGTATTACCTGTCTTACGGGCCCATGCTTCAACATCTGTACAGAAACCGAAGTCTGTCACCGTGATTTCCAACTGTTGTCCTGAATCCAGTTCTTCCATGACCTCATTCACTTTGAGAAGCGGCCCCGGACATTGGAGCCCTCTTGCTTCCACTTTTACCCGATTTGGATCGAGTTCAATATTTGCGTTTGACATGGAAGCAGACCCACTTTTTACGTCATTTGCACTGTCATATTCACCTGTATATGCAGAATAGCCTTCTTCCAGGTTTACTGCATCAAATCCATTGCGCTCCAATATTTCTGCAGCATTTGCGCCACGCGTTCCACGCTGGCAATATACATGGATTCTTCTGTCCTTGGGAAGTTCCCCAAGACGCTCTTCAATTTCATTTACGGATACATTGTCCGCTTTAGCAATGTGCCCCATTTCATATTCAAAAGGTTCTCTTACATCCAGTAAATATTCATTTTTTTCGACCAATTGGTCGGCATCATTAATGTGATACTGTTCTTGTGTTTTACTCATATTCAAAATCCTTCCCGCTTCTAAATACCTGCAGGGGTATATTAGCACAGCAATATCCACCTGTCAAATACCCGCAGGGGTATAATTTTTAGCAAATAAAACAGATGATTTATTTGCTTTTGTTGAGCAGTTCAACTGCTTCTTTCACCAGTTCATCTGCATTCTCATCAGGGTTATCCATGGTTTCCTTCACGCATTGAACAAGGTTTTCACTGACAATGATGTTCATTGTCCGGTTGAGTGCATTCTTGGCTGCGCTCAGTTGAGTGATGACGTCTCTGCAGCCTTGACCTTCTTCAATCATTTTCAGTGCACCATTTATTTGTCCCTGTAAACGGTTGATCCTGTTGACGATCGCCTTATCATAAGCCACTTGTATATCAAACTCAGTCATTAAACTCACCTTTTCATTAATTTATTACGTTTAATATACAAGTATCCTGTTAATAAGTCAAATACCCCGCCAGGTATATGCGGTGTTTTATCTGTGTCTCATACTGCTGGGTCAGTCCAGCATCTTTCTCTTTTATAAGATTTTATAAAAGATTATTTTTAGGAAGTAGCGGGGCTTAGGCGCTTTTTGAAGAGGAATTAGTTTCAAGCAGAACATTTCACTATCATAAGAAAATAAGGTCATATGTAAAGATAGGAAAGGAATCTGAAAGTCTAAGCAATAATGTTCAGAAAGTTAGCGTTTTCATTTAACGTTTGGATTCCCCAATTTAGGATATAGGATTTAACAAAAGTAGTACTAATTTTAAAAGAGTTAGAAAGCAGGTTAAAATATGCAGAAAATTTATAGTGCCGTAAAACTGCCTGAAAATGCAGTAAAAATCATTAAAAAACAGAACTTTGAACTAGATATGCATAATGAATTAACGACCCCTGATCAGCATCAAATCATTAAAAATATTAAAGATGCAGATGCATTAATAACCGGTGTTAATGTAAATGTTCCGAGTGACATTATCAATATGAATTCCGACTTGAAAATTATTGCAAACATCGGTTCCGGATATAACAATGTCGATATCGAATCCGCTAAAAACCATAATATTCCTGTAACAAACACACCTGTACATGAATCAGTAGCATCAACTGCCGAACTAGCAATTACGTCGATGCTTGCATTATCACGCAGAGTGCTGTCGAGCCATGAAATGGCGGTCAAGAATGAATTTGACGGATGGCAGGTCATGGGATATCTCGGCGGCAATCAGGTCATCGATAAAACACTTGCAATCATCGGCTTTGGTCAGATCGGACAGTATATTGGAAAACTTGCTCAAGTTTTTGATATGAAAATTCTATATGTTGATTTTGAAGAAAAAGATGCAACAATCAATGCTGAAAAAGTAAGTCTTGGTGAAGCATTAAAAGAAGCAGATTATGTGATTACACAAGTGAATTACACAGAAGAATCGCATTACTTAATCAGCAAAAAGGAATTTGAACAAATGAAAGAAACCGCATATTTCATTAATACTGCACGCGGCGGTGTCGTGGATGAAGAGGCCCTTGCAGAAGCTTTAGAGAATAACCAGATAAAAGCGGCAGCACTCGATGTGCACGAAGCAGAACCACATATCAATGAAAAACTCACAAAACTTGATAATGTAATTCTCACACCTCACATTGGCAACGATACCTATGAAGCAAGAAATAAAATGGCAGAAGTTGCGTCTGATCAGGCAGTGAAAGCCTTGAAGCAAGAGTCACTCGATTATCAAGTGAATGAATAATTTCATTTAAAAAGTTTGGGATAAAGTGAGGATTAAAATTTTAAAAGGTGGTTATTTAAAATGGCTTTAAACGATATCATTCCCGAAGAATATAAAAATAAGATCATGAGCCCAGAATCAGCGACGAGATATATTGAAAGCGGTATGACAGTAGTAACCAGCGGCTTTTCTAAAGTCGGGTATCCAAAGGTTGTACCAGCCTCCCTTGCAAATCTTGGAAGCAAGGGTCCCCGTGATATTACACTTGTCACCAGTGGAGCTGTGGGTTCTGAAATGGATAATTGGATTAAAAACAGAGGCATAAGCAGATTGTCCCCATACCAGTCATCAAAAGATATACGCAGCTTAATCAATAATGGGGAATTGACGTATAGCGACTACCATATAGGGCGTGTTGCGGAAGGTATTGACGCAAAGCAATGGGGAGCGCCGGATATTGCATTGATCGAGATTTCAGGAATAACAGAAAGTGGAGGATTAATTCCTCGTTTTTCAGTCGATAATACGCCTGATTATTTAAAGCAGGCAAGAAAGGTAATATTAGAACTTAACGTAGGAAATGAAGAAGAATTTCACGGAATGCGTGATATCATTGACATACCTTCTCTCGGCAAAAAGGATCATATTCCAATATTTAGTGTAAGTGACCGAATTGGAACTTCAGAGATCGGTGTTGATAAAAACAAAATCGTGGCAATTGTATCAAGTGATAAAACGGATACTGGTTATACGTATACTCAGCCTGATAAAGAAACAATTTCTATAGGAACAAATGTAAGCGATTTCTTAAAAGACATTAAATCCGATGATCAAATCTCCTCAACTCAGCCATTTCAAATAGGAGTGGGGAATTTAGGAAATTTTATAACCAATCGTTTATCTGAAACACTGGCTCCCTTAAGCTTGTACTCCGAAGTTGTTCATGACAATGTATTAGAAGGACTGAAGAAGGTACGATCCAAAAGGCTTCAGCCGGCACTTTAGCTCTTTCTAAGGCTGCTCAAACTGAGTTCACGAATCATTTTAATAAGTATCGATCGTCCTTAATCATAAGGCCGCAGTCGATAACTAATCACCCAGAAGTCCTCAGAAGGTTAGGTGTCATAGCTGTCAATTCAGCTGTTGAAGTAGATATTTATGGAAATGCAAATTCAACAGCGGTGCGTGGATCCTGGTTATTAAACGGAATCGGTGGAAGCGGGGACTTTACGAGAAATGCACTTATATCCATCATGGTGCTGCCATCCACTCGAAAAGGCGGGAAAATTTCAACAATTCTTCCTATGATAGGGCATGTGGATCACACTGCACATGATATTCACGTAGTAGTGACAGAACAAGGCGTAGCTGACCTTCGAGGAAAAAGTCCTCGAGAGCGGGCACAGTTACTTATTGAAAATTGCGCCGCACCGCATTTTAGGGAGCCTTTAATGTCCTATTTTAAAAGGGCATGTCAAAAAGGTGGGCAGTGGCCGCATATGCTTCAAGAGGCACTCTCTTGGTACATTAACTATGAAGAAACAGGATCTATGAAATAAAATAGATTTTTATCAAAGGTCGCCCTTACTGAATTCATAACCATAGCGTACTATCCTATAAACGATGCTAATCTCATTTTTCTATGAAATTCCTTCATATTACAGGAACGAATCAACAAAAGGTAAGTGTTTGTGAACGATTGGTTTTATATATTTAACGCGAATTTCAAGTTTAAGTTTGCCATTGATCCAGTCTCCGGTATGGAGAGATTGTGAATGGATGAAGGGCATTTCCTCTCCCCTGTGGGGTGATTTTACACTTTTATAAACGATTTGCTTAATCTCTGCCATTAATGCGTCCTGGGACGTGCGGTAATTAAGCTGCTTCCGCGGATACGTATTCATCCACTTTTGGACGCGCAAGGTGTCCTGCGCACTTACTGTACTGATGGGCTGACTTTTCGGTATCAATCGTTGAATCAATTTGTGCTGGTTTTCACTGGTGCCGCGTTCATAAGCAGCATACGGGTGACTGAAATACACTTGGGTGGTTTCTTTTAAATTCATTTCTAAAGTGCTGAACTCCGACCCGTTATCTGAAGTGATGGTTTTAAACAGGGCACGCATGTCTGTACCGGTGCGCGCGGCCAGGGATTGAACGGCTTTTGAAATCGATGACGTATCCTTCCGGTCGACTTTAATGATGCACTCAAACCGTGTTTTACGCGCCGCCAGGGTCATGAGTACGGCATCATCTTCGCCTTTGATGCCCAGTACCGTATCAATTTCCCAGTGTCTAAATTCTGCTCGGTCTTCAATATATTTCGGCCGGGCTTCAATGGAAAACCCCAGCTTGTGCTTGTTTTCTTGACCGTGTCGGCCGGGCATTCTGGGCGCACGGCTGACTTTCTCAAGCAAATCGATATTCTTCGTCCGCATCATCCCAACGTTGATCCAATGATAGATTGTCATCGTACACGGCAGTCGTGCTGTGGCATACGGAAAATTGCACCTCAAATAACCGATGACAGTGTCGGGCGATCATCCGTCTTCAAATATCTTTGTATCCGCCCCATTCTATGAATGCAGGGATACTGACCTGCAATCCAGTTCATTTTTTACTGTTTGACGATTACAGCCGATGGCCTGTGCAATTGAACGGTTCAAATCCCCCTTTTTTATTTAAAACTTTGGTCTGGATCGGTTCATCACGTGTTAAGTGTTTGCCCTTACGGCGTGGCATGTTATCATGAATTTGTGTCATGTGATTTCATCTTTTATTGAGAGTTGTGGTAACTTCAATATAACATGAAATTCACATGGCGTTTTTTGTATCAAAGGTGGGTAGTTTCATTATAAAATCCACCATTCTAAACGAAATGGCAGGGGATATATTTGGGAGATATAAAATTATTTTCTTTAAACAATAATGAGGTAACTGAATTAGTAGGCAAATCAATGACTATAGAAAAAACATTGCAAATAATGATTGAGAATAATTTAGATACCTTTCTGGGTATCAAATTCTTAGGAAGTGAATATCCGACAGGGCCAAAGCATGGAGGTAGAATTGATACATTAGGTATAGACGAGAATAATTCCCCCGTGATAATAGAATATAAAAGGGCAACAAATGAGAATGTAATCAATCAAGGTTTATTTTACCTTGAATGGTTATTAGACCATAAAGCTGAATTCAAAATGCTGGTAATGGAGAAATACGGCAAAGCAATCGCGAATGAAATGGATTGGACCAATCCTAGGTTAGTTTGTATAGCAGGCGGTTTTACGAAATATGATGAACATGCTGTGCAGTTAATTGATAGAAATATTGAGTTATATAGATATAAGCATTATGAAGATAATTATTTATTACTAGACTTAGTAAATACGACGACAGCTCAAAACAATCAAGCTACAGCGCCTGTTTCATCAATAAATATGATTAGAACTGCCAACTATCAAAATACTTTTGAAGATAACCTTACTCTAATAGATGAAAATTTAAGTAACATTTTTGAAAGTCTACATGACTATATAATGGCTTTAAGTGACGAAATTCAATTCAAAAAATTAAAATTCTATGGAGCGTTTAAGAGAATTAAAAATTTTGTATGTGTAGAAGCATTTCCCAGAAAACAAGCAATAATTATCTATGTGAAAGGTGATAGTTCAAAAATTGAATTTGAAAAAGGCTTCAGCAGAGATGTTACCAATATTGGACATTATGGAACAGGTAACGTTGCACTCACTTTAAGAAGCGAAGAAGACCTAGAAAAAGCAAAACCATTCATTAATGAGAGCTTCGAAAATAATTAAGAAGGGAAAAAGCCATTCTTAATTATTTTAATCCTTCTAAATTTAAAGATGACAAACCTCTTGTATAAATCATTTTCTACTAAAACTGAAAATAAAAAAGCAACTCTCCCGAGCTGCTTATGAATTAATTTATCTTTTATACTCTGGATTCCATATCCATAATTTCAAAGTCATCTGAAAATTCATTTAAAAATGATAGAGGTATAGAAGCTTTAATATTTACGTATAAAGCCAATTGAGGCAGAGTGTCTCTATTTACATGACTCACATTTAATTTTAATCGAGTACAATCCATCATCTCAGTTAAAATCTTAGAATATACAGCAGGAATATAACCAAGTACATGATTGTTTTTAGTTAAAATTTTAATTGCTGTAGAATCATGCACCATCGGATCTTTGATCAGATTTAATTCAGGATTTTCTTCAAAATACTTTTCAGGATTAGCTATATCTGAAAAATCATAATGTCTAATACCCTCTATGAAAAATTGAGTATCTAACTTATTCCCTTCTACTGTGAGGGGTGTTATAAACTCGTAATTATCAACACCTGTCTTACCTTTCGTAATCCTCAAGATTTCCATATCTGAAGCATTTTCATCTAAACCAAACATCTTCAAAAGCTTTACATAATCAGGTCTGCTTTTACTGGGGAGTCTTTTAGTAAACGTTGGAAACATTACGCTGTTTCTATATTTTTTGTCTAAGTCTTTAAAAGGGAATAAATATGAATACCCATTTTTTTGAGCATCTCTTAGACCTCTAAATTTATATTTATTACTGTATTCAAAGAAATAGTGATCCTTTTGTTTAGTTAAAGTCCCTATATGATATTTCTTTCTAGTATCTTCATTTTGCCAAATTAACCAGAGCTTATTCATGACACTCACACTCCTTTTGCCAATCCAGAATCATTTCCTTTCTGGATAATAGCAATTTTGTTACAAACTCTTTTTGCGTATGCTGCATTATGTCCTTTGGAACGTCTGATAGTGTTTGAAAAATATGTTCTTCAGACAATGTATTAATTTTGTTACAACTTTCTATCACTTCGTCCCTGAAGTTTATATGTAAATATAAAAATAATAATTTTGATTTAGGTCTTTCTTTACAGTTTACGCCTATAATAGATTTAGACTTGTTATTGAATGAACTTAATTTCTTTTCTCCAGAGTTATATCTTTCCATATTACTGCTTTCTAAATTAAAACCTAACGAAGAACCATTATCATAAATTGGAGCAAATTTGATAGTATGATCTTCAGCATTTCTAATAATGGCCCAATTTTCGCTATGTCGATCCTGATTAGCGATTAGAATATCAAAAATAAATTGATCTACTAAGTCTTGAAGTATAAAGGGTAAGTACCCTTCCGCTTCCAGGGCCTCAAAAATATTCTCAATAAAATAATCTTTAAGTGAAAAAGGATCGAAACCTTCAATAAAGGCTGATAATATTTCAGCACCTTCAATTGATTCTTCATCTTTTCTTACGAAGTTCTTTAGTATTACACCTTGGCTTTCACCATTTTCAGCAAAACAAACTTCCATAGTATTAAAACCGATTTTCTTTCCTATTTCAGCGGTAATTTTTTCAGTCCAAATTTCATTAGAATTATATTTTGGCTCTTTAAATAAATATGTCTGGTTACTATTCTTTACCCAGGTTTTCTTTCTAGTACCTGACACCATTTTTTCGTAGCTAAAATTCCAGTTAGATAGGTCTACTATAGTAAACATTATTGCCCCTAATCGAATTGATATTCTATTAATATTAACATATTTTGAAACCAAATGATAATTATAGAATTTTTTAGTAAAATTTCAACATTTGACTCAGTTAAATTTTTGTGAGTAACTGCATATTTTTCCGTGATACTACCATAAGACGGTGTGTTACTGTTTTTTTGACTATTAACCTTTTTGTTTTCGTTGCAGTATCGTAGAAGCGACTTTCCAAATAGCTAATTTCAATGGATCCAAAAAAATTATTAGATATTCATGCTCCTTCCTTTCTTCTTAATCCCGTGTTACCTCCTTTATGAGTCTCTCTTTTTCACTTCATAATACTATTATATATTTTTGCTATAATATTATAAGAGTAAGATATTGAAAGTAGGTACATCATGCCAATCATAAAATATGGAACCACAGAAATATATTACACATTATATAAAGAAAAACGCAATGACCTCAAAATCACAGTAAACCTAATCAATGGTGTCGAAGTCCATGCACCGGCGGACAAAGATGAAGTCACGCTGAGTCAGCTACTACACAAAAAAGCTGCATGGATTCTACAAAAAATTGAAGATTTAAATGAAGTGAAAGCATCGGTTCAACCGATTGAATTTGTCAGTGGTGAGAAATTGCCATATTTGGGCAGGAACTATCGATTAAAAGTGTATAACAAAAAAGTAAAATCAACTTCGATACAGTTTCAACAAGGCCGATTTATTGCTGAAGTGCCGGAAGAATGGCCACAGGACAAAATACAATTTCAGCTGGAACGAGCAATGATTGCTTGGTACAAAAAACATGGGACAAACAAAGTGGTAGAACGTTCTAAAATGTATCAGGATATTATGAATGTTAGACCCAAATCAATCAAACTTAAATCACAACTGAAACGGTGGGGGACATGTACAGAAAACGGCGATATCTATTTAAACTGGCAGCTTGCGATGGCGCCGGTTAGGGTCATTGATTATGTCATTGTTCACGAGCTTGCTCATCTGATTGAATTGGAACACAATGATAGATTCTGGCGGATTGTTCGCAATACTCTGCCGCATTATAAAGCATCCAAAGACTGGTTACGGGTCCATGGTATGGCACTGCACAGCCTGCAAAACAGACAATCAAATGACAGTAAAAAATAAAGATATAACCATCACAGTTATATCTTTATTTGATATTATAATGAATTTCACCCAGCTGAATGAGCTCTGAAGTCAGTGATTCTACTTGGTTATTCGGAATCGTGCTGGCTCTCAAATGTTTTTTTAATTTTTTTCGCATCTGTCGTTTCACTTCTTCTTTTTCTGTCCAGTCAATCACTGCATTGTCTTCAATAATCTCAGTAATAATTTCAGTTAAATCTTTAATTTTCTCCTCTTCAACGCCTTCTGGCGCACGTTCTTCCAACAGTTGATAAAACGGGATGTGTTTTGTATCTTTCAAACCATAAGACTGCTTCTCTTTATCCAGGTTTGTCAATTCTTCCCGCAGCTCCTGATAACTTTCGAATAAGTCTTCGAATGCCAGCTGTCTTTCTTTACGCTGCTCAATGAGTAGTTCCAGCCGTTCTCTTAAAGAGGTATATTTGACCGGATTTTCATCAAACTTGATTCGGATCTCATGTTTAATCGCATGTTCCATTTCAGCGGCTTTTGCTTCCGGTTCCTTGATTGCATCTAATTTTTCATCAAATTGAGTGGATAGAATGCTGACGGGTTCAAATAATATTTTAGGCGAGGTCGCATATACATATTCCTCAATCAATTCCCGCACCTTGCCGCCAGTATCTGAAATATCCATGGTCCCGTCATCGATGTAGTAACGGGATTTCGCATGTTTCCTCACTTTACCCAGCCACTTTAAATCATCGATAAAGGGTTGTGCCTGCGGACTCGGCATGATCATATCCATGCTTTCCGAGAACTTCTTGAATGCGGTATCAAAAGCATTACGCTGATCTTCAGGCTCAAGGACGCTGATGTGACCTTCCAGATCATTACGGGAGAGGCCATCAAAGAACTGCATCACCCGACGGTGCCTGGATTGTAATCTTGGAATTTCCTCATTTACATGGAACATCGCACCTTTGACATCATCATCATGGAATATTCCCAGTGCATTTTCCAGAAACCTAGAGACACCGTAGTAGTCTACGATTAGACCATACTTCTTATGATCATATTTCCGGTTCGTTCTTGCGATGGCTTGCAGGAGGTTATGTTCTTTTAATGGCTTATCCAAGTACATGACCTGTTCAATCGGCGCATCGAAACCGGTGATTAATTTATCACACACAATGATAAAAGCGAGTGGATCTTCATCTAATGGCTTCTTAAATCGCTCGATCACTTCTTTTTCTTCAGCGACGGACAAGGCATATTGCCGCATTTCCGGTGAATCATTGTGTTTACCGGAAATAACCACTGCAGATTCATAGTCACTGAGCTCATCCAAAAATCTTTTATATGTGACTGCTGCTTCGCGGGATACCGTTACCACCTGCGCTTTAAATCCATTCGGTTCAATATGTTGCTCGTAATGTTCAATCATATCCAGAACGATGGATCGAATGCGTTTCGGTGTTTCCGTCAATGCTTGTTCAGTCACATACTTTTGTTTAATACGTTCTTTATCTTCATCTGAATATTCCCTGAAGAAGCGCTCAAATAGGGTGTCAATCGTCTCCCCCTGGACATGTAAATCAACGAGGCGTGCTTCATAGAAGATCGGTACGGTCGCACCATCTTCCACCGCCTTTTCGATGGAATATTTATCGATATAACTGCCAAAAGTCCGGAGGGTGCTCTTGTCTTCCTTATCAATGGGTGTCCCCGTAAACCCAATGTATGTCGCATTCGGCAAACCGGTCCGCATATTCAAAGCCAAAGAGCTGTACTGGGTACGGTGAGACTCATCGACCAATACAATCACATTCTCTGCATCCGTCAACAATGGATACTCTTCATCCTCATCTGTCTGAAACTTCTGGACCAGTGTCATCACGGTAGTGCCTGGCCCTTGTTGTAGAAGGGATTTCAACTCTTCGACAGACTCCGCCTGTTGAAGATTTGGAAATCCACTGCCTCTAAATGTTGCTGTAATCTGTCGGTCTAAGTCTTGTCGGTCTGTAACGACCACAATGGTTGGATTTTTTAATGCTTCCATTCGACGTAACTTCATCGATAAAAAGACCATCGCCAATGATTTACCAGAGCCTTGTGTTGCCCATACAACGCCTCCCCTTGATTGCGGATGCTTACCAGTGAGAATACGCTCAACAGCCTTGTTCACCGCACGATACTGCTGATAACGTGCCATCTTCTTAACAACGCGACCATCTTCCGGCTCATAGACAATAAAGTTTTGGATGATATCAAACAGTCGTTCTCTATCCAATATTCCCGCTGTGAGTATGTCCTGGGCTGAGGCATTTTCGCTAACATCTTCATCAGATAGGGGATAGGGTTCCTTCCATGTACTGTAGTGCCTGGCCTGTGCACCAATCGTACCGACCTTGGCTCGATCCTTACTGGTCGAGATTAAAAATTGGTTGTAGTGAAATAATTTTTCGTTATCATCCTGGTAACGTCGTAATTGCCGGACCCCTTCCCCCAGCTGCATATCCGGGGGTAAATCCGGGCTTTTACATTCAATCACCACCAAAGGCAGTCCATTGACATAAATCATAATGTCCGGATAAATTGTGCCAGTGGAGTGGGTCACTCCCAGTTGATTTGTGACCACGAAGTCATTGTTATCAATATTATCGAAATCAATCAAAGTCACTGTCTGATTTTTTCGACCGCCCCCGAGATCTTGTTGAATCGATAATTTGTTAACCAGCAATTCATGAAAATGCTGATTGGCTTCCATCAAGCTGCCTGCATCCATATGCGTGATGTTCCGAACGACTTTATTTAAATTATTATCATTGACCCATGGATTCAGGTGTTTGATCGCCTCGGTTAAGCGATACTTGAGTACGACTTCAGTGTTGGACGTGCGCTCCTGATTCAGTTCCATGCCTTGAACGTAAGTGTAGCCAAGCTCTTGAAGTTGGTTAAGCATTCGATTTTCTACTAACGTTTCTTCATTAAAAGCTTGTGCTTTGTTCATAGTGGAACCTCCTCATTGTTATCGACTTGAACCCGTTGCTTTCCCGTTAACAGTTGTTGCATGAGACCGTTTTTAAGGGATCGGAGTTGCGAAAGTTTTTGTTCTTCTGCAATAATTTTGTTGTCTACGGAGGTTAAGATATCTACGATTTTTTGTTGTTCCTTTTTTGTTGGTAGACCTATAAATAGCTCTTCAATAAACACAATTTTAGGAACTCTCTGGCGACCTGTTGTACCAATCATTCTTTTGATAGCGTAATCTCTTATTCTATGGGATCTAACTAAATAATACACATATTGAGGAATTATTTGATCCTTTTTCGGAGAAAACACAATAAATTCTGTAGATCCCATACCAAATTGACTTGTCATCTCTTCTACAAAAGCTATTTTCCCATTCTCAGTGCATGGAGTAATTCTTGCAAATAGTGTGTCTCCTATTGAAAATCTTGAGCCACCACTAATTCCAACAACTCGTTCACTAAAATACGAAATCTCTTTCCTATTTTCTTGGACGGCTGCCATTTCAACGAATGGAACATTTTCACCTTTCTTCAATCGATAAGTAGGGTTAACATTTATACACTCAGAAAATTGCTTTACCTCCCATTCCTCAGGAATATATCCAATCTCTGTTTGCTTAAATTTCGTATGGTCAATACCTTTGGTGAGAAGCTTTTGTATCAGTCCTTTTTTTACTTTCTCTGTTTGAGTTAAAATAACTTCTGTTTTATCTATCATCTCATCCACAGTAGAAAGGATGTTTGCGATTTTTTGCTGTTCTTGGATTTGTTTAGGTATATTTATATTATAAGATCTTAACTCGCTTTTACTTATTTCTTTGAAAGTACTTCCTGCTCCCAATTGTTCAAAATGTTTTGCATGAAAAAGTAATTGATAATATAGGAACTCAGAATCAATTTTATATTTTTTACTAATAAAATTAGTAAAACCCTGATTTGTTGCAGTTGGTATTTTATTAATTACACATTTACCAATAGATGCACGACTAGTCATTAATACATTATTTTCAGGAATTAATTTTGCTGAACTTCTATTAAGACCCTCTTCAGTTATAGTGTCTTCAGTATTATATAAATATTTATTATTATTTTTTGTTATATCAGTTGGAGTCGCCCATTTGACTTCTCCATTCCAATACTCTACTTTTTGTCTACTTGGTGTACCTCCTCCAGATATTTCAGCTACATCTTCGAGTTTTAGACTGATCCACTCATTCATGATACCCAAGCACCTTTAAATACCCATACATCTTTTCTTCTATTTGATCTCTATCCTGCTCTAATTTTTTCAAGTCCTTTAATGTAGCTTGTACATCGATTTCCTCTTCCTCTTCTGTAGTATCTATGTATCTTGCTATATTTAAGTTGTATTCATTCTCTTTAATTTCCTCAATATCAACGACTCGACAATATTTTTCTACATCTTCCCAACTATCATAAGCTGATACTATTTTTTCAATGTCTTTGTCTCGAAGTAAGTTCTGATTTTTATCTTCTTGAAAATCCTTAGAACCATCCAATATAAAAACTTTTTCTCTTTGTTTATCTTCTTTATTTCGGTTCAAAATCAAGATACTCGCCGGAATTCCAGTGCCGTAGAATAGGGAAGAGGGTAAACCAATAATTGCTTCTACTAAATCTTCTTTTAAAAGACCTTCACGTATCTTGCCTTCAGCTCCCCCACGGAAGAGCACTCCATGAGGCATTACCACACCGGCTTTACCTTCATGATTAAGCGTTGCGACCATATGTTGTACAAAAGCAAAATCTCCAGCATTTTTGGGTGGAATCCCAAATCTAAAACGACCATATTCATTGGCTTCTGCTTCTTCTCTTCCCCAGTTTTTAAGTGAGAAAGGCGGGTTGGCGATAACCCTGTCGTACAATAGTAATTCTTTATCTTCACCTAATAGCTTCGGTTCGCGTATCGTATCTCCACGTTCAATCTGATGGTCACTCAGACCATGCAGGAGTAAGTTCATCTTACATATAGCCCATGTATTGAGATTTCTCTCTTGCCCATGTAGAGTTAAATTTCGAGGATTACCACCCTGTGATTTGATATAGTCTACCGACTGAATTAACATACCACCTGATCCAACAGTTGGGTCAGATACTCGCATGCCTTCTTCTGGCTTAATTAAGTTAACAATCAACTCCACTACTTTAGAGGGAGTATAGAATTCGCCACCTTTTTTGCCAGCATCATCTGCGAACTGTTTAATTAGATACTCATATGCACGGCCAAGCATATCTGGTTCTGACAAATTTTCATTGCTAAGGTCAATCTTAGAAAAGTGTTGAATAAGTTGCAGCAATAATTTATCCGGCAGCTTATCTTTGTCATTGAAATCGATACTTGCGAATACACCCACTAAAGAAGGATTTTCTTCCTCCAGAGCCTCGAAAGCTTTGTTTAGCATATTACCTATGTCGTGAGTTTGAATTTGTATTTCTGTCCAACGTGCTCTTTCAGGTATGAAGAATTGATGCTCGTCACGATCATACCAACCGTAATCGTCGCCTTCTTTGCGTTCGATTTGCTTAGCCGTCTCTATGAACACATCGCTTAAACGCTTTAAAAATAATAAGCCAAATATGTAATTTTTATAGTCAGAGGAATCGATTGAACCTCTTAGTATATTTGCTGACTCCCATAAATGAGCTTCCAATTGTTGTAATGTTAATTTAGACATAAAGTCACTCTCCGAATTTTCTTTTATATGATAAATATAACAAAAACCTCATCAACGATGATACGTTTCATTCTTTAATATCTTATTCACCCTGAATATCTGTTCCAGCAGCATGACTTTCATCAGCTGATGGGGGTAGGTGAGGGCTCCGAAGCTGATTTCCTGGTCGGATCTTTGTTTTAGGCTGTCACCGATGCCGTTGCTGCCGCCGATAATGAATACGATGTCACTTTTTCCTGTATTCATCCATTTTTGGTATTCTTCAGCGAGTCCCTCACTGGTATATTTTTTGCCTTCAATTTCAAGTGTGATGACATGCTGGGTGTCTTTGATTTTGGATATGATTTTCTGTGCTTCTTTTTCTTTAATAATCTCGATATCCTTATCACTGGCGTTGTTTGGTTCTTTTTCATCGGGAATTTCTATCATTTCGAGTTTTGCATACCCGCTTATTCTTTTACTGTACTCTTCTACTGCCTCTTTCCAGTATTTCTCTTTCAATTTTCCGACTGTGATTACTGTTACCTTCATATTTGATCATCCTTTTGCTTAGTGTGCTACAAGTTTAACATTTCTATCAAAGGGGAACTTTTATGCCAGGCGCGGCGTCAGGATAATCTGGAAATCAGCTTTGCAACTGCAGGGGCAACTGTTGAAGAGCTAATGGATAAAGATTGGACGGAACGTGTCTTTGAAGATGAGCAGGAGGGACTGCTGATCTTATCTTAATTGCTTGACTGTTTTGAATTTTTAATGAATAATTAATATATATTCACTATTTTATCATTTTTAACAAAGGGGTGTTTTTATGGCAAATCTGGCATTCAGCATTCTGAGGTTTAGTAACCAGGAAGATTTTGAGCGAATGGCTGAACAAGCTGTTAATGATAAAAAGCAATTTGATTTAAATACGATCGCTTCGATACCTGAGGCTTTATTCATTGATCATTCCACTGATCCTGAATCTGCTATCGGTTCGTATTACAATACTCTGGATAAGGAAGAGCAGAAAACACTGTTTGAAAATTTGAAAGACTACCGTAATATTGATATAAACACTGTGATTGCAGAAGCGGACGCACAAGAGAAGGAACAGATTCTTGTAGCTGAGGAACGCATTGATCTCGGGCAGAAATACTATGAAAATATGATAGAGCATGGCTATACGGATGCGGAAGATTGGTCTGTGACCAATTGGGGCACAAAATGGTATGTCAAAGATACCATTATTGATGCAGATAACCTTACAATCGGCTTTACGACAGCGTGGGTGCCTGTGGAACATTTGATGTCACAGCTGTTTGAACAGACGGAGATTCCATTCACGTACCAATACGCTAATGACGATTGGACGCTTTATGGTGAGACTGCGTTCAGCCCGCAGGGCAGAAGCCAGAGTGAAGTAGATGAGGCCTGGGTTCAGCGCATTTTCGGTCATAAAAAAACGAGGGAAGATATATAATAGCAAAAGACACAAAACCTATCCCAGATTTTGTGTCTTTTGTGTATAATTGTTGATTTTCCACAATTTTTCCTAAACTATCCACATAAAGTAAGGTTATCCACAAGTTTTTATCCACAACCTGTGGATATTTTATATCGTATATATCTGGGTCGGCGCCTCTTTATCAGTATCGCACAGCATGATCTGATCTTCCGTATCGATATCATATCGATTTAAAACCTGTTCTACACTCATTTTGGCAAGTTCTTTGATATTGTTATCCAGACTGAGATGGGAGAGGTAGATACGCTTTGTGCGTTCGGTGATTACATCTCTCATTGCGTGTGCGGCATCTTCATTGGACACATGCCCAACATCCGATAATATCCTCTGTTTTGTCGGCCATGGGTACCTGCCCATCCTCAGCATATCCACGTCATGATTACTTTCAAAGATGAAACAGTCACTATCCTTGATGATGCCTTTCATATAGTCGGAGACGTAACCTGTATCGGTAATCACCGATAATTTACTGTTATCTTTTGCAAACGTATAAAACTGTGGATCTGCCGCGTCATGGGATACGTTGTACGAATGTATATCAATACCAATGATTTCCTTTTCTTCCGATGGATTGAAATGGAACTTCTGCTCCGGATGGATATCTATGCCTTTTTTATCAAGCTGCTGCCATGTCTCCGCATTCGCAAATATTGGAATGGCGTATCTTTTGGCGATGACTTTCAAGCCTTTTATATGATCGGTATGTTCATGTGTAATAAGGATTGCACTGATATTACTTAAAGATGTGTTCAGTTTATTGAGTGATGCTTCTATTCTTTTACATGAAAGTCCGACATCTATGAGCAGGCTGCCTGTTTCTGACTCAATATAGGTGCTGTTCCCGGTGGAACCGCTGGCTAACACGCTCATCTTCATTACTTTCACTCACTTTCGATTATATCTTCTGTTTCACTGATTGCATCTATATAGATGGTTTTTTCTACGTCATTCTCTGTAATGATAAATTCCCATTTCGGTCTGAGCATGATCTGCTCACCGTCATTCAGGATGACATAATATCCGAGCCTGGCGTTTTCTACGACCGCATCTTCAGAAATACGGTCACGCTGATACAAATCTGCCACACAATTCATCGGGTCCCTTACAGCTGTCGGATCCGAGTAAGAATTCTCCCTCAAATTTGAAATATATCCCTGCTGATAGGCGCTGACCTCGTTGCCTTCGCCACTGAAGGATATATGTGCCGCTTCATTGCTGAAAATCGGATAGTTCTCAAAATATTGAGTGAAGAGTATGCGATTATCACTGCTCATTACATCATCATACTGATATTCATCGCCCCTGTAAAGATTCTCATCTTTAAAATTGCTGAGCATTGAGGCATCCATAGAGAGTTCTGAATCTGATCCTTCGAGATTCTCAGAAAGGATTGCCCCTTTTTCAGTGGACTCAACATCCTCTGCCTCTACCTCTTCCAGATTGGTAAAATCTGCGGCTTCGCCGGTCAGAATATTCATTTCCACCGGTTCAAAATTTGACGGGACATTCGATACATCTATATTGGTCTGTTCCAGTGTATTCGGTGTACTTTCTATCTCTCTGACACCTTCCTGCTGCTTATTGTAGAGCATCAGCACCAAGGCGATGTTCATGAGGAGAAAAACCAGTATATAGAGAGATTTTGTCAGTTTCCAATCCATTACTGCAAACCTCCTTCATCGAACTGCATCCATTGCCCATCATATTTTACATACCATTCCGGGGTGAACTGCAAGAGATTCAGTTCTGTCTGGCTTTCTGCAAAACTCAGATCATAACCAATTGTAATTTTGGATACATTCTGAAGATCCAGTTCTTCATTCAGAGCAATCTGATAGCGTACATTTTCCAGTGTGGGGAGCTCTTTCGTACTGTCTCCCGGTACATGGGCATCCACATGAATTTGCGGACGCTCATATTCGAACACAGCATTGTCACCATACTGAATTGATACGGTGCTCATGATTTCATTACTAAATACCACATGGCCGTTCAATGTAGATCTGTATATTGATTCATTACTATCTTCCATATAATCAAACAGCATATGTTCCGGTGTGAGACCGGTATGTGAATTTAAAAAACTGAAGGTATCCTGTATCGTCTGATGCGGATTACGACCGCTGGACATCGACTCATCCAGGTTATTATATGAATAGTTATAAGTACTGCTGTCGTATGTGGCAACATTACTTTCACTTTCATAAACATATACCTCTTCATCCTGTGAAGTGGAAATCTCTTCATCCATGAATAGAATATCATTCATTGCATCGACACTGTATTGTGACGACAGGAAATTCTGTATATCCATTTCTCCAGGGTCACTCGGCCCGTATATTGCCGTCTTATTATTGGAGGTGCTCTGATTTGTGATCAGACCTGTATAACTTTCAAAGGAATCCTCATAGTCTTCTAAAATTGACAATAGATATGAACTGCCGATATCCGTATTGGCGACTGCAACACGATCAAGTGATTCATTCAGAAGGTAGAATGTGACATTATCCGCTGCAAGATCTACGACGATACGGTCAAAACTATAGTCGGGAAGGGTGCCTTCATATTCAAAACCAAGGACCTGGAATAATGACTTGTTTGGCATTTCAGAAGGGTAGTCAACAATCAGAAATTCCTCGAGACCATCTTCACGCACTGCAGGATCCAGGCGATTCATATTATTATACACATTAATATCTTGTATCTCAGTTCCTTCAAGGAACTCTCTGACTCCGACCACCGCTTCTTCCTCGATTGTACCTCTGGCATCATTACCATCCACCCAGACTGTCTGATAGGCACGCATCACATTGGTAAATGGCACCGTCTCACTCTGGCCGATATTCGGAGAGGGTTCAATCGAGGTATCCATCTGGGAAAATTCGGGCTGATAGCTCCACACTAAATAAGTAAGGATGGCACTGCTGATGACCAGCATGATCAGGACGATGGATTTGATTGTTTCACTAAACATCCCACTCATCCCCCTCAAATGTTTCACAAGGCAGATTAATGAAAACAGTGGTGCCATGGCCTTCTACACTATTTGCCCATATTTTGCCATCATGGGCTTCAATGATTTCTTTTGAAATCGCAAGACCAAGACCTGTACCACCCATCTTGCGCGCGCGCCCTTTATCCACACGATAGAAGCGCTCGAAGACGCGGTCCACTTTGCTCGCAGGAATGCCCATACCATTATCCTTTATCTGTACAGTCATACGATTATACAGCCGATTCTGCTTAATATGGAATTCCACACGTTTGTCCTCGACATTCGAATACTTGATTGCGTTGGATATGACATTATCAAGTACCTGGCCGACTTTATCCACTGCAATTTCTGTAAATATCGGTGTATCGGGGATATTCCTGACAAAATCCACTTCCCCTTTATGCGTCATTTCAAAGCGATCAATGATGCGGTTGAGGAACATGTTGAAGTCGACGATTTCCCGGCTCAATTCCTCTGCCTCATTATCCATCCTGGAAAGCTGCAGTAAATCTTCCACCAGACGGATCATACGGTCTGTTTCTTCACGGGTCACTCCGAGAAATTTCGGCGCGAGTGTGTCATCTTCCCATGCCCCTTCCTGCAGGGCTTCTATATAGCTGCGCATGGATGTCAGCGGTGTGCGGAGTTCATGGGACACATTCGCCACGAACTCTCTGCGTTCATTATCAATACGTTCCTGTTCTGTGACATCATGCAGCACGGCGATGTAACCGTTGATAAATCCTGTGTCTTTCACGATGGTTGAGAAGTTTGTTCTGATTGTGATTTCTTCATCGTCTTTATCAAAGAATAACAACTGAGACTCATTCATCTCCTGAATATCTTCGAGTATCATGTCTTCGTCCAGTCTGAGCAGTTCAAGCATATTCTCTCCGTATATATTTTCACCGTACATATTAATCATATCCATAGCCATGTCATTCACGATGCGAACGCGTCCTTTTCGGTCTGTGGCAATGATACCGTCAGACATATGGGTAATGACAGAATCCAGGCGTTTCTTCTCACTCTCAGTATTCGCCTGGGCCTCCTGTACACGTTTGGACAGCATGTTAAATGAGCCGGCAAGCTCACCGATCTCATCACTTGAGTATATCTTGACCCTTGATGTATAGTCTCCTTCAGACATGAGCAGTGCCTGATTCCTCATATCCGTAATCGGTCTTGTAATGGTACGGGCGATGAATATTCCTAAAATAATTGTTATGATGAGCGAGATTACAGTGGCGATGATGAATGTGTTGTTGATCGCATCAAGCTGCTGATATACGGTTTCAATATTGGAAGACACATAAACCGCGCCCAGAACCTGCCCTTCCTGTACCACAGGCTGGTTCAGGAGCCATACCCGCTGATTGTCCTGATTGACGTTCACATAGATTTCATCATTGCGTGTACCGGTGGAAATGGCTTCCTCAGTAAGCGGTGCTTCAATTCTCGACCCAATATTCGACTCATTGGAAATCCGGCTGGTTGCAATCAGAATATTATCCGAATTGACAAAGCGTATCTCTTCAATCTCCGGGCGGTTTCCGTACTCGGAAAGCAGACTCTGAACCTCATCGTTCAGTGCGTTCTGATCATCACCATATTCGTTATACAGTTCATTGATACGCGTATCAATCAGTTCCACCTGTGTTTCTATATTATCCTGAAAATTGCCTGTCAGTTCCTGTTCAAGCGTATTGGTAAAATAAAGACCAATAATCTGCATACCAATAACGATGAGCAGAACATATATGATCACAAGTTTGATATGGAGAGATTGAAGGTTTCTGAAAAACTGCTTCATTTACAAGTTAACTCCTTTATTCGTCACCTTGAATGTAATAACCCACACCTCTCCTGGTCATCAGGTACTCTGGGTGAGAAGGGTCACCTTCTATCTTTTCTCTTAAACGTCTGACTGTAACATCCACCGTTCTGACATCACCGAAATAATCATATCCCCACACTGTCTCAAGCAGATTTTCACGGGTGATGACCTGTGAGAGATGTCTGGCCAGATAGTGGAACAGCTCGAACTCCCGGTGAGTCAGTTCAATGTCATTACCATGTTTTTTTATCGCAAATGAATCAGGAATGATGGTAATATCCTTGATCTGAATATTATTCGTTTCCTTCTGACTTTCCTTGGTACCTGTCTCTTGATTTCTTCTCAGATTCGCCTTCACCCGGGCAATGAGCTCCCGGGTAGAGAATGGTTTTGTGACGTAGTCATCTGCACCAAGTTCAAGTCCCAGTACTTTATCAATTTCCGAATCTTTTGCTGTAAGCATGATAATGGGCATTTCATGCTTCTTACGGACTTCACGGCAAACTTCCATGCCGTCCATTCCCGGCAGCATGATATCGAGCAGGACAATATCCGGTACAACTTCAAGGATCAAGTCCAGGGCTTCATTGCCGTCATACGCACAGTGTACTTCATAACCTTCCTTCTCCAGATTGAACTCCAGTATATCTGCAATGGGCCGCTCGTCATCTACTACTACAATTTTTTTTGGCATATATTTCCCTCGCTTTGATTGGAAGTCACTTTTATCATAGGTATCCAATATAAATGTACCATCTTTTACAGTTTTTATCCACGATGGCATAACAAAGAAGCCCCAGCATGATTCATGCTGAAGGCTTCTGCATACGGTCCCGACGGGAATTGAACCCGCGATCTCCTGCGTGACAGGCAGGCATGTTAACCGCTACACCACGGGACCAGAATATATTTGTAAGAAATGACCCGTACGGGACTCGAACCCGTGTTACCGCCGTGAAAGGGCGGTGTCTTAACCGCTTGACCAACGGGCCATGCTGAGCAGTTTCACTTTAACACAAGATTAATTATATCATGGGTTAAATTTCAATTTCAACTGAATTTTTAATTTTATATACAATGCGTCAAAAAAATGAATTTCTGTTAAAAATACCGAGCAGAAAGCAAGAGAAGTAAAGATTTATAATATCCTACTAAAAAGGTCTAGTTTTCCATTGACATAAAATAATCTATCAGATAAGCTTAACATCATAATTTAATATTATTCAAAATATTCTTTTATTATAGATGCTTTCTGTAAGTAAAACAGAAAACTCTATAGATATAAGATAATGACATCGATGACATTAACCCTTAAAGTTGATGCATTAAATCTTTAATATGACTATGACAAGGAGGCACGATGAAGATATGACTGAAGCAGAGTTGACCTATGAGAATTTCACGGCCGATCCATTTCAGAATCTTATTCCTAATGATGACACCAAAGGGGCACGCCGAGTTTTGGAATGGGCATATGGCAGCTTCGGTGAATCAATCATTTATTCCTGCAGCTTCGGTGCTGAAGGCATGATTCTCATCGATTTGATTTCCAAAGTGAAACAAGACGCCGAAATCGTATTTTTGGATACAGACCTCCATTTTCAAGAAACTTATGACCTGATCGACCGAGTGAAGGAAAGATACCCTGAACTTCACATACGATTGAAAAAGCCCGATCTTACGCTCGATGAGCAGGCCGCTGAACATGGTGCTGCCCTGTGGCAAAGCGACCCGAACCAATGCTGCTATATTCGTAAGATAAAACCGCTTGAAGATGTCTTAAACGGGGCCTCTGCATGGATATCCGGATTAAGGAGAGAACAGTCGCCAAGCCGTCAGAACACCCATTTCGTCAACAAGGATGAACGTTTCAAATCCATCAAAGTATGTCCGCTGATCCACTGGACATGGGATGATGTATGGAACTATATCGAAAGCCATAAACTGCCCTACAATGAGCTCCATGATTTTCAGTATCCAAGCATCGGATGCATTCCCTGTACTTCACCAGTGTCAGCCGGAGGTGATTCCCGTGATGGGAGATGGTCCGGTTCCGGCAAAACGGAATGCGGCCTGCATACACCAGGTGGCAACACCAGATAAGCAATTTTCTGGTATATTTTTTTACAGGTAAACCCTAGTTTTTAAGTATGAATAATATGTATATAAAGTTTGTCATATCAACAATGCAGAAAGATAGGATGAGGTGATACGCCTTGCAATTAACTGTAACGAATAGTCCATTCAATGAAGCGCAGACCGAGAAGATCAATCAGATACTGCCGACCCTGACACCGGAACAAAAAATCTGGCTCAGTGGATATCTGGCTGCAAATCAACAGTCCGTATCCGAATCCGTTTTCGATACGCCTTCTCCGGAAGTGGCTGAATACCTGATGAATACTGAAAATCCTTCTAAAACACGCGAGGTCACCATTCTGTTCGGTTCCGAAACCGGCAATGCACAAAGCCTGGCTGAATTAATGGAGGGCAGACTGAAAGAGAATGACTTTACAGTGAAATCATCTGCCCTCGATGATTTCAAACCAAAAGATTTAAAGAAAGCGGAAGATCTGCTGATCATTTCTGCAACACACGGTGAAGGAGAGCCGCCGGAAAATGCTGTTTCTTTTTATGAGTTCCTTCATAGCAGGAAAGCACCAAAACTTGATGATTTGCGCTTTTCTGTACTTGCTCTTGGAGATCAGTCATATGAACATTTCTGTCAGACAGGGAAGGATTTTGACAATCGTCTGGATGAACTCGGCGGTCAGAGAATCTCTCCCAGAGCAGACTGCGACCTGGATTTCGATGAGCCTGCAGACGAATGGATGAACGGAGTGCTGAATGCTATTTCCACGCCTTCTGATGAGCATGGAACGGCTGTAAAAGAGCCCGAACATTCACATGCAGACAATCAGTCTGTATATTCAAGAACCAACCCTTACAGAGCTGAAATACTCGAAAACATCAACCTTAACGGCCGTGGTTCCAATAAGGAAGTCAGACATATCGAACTGTCACTTGAAGAATTCGGCCAAACATTTGAACCGGGGGACTGTCTGGGAGTATACCCTGAAAATAACTCGTCCTTAGTCAACCAGTTAATAGGCATGCTGAACTGGAATCCTGAGTCAAAAGTCAAAATCAATTCGAGAGGAGACAGTCTGACGCTCTCAGAAGCTCTGACTTCACACTTTGAAATCACTAAACTCACTAAACCGTTAATTACAAAAGCAGCCGAAATTTTTGGCAATAATGCATTGAAGGAAAAAGTAGATGAAGAAGGGTGGATTCAAAACTACATAGAAGGCCGGGACCTGATAGATTTGCTCAACGACTTTCCTGCTTCAGATCTCCAGCCTGAAGCACTGGTCCAGATACTCAGAAAACTGCCTGCACGGGAATATTCCATTGCCAGCAGTTACGAAGCCAATCCAGAGGAAGTCCATCTGACCATAAGTACTGTGCGTTATAATGCTCACAATCGCGATCGCTCCGGTGTATGTTCCGTACAGTTTGCCGAACATCTTGAACCAGGTGACACTGTACCCGTATATTTAAAGAGAAATCCCAATTTCAAATTCCCTCTCGATGAAGATACACCGGTCATTATGATCGGCCCCGGGACCGGTGTTGCCCCGTTTAGATCCTATCTTGAGGAAAGAGACGAACTGGGCCTTGAAGGACAGACATGGTTATTTTTTGGAGAACAGCATTTCACTACCGATTTCCTGTATCAGACTGAATGGCAGAGTTTATTAAAAGACGGGGTATTGAGCCGTCTGGACCTTGCATTCTCACGGGACTCTGATGAAAAAATTTATGTACATCACCTCATCGAACAGAACAGCAAAGACTTTTATCAGTGGCTGAATGACGGTGCTGTCCTTTATGTATGCGGCGATGAAAAAAGAATGGCCAAAGATGTGCATCAAGTCATTCGTAAAGTGCTTGAAAAGGAAGGCGGAATGGACGAGAATGCTGCCGAGAATTACTTAACACAGATGAAAAAAGAGAAGAGATACCAGCGTGATGTTTACTAGGAGGGGAGATAATATGACTGAAAATAATAATAAACAGCTATCAGAAAAACTAGACGAAATGGAGCGCATCAAGGGTGAAAGCAATTATTTACGCGGCACCATTACAGAAGGACTGTCAGATGCAGTAACCGGTGCGATTTCAGAAGAAGACACCAAAATTTTAAAGTTTCACGGCAGCTATCAGCAGGATGACAGAGACCTGCGCGATGAACGCCGCAGACAGAAGCTCGAGCCCGCCTATAGTTTCATGATCAGAGTAAAAGTCCCCGGGGGGACAGTAACGCCCGATCAATGGCAGGCAATGGATGATATCGCCGATGAATATGCCAACGGAACACTAAAATTGACTACACGTCAGGCATTTCAATTCCACGGCATACTGAAAAGAAACTTGAAACATTCGATGCAGAACATAAACAACGCAGTGATGGACTCACTTGCAGCCTGCGGCGATGTCAACAGGAATGTCATGTGCAATCCAAATGCTTATCAGTCCAAGGTTCAGCAGGAAGTAAATACTTTTGCTGATGAAATCAGTGACCATCTGACACCGAGAACCGGTGCATACCATGAAATATGGCTGGACGAAGAAAAGATCCATGACACCCGGGACGAAGAGGAGGTAGAACCCGTTTACGGAAAAACTTATCTTCCTCGTAAGTTTAAAATTGGGATTGCTGTTCCACCGTCAAATGACATCGATGTTTATTCACAGGATCTCGGTTTTATCGCCATTATTGAAGCCGGTCAGTTAACAGGTTTCAACATTTCCATCGGTGGCGGTATGGGGATGACTCATGGCAATACTGACACGTATCCACAGGTTGGGCGGGTGATTGGCTATTGCCCGAAAAACAGCGTAAAGGAAGTTGCCGAAAAAATTGTTACAATACAGCGTGATTACGGCAACCGTACCGATCGTAAAAAGGCCAGATTCAAATATACAGTGGATGCCAAAGGAGTGGACTGGATCCGGGCGGAGCTGAACAGCCGGCTCGGCTGGGAACTCAATGATGCGAAAGAGTTTCAATTTGACCATAACGGTGACCGTTACGGATGGACTAAAGGCAGCGGCAGATGGCATTTTACCCTGTTTATTCAAAACGGCCGGATCAAAAACACAGCCAACTATCAGCTGAAGACAGCACTCAGGGAGATTGCCGGCATCCACACCGGAGACTTCAGATTGACACCCAACCAAAACCTGATTATCGCCAATGTTACCGCTCAGAAGAAGAAGCAGATTCAGGAAATCATAGATGAATACGGCATCACCGATGGTGAAAACTACTCGGGACTCAGAAGAAATTCAATGGCCTGTGTTGCCTTCCCTACATGCGGTCTGGCAATGGCGGAATCCGAGCGTTATCTTCCTTCATTAATCAACAAAATAGAAGAAATTCTTGATGAGGCGGGCATCAATGAAGAGGAGATCACGATACGCATGTCCGGCTGCCCAAATGGGTGCTCAAGACCTGCCCTTGCAGAAATTGCATTCATCGGCAAAGCGCCCGGAAAATACAATATGTACCTCGGCGGCGGGTTTAAAGGGGATCGGCTGAACAAATTATACAAAGAGAACATTGGTGAAGCAGAAATACTGGAAAGTCTGCATCCGATTCTTCTCCAATACGGAAAGGAAAAGTTCGAAGGGGAACATTTCGGTGATTTCGTCATCCGTGCAGGCATTGTAGAAGCAGTTCATTCGGGCCAGTATTTCCATAATTAACATATTTTAAATGAGGTGACAGGATGGGAAAAGTATTTTTAGTCGGCGCCGGTCCGGGAGATCCGGATTTGATTACACTGAAAGGTTTGAAGGCGATCGCACAGGCTGACTTCATACTGTACGACCGTCTGGTGAATAAAGAACTGCTCAATCATGCATCGCAATCAGCTCAACTTATATATTGCGGAAAAAGTCCCAATCATCATTCACTGGAGCAGGAGGAAATCAATCAGCTTATCTGTGACCTTGCCTCGAAAGGCAGCATCATCACGAGACTGAAGGGCGGGGACCCTTTCATTTTTGGAAGAGGCGGAGAGGAAGCAATCTCCCTGTCTGACAGGGAGATACCTTTTGAAATCGTGCCGGGCATTACTTCCGGTGCTTCTGCGCCTGCATATGCCGGAATACCGGTGACCCAGCGTAACGTCAGCTCATCTGTCGCTTTCGTTTCCGGAATCGTTAAAGACAGTGTCGATGTCGAAGCGTATTGGAAGCATCTCGCCCGGGGACCCGAAACATTATGTATTTATATGGGAGCAGCCAATCTTCCGGATATAACCGCTTTGCTTACCAAATATGGGCGGGACCCTGATACACCAGCGGCACTGATTCATTCGGGCACTACTGCAGCGCAGAAAACCGTGACAGGCACGTTACGAAATATTGTGGAAAGATCAAAAGAGATGCAGAACCCCGTAATTATCGTTATTGGAGAAGTGGTCCGTCTCAGAGATCAAATCAAGTGGTATGAAGACACCGCTCTTCAGGACAACTCCCATGAAACGACACTATACCAATGAAAGGGGGCGTTTCAATGAAAGGCGTATTATACATCAGCCATGGAAGCAGGATAGAGACGGCAAGACGGGAGGCTGTAGAATTTATCAACTCCGTCAAGCAGGTGGTAAACATAGACCACCAGGAAATGTGCTTTTTAGAACTTGCAGAACCAGATGTAACAAGAGGGGTTGAAATTCTCCTGGATCAAGGAGTGACAGAAATTTCTGTTGTGCCTGTCCTGCTTTTAAGTGCCGGACATTACTATAATGACATCCCAAAAGAACTCGACGCGATCAACGAAAAGTATCCGCATATAGAATTCTCATACGGCAAACCCCTTGGTGTACAGCATAGAATAACCAATATTTTAAACGAAAGAATCAATGAGACGAACGTCCAACCCAATAGCGATGCCAAATTATTACTCGTCGGCAGAGGGAGCTATAATCCACAGACACAGGCAGATATCACATCGATAGGAGATGTACTCAGGCAAACGACGGGATTCAATCATGTCAGAGAGTGTTATCTTGCAGCATGCCATCCTTCATTTGAAGATACGCTGGGAGACTCACTTGAAGCCGGGCATTCACAAATCTTCATCGTTCCATATCTCTGGTTCACCGGTGTGCTTGAACGGCATATGGAGAGTACGGTCAAAGACCGGAATACGCGTGACAGCATCATTCTCTGTCACCATCTTGGCAATCACCCCGCAATGCGGCAGGCATTAAAGGAAAGGGTTTATGAAACCTTTGAACTTTTACCTCAATAATAAGCAGCTCCAGGATAAGGATGAAAAACGATGTCATATATACCATTAATGATAGACCTGTCAGGCAGGAAAGTAGTGATTGTGGGCGGCGGCCGTGTTGCCGAGCGTCGTGTGGATGCTTTGAAAGGAAGCGAGGCAATCCTGCATGTCATCAGCCCAGAAATTAGTGAAAAACTGATTTCGCTCTGGAGACAGGGAGAGTTCATCTGGGATAAACGATCATTTGAAGGTGAGGAAGTCCTGGATGCGACACTTGTTATTGCTGCCACCAACGACTCCAAAGTCAATCAGGCAGTCATGCAGCATACAGATGAAGCCTCTTTGCTCAATATGACCGGAGCCGCAGATCAGGGAACTGTGATATTTCCCGGGACATACCGACAAGGCAGACTCATTTTAAGCGTATCCACAGAAGGAGCAAGTCCAATGCTTGTTTCCCGTATCCTAAGCGATTTTAAATCACAGTATGATGCTCGTTATGAACAGTATGTTGATTTTTTATATGTATGTAGAAAGCACCTTAAAAAGACTAGTTTTTCGAAAGAAGAAAAAAATAAATGGCTCAGTCATTTACTGTCCGATAAATATTTAGAAACAGCGTACCAGGCGGAAATACTCGAATGGCTTAAAACCCTGCAATAGATCTTGACGCTGCTTCTGCAATGGTATCTGCAGCGATCGCAAAAGTAATAATGATCCTGTTCTGAATTGCCTTGATCGTATTTACAATTTACCGAAACAGAAAATTTTTCGATAGAATTAGGGCAGGCGAAAATGAATGAAGTGAATCAGTCACAATAAAAAGGAGAATATCAAATATGGCATTATCCACAGAGGTTCATGAAAGCATTATTGCACCGCATGGCGGTGTGTTGATTAACAGAGAAGCTGAAGGTGCAGAGAAAGAGCTGCTCATAAAAGAGGCTGGGATAATGGATTCATTGGTGTTGAATCCATGGAGCCTGTCTGATCTGGAACTGATTGCCATCGGGGGGTTCAGCCCCCTTAAAGGCTTCATGGGTGAAGCTGATTATAAAAATGTTGTAGAAAATATGAGACTGCAGGACGGATTGATCTGGAGTCTGCCAATTACACTCCCTGTAACCGAAACACAGTCCGATGCTTTGGAAATTGGATCGAGCATTGCACTCTACGGAGAAGATGATATATTATACGGCATTCTGGAACTCGAAGAGAAGTACACATACAACAAAACCCATGAAGCAGAACAGGTATATGGGACAACCGATACAGATCATCCCGGTGTCAAAAGAGTCTATGAAAAAGGAAACGTATACCTTGGGGGACCGATACATCTTGTGAATCGTCCAGCACATGATGAATTTGAAGACTTTTATCTGGACCCTTCAGAAACCAGAAAGTTATTTTATAATCTTGGCTGGAAAACAGTTGTCGGTTTCCAAACAAGAAATCCGGTTCACCGTGCTCATGAATACATTCAAAAAGCAGCACTTGAATCTGTGGATGGTCTGCTTTTGAATCCGCTTGTCGGTGAAACCAAATCAGACGATATTCCTGCTGAAGTCCGCATGGAAAGTTATCAGACTTTACTTAAATACTACTATCCGGAAAACCGGACAAGGCTTGTCATCTATCCTGCAGCGATGCGGTATGCCGGACCAAGGGAAGCCATACTTCATGCTGTCGTAAGGCAAAATTACGGCTGCACACATTTCATTGTCGGACGTGATCATGCAGGCGTCGGTGATTATTACGGCACTTATGAAGCTCAGGAATTAATCTCACAGTATGAAGATGAACTCGGCATTCAAATTTTCAAGTTTGAACATGCATTTTACTGCACAATATGTGAAAACATGGGAACAGCTAAAACTTGTCCGCATGATAAATCATCACATGTTCACTTAAGCGGTACAAAAGTAAGAGAAAAACTGCGTAACGGGGAGCAGCCGCCGAAAGAATTTTCAAGACCCGAAGTTGCAGATATCCTCATCAAAGGTCTGCAGCAAAACTTAACCCGTCAGGAGTGAAACAATGAACACCTCAACTAATATTATATGGCACGATTCAGCAGTGACAAAGAAACAAAGGCAGTCGCGCAACAATCATAAAAGTATCGTCATCTGGTTCACAGGACTTTCCGGATCAGGAAAATCAACCCTTTCAGTTGCGCTCGAGAAAGCCCTTTATGAACAACACATCCAATCGTACCGTCTGGATGGTGATAATGTCCGCCACGGGCTGAACAACAATCTTGGTTTCAGTCCGGACGACCGTAAAGAGAATATCCGGCGTATCGGTGAGGTAGCTAAACTGATGGTTGATGCGGGCATTGTGACAATGACAGCTTTCATCTCCCCCTACAAGGCAGACCGCGACGATGTCAGAAGCATCCTGGAAGACAAAGAGTTCATTGAAATACACACAAAATGCAGTCTGGATGAATGTGAAGCCCGCGATCCAAAAGGACTTTACCAAAAAGCACGTGCAGGTGAAATCAAGGAATTTACAGGGATCAATGCACCATATGAAGCACCTGAAAATCCTGAGATTGTCATCGACACGGAAAAACAGGCGGTGGATGAAGCCGTTGAAATTATCATTTCCTATCTAAAAAACAATCTGTATATATAGTTTATTTAAAAAGCGCTCCACAGGACAAGACTTTTGACTGCGGAGCGCTTATATTATGCCCAGAAATCTTTCAGGAGATTTGTCTGATTCCTGTCCGGACCGACTGAGAATATGGAGACGCTGACGTCACAGAGTCTTTCGATTTCATGCAGATAGCTGCGGGCATTTTCCGGAAGATCTTCCAGACGGGTGACGCTGGTAATGTCTTCACTCCAGCCGGGCAGTTCTTTGAAGATTGGTTTTGCGCGTTCAAGTGCGTCGAGTGTTGCAGGGTACTCTGTAATTTCTTTGCCGTCAATTTCATAAGCGGTACAGATTTTAACTGTGTCGAGCCCGCTGAGCACATCAATTGAATTCAGGGACAGATCAGTAATCCCGCTGACGCGTCTGGAGTGGCGCACGACCACGCTGTCAAACCAGCCCACACGCCTCGGGCGTCCGGTAGTCGTTCCATATTCACGGCCGATTTCACGGATATGATCTCCGTTTGCGTCAAACAGTTCAGTAGGGAAGGGGCCGTCTCCGACTCTGGATGTATAGGCCTTGCATACGCCAACGATATTTTTAACAGAACCCGGGCCGACGCCGCAGCCGACTGTCACATTACCGGCAACCGGATTGCTGGATGTAACGAATGGATAAGTACCGTGGTCGACGTCAAGCATGACCCCCTGGGCACCTTCGAATAGTACTTTTCCATTATTCTGGAATGAATCATCCAATACTTTCGCCGTGTCTGTCACATACGGTGCCAGACGCTCTGCTGCTTTTCTGTATTGTTCATAAATTTCTTCGAATGTGAATCCTTCCCTGCCATAGAGTGCTTCAAACTTATGGTTTTTTATCTCCAAATTTTCTTCAAGCCTTCGTTTGAATGCTTCATCATCAACCAAGTCAGCCATCCGGATGCCGATGCGCTGCACTTTATCTACATAGCTGGGACCGATGCCCCGTTTCGTTGTACCGATTTTATTATCCCCGCGTGCCGCTTCCTCCAGTTCATCCTCAAGCAGATGATAGGGGAGAATGACCTGGGCGCGGTTTGAAATTCTTAAATTATCTACAGAGATACCGCGTTCAATCAATCCATCCAGCTCTTTAATCAGAGAAAGCGGGTCAATAACAACACCGTTGCCGATAAGGGACAGCTTATCATCGTAAAAAATCCCGGAAGGGACAAGATGCAGCTTGTAGGTTTCCCCGCCGAATTGAATTGTGTGGCCGGCATTGTTGCCGCCTGAAAAACGTGCAATAATGTCAGCATCCTCAGATAGGAAATCTGTGATTTTACCTTTTCCTTCATCGCCCCACTGTGTTCCGACTACTACTGTTCCAGACATGAGATTGCCTCCAATTTTTTCTTTGAAATAACGTCACCATTCTATCAGTACAGAAGGGATATTGCAATTAAAAATACGAACATTTTTATAGAGTTACTATAAAAACATTCGTAAATTAAGCGGGTGGAATATAGCCGTCCCCGTAACCTCTGTTATCCTGGTCAAAGAAGCTGCTGTAGGATTTATTAAAGATCAGTTTAACGGTGCCCGTTGGGCCATTCCGGTGCTTGGCCAGGATGATTTCTATCTCATCCTGCTGCTTCTGGGCCCCTTCAGCATCTTCCTCGCCGTCACCGCGGACATAATAATCTTCACGGTACAGGAATGAAACGATATCCGCATCCTGTTCTATGGAACCTGATTCACGAAGGTCACTCATCATCGGACGCTTATCCTGCCGTGACTCTACGCTTCTGGATAACTGGGACAAAGCAATGACGGGACAGTTCATCTCCCTGGCAAGTGCTTTCAGCATTCTCGAAATCTCGGATACTTCCTGCTGCCGGTTGTCACTGCGCTTGTTGCTGGAGCTCTGGATCAGCTGCAGATAATCGATGATCACCATATCCAGACCGTGCTCCTGTTTGAGCCGCATGCATTTAGAACGGATGTCATTGACTCTGATGCCCGGTGTATCATCGATAAATATTCTTGACTCCGCGAGGCTGCCGATTGCTGTCGTGAAGTTATCCCAGTCGTCGTGCCCCAGATTGCCCTGTCGCAATTTCGTCGCGTCAATCATGCCCTGACTGGAAATCATTCTCGATACCAGCTGGTCTGCGCCCATTTCAAGCGAAAATATGGCAACGGTTTGCTGATCCGCAGAGGTGCCGACATGACCGGCAATATTCAATGCAAAAGCAGTCTTACCCATCGAAGGGCGGGCAGCGATGATGATCAGCTCATTGCGGTTGAATCCCGATGTCATGAAATCGAGGTCCCGGTAACCTGTCGGAATGCCCGTTGTATTATCCGTCTGGCCTGCCCGGGCTTCAACCTGTTCATAAACTTCATGGACAACAGACTTCATCGATTTGAAACCTTCATTTCTCCGGTTTTCCGAAATTGACATGATCTTGCCTTCTGCCTCAGTCAGCAGATCCTCGATATCAATCTCATCCGAAAACCCGTCACCGGCAATTTCTTCAGCCGTCTGAATCAACTTCCGTTTCAGCGAATATCTGCTGACGATGTTCACATAAAAACTAACGTTGCGACTGGTCGGTACAACGTTAGATAATTCAGCAATATAGCGCGGGCCGCCGACAGAACTCAGCACTTCCATGCTTTTTAACTGATCAATCAGAGTGACAACGTCAATATTCTGATGACCTTCACTCAATATACCCATCGCCCGGTATACACTCTGGTGTTCACTTCTGTAGAAATCTTCAGGATCCAGTGTCTCTGCTGTAGATATAAAGATTTCGGGATTGATCAGAATGGCTCCGAGGACAGATTGTTCCGCTTCCATATTGTGGGGCATCTGCTGATGGATATCCAAAATCAACCCCTCCTTTATCCTCTATTGTTCAACAACATGTACTCTGAGTGCTGCTGATACTTCCTTATGAAGTTTTATGCTCATCTTATGATAGCCGAGGCTCTTGAGCGGCTGTGACATATCGAGTTTCCGTTTGTCGAGCTTGATGCCATGTTGCTTCTCGTATGAATCCACCACCTGTTTGGAACTGACGGAACCGAATAACTTGCCTTCTTCACCGGCTTTCGTCTTCACTTCCACTTCCTTTTCTTCCAGTTCTGCTTTCAGCGCCTTGGCATCTTCCAGTTCTTTTCGTGCTTCTTCTGCAGCTGCATCCTGCTGTTCTTTCAACTTTTGAAGGTTGGCTTCGTTTGCTTCTTCAGCCAGCCCCTTCTTGAGAAGATAGTTCTGGGCATAGCCGGTGGCTACATCTTTCACTTCGCCTTTTTTGCCTTTATTCTTAACGTCGGTTAGAAAAATTACTTTCATTCATCTTCACTCCTGTTATCAAGTGTCTGTTCGATTGTCTCAACTAATTCATCATGCAGCTCGTCCATCGTCCTGTCCGTCACACGCGTGGCTGCATTGGACAGGTGACCGCCCCCGCCAAGGGATTCCATGACAACCTGAACATTAATCTCCCCGAATGACCGGGCAGAAATACCGATCGATTCATCTTCTCTTGCTGCAATGACGAACGAGGCTTTGACACCTTCGATCTGCAGCAGCTGGTCAGCTGCCTGCGCCACGGTCACCGGATGGTAAGTCATCGAAGGATCCGCCTTGACAATGGCCATGCCATTATCGTGGATTTCAGCGGATTTTATCAGGTCACTGCGTGCAATATACGTGTCGATATCATCTTTGAGGAATGTCTGTGCAAGTACCGGATCGGCACCGTTACTCCTTAAGAAACTTGCAGCATCAAACGTCCTGGATCCGGTCCGCAATGTGTAGTTGCGGGTATCCACAATAATGCCTGTCAGCATGATTGTCGCTTCAAGACGCGATAGTTTCTGCTGCTTATTCTGATATTCCAGAAGCTCTGCCACAAGCTCGCTTGCACTCGATGCGTAAGGTTCCATATAGACGAGCATCGGACTCGATATAAAGTCATCTGCACGTCTGTGGTGGTCTATGACTACTTTGCGCGTGGCTTTGTTCAGGATGACTTCATCCAGCGCCATGCTTGCTCTGTGTGTATCGACAACCACCACAGTCGTTTGCGGCGTGATCTTCTCCCAAGCATCCTCGGAACTCACAAACAGGTTCATGACCTCTTCCCGCTCTTCCACTTCATTCATCATGCGCTGGAGGGTATCATCAATATCATCATCATTCAGGACAATGTTGGCATCGATGCCGTTCATTGTGGCAATTCTTGCCACACCGATAGAGGAACCAATGGCGTCCATGTCCGGGTTCTTATGCCCCATGATGAGAACGTTTTCGCCTTCCAGCAGAATATCCCTGAGCGCGTGGGAAATGACACGCGCTTTGACACGGGTCCTTTTTTCCATAGGGTCGGTCTTACCGCCGTAGAATCGCGCGTTGCCGTTCACTGCCTTGATGGACACCTGGTCGCCGCCGCGGCCAAGCGCCAGATCAAGACTGGACTGCGCCAGTTCCCCGACTTCGATATAATCGGCTGAACCTTCGCCAATACCGATACTGAGTGTAATCTGCACACCAAGTTCCCGCGAGCGATCGCGGACTTCATCCAGGAGGTTGAAGCGTGTGGCTTCAATGTCCTTCAGACTTTTACTGTTCAGCACGATGATGAAACGATCCTGGGAGAATCTCCGGATATATATGTGATGGCGGTTCGCCCAGTTGTTGATGGTATTGGTAATCGTGTTATTAAGCTCACTCTTCAGCGCTTCGCTCATATTCTGTGTGACATCATCATAGTTATCAAGGAATAAAATTCCGATCACCGGTTTTTTACCTTCCAGCTCCTGTTCACGCATACGCTGTTCTGTAATATCCAGCAGATGCAGCGCCTGATGTTTTTCATCCCAGTAAATTTTATAATGCCTGTCGTTATAGGATGATTCCGAAGATTGTATATTATTTGCCTTCAGTGTTGTCATGAGGTTTGGGAACAGCTTGTTAATCGGCTCATTCAGATTATCCGTTGAAATTTCCTCTGCGATGTAATCATTCATCCATTCGATTTCATCCTCATCGTTGAGGAGGATGAGCCCCATGGGCAGATGATCGATGGCATACTGTTTACTGCCGGCGATATCCTGGACCATCTGTCTAAAACGTATCTCATTGATTGACAGGGAACGGTTGAGATATATAAACAGCAGTGTCAAAAGGATAATGCTGACAATCAGAAAAAGCAGACCTGTGTTAAAGAAGTTGGCCATTATGAAGATATTCATGACAAATATGTGGAATGCCGCAATTCCAAACGGAATGAATATCATTTTTCGGTCCAGCACGTTATACATTGTCATCACTTCCTTTTGAGTTCCATATTAAGCCTGATCCTGAAGATCATTTCAATCACACCTATAAGCATGGTCAAAGGCTTAAGAATCACTAAAGGTATGAGTATCAGAATTGATACCGGAACATTCAGCTTCTTATCCCTCATGAAGAAATAGGAGAAACTTAATCCATGAATATATAATACCCATTCCAGGACAATTATAATATTCGTAAGCGTTGTCTGGAAAGTGGTGCCTTCAGTTGTAAAGAATGATACTATAAATGCGATTAAAAATAAATATAGTATAAATCTGGGGAAGCTCCAATCTTTAAAGGCGCGGTACTCCCAAAGTTTTACGGGAGAGGACTTTAATACCAGCCGCAGCATCAATACTGTGTACACTGCTATGATAAACGAAATCACTGCCATGTATGCAGGCAGATTGATGAAAATCTGATCCATTGCATCTCTTACCACATCAAGATCCATCGGTGATGCCGCGAATGTGCCGTAGGCTTCAACCTGTTCCATATACCAGTCACGGAAATTCATATATACATTCGACAACGGCTCTATGGCACCGGTCATCTGCAGCAGATTCAGCCCGCCCAATACAGAGAGCAGTATACCGGCTGTCACATAAAACAGCGTGACTTCCTGGGACACTCCCTGTTTCAAAGTACGGTCGATAATGACTGAAACAATGTACAGCAGTATGAACCATAACCATATTGTCGTTGTTAATAGAAATATGGCCGGGATAAGAAAGCTGAAAAAAGTCAGCCAAAAATGATAGTTCGATTGCTGCTTCAGTTTCACGAGAAAGTATACCGAGAATGGAAGTATCAATGCTCCGAACAGTATACTGATATCCGCAAGGGTGATAAATACAAATACCATCAGGAGGGCAAGCAGCATCTGAAGCAGCGAAACTTTGTTATCCAATATTTCTACGCCTCCATCCATAAAATAAAGCTCCTAAATGAATAGGAGCATCCAATATTACTATTATAACGCTTCAAGCTTTTCCTGACCACTCATATACGGTCTTAACACTTCAGGAATTGTGACGGAGCCGTCATCATTCTGATAGTTTTCCAGCAGTGCAGCCATCGTCCGGCCGACCGCAAGCCCGCTGCCGTTCAGTGTATGGAGGAATTCAGGTTTGGCATCCTTATCCCGCTTGAATTTGATGTTTCCGCGACGCGCCTGGAAATCCGTAATGTTTGAGACGGAACTGATTTCCTTATAATCATTGTAGCTTGGCAGCCATACCTCAACATCATAGGTCTTCGAAGAACCGAATCCGATATCACCTGTACAGAGCAGTACTGTACGGTGCGGAATCTCAAGCAGATTTAAGATGTGCTCTGCATGTTCTGTCATTTCCTCGAGCGCATCCCATGAATCTTCCGGACGTTCCAGACGGACCATTTCGACTTTATTGAACTGGTGCAGACGGATGAGGCCTCTCGTATCTCTGCCGGCAGAACCCGCTTCACTTCTGAAACAGGCCGTCTGTGCTGTAAATTTCACCGGCAGCTCATCGTCAGAAAGCGTTTCATCCATATGATAGTTCGTGAGTGTCACTTCCGATGTCGGGATAGTATACATATCCATACCGTCTATTTTAAAAAGATCTTCTTCAAATTTAGGCAGCTGACCCGTGGCGTACATTGTGCCGCTTTTTACGATCTGCGGTGTCATCATCTCCCTGTAGCCATTTTTATTGTGGACTTCCAGCATGAAGTTCATCAAAGCACGTTCAAGACGGGCACCGTCACCGGTATGGTAGACGAAGCGCGCCCCTGAAACTTTGGCTGCCCGTTCGAAATCAGCAAGCTTTAAAGATTCGAGAAGCTCCCAGTGCGCCTTTGGTTCAAAATCAAATGATACCGATGCCCCCTGACGTCTGATTTCTACATTTTCAGTGTCATCTTTGCCAACCGGCACATCATCATGAATCAGGTTCGGAAGACGGCTCATATGGTATTCGTACGCTTCATTGACATCATCGAGCCGGCTGTCGATTTCCTTGATTCTGTCACCGACTTCGCGCATTTCACCGATGACGTCATCGGCGGCTTCCTTATTCTTCTTTTTAATGGCAATCTGTTCCGACACTTTGTTGCGTTTGCTCTTCAGGGTCTCAGTGTCCTGTATGAGCTGCCGCCTTTCTTCATCCAGCGCCAGGATATCATCAATCACTGACGGCTCTATACCGCGTTTTTCAGTCTTCTCTTTAACAATGTCCTTATCATGTCTGATCTTTTTGATATCAAGCATCTCTGCAGTCTCCTTCTACTTATTTTTTTAATAAAAAATATACCACATCCCGTGTAAGGGACGTGGTATACGCGTTGCCACCCTAATTCGGTGCGTAGAAGCACCATCTTTTACCTGGTAACGGTATGGAATGGGTACCGGTCCGCCATGATAATGAAGGACGGAAATTCATGAAGCTGTCTGACCATTTTCACCCGCCATGGTCTCTCTGAAATCCAGCCGTCATTACTGTTTCCTTCTGACGAAACATATTTGATTAATTTTATTTTAATACGAATCCTGATAAAACGCAACTTCAAAAGCTTAATATGACAGGAGACCTGGGCGCTCATACACTGTCCTGCCGCCGGCGATAACAGTATGCGCATGATTGACACCGTAATGATACGGGATATATTCATGGTTCGGTGCATCCCAGAGAACCAGGTTTGCTTCATCACCCTCGGTGAGTGTGCCTTTATCGGCGTTGATTGCATGCGCGGCATTGACCGTCACCGCATTCCAGATTTCATTCGGCGTCATTTTAAGCTTCAATGCTGCGATGGCCATAATCATCTGAAGGTTGTCGGTGACACAGCTGCCCGGATTGTAGTCGGTGGCGAGACTGACGGCCCCGCCATTATCCAGCATGCCCCGGGCATCCGCGAATTTTTCCTTGCCGAGGTAGAACGTTGTGCCGGGCAGAAGCACCGCTACGATATCGGAATCTTTCAGCATTGACTTGCCGGTTTCGCTGGCGGCAACCAGATGATCGGCGCTGATTGCATTCTGTTCCATCGCCAGTTCCAGACCGCCCAGCGGGTCTATTTCATCCGCATGGATCTTCACCTTCAAGCCGCGTTTTCTGGCCGCTTCCATATATCTTCTGGACTGTTCGACGGTAAAGACACCGGTCTCACAGAAAATATCGGCAAAGTCAGCGTAGTCTTGTGCTTCATCCAGAAGTTCAATCATCTCGTTCAAAAATTCTTCATTATCCCTGCCTTTCGGAACCGCATGCGGGCCCAGATACGTATGCCGCATCTGAATCGGGAAGCGCTCATGTATTTCCCGGGAAACTTTCAGCTGTTTCAGCTCATTTTCCCGGTCAAGCCCGTAGCCGCTTTTACTCTCGACAGTCAGCACGCCATGCTGGATCATCCTGGTGATGTTCTTAGATGCCTTGTCAAATAGTGCTTCATGACTCGCATTTCGAGTCTGTTCGACTGTATTTAGAATACCGCCGCCTTTTTCAAGTATTTTCAGATAGTCCACCCCCTGTCGTTTGAGGGACATCTCATGTTCGCGGGAACCGCCGTGCACGACGTGGGTATGTGGATCGACGAGGGCAGGGGAAGCGATCATGCCTTTGGCATCGATTGTTTCCTTTGCATCATACACCTCTGTTACGGCCCCCGCATATACGATTTTGCCTTCATCTATGACCACCATAGCATCCGCTATAATTTCAAGCTCATCCATCTCTTGTCCTTTTAACGGCTGGTCCGTTTTCTTTGGCAGGATGAGTGATTTGATATTTTTTACAACCGTATCATTCATATTATTTATTCTCCTAGCATTGGTATATTGACGCCTTTCTCCTGCGCTGTTTCAATCGCTGTCCTGTATCCGGCATCCGCATGCCTCGCTACTCCCATACCCGGATCACTGGTCAGTACACGTTCCAGGCGGCGTTTTGCATTATCGGTGCCGTCAGCGACGACCACCATTCCCGCATGCAGGGAATAGCCCATGCCGACACCGCCGCCGTGGTGGACGCTGATCCATGAACCGCCGGCAGCAGTATTTACCAGCGCGTTCAGTACCGCCCAGTCACCGACAGCGTCACTGCCGTCCTTCATACTCTCTGTTTCACGATTCGGACTGGCTACAGAACCGCTGTCCAGATGATCCCGGCCGATAACAACCGGCGCTGAAATTTCACCGCTCGCCACGAGCGCATTGAGTGCCAGTCCCATCTTTGCCCGTTCCCCGTAACCGAGCCATGCGATTCTTGAAGGGAGCCCCTGGAAGGCGATTTTGTCCTGAGCCATATCCAGCCATCTGAGCAGCTTTTCATTATCTGGGAATAGTTCCCGCATCTTCTTATCCGCTACTTCAATATCTTTCGGATCGCCGCTCAACGCTGCGAAACGGAACGGGCCTTTGCCCTCGCAGAACAAGGGGCGAATGTATGCCGGCACAAAGCCCGGGAAATCAAAAGCATCATCCACGCCATCATCAAACGCCACTTGGCGGATATTATTGCCGTAGTCAAACACCACCGAACCGTTTTTCCGGTACGCGAGCATCGCTTCCACATGCTTCGCCATGGATTGGGATGACAGCCTGACATACTCGACCGGATCCGCTTCCCGCAGTTCTGCGGCTGCTTCAAGGCTGTATCCTTCAGGTATATAGCCGTTCAACGGGTCATGGGCGGATGTCTGGTCAGTCACCACGTCAATTTTAAACGACCGTCTTAAAATTTCATGATGAATTTCAGCTGCATTTCCAAGCAGGCCAATCGACAATGCCTCTCCTTTATCACGCGCTTCTTCTGCCATCTTCAAAGCTTCATCGAGCGTCTCCGCCTTTGTATCCAGATATTTCGTCTCCATGCGCTTCTCTATTCTTGTCGGATCCACCTCCACACAGATTGCCACTCCTTCGTTCATAGTCACAGCTAGCGGCTGGGCACCGCCCATGCCGCCGAGACCGGCAGTCAGTGTAATCGTCCCTTTAAGTGAACCGTTATAATTTTGGTTCGCCAGTTCTGCAAATGTCTCAAAGGTGCCCTGGACAATCCCTTGCGAGCCGATGTAAATCCAGCTTCCCGCGGTCATCTGTCCATACATCATCAGCCCTTCTTTATCAAGCGCGTTAAAGTGTTCCCAATTGGCCCATTTGGGTACCAGGACCGAGTTGGATAATAAAACTCTCGGCGCCTCCTCATGCGTTTTGAATACCCCCACCGGCTTACCGGACTGCACGAGCATCGTTTCATCCTTTTCCAAGGTGCGCAGCGTATTCTCAATCGCTTCAAAAGACTCCCAGTTACGCGCCGCTTTACCGATGCCGCCGTAGACAACCAATTCTTCCGGACGCTCCGCCACTTCCGGATCCAGATTGTTATAGAGCATCCTCAGAGCCGCTTCCTGTTCCCAGCCTTTACATTCAATCTCCAAACCCTTTTTAGCAGTAATCTTCCTGGTCATACAGCTCACTCCTTTTAAAATATTAACAGCGTTATTGGAATTATGATGATGAGAGACAGCACTGCTCTGACAAACCAGACAGCGACCATCTTCCAGATCTTCATATTGATATCGGTGGCCAAAATGCATGGCACAAGTGCAGAAAAGAAGATGATACATGATACCGAAATGACGGCAGTGATAAACCGAATCTCTATACCTGCTTCAACAACCAGTAAGGATGGGAGAAACATCTCAATGATCGAGACAGTGACTGCTTCGGCAAGCAACGGGGCATCCTGCAATGGGAAGATATACAGTACTGGATAGAAAATGAAAGATATCCAATAAATAATCTCTGTATATTCAACGATGAATAATCCCAACAGACCGATGGATAATATGGTCGGTACCACTGTCATCGTCATTTTAAAAGCATCACTCAGGTTCTTCATGATATTTTTGATGAGCGGTTCACTTTCAAATGATTGTTGTTTTGCCTTATACCATGCATATCTAAAACGATTGCCTTCAAAATCTTCTTTTTCTGAGTGATCTTCACCATTATAATAGTAATCCGCCTCGTTCCTGAGCGGCGGTATTCTGACCGACAATGCAGTCACAGTAAAGGTGACGATGAGCGTCGTCCAGAAAAACAGGTTCCAGTGATCCATGAGTCCCAGCGTCCTCCCGATAACAATCATGAAAGTTGCTGAAACTGTGGAAAAACCGGTGGCAATAATCATCGCTTCCTTACGGCTGTAGAGTCCATCCTTATATACACGGTTTGTGATTAGCAGGCCAATGGAATAGCTGCCCACAAATGAAGCCACAGCATCAATCGCAGACCTGCCCGGTGTTTTAAAAACCGGTCTCATAACCGGCTCCATGATTACGCCGATGAAGACCAGCAGACCATATCCGACAAGCAGACCTAAGACCGCGCCGCCGACCGGTATGAGTATACTCAGATTGATGGCGAGCGAGTTATAGAGAAACGGTCCGATATCCTCACGCAGTACAAACGCAGGGCCGATTTCAAACACGATCATGACACCGACACCCACACCGAGTACTTTGAAAAGGGTGATCACGATATCCACCAGGCTTCTATTCCATTCCTTTGTGATAAATGGATAGACTGTCCCTATCATGATAACCAATAAAGTGTAATATTTAATTGGTTCGCCGAAGACATTTGTCACGAGTGTCACGAAATGATCAAGCAGTATGGAATTGCTGTCGAACAGTGTTACGGGGACGAAAAAGCAGATAACGCCGATAGCACTGTATAAGAAAAACCGCCACATGCTGCTGCCTTTTTGCGCGTTCATTTTTTCCTTTGTCACTAATGACATGGTGTCCCACCCCTCATCCATAAAGTAAGCGCTTACAATATGAGTATACTTTTATTTTAGAGTGGAACATCATAAATAACAAATACCTATAAACAATGAATCGATAGCATTTGGCTATGATGCTGTTAAAATGAGATTAAAAATTAATGTATGAAGAGAGGTGAGCCCATGCAGATCAATCAATTGTTACACTTTGTCACAGTCATCGAAAAAGAATCGTTTACGACTGCCGCTTATGCGCTCCATATTTCACAGCCCTCCCTGAGCACATCCATCAGACGGCTGGAAGATGAGATCGGTTTTAAGCTCATCGACCGTTCACAGAGACGGATTACCCTCACTAAAGAAGGCGGACTTTTGTATGATGAATCCACCAAGCTGGTCATGCATTACAACATGGTCAGGGAGACGGCCCTGAAACTTAAGGAGAGAGGCCCGGCCCATTTATCCATCGGCTTGATCGAAAGCGCCAAGTACTGGACAGCACAAGTCATCAAATCCTACAAGGACATCCATCCGGATGTTTTCATCGAAATTGAACCAATCCTCAGCATCGATGAGATCAAAAAGGCTTTCGATGATTTTGAAGTTCATGCAGCGATAACCAGCCAATTTATCAATGATCAAGGCATTGCTTCCATCCCGCTGTATGAGGAAAAACTGGTGGCTGTTATTCCCGGGAACAGTCCGCTCAGGGAGAAATCCGAAATTCATCTGATCGATTTAAAGGACGCAGCGCTGATTATCTCCCAGGAAGGTTACCAGACCCGAACGGACATTTTAAATTCATTCAATAAGATTGGCGTTACCCCCAATATCGAATATGAAATCGGCCGGTTTGATTTTGTTGCAGATTTTGTCCTTAATGAACTCGGTATCGCAGTCATTCCTGAGAAATACGCACAATCGCTGCATTCAACCAGTGTATATATCCGTGAAATCTCAGATTCTCCGCCGCACCGGCCGGTATATCTTGTTTATGATAAAAAGAGATTCCTGTCCCCATTGACAGAGGACTTTATCAATCTGGTTCTGAAATATTTCGATAAACCTCCCTTGGATTCAGCGGATTTAGTGAATCGTTCTTAATTCTTCCGACAGTTTATCAATATCTTTACTGAAATTGCGATCGTGATCTATAAAGTCCACAATCTCTCTGCAGGTGTCAAATTTCTTGCGTGTTTTCGGCGACAGTTTGCCGACCCCTTTGATTTCGACTGCAGACAGTGCGATGAATAGTTCGATGGACAGGACGCTGCGCATATTATCAATAATATCTCTCAAATGCCGGGCCGCGATGGTCCCCATGGAAACATGGTCTTCCTGGCTTGCTGAAGATGGAATGGAATCCACGCTGGCGGGGTGGGCGAGTGTTTTATTCTCAGAGACCAGGCTGGCTGCTGAATACTGCAGGATCATGGCGCCTGACTGCAGCCCCTCTTCAGGGCTCAGAAATGCCGGCAAATCACCATTCAGACTTGGATTGACCAGCCGCTCGATACGGCGTTCTGAAATGTTTGCAATTTCGCTGGTGCCGATTTTAAGCAGATCCATCGCAATGGCTATCGGCTGGCCATGGAAATTTCCGCCTGAAATGACTTCATCTTCACCGAATATCAACGGGTTATCATTCGCTGCATTCATCTCGATTTCGATCTTGTCCTTCACGTAGGCGAGTGTCTGCATCGAGGCGCCGTGCACCTGCGGGATGCAGCGCAGTGAATAGGCGTCCTGGACCCTGACTTCCCCTTGACGGGTGGTGAGTGCCGAGCCTGCCAAAAACCCGCGCATCTGTCTGGCAGCTGCTGCTTGCTCCGGATAGCCTCTCGATAGATGCACTTTTTCGTCATAGGCGTCAATGATGCCATTGAGTGACTGATGGGTGAGTGAAGCAATCCACAGACTGTTGTGCATCAGCTGCTCAGCTTCGATATAATTGATGACGCCCAGGGCAGTCATCGGCTGGGTACCGTTGATCAGGGCAAGCCCTTCCTTAGCCTTGAGCGTGATGGGCTTAATATCCAATTCATCTAGCACCGTTTTTGAATCGCGCAGTGCATCCTTATAGAACACTTCGCCTTCTCCGATCAGGGCCAGCGCCATATGGGCCAGCGGCGCAAGGTCGCCGGAAGCCCCGAGCGATCCCTGCTCAGGCACTTTCGGAATAATGCGTGCATTGATGAAAGTTTTTAGCTGGTCAACTAAAGAAACAGTCACACCGGAATAACCCTTGAGCAGCGTATTCAAACGCAGAACCATCATCGTCAGCACTGTTTTTTCTCCGAACGGCTCGCCGACACCACAGGAATGGGAACGGATTAGATTGGCCTGCAGATCGGATGTTTTATCTTTTGAAATCATTACATCGCAAAACAGACCAAAACCGGTCGTAATGCCGTAGATCGTCTTTTCATGTTCAATAATATCTTCGACGATTTTCCTGGATGCACGCACGTTCACATATGCATTTTCTGATATTTCAACTGTGCTCTCCTTATCCGTTAGAAATAATTTCATCCGTTCTATGCTCAGGTCGTGCCCGGTAAGTGTTAATACTGACATGCTTTTTTCCTCCTTTTCAGCAATAAAAAAAGACACAGTCATTCCCTTTAGGAATTTCAGTGTCTCTAATAACTGCTGTCTATGACATGTAATATCCGATTATCTGTTTAAATATGATTGATGCCGAGACCGAGTGTCTCATGCTCTTTGCCTTTAATCGGTGCGCCAATTGTACCGTAGAAACAGACCGCAATCCATTCCCCTTCAGCAGGATCTCCGTAAGGCGAGCCCCGAACAACAGAAAATGCCAGTCCGACTGTACGCATGACCTCACCGACACTCAGCTTACCTCTTGTCACACCTTCTGCCGCTTCTATAATCGCGTGGTATAATGCATGTGTTTCCCGATAGAGTTCTCCGTCGATCATCTCATTGCGCTTTGCTGCTGTTTCAACTGATGAGATGACTTTCTTCAGATCCATCGAACCGACTTTCCCTGTAATCACTTTAAAATTCTGATACTCAGGCATCAGTTCAAGCGCTGTTTTTTCACCGGTTAAGGCAATTAGAGCGGAAAATTTACCGAATGCCTGTTGATTTGTCCCGCTATTCATCAGCATACCTCTTCAAATTTTTAGCTAAAATACTATTGACTGATTATATTATAGCGTTTTCATTACTTAATGGCAATGAAATAAAACAACTGCAGCGCGCTGCAGTTGTTTATTTATTCTTCCGATCGACTTTCCTGGCTGTCCGCTTCAGACACTTCATCTTCATCTCCAAGGGTCAGTTCTTCCTCTTCAATCTCGTCTCTCACTTTCGCCACTGTAGCGACATACTGGTTGTCGGAAAGTTTGATGAGTCTGACGCCCTGGGTATTCCGGCCGAGGACAGACACTTCTTCCATGATCAGTCTGATGATGACACCGTGATTTGTAACAATCATCAAGTCTTCGTTGCCTTCCACAGCGGCGATATATTCCAGCTCACCCACACGATCCGTAAGATTTGCCGTTTTAACCCCGACACCGCCGCGGTTCGTCATGCGATATTCTGATTCATGGGTTAGCTTGCCGTAACCTCGATCGGTAACGATGAGGATTTTCTGATCTTTATCCAGGACATCAAGACCGACGACTTCATCCGCTTCCCGCAGTGTAATGCCTTTGACACCGGCGGCCGTTCTGCCCATGGACCGGATCTGGCTTTCCGGAAATCTGATCAGCGAAGCATATTTTGTGCCGAGGATGACCTCTTTCGTTCCATCTGTTAGACGCACAGCGAGCAGCTCATCATCCTCTCTGAAAGTGATTGCGATCTTGCCGTTTTTGTTGATGCGCTCGAAATTATCGAGTGCCGAACGTTTAACCAGACCCTTCCTGGTGGCGAATATCAGGAACATATCAGCCGTATCTTTGTCCTTGATCGATATCATCGTACTGATGGCTTCATCCTTATCAATTTCAAGCATATTGACGATTGGAATGCCCTTGGACTGTCTGGACAGTTCTGGCAGTTCGTAGCCTTTCAGCCGATATACACGCCCTTTGTTCGTAAAGAACATGATGTAATCATGGGTGCTCATCGTAACAATCTGGCTGACAAAGTCATCTTCGATCGTATTCATGCCCTGGACGCCCCGTCCGCCCCGGTGCTGTGCACGATATGTCGAAGAGGGCAGACGCTTGATATAGTTGTTGTGACTCAATGTAACGACAATCTGTTCTTCCGGTATCAGGTCTTCATCTTCGATATCGGTAATGGAGCCGAGCGTGATTTCTGTACGGCGCGCATCCCCAAATTTATCCCTGATTTCTATCAGTTCTTCACGAATAATTTCAAGCAATTTCTCTTCATCAGCAAGAATCGCTTTTAACTCTTCGATCGTTTGAAGTATTTCTTCATATTCGTCTTCGATTTTGCCGCGCTCCAAACCGGTCAGGCGGCGCAAACGCATATCAAGGATGGCCTGGGATTGTCTCTCCGACAGATCGAATTTATCCATCAGGCCGGTTCTTGCCTCTTCATCATTATTTGAAGCACGAATGAGATTGATGATTTCATCGATGTTATCCAGCGCAATTTTCAGGCCTTCCAAAATGTGTGCCCTGTCTTCAGCACGCTTCAGGTCAAACTTCGTACGTCTGACAACGACGACTTTCTGATGTTCGAGATAATGGCTCAGTACTTCTTTGAGCCCGAGAATTTTCGGCTGACCTTTAACCAGAGCAAGCATGTTGATACCAAATGATGTCTGCAGCGGCGTCTGCTTATATAAATTATTCAGGATGACATTGGCATTTTTGTCTTTCCTGATTTCGATGATGATTTTAACGCCTTCTTTCAGGCTTGTTTCATCCCGCAGGTCAGTAATGCCTTCGATTTTCTTCTCCCGGGCGAGTTCTGCAATTTTCTCAACAAGCCGGGACTTGTTAGTCTGATACGGCACTTCCGAAACAACGATGCGCTCCTTGCCGTTTTTCATCTCTTCAATTTCACATCTTGCACGCATAACGATGGATCCTCTGCCGGATTCATATGCATTGCGGATGCCTGATTTACCCACAATCAGACCGCGGGTGGGGAAATCCGGCCCGGGGACATGTTCCATCAGTTCTGCGAGCGTTATCTCACTGTCTTCTGACAGTGCAAGTACCGCATTGATCACTTCTGTCAGGTTGTGGGGCGGGATATTCGTCGCCATGCCTACTGCGATCCCGCTGGTCCCGTTGACAAGCAGATTGGGGAACCTTGCAGGCAGGACGATGGGTTCGCGTTCATTACCATCGTAATTATCCTGGAAATCAATCGTATCCTTGTTAATATCCCGCATGAGTTCCATCGAAATCTTACTCATTCTAGCTTCGGTATAACGCATCGCCGCTGCGCCGTCCCCATCCATTGAACCGAAATTCCCCTGTCCGTCAACGACCGGGTAGCGGTAGCTGAAATCCTGAGCCATGCGGACCATGGCGTCGTAAATGGAAGAGTCACCGTGGGGATGATATTTACCCATGACGTCTCCGACTATCCGTGCTGATTTTTTATACGGTTTATCGGAAGTCATGCCGTTGTCATGCATACCGTGAAGTATTCTGCGGTGTACCGGCTTCATACCGTCCCGGACATCAGGCAGTGCTCTTGAGACAATGACACTCATTGCATAGTCCAGGAATGAAGTCCGCATTTCCTTACTGATATTCACCTGCTGCAGCCTGTCTTTTTCGTCACTCATTCAAATTAACCTCCATCATTAAACGTCCAGGTTCTGAACATACATTGCATTCTCTTCGATAAAGTGCTTCCTGTTTTCTACGATATCGCCCATCAGCATTTCAAATGTCTGATCCGCATCGATGGCATCTTTCAGGGACACCTGGAGCATTGATCTGAAATCCGGATCCATTGTTGTTTCCCAGAGCTGATCGGCATTCATTTCACCCAGACCTTTATATCTGGAGATTGAGATTTTTGGGGTCTCTTTCAGTTCCAGCTTAAGCTGATCGAGCTCTTTATCATCAAACACATAGTATTTGTTTTTCCCTTGTTCAACTTTATAGAGCGGCGGCTGGGCGATATACACATATCCAGCTTCAATCAGAGGTTTCATGAACCTGTAGAAGAAAGTCAGAAGCAGTGTGCGGATATGTGCCCCGTCAACATCAGCATCCGTCATAATGATGATCTTATGATATCTGGCTTTCGACAGGTCGAACTCTTCACCGATACCCGTGCCCAGTGCAGTAATCATCGAACGGACTTCATTGTTATTGAGTATCCGGTCGAGCCGAGCTTTTTCAACGTTGAGGATTTTACCTCTTAGAGGCAGGATGGCCTGGGTTGTAGAATTCCGGCCGGCTTTTGCAGACCCTCCGGCCGAGTCGCCTTCAACGATGTACATTTCGCTCTCTGACGGATCTTTGCTTGAGCAATCTGCCAGTTTACCGGGCAGGCTGGATACTTCAAGTGCTGATTTCCTGCGCGTCATTTCCCGGGCCTTTTTGGCAGCGACACGTGCATGCTGTGCGGTAATCCCTTTTTCCACAATGACTTTTGCAGTCGCCGGGTTTTCAAGAAGAAAACGGTTGAATCCTTCACTGAAGAGCTGATCTGTAATCAGTCTCACCTCGGAATTGCCGAATTTGGTCTTTGTCTGGCCTTCAAACTGCGGGTCAGTATGTTTGATGGAGACGACAGCTGTCATCCCTTCACGCACGTCTTCACCACTGAGACGTTCTTCGCCGTCTTTGATGATATTCTGCTTCACACCGTAGTTATTTATCACTTTTGTCAGGGCACGTTTGAAGCCGTCTTCATGGGTACCGCCTTCATAAGTATTGATGTTATTTGCATATGAAAGCAGTGTGGTGTTGAAACCCGAGTTGTACTGAAGGGCGATTTCCACTTCAATTTCATCTTTTTCATTGTGAAGATAAATGACTTCATTATGCAGCACATCACGTGTTTCATTCATCTGTTCAACGTAGGACTTTATACCGCCTTCGTAATGGTAACTGAAGGTCTGATCCTCTTCACCGCGTTCATCAATCAGGTTGATGTTCAGACCCTTATTAAGAAAAGCGAGTTCTTTCGTACGGTGCTGCAGGCTGTCCAGATCATATTCTGTTGTTTCAGTGAATATTTGCGTATCTGCTTTAAAACGGATCATCGTGCCTGTCTTATCCGTATCACCGATTACTTTAAGATCAAAGTCGGGGACACCGCGACTATAAGTCTGGTGATGGATCTTACCATCCAGGTGCACATACACTTCCAGTTTCTCACTCAGGGCGTTGACTACAGAAGAACCGACACCATGGAGACCGCCTGAGACTTTATAACCACCGCCGCCGAATTTACCGCCGGCATGGAGCACAGTCAAAATGACCTCCACTGCAGGACGTCCCATCTTTTCCTGGATATCGATCGGAATCCCGCGGCCGTTATCGGTGACTTTAACCCAGTTGTCTTCCTCGATTGTTAAATTGATTGTCGTTGCATATCCTGCCATCGCTTCATCAATACTGTTATCTACAATTTCCCACACAAGATGGTGGAGCCCTTTTGAGGCTGTAGAACCGATGTACATGCCGGGACGTTTTCTGACCGCTTCAAGCCCCTCAAGCACCTGTATCTGGCCGGCACCATATTGTTCTGCGTTATTTTCAGCCATGTTATCACCTTCCCATTAAACTTTGACCTTGCCATCTTCTATATTGAAAGACTTCATTTCGTCCATGATCTCATGATTAATATCACTGATTGATGTTGTTGTCACGAATGTCTGCACCCTGTTCCTGATCGATGTCAGCAATTGGGACTGCCTGGTTTCATCGAGCTCACTGAGTACATCATCGAGCAGCAGTACCGGGTATTCTCCCACTTCCTCCTGAATCAGTTCAATCTCAGCTAATTTTACAGACAGCGCCGTCGTTCTCTGCTGCCCCTGGGAACCGTAGGTCTGTACATTGAAATCATTGATCAGGAATGAAATATCATCCCGGTGCGGCCCGATCAATGCCTGACCGCGTTCAATCTCCCGTTCAAGCACATCGTCGAATATCATTTTCACTTCTGTTTCAAGAGAGGCTGAATCAGCAGACTCATACATGATATTGGAATTGTATCTGACCGACAGTGTTTCCCTGCCGTTTGAAATATCCTCATGGATCCTTGCAGCATATTTCTCTATCGTTTCGATGAATTGCTGCCTTTTTAAAATAATTAAACTTGCATATTCTGCAAGCTGAGCGTTTAAGACATCAATCATCATGGGATCGACGTTTCTCTGTTTTAAATAATTATTCTTCTGAGCCAGGACTTTCTGATAACCGTTCAATTTGTTGAGATAGATTTTTGATATCTGTCCGCATTCCATATTGATGAATTTCCGTCTCACCTGAGGTGAACCCTTGACGATATTCAAATCTTCCGGCGCAAAAAGAACGACATTCAAATGACCGATATACTGGCTCAGCCTGGAGACTTCCATATGGTTTACTTTCGCCCGCTTGCCTTTTTTACTGACGCTGATCGACAGCGGCAGATCACTGTATGAAGCTGTGATACTCCCGTTGACGAACGCTTCCTCAGTATGGAACCGGATGAGTTCCTTATCCTTCGCTGTCCGGTGACTTTTTGCCAGCGCGAGAAAGTAGATGGATTCAAGGAGATTCGTTTTGCCCTGGGCATTACGACCAATGAAAACATTGAGTTTGGAATGAAAATCAAGTGCCAGTGTGTCGTAGTTTCTGAAGTCTCCAAGATGAATGTTATTCAGGATCATGCGGGGTAGACAATCCTGTAGTGACCGAATCCCCCGATATCGATCTCATCGCCGTTCTGCAGCTTCTTCCCTCTGCGGTCCTCGGGCACCCCGTTCAGAATTACTTCATATTCAGCCAAAAACAATTTTGCTTCTCCGCCGGTACCGATGATGCCCTCATGTTTGAGGAACTGGCCCAATGTAATGACTTCCTCGAAATGGATACTTTCCATGCACTCATCCTCCTAACTCTCACTATTACATTATACTATATTTTACGATAAATTTCACTTCACAAGGTCAAATAAAGCTTTAGAAGCGTTTTTTATAAAATAAGGGTATTAACCCTTTAAAAATAAAAATTCGACTGAGAACCCCATTTTTTTAATTTCTGGGCTTCAGCCGAATTTTTAAATACACATTTAGATAATATTTAACTTCAGTAAGTACGAATTGGGAGGATAAGCTGGATCACATCGTCAGATTCTGCTGCACTCAATGTGAAAGGTCTCATTGTGCCGAAGAAATCGATGGTTACTTCATCATCGTTGATGGCTTTCAGCGCATCCATCATATATTTGGAGTTAAAGGAGATTTTCAGGTTTTCCCCTTCTATGCTTCTGGTATTTACATCTTCATTCACCGTACCGACTTCAGGCGAATTGGAAGAAAGTTCAACTCTGCCGTCTTCGACTGTCATGCGTATTACGTTGTTGCCGCCTTCTCTGGCCAGCAGGGACACCCTGTCAATCGCATGGTAGAAGTCCGAGTTTTCCACAGTCACTTTCGTTTCATAGTTTTCAGGGAAAAGTCTTGAAGTATCCGGATAATTGCCTTCCAGCAATCTCGAGATGAATCTCATATTCCCGTAGCTGAAGAGCACTTGATTCTGAGAGAAATGAATTTCAACTTCATCGTCGGAATCATTGATGATCTTATTCAGTTCAGTCAGGGATTTCCCTGGAATGATTGCATTCATCGTGTCCATGGAGAACTGTTCTCCGTTCAGTTTGCGGAGCGCAAGTCTGTGCGAGTCAGTCGCAGTGAATCGGATACCTTCATTGCTGAACTGCCAATTGATACCGGTCAGGACAGGACGTGTTTCAGACAAAGAAACTGCGAAGTTCGTCTGGCTGATAATATTCTTAAGGACGGCTGAAGGCAGGACGAGACTTTCATCATCATTGACTTCCGGCAAAAGCGGATATTGATCCGGATCATTGCCGCTGAGATTAAATTCTGATTTTGAGGCTGTTATTTTCGTCTGATATGAATCATTTGTTTCCAGCTGTACAAACTCTCCGGAGAGTTTTTTGATGATGTCTACAAAGAATCTGCCGGACAGAACAATGGCACCAGGTTCATCAATTTCCAATATTTCTTCATTATCAATTTCTGTCGGAATTGTAATTTCGATGGATATTTCAGAATCACTGCCTGTGAGCAGCAGCTTATCATCTTTTACTTCCAGTTTAATGCCGTTTAGGATCGGCAAAGTTGTTCTCGGTGATATTGCTTTAAGACAATGATTTAATTGTTCAATGAAATATTGGCGGTTAATGCTGATTTTCATATGCGAATGACTCCTTATATATAGATTAATAATTTAAAGTAATAATAATAGCAGGTGCTGTGGATTTGTGGATAAGCAGGATGAAAGCAGCTGTACGGAGTTATCCACATGTGGATAAGGTGTTTGCCATAGTGTAACATCTATCCACATTATTCACATCTGTCAGCCGATTTTACCTTCGATCTCTTCAAGTTCCTGTTTGAAAATCTCATCTTCATTTAACATTTTCGAAACCTTTTCATGTGCGTGAATAACTGTAGAGTGGTCTCTGCCCCCGAATACTTCCCCGATTTTAGGCAGGGAATAATCCGTGAGTTCCCTCGCCAGATACATTGCGATCTGTCTGGGAAAAGCGATGGATTTTGTGCGTTTTTTGGAGGCAAACTCCTCGATTTGAATATCATAGAATTCCGCGACGGCCTCCTGGATATCAGTGACCGTTATTTTCTTTGCGCTTGTTTGTGTGACCAGATCCTTGAGTGCCTCAGAGACCATTTCAGGTGTCAGGGGCTGATTGACAAGCTTGGAGTAGGCGGCAACTCTTGTCAGTGCACCTTCCAGTTCTCTGATATTGGTCTGAATATGATTGGCAATGTAGATCATTGCTTCATTCGGGATTTCAACTTCTTCCTCTTCACATTTTTTGCGCAGAATGGCAATGCGGGTTTCAAGGTCCGGCGGAGTGATGTCGGTGATGAGTCCCCATTCGAAGCGGGACCTTAACCGATGTTCAAGGGTCGGTATCTCTTTCGGTGTCCGGTCACTTGAAATGACGATCTGTTTGTTGGCTTCATGCAGTTCATTGAATGTATGGAAAAATTCTTCCTGAGTGGATTCCTTGCCTGCGAGGAACTGAATATCATCTACTAATAAAACATCCACATTACGATATCTGTTTCTGAATTCCTCGGTTTTATTATCTCTGATTGAGTTGATAAATTCATTGGTAAACTTTTCACTGGATAAATAGGCCACCTGGGCATTCGGACGATGTTCGAGTACGTAATGGCCGATGGCATGCATCAGGTGGGTTTTACCCAGTCCGACTCCGCCGTATATAAAGAGCGGGTTATACGCTTTAGCCGGTGCTTCAGCAACGGCCAGCGATGCAGCGTGGCTGAAACGGTTGCCGTTGCCGATGACGAATGTCTCAAAAGTATTGTTGCCGTTCAGTTGTTTATGCACTGGGATTTCAGGTTCCGGTCTCGGCGTCTCCTGCATAGAACCATATGCAGATTCTTCCTTCTGATGTGCTTCGGTGATCACCTGGATTTCAGGTTTTTCACCCATTACTTCATAGAGATTATCCTGGATCAGTTCGCTGTAGTTTTTCTCCAGCCAGTCCCGTTGAAATTGGGAGTCTGCTTTGATCACGGCTTTGTCATTATCCAGATGAGTCATAGAGGTTTCCTTGAACCAGGTCTGGTAGCTGGCATTGGCGATCGCATCCTTGATTCCTTCCAGGGTATTATCCCATATTTCTTTTATGCTGCTCATAAGTTTGTCCTCTTTTCTTATTCACATAGTCACAGGCTGTGGATAAAGTTTTCCACTCAGCTTGATAAACTATCCACAGTTTGTTAACAACTTGTGGATAAGTAATATTTATACATGAGTTTTACACAAAATACGTCTTCAAAATTATAACGGATTTCATCAATGATATCAATATTTGCTAAAAGATACCCACAATGTCGACAGTTATCCACAGGTTGTTTATCCACAAATGTTAAGATGGGGATAATTACCGGTATACATTGTGGATATCGTGAGATTGAACACAGTGTTATCCACAGCCGATGTCCACAGGTTTCTTTTATCCACAGGCGAGAATCTGTCAGACATGTAGAGGTTTGTATTGAAAAGTCCCAATGATTCTGTTATCCTTTAGTAGTTACAATTTGAGAGCCAAAATTGAGAATCTATACACAGGCAAAATGTATGATGGAGGTGTATTCATATGGTAAAACGTACTTACCAGCCAAATAGACGTAAACACAGTAAAGTGCACGGTTTCAGAAAGAGAATGAGCACAAAGAATGGACGTAAGATATTGGCGCGTCGCAGAAGAAAAGGCAGAAAGGTCCTTTCAGCCTAATCCCCAAGATCATCTGAACAGGTGATCTTTTTTTATGGCAAGTCATTTTATTATTTCAGCAGAATTTTGTATAATGGAATATCATAAGAAAGAGCGTAATAATGATGAAGAAAAGATACAGGATTAAAAGGGAACGAGATTTTCAGCTTGTCTTTAAAAAAGGCAGATCTTTTGCGAACAGACAATTTGTAGTCTATCTGGTCGACAATCCGCGAACAGATCATATGCGCCTGGGCATCAGTGTATCCAAAAGGCTCGGCAATGCTGTAAAAAGAAATAAGATCAAACGCCGTGTCAGGGTATTTTTCCAAAAATATCAGGAAGCGCTCGTGCCTCGTGAATATGTAGTGATTGCCAGAAAGCCTGTCAGTGAAATGGACTATCATCAAATGGAGAAATCATTATTACATGTGCTGAAAATTGCGAGATGTATAAAATGACACGGGGGTTACTGCTATGTACAGGGTTTACAAGGAAGCGACTGTTGATCGTGCAATAGCCAGAGGTTTAAAAGAGTTAAACGTTACCGAATCGGATATCAGAATTGACGTGATGGACCAGGGCAGGAGGGGGTTATTCGGCATTGGCAGTAAAGATGCTGAGGTTAAATTGACCGTCATCAACCCTGATCTGAAAGCTTATGGCACCATTGATACGCTGATTGGTCGCCTCAGGGAAACGACGGACAGTGCGCCTTTGGATGCCCGGGATGAAAATACACCACAAAAGGAAACCGCAGCTCACGATGAAGCCGAAACGTCCGTAAACAGGGAGGATCACAGATCCATTGAAGCGGCCGTCCGTGACACACAGGGCTACGTTGACAGTATAATCAGCGAGATGAATATTGACAGCAAAAGTGAGACGGTTATTCATAACAATGAAGTAAGGATCAACCTGGAGTCTAAAATGGCTGCCAAGCTGATCGGTAAACGGGGGGCGACCTTGAATGCGCTGCAGGAAATCGCACAGAATTATTTTAATTCCATTTACAGAAGCTACGGTGTCATCATCATCGATGTGGAAAATTATCGTGAAAAACGCAAAGAGACACTGCAGAATCTGGCAGTCAATATGTCCAAAAAAGTGGTTCGCAGTAACGAACCGGTCAGAATGGAACCGATGCCTTCCTTTGAACGCAAGATCATGCACAATGTGCTGACTGAGATTGATGATATCGAAACGTATTCGGAAGGTAAGGAACCTTACAGATACATTGTAATAGAGAAGAAATAAAGGAGTACTGCATTATGCAATTAGAGACTATATCCAGTATTTCAACCCCTGTGGGTGAAGGTGCTATTGCAATTGTACGTTTATCCGGCATAGATGCATTGGAAATTGCAGATAAGCTATATAAAGGGAACAAGTCATTGTCAGAAGTGGATACCCATACCATCAACTATGGGCACATCATCGATCCTTCAACAGCTGAAACGGTGGAGGAAGTCATGGCGGCAGTGATGAAGGCACCGAAGACTTACACGAGAGAGGATATAGTTGAAATCAATTGCCATGGCGGGGTTCATACAGTGAATCGTGTACTGCAGCTGACGCTGAAACACGGGGCACGTATGGCTGAGCCGGGTGAATTTACAAAGCGCGCCTTTTTAAATGGCAGAATCGACCTGTCCCAGGCTGAAGGGGTCATGGATTTCATCAGATCCAAAACAACCGAAGCTTCAAAAGTAGCCAATCAGCAGATGCAGGGCAGGTTGAAAACGTACATTGAAAGCTTAAGGCAAAGTGTTCTGAATATACTCGCACAGGTTGAAGTGAATATTGATTATCCGGAATACGATGATGTCGAGGAAACGACAACATCGTTTCTTCTGGATGAGGCGAAAAAAGTGGAGCAGGAGATCGAACAGCTGCTGAAGAGCAGTTCAGAAGGCAAGATTTTAAGAGAAGGCTTATCGACAGTGATTGTGGGGAAACCCAATGTGGGTAAAAGTTCATTGCTCAATTATTTCATCCAGGACGACAAGGCAATCGTGACCGAAGTTGCCGGTACCACAAGAGATACTCTGGAAGAGTACGTGAACGTCAATGGCATTCCGCTCAAACTGGTGGATACTGCAGGTATCAGGGATACAGATGACATCGTTGAAAAAATCGGGGTGGAACGCAGCAGAGAGGCATTGAAAAACTCCGAGCTGATTCTTTACCTGTTGAATAATAATGAGGCTTTGACGGCTGAGGATATGGAAATCCTGGATTCAATTGCGGATCAGAAGGTCATTCTGATCGTCAATAAACTGGATCTTGACAACCGTCTGGATATCGCAGATCTGGAATCCAGATACCCGGGCATGCCTGTCGTTAAGACATCCATCGTTAACAGTACGGGTGTTGATGAGCTGGAAGAAAAAATTGCCGATCTGTTCTTTGATGGGAGCATTCAATCGACGGATTCAACATATGTTTCCAACAACCGTCATATCAGCCTGCTGGAGCAGGCAAAACAAGCAGTATCAGATGCAATGGATTCAGCGGAGATGGACATACCGGTCGATATCATCCAGATAGACCTTGTGAAAACGTGGGAACTGCTCGGGGAAGTGATTGGTGAGGATGTCAGCGAACAGCTGATCGACCAGCTGTTCAGTCAGTTCTGTCTTGGAAAATAAGGAGGAAAAAGATGACAGATAATATGAAATATGATGTGGTAGTCATTGGTGCAGGACATGCAGGTGTTGAAGCGGGACTTGCTTCTGCACGCAAAGGGCTCAGCACATTGATGTTGACGATTAACCTTGACAATATCGCATTTATGCCATGCAACCCTTCTGTTGGCGGCCCGGCAAAAGGGATCGTTGTCAGAGAAGTGGATGCATTGGGCGGCGAGATGGCAAAAGTAATAGATAAGACACACATTCAGATGCGGATGCTGAATACGGGCAAAGGTCCGGCAGTCCGAGCACTGCGGGCGCAGGCGGATAAAGTATTCTATCAGCAGGAGATGAAGCGTGTACTTGAAGATGAACCGAACCTTGATATTCTGCAGGGCATGGTGGACGAAATCATCATAGAGGATGAAACAGTAAAAGGGATCAGAACGAACATCGGTACAATTTACGATGCGGAAACGGTCATTGTGACCACCGGCACATTTCTGCGAGGTGAAATCATCCTTGGTGATTTGAAATACTCAAGCGGTCCGAATCATCAGATGCCTTCAGTACCACTCGCAGATCAGCTGAAAGACCTGGGCTTTGACATTGTGCGCTTTAAGACAGGCACACCGCCGCGTGTCAATTCAGACTCTATCGATTATGACAAGACGGAGATCCAGCCGGGGGACGATACACCGATGGCGTTCAGTTTTGAAACGACCGATTTTATACTGGATCAGCTGCCTTGCTGGCTGACATATACAACAGAAAATACCCATATGATCATCAACGATAATCTGCATCTATCAGCAATGTATTCCGGCATGGTTAAAGGCACAGGTCCCCGCTACTGCCCATCTATTGAAGATAAGGTGGTCAGATTTGATGATAAACCGCGCCATCAGATCTTCCTTGAACCAGAAGGCAGAAATACCAAAGAGGTTTATGTTCAGGGCCTGTCTACAAGCATGCCTGAAAATGTCCAGCGTCAAATGCTCTCAACAGTCCCGGGACTGGAGAACGCGCGCATGATGCGTGCAGGCTATGCCATAGAATATGATTCACTCGTACCGACACAGATATGGCCGTCACTTGAGACGAAAAAGATTAAGAACCTGTTTACTGCAGGGCAGATCAACGGTACCAGCGGCTATGAAGAAGCGGCAGGCCAGGGATTGATTGCCGGCGTCAACGCAGCGGCTAAGCTGCTCGGGGAGGAACCGATGATCCTCAGCCGTTCCGAAGCTTATATCGGTGTGCTGGTCGATGATCTTGTCACTAAAGGAACGAGTGAGCCTTACCGTCTGCTGACTTCGAGAGCTGAATACCGCCTGCTTCTGCGTCATGATAATGCAGATCTGCGTCTGACGGAAAAAGGCCGTGAATACGGGCTGATTTCTGATGAACGCTACGACGCATATAACGTAAAATCAGCAAATATTGAAGCGGAAATGAACCGTCTGCAAACAGTGCGTATCAAACCGAATGAACGTGCACAATCGATCATCGAACAGAGAGGTGGCACTCAGCTCAAAGATGGCATCTTAGCTTATGATCTGATGAAACGTCCTGAAATGAATTATGAATCCATCATGGAAATTCTCGGCGAGGATATCGTGCTTGCGCAGTCAGAATTTGAGCAGGTAGAAATTCAGATCAAGTACGATGGATATATTAAAAAATCACTTGCTCAGGTAGATAAAATGAACCGCATGGAGAAAAAGAAAATTCCGGCAGATATCGATTACGATGCAGTGCATTCCCTGGCTACTGAAGCCCGGGACAGACTCAAGAAAGTAAAACCGCTCGACATTGCCCAGGCTTCAAGGATCTCCGGTGTGAATCCTGCAGACATTTCCATTCTCCTTGTCTACATCGAGCAGGGTAACGTTAAACGGGTGGAAGCATGAACGAACGGGAATTCATCACTGCCCTGGCTGAAAAAGGCATCGAGCTGACACAGGCACAGGTGACACAGTTCCATACCTACTATGACATGCTGGTCGAATGGAATAAAAAAATTAACCTGACTGCAGTGACAGAAAAAAAGGAAGTGTATCTCAAGCATTTCTATGATTCACTGACGCCTTTGTTTCACGTGGAATTTGAGTCGAACACGCGTTTATGTGATGTGGGCGCCGGGGCAGGGTTCCCGGGCATACCGCTCAAAATAGTGCGGCCGGACCTTAGAATCACCATTGTGGATTCCTTAAATAAACGCATCCGTTTTTTAAATCAGTTAACAGCAGAACTGGGCCTTGATAAAATACATCTTGTACATGAGCGAGCTGAAATGTTCGGTGCGCATCACGGGCGCCACATGTTCGATGTAGTCACAGCAAGAGCGGTGGCCCAGTTGAACGTACTTTCAGAGCTTTGTCTCCCGCTTCTTCGGACAGACGGTCATTTCATCGTGCTGAAAGGGAAAAAAGGACTTCAGGAGCTGGAAGACAGTTCATCTGTTCTGAAGCTTCTTGGCGGCGAAGTGTCCGGAACATACAGTTTTACGCTGCCGGAAGAAGATAGTGAACGGCATATACTGGATATTAGAAAGACACACAAGACGCCAAAAAAATATCCCAGAAAAGCGGGGACCCCGAATAAGTTCCCATTAAAATAACAGGCAGGTGATCCGGATGAAAAAACCTTTCTCGAGACTCTTTGGTCTCATCGATAAAAGTGATGACAAATCAGAAGATGTTTCCCTGCAGCATCTGCCGATGGAGAATATTGTACCCAACAGGTACCAGCCGCGTACCGATTTCGACCGCGACCGGATCAAAGAACTCGCCGCCTCCGTAGAAGAACACGGCCTGCTTCAGCCGATAACAGTCCGTCCGATAGAAGAAGGTATGTATGAAATCATCGCAGGCGAGCGGCGTTTCAGAGCCCTTAAAATGCTGAACCGTGAGGAAGCTGAAGTCATCGTCAAATATTTGACAGACACCGAATCTGCAGCCATCGCCCTGATTGAGAATATCCAGCGTGAAAACCTGACTGCCATTGAAGAAGCCAATGCGTACCAAAAATTGCTTAAGATGGATGGTATTACCCAGAAAAATCTGGCAAAAAACCTGGGTAAAAGTCAGTCTTTCATAGCGAATAAACTCAGGCTGTTAAAACTCTCCGATGACGTCATCGACGCCTTGCAGTCGCAGAAAATCACAGAGCGCCATGCCCGGAGTCTGCTGAGCCTTGATGATGAACAGCAGACAGGGATGCTGGAGGATATCAGAGAGAAGGAGCTGACAGTTAAAGATACGGAAGCCGCCGTGAAAAACCGCCAGTCCAACGTTAATGATGAAATGAACTTTAATGACGATGTGTCATTCATGCTGAATGATCTAAACCGCGAAATTGATAAAATGAAAGCCAGAGGGTTCGATGTTTCCTCAGAAACTGTAGAGCAGAATAAGTTTCATGAAGTGACCATAAAGATATACAAGTAAACACTCACAAAATACAGTGGGTGTTTTGTTTTGATGTTACAATTATCAGCTGGCTGATATAATACGTTTATGTGATTTTATAAGGAGCGCGAACTGCGATGAAGATACTGGCGATTGCGAATCAGAAAGGCGGCGTTGGAAAAACCACGACTGCCGTTAATTTGTGTGCTTCACTTGCACAGAGCGGCCACAGTGTACTGCTTGTGGATGCCGATCCACAAGGGAATGCGACGAGCGGCATTGGGATTGAAAAGAATAATGCAGAGGCGTCCATTTATGATGTCCTTGCAGATGAAACTTCCATCAACGATGTTATTTTAAAGACTGGTATTGAATCATTGGATCTGGTGCCGGCAAACATATCCCTTGCTGGTGCAGAAATTGAACTGGTCTCCGTGATGAGCCGTGAGATGAGATTAAAACGGGCACTTGAAGAGTTATCCGGCTCCCGGGATTATATAATCATCGACTGCCCGCCGTCACTGGGAATTTTAACAATCAATGCATTTACAGCTTCGGACGGCATCATCATTCCGGTGCAATGTGAATATTATGCATTGGAAGGGCTCAGTCAGCTGCTCAGTACGGTTAATCTGGTCAAACGCCATCTCAATACGAATCTGGAGATTGAAGGTGTCGTATTAACGATGCTCGATGCCAGAACAAACCTTGGTTATGAAGTGGCCGAAGAGGTGAGGGCACATTTTGGTGAAAAAGTGTATGATACAGTGATACCCAGAAATATCAGGCTTTCTGAGGCTCCCAGCCACGGTATGCCGATCAATATATTTGACCCAGGTGCAACGGGTGCCAGGTCATACAATAATCTGGCGATGGAGGTGACCGGTCATGAGTAGGCAGAAGGGACTTGGGAAAGGATTGGATGCCCTATTTACAAGTAATCAGAATGATGAAGCGATCATAGAACTCAACTTGGGTGAAATCCGACGGAATCCATATCAACCAAGAACTGATTTCGACCAGACGAAGATGAATGAACTGGCGGAGTCCATTAAAGCGCATGGCATCCTTCAGCCCATCATTGTTAGAAAATCGGTAAAAGGCTATGATATTGTAGCCGGGGAAAGACGTTACAGGGCAAGTAAAATGGCTGAGAAGGAAACGATTCCTGCTATTGTCAAAGCACTTACCGATAATGAGATGATGGAGCTGGCCATCATCGAAAATCTACAGAGAGAAAATCTGAGTCCGCTGGAAGAAGCAAATAGCTATCGTCAGCTCATGGACGAACTCAGGATCACGCAGGGTCAGGTATCCGAACGCCTGGGAAAATCAAGACCCTACATTGCCAATATGTTGAGATTATTAAATCTCCCTCAAGCTGTGAAAAAAATGATCAGCGAAAACAGCCTCTCCGGCGCACATGGGAGAACACTTTTGTCGTTGAAGGATCCATTGCAGCAGGAAGCGGCTGCAAAAAAAGCGGTGGATGAAGAGATGAGCGTCAGAGCGCTGGAGGATTACGTAAAGGCACTTACGGAACCAAAGAAGAAAAAAACAACGCAGAAGTCAAAGCCGCTTTTTATTGAAAAGCATGAGTCCAGGCTCAAAGAACGTTTTGGTACAGCTGTAGAGATCAAAAAACAACGCAGAAAAGGCACGATTTCACTGGAATTCAAAAATGAAGAAGAATTCAAAAGAATCATTTCAATCTTAGAAAACTCATAGAAATGGATGTGTAAAAAATTGTTTCCGATACTAAACAACGTAGCTGAAGACTCTCTTACATTTGTTGAACAGATTATGGATTATGTGAGCAACCCGGAACTTTGGATTGATATAGGCAGCAGAGTTTTGGCAGCCATCGGCCTTATCATTGTCGCACTTATTCTGGTCAAGATCGCCAACAGAGTCATCAATAACTTTTTCAGCATTAAATCGAAATCAAAAAAGAACAATGATAACGTGAAGCGCAATCAGACCCTCATCAATGTACTGCAGAATGCTGCGACAGTCGTCATATGGTTCGTCATTGTCATGATGATACTGGAAGCGTTCAATCTTCCGGTGCGCACGCTGCTCGCCGGTGCCGGTGTCGTGGGTCTGGCCATAGGTTTTGGTGCCCAGAGCCTGGTCAAAGACATGATTACAGGGTTCTTCATCATTTTGGAAAATCAGTTTGATAAACATGATTTTGTCAGGATAAATACCAGCGGGACACCGATCGGAGAAGGTGAAGTTATCTCCTTCAGTCTCAGAGCTACAAAGATACAGGGATGGGAAGGGGAACTGATTGTCATTCCAAACGGCTCAATCACCGAAGTGGTCAACTTCTCCCGCTTCAACGCGATATCCATGTTTGAAGTGAATGTTTCACTTGAGGAAAATCTGGATGAAATCGAACAGATACTTGCAGACTTTTTCAAAGATTTCTGGCAGAACGATGATGCACTTGTGTCAGAACCGGAAGTACTGGGCCTCCAGGGCATCACCAATGGTGAAGCAAATATCAGGGTACTGATTGAAACGAAACCGATGGAACATTTCGGTGCGACAAGAAGAATGAGAAAAGAAATCAAGAACCATCTTGCAACTAAAGGTATCTATATTTCCATCCCTAAAATGGATATTCAGGATTTTGAGACGAAAGAGACTGAACAGACAGAGGATGAATAGTATGGAAAAAGAATATGGTATGCATGATATTGTAGAGATGAAAAAACCCCACCCCTGCGGCAGCAGACTGTTCCAAATCACAAGAATGGGTGCGGATATAAAGATCAGATGTACAGAATGCGACCGTGTCATTATGATGGCCAGGCGTGATTTTGAGAAGAGAATGAAGAAAATAAAGCAAAAAAATGAAGTGTAAAGGTGATTATAAATGGCTCTAACAGCAGGAATTGTGGGGTTGCCCAACGTTGGTAAATCCACATTATTCAATGCGATAACGAAAGCAGGCGCGGTCGCCGCAAACTATCCATTCGCAACCATTGATCCCAACGTCGGTATCGTGGAAGTGCCGGATGCAAGATTGGACACGCTGACAGAAATGGTCAATCCGAAAAAAACGATACCGACGGCATTCGAATTTACCGATATTGCCGGAATTGTCAAAGGCGCTTCCAAAGGTGAAGGGCTGGGCAACAAGTTTTTGGCAAATATCCGCGAGGTAGATGCAATCTGTCAGGTTGTGCGTGCATTCGACGATGAGAATGTCACCCATGTCTCCGGTAAAATCGACCCGATTGAAGATATGGAAACCATCAACCTGGAGCTCATACTGGCGGACCTTGAAAGTGTTGAGAAAAGGCTGCCGCGGGTGGAGAAAATGGCAAGGCAAAAAGATAAAGCCGCAGAGGCGGAAGCTGCAGTGCTCCAAAAGATTAAAGAGGGATTGGAAAATGAGACGCCTGTACGCGCGTTAAATTTCACCGACGAAGAGGAAAAAGCGGTGAAGCATTTCCATCTGCTCACTCAGAAACCGGTGCTCTACGTGGCAAATGTTGCCGAAGGAGAACTGAGCGCTCTAGAAGGTAATGAAAACTATAAACGGATAAAAGAATATGCGGATCAGGAAGGTTCCGAAGTCGTTGTCATTTCTGCAAAGGTGGAAGAAGAAATTGCAGCCCTTGACGAAGAGGAAAAAGAAATGTTCCTTGAAGAACTTGGAATCAGTGAATCCGGGCTTGATAAACTGATTAAGACTTCCTATGATCTTTTAGGTCTTGCCACCTACTTCACGGCAGGCGAGCCGGAAGTCAAAGCATGGACATTCAAACAAGGGATGACTGCGCCGGAATGTGCAGGCATCATCCATACGGACTTCCAAAAGGGCTTCATCCGTGCAGAAACAGTCAGCTACGATGATCTGGTGGAAAACGGAAATATGGTAAAGGCGAAAGAAGCGGGTAAGGTCCGTCTGGAAGGCAAAGAATATCTCATGAAAGACGGCGATGTTGTTCACTTCAGATTCAATGTGTAAAAATATATTCTTCATCATCTTAGATATATTGTAAAAATGCCAAAACACTGGTATAATATCAGATTGTGAGTAATGAAAATTATTCCTTGCTTATTTCTTACGAAATAAGCCGCTAAAGACCATAAGGAGGTGTAGAAGATGAGACCATATGAAATTTTATATGTCATCCGTCCGGATATAGAAGAAGAAGCAAAAAAATCACTCGTTGAGCGTTTTGATAATGCACTGACTTCAAACGGCGCGGAAATTGTTGAATCCAAAGAGTGGGGCAGACGTCGTCTGGCTTATGAAATCAAAGATTTCAAAGAAGGTATCTATCACATCATCAACGTGAAAGCAGATGATGGAGCTACAGCAGAATTCGACCGTTTAGCCAAAATCAGCAACGATATCATTCGTCATATCGTTGTTCGTGATGAACAAGCAGAAGAAAACTAGCAGTTAAAAACACTATGGAGTTGATTACATGCTGAACCGTGTTGTATTGGTTGGCCGTCTGACAAAAGACCCTGACCTTAAAGTAAGTCAAAACAACATTTCCGTTGCAACTTTTACTTTAGCGGTTAACCGTCCTTTCACGAATGCAAATGGAGAACGCGGTGCCGATTTTATAAACTGTGTTGTTTTCCGCAAACAGGCAGAGAACGTCAACCAGTATTTGAAAAAGGGAAGTCTGACGGGTGTTGATGGAAGACTTCAGAGCCGGACTTATGACAATAAGGATGGCCAAAGAGTTTTTGTAACTGAGGTAGTGTGTGACAGTGTACAATTCCTTGAACCAAAAGGCCAAGGCGGTAATCAACAGCAGCAGTACAATAATAATTCCGCAGACAGTTATACAAGTGCTTATGGGAACCAATCCACTGGTCAGAGACCGGCTCAGCAGCAGTCCAGCCAGGACAAAGCTGAAGAGAATCCATTTGCAAATGCAGACGGACCGGTTGATATCAGTGATGATGATCTACCATTCTAATATAATTGAAATTGGGCAGCCCTTTAAGGGTTACGAAAAACACAGATAGGAGGATTAATCATGGCAGGTCCAAGAAGAGGCGGTCGCCGCCGTAAAAAGGTTTGTTATTTCACAGCTAATAACATTACGCACATCGACTATAAAGATGTAGACCTTCTTAAAAAGTTCGTTTCAGAACGTGGTAAAATTCTTCCAAGACGTGTGACAGGTACATCAGCCAAGTATCAGCGCCCGCTCACAGTAGCGATCAAGCGCGCACGTCATATGGCATTGCTTCCATATGTAAGGGAAGAACAGTAATAGATAGAATTAAGAAAACCCTTGATACGTCAATGTTTCAAGGGTTTTTATTATATCTTTTTTCTATTCTCAGGGCACTTTCAGGGCAAAGTGTCGGAAAACGGAGTTTTTTTAATCCTCTATTCTTTTGATAGACTCTAAACTTTTAGAGTTTAATAATGATGTCATCTGTTTTCTAGCCAACTCATTTAACTTTTTCAATCTTCCACTTTGTGATAATTCTTGGTTTAATAATTCAGCATTCATTGACTCGAGGTTGGATAAAACTATTAATTCTTCAATTGTTGAATGGTCTCTAAGATTTCCTTTTTTATCTGGATTACTTAACTTCCATTCTTTAGCTGTCATTCCGTAAAGAGCGACATTTAAAATGTCTGCTTCTGAGGCATATGTGAATCCTATCTGTTTTTTAGAAAGCTTGGAGTTAATTAAATTATCTTTGATTGCATCAGTATGAATAGTATAATTTGTTTTCGTCAGCAGTCTCTTTAATTGCCAATCAATAGTTTCAGGTGATGTTTCTTTTTCTTTGAGTCTTTGATAATCTTGAATAATATAAAGTTTAAACTCAGCTGATATCCAAGAAGCAAATTCAAAAGCTATATCTTTTTGAGCAAAAGTTCCACCATAACGGCCAGCTTTAGTAAACAAACCTATGGCATTTGTAGCTTCAATCCATCTGGTAGCAGATAAAGTAAATGCATTAGTTCCGGCATTCTTTTTAAACCCGTCGAATTCGACGGGTTTAAAGTTAGGGTTGTTAATTTGTTCCCAAACTCCCAAGAATTCTATAGTGTCTTTTGACCGTAACCAGTTTTTTATAACATCATTTGGCTCATCACTTTTAAACTTGGCTATATCGGTAAGGCTTATATAATCCTCATTTTCTTCATTTAAAAATGTAATTTCAGTACCTTTAGCGTTAATCTTTTTCATTCAAACTCCTCCTTGATTCTAAATTATTACCTTTTCCAGGTTATCCATCATCTTTTCAGTCACATGCGTATAGATGTAACCGTCAAGTAGTTCTTATTTGGGGTAAAGCGTTGAGTTCTACTTGACGGTTACAAGGGAATTAATCCGGATGTATGACTAAATATAAAACTGCGGCTGATGATTACTGATATCATCAGCCGCAGTTATTTCTGCTAATCTATACAAAATTTGCTGTTTAGAGCATTTCTGAAACGACTTTTTGTTCGAGGAAGTTGAGCATATAGTCCGGGCTGCCGGTTTTCTGGTCGGTACCGGAGAGTTTGAACCCGCCGAATGGATGATAACCAACTACAGCAGCTGTACAGCCGCGGTTCAGGTACAGGTTGCCGACGTTGAATTTACGGCAGGCCAGATGCCAATGTTCACGTGTGTTTGTGATGACTGAACCTGTCAGGCCGTATACAGTGTTGTTGGCAATTTCGAGCAGTTCATCGAAGTCTTTCGCTTTAGCGAATGCAACCACCGGGCCAAATATTTCTTCCTGCATAATGCGTGCTTTTGGATCTAAATCGGCAAATATCGTCGGATTGATAAAATAGCCTGTGGAGTCATCTGTCTCTCCGCCGATTTTCAGTTCGCCTTCTTCTTTACCAATATCAATATATTCCTTGATCTTATCAAACTGTTTCTTGCTGATTACCGGTCCCATATAGGTGTCATTGACAGGGTCACCGACACTCAGTTCTTTTGTCAGTTCGATGGATTTGTTCAAGACTTGATCGTACACATCTTCATGAATGATGGCACGGGAACCAGCGGAACATTTTTGTCCCTGGAATCCGAACGCGGAACTGACAATTGAATCCGCTGCGAGGTCCAGATCGGCATCCTTATCCACAATGATGGTGTCTTTGCCGCCCATTTCTGTAACGACTCTTTTCAGGAATGTCTGCCCTTGATCTTCTCTCACGACTGAAGCTCTCTCATTAATTCTCAGGCCAGTCGCTTTTGAACCGGTGAAAGTAATAAAATGGGTTTTTGGATGATCGACCATATAATCACCGATTTCAGCCGGATCACCGGTGACGAAGTTAACCACACCTTTAGGCAGACCTGCCTCTTCCAGTACTTCCATCAATTTATAGGAAATAAGTGGTGTGTCCTCTGCCGGTTTCAACAGTACAGTGTTGCCTGCGATCGCTGGTGCCGCAGTCGTTCCGGTCATAATCGCGAATGGGAAGTTCCAGGGTGAAATAGTCACTCCCGGCCCCATTGGCTGATAAAAGTAGTGGTTGTGCTCACCTTCACGGTCAAGTGTCGGCTTACCGTCTGCCAGTTCCATCATTGATCTGGCATAGTACTCTATAAAGTCGATGCCTTCATTTGTATCGCCATCCGCTTCAACCCAAGGTTTTCCGCCTTCGTATACCATTAAAGCAGAGAACTCAAGTTTGCGCCGTCGGATAATTGCCGCAACTCTCATAAATAATTCTGCACGTTGATGCGGTGTCCATTCGCTCCATGATTCAAACGCCTCTTCGGCCGCCTGCATGGCAGCATCAATGTGTCTGGGCGTCGCTTTTGAAACATGTCCGACTGCTTCTTTTTTATTTGAAGGATTATATGATGTGAACTGGTCTTCTGTTTCTATATGCTCGCCGCCAATGATTAGCGGACGTTTACTGCCAAAGTCCTTTTTCACTTGTTCTAAAGCAGCTTTAAATGCCTTTCTATTTTCCTCATTTGAAAAGTCTGTTGCCGGTTCGGCACTATAAGATACTACCATTTAAAAATCCTCCTTGGTTATGATATCGCTCTCATATATATAATAATATACTGAGAATATTTTTTCCAATTATAAAATTGAAATGACCGTTCTCCCAATGTTTGCGACCATTGATGCTTTACAAGTATAAAGCATATCAAAAACAAGGGGGCTGGGACAAAACCCATTAAACTGAAAAAGCGTGGTACTACCGATCATTTCCATGCCGCCAATTGGGAATATAACGCGGAAAACGCTTATTTTATCTCCCCGAATGACCAAAAAGTCACATTCCGTTATCTCTCCCGCCCAACAGACTGGTATGGTTATACACGAACCTTCAGAGTTTACGAGGCTGAAGACTGTTCAGGGTGCCCATTGTGTTCCCAATGCACCAAAGCAAAGAAAGGAGATAACCGAAAAATTTATTATAATGCGAAGTGGGAAAGTCAAAAAGCATACACAAGACAACAGCTTTCGGAGGAAGAAACTGGTGAAATTTACGGCAGACGTAAAATTGATGTGGAGCCAGTCTTCGGATTTCTGAAGGCTAATTTGCGTTTCACACGTATGTCTGTCAGAGGTCAAGACAACGTGGAAAATGAATTGGGTTTTGGATTCATGGTGAACTTGAGAAAGTACACCGCCGAAAAGACAAGTCCTATCTTAGAAAATAACAACCTTTTTAAAGATATTTTGGGCTAGTTTTGTCCCAGCCTTTTTTTAATTTTTTTATTCACTTGTGCAAAAAGTGTGAACTTTCTGTATATTACATTGTTTCCAGAAATATACTCTAATAAAATTAATTCCAGAAGGGGGAAATACTAAAAATATTTTAGGAGGAGAGAATTTCATGAAAAGAAATTTAATTAAATTTTCATTAATTGCCACAATTGTCCTGATCATTTCTACGGTTCTGAATCCAAACGGAGAAAATCAAAAAGTCGAAGCAAGTGAATCTCCAAACGCTCCAATTGAAATAGAGAACACCACTCAATATGAGATAGAAAAAATGCTGCTTAAACATCCAGATACTGAATTTGAAACACAAGCAGCAGGGACAATAGCCATATTATTTGGAGGTGTTCTTGTTGGCTTTTTAGTTTCAGGCGGCGTTCGCTATGTAACAGGATATTCTGCTGATTATTGGGTTTCACAGGGTATCGGCCATGTTCACAATACATTGTCTAATTTACCATTAACCTCTAAAACAGAAGTACTTGTTTATCCAAATGGTCAAGTAAATCAAAGATGTGATGGTAGTGGATATTGTGCTATACCAAGTAAACTTTTGCCAAAGGAAAACCAATAAATGAAAAAGAATAAAAGTACTACCTCATTAATCATGATTTTTATATTAGGCATTATAATTGGCATGGTCCTCTTCGCTATAATTTTTTAATTTATTCCAATTTCTTTTTGGTGTGAACCAACGGCACCCCTAAAAACCCAAAAGCTGTCGGTAGGCATTTTTGATACCTCACGGTATCTGCCTACCGGCTTTTTAGTTTATTCAGGGGTGCTTTTCCGACCAAAAGTTTTCTCGGCATAAATGTCAGCTACAGCGTTAAATCTTCACTCCCTTTGATAATTAAATACACCAGTCCCCCACCAGCCCTGCAAGAATCACTACTGCCAATACACCCCACTACCAACCTTCTAAAGCCCACAACTGTGATAGAAAAAGTCCTTCCCATACCCCAATCGCAAGCGTTCTGGCTATTAAAGCAATAAACAATACCATCGCAATAATCGTCAAAACAAAATATGAGTATCCCTGAATCTTATGGAATTGTTTGCTTAATTTATTTTGATTCTGAAAGCTTCCTTCCAATTTTTCAAAGTTTCTTCTTTGCGTATTCAGCAACTGCTCACTGACATTCTCCGTGGCTTCTTTTACTTTATAATTCCAATCCATCGTCCCTTTCTCTAGCTTTTCTAATAGGCTGTCTATCTTCACGTTCCGTTCTTCTTGCGACTTCTCTATCTCTATCATCCTGTCTTTCAACAGTCCGTTTTGCTTTTTCACTTCTGACAATTTGTTTTCCAGATGTCTCTCTTTCGAACTGCTCCCAATCATTTGAAGCGTTGACTGTTCTTTTCCTGGTTCAATCTGTCTTGCAACCTCATTTTTCAACCTTCCTCACTCATAATCAGACCTAATTTCTTTGCCTGCACCGACTTATCGACGTCAGGATGCTTATAAGAGACCGTAGAACCTCTTAATTTGGTTTCAATGCCCAAATCCCAAAGCAGTTACTTGAGCAAATCCTTACCATTCCACCATCGTTCGCTGATGAACTGCTCTGATTCACCTGTATTTCCATTTATATAGAAAGTATGGTCCAGCTCACTGCTGCTGACTTTCACTTTCCAAATCGGCAGATAAACCAGCTCAGTTGCCTTATTTTCATGTCTGGGTTTTTTTAGAATATAGGAGCGGTTGATCTGTTTTTCCTGTACATCTTTTATATATTTCTCAAGATTTTCTTCTGTAATCTGAGGTGCGGTCAGCATTTTGTCTGCGATTGACTCTGTATTAATTGGCGGTACGTGTGAAAATAAACCGCGGTAGCCCGAGACTGCATCGACAAAGATGATCCGGGGGATCTTTTTAGGCGGAAAGGGCGGACGATCTGCCACAATCAAGTTTTTAGCCATCCAAAAAGGATGGTAGAGCATCTCTTTTTTGGTGGTGTGATCACGTACATAATCCGGATTTATCGACCGATTGAGTTTTTGCTGGATGCCCAGAGTTTTATAGATGGATTTATAAAGCAAGGCATCAGAAATATTTTTATCCCCGATGCGGCTGATGCGTTTTTCAGCTTTCTTATCTGTCTGCATTGCATTTTCCTCTTCCATTAGACTAATTATCCAAGTGTGAATGGTATCTGTCGACCTGGGCCTGCGTTTCCTCCGAAGGCGGTGCTGTCATTAAACTGACTGCAATAACCAGGATCAGCGAAATTGGAGCTGCAATAATCGGTTCGGCGTTTGTCGGAAGTATCTGCAGGGAGACCAGGATGGCGAAGGTGGCTGCGCCGCCCAGAATACCTGCGAATGCGCCCTGTTTATTGGCGCGTTTCCACCAGATGCCGAGTACAAAAGGAAATCCGAAGGCAGACAGCAGGAATCCGCCGACCCAGCCAACCATGATAGCAATGATGCCGGGCGGGTCTATGGCAATTATAATACCAATGATAATGGCAGCAAACATGACAATCAGGCCGAGCAGTGTAACGGAACGCTCACTCGCTTTTGGATTGATATGTGTTTTATATATATCGTGCGCCACCCCGGCAGAAATCGCAAGCAGCATGGCATCAGCGGATGACATGATTGCTGCGAGTAACCCCGCCAGCATGGTTCCGGCCAGAATCGGCGGCAGATAGGATTCAATGACCGAGACGAAAATCATATCTGTGTTCTCCAGCGTATCCACCATATCCAGTGTGACCCCGGCAATAGTGATAAAGAAGCCGCCTAAAAACAGTATGATATATATCAAAGTGGCCCACATTGAAGAACGGCGTGCTGTTCGGGCATCGCGAGAGGCGAAGTTCCGCATGACAACGGATGGTGAGATGATCGCAAACCAAAGAAATGCAATGAACAGTCCGAAATAGGACATCCAGGGCTGTGTGATATCCCCAAACTCAGGATCAATTTCCAGAGCACTGCTCAGCATATTGCCTATAGTGTTAAAATCCACCCAGATGAAGCCTGCCAGCACAATTGTACCGACCAGCATGATCGCTCCCTGGACCAAGTCGGTATATGTAATCGCCCACATACCGCCGAGGGCTGCATATATAGTGAAACCGATTCCTAGGGCGATAGTAGCTATGGTGTAATCAATGCCCATAACATAGGATCCGATCAATCCCGCTGCGGTCAGCTGAGGCACCATATAAAAGGTCATACTGACAACGACAATGATTGCTGCGAGTATCTGTACGGATTTTCCAAACCGCTGATGGAAAAACTCAGGCATACTTTTTACCCCAGCCCGGCGGACCTGTCCGGAAATTAAAAACATGGCCAGAGGCAGAGCCGCCAGCACACCGAATGCATAGGTGAAGAAATAGGGCAGTCCCAGGGTTACCCCTGATCCCACCGCCCCCATCAGTGAGCTCGAACTGGTGATCGCTGTGAAAATAGCAAACGCGCCGACGAATGTATTGATACTTTGTCCCGCAGTAAAATAATCACTTTCACTTTGGCGGGCTCTTGTATAAAAGTAAATACCGATCAATGTCATAAATATTAAGTAGATAATGAGAATGATCCCTTCAGTAACCTGCATACATCAAATCCCCCTTCCCTGATATCAGTCGCTTTCGTTTTTTTCTATTCTCTCAATCCAAACAGTGTAGATGACAGTCAGTGTAAACCAGATGAACAGTCCAAAGAACATCAGCCAGGCCACCAGGGAAATACCAGCCAAATATATTTCCATCGGCCACCATGCAAAGACAAATGCGGAATAGACAGCCAGGATGAGTACCATGAGTAAACCGGGATCTTTTAACTTCGATCTTTTTGCCATATGACCAGCCTCCTGATATAAATTTCTGAATATTTTATTTTCTTTTATATTTAAGTTAAAGTATACAAGAATTCATCCAGTTAATAAACCTGATTATATATTGTTTTTGTAAGAAAATCGTGTCATTATATAGATAGCTATTTACTTTTTACACATTGTATGGAGGGTTTTTATGGAGATTGCTCAGGATAAAAATTAGACCAGCATCTGTAATACACTCTCATTACATTAAGTAAAGGAGATGGATTTATGGCGGATCAAAAGATAGTGCCACATTTTTGGTATGACGATGAAGCGATGGAAGCCGCAGAGTTTTACACAAATGTTTTCCCGGATTCCAGAATCATTTCCCAGTCGACTTTGCAGGATACGCCGTCCGGCGATGCTGAGGAAGTATCCTTTGAACTGATGGGATACCGTTTCATGGCGATCAGTGCGGGCCCTTATTTTATCAAGAATCCATCGATTTCGTTTTTGTTCATGTATACGGAAGATGAATTGCCACAGATTGAAAAAGTATGGGATCAGCTGGTGACGGATGGTAAAGTACTGATGGCTTTCGGAGAACATCCATTCAACGAGAAATATGGCTGGGTCGAGGATAAGTATGGCGTTTCCTGGCAATTCTTTCTGTCCGGCGGTAATCATCGGGCCAGGGTGCTGCCGACGATAATGTTTATCAATGACAATCTCGGACGTGCACAATCGGCTATGGATTTCTATATGGATGTGTTCAAGGATACAGAAGACGGCGGGGTAATGAATTATCCGGAAGGGATGGAACCGAATCTGCCGAGCCATGTGATGCATGCGGGATTTAAATTGGAAAACCAATGGTTTTCATTGATGGACAGTGCCGAGGCACATGACTTCAACTTTAACGAAGGCATCTCATTTCTGATTAAATGCAGAAATCAGGCAGAAGTTGATTATTACTGGGAAAAGCTTTCTGCAGAACCGGAAGCGGAACAGTGCGGCTGGTTGAAAGATCGATTCGGACTGTCGTGGCAGGTCTATCCGGAAGTGATGAAAACGATGCTGGAAAAAGGGAGCAAAGATCAGGTCAAACGTGTGACGGAAGCATTTCTCAAGATGAAGAAGTTTGATATTGCCACGCTGGAAAGCGCTTATCGGGAATAATGATACAAGCATCCAGTTCAACGAATATATACGCGCTCAGCCTCTGCCATCTATCTCATGACAGGGGCATTTTTAATGGTTACATAGTATCAGCGCCTCATTTTAACCACTTGAAGCAGAAAAACAACCACATGGTTAAATTGTATTTATACAATTTTGAAAACGTGTTTTAATAAAGATGCAGAGGGGGGTCATGCGCATGAAACTGCATATTGATGTCGACGAGAACATTTCGGAAATATCGATTACGATTCAAACGAATCAGGTTGATGGCCAAGTCAGGCAGCTCATCGATTATATTGAACATTTGAAACAGCCGGCACAATTGAACGGCAGGCGCGGCAAAGAGATCCATCTCATCGATATAAATGATATTTTCAGATTTTATATTGTCAACAAGGTATTGATGATGGAAACCGGGGGCGGGGAATATGTTGTGAATCAGAGATTGTATCAGGTGGAAGAAATATTGACGGCAACATTCATTAAAATCTCCAAATCTGAGATTGTAAACTTTGATTATGTGGATCATCTGTCATTTACGAACCGGGGCATGGTCCAAATATTCATGCAGAACGGTGAATTCACATATTCTTCAAGGCGATATCTGAAGGATATAAAGGAGAAGATAAACTTATGAAACGGGTAAAGGAAGGGATTAAAACAGGATGCTTTATCGGTGTTGTCATGTCATTGCTATTCTCGGGGCTATTTGGTCAAGGGGACTATTATCCATTGTACCCCGGTTCATTTATGGGAGAGATATATTATGAATACTTGACAAATTTTCAGGTGACATTGATTGCGGTGGTCGTATGGGCAGCAATCGGCATCCTTTTCCAGGTTGGTTTCATGATATTCACCCATACCGATTTGAGCCTGGCAGCGGCAACAATATTGCATTTCTTCGTCATCATGGTGTCGTTATTCGTACTTGCCATACTGGCTGGATGGTTTCCGCTTGAGATGCTCGGCATAACGATATATGTGGGTGCATTTATCGTTATTTATATCTTCATCTGGAATATCAATCGCCGGAAACATCAGGAGATGGTCAGCGGTATTAATGAAAAACTTCAAAAATGAAAGAAGGGTTAAACTATGACATTGAATACAGGCAGATTCACGGCCAGCCAAGATTCGGGTGTTGTGGTGTTCATCATTGGCACGCGTATTAACCATTTGCTCCGGATCAATCAATGGCTGCCGGTAATAACGGCATTCCCCGCAATGGTAAAAGAGCTCGAACAAACCCCGTCCTTAGGTTACCTGGGCAGTGAAACATTCATCACCGGGAAGACTATTCTGTCCGTTCAATATTGGGAATCTTCCGGGGCACTGCTTAAGTATGCAAAAGTGCAGCAGCATCTGAAGGCCTGGCGTACTTTCAATCAGAGAATCCGTAAGTCAGATAGTGTCGGACTGTATCATGAAACGCATATCATCCGTCCTGACGAATCGGAGGCCCTCTATATCAATATGCCCGACTTTGGATTAGGCAGCGCGAAGGGTGTTCAAGCAGTGACCAGTAAGACGCAGACTGCCAGACAGAGATTGAAGCGGGACCAAACGGAGGATTCAGATGAAGCTATGGTTAATGAATGACGGACTGAGCAGCATGATAATGGAACGATTGAAAGGAAAGGGACCCAGCTATCGGTCAAGTTAATTTCCCACTTCGTGATTTTGACCTGCAGCAGGAATTGGAGACCAGTGAGGAATGTAAGCATCGGCACAATGTAAAATTGTTCTATTTACTTTATGAATCATTAACAATAATATTGAGCTATAGATACTAATGGAAGAAGGATATATTTTGAGAGCTGTGAGATATATACAAGTACTGGTGATATGCGGCATTATTTTGTTGATGACAGCCTGTGCTGATGATGAAACATCAGATAGTGATCGGATTGAAGGTACGATTACAGTCTCTGCCGCTGCGAGTCTCACGGATGCGATGAATGATGCTGCTGAAGTATTTAACGATGAATATCCGGAAGTCCAGGTGGATTATAATTTTGGCGGCTCCGGCAAACTGCAGCAGCAGATTATCCAGGGGGCGCCAGCTGACTTGTTCATCTCTGCAAACACCGAGCATTTTCAAACGGTGGCAGAAGCAGGGTATATCGATGAGGATGATGCTGTGGACCTGCTTGAAAATGAGCTTGTCCTCATTGTGCCTGAGGACAATGATAATGTCTCATCATTTGATGATCTGAATGAAGCGGAGAATATCGCGATCGGCAATCCTGAAACGGTGCCTGCAGGCAGGTATGGTGTCCAGGTGCTTGAATCTATGGGGATAAGAGAGGCGTCAGAAGGCAGACTGGTTTATTCAGAAGATGTCCGGGCTGTACTGACATATGTCGAAACAGGTAATGCTGATGCAGGTATCGTGTATGCAACGGATGCCCAGGTCAGTGAGGGGGTAGAAGTGGCCGAAGCAGCGCCGGAGGGATCACACGACCCGATTGTTTATCCGTCAGGTGTTATGGCTGATTCAGAAAACCCTGCGGCTGCGGAAGCTTTTCATGATTTTCTTCAATCTGAGGCTGCTAAAGAGGTGTTTGAGTCTTATGGTTTTACTGTTCAGTAATGTTACAGCAGATCAATTTTTTACTCCGGTATTTTTATCGATAAGGGTGGCAGTTACAGCGCTTGTTATTGTATTTATCATCGCCACACTGGCTGCCAGATTAATGGCGGGGGCACGCTTTAGAGGTAAAGTGATTGTAGAAACGATACTGATGCTGCCCCTTGTATTGCCGCCGACTGTGGTCGGCTTCCTGCTTATCGTCGTCTTTGGTAACAATAGCGTGATCGGAAGCGGCATTGAATGGCTATTTGATCAATCCGTAATGTTCACCTGGTACGGTGCTGCCATTGCCAGTACCGTCGTCGCATTTCCACTGATGTATCAATCAGCAAAAACGGGTTTTCTGAATGTTGATAGTGACATTGAAGATGCCGCACGTGTGGATGGTGCCGGTCCGCTGCAGGTGTTTTTCAGAGTCACGATGCCTTTATCGGCAGGCGCATTGGTGAGCGGCGCACTGTTAAGTTTTGCAAGAGCGCTCGGGGAGTTTGGCGCAACATTGATGATTGCAGGAAATATCCCTGACAGAACCCAGACCCTGCCGACCGCCATCTATGTTGCCCTCCAATCGGGCAACATGACACTTGCCTGGGCATGGGTGATTGCAATGGTAGTCATCTCCTTTGTCATGATGATGTTTATCCGGCATCGGGCAAATGTAAAATAGCGCCCAAATATGTTTGGGCGCTATTGATGTGCGGATTATCTGTTGGGGGTGTATGCAGTACCGTCTGAATGCTTGACGACTATTTCGTTCTCTTCATCCTCAATTTCTCTGGCAATGTCCGGATTGTTGTGTGTATCCACCAGTGTACGGTCCATTGGAGCATCCAACATTTCTTTATTGACGATTTCCTGATCTTCTTCCTCATCTTCAAGCTGATATTTGCTCATATCCACCCGGTCGATACCATCATCATAAGGCATCTCTCTGAGCGATTCATTTTCTTCTGTTTCAGGCAGTGTGGTCAGGGAAGCCTCTCTGTCGTCAACATTTACATCGGTTTCATGAAGGACAGAACTCTTTTCCTCATGTGCGACAGCATCTGCATTCTGCACAATATTGCTCTCATCATCAGTATCGTTTGCTGCTGAAGTATCTCTTTCGTCTCGCCTGACATCTTCAACAGACTGGCGAATGCTGCTGGTGCGTTCTTCATTGTCTGATTCATCCTGTGCATCGGTCCCGTTATTTCCCATACCTTCTACAACGAAAATGATTTCCCCGCTATTCAATCTGGTTTTGTATTCGCTGCGCTCCGATTCTTTCAAATCGAGATTCGAGAGCACCCGGTCACCCGGTTCATCGGAAGAGACGAACGAGACGATCTTATCCCAAGCTGTACCGCCTGAAGAGACGAAATTGATGTTCGTGTATTCGAATGACGGACTTTTCAGTTTGTCTTGCGATATCACTGTCATCGTGTCCTCTTTAACACCATCAATTTTATATTGTTCGATTCTCCCCAACAATTCTTTTTCATTATTGAACGTCTCAATTTTACTCATGGAACATCCCTCCAATTTTATAAAAGTACCAGTTTCCAGTAGGTTTTTATGCACGATTGTTCCTTTATTTATAAGATATATTGTAATAATCTTTTACCCGTCTAAAATTTATATAAACAAAGCATAAAAAAACAATGGACTTCCATATTATGGTTGTGGAATAATATCAATGGGGAGATTATGAATAGAGGGGATGGTAGACGGGCTGCTCCCGTAACAGATAGACATTTGTGTTGCATTGTTGTTGGTTTTATTGGGTTGAAAACTACATATGCTGAAAAGGGGAATGGTAAATTGGAGATTCTGAAACATATGAGCGTTAGGCTCATTCTATTTAATCAATTTAAAATGTTAAGTCTGTTGGACAAGGAAAGTGAAATTTCATATAACTACTACATGGACATCCTGGTTCAGGGAATCAGGAAAAAGTATCCGATAGTGCTTGAAGCAGTTGATACTAAAACTGAGGAGGTTTCTGAAGAAGTTTCGGATGAGCTGGACCTGCTTCTTGATATCTTTAACAAAGTACAACGTTCTGTGAATATGATGGACAGCGGGATGCAAAAGCATTTGAAGGAAAATTACCACATTGATTTTGACGGTTTTGATTATAAAAATGAGATAGAAAAACCTTATTTCACCTATTATTGTTTCTTAAGACGGTACTATAGCTCAAACTTGCCGACTGAAAACAGGTCGCATGACAAACTCTCCCTTGCCCATTACCGGGAAATGATCAGGACTTATCTTTCCTCCGAATATACGGGTCTGTTAAATGCCCGGCAGGTTGCAGATATATGTATCCCTGTCGGCGGTGAACAAACGATTTTAAACCATTCGGTATTCAACATTAAAGATGAAGAAAGCATGATGGTCAGCGAGGATAAAGCGTATCAGGAGGATTGATGAAAAAGGCGGCACAAATTTGTGCCGCCTTTTTCATCCGTTTATCTATCAATCTCATTGTCAGTCAGGTCCGCTTCAGATGAGCGGTCATTGCCTTCTTTTTCTTCGTCCCGCTCCTGAAGGACATCATCATTGTAATATATCATATAGTTCCCTTCGCTGATTTTAAACAGATATCTTTCTATCTCCTCTTCACTGAGATCATATCCATTCAGAAACCGCTCAGCAGATTCGTTTTTAGAAAGAATTTCCCGCAATCCATGCTCTTCAAGCATATGCTTATGATAAACTACCTCAGTATAATCCAATGCTGTAAATTCCATATCATCTCTGCCGAGAAGATGAATATCCGCTTCGTAGAAACCTTCTGATTTTAACTGCTCAATGCGGTTGAGCACTGCTTCCTCACTGTCATACAGTTCAAAGTAATTCAAATTAAAAACCCCCTAGCAGTCTGCTGTATATCGTAGTCTACTATTCCCGTATCCTTTATTTCCAAACGCACCTGCAGTATAATAAAAGGTGTAAATAAAGTGTGTGAATCATTGTGCCCAAGCAGTTTGTTTGGTATCATGTATAATTAAATATTTTATTTCATATAATCATAATGATATGGATTATGAGTTTCTAAGCTTTACCTTAAATAAGGCTGCTATGAAATAACAATTGAATATGCGTCGATTGAGGCTGTATTTGGATTGTTCCTATCATGACTTTTTAAGGTGTGCGATTTTAAAAATAGGAGGCAATAGGAATGTGGGAAAGGAAGTTTGAAAAAGAAGGGTTAACATTTGATGATGTATTATTGATGCCGGCACATTCGGAAATATTACCCAATGAAGTGTCACTCTCGGTCCAGCTGTCAGAAAGTATCAAGTTGAACATCCCTCTGCTGAGTGCAGGGATGGATACGGTGACAGAATCTGCAATGGCAATTTCCCTGTCGAGACAGGGCGGTCTTGGTGTGATACACAAAAATATGTCTATCGAGCAGCAGCGGGATGAAGTGGAGAAAGTTAAACGTTCCGAAAATGGTGTCATTACAGATCCGTTCTTCCTGACAAAAGAAGAACAGGTCTTCGCTGCTGAACATTTGATGGGCAAGTACCGTATTTCAGGGGTGCCCATCGTCAATAACCCGGATGAGAAGCAATTGATCGGTATCATTACTAACCGTGATTTGAGATTCATCGAAGACTATTCCAAACCGATCGATGATGTGATGACCAAGACAAATCTGATTACATCCAGTGTAGATACAACGCTGGCAGATGCAGCACAGATTCTTCAGCAGCACAGAATCGAGAAGCTTCCGTTGGTGGATGGCAATGATATCCTTAAAGGTCTCATTACGATTAAAGATATAGAAAAAGTAATTGAATTCCCGGATGCAGCAAAAGATAGCCAGGGCAGACTGCTGGCTGCTGCTGCCATCGGTATCGCCAAAGATACGAAAAAACGTGCGGATGAACTGCTGGAAGCCGGTGCGGACGCGCTCGTTATCGATACTGCGCATGGTCATTCGGCCGGTGTGCTTGATGTGATCGCAGAGGTGCGCGGCCGATATCCGGATGTTACACTGATTGCCGGCAATGTGGCGACCGCAGAAGGCACAAAAGCGCTGATTGATGCTGGCGTCGATGTCGTTAAAGTAGGCATCGGTCCCGGGTCGATCTGTACAACCCGTGTGGTTTCAGGTGTGGGTGTGCCACAGATTACAGCCGTCTATGATTGTGCAACAGAAGCGCGCAAACACGGCAAAACCATCATCGCCGACGGCGGCATCAAGCTTTCCGGGGACATCGTCAAGGCACTTGCATCCGGCGGTCATGCCGTCATGCTGGGCAGCCTGTTTGCCGGCACCGGCGAATCACCGGGTGAGACGGAAATTTTCCAGGGCAGGAGATTCAAGACGTACCGCGGTATGGGTTCACTCAGCGCGATGGAAAAAGGGTCGAATGACCGTTACTTCCAGGAAGATACTGAAGCCAAAAAGTTCGTACCGGAAGGTATCGAAGGACGCACTGAGTATAAAGGCCCGTTAAGCGATACAGTCTATCAGCTGATGGGCGGATTGAGATCCGGCATGGGTTACACCGGCTCTAAAGATCTTGAGGCATTGAGAGAAGAATCCCGGATGATCAAGATCACTGGTGCCGGGCTGGCAGAAAGCCATCCCCACAATGTACAGATCACTAAAGAATCGCCAAACTACACTAGATAGGAGAACATTGGAACATGGAAATGGCTAAAGAGCAGGAACTGATCCTGGTAATCGATTACGGGAGCCAATACAACCAGCTGATCACCCGCCGGATCAGAGATCTTGGCGTCTACAGTGAACTGCATAACCCAAGCATCACTTTAAATGAAATCAAAGCATTGAATCCAAAAGCAATCATCCTCTCCGGCGGTCCCCGTTCAGTATATGCGGACGATGCCTATACAGCAGATCCGGGTATTTTTGAACTCGGCTTACCGGTGCTTGGCATCTGCTACGGCATGCAGCTGATGACACAGATGAACGGCGGGGAAGTCGTGCCATCCAATGAACGGGAGTTTGGCGCCACAGAGATCCAGCTCAATCCAAAAATGCCGGTTTTCAAAGGACTGGAAGCACTGGAAACTGTGCTGATGAGCCACAGCGACAAAGTGACAGAGATTCCGGAGACGTTTGATCAGATTGCGCATACACCGTCATGTAAGTTTGCCGGGATCAAGCATAGAGAAAAAGATATTTACGGTGTTCAGTTCCACCCTGAATCCAGACATTCCATAAATGGCGATACTTTCCTTGAGAACTTCATCCGTGATATCGCCGGATGCCACGGTCAATGGTCAATGGAAAATTTCATCGATATCGAAGTCGAAAAGATCCGTGAGAAGGTCGGCAACAGCAAAGTTATCTGCGGCATGAGCGGTGGTGTGGATTCTTCAGTCACTGCTGTACTTATGCATAAAGCCATCGGCGATCAGCTGACATGCATCTTCGTCGACCACGGGCTGCTCCGAAAAGGCGAAGGCGACATGGTCATGGAGCAGTTTGGTGAAGGATTTAATATGAATATCATCAAAATTGATGCCAAAGACCGTTTCCTGGATAAATTGCAAGGGGTCTCAGATCCGGAGCAAAAACGCAAAATTATCGGTAACGAATTCATCTATGTATTCGACGATGAGGCAGCCAAGCTGAAAGACGCAGACTACCTTGCCCAAGGTACACTTTATACCGACATCATCGAGTCGGGAACAGAAACCGCAACAACGATCAAGTCCCATCATAACGTCGGCGGCCTGCCGGAAGAAATGCAGTTCGACCTCCTTGAACCATTGAACACACTGTTCAAAGATGAAGTCCGGCAGCTCGGCATCGAACTCGGTATTTCCGAACACCTTGTGTGGCGGCAGCCATTCCCCGGTCCTGGGCTCGGCATTCGGATTTTAGGTGAAATTACAGAAGAAAAGCTCGAGATCGTCAGAGAAAGCGACTGGATCTTAAGAGACGAGATTCGTAAAGCAGGACTCGAACGGGAAATATGGCAGTACTTCACAGTCTTGCCCGACATTCGTTCCGTCGGTGTCATGGGCGACTACAGAACATATGAGCACACAATCGGTATCCGTGCCGTCACCAGTGTCGACGGTATGACCAGCGAATTCGCCAAAATCGACTGGGATGTCCTCGAACGCGTCTCGAAGCGGATGGTGAACGAAAGCAAACACATCAACCGCGTCGTTTACGACATCACAAGCAAGCCGCCGGCAACGATAGAGTGGGAATAATTGTATAATATATAAAAACCCTTTAACTGCTGCTGTTAAAGGGTTTATTTATGAATAACTTTTTGAAAAAAGGTAGATTAAAGGCAAGTTTGGAATGATATCTCATACGAAGAGACTCATTATCTATTATTTTCTATTGCATTTATAAAGCTTAGCGAGAGAAATATAGAATAAAATTGGGGAGGAGAAAATATCGCTTATATTAGTTGGTGGATAATCTTTGTTTTAGGTTTGCTGTCTTATTACTGGTTTTTCTTTGTAGAATACGGAGCTTTTGCCACCGTAGTTGGCACGTTTATTTGTGGTTTGATTGGAGTGGTAATAGCCGTTACGTTAAAAAAGCGTAACTTCATCATCTTAAGTACTTTTCTTTTTCTTAGTCCCTATCTTATCTTCTTGTTCATAGTTTTGTTCTTAAATTAAGAAGTGGTGAGAGCTGCATAAGAAAATAAATGCAACTAAAAGAACAGTTCCGATATTGGCATTTTGATGGAACTGTTCTTTTATGCCCTTTTAAGTATTAATACTATTGTTTCTGTGAACAAATATTCCAATAGCGATTTCAATTGAACTAAAGCTTCTACCCATTTCTGAAAAAATTATAATATCTATCTCAATTATGATATATTATAAATAGAACTTACGTTCGATTTAATAGGGGCGGCTATGTACAATTATAATTTATGTTGTAATAGAGATATTCTTTGTGTGGATCAGAAAAGTTTTTTGCAAGTGTATCATGCATCTTAAAAGGGCTAGATCCTTTAACTACTAAATTAGCAGTCGTTGGAAATACGAAAAAAAGCTCAGTGGTTCTGGCAGCAACACCTGACTTAAAAAACTAGGGATTAAAACCGGTTCCCGCTTGTATGAAATTCCTGCACGAAACGATATTTATATTAAAAATCCTTCTATGCAGATCTATATTGAATATTCCACTCGAATTTCTGAAATTGCATTAAAATATGTTCATCCGGAAGATTTTCATCAATATTCCATAGATGAATTTTTTATGGAGATTATTGATAGCTATCATTTATTCTCTAGTACACCGAGAGCCTTTGCGAAGTGCTTAAAGGCAGAGATTTATGATGCTACACGGATACATTGTGCCATCGGCATTGGAGAGAATCTACTATACATCGTCCATCGATTGCGGAAAGTCAGGTGGCTACTGCGAGACTATAAATTTAATGAGTTGTATGTGATTTTGTTGGAACACGTTGATGAAGTAACTTACCGTGTTAGACAAGCCAAACAGCTCGCACGGACAATTTCTTTTTCTATCGGTACAAAAGATGGAAAGATATATCGAAAACAATTGACGATAAACCCAGGCACAAACAATTCAAATATATTAATTGAAATGATATGGAACTATCTTAAAACGGTGGTGGATCCATATGGACTATATAGAACAGTTAATATATCACTCACTCATTTTATACTGGATTCAGTGATGCAGTTATCACTGTTTGAAACAGATGCAAACTTAAAAGAAGAAAAACTGTACGACACAATTGATACAATCAAAAGACGAGTTCGGTGAAGCCAGTATATTACGGGCGACCAGTCTAACCGGTGCATCCACATTAAAGCACCGATCGAATCTTATTGCGGGACATAAAAAATGATACAATATCATAGTCGCCTATACTTCCTGGGCGAACATCGACCAGGAAGGAGGTGAACACCATGGAACTGATTTTTGTTAACATCATTGCCCCAATTGTCGCAGGGGGCATTGTTGCGCTCTTTGTCTATTGGTTAGATAAGCGTAACAATAAGTAGGCGACAATAACCACACCAAAAAACCCCCAATCTACTGGCATAGATTGGGGGTTCGGTGATTCCATGAAACTGATTTTTGTTACTTATATTATATCATTCTAATTAATTAAAATCAAAATCAAAATCAAAATCAAAATACTAAATGAGACGTTTCTGATATATTTTGTAGTGATAAATTAAATATATTTCGGTTGCTTTAATAATTTCGTGTCCCTCTTTTAATTCTTTCATTACAGCTGTTCCCAAAAGACCGGTAGCACCGATTAATAGTATTTTCATATTTCTCAATCTCCTTATTTGTTATTTCAATATAAATTTTAAAGATCAGAGTTTGACGAGTATCTCTGTGGTCCCCTGTAACTAAAGTCATATTATCCATTTAATCTTTAGTGTCATCGGTAATGCTCCGAGACTATTAAAGGTTTTTATGTTTATGCAGAATGGAGGATTAATAATGCAGACCACTGGAAAAGTAAGATTACCAGAAGGAAAACGTGTTGCTGTTAACATAGGTGTAGATTTTGATGCCCATTCTGTCTGGATGGGGATGTACGGTCAGTATTCTCCTGCATATATGGCAAGAGGGGAGTTTGGGGCAGAGGTAGCTTCCCCAAGGCTGTTGAAACTGCTTGATAAATACAATATCAAAACAAGCTGGTGCATCCCTGGTCATACAGTAGACACATTTCCAGAAATATCGCAATCTGTCGTAGATCATGGGCACGAAATTGTCCATCATGGTTATGCGCATGAAAACGTCACGCCCCTTAGTTACGAAGAGGAAGAGAAAATAATGAAGATGGGACTTGAATCATTATCGAGAATTGGAGTAAAACCAAGAGGTTACAGGTCTCCAGCTTGGAATTACAGTCCAAATACACTTGATATATTGGAAAAGTATGGTTTTGAATATGACAGCAGTCTGATGGGCAATGATCATCATCCCTACCGGCCGCGTCGCGTTGAAGTTAACGAAGATAAAGCCAGTGTCTATGGTGAAGACAGTACGCTTTTAGAAATACCGGTCTCATGGCTGCTGGATGATTTTCCGACACAGGAATTTGTACCCGCTGCCCAGGAAGGATTAAAATCTGTCTCTGGTTTATATGAACGTTGGAAGGAAATATTTGATTTTGCCTGTGACCAGGAAGCGGGCGCGTGTTTTATACTGACTGTTCATCCGCAAACGATCGGACGCGGTCATATGCTGCCTATGCTGGAAAAATTAATACAATATATGGAATACCGTGGTGCGTGGTTTGCCACTTTAGGTGAAATCCATGATAACTTCGAAGAAGAAGCAAAAAAGGATAATTCGTAAAGGTGAATCTAACTTTAAATTGAGGAGGATGACAATGGGTTTTTACAGACATGCCGATGAAAAAATCGGAACGACGGATAATATTTATAATGGCGATATGTTTCCTGACTTGGCAATCAATACATTTCGCAATATCGAACGTCTTTTCCCAACACGCACAGTACCGGCTTCTTCTGCCCCGATCCCTTTGGAAAAATCACCTCTATCTTTGCAGCCGTTTAAATCACAGATTAAGGATGAAACCACAGCGCTTGCTGACCAGTCTTACGATATTTATGACTACTTAACGCTTAACTCCATTACAGGCATTGTTGTTCTCAAGCAGGGAAAGCTGGTTTACGAAAATTATCTGCATGGCAACGGTCCTGATACGCGATGGATGTCTATGTCAGTGGCGAAATCGATCACTTCTACGCTGGTAGGGCTTGCGGTCAAAGATGGTTATATAGACAGTATAGATGATTTGACAGTGAAGTATGTCCCAAGCCTTAAAGGCAGTGCTTATGAAGGTACAACAGTTCGTCATATCTTAGGAATGAATTCCGGTGTGAAATGGGATGAGACTTACACAAATCCGGATTCGGACCGGCGAAAATTTTTAAGGGCTCAACTTTCGCAAGAGCCCGGATCGTTAATTAAAGTGATGGCAGAGCTTCCCTCCGCAGGAAAGCCAGGAACCATTCACAATTATTCAACAGGCGAAACGACAATAGGGAGTGAAATAGTCATTGGAGCGACCAATAAAAGCTTATCTGCCTATTTATCAGAGAAAATCTGGGAGCCTTACGGTATGGAAAGCAAAGCAGAATGGTGGCTTGACTCTCCTGAAGGTAACGAAATTGGCGGCAGCGGGTTTTCAGCAACATTAAGAGATTATGCACGTTTTGGACAGTTTTTTCTGGAAGAAGGACAGTCAAGAGAAAAATCTGCCTTGCCTGATCAATGGTTCGAGCTGGCAGGTCAGCCGACAACTTTAGATAATGGAGAATTCGTTAATTACGGTATGATGTGGTGGCCTGCCTGGACAGAAAAATCAAAGCAGCATAAAGCGTTTCAGGCCTTTGGAATTCATGGACAGGTCATCCATATCGATCCGTACGAAGAGGTCGTTATAGCTATTTCATCTGCCCGTCCCAAGCCAGCGGGTACACAACCGGTTGACGATATGCTTTTCCTTGAAGACCTGATGGAGAATATAAAATAACACAGGTACAAAAGGAGCTGGTGCAGAAGTTTATAAAGCGATAAAATACTTCAGCATGAACAGTAAAATCTGTACATTTGACTCCTAAAAGGATGCTAAACATACGGATTTTTAGATGAAATATTTTTCTGTCTCGGCCTTTTTAATTGGATCAATTAGAGGGATATAGATCTGCGCTCAGCAGAGTTTTGAATGATGATATATGCTATAAAGCATCCAAAGGATCCTGTTTTTTAATATCATTTATGGACAGGTATAAAGCATAGTTACCATAATTGAGGATTTTGTTCAAAATGTGATTCAGTTGGTCCTGGGAGCTCACTTCCAATTTCAAATGGTAACATCCTTCGCCTGATACACGGTGAGCTTCAATGACCGCTTTACTTTCTTCGATGAAACGTAAAAAAGGTCTGTGGTTTGCAGATTCCATATAAATCACTACAAATGCAGTATATGACAACCCCAGTTTCATTTCGTCCACTATTAGTGAATAGGCTTTAATGATGCCATTTTCTTCAAGCATCTTGATACGGTTGCCAACTGCCTGTCCGGTCATATGGATGCGTTCACCTAAGTCCTTCCACTGCATGCGTGAATTTTTGGACAGCAGGTGCAGTATTTGAAAATCGATATTGTCCAGTTTCATAAGATATTCCTTTCGCGGTGAAATGGATTGCTGTAAAAGTGTTTCATCAAATTATAGATGAAAATCAATGGAACATTTATCATTGAATTATATCAAATTATTATATGAGGTGATATCAATGAATACAGCGTTAATTGTTATAGATATACAGAATGATTACTTTAAAGATGGAAAAATGGAACTGGTTAATCCCGATGCGGCCGCAGATAATGCAGCTCAAATCCTTGAATGGTTCAGGAAAAACAATAAGGAAAATATCTTCCATGTACAGCATATTGCAGCGGACCCGTCTCTGGGTTTCTTTCTCCCGGATACAGAAGGTGCTGAGATCAATGAGATTGTTCAGCCGTTTGACAATGAGTATCTAATCACAAAGAATTTCCCAAACAGCTTTTTGAACACTGAACTGGAGAGTAAGCTGAAGGAAAAAGGTATAGAGAAAGTATACGTTGTGGGTATGATGACCCATATGTGTATCGATGCTACAGTCCGTGCAGCAGTGGATCTGGGGTATGATACCACATTAATCGAAGATGCTTGTGCCACCAGAAGCATCTCTCGTGGAGATGAAACAGTAGACGCCCAGCAAGTACATCATTCATTTGTCGGTGCGCTTGACGGCATGTATGCGGAAATTACCACTGCAGGAGGATTCCTGAAGCAAAACAAATAGCTGATTCAATGGCCGTTGAATTTAAGGAATATTTTGTTCTCAGCGATTTAAATCCGAGTAAACTTAATCCAACTTAATGTCTCCAGATCTGCCGATTTTTTAGCGGTAAATCTGGAGGTTTTTTGCCTGTCATCCAATTAAAAAAATATTCAGATTTTCATAATAGTATTGTATGATAGGTGTAAGTATAAAAAGGGGCAGAGGTGAGTGGATGCGACGCTTATTATGTATAGTGTTGAGCAGTATCATCCTCGTCGGATGCAATCAGGACGGTTCTTCGGAAGAGGAAACAATGAATCAGGATGAGGCATCTGAAGAAAATACAGCGGAAAAAGATAATGTGGAAGAATCATCTGAAGAAGCAGATACACAGGCTGAAAGTGATGGAGCAGGTAACGGTAACACGAATGAATCAGATACTGAAAATGCACCAACGGTGGATTTAATGGATGATATGTCTTTCCTCGAAGGATACTGGATAAACTACAGCGGGGTGGATGATCCGCGCGGACATATGGCGCGGACGGATTACATTCCATATGATCCGGAGAAAGAGTACACTGTTACCGCCTCCTCATATGTTTCGTATTATTATGGTGAAGCGTTTATCAAGACGAATAACTATGGGCACAATACGCCGCTGGTCATAGAAAATGTGCCTGAAGCGGATCGGCTGATTGTCAGTGTGAACCAGGCGGATACAGAGCGTATCAGCTTATATGATGAGGCTCTCGAAGATGCTGAGTCAGGCGAGGAAGCCAATACGACACCTGAAGCACTCGTCGGAGAGGGGAGGCTCGTTGAGGAAAATCTAACCGGACAGATTATGTTTGGTCAGGAATTTCTGGCAGAAGAAAATCTGACGATGGGAGAAAGAATCAATGATGATGGCCGCTTCATTGAAGATGAAGATTATGCAGTTACTGAAGCGCTGGAATATGACCCATCGGCAAGTTATGCCATTACGGTTCCCGCTTATATCAGTTATTACAACGGGAGAAATTTCATCGAAACGGCAGAGATAGAAGACGCCCCGGCATATATCCCGCAAGTAAGCGGGGCAGACTACATCAACATCAGTTTCGAAGAAACGTATATGTACGAGCTGAATGTAATAGAAGCGGAGTAATTGGCTGATTATAAAGTAAAATAAATCAACATTGGGAGGAGCGTGCGCGTAAAATGTCTCATCGTATCGGGCTTTCTGGAAGCGTGATTATGACCGATCCTGAAAAACTCCCCGTTTTATTTGATAAGGCGCATGTAAATCATATTGAGATTGGTGAGTTTCCAACGAAAGCGTCTTTTAATCGTTTCTTAGAACTGTTAAATGATAAGAATGTAACATTTGGTCTGCATTCCCCTTTATATAGAAATCAAAGTAAGTATGATTTGCTGGAAAAAGTTCAATACAATCCTGAACAAGCATGGGAACAGTTTGAATCGGAAGTTAAGCATATGTCCCAATTGAGTGCAGAATATATTTTAGTCCATTTCCCTTATTTTAAGGAAGAAAAAGATATCGATACGGTTGAAATTATTGAGAATGGGCTGAAGAGATTATATTTATTACAAAAAAGATATGCCATAACAATTGTTTGCGAACCCAAGCTGGGTTTTAACCGGTCCTCTTTTGGGATTAGAGCTTTGGATCATTTTCCAGTTGAATTATGGGACAAATATGGCATAAAAATATGTATTGATATTGGAGATTATTTATTAGCAGTTAACGATAAGGCAGCGGCGTATATTGAAAAGTGGCAGAAGTATATAATGGTCGTGCATTTACACAATGTAGCGTTTCATGACGATAAATATATATGGGTGCCTGTTCATCCGACTCAGGAGTTAAACAACGGATATTTTAACCTCAAGGATATCATTTATAAACTGTCGGCTGGTTCGGGTAAGTTTTTTGTTTTTGAACACACACCTCACACAAATCCAACAGAAAAATTCGTCAATGAAGGAATGAACTGGGTGAAAGAGTTAATAAAGGACTGACCAGGTTCTCTCATAAGTGCTGCATAGCGTAAAAGAGGAGAACCATGCTGTGAGGCTGACGCATAATTTGAAAGCGATTTAATACTGTGCGATTCAGCTCTGCGGGGATTCATTCCAACTGTACTCACTTGCAGAGGATATGGTGTTTGAGCGGGGGCCCATCAGTAAATTATTAATATGGGTGAGAGTTTTTCAGTTGTGGGAAGAGGAGAAATAGAGCTGGATAATGATGTCAGATCCTATCTTCCGGAAGATTTTCGCACAGCACTTCAGTATGAAACAGAAATTACAATGTTGAATCTCATGAATCATAATGCAGGATTTGGAATGTTCTTTTAATCTATTTTGATCTGTATCAATTCTGGCTGGTGTGATCTGTATCCTATTGGATAAATCCGATTCAATAGACAGCAGCTGACAGACTTTGAAATATGCTGTGTTTGAACGATGAATTTTTTCGATGAGAGCGGGTATACATGCTAATGAGAGGAGTGATACAATGCTTCAAACTCAATTGGGCGATATAACAAAAGTGGAAGGTATGGAGGCCGTTGTCAATGCGGCGAATAAAAGCCTGCTTGGCGGAGGCGGCGTTGACGGTGCCATCCATAAGGCTGCCGGACCCGGTTTACTGGAAGAGACCCGGGCACTTGGCGGTTGTGAAACCGGGGACGCAAAAATATCTGGCGCATATGATTTACCGGTGGATTATGTCATTCATACAGTCGGCCCTGTCTGGAACGGCGGCACCAATAATGAAGAGGAGTTATTGGCCGGCTGTTACCGCCGGTCGCTGGAAGTTGCGATGGAAAACGATGTTCGCAAACTCGCCTTCCCTTCTATTTCCACAGGCGTGTATCATTTTCCTGTTGATAAAGCTGCATCGATTGCGGTCGATACGGTCAGGGCGGTCACTAACGATAATCCAGATGCTTTTGATTCCATCATGTGGGTATTATTTGATGAGAAGACAAAAGCGTCTTATGATGCAGCGATCAATAATATCCAATACGAATGATTGTACTGAGAAAATTGTCGAAATCTCCATCCGATGAGGAGGCAAAAAATGAGTAACAGAAAAAACGTATGGTTTGAAGATGCCGGACGGAAACTGGACCCTGGTTTAGTTGAACAATTGCGTATTAATCGCAGACACGACCCGGATGACACAAGTAATACAGAGATACCGGTGATTGTTTATTACAAGAAGAACTGTGAGAAAGCTTCAAAAGATGACCTGATTCAGACTTGTAATATCGATACCCATAACAAGCTGGACAAAGAGCTGCGTACCATAAATGGTATTCGCGGCCATCTGACCCCGGGCATGATTAAGCAGATCAAAGATCATGAAGCGGTCGACCGTGTTTATCACGACCGTGTTGTCACCGCCTTTCTGGATATCGCCAGTGAACACACAGGTGCCACAGCCATTCATGAAACATATAATTTAACCGGCAGCGGAGTGACCATTGCTGTGATTGATACAGGTGTTCACCCGCACCAGGATCTGGCGGAGCGGATCACGGGTTTTTATGATTTAGTGAATGGTCGGAGCGAGCCCTATGATGATAATGGGCATGGCACCCATTGTGCAGGCGATGCTGCAGGCAATGGGGAGTTGTCTGACGGACAGTATGCCGGTCCGGCGCCAGGGGCGTCTATTGTCGGTGTTAAAGCCCTGGATGAAGAGGGCGGCGGACGGTTATCAAACATTATCGAAGGAATCGAATGGTGTGTCGATCACAGAGCGGAATATGATATTAATATCATTTCTCTTTCGCTTGGCAGTGCCGCCTCTGAATCTTTCAGGGATGACCCGTTGGCACTGGCCGCCCGTGAAGCATGGCATCAGGGCATCGTTGTCTGTGCTGCGGCAGGGAATGATGGACCACAACGTTCCACAATAGGCACACCGGCGATTGATCCGTTTATCATCACAGTCGGTGCTACAGCAGACCAGGATACTGTGGATAGAAGCGATGATGTCATAGCGGAGTATTCCAGCAGAGGCCCGACGGTTGACGCCTTGGAAAAACCTGATGTTTATGCCCCGGGGACCAATATCATTGCGCCTTTGGCGCCGGATTCTGCACTTGAGAGCCAGTTATCAGAACAGGTGATTGATGAAAACTATGTACAGTTATCCGGTACCTCTATGGCGACTCCGATTTGCGCCGGTATCATTGCCTTAATACTGGAAGCGGACGGCGACCTGAGCCCGAATGATATAAAAGCGATTCTTAAAGTCACTTCTGAGCCAACGCTTGATGATGTATGGGGATATATTCATGGAATAGATGCGTTGGAGCGGGCACAAAATTATGGGATAACGGTATCTTCAGACACAGGACAGTAAATTAAATGTCCATTGGCCGGGAATCGATTCCCGGCCAATGAGTATGTAAAAATACATGGGCGCAGAAATGAGTGAGGGAAGAGTTTCATTGAGCCGGGAAGTATGCTATTTTTTGCAATAGCGAATTTTTTTGACATAAAGATAATTAGAAGTATTGAAAAGGAGATTTTTAGATGAAAAGCGCTGAAGCATTCGATCAACTGCTGAATTCCCTGGACGGACAGAAATATGGGATGTACAAACAGATTAAAGGCATATATGACTTTGGAAAGTTTCGGCTTGCCGTTGATCATGTCCAGGTTGATCCCTATGCGCCGCCTTCCAAAATGCGCGTCATCATGGCTCGTGAGACTGCCGGTATACCTGAAGAATGGCTGGATTCTAAAAGCAAAACGATTGCTGTTGCTGATTTTCTGACACGTGCTTTCTGGAAAAGTATCCAGCAGGTGAATAAAAAGTCCAAAGGCTCGGGAACGAACGGCAAGATTTTCATCGACCGCTGCGGCCAGGAAATAATGGAGCGGACGTCTGTCGTGATCGGTGAGAAGGATATCGAGGTGCGGATTGAAGTGGGACTGCCCGCTGCCGGCAGAAAAATTCTTGGCAAGGCGGCCGCCCATATATTCCAGGATATGCTGCCGGAGGCTGCCCGGCAGTCGCTGCTGTATCGTAACCTGGATCAGGAATCCATGAAAAATCAGGTGATCTTGATGCTGGATCAGGATCATATTCTTAAAGAACTGAAAGACCGCAATCTGGTTGCCTTCGTCGCCAATGGTGCCGTACTGCCGCGGGAGAGCGGTGTATCCGACAGACCCTTGAAGGATGCAGTACCTTTTCAAAGTCCGAAAAGCCGTGAAATAGAGATTGAACTGCCAAGTGGCAGAACCGTTGCGGGCATGGGGATTCCGGAAGGGATCTCACTGATTGTCGGCGGCGGGTATCACGGGAAATCCACGTTGCTCGAAGCTTTGGAACTCGGCGTTTATCACCATATTCCTGCTGACGGCCGGGAAATGGTCCTCACTCGTCAGGATGCAGTGAAAATCCGTGCCGAAGACGGACGCAGTGTTGAAAAAGTGAACATTGGACCGTTCATCAACAATCTCCCGGGCGGCAAGGATACACGCAAATTTTCAACGGAAAATGCCAGCGGCAGCACATCGCAGGCGACGAACGTGATGGAGGCACTGGAAGCGGAATCTTCTCTGATGCTCATTGATGAGGATACATCCGCCACCAATTTCATGATCCGTGACGGTCGTATGCAGAAGCTGATTGCGCCAGATAAGGAACCAATTACACCGTTTGCGGATAAAATCAAACCATTGTATGACACATTAGGGATCTCTACGATACTCATCGTGGGCGGTTCCGGAGACTACTTTGAAGCCGCGGATCATGTGCTCATGATGGATGAGTACAGATTGAAGGACGTCACGGAAGACGCCAAGGCAATCGCCTATTCAGACGGCTATAGAAGAGCCGATACCTCCCATAGGGAATTCGGTGATCTGCCGACGAGGATGCCGATGAAAGAGAGTTTTTCAAAATCCGGCAAAGACGGGCGGCTGAAAGCCAAAGGTAAGCATACGATTCTGTATGGCCGGGAGTCCATCGACATCTCCGGTCTGGAGCAGCTGACAGATACCAGTCAGACGAACGCCATCACAGCGATGATCGATTACTTCAAGGATGAAGTGCTGGACGAGAAGCGCACGTTATCGCAAGCCGCAGACCGCGTATATGAAAAGATTGAATCCTCCGGACTCGACGGTATTTCACCCCACAGCGGGCATCCGGGTAATATGGCGCTGCCCAGAAAGCAGGAATTCTGTGCCGCTATCAACAGATACAGAGGATTGAAGATGAAATGACGGTTCATTCTTAACTTTGAAACAATCGGGTTAAAAATTAAATGGAAAGAGGTTCTGACTTGGTCAAACATAAAATCTATACGATGAATGTTGCTAAAGTTTACCCCCATTACGTAAAGAAAGCAGAGAAAAAAGGGCGGACGAAAACTGAAGTTGATGAAATCATCTGCTGGCTGACAGGATACAGCCAGGAAGAGTTAGAAACACAACTGGAGAAAGGAACGGATTTTGAGACTTTCTTTGCAGAAGCGCCTCAGATGAATCCTTCTCGGACGATGATTAAAGGTGTGATCTGCGGTGTGCGGGTGGAAGATATCGAAGAACCGACGATGCAGGAAATCCGCTATCTGGATAAGCTGATTGATGAGCTGGCAAAGGGAAAAACGCTGGATAAAGTGTTGCGGAGATGACCTCTTTTCATATAGAAAATTTTCATTCATCCAGTAATCTTCTCAGTTTACTCTCAGCTTCGTTATCTTCCATTATATAATCAACGATGAATTTTGCAGCCATTTTTCGCTGTTCATATGAATAAGGCAAGTTTTCAGTATCATCGACCAACGACTGATTCAGTCCATAGGGTGTCATTTGATTTGTCTTCAATAGAACCCTGTACTTTTCAGCGGTGAAATTATCGATATTGAAGTGGCTGCCGGGCATGATAGATTTATATTTGTGATAATTCGTCATTGATTGAAGTATGATCAGCATGGTGAAGTTGTTGAGATAATATATCGAGCTGTTCAAGTCATTCAGCTGCTGCAGATAGAAATGGGACAGCAGTTGAAAGGATTTGATGGCACGGTACTTGTTGGGAGTGCGGAGGCTCTCTTCAGCATCCGCCGCCAGTATGCCGGCAGCCACTTCATTTGATGTTCGATCCGGATGGGTGAGGTAGTATTCATATGCTTCGTAGATGCTGATATGTCCATTGAAATGAAAATAATTGATGAACTCAGTGTCTTTAAGGAAAGCGTCATAATCACTTTTGACAGTATATACAGGTTTTAGATCCGCCAGGTTCAAATCAATTAAATGCCGGTTCTCTATGGCCCTTTCAACCAACTTGCCCTTGGTCCCCGAGACTTTCATCCCGCTGTGTCTCAACAGCGTTTTTAATTCGGGGACCTTCAATTTCCATAAGGTAACTGATAGATCATTGTTTTCAAAAATTACGCCTTTATCCAGCAGGCTTCTAATTAGATCTGCCGCTTTTACTGAATATTGAGTCAACCAGAAGTTATACTGTGTGGCTTCCTCGTGAATTCTGCCGTGAACAAAATGCAGGTAAAGGACTTCAACAGCATTTAATCCCATGATTCTCCCATCCTTCTCCCATCCTTCTCCATTTGATGATATACACATTTTTGTTTATTATAATCAATAAGTAATATTAATAAAATCCAAATCATAAGGGAGTGATGTGTATCGGACTGTTCGATTTTTTCAAAAAAGACGCGGGGCCGGAGGATACAGCATCAGGAGAAAAGTACTGGTCGCTGACGACTAATGAAGGTGAAGTTAGAGAACCGGCGTGGGAACAGGTGGAGGAAGCCGTACAACATGCCTGGCCGGATGAACAAATTTTTGCTTCTCTGGGTTGCATGAACGCTGATTTGGAGATTGAGATCATCCAGGTAATAGGTATGGACGATGGCAGTTACTGGATAGAAGCCCTGCCTCCAAAGGGGTCATATGATTATGGTAAAATTTTCGTCAATAATACCGGGTTGAATTATGATGACACAATCAAGCGGGTTAAGGAATTTTATGACCATCAAAGCGTTGCGGATTACAGGAGCTGGGATACTGAAACCATTTGACATTTGTAATATGCATTTAAAACAGAATACTTTAGACTTATCCGTCCGCCTCCTAGACTGAAGATAAAGGACGAGGTGAGTCATAATATGAATATTTTAATTTTAGGCGCGGCCGGACAGATTTCCAGTTTTCTTATTCCCACAATATTGGATGAGATGCCCGAAGCGGAACTAAAATTATTCGCAAGAAATGCCCATAAACGTTTGAGCAATGCGAATGACAACGTGACATTGGTTGACGGTGATTTTAATGAAACGGATAAACTCGTGCAGTCCATGCAGGGCGTGGACGTGGTATATCTTAATGATATGATGGGGACAAAAGAGACGGAATCTGTAGTATCAGCGATGGAACGTGCGGGCATGAAGCGTCTCATTGGTGCGACGGTGCTGGGGTTATATGACGAGGTCGGCGGTGCTTTCGGCCGCTGGAATGATCGTATGATCGGCGGTATCCTGCAGACATTCAAAGCACCTGCAGCGGCGGTTGAGCATGCCGATCTGGATTACACGCTGCTCCGGCTGACATGGCTGTATGATCAGGCTGGCAATGAGGATTATATGCTGACAGTCAAGGGCGAACCGTTTGTCGGAGCTCAGGTAACACGTCAGGCCGTCGTCCGTCTGGTCATGAACCTGCTGAAAGATAATACGCTGTACATCCGTGAAAGTCTGGGCGTCAGTGAGCCAGATACGGATTGGGAGAAACCGTCGTTTTATTAGCCAGAATCAGTGCGGACTTTCTGTGCGGCCTCAGGATGAATTGTAAGGAGAAAGTGGGGCTGGGATGTAACTCTATAAAAAGATATAATATCGAATAATGAATAGTAAAACCCGTGCGTGAGACTCCGAGGGGAATCGCATCAGCGTGAGACTACAGGTTCACGCGATGCCCCCACGGATTGTAAACGTACGGGTTTTAAATTAAAAGATACTTAATGTCCCATCCCCGCTTCTTAAAATAAATACGGTATTGTATTTAGCACGTCCTTTGCAAAAAGATAAATCAATGTAAATAATCCACTGCCAAAAAAAGCGATCACAACTATTTTTAAAAAAGATAATGAATCAAATAATGATTTGAGCTTATACATATTTACCTCTCTTTTATAGTATTTTTTAACACCTGACTGATAGCTGTCCCTGCCTATTATGGCATTCTAAGATAGCCAACAGCTACAGTTAATAATATCTTGATTAAATTGTTTGTGTGTAAAATAGTTCATTATGGATTCTATTTTATAAATTTTGCAACAGCCCCTTTCCTCAGCAACCTCAGTATGAATGGTTAAGACGCCATTAAAACTTTGATGGTAATATGGGTTTATATTCAAAAATCTGGTATATTAAAAGAAAAGATCTAGGAGGCTGTCATGAGAAATATCATCAAATGGCTGACTTTGGTTTCAGTATGCCTGATTTTGGTTCCGGGTCTGACTGTCTCGGCTGTAACAAATGAGACGAGTTTTGAAGACTCAGATGAACCGGTTGAAGAAAATTCTCAGGAGTTATCAGAAGAATCGTCACAGGAGTTTACGAATGAAAATGTCCCCCCTCAAAATGAGCAGCCTCAATATGAAGAAACGACTGAAGAACCTTATACATATTATGAAGAAACGACTGAAGAACCTTATACGTACTATGAGGAAACGACTGAAGAACCTTATACGTACTATGAGGAAACCACTGAGGAATATTATTACGAACCGGCAGAGGAGGAAACTGTTGAGGTGAATACTGAGGAGTCTACCGAGGAGGTTACAGAGGAATACACCGAAGAATATACTGAGGAAATAACCGAAGAAGTAACAGAAGAGACTGTGGAAGAAATGACTGAGGAAGAGTCGAGGGACATTGTAATCAATCAAGAAGAGACGCAGTCTTTTTCTGTCACAGGCGAAGTGCTGAAGGATAATGAAGGTGTTGAAGATGTGACTGTGGCATTGACGGGCGATGCCAAAGATCAGGCCGCAACTGGTGAAGACGGTACGTTTGAATTCACTGGTGTGTCTCCCGGGGAATACACACTGCAGATTGATGTGCCGGAAGATTACACAGCCCAACAGTCCTCTTTTGATATCACAGTTGAAGACCGCGGCAAGCGCGGGATTACTTTTGTGTTGGCGGACGCACCCGTAGAGGAGAGTGTGGAGCCAACCGGAGAAGATAATTCTGAAACTGTGGAAGCATCTAATCAGATAAAAGCTGATCAGAATGAAAATAATGAAAACATGACGATGTCATTGATACTGGCCGGTGCAGTGTTAGTAGCACTTGTCGTTATGATCATTTTCATCCGGTCATTGAGAAAATATTAGGCGGCTTCAGGTGAGTCTGGCATAAGATGTCAGGCTTTTTATTTTGTCTGAAAATATAAATAAAGTTTAATTTTACTCTTTTTGAAAGCCTTTACATTTCTGTCTATACATGCTATAGTTACGGCGATATTTAAATAAAAGGGGTGTGGGGAGAATGGCGGTCAATCGTGATGAAGTCAAGGAAATTATTGAGGCGCTCGGCGGTGAGGAAAATGTCGATGCAGCTACACACTGCGTAACGAGGTTGCGCCTTGCATTGAATGATGATTCCAAAGTTGACAAGAAAAAATTGGATTCCATCGACCTGGTTAAAGGGTCCTTTGCAGCCAACAACCAATTCCAGGTGGTCATTGGTCAGGGCACTGTTGATGAAGCTTTTAAAATATTCGAGGAAGAGACCGGAAAAGGCGGCGGATCCGGATCGAAGGAGGAAGTGAAACAGGCTGCCGCACAGAAGATGAACCCGCTTCAACGGTTCATCAAAATGCTTGGTGACATCTTCATCCCGATTCTGCCTGCGATTGTTACAGCAGGACTTCTGCTTGGGATTAACAACTTGTTAACCGTCGAAGGGCTGTTTTGGGAATCGGAGTCGGTGATTTCGATGTTCCCGGGTGTTGAAGGAATAGCCAGCATGATCAACTTCATCGCTGTCGCGCCTTTCATCTTCCTGCCGGTGCTGATCGGCTGGTCGGCGATGCGGGTGTTCGGCGGTTCTCCGCTCCTTGGTATCGCACTAGGGGTGGCCTTGTGTCACCCGGATCTCGCCAGTCAGTCCGGACTATTCGATACTGAAGCGGGTGAACTTGCGGATATTCCGACATGGAATGTATTTGGGTTTGAAATTGAACAGCTCAACTATCAGGGTCAAGTGCTGCCGGTACTGGTTGCTGCATGGCTGCTTGCCAAGGTGGAAATATTTCTGAATAAACGGGTACATGATATGTTTAAACTGCTTGTCGTGGCTCCGGTTTCTCTATTAGTCGTGGGTATTTTAACTTATACGATTATCGGACCGATCACCCTTTACGGCAGCGGACTGATATCAGACAGTATCGTCTGGTTATTTGAAACAGCTGGCGTTATCGGCGGTTTTGTTTATGGATTGTTCTACGCCCCGCTTGTTATCACGGGACTGCATCATATGTTTCTGGCGATGGACCTTCAGCTCATCGGTACAACCGGCGGCACATACCTGTGGCCAATCCTCGCAATTTCAAATATCGCGCAAGGTTCGGCAGCATTCGGGGCATGGATGGTATATCGCCGTCAGCAAAAGAAAAAGGAGGAAGGTCTTGCAATGACCTCCGGTATTTCCGGGTGGCTCGGTGTCACTGAACCTGCCATGTTCGGTGTGAATCTGCCGCTTAAATACCCGTTTGTCGCGGCGATTATTACGACTTCTGTGGTCGGTGCAATTTTTGGTTTGAATGGCCTCACAGCCGCCAGTGTGGGTGTTGGCGGTGTGCCGGGGGTCATATCGATTACAGAAGGATTCTGGCTGCTGTTTGCACTCGGTATGCTGATCGCTATCGTCGTACCATTTGTGCTTACACTCATCTTCTCAAGATTTGTTAAAGAGGAAGCGAAAGAAATGGTAGATGTGGATTAATCATACAATAAAGGAGTTTTTACGTTGGCATCCAATGACTGGAGAAAATCAGTGGTTTATCAGATTTATCCGAAATCATTCAATGATACTTCCGGAAGCGGCCAGGGCGATATCAGGGGTGTGATAGAGAAGCTGGATTATATCCGGTTCCTTGGGGCAGATTATATATGGCTGACACCTATATACGAATCACCAATGTATGATAATGGTTATGATATCAGCAACTATTATGAAGTAAATCCTCAGTTCGGTACGAAAGACGATCTCAGGGAATTGCTCGATAAAGCACATGATGCCGGTATCCGAGTGATGATGGATATTGTCATCAACCATACTTCCACCGCCCATCAATGGTTTGTCGAATCCAGCAGTTCTAAGGATAACGCGTACCGGGATTATTATATATGGAAAGATGGCACATATGATGTTCCGCCAACCAACTGGGAATCAAAATTCGGCGGCAGTGCATGGGAATACGATGATGATTCCAATCAATACTACCTCAGCCTGTTCGATGTGACCCAGGCTGATTTAAACTGGGAAAATGAAGATATGCGTCAAAAGATATACGAAATGATCAACTATTGGATTGATTTTGGTGTGGATGGCTTCCGCTTTGATGTCATCAATCTGATTTCAAAAGGCGGATTCAAAGATTCTGACGGTGAAGGCAAAGAATTCTATACCGACGGACCGAAAGTTCATGAGTATATTCATGAACTGAACCGCCACACGTTCGGCGGCAGGGATATTATGACTGTCGGGGAAATGTCTTCGACGACGATTGATCACTGCTTGAAATACACGCATCCCGACCGCAATGAGCTAAATTCAGTGTTTAATTTTCATCATTTGAAGGTGGACTATCCCGGCGGTGAAAAATGGACACTCGCAGCGTTTGATTTTATCAAATTGAAACGGATACTGATGGAGTGGCAGGTAGCGATGGATGAAGGAAACGGCTGGAATGCGATTTTCTGGTGCAACCATGATCAGCCCCGCGTTGTTTCCAGGTTCGGCAAAGATGATACGGAAGAAAATCGGGTCAAAAGCGCTAAGATGCTTGCCATCGCCCTGCATGGTCTAAAAGGCACACCTTATATATACCAGGGCGAAGAAATCGGCATGCCGAATCCTAAATATGAACGCATTGACCAGTATAAGGATGTTGAAAGTCTGAATGCCTTCGACACCATGAGGGAAAAAGGGCTGGATGCCAGAATGGTGCTCGATATTCTGGGGGCTAAATCCAGAGATAACAGCAGATCTCCGATGCAGTGGGATAGCAGCCGCTACGGAGGATTCACTGAAGGGGAGCCTTGGATTTCTGTTGGCAAGGATTACGAAAAAATCAATGCAGCCCAGGCGCTTGAAGATAAAAATTCTGTATTCTACACATATAAAAAATTAATAGAATTGAGGCATCACTACGACATACTGACTTATGGTGACGTCAAGCCCTATCTCCTCGATGATGACCATCTGTTTGTATATGAGCGCAATTATTCTGAGGAAACGATTACGGTCATTGCTAACTTCAGAGATGTAAAAGTTCCATACCCGCAGGGTGTCAATACAGAAGGGGAAGTGCTCATTTCAAATTATGATGATAAAGTGGCCGGTCTCAGGCCCTTTGAAACCATGATGTTATATAGACAAAACCGCTGAAAAACGGTAAGCTGTATGTAATTTCAATACAAGTTAGAAAGCGTCAGGGTGAAGCGGATGAATATGAACAAATACAACCAAATCTATCAGGAATTATCCAGCGATATCGCCGGTGGCAAGTATAAAAAAGAGGATGTCCTGCCGTCTGAACATCGTTTGGTGGAAATGTTCGACGTTTCAAGAGAAACGGTGAGAAAGGCGCTGGATCTCCTTCAGGAAAATGGCTACATTCAGAAGATGAAAGGTAAGGGGTCAGTAATTATCTATAATCCTTCGATGGATTTTACTGTCTCCCATCTGACCAGTTTTAAGGAAATACAGCAGCTGAAGACGAAAAGCTACGAAACCAAAGTGATCGAGCTGGAAAAATACGATGCAGAAGAATTCCCGAATGTAATGGAAAAACTGAAAATAGAACCGGAGGAAAGAATATGGCGGCTGGTCAGACAGAGGATCTTTTCAGGTATGACTCAGATTGTTGATACCGATTTTTTTATCGTGGATATGATGCCTGGACTGAACAAAAAGGTTGCGGAAGACTCGATATACGAATATATTGAGCAGAAGCTCGGTTTGGTGATTGCCTATTCCCATAAAGAAATTACATTTGATCCGATGTCGGATGGAGAAATTGAGCTGTTTAATACAGCCCATCTGCCCTATGCGGCAACGGTCCGCTCAGTCGTCCACCTGAATGATGCCAGACCATTCCAGTACAACGTGTCAAAACATCTGGCCACTGAGTTTAAGTTTGTGGACTTCTCCAGACGATTCCATGGGGATTAATAAATTTACCTTGCATTGATTGACCTATTTTGATATTATGTAGTGTGCCGTGCTAAGTGGGGAGGTAGCGGTGCCCTGCACCTGCAATCCGCTCAAGCAGGACTGAATTCCGTTTCTGAGGGCTTTTGATGTGAGGACTGCCTCAAAATCACCGGTGTTGATATTCCGGTCCTATGCAATAGAACGTCATGAATTATGTCAGGTCCGGAAGGAAGCAGCATTAAGTGGCTTATTCTATGTGCCGTAGGGCTGCCGGAATTGAGCTGGTGCTTTGAGTAACGCTTGTTTTGATTGCTCAAGGAAACGGTGCACGGTTTACATATATTGGTGACTGTATCTTCGGATACGGTCATTTTTTTATTGTTTAAGTTATTAGGGTCATTTTAAGACCTGTGATATAATAATGGAACAAATAATCATGTACGGAGGTGCTGTTGAATGGAATATCAGGCTTTATACCGGGCGTTCAGACCACAGGCCTTCCAGGATGTGGTTGGACAAAAGCACGTGACCAAAACATTGCGCAATGCAATTATCAGGGATAAGGAATCACATGCATATCTGTTCAACGGCCCTCGTGGAACAGGTAAAACAAGTATCGCAAAAATTTTCGCCAAAGCACTCAATTGCCGGTTCAGTTCAGAGGGTGAACCCTGCAATGAATGTGACCTCTGCATAAGCATTACTGAAGGTTCAGCCAACGATATGATAGAAATCGATGCGGCAAGTAATAACGGAGTAGATGAAATCAGGAACCTGCGGGAGAAAGTGAAATATGCCCCATCGGAAATGCGATATAAAGTATATATCATCGATGAAGTGCATATGCTGACAACAGGTGCTTTCAACGCACTGTTAAAGACACTTGAGGAGCCGCCCGGCCATGCGGTTTTTATACTGGCGACAACAGAACCTCATAAAATACCGGCAACGATCATTTCCCGTACACAGAGATTTGATTTCAAGGCGATTGAGCTGAATGAAATAGTGGAGCGATTGAAATATGTAGCGGATTCAGAGAGTATTGAACATGAAGAAGATGCCATCGAGTATATTGCACGTACCTCCGAAGGGGGCATGCGTGATGCGCTGAGTATCATGGATCAGGTCATTGCTTACAGCAATGATGTTATTACTCTGGATGACGCGGTTATGATTACAGGCGGCATTAAATCAGAAGAGCTGGACAGTTGGCTGAAGCTCATTGAACAGAAAGATTCGAGAGAAGCATTTATCATGTATCACCGGTTCATTGATGAAGGGAAAGACCCGACGCGACTGATTCACGAGCTTGTTTATCATATCAGGGACATCATTTTGATGAAACACTCAGGGGAGGCAGATGAAAATGTTGCCTTCTACCACACAGAAGATAAGGTGCTGTATGAAATGATCGACGTGCTGAATGATGCGATGGTCATGATGAGGTTCTCTGTCAATACCAGCGTTCATCTGGAAGTTGTGATTGTAAAACTCATTCAGGTACTCAACAGACATGACCGGATATCTGAAGCGCCTGCGGTCGATCTCTCCCATATAGAACAAAAATTAACAGAGCTTGAAAAACGTTTGTCCAGCCAGCCGCAGTCTGCACCTGCTGCAGAAGAGAAACCACAGCCTGCAAGCGCAGATACAAAAGGGTTCTCTCTGCGTCAGATTGAAAAAGTGCTTGATAGAGCGAATAAGGAAGACCTGGTAAAACTCAAAGATGCCTGGCCGAAAGTCTACCAGCATGTTGAAGAGAAAGGCTATCATTCACTCAGGTCCCTGATCAGAGATTCAGAACCGGTGGCTGCCAGTGATACGCATGTACTTTTAAAATTTCAAAATGACCTTCACAGTGATCTGATCAACAAAGACGAGAAAAAACGCGAGGAACTGGAAGGGTTAATTCCTTCTATTATTGATAAGGAAGTTAAAGTTGTCGGTGTACCGGATTCCAGCTGGCTGCAGGTAAGACATGATTATATCCAGGAAAAAAAGGCAGGCAAGGATAAACAGGAGGGGGCTTCCGATGAAAAAAAGCCTTCGGAAGTCGCTAAGGAAATTTTCGGTAATGATATAGTAGAAACACGATGATGATATCTGTTTATAAAACAGAGATTATCGTATATAATATGTAGATGATTATATAAACTGAAATTTGGAGGAGAATATATATGGCAGGCGGAATGAACAATATGCAGGGCATGATGAAACAGATGCAGAAGATGCAGAAGAAAATGCAGGAAGAGCAGGAAAAACTCAAAGAAGAACAAGTGGAGGGTGCTGCAGGCGGCGGCATGGTAAAAGTGACTGTTTCGGGTCATAAAGAAGTGTTGGATGTGGCAGTGCAGGAAGAAGTCGTAGACCCTGAGGATATCGACATGCTGCAGGATCTTATCGTTGCCGCAACAAACGAAGCGTTGACGAAAGCGGACGAACTTTCAAGTGAGCGTCTTGGACAGCATACTAAAGGCATGAACATCCCAGGTATGATGTAGATGCATTATCCAGAACCAATATCCAAGCTGATAGACAGCTTCATGAAATTGCCGGGTATCGGGCCGAAGACAGCCCAGCGCCTGGCATTTTATGTTCTTAATATGAAAGAAGATGATGTGGTTAACTTCTCAAGGAGTCTGATGGAAGTTAAACGTGACCTTCAGTTCTGTTCAGTGTGCGGTCATATTACAGATATAGATCCCTGCTATATATGCAGTGATAAGAACAGGGACAGAAGTGTTATCTGCGTAGTCCAAGATACGAAAGACGTCATCGCAATGGAAAAGATGCGTGAATACCAAGGGCTGTATCATGTGCTCCATGGTGCGATCAGCCCGATGGACGGGATAGGACCGGAAGATATCAATGTTGCCCCGTTGATAGAAAGATTGAAGGATGAGGAGGTTAAAGAAATCATATTGGCGACCAATCCAAACATAGAGGGTGAATCGACAGCGATGTATATATCAAGACTGGTAAAACCGATCGGCATAAAATCCACACGGCTGGCAAGCGGCCTCCCGGTCGGAGGCGATTTGGAATATGCTGATGAGGTTACGCTCTCAAAGGCCATCGAATACCGGACAGAGTTATAGTCCGGGAAGGCGTGTGGAACCCGGTTTTGAAGCAGCGGTCGGCACACTGTTTGATCTGACCGTTGTTTTTTAAAAGCGTTTAAAAAATGTTGCCTGCTATGTTATAGACTGCCCTTGAAAGGGTATAGATTGAATGCCTGATAATATGTGCCATTCATTCTTACAAAATTTAACGCAGTTTGATGCCCGGCACACAGCGGTATAAAGATAAAAATGATAATTTCTAAGTACTTTTTTTAAAAAAGTGCTTGCAAAGATATTTTAAAACGTGTATAGTATTTTCTTGTCGGACGAAATAAAAGTCCACACAACAAAAGCCGCTTTAAATGTTAATCATTGTGAAAAAGATGTTGCATCGATTTCTGTCCTGTGATACAATATTTAAAGCAGTCGAAAAAACAGAGAACATTGAAAACTGAATGACAATATGTCAACGTTAATTCCGAAGAAACGGGATGAGGAATCATCCCGAAATTGAGGCGGACAATAGAAACGCAATCGAGCTTAAGATAAGCTTTCCAATCATGGAGAGTTTGATCCTGGCTCAGGATGAACGCTGGCGGCGTGCCTAATACATGCAAGTCGCACGCGGCCCTGGGGTGCTTGCACCCCGGCGGTCGAGTGGCGGACGGGTGAGTAACACGTAGGCAACCTGCCCCGCAG
>NZ_ARQJ01000024.1 GCF_000385175.1 Salinicoccus albus DSM 19776 | reverse complement strand
CCGAGCCGCACGAGTTTCAATCCTTGGAATAAAAATGAAATGTACAGCTTCTCATAGTCATCCAGAGATTCAATCGTGTCCCACACCGCATGCCCGAGTATCGCATCGCGGGGAAACACATTATATATTCTGTATATGCCGAGAAGGCGCCTGTAGGCATCATCATCTGTTAAATACTCAAGTTCAAGATCTGTAATTTTCTGTGCTGCTTCATCCTTTTTCCATGGACTGTATGCTTCGCTGACTCTGTGAAATGTCTGCATTTTGTTCCAGAACATTTTGGATTCTTCCATATCGCCCATGTGATAGCTGGAATGGCTCAGCGCATGCAATAGCTGAAAGCTGATGAACGACTGCTTTTTATAGAGCGGATATAAAAGCTCATAAGAGCGTTCATATTTCTTCAGGAAGTTGAGCACAAGACCGACTTTGAATCTTGCATCGTCATCCAGCGGCTGCACAACTTCCATCTTTTTAAGCGAGGCATGGTATTTTTCTTCCTCTGCGGTATGGTAATAGAGCAGTGTCATGTGGCTCAATGCATGCATATCGGTCTGGTCTTCTTTTAACAGCTGCTCGAGCAAAACATGCGCTTCTTCATACTTATTCAAAAACAGGAGAGCCATCGCCTTGAGGTTCCTGAACTCACGCTCCTCCTGTATATCTGCAGGCATTGAATTCAAATATTCGAGCGCCTCCTCGATGCGGGCATTCATGAAAAGGTGTTGGAAAATGTGCTGCCCTGTAAAGCGGTCGGCTTCCCGCTCCACTTCATGCTCATCACTGATATCAACATCAAACATCTTTTCAAGCTCCGCTTCATAGCCCGCTTCGGGTCTGTTCTTTGCATACTGTACACCGAACAGGAACGCCTTGTTCGGATCATCCATGATGACATAAGCCTGGCTCAGTATAAAATAAAATTCAGCATCATACTGATGCTGAATGAATTCATTGATCAATATATGCTCCGCTTCAACCCCCCGCCCGACTTCTGCGAGCATGTAGGCATACTGCGACAGATACGCCAGATTGTCCCCCTCAAGCTCCATCGCTTTCCGGAAACTTCTCAGTGCATCCCGCTTATTATTCTGTTCTGATTTCTTTATCCCCTGATTGAAATGAAATTCTCCACTCCGGTCAAAGGGGATGATTTTTTTATTATTCATTATTCCTGCTCCTTATAACAAGCGGATTTCCGTAGCAGACTGAATGCTCGGGAACATCTTTTGACACAACGCTCCCTGCTCCAACAACTGCATAATCCCCTATCTCCACACCCGGCAGAATAGTGACATTGGCACCCACCATCGTATGACATCCGATTTTAACGTCACCCACCCGATACTCATCCACCAGATATTCGTGAGTCAATATTACTGTATTATAACCGATTATACTATTTTTGCCAATGTGTATGCGCTCCGGATACATGAGGTCCGGCATCGCCCTGAAAGCCAGTGACACATTGTCTTCCAGCTTCATGCCGAGTGCTTTCGTATAGAGTCTGTGTTTTATCTTCGTTGAAGGGGCATAGCGCCCGAGCTCTATAAATATGAAGTTTTTAACAACTTTTAAGCGTGAAATTGTCTGATACATATTCCATAGCGGATTTACATGTCCCGCCTTCCTGACCTCGAGCCGTCTCATGCCTACCTCCCTTTCTTCTTGTTTTTCCGTTTCTTTTTGCTCATGACCTGTGATTTCTGTCTGCCGCTTTTAGCCGGATTGCTGCCGCGCTGCGCTGAACCTTCCAGGTAAACACCATACACTTCCCCGTATTTTGGCAGGTTGTACTTCATACGCCTGTAAATCCATACAGCCACGGCGCCGATGATAAGCAGGATTGAAATGACCTGGGCCGTTCTGAGTACGTCCCCGATCATCAGACTGTCGGTACGCATGCCTTCGATAAAGAAACGTCCGAATGAATAATAGATTAAGTAAAGCAGTATGGTCTGGCCGATTTTCAGTCTCGGACGGATCAGCAGCAGCAATACAAAGCCGGCCAGGTTCCATAGGGATTCATATAAAAATGTCGGGTGATAGTAAGCCCCATCAATATACATCTGATTGATGATGAATTCCGGCAGCATCAGCGACTCCAAAAATTGACGGCTTACTTCTCCGCCGTGCGCCTCCTGGTTAATGAAGTTGCCCCAGCGGCCGATTGCCTGTCCCAGGATCAGACTGGGCGCGATGATATCCGCCACTTGGAAGAAACTGAGTTTATTTCTGCGGCAGTAGATGAGCCCGGCTAGAAATCCGCCGATCAGACCGCCATGTATCGCCATACCGCCTTCATTAATCAGGATGATGTCAAGCGGGTTCTGGCTGTAATATCCCCACTGGAAGATTACGTAGTAAAGCCTTGCACCAATCAGTGAAAAGATGATGATGTAAAACATCAAATCCATCAGGGTGCCTTCAGGCAGTCCTTTTCTGTTCGCTTCCCTGTCGGCTATGAAGTATCCGATCAGCATGCCTGCGGCGATAATGATGCCGTACCAGTGTATGGCAATCGGCCCCAGATCAATGGCGATCGGGTTGAATGGCGCTGTACTATAGATCATCTGTCATACCTCCGTTGACCTGAATCTGCTGATTCAGCCTGTCATTGAATTCCTGGGCAGCATTATAACCCATGTAGTGCATGCGGTGGTTCATCGCGGCCACTTCAATGATGCCTGCCAGACTGCGCCCCGGACGTATCGGGATAGTTTTCTGGTCTATTTCCGAATCTAGTACTTCTATCTTTTCCTGGTCAAGGCCGAGCCGCTCATACCTTTTATCCGGCTGCCAGGCTTCCAGGTTCACATTCAGCATGATCCGCTTCTCTTCCAGCACGCTGCCGGCACCAAAAAGCGTCATGACGTTGATGATGCCAAGCCCCCGGATTTCAAGCAGATTCCTGATCAATGAAGGGGCGGATCCCATCAGTACATTTTTTGACACCTGTTTTATTTCCACATTATCATCAGCGACGAGCCTGTGTCCGTTTTTAACAAGCTCAAGTGCCGTTTCACTTTTACCGACACCGCTTTCTCCAGTAATCAGCACACCGATGCCATAAACATCGACAAACACCCCATGCATATTCGTTTCCGGGGCCAGTGCCTTTTCAAGAAAATTCGACATTTTGCCGATGAGGTTTGTTGTGTTGTCTTCAGTGACAAACAAAGGGGTATGTGACTGATTGCATGCTTCAATCATTTCGAGCGGTGCAGTGATATCCCGGCTCACGATAATACAGGGCGTTTCCTTCCTGCAAAGCCGTTTGCAGCGGTCTTCCCTCTCTTCGACAGAAAGCATCCGTTCGAAAAATGATGTTTCACTCATACCCAGGACCTGCACACGGTCAGAAGAGTAGTGCGAAAAGTATCCTGCAATTTCAAGCCCGGGTCTTGATACGTTGATATTTAAAATTTCTTTCTGCAGGCCTTCTTCCCCTGCTTTTATCTTCAGATCGAATTTGTCTGCCAGCGTCTTCACGGTAAGCATGGCCTCACCTCATCTTTTAATAATTCAACTATAAAGAAACATGTGTCCATTTTCAATATATCGGTTCATATGTAAACAATCATGCCGTCATTTTGTGACAATCATAAAAACACCCCGGCCGGGTGCAGCATGCATGATGGCCGGGGGGTAATCCTGTAGATTTTACTGGCGGTGCAGCGTGACACTGCCGAACTTGGTGCCGACTTCCAATATGATACCTTTTTCATCCGCATCGTTGACAAGCATCAGTTCTTTCAAACCGATATCCTGTTGTTTCATGTATCTGACATTGAGATCCGGCGGATAATTGATCTGCCCGACAACAGTGCTGAGCCTGCCTTCCAGCGCCCGGTCCCTTGGCACGCCGATATTGATGCTGCCCATGTTCGCATTGACAGAAGCAGATTCCGTATCTCCCTGCAGCGTCAGATTCACTGAACCATTGGATGACACCGTGATATCTTTTGCATTAAGTTTGTCCGTGTTGGTTGTCCCAACCATTGAAATGAGTTCGATAGCGCCGTAACTGCCGCTGATTATATCCAGATCACCCCTGGATGTTCTGGCGAATGCACTGTCTGACGACACATTTTCCAGGGAGATGCTGCCGTTCAGGATATCGACTGTGAGATCTTTGAATTCCTGATTATCGATTGTCACGTTACCGTTTGAACTGGAGACGATCAGCCGGTTGACAATCGATGGGTTGACCTGCAGTTCGACATTTACACGGGCTGTACGGATATCTGAAACAATCATCAATTCATCATTTTTTACTTCACATATAATGTCCTGGAAGTAATTGCGCTTCTTATCCAGTTTTCTGTAGAAAGGGGTCACTTCAAATTTAGCTGTCGTCACCCTGTCAGTAGGGACAATGTTGACATTGCCGTTTGTTATATCCACAGAGATATTTGAAAACGACTGATCAATGGTTTCAATCAGCCTGTTTTTGGCACCCTGGCTGAACATGGAATCGATGTTCGAATTTTTCACACTGTCAAAAGCCTTCTCAAACGTTCCAAAAACCTGGGATGCATATTTCTGATTTTCCAGTTTGCTTTTCACCTGGTTGTACGTTTCATTCGCTTTTTCTGTATTGAAGTGCTTCTGAAACTCGCTGACGAACTGATCGAATACTTCATTCGCCCCGGAAAAATTCCCGGATGATTTCTCCGACTGACCGCTATTGGACTGGGAACTGCCGCCGGTACCGCTGCTTTCAGTTTCGTCTTCTTTTTCCTTCAGCGCATCCATAAGCCTTATCGCTTCCTCTGAAGAGATCTTATCCTCTTCAAGCATCTTTAAAATGCGGTCTCTATTATCCATTTAAAGCCTCCTGATGGTTTCTGTTCAACCATTTTATTAAGTGCTCACCCGTATAGCTTTGCGGTTCATCCATTACTGCCCGGACCGGTCCGCTGGCAACTACTGTACCGCCGCCGTCCCCGCCCTCAGGTCCAAGATCTGTGATATGATCGGCCACTTTGATTATATCGAGGTTATGTTCAATGACAATCACTGTATCTCCATTATCCACGAGTCGCTGGATAACATCAATCAACTTGCGAATATCTTCGGAATGCAGGCCGGTTGTCGGCTCGTCCAGGATATAGAGCGTCTTGCCATCCGACCTTTTATGAAGTTCAGAAGCCATTTTGACGCGCTGGGCTTCCCCGCCGGACAGTGTTGTCGCCTGCTGGCCGAGTTTTACATAGCCGAGGCCGACATCGAGCAGCGTATTGATTTTGCGTTTGATCTTTGGGAGATTCTCGAAGAAATAAAAAGCTTCCTCTACCGTCATGTCCAAAACATCTGCGATATTCCTGTCTTTGTATTTCACTTCCAGTGTCTCTCTATTATAACGTTTTCCACCGCATACTTCACATGGTACGAATACATCCGGCAGAAAATGCATCGAAATTTTTATGATGCCGTCGCCCTTGCACGCTTCGCATCTGCCGCCCTTGACATTGAAGCTGAAACGGCCTTTCTGATATCCCCGAATTTTCGCTTCATTCGTCTGAGCGAAAACGTCGCGGATATTATCAAATACTCCCGTATAGGTGGCCGGGTTGCTCCGCGGCGTTCTGCCGATCGGCGCCTGGTCGATATCAATGATTTTTTCAATGCGGTCCATCCCTCTGATCTCTTTGTATTCGCCGGGAATCTGCTTGGACTTATAAAGGTGGGTATGGATACCCTTATACAATATGTCATTGATCAACGTACTTTTGCCTGAACCCGATACGCCGGTGATGACGTTCATGACGGAAAGAGGAATTTTGACATTGATATTTTTCAGGTTGTTTTCCTTGGCGCCGCGCACCTCGACCGCATGTTTCATGTTCGGTTTGCGATATTTCTCCGGCAGGGGGATTTCACGGCTGCCGCTCAAATACTGGCCGGTGATGGAATTTTCATTATCCATCACTTCCTGCGGTGTCCCCTCTGCCACAATCTCTCCGCCGTGGGCACCTGCACCTGGGCCGACATCAACAATATGGTCACTGGCAAGCATCGTATCCTCATCATGCTCCACAACGATCAGTGTATTGCCGAGATCCCGCATGCTTTTAAGCGTGTTAATCAGACGGTCATTGTCCCGCTGATGGAGTCCGATTGAAGGTTCATCGAGAATATACAGCACACCGCTCAGCCTGGAACCGATCTGCGTTGCCAACCGGATACGCTGCGCTTCTCCGCCGGATAATGTACCGCTTTTACGGTTCAATGTTAAATAATCCAGACCCACATTATACAGGAAGGACAGCCTTTCATTCACCTCTTTTAGAATCGGCGCGGCGATCTGGCTGTTCTGTTGTGAAAATTCCAGTGTGCTGAAGAAGTCTACCGCTCTTTTGACCGGCTGGTCCACCGCTTCACCAATATGTCTGCCATTCACTTTCACTGCCAGTGCCTGTTCATTTAAACGGTAGCCCCGGCATGTATGGCAGGAGATCTCTCTCATGTAACTGCTCATAACTTCCCGCGTATACTCAGAGGGACTCTCCTTATAGCGGCGTTCAATATTATTGAGTACGCCTTCGTATGGCATTGTTCTGCGTCTGGTCACACCATTCTCCTGTTTGAATACATAATCCACCGTTTCTCCCCTGGAACCATGAAGGACTAATTTTTTATCACTGGCGGACAGTTTTTCGAAGGGCTGATTCATGGGAACGCCAAAGTGTTCGCACGTCTGCCTCAGCAATGTCGGATAGTAGTTTGAACTGACTGGGATCCAGGGGGCAATCGCCCCTTCTTCCAGTGTCAGGGAACTATCAGGGATCACCAGGCGTTCATCCACCGACATTCTCATGCCGAGACCGTCACAGTCCGGGCATGCACCATACGGCGCATTAAATGAAAAGAGCCTCGGCTCCAATTCCGTCAGTGTGAACCCGCACTCAGGACAGGAAAAATGCTCGGAAAAATGCAGATCCTCTCCATCAATGACATTAACGACGACATTGCCGTCCCCTTTATTGAGCGTTGTCTGAAGGGAGTCGCTCAGCCGGGATTCGACACCTTCTCTGATGCCCAGCCTGTCGATGACAACATCAATGTCATGCTTTTTACTTTTATTGAGGTCAGGTACGGACTCGATATCATTCATCTCACCGTCGACGATTACGCGTGCATACCCTTCCTTACTGAGGGATTCAAGCAGCTTTTCATGCCTGCCCTTTTTCCCCCGGATCACTGGTGCGAAAAGCTGGACCTTTGTCCTTTCGGGCAGTTCCATAATACGGTCCACCATTTCCTGGACGGTCTGGGAAGTAATTTCAATGTTGTGAATCGGACAGTACGGCGTTCCTGCACGCGCATACAACAGCCGCAGGTAATCGTATATTTCTGTAATGGTGGATACAGTGGATCTGGGGTTATTGCTTGTCGTTTTCTGATCGATGGAGATTGCCGGAGACAGCCCTTCAATCGCATCAACATCAGGTTTGTCCATATTGCCGAGAAACTGCCGGGCATATGCACTCAACGATTCAACATAACGTCTTTGTCCCTCCGCATAGATCGTATCGAAGGCAAGTGATGATTTCCCTGAGCCTGATAAACCGGTCATAACGATAAGATTGTCTCTTGGTATATCCACGTTCACATCTTTTAAATTGTGCTGTCTCGCACCTCTGATGCTGATGTTTTTATTCCTCACGATTAACTCACCCTTCTGCTTTCAGTTCAAATAATGCGTCCCTTAATTCTGATGCTCTTTCAAAATCAAGATCTTTTGCTGCCTGTTTCATTTCCTGCTCCACCTGCTCCGTGACTTTTTCCCGCTCTTTCTTAGACATTTTGGCCGGTTTTTTCTTTGTCACTTTTTCCTCTTTTTCTTCATCTTTGACTTCTCCATGCGCGCTGATCACGTCCCGGATTCCTTTTTTGATCGTCGTCGGTGTAATGTCATGCGCCTCATTAAAAGCCATTTGGGTCTCACGGCGCCTGGCAGTTTCATCCAGAGCATAGCGCATGGAATCCGTGATCTTATCTGCGTACATGATGACTTTACCTTCGCTGTTACGAGCGGCACGGCCAATCGTCTGGACCAGGGAGCGATTGGAACGGAGGAATCCTTCCTTGTCCGCATCCAGTATCGTCACAAGGGAGACTTCAGGGATATCGAGCCCCTCTCTGAGCAGGTTGATGCCGACAAGTACATCAAATGTGCCCATACGCAGATCACGAATCACTTCGATACGCTCGAGCGTTTTAATTTCCGAGTGGAGATATTCCACTTTCACACCGGCTTCTTTCAAATAATCCGTCAGGTCTTCCGCCATTTTTTTCGTCAGTGTCGTAATGAGCACGCGTTCCTTCCGTTCGCTTCTGGCGATGATTTCTTCAAGCAGGTCATCAATCTGATGCTCCGTCGGCCTGACGTCAATCGTCGGGTCAAGCAGCCCTGTCGGCCGGATAATCTGTTCGACCATCTGTTCCGTATGTTCCTCTTCGAACGGGCCCGGGGTGGCAGACACATAGAGGAGCTGCTGGGCTTTCTCTTCAAACTCCTCAAACTTGAGCGGCCGGTTATCCAATGCACTCGGCAATCTGAAACCATGATCAACGAGGACTTTCTTCCTTGCCTGGTCACCGTTATACATCCCCCTGATCTGCGGCAGGGTCACGTGGGACTCATCAATCATGATGAGAAAATCTTCGAAATAATCCAGCAGTGTATAGGGGGTCGAACCTTTCGGGCGGAGTGTGAGATGGACGGAATAGTTTTCAATGCCCGAACAGAATCCCATCTCCCGCATCATTTCCAGATCATAGTTCGTCCTCTGTTCCAATCGCTGCGCTTCGAGCAGCTGATTGTTATCCCGCAGTATTTCAAGCTGTTCCTCAAGCTCTTTTTCTATGCGTGCTATCGCTTCGCGCATTTTTTCATCCCGTGTCACGAAGTGGGAAGCTGGGAAGATCGCAAAATGCTCCCTTTCCACGAGCACTTCGCCGGTCAGGTAGTTGATCTCTCGGATGCGATCGATTTCATCATCAAAAAATTCCACCCTGATACACTTTTCATCCTGCGAGGCCGGAAACACTTCCACAATATCGCCGCGCACCCTGAAGCTGCCGCGCTTGAAATCAATATCATTGCGGACATACTGGATATCCACCAGCTTACGCAGAAATTCATTGCGGTCCATTTTCATGCCCACTCTGGATGACACAACCATATCCCTGTATTCTGCCGGGTTACCAAGACCATAAATACAGCTGACCGAAGCGATAATGATCACATCATCTCTTTCAAAAAGTGCACTGGTCGCCGAGTGTCTGAGTTTATCAATTTCCTCGTTGATCTGTGCATCTTTCTCGATAAAAGTATCCGTCTGCGGCACATACGCTTCCGGCTGATAATAGTCATAATAACTGACAAAGTACTCTACCCGGTTATTCGGGAAAAATTCCTTGAATTCGCTGTACAGCTGGCCGGCTAACGTCTTGTTGTGAGCAATGATCAGTGTCGGTTTGCCGATATTTTTAATCACCTGGCTCATCGTATATGTTTTACCGGTTCCTGTTGCCCCCAGCAGTGTCTGATGCCGGCTGCCAGATTTAAGCTGTGCGGTCAGCTCTTCAATGGCTTTCGGCTGGTCACCTGCCGGCTGGAACTCAGATTCTATCTCAAATTGTGCCATATACTCCGCCTCCATGTTTTACTGTATTCTTTATTCTAACAAAACAAAAATAGAAATAACAAACATTTGTTCGGTTATTTCTATTCGTCATCCACATCCTCCAGATTATATACCTCTACGATCATATACCCGATGACCAGCGACAGCGCATCTATAAAAATCACCCATTCGGAATGATAGAAACCGCGATAAATGGAAATACCAAAAATGATGAATGTCAATATGACTGCAACATACTTATTGCGTGTAATTCTTGTAAAGAATACAACGGTTATTGCGGGAACAACCATTGCCATCATATACCAGTAGAGCTCCATTGAAGTTAAATCTCCTTGTCCATGATGGACTCGGTGATATCCACCAGTTCAGTTCTCGGGATGAACCGTTCCTTCAGCATATCGGACAATATATTCTCCAGAAAATCCTGGACACAGACCAGATGGGAGAATTTTTTTATCGTCACCAGCGACATCTCATAGATCTCGAAGAATAAAGGTTCGGGATTCCGCTTCTGAATCTCACCAAATGATTCATACAGCAGATCAATCTTATCCGCCACCGACAGGATTTGCCCTTCAAGCGAATCATCCTTGCCTTCTCTCAGACGTCTTTTGTAGATATCCTGATAGGCCTCGGGAAATTCCTCTTCTATGAAACGGGAGGTCATCGTTTCCTCCACTTCATTGAATAAGGTGTTCAGTTCATCAGAAGCGTATTTCACCGGCGTTTTAATATCGCCGGTGAATATTTCCGGGTAATCATGGTTCAGCGCTTTCTCATACAGGTCTTTCCAGTTGATATCATTCCCGCTGTATTCTTCAACGGTCCCGAGATACTGGGCAATTTTAGTTACCTTGAAAGAATGCGCAGCCACGTTATGTTCCTGGTATTTGAATTTCCCGGGACAGCGGACGAGCTTCTCCAGATCATTAAGACTTTTAAAATACTGATGTACTCCCATTTAGTTCTCCTCCTTCACGTAGTTGATGTAACTATCAATCAAATCAGGTCTGACTTCCCCGACATACGCTCGAATAACCTCACCTTCATTGTCCACAAAAAAAGTCGTCGGCATCAGATGGATGCTGTATCTCTCAATGGCCTCCGATTCATTCTCAAATTCATATACGGGGTATGTAACACTGAATTCTTCAAGGAATTCATCGCGGTTCTTTTCGCTGTCATCAATATTGATTCCAACAATATCAATATCCTCATTTTCATGGCTGGTATGATATTCGTTCAGCGCAGGGGTTTCCCTCCTGCATGGATCACACCATGAAGCAAAGAAGTTGATCACAGTGACTTCATTATTTTTGACGATGTCCTGAAGGCTGCCGTCATTGTTGATGACATCAGTAAAACTTTCCTCGATAATATTCTCCCCGACAGCATGGTGATTATCCCGGCCTTCAGAATCCTGCAGCGTCTCGAGCGACTGCTGTTCGAGCTGTTCATCCGATACATTGAGCACTGCACTGATACCCGCGCCTGTCAGCAGGAAGAACAATGCAAGTGCAGCGAATATCATAATTTTCTTCTTATTCATCCGACAACAAACCTTACTATATTATTTCAATTATTTTAACATACAACAATGATTGTGACAGTTAAATGATTGTGACATCCGGGGAGGCGTACAATTTCCAGTGCGCAGTAAACTGCCTTCAGATTTGAATACAGCCGCAGTCACAAAAACCCCCCCGCACTTTGTGCGGGGGGTGATATCTCTATATATTATTAATAAGTGTAGTAGCCGTCAACTGAGCCATGGACATAACTGACGGAACGTTCGCCGACGCCTTCTGACGGGTTCAGTGCATCTACCATCTGGCCGTTGCCGATATAGACGCCGACATGTGTACCGTCATTGAAGAACACAAGATCTCCCGGCTGTGGATTGGCGGTCGGTGTGCCGGCTGCTTTTTGTCCGGATACAGTTCTCGGAATGTCTTTGCCTTCATGCTGCTGCATGAACTGCTGGGTAAATGAAGAGCAGTCCACTAATGATGCAGAGTTGGCACCCAGCTGATAGGATTTCCCCTGTGCCAGTGAGTGGGCTGTGGCTGCCGCACCGCTGTTATTTGCTGCTGACTCCTGAACCTGTGGTGCTGCCGGTGCCTGTGGTTCATTTTGAACCTGCTGAGTATTATTTACTTCAGCAGCAGACGCTGTCTGATCATCAGTATTATTTTCCTCAACGGCAGGTGCTTCAGGCGCTTCGTGAGTCTGCTGTGTTTGATTTTCTCCGTAACCATTATTATCGGATGAATAAGTATATCCATTTTCATCATACGAATATGAGTATGAGTATGAATAAGTTGTATTTTCTTGCGCTGCAGTGTTTGATGTATTATTATCATCCGCATCGCCGTATGCTGATGCAGAAATATTTCCTGATGCCACTCCAGTAATTGCTGTAACCGTCGCTATTGAAAATAACGTCTTTTTCATGATAAAAGTCCTCCTAATTTTCCTTAACCCAAATTGTTCTTTCTATCTATATCCCGGGTTGGGTGCAGTTGTATTGATATTAGAGTTCCAGCACAAAAAACTGTGCTTTTTGAACTACGGTCCACACTATATCACACAAAAATTTGGTTGTGGGTGATGTAATTGACTTGTAATTAAAAAGAAATGACTGCAACACACAGTAACATTTACAAAAATTTCATGCTCTTAATTTAACAGGGTTTAATTACTGTTAACTTAAAAAGGTTCCAACCATCAATTTTAGATGGTTGGAACCTTTTTAAGTTATTTTCGGCTGGTTATGGCCGAACCCCCATAATTATTACATCTTCAATCTGAGATACGCGTCGATAAATGGAGATATATGGCCATCCATCACTTTTTCTGTGTTGCCTGTTTCATGATTTGTCCGGTGGTCCTTGACCATGGAATACGGGTGAAAGACGTAGGAGCGAATCTGGCTGCCCCAGCCGATCTCTTTCTGTTCGCCTTTGACCGCATCAATTTCAGCCCGCTGCGCTTCAAGTTCTCTTTGATAGAGCTTGGAGCGCAGCATTTTCATCGCCTGCTCCCTGTTTTTAATCTGGGATCTTTCATTCTGACATGTCACAACGATCCCTGTCGGCTGATGGGTAATCCTGACAGCTGAATCGGTCGTATTGACATGCTGACCGCCGGCGCCGCTCGCCCGGTATGTGTCGATGGATATATCGTCGTTGTTTATCTCAATTTCAATATCATTATTTTCAAATTGAGGGGTGATTTCACATGACGCGAAAGATGTGTGCCGGCGTCCGGAAGAATCGAACGGCGAAATGCGTACGAGCCGGTGGATCCCTTTTTCAGCTTTCAGCAGACCGTATGCATTTGCGCCTTTAACCGACAGCGTGACACTTTTGACACCGGCTTCATCCCCGTCCTGGTAATCCAGCGTATCGACTTTCCATCCTTTATATTCACAATACCGGTGGTACATTCTGAGCAGCATCTCCGCCCAGTCCTGTGATTCAGTACCGCCGGCGCCCGGATGCAGTTCAAGCAGCGCACTGAGTGAGTCATGTTCATCATCCAGCAGAATATCGAGCTCGAATGCATCGACTTTTTCCTGGGTGCTTCTCACACGCTCTTCAATATCCGCTTTCATTTCTTCATCATATTCTTCTTTCAGAAGTTCATGTGTGACTTCAATATCTTCTACAGCGCGTTCAATATCCCTGAACCCTTCGACAATCTTCTTCAAGTGATTGTTTTTGCCGATGATTTCCTGGGCAGCCGTCTGGTCATTCCAAAATTCGGGATCCGTCATCTGCTCTTCATACTCCCGGATCTGGGTTTCTTTCTCCTCTAAGTCAAAGAGACCCCCTGAAGTCATCGAGTTTACCGTGCATTTTTACCTCAAAGTTTTTAATTTCATGCAATTCCATAATATATACCTCTTTCTCTATCTGCCGTGACAGTTTTTGTATTTTTTACCGGAGCCGCATGGACAGGGTTCGTTGCGTCCGGCCCTGTCCTCTTTTTTCGCCGGCCCTTTTTTCACTTTTGCTTTGCCGTCGCCGGTCTGCATTTCTTCATTTTTAATGACCTGCTCACGCTTGATTTCTTCATCTGATTTCACTTCAGTCTTAAGCACATATTTCGCTGTGTCATCTTCGATCGCAACCAGCATATCTTCAAACATCTGAAGCCCTTCATTCTGATACTCGCGCAACGGGTTGATCTGCCCGTATGAACGCAGATGGATGCCGGTACGCAGCTGGCTCATACTGTCGATGTGCTCCACCCATTTCTGGTCGATGGTCCGGAGCATCATCATGCGTTCAAACAGCCGCATACGCTCTTCAGACAATTTCTCTTCCTTCTCCTGAAGTGCAGTTTTCACCCTGTCGAGAATCAGCGCTGTGATTTCCTCATTTTCCCTGCCGCGGACGTCGGAAACCTCCAGTGTATCCGGCGGGAGGTACATGTCCTCGATTGCTTTGATGAACTGCTCGTAGTCGATCATATCTTCATCATCAAACATATAGTAGTTCACCGTCCGCTCGACGGAGGATTCAATCATGCCTAGCAGTTCTTCCTGAATATCTTCCTGATCGATAATATCATTACGTTCATCATAGATGATTTCGCGCTGTCGCCTCAGCACATCATCATATTCCAGGAGTTTTTTACGTGAGTCGAAGTTGTTGCCCTCCACACGTTTCTGAGATGATTCGACCGCCCGTGAAATCATTTTTGAAGTGACTTCTTCATCGGACATACCGAGACGGCCCATCATACTCTGCATCCGCTCTGAACCAAAACGGCGCATCAGATCGTCCTCCAGGGAAAGGTAGAACGTGCTCACACCGACATCCCCCTGACGGCCCGAACGTCCGCGCAGCTGGTCATCGATACGCCTTGATTCATGCCGTTCTGTTCCGATCACTGCCAGGCCGCCTGCTTCCTTCACACCTTCGCCCAGCTTGATGTCAGTGCCGCGGCCTGCCATGTTTGTCGCGATTGTGACAGCGCCTTTTTTGCCCGCATTCTGAATGATTTCGGCTTCACGTTCGTGGTTTTTCGCGTTGAGCACATTATGGCGCACACCTTTTTTACTGAGCTTCTGTGAAATGAATTCACTTGTTTCTACTGCCACAGTACCAATCAATACCGGCTGCCCCTTCCGGTGTCTTTCAACCACTTCGTCAATCACGTGATTGAACTTCACCTCTTTAGTGGCATAGATTTTATCTGTATAGTCCTCTCTGATGATCGGTTCATTTGTCGGTATCTGGGTGACCCGCATGTTATAGATGTTGAGGAATTCCTCCTCCTCCGTTTTGGCTGTACCGGTCATACCTGACAGTTTATTATACTGTCTGAAGAAGTTCTGGAATGTGATGGAAGCCATCGTGCGGGATTCATTCTGAATTTCGACGCCTTCCTTCGCTTCTATTGCCTGGTGGAGCCCGTCGGAGAACCGGCGGCCTTTCATCTTACGGCCGGTGAACTGGTCGACGATGACGATTTTTTCCTCTTCAACCACGTAATCGATGTCCCGTTCCATGGAAAAGTGCGCTTTCAGCGCCTGGTTGATATGATGCAGCAGATTGACGTTCTTAACGTCATACAGGTTGTCGACTTTAAACCACTTTTCCGCTTTTTCCATGCCGTCGTCATTCAGCTGTATGTTTTTCGTTTTTACATCGTACGTGAAATCTTCGTCTTCCTTCAGCATTTTCACAAATTGGTTCGCCTGAATATACATTGTATCTGTCTGTTCCGCTTTACCGGAAATGATCAGCGGTGTCCGCGCTTCGTCTATAAGGATGGAGTCCACTTCATCAATGATTGTATAGTTCAATCCGCGAAGTACCCGGTCCCGCTTGTAGGTCACCATATTATCCCTTAAATAATCAAAACCAAGTTCATTATTTGTGGTATACGTAATATCTGAAGCATAGGCTTCACGTTTTTCAGCACTGTCTTTTGTGTTGAGGTTCAATCCGACGCTGAGTCCAAGGAAATTATACAGCACTGACAATTCTTCCATCTGTGTGGCAGACAGATATTCGTTGACTGTGATGATATGCACACCCTTGCCGGTCAAAGCATTCAAATATACAGGCAGCGTGGCAGTCAGTGTCTTGCCCTCACCGGTTTTCATCTCCGCGATGTCACCTTTATGAAGGGCAGCGGCACCCATGAGCTGTACGGGATAAGGTTCCAGTCCGAGCGTCCTTTTAGCCGCTTCACGCACAACGGCAAAAGCTTCCGGCATGAGGCTGTCCAAAATTTGCTCCTGTTCTTTCTCATCCGTAACGCCGTCCAGCTCAGCTTTGAATTCAGGCGTTTTGGCCTGCAGCTTTTCATCGCTCAGTCGGGCAAAATCTTCTTTATATGTTTCTACTTTATCAGCAATCTTACGGAGGGAGCGAAGCTCCCGTTTGTTACCGTCAAAGACCTTTTCCAAAATACCCATGGATTTCTCTCCCTCATACTTTAACAATGAATTCATTCCATTATTCTACCATTAAACGCGTTGAATTTAAATATGTACGCATTCTGCAGGCACATAATAAACCCCCGGTTTGCTTGCCGGGGGAATAATGTATCAAAGGTTTTCATCCGTTTCGATAAGACCGTATTTGCCGTCATTACGTTTATATACAATGCTTGTACCGTCTGTCTCCCTGTCATTGAAAACAAAGAAGCTGTGGCCGAGCATGTTCATCTGCAATACCGCTTCTTCAGAATCCATTGGTTTCAGCTGAAATTTCTTGGAACGAACGATGTCAATGCTGTCATCATCCTCTTCAGACTTATTGTTCTCTGCCAGTCCGACAGCTTCCGCTGCCGCGAAGAAATCTGCTTCCGGGTTCTTTTCCCTGAACTTCCGGTTGATTTTTGTCTTGTGCTTCCTGATCTGTCGTTCAAGCTTATCAATGATCAGGTCCACTGCTGCGTAGAGATCTTCATGCTTTTCCTCTGCGCGTAATGTTAGATCTTTCATAGGGATTGTAATTTCGACCTTGCCCTTCTTGTTGCTGTATGTCTTGATGTTGACGTGCGCGTGAGTATTTGGAACATTGGTAAAGTAGCGTTCCAGTTTCGCCACTTTTTCCTCGATGTGGCTTCTGATCGGCTGGGTGACCTCAATGTTCTCTCCGCGAATTTCACATCTGATCATATGAAACCCCTCCTTAGATACTTTGCTTGTTGAATTTATTATACCAGAGTATTCAGGCTTTGGAAAACGTTAACATGTCTATTTTGACAGGCTTTTTTGAAAACAGCGTTTCAGCCGCCTGATGGACTGTAATACCGGTGGTATAAATATCATCCACTACCAAAACCTTCATCCCTTCCAGGGCATCCGCATTAAAATCCGCTTTGAATCGAAACGGATTCTTTGCGCTGAGCCTGTCCATTTTGCCGAGCTCGGACTGCCGGGTAACTTTTTCTGTAAATAACGCATCATGATACTTAACGCCGGCAGCATCAAGCACCATCTCTGTCTGGTTATACCCCCGCTCGGCCAGCCTGACCTCAGAGACTGGTATGGGTATGGAGAAATCATATTCCCCGAATCGGCACTCTAGAAACATCGCAAGCACTTCAGCCAGGGCGGCATCTTTTGTAAATTTATATCTGTGGAAAAGCATTTTCACCGTGTCATGATAGTCAAGCATACTCATGATCTCCCCCGGCCGCTCATAGTACGCCGAGAGGAATAAACAATCCGCACACTCCGCTTCATCTGCCTGCATCAGCCGGTGACAAAATTTACATCTCCTGCCCTCCCGCCATCGGGACAAGGACATCTTACAGCTGCTGCACAAAGGCCGGCTGCGCTCAAAAAGGGTGATCAGATTCACTTCTTCTTTTATGTCGGCGTGGCAATAAAGACAAATCATATGGCCGTCTCCCCTTTGTTGAAACTTTTGATAATCTTAATGGTTCTGCGGATACTGCCGGTGTGATGTGCAGCCATAAACCAAATGCTGCCGGTCGGATCATCCACTTTCCGCCCCACCCGGCCGCAGATCTGGATCAGACTGTTGGTATTGAATTTTTCAGCTCCGAGGACAATGACATCCAGATTTTCAAACGTAACCCCTCGTTCCAATATGGTGGTAGTCAGGAGCACTTTCGTCTCATCACCCCGCATGCTGTCCACTTTCAAATATCGTTCATGGTCCTGACTGTAGACGGAAGCGGACAGCGGATATTTTTCGCGGATGAGCGGAAACAGCTGCTGCATCATGCTGATTTCCGGCACAAAGACAAGTACCCGCCGATTTTGGGCAATAACGTTCTGTATCAGCATGTGAAGCGTCTCAGGCAGTCTGTTCTTCTGTATATCCCGGTCTGCAGACCCCCGGATAATTTCAGGTACAGCCAGATCGTACCCGTGATATCGCCGCGTCAAGGTCACGACATTCTCCCTCCCTGCAAAATTGATCATTCTCTTTGACGGCGTGGCAGTCATCAGTATGATACTTGATTTCTCTGTCGCTGCGCGCAGTATGGCATCCATCAGCTGGCTGTCTTCCGGAAGCGGAAAGGCATCCGTTTCATCGACAATGATCAGATCAAAGTGGGAGATATGGTTGTACAGCTGATGCACAGTACACACTGTAAAACGGTGGTCAAATGCGACTTTGACTCCTGAATACAACAAGTCAATCCGGGCATCTTTAAAAGCAGCTGTCAGTCTCAGATAAACTTCTTTGACTACATCTATGCGCGGAGAGACAAAAGCCACATTCAGCCCGCGCTGACGCGCCAGTGAGATCGCTTCAAACGAAATTTCCGTCTTGCCCGCGCCGGTCACTGCATACAGCAGCAGATTTTCATTGTTTTCAAGTGCCTGCACCACTCTGTCCGAAGCCTTTTTCTGACCATCGCTCAAATCGAAATCCAAATGATATCTGCAGGATTCCACCGCCCGTTCAACATGTACTGCTGTGAGCGGTGTTACACTGTCTGAACGTCCGATGCTGACACATTTCAAACAATAGGTGACATCCGACCCGTGGAAACGGGAATAATACCGATAGAAATATTTCCTGCTGTTGTTGCCGCACCGGCGGCAGATCTTCTTTACAGGATCGACCCCCTGCGATTTGTAAACTTCTCCATCCCCAAATTTTATGAGCATGACTGTCCTCCCCTTTATCCAAAAAAAAGCGCAGCAAATAAGCTGCGCCGATTAACCCTGATTCTATTATACATCTGTATCCACATCGTAAACCGTATAGCCGAGACCGAGTGCGCCCTCACCAATGTGCGTACCGATGACAGGACCGAAATAGCTCAACTGGAATTTCACTTCCGGATGTTTCTGTTTCAGCGTTTCTATCCAGTCAAGCGCATCTGCTTCGCAGTTTGCATGGATGACGACAGCGGTGACAGGTTTTCCCCTATGCACTTCCATTTCTTTGGCAAACTGCGTTTCCACCCGCTTCATCGCCTTTTTCCTTGTCCGTATCTTTTCGTAAGGTACGATTTTGGCATCCCGGAACTCGAGCACAGGTTTGACTTTCAGCATGCTTCCAAGCATCGCCTGGGCATTTGAAAGCCGTCCGCCTTTCTGAAGATTCGTCAGCGTCTCCACGATGAAATAGGCATTTGTGTTCTTTTTCTGTTTCATCAGTTCAAGCGTGTCGATCAGTGCTTCAAGCTGCATATAATCTTTATTCTGCGCGGCATAGAGCGCCAGGAAGCCCTGGACATAACACGCCACTTCCGAATCGATGACATGGAGGCCGATGCCTTCCACACTGTCTCCGGCTGAGACTGCATTCTGACATGTGCCGCTGATCCGGCTTGACAGGTGCACACTGATCACATCCGTATACCCTTCCCCTTTCAGTGATTCAAGCAGCAGGATATAATCACCGATGGACGGCTGGCTGGTCCGCGGCAATTCATCAATATTGCGGATCATATCATAAAATTCTTCAGGTTTTATCTCTTCATCTTCCTTGTATGATTCATCCCCGAATACTACGCTGAGCGGAATTGTGCGGATATCATACTTGTCTTTCAGCGCCTCCGGCAGATAAGCAGTTGAATCCGTCACAACAGCAATCTTCATAATCTCTCCCCCAATACTACATTCACACATATTGATATTTTACTATATCGGACGGCTCCGGTCTATGAATCAATTGTGATAGACTGACGATAAGAGGTGAATTAGCATGGAGCAGCATTATATGAACAGACTCGACACAGAGACAGAAACAACGATTAATAAATCCCGTTTTATCTCCTCTATCAGACGCACTGACACAGAAGCGGAGGCAAAAGCATTCATTGACGAAGTCAGACGCAGGCACAAAGACGCCACCCACAACTGCAGCGCCTATATCATCGGAGAGCACGCTCTCACCCAGAAAGCAGATGACGATGGTGAACCGTCAGGCACTGCCGGCGTACCGATACTGGAGGTGCTGAAGCGGGAAGGAATGTATAATGTCACTGTAGCAGTCACCCGTTATTTCGGCGGCATAAAACTCGGGGGCGGCGGTCTGATTCGTGCCTATTCAAACGCGGCATCCGATGCTGTAAAAACGGCAGGTAAAGTCATTGAAGTCAGCATGATACCATTCCGCATCACCATGGATTATACCCACACGAGCAGATTTGAACATTACACTGCTGAAGCGGGGATCGAGATAAAAGATACCGGCTACACTGACAAAGTCACTTATCTCGTCCATGTCAAGACGGCTGAGAAAGACATCTTCCTCAGCAAACTCCGGGAAATAACAAAAGACACTCACGAACTGGATGAATTAGACATCATCCATGCCGAAAGTGCTTTTTAGGAAAATATTTTATGAACCAGGCGCCGCATGAACTCCAGGACCGGTTTTTTTTGATTACCGAGCAGACCTATGGCTTCAACGATGATCGCTGTTGTCAGGATCAGCAGCAGCATGATGATGATTGCGCCCGGGATGGTGGAAAGATACAGGATGAGGCTCGCGCCGGAATACAGGAGAGCGATGAAATAAATAAGAATGACGCTTTCCACATGAGAATATCCGAGCGTTCTCATCCGGTGGTGGATATGATCTCTGTCCGGTTTTACGAGTGAAATGTTTTGACGGTATCTTCTCACGGCTGCAGAAAGCATATCAAGGAACGGTACTGCCAGTATGATGATCGGGAAAAACAACGATATCAGTGTAATGTTTTTGAACCCCATCAGTGAAACGACACTCAGGATGAAACCGAGCAGCATTGAACCGTTATCACCGAGGAAGATCTTGGCTGGGTGAAAATTGAATACAAGGAAACCGAGACATGAGCCGATCAGAATGACACAAATCATCATAATGAAAATGTTGCCCTGCAAAATCGTCATAAACCCGATAGTTGCCAGTGCAATGATAGAGATACCGGTTGCCAGACCATCGAGTCCATCAATCAGATTGATGGCATTGATGATGATGAGCATCCATATGATTGTAATCGGCACAGACATGAAGCCGAAATCGATGCCGATGCCAAACGGTGTGATGGTATCGATGACGATACCGTACGAGATTGGAATCAGGGTGGTCAGTATCTGCCCGATCAATTTCTGCCAGGGTCTCATGTCAAACTTGTCGTCAATGATCCCGATCAGAACGATAGATACACCGCCAATAACAATCGGCATGTATTCAGCCTCTATCGGACGGGAAACCATCACCCCTATGATGAATGAGATGAGTATGGCCACTCCGCCGAGATAAGGCACAGGCTTCGCATGAACTTTTCTTGTATTCGGGTGGTCGACAAAACCTATTTTGTACGACCCCCATATAAATACCGGCATCAGAATCAATGAAATCAGAAAAGATACCGTAAGCAAAAATAGAGTATACATACCATCACCATCTTGAATATTTCCAACTCACTATACCATATTCCCGTTTATATATGATATCCAAATGGTGAATTTGCATAATATTAATTTTCAATCCGCCCGTTTCATTGTATAATTATATTAATATTGAAAAGGAGATCTATAATGAATAGAACTGAAAGTAGACGCGGCATGCATCCAGTATTTAAAATACTGCTTGTACTGCTTATTGTTGCAATTATCGTTATCGGAGGTATTTTTGCTTATGTATATTTCCAGCTTCAGGGTGCAGTCGGCGATATGAACAATCCCGGCGGAGACAGCCAGACCGGGGAAGACATCGCACTGGAGGATACAGCTTCAAATCTGAGGGAAGGGAACATCGATGTCAATAATGGCGATCCGATTTCCGTAGTACTCTTCGGTACAGATTCCGACGCTGAAAGAGAGTCCCAGGCAAGTGGCCAGCGTTCAGACACCATCATGGTCGCTACATTAAATCCAGACACTGAAGGCGGCCGCATCGTAAGTATCCCAAGGGACACCCGGGCAGAAATCGCCGGCCGGGGCACCACGGAAAAGATTAATCATGCCTATGCTTACGGCGGCCCTGTCATGGCAAAAGACACTGTGGAAAACTTTTTGGATACGCCGATCGACTATTACATCTCCATCAATATGGACGGACTTGAGGCCATTGTCGACGCAGTCGGCGGCATCACTGTGACCAGCGAAGATTCATTTGAACAATCCGGCTTTTCATTTGCCCAGGGTGAGACTTATGAAATGGATGGAGAAATGGCACTCGCCTTCTCCAGGAGCAGAAAAGCTGAAGGTGCTGGCGGCGATTCGGGGAGACAGATGAGACAGCAGCAAGTTGTTCGGGCGATTTCCGATGAATTGTTGAGCTTGCAGACCGTGACGAACTTCAATTCCATTTTGGATGTGTTAAGTGAAAATATTCAGACCAATATTCCATTCAGTGATATGAATAACCTGCGCTCCAATTACCAGTCCGCTGCCCAAAACGTTGAACAACTGACACTTGAGGGCGTCGATGACCGGGGTCAGGACGGCATCTGGTATTTTTATCCCAACGAGCAGTCCTACAACAATATGAGGAGTGAGCTGCGACAGAATCTTGAATTGGACGAATAGTTTTGAGACAGGGAGGAAAAGTATATGCTTATTGAAATCATCCTTAATATTTCACTCACCATCAGCGGCATATACTTATTCCACCGGTTTCAATACACAGAGGATAAACGGCTGATTGATTCGGAACTTTTTCAGGCACTCCTGATGACAACGCTGTCCGTACTGCTCCTGATGGTCCCGATCCATATCTCGGGCATGACCTTCAGCCTGTTCTTCATCCCTCTTCTGATTCTGGTGAAATACAGTGTGCCCCATTACATGATCGGTTCATTAATTGCAGTTTTTCTTTTCCACCACCTGATCTTCGGATACAGCTTTGAACTCTATCTCATATTTACGGTGATGTATGTGTTGATCATGGTATTCCTGCCATTCTTAAAATTCGAGAGGCTGAAAGAGCTGACCACAGTCTGTATCATCTTCTCGATATTGTACGCGGCAGGCATAGATTTATTTTTCACCGGGCTGAGCCTGTGGCAGATGATCATCTTCACAGCAGTCAGTACAGCCGTTATGTTCTTTGCAATGATGATGTACGAGGATATAAACACAATACTGAAACTTCTGAAACGCTACGGAGAGGAAGAATACAAAGATTATTTGACACAGCTTGGCAATGTGAAATCATTCGATGCAGAGGTCAACCGCCTCGTCGATGACAGTGATTCACTCAGTCTGCTCCTGATCGATATCGACAACTTCAAAGTGATTAATGATGAACACAGCTATGACTCGGGGGATGCACTCATTAAACAGATGGCCAATATGCTTGCCAACCACGTGCCGAACGGCGGTTCTTTATTCCGTAACAGCGGGGAGGAATTTGCCATGGTGATTCCGGATATTTCTTTCGATAAGACCGTAAGGCTGGCTGAGGCCATCCGCAACAGTGTGGAACAGGCAAATTTTCATATCAGCGAGCAGGAAACGGTGCATCTGAGCGTTTCAATTGGTGTCGGCTACCGTTCACAAGGGGATATCTCAAAAGGACGCATGTTCAAAGATGCAGATGACATGCTTCACGCAGCAAAAAAACAGGGGCAGAACAGAGTCATGTTTAACCCGTTCCAGGCAAAAGGATCCCCGGGCTGTCGATAGCCCGGGGATCTCTTTGTGTAATCAAAGCTGTTCTGGGTGTTGTTCACTTTAATCTTCTACTGTCGATAGTTTCCCCAGTGTAATGTTCTGATGGGAAGCATTCCACTTGGGCGCCCCATTTTCGAAATAAAATGCCTGGGGTGATTCGTGTTTGATATCAAATTGCTCGCTGATATAATCTGAAAGTTGCCGATGATCCTGCACAACCAGGTAATAACCATCCATATCCCTTTCATAGTGGAACTTTTGAAATTCTTCGAATGCAGCAGCTGAAATTGGACAGGTGCTGCTGTGTTTCATAAAAAAGAAATCCTGTTTGTCTTCCAATAGCTTCTGAAAAGATTCAATCGTCGTCTTTTTTGTTAACATTTAATCACCTTCTCATCAAACTTTAACTAATTTATCATTTATCAATGAAATTGGCAAATGTGAACTTTACGATATGATATAATGGCGGGGATTGGAGGTACGATCTTATTATGAATAACAGAGCACTCAAACGCTGGACATTTCTCGACAGCATCAATGCAGCATTGCTCATCATCGTCCTATTATTCATGCTCGATTTCGAAAATAATGCAACAGTATCCTGGATACTTCTGGCGGTATTTGCATTCTGGATTACCACAGTGATCCTCAGGAATGTTTTTATCACAAAGGTCAGGAATAATCCGGAACATCCGATGCACCCAAATCAGCAGAATAATGATTCAGAAGATAAAGATAGAGAGTGAACTATTCAAGTTCACTCTCTATCTCGTTTAACTGCTCATGATAATTTTCATCCAGTTTCTCAAATGTGTCTGTCATCTCCAGAATGTTCTGCAGCTGTAAATTCTGCAGCTTTTTGTTCTGCATCATCGTTGCTTTACGCTCCTGGTAATACTTTTCAAAACCATAATACATCTCCAGTGACAGACTGCGCACACGTATGGCGCTTTCTGTCTGCAGATTCATCGTGTTGAGTGAGTCGATATGTTCATTGATCAGGGGCATTATCACTTCCTCGATATGCGTCTGTTTCTCCTCTATCGATTCATCCCCCTGAAGCAGCATCGTCTCATCATCCAGTTCTTCGCTGTTAGTGTTGATCTGTTCGATCAGCTGATCAATTTCCTCTGTCTCCGTCTCACTTGATGCTGCCTCGATAACATTGCTCCGCTCATCCTGATTATCCATGAATGACTGACTCAGGTTGATCAATTGCTCATTTGACTGTTCCGACTTCAGATAAGCATCCACATATTCATAGAGCTGGGTTGAGAATTTATGTTTCATTTCAACGCTCTCAGAATAGGAATCATACAGCTCCGTCAGCTCTTCATTGTTCACCTCAACAGCTTCTATATCTTCAGACATCTGTTCAGTCAACGGGAGTATATCATCTTCAAGATGCGTCCTGATTTCTTGCAGCCGTCCGACATCAACGTCTTCATTGCTGGATGACAGCTCGTCAGGCAGATATTCATAATCCAGCGCGTTGACTTCTGAGTTGAATTCCTCCTCAGTATTATGAACGGATTCCATATTACTCATATATTGTTCAGTATCCTGTTCCAATTGGCTGGAACAGCCTGCCAGAGCAATCAGACATGTTAAAAGAAGGATGCCCGGCAATTTATTTTTAACTTGAAACAAAAGGTGTCACACCCTCATTGTAGAATCGTTCAGTAAATATATCTTTATAGCTAAACAAAATATAGCATACATAAGTTCAGTAAACAATGTAATATACCATCCAAGCTATTTCCAAAAATGTTCGATTTCTATTATAATAAGTATAGTCAATCTCACTCGAAAGGAATTGCTACAGTGAATAAAACGCAAATTGAAACGGACTTGAAGTCATTGCTTCAAAACTCCGATATTAAAATTTATGAGCCACTCAGTAAATACACATATACAGAAACAGGCGGGCCGGCGGATCTCTATGTCACAGTGAACGACATTGAAGATGCTTCCAGGCTGCTGAAATACAGCCATGAAAACGATATCCCTGTAACCTATCTGGGCAATGGCTCGAATATTATCATCAGGGATGGAGGGATCACCGGCATTGTCCTGAATCTGCTGAATCTCGATTATTTAACTGTGGAAAATAATATCATCACTTCAGGCAGCGGCAGAGCAATTATAGAAGTTTCCGGCATGGCCAGAGACCTGTCATTCTCCGGCCTTGAATTCGCCTGCGGCATCCCCGGGAGTGTCGGCGGTGCTGTCTATATGAACGCTGGCGCCTACGGCGGTGAAATTAAAGACTGTCTGCTCGAAGTCACAGCGCTCGATAAGGCCGGCAATAAACTCATTCTAAAAAACGAAGCGCTCGACCTGGGTTACCGCAAAAGTATCGTTCAGCAGAATGGGTACGTTGTCGTAGAAGCCAAATTTTCCATGAAACAGGGAAACCCTGATGAGATAAGGGCAGTAATGGACGACCTCACAGAGCGCAGAGAAACAAAGCAGCCGCTGGAACACCCATCATGCGGCAGCGTATTCCAGCGCCCGCCGGGAAATTTCGCAGGCAAGCTGATCCAGGAAGCCGGTCTCCAGGGCTATCGTGTCGGCGGTGTCGAGGTATCAAAGAAGCACGCCGGCTTTATGGTCAACATCGACAGCGGTACAGCCAGTGACTATGAGGACCTGATCATCCATGTCCAGGACAAAGTACATCAGGAATTCGGTGTGGAACTCAACCGGGAAGTCAGAATCATCGGCAATCATGTGTACCAGAGAGCAGCCCGCCATAAATAATTTTCCAAACTGCAGAGATTCTTCCTCCCTCCGCAGTGCCAAAAACCCATCCCGAAAATTCGGGATGGGTTTTAATCATTTTATATTATGCTTGTTAATCGAGTTCTTCGACGCCCTGCTGGACTTCTTCAAGCTGCTGCATACCTGTCAGATAGCCGCCGGCATTCATATACCATGCGAGCGGGTCCAGCTGAATGATATTTTCATTTTCTACAGCATCCACACCGGATGTGACATCGTTGATCATCACATCAACCGGTGTTGCATCTCCGCCGCCGGCAACGGCACCTCTGTCCATTACCAGCATCACGCCCGGATTGGATTCTGCGATAAATTCGTAGCTTACCTGGTTGCCATGTGTATCTGTTTCAGCTTCTTCTTCACTTTGCTCACCGGCTGAAGTGAATCCCAGATCTTCATATAGGAAACCGAAACGGCCGCCTTCACCATGGAACGACAAATCACCGCCGTTTGTCTGGATGAACAGCATGTCCTCATCCGCTTCTGTCACTGCCTGGTTCACTTCATCGACTTTTGTCTGCATGTCACTGACAAGCGCTTCCGCTTCATCCTGCACATCGTACATTTCTCCGAGGAATGTCGTCATATCCATAATATCCTGGAAGTAATTATTATTATCAGCGGCAACATGCACAATCTGTGCATCCGGTGCTGCAGCCTCCATTTCTTCTATCGTCTGTGTATTGGCCTGACGTCCGTGGACCATGATGACTTCAGGCTGAGATTCTGCCAGAGTTTCGAATTCCTGTGGTTTCAGGCCGCCAAGGTTCGCATATTCATCAGATTCAAAAACCTCAAGCGGTTCTGAAAGCGAAGCGTTATTTTCTCCTTTGGGCAGAGCAACGATATTCTCCTCCAAACCGAGTGCTGCGAATGTTGATGCGACACCGAGATCATAGACAGCAACTTTATCGGAATTTTTTGGCAGTTCCATCGTTTCATTGACCTGTGTCGTTTCCCCGTCTTCACCGCGCGGCGGGCCCATCTCAAAGTCATTTTCATATGATACTGTCTCTTCAGATGAGGAAGCTTCTGAACCGGACGTGTCTGTCTCAGCACTTTCTTCTCCGCTGCCGCATGCTGCAAGTACAAGTACAAAAGCCATTGTGATCATTAAGTATAATTTCTTAAATTCCATTAAATTTACCTCTCCCGCTCATCCTATTTTTAGCCCCCACTAAAAACAACTGAAAAATACATCCGGTAATGCTGCCCCCTCACCTCCTTTAAGATGTGAAGTGATTTCAGGCTCTCACCTGTTCCCTGGCAAAAGCCTGTGCATATTCCTGCGGATCGTCATCGATACCGTCACCATTCTGATCATCGAAATACACGCAGATCTGATGGCCGAATATGCACTGGATATTGATTTCCATTTCATAGATTTCTTCCAGGATGCTCTTTTTGATCACTTCATTTTTAGTGCCGCTGACTGCGACCTCACCATCTTTCAGTGCAATGATGTTGTCTGAATAGCAGGACGCAAAGTTGATATCATGGATGACGATGATGATCGTCTTGTTCTTTTCTCTGACAAGTCTTCTCAAAATCTGCATGATTTGTACCGAATGTTTCATGTCGAGATTATTGAGCGGTTCATCAAGGAAAATATAATCGGTATCCTGGACAATGGTCATTGCAATGTATGCCCGCTGCCTCTGACCGCCGGACAGCTCGTCGATATAACGATCTTCAAACTCACCGAGTTCCATATAATTGATGGCTTCATCTATAAATTCATTATCCTCTGGTTTCAGACGCCCTTTTGAATAAGGATAGCGGCCAAATGCAATCAGCTCCCGCACTGTAATTTTCAGTTCAAGGTGATTGCTCTGCTTCAATATGGAAATCTTTTTTGCCAGTTCATTATTCGGCTTTGTAAAGAGATTATCACCTTCGATCAGCACATCCCCATTATCCTTATCGAGCAGTCTTGTCACCATGGATATTACTGTACTTTTGCCTGCCCCATTCGGGCCGATCATGGAAGTGATTTTCCCTTTTTCAATGGATAGTGATACGTCGTCAACAACTTTCTTTTCTCCAAATGATTTAGTAACGCCTCTTACGTTTATCATACCCGACTCCTCCTAAGCATTAGATAAATGAAGTATATACCGCCGACAAGATTAATAATGACACTTAATTCAACGCCGCCATCGAAAAAGAACTGTACGGCAATCTGGCCGAAGATTAATGTGATGATGCTGATCAATGACGCACCGATGACTGTATAGAAATGTTTATATGTGCTGAATAATTCATGTGCCAGGTTCGACACCAGCAGCCCGAGGAACATGATCGGCCCGACAAGTGCTGTGGCTGCCGACACCAGTATGGCAATGATAATCAGCAGCTGTGACACTTTTTTATCGTAGTTCAAGCCAAGGTTCACTGAATGGTCCCTGCCCAGTGACATGACATCGAGCGAGCCAAAATCCCGAAGCACAAAGAAAAGCATAATAACTATTATTATACCGGTCACTGTCAGTAACTGCTCGTTCACAGCACTGAAGGATGCAAAAAGGTTATTCTGCAGAACCAGGAAATCCTCCGGGCTGATCATCATCTGCATGAACGTCGACAGGTTGCCGAACAGCGTTCCCAGGATGATGCCAATCAGCAGCAGCAGGAAAACGTTGTTCCCTGTAAACCTGAACAGGAACTTGAATACGAAAAGCGTGAAGAATGTCAGCAGCGCCATGCTGATAAAATAGTTCGCATGAGTGTTCAGCAGTATCGCCGAGGATGCGCCGCCGAAAAATATCATCGATGTCTGGATGAATACATACACAGAATCCAGGCCCATGATCGAAGGCGTCAAAATTCTATTTTTAACAATTGTCTGAAATATCACAGTGGACACTGCGATTGCTACGCCCACGATTACAATCGCAATTACACGTTTTATCCTGGACGGAATCTGATAGAAAAATATTTCCGGATTCAGGTCATACAGCATATAGATGGCAATGGACAGTACCGCACCGGCAGCCAGGACTATAAGCAGTTTATCATTCGTCATTTTAGGCATTGGATCCGGCCCTCCTGAATATCAGGAATAGGAATAAAGCGCCGCCAATGATCGCAATTGTCAAACCGACGGAGATTTCATACGGATAGATGATGATACGTCCGATGACATCACATACCATGACGAATATCGATCCTAATACAGCAGTCAGGAAAATCGTACTTCTTAAATGATCACCCTTGAATATGGAAACGATGTTCGGAACAATCAGACCGAGGAATGGCAGCATACCTACCGTAACCACAACCAAAGCCGTAATGACTGCGGTGATGAATAACCCTATGTAAAGCACTTTCTGGTAATTAAGCCCAAGGTTCCTGGAAAAGTCCTCGCCCATGCCGGCCACCGTGAACTGGTTGGCATAAAGCAATGCCAGTATGAAAAGCGGAATACTTATATATAAAATTTCGTAATATCCTGAAACTAAGGTTGAAAAGCTGCCGTGCATCCACCCGTTTATCGCCTGCAGCATATTCGTTCTCAATGCGATAAAGGTGCTGATACTGCTGACCACACCGCCAAGCATCAGACCGATCAGCGGTACGAATATAATTTCTTTGAATTTTATCCTTGAAATGATCTGCATGAAGAGCATCGTGCCGGCCACTGCAAGCAGCGCGGCGAAAAGCAGTCTGCCAAGCATATTCATCTCCGGAAAGGACACCAGACCGATAAGTATCCCGAGCTGCGCCCATTCATTCGTCCCTGCAGTTGTCGGTGAAACGAATTTATTTCTTGTGAGCTGCTGCATAATCAGTCCGCAGACAGCCAGCGATGCGCCAGCGATAATAATGGATACAGTTCTGGGCAGCCGGCTATTGATGATGATATTCCGCTGCTCTTCATCTAAATTGAATATATCTCTGGGCTGAAGTTCTACGACACCGATAAATATCGATATGATTGAAAAGATTAAAAGTACCGCGAGGAGTACATCTAATCTGAATAATTTCCCCACCATAACAAGCCACCTTAACTGATAATGATTATCAATGATAATCACTTAACTCAAATTATACAAGGAAAATCGCAAATTTCAAGCATTGTATATAATATTTCGACATTAAAATACCAACTGCTGGATACACAGTTGGTATCTGTCATATTTCAATCACATTCAGGCGGATACCTTCATTTAATTCAGTCTAGTTGATAATGAGTGTCTGTCCGGTCGATCGGCCTTCCTCCCCGGAAAGGATGGACATTACTGTACTGATCGCTTCCGGGTTGGCGCGTTCCGGTGATTCATCCTCGCGGATGGAAGGACGATAGCTGAGCGCATATACGTCGACATCTTCTTTTCTCAATTCAATCGCCGTAGAGTGGGTGAGCGCTTCGATCGCCCCCGTCACCGTATAGTAAAGGTTGCGCTCGAAAACATCCTCGAAGGAAGGTTCAATCACATTTATAATCTTAGCGTCCCGCTCATCCTTGAGCATCGGGCGCAAAGTTCTTATACCCAAATAGGTCCCCCAGACATGTTCATACATCACCTGGTTGAATTCTTCAAAAGAAACATCATAGACGGAGCGGTTTTCAGTGAATATGGAATGCACCAGGATGAATCCATTAAGACTGTTGTATGCTTCCTCGATTTCATCCATGATCGCCATCCAGTCGATCTCTTTTGCCTGCTCCAGCATGACCACTTTATGATCACCCTCTGAATCTTCCTGAAGCTCTCCCAAGAGGTCATTCAACTCTACATGTTCGACGCCTGCCAGAATCACATTGGCGCCTTTTTTGGCCAGATGTTTGGATAGATCAGTGCCTAATGATTTTGCAGCGTTCGAGACGAGATAAGTTTTACCTTGTAACTCCATGACTACCTCCTGTTTTTATGCTTCGCAGTCTATACATATTGTATACTTTTAAAAGCTTCAATACAATCGGCAAATATATTCAGAAGGTGCGGCCTGACTCTATTCCACAGTCATTTCTTTTTGAGGCATCGTGTGCAGATTGAAAGCATCTACATGGGAGATGACAGTGTATGTGCCCGGCTCATCAAATGTATATTCTACCGTGTACAATCCATTTTCCGAATGCTCAGCTTCAATCATGTCAAGACTTTCTTCTCCCTGCAGAATTTCAAACTGGACCTGATCTGCGTCCGTGACATCTTCATCATTCGAATGCACATGGGCAGTCAATTCCACAGTTTCTTCGGCAGATGCAGTTTCTGGTGTCTGCAGGTCGACCTCAAGCGTCCTCATTTCATCCTCCGGATTTTCTTCCATGCCGGTCTCATTGCCGCCTGACCCCCCCGCTGCCGAACATGCGGCAAGTATCAGCAGCAAACCTGTCAGCAAGGCTGAAAATAAAAATTTTATGTTCATATTCTTTCACTCCCTTTATTTCTTACTGCCATAGTAGCATGTCCTGCCCCTGTTTCTGTGCTATTTTTTTAGTTAATTTTCGAATTAATTATGACGATTTTAAGCAGACGGACAGTACAATAAAAAAGTACCCGGTATCTGAGCGATATCCGGATACTCCTCGAACTTTAGAATTCTTCGTAGACGGCGGGGTCCAGACCATCTATGCGGCCGCCGGGCACTGATAATCCGTCAACCGCTTCCATGTCCTCCCTGGTAATTTCAAAATCAAAAATATTCAGGTTGCCGCTCTGACGGGCAGCATTGGATGAGCGCGGTATCGTGACAACGCCGTGCTGATAATGCCATCTCAGTATCAGCTGGCCGATGTTGACATCGTATTTTTTTGCCATATCCTGCATCTCATCGAATTCTGCGAGATATCTAGCGCGGCCGAGCGGACTCCATGCTGTCGTCAGAATACCTTCTTTGTCATGGTACTCCCGCTGGACGGCCTGATTGAACCTCGGATGCATTTCAATCTGGTTGACCGCCGGTCTGACCCCCGTTTTTGCCACCAGATGATCGATGTGCTGCGGCAGGAAGTTACTGACGCCGATGGTCTTTACCAGGCCCAGCTTCTGCGCCTCAATCAATGCGCGCCAAGCCTCGATGTATTTCCCTTCATTCGGGTTCGGCCAATGAATGATATACAGGTCAAAATATTCCAAATTCGCCCTCAGCAGTGACTCCTGCAGCGCCGTCATGGCGTCATCATAGCTGTGATATCTGCCGGGCAGCTTGGATTCGATGTATAGTTCATTCCGCCGCAGACCACTCAGTTCAATGGCTTTACCGACTGCGCCTTCATTTTCATAGTTGTAGGCCGTATCAATGAATCTGTAGCCATTTCTGATCGCCTCTGCAATCGTCAGTGCGCCGCTGTATCCTTTCAGCTGCACAGTACCGAAGCCGATGGCCGGCAGGCTTGTTCCATCATTCAGCTCAAACTCAGGTATATTCAAAAAACTTCACCTCTGATTTTAATTTTCTGTACATTTTCCCTGATTTTTGACATAAAAACTAATCAAGTCGGATGTTTTTCATCAACTTCGCCATTTCAATCGCACCTGCGGCCGCATCTGCACCTTTGTTGCCTGCCTTAGTGCCGGCCCGTTCGATTGCCTGCTCGATATTTTCCACAGTAATGACGCCGAACATCACCGGCACCCCGGTGGTCATACCCGCCTGCGCAATGCCCTTGGCCGCTTCGCTGCATACATAATCATAGTGGGTCGTGCTGCCTCTGATCACACAGCCGAGTCCGATGACTGCATCGTATTTCCCCGACTCGGCAAGTGTTTTGGCAGCAAGCGGAATTTCAAACGCACCGGGCACCTCAACCAGGTCGATGCGCTCAGTACTCACATTGTGGCTGGTGAGTGTCCCTTCTGCACCGTCTACGAGCCGCGAAGTAATGAAGTCATTGAACCTGCCGGCAACAATTGCCATTCTTAATCCGTTACCGCCCATCTGTGTTTCTATCCTGTTCATTAAACTTTCCTCCTATAGCAAGTGTCCAAGCTTTTCTTTTTTTGTCTTAAGGTAATCCCTGTTGACCACGTTTGCTGTAATGATATGGCTGCGCCTGTTGACTCTGATACCTTCAGCTTCCAGCCCTTCGATCTTACGGGGATTATTGCTGAGCAGGGTCACTTCGGACAGGCCCAGATGCCTGAGCATCGAAGCCGCCGCATCGTATTCTCTCAAATCGGCATCAAAGCCAAGATGCTTATTGGCGCTGACCGTATCGTAGCCCTGTTCAATCAGTTCATAGGCCCGCATCTTGTTGATCAGACCGATCCCCCTGCCTTCCTGGCGCATATAAAGGATCACGCCGCCTTCCTGATCGATGATCTCCATCGCACTTTCAAGCTGTCCGCCGCAGTCACAGCGTCTGCTGTGGAATACATCTCCAGTCAGGCATTCCGAATGTATGCGGACATTGGCATTGCCGTTCAGTTTGCCGCTCACCAGGGCGAGATGCTCCTTGCCTGTTCTGGTATCGGAAAAACCATACATGTCAAAGTTGCCGTAATCTGTCGGCATATTGATTTTACTTTCAAGGCTGACTTTCGGCGCCTTCTCAAGATACGATTTCAAGTCTGCAATCGTCACCATTTTCAAATCGTGTTTCTCTTTATATTTTTCCAAATCATCGACCCTGGCCATCGTCCCGTCTTCATTCATTATTTCACATATGACACCGGCAGGCGAAGCACCGGCGAGCCTGGCGAGGTCCGTGGCCGCCTCGGTATGCCCCATGCGTTCTTTGACACCGCCCGTTTTGGCAATGAGCGGGAAGACATGGCCGGGTGTATTGAAATCCTCCGCCGTCACACTGTCCGCTGTAAGCGCATGCATCGTGGTATACCGTTCTTGGGCGCTGACCCCCGTCGTCGTACTGACATGATCGATGGAAACGGTAAATGCCGTGCCATACGGGTCTTTATTATCCCTGACCATCGGTGTCAGCCCGGCCTTATCCGCGATTTCTTCCGACACGGGCGCACAGATCAGCCCTCTGCCGCTGGCGGCCATAAAATTCACTTCCTTCGGTGTGATGAATTCCGCGGCGCCGATTAGATCCCCTTCATTCTCGCGGTTCTCATCATCCACCACGATGACCAGTCTGCCCTGCTTGATATCCTGAACAGCTGCTTCTATAGAATCAAACATGGCGGCCACCTCTCCCCAGCAGATGCTCCACGTGTTTAATGAGCATATCCGCTTCTATATTAACGCGCGCCCCGAGTGATTTTTCCGCCAGGATGGTCCTGTCCTGTGTTTCAGGGATTAGATTCAATATGATTTCAGATGTCTCCGGTGACACTTCAAATATCGTCAGGCTGATGCCGTCAACAGTCACCGACCCTTTATGTGTCATATATTTCATCAGGTCTTCTGAAAGTCTGATTGTCATAACCAGTGCGCTGCCGTCACTTTCCTTGCGCGTGATTTCACCTGTGCCGTCCACATGGCCGGATACGAGATGGCCGCCCAGACGATCAGACAGCTTCATCGCCCGCTCCAGATTCACATCATCGCCGGGCTTCAGCTGATCGAAGGCAGTGATCCGTTTTGTTTCGTTAACCATGTCCACCTTGAATGAATCATCCATGAGTGCCGTCACACTCAGGCATGCCCCGTTGATACTGATTGAGTCACCTGTCGACAGATCATCAAAAATACCTGAAGTGATCTCAAATACTGTGTGTCCCCCAGTGTCCGCAGCCGCCTTTACTTTACCTGACTGCTCAATAATTCCTGTAAACATACTGCTCAAGCCTTTCTGTAAGTTATTTTTAAATCCTGGCTGAGCTTTTCAACATCTATCAATTCCAGCTGCACCGCTTCTTCCATTGTTGAAATCTTTTCTTTGAAGAGCGTATGCTGGGATTCACCAAATATTTTCGGGGCAGCATATATCAATAATTGGTCGTATAATCTTTCTTTGAAAAACGAAGTCAGTGTATTGGCACCGCCTTCGACGAAAACTGAAGCGATTGCCATGCTGTAAAGGTCATCCAGTATTTCCTCAAGCCGCCAATCCCCCGTCTTCACTTCACATTTCTCATCATATTTTAAATTGTTTGTATTGCTCGTATAAATGACCGGCCGCCGGGGATGGTCAAAGAGGGCGAGATTATCGTGCAATTCACCATCTCCAAGCAGGATGACCGGTACGGGCGACCGGCCGCCCCCCTCAATCCGGGCTGTCAGTTTGGGATCATCATTAAACAGTGTATGTTTTCCGACAATAATCGCATCATGCACATGCCGCTCCTGGTGCACATCGCTGCGGGATGACTCTCCGGTAATCCACCGGCTCGACCCGTCATCAAGCGCCAACCGCCCATCAGCACTCATTGCGCATTTCAGTGTGACATTGGGGCGCTGTTTCTTCAGATGATTGAAAAAAGGCTGATAAAGCGCGCTCACCCGCGTATCTTCCAGCCGGGTGACAGTCACACCAGCCGCTTCGAGCACCTGATGGCCGCTGACCTTGGGGTTCAAGTCACTCTCGGCATAACAGACATGCTTTATGCCCGCTTCAATCAGCGCCTCTGTACACGGCGGCGTCTTGCCATGGTGTGAGCACGGTTCCAGTGTGACATAAATGTCTGCACCAGAAGGATGCTCTGTGCAGGATGCTAATGCCTGCCGCTCCGCATGCGGTTCGCCGTAACCAAGATGCGCCCCCATTCCGATGACTCTGCCATTCTTTACAATAACAGCCCCCACCGGGGGGTTCCTGCCCGTCTGACCCGCTGTCATTTGAGCAAGTTCATAGGCCATTTTCATATATCGATTCAAGTCTTTCCCTCCTGAATAAAAAACGCCGCTGAATAATATAAACATTATCCACCGGCGCTTCATTAATGTATGCAGAAATAAGTATTGCCATAGGCAACACAGGATAAGCTTTACGGTTTCAGGGTACAACAAATAACCGCACCCCTGCCAAGTACGCTGCATCACTATTCTTTCTCCCATCCAGACTCTGACTGTCGGTTTCAGACTTGCACTGAATCAGCCGTACCGTATAGCAACGATACAGGTCGCGGACTTGCCAAATGCTTACCGCCGGTTAGGAATTTCACCCTGCCCCGAAAGAATGATAGTATTCAGTTGAAAAACTCTACCTTAATCATACGTCATTTCTATGCGTTGTCAATATAAGTGTCCTGTCAAAAAAATCCTGCCGCATCGGCAGGATTCATTTTAATTTTCAAATGCAAAATCTTCGTCCTGAATCGACTCAACATTAAGCGCAATCACATAACCATCACCTTTGACACTGAAGAAATCGTGGTTCTTAGTCGTCGTATCCAGTGCATTTTCGATGATCGGGTTGAAGGCTTTCTCTTCGAAATACGCGTCAAACCCTAAGTTCGCAAGTGCTTTATTCGCATTGTACTGCACGTAATTCAATACATCTTCAGTCAGCCCCAGATTATCGTAGAGGTCCCGCGTATACGCCTCTTCATTCGCATACAGATCTTTCAGCAGCTCGTACATTTCCTTATCTGCACGATCCTGCTCTTCCTGGGACATCTCTCCCCTGAGCGACTGTGCATCCAGGCCGGTGAAAACACCATGGATGGATTCATCGAGAAGGATCTTCCTGATAATTTCGCCGCTGGTCGTCATCCTGCCCTGACCGGCGAGATACAGCGGGTAGTAGAACCCTGAATAGAACAGGAAAGATTCCAGAAATACACTGGCCACGCGCGCCATGTACTGGTCATACACGGAGGCATTCTTATCATACAGCCTGTGGTAGCGGCTCACAATCTTATCCGCCTTATATTTCAGATGTTTGTTCTGGAGCACCCAGTCATCCAGCAGTTCGTTCGTCTCTTTCGTCGGCAGCAGTGTCGTGAATATATGGGAATATGATTTCGCATGAATCTGTTCCATCATGCCCATGAACGAATAGACGGCTTTTTTCCTCAGATCATCTGTATGAAGCATGATGAGCGGCATGCCGTCATCCGCCTGATGGGTATCCAGCCCCGTCAGTCCTGCGAGCACTTTCTTGAAGGTATCTTTTTCGTCATCTGACATATTGGCCCAAGAGCCCAGGTCTTTAGAGACTTTGAACTCGGACTCCACCCACATCTGTGAGATGTTCTGCCGCCAGAAAACGTTCGTCATATCGTCTTCCTTATTCCAGTTTACTGCAATCATTCCAAGGTCTCCTTTTTTCATCAATCTTTTAAGTTATACTGAGCAGCTTGTGCACTCTTCCACACTGAGCAGTTTGTTTCGGGTGTAGTAAAGTGACTTCAATCCTTTGTGGTGGGCATAGATATAAAGTCTGGCCAGTTCCCGCGTTGAAATCTCGGAATTCACATACAGTATCGTGCTGATGCCCTGATCCACGTGCTGCTGGATGGTCGCAATCATATCAATGAGTTTCATCTGATCGGTGTTGAATGCGCTCTTGTAATACCACATGGTCTGCGGTGACAGGAAAGGCATTGGATAGAACGTTTCCGAGTTGCCGTAAGTTCTGCGCTCGATTGTATCGACGATCGGCATGACCGAACTCGTTGCGTTCTGTACATAGGAAATGCTCTGGGTCGGTGCGATCGCCAGACGGTACGCGTGGAACAGACCGTTTGCCATGACTTCATCACGCAGTGCTTCCCAGTCCTGTGTGGTCGGAATGTGGATATCAGTGAACAATGCTGCCACTTTATCCGATTCCGGCTCAACCGCTTCATTGACGTATTTCTCAAAATATTCGCCTGTCGCATAGTCAGATCTGTCGAAGTCTTTGAACGTCTCTCCGCGCTCTTTGGCGATCATCATGGACTTTTCCAGAGAATAGAAGTTCAGCAGCATGAAGAATACGTTCGCAAAGTCCCTGGCTTCCGCTGATTCATAATTGATCTTATTCTTGGCAAGGTAACCATGCAGATTCATCGCACCGAGGCCGATGGAATGCAGTTCATCATTTGCTTTTTTAACCCCCGGCGCATTTGCGACAGCCGTGGAGTCACTGACGAATGTCAGAGCTTCAATACCTTCATGCACAGATTCACGGATCTTGGCCGACTCCATTACGTTGTTGATGTTAAGGGAACCCAGGTTACATGAAATGTCACGGCGGATTTCATCATCAGTACCGTAGTCGTTGATCGTGGATGTTTCCTGCAGCTGAAAGATTTCAGTACACAGATTACTGATTTTGATCTGGCCGATATCTTTCAGCGGATGCATTTTGTTCGCATTATCCTTGAACATGATATAAGGATAGCCGGATTGAAGCTGCGTCTGTGCAATCGAACCTAACATTTCACGGGCATCCAATTCACGCTTTTTCACCTTGTCGTTGGCCACGAGGCTGTCGTACATCTCGTCAAGATCCAGATCATCCAGCGTCTGACCATACTCGCGCTCGACCGTATGCGGTGCAAAAAGGTAGAATGGTTCGTTGTTTTTCGCCAGTTCAAAGAATTTGGACGGTATCACAAGCCCTGTTGAAAGTGTTGCCAGTCTGACATCTTCATCCGCATTCACCTTCTTCGTATCAAGGAATTCCGGCAGATCATAATGGAAAATGTTCAGGTAGACAGCGCCTGCACCCGGTCTCTGGCCAAGCTGATCAGCGTAGCTAAAGCCGTTTTCGAGTGACTTGGCTACCGGAAGCACCCCTTTGGCCACACCTTCAATGCCTTTGATCGCTTCGCCGCGGGCACGCAGTTTGGAAAGATTGATCGCCACGCCGCCGCCGATCTTACTCAGCTGTTTGGATGTTGAATCGATATAGTTGATGGAATTCAGGCTGTCATCTGCTTCCAGAAGGAAACAGGAGACCATTTCACCGCGGCGGGCCCGTCCGGCATTCAGGAATGTCGGCGTCGCCGGCTGGTAGCGCTGTTCAAGCATGGAAAGGACAAAGCGCTTTGCCTGTGCCGTGTTGCCTTTCGCAAGATAGAGACTGACGATGACCACATGCTGTTTATAGCCTTCCAGATATAATTCCTTATCATCCGTCTTCAGTGTATAATCCTTGAAGAACTTACTGGCCGCCATATAGCTTTTGAAACTGAAGGGGATGGAATTCGCATATTCTGCAACTTCAAGGGCTTCATCGTCGGAGTACTCCTTGAAAAGATCATAGTAAAAATTATTGTCCACCAGATAATGGAGACGTTCGAGCTCACTGTCAAAATGGATCGTCTTATCCGCCGCTTCCTCCATGAAGACTTCAAGTGCTTCCTGGTCCTTTTCAAGCTGATAGAATCCAGTTTCGTCACGTTTGGTCACTTCATTATTCAATTCAATGTGGTTGTATTTCTTCTCGTTCAATACTTTCATTAATAGCCCCTGCCTTTTCAATGAATTCTTCTCTTTCTGCCGGTGTGCCGTGAAGTTCAAATTTCATCATCAGCGGTACGTTATACGTCCCGCTGATCTCCTGTCCGGCCTGCGCGTAATGGGCGCCCCAGTTGCGGTTGCCGCTTGAAGCAACACCTTTCAGATTGCTGCTGTTCACTTCAAGGAACGCCTCGACCTGAGCCGGGACTCCGCCAAACCCATATGTCGGAGTCACCAGTACAAATGGGTCATCCAGCACCGTTTCTTTGCTGCCGGGTGTAATCTCGAATACATCGTATTCATCTCTGACTCCTGCGTTATCTATAAAACGTCTGACGTTCCCCGTCATGGAATAGAATGCAATCCGCATACCATCCCTCCTCATCATCAATAGTAGCACAAAATATAGAAATCGAACAAACGTTCGCTCGATTTCATTTCTTCTCTACTTTGTATTTACACTTTTATCGCAGGAGGTAAACACAAGATATAGTGTTTTTTGTATAAATAAACACCACATCTATGTAATGCACTTATTATGATGACATATAATAATATCTAAATCAATGCTGAGATTTTAAATTTCATTGCCAAAAATTTATGTTCGAACACGGGAACTCGCATGATGCTTATGATATACTTGTTAAACAGTTTAAATAAATATTTTCTGATGAAATTCTGTACATCATAAACGATGAAATATTTTAAATTTGGTGGTGTCCATTGTTGAACAACACAGTAAAAGGGATCATCGCCCTGCTCATCGCATCGCTCGGATTCAGCCTGATGGCGGTTTTTGTAAAATACAGCGGAGATCTGCCTACCGTGCAGAAAGTATTCTTCAGGAATTTCATTTCCATGCTGATCGCTCTGTCGCTTGTCCTGTACTTCAGGGAGAAACTTTTCGGGCATAAGGAAAGCCAGGGGCTGCTCCTGCTCAGGTCATCACTCGGGGTGCTCGGCGTAGTCCTTAACTTCTTCGTCATTGATCGCATGGTTTTAAGCGATGCGGACATACTTAATAAATTAAGCCCATTCTTTACCATAATATTAAGCGCAATATTTCTGAAGGAATACGTGCGCCGGTATCAGGTGATCTCGATCGTCATCGCCTTTATCGGTGCCATCTTCATTATAAAACCTTCATTTTCCAGCGACACCATCTACGCCCTGCTGGGTGTCGCCGGCGCAGTATTTGCCGCCGGTGCCTATACAGTGCTGCGGGCACTCGGGAGCAGAGAAAAGTTCTATACAGTTGTCTTCTACTTCTCTTTCTTCTCAACAGCGGCGCTGCTGCCGTTCTTCATATGGCAGTTTGAACCGATGACAGGCATTCAGTTCTGGTCGCTTGTACTGTCCGGCGTCTGTGCAGCCATTGGACAGTTTGGGCTGACAATCGCCTACAGCTATGCACCGGCAAAAGATATATCCATATTCTTCTATTCGACCATCCTGTTCACAGCAATATTCAGCATTGCTGTCTTCGGAGACGTGCCGGACGCCCTGTCAATCATCGGATATATCGTAATTTTCACAGCCAGTTTCTATATGTTCATGAAAAACAAACCGCCCAAAGACTCGCAGCGCAGCATTTAAGCCGATCATTGAAGGATCGGCTTTTTATCATTTTGCGACAGCGACACTTTCTTTGTGTGCCCTTATTGTTTCTAAAAATTTGGGACAGTAGTGTTTCAGCTTATAGCTGCCGACGCCCTGGATCTGAACCATCTCCTGTTTCGATGCCGGCACCTTCCGGGCAAATTCACGCAGCGTCATGTCTGTGAAGATACCGCCTTCTTCGATATTGAATTTATCAGCCAGTTCCGCACGGGTTTCGACCAGCTTGCGGAACAGCACTTCATTCGGCGAGGATGCTGTACTGATATTCACCTTTTCATTAAAGTACTTTCTGAACGGCACAGTCATCACTGGCGTTTCACTATCCAGCAGCTGCTCACTCTTATCCACAGTGTAGAGCAGATCTTCATACTGGTGGATATATCCTCTCAGAATCAACTCTTCGAGCACATGGCTGATTTCACCGGTCAGATAATTATCCATTCTGCCGAAGGTATCCATTTCCTCGAGACTATGGTTGGTGACATCTTCACTCATTTCACCGCGAAGTATCTGGATGGACTGCTCTCTTGTCAGCGGAATCTCACAGGTCCGGATCAATGCAGCAACCGTCTCGGCCTCTTCAGTCATATCGTATGTGCGCCCCGGATTCAGACAGTTGGAACAGCTGCCGCATGCCTCCACATATTCATCCGGATCAAAGTATTTGGTGATGAAGCTTCTTAAACATTTGCTCGTCCGGTTGTACTGGATCATGCGGTCGAGCTTCACCCGCATGTGGTCTTTATACTGATCCGTCGAATTTGACCGGTCGATGAAGAACTGATGAAGATTCACGTCCCTCGGGCTGGACAGCAGTATGCACTCACTGATTTGGCCGTCACGGCCGGCACGGCCGATTTCCTGATAATAACTTTCGATATCGCCGGGCATATTATGATGGATGATGAAGCGGATGTCCGGCTTGTCGATACCCATACCGAATGCATTTGTTGCTACAACGATATTCACATCATCCGATACAAATTTCCGCTGGTTTCTATTCCGCTCCTCTTTACCGAGTCCGCCGTGGTATATGACATTTTCAATGTCATTGTTTTCAAGGTAGAGTGAAATCTTCTCCACTTCTGCGCGGGTCGCTGCATAAACAATACCCGAGGAATCAGGGTTGTCCTGTATATGGGACAGGATATACTGTTCCCGCTGATACGTCCCATTCACATGCAGATGAAGATTATCGCGGGCGACACTCGTCTTATGCACATCTTCATTTTCAATATTCAGGAGTTCCTGGATATTTTCCTGGACTTCAAGCGTCGCTGTCGCGGTCAGCCCCACCGTAATCGCATTGGGCAGAAGCGCACGAAGCTCAGGGATGATACTCTGATAACTCGGCCTGAAATCATGCCCCCATTTAGAGATACAGTGTGCTTCGTCGAAGGCGACCATAGGCACATCCAGACGCTTGATCAGCTCAGTAAATTCCTCACTGTTAAACCGTTCAGGCGCCACGTACAGAAAGTCATATTCACCCGCTTCAAGATGCTTCATCAGCATGTCTATTTCCTTCTTCTTCAGCGTAGAGTTCAAATACGCCGCCGGGATCCCTTGTCTATTCAATGCTTCAACCTGATCACGCATCAAGGAGATCAACGGAGAAATAACAAGCGTCGTGCCGGAAAATTTTATGCCGGGCACCTGGAAACAAACCGACTTGCCCGAACCCGTAGGCAGGATCCCCAGTGTGTTTTTACCGGAGATCACAGAATTTATAATTGCTTCCTGTTTCGGTCTGAAGTTATCGAATCCAAAATACTGTTTTAAAATATTTCTCATGTCAAAACCATTCCCACCATTTGCTGAACTTTCCATCTCATCAGCAGTCCTTTTTACTGATATATCATTATACCTTATTTTGTGGCTTTTTTGTTAACTGGCATATTAAAATTTTGGTAAAGATTTTGTCTGTTTTTATCGGGCGGCTGCCTTGGCGCACGTAAGGGCGAGAGTCTGACAGCCGCCTGATAAAAACACAAAGATCCGGGACATAAGATAATAAGTCCCGGCATCAATTCAATCTACATCTTTTCTTTTACCAATTCTTTTGACAGCTTATAATCAATCGCTTTAAACAAACTTTTGACCCACAGGTGATGGGCATACAGATTCGCATGTGCATCGGCTGCATCGATGCACTTGAAGTGTATCTTGGAATCGGCGCTCTTTTGTGCCAGTTTATGCATATGATATGAAGGGATTGTGCCCACCTGCGGCGCTGTCGTATGTTTGTTGAAATCATTCAGCGCAAGTACGGGCTGATTGTCTGCGATGTGCACCCCGCCTTTGACGCCTGCGTGTTCAACGCCTGCGTTTTCGAAGTCAATCTCCGGACCGCGGATGTACAGGGCCACCCTGTTTTTCTCATTTCTTACAGTGTACTCTCCGGATTCCAGCGCATCATAGATTTCTTCGGGCACATCCGGGCGCTTCACCAGATGATATGTATCCGACAGATATACTTCTACCAGCGCATATGTATCCACGCCCCAATTCACTTTACTGCGGCGCTTCATCATGTTGAAAATTTCATCATGATGTGCTGTATAATTGCGGCGCATGGTGACTTCATCACCGGACTGGAGCACATTGGAACCTTCGACTTCAATGCCGCCGGCGACTGCCATGTAAAGACGGTTGCCTCTTGATTTTGACTCGAAGACGAGTTCATCTCCCCTGTCGAATAAATAAATCCTGTTCGTAAAGATTTCACGCTCCCTGCAGATGCCTTTGAAATCCGCGCCGCTGAGCGCGATGATGGTTGGTTCTGTAAATTTGAATGTGGCGGGCTGAAGTGTCATTTCGATTGTCGGTTCAGCCACATCATTGCCGACCAGTCTGTTTGCCAGCTGATGCGCTAGCCTGTCACAGGCACCGTTGTATTCATTGCCTGCACTTGAGTCCGTCGGGTCCAGTGTCTGCATGAGCGTCAGCAATCCGCTGTCCTGTACAATCAAACTCATATCGAAAACTCCATTCTGGTTAAAAATCTCCGCACTTCATCCACTGCCAGATCAAATGGTTCTATCGTATTGTGCGACTCCATCACTTTGATCGGAGAATACTTGAATGTCAATGTATGTTCTGTTGTCATCAGCTCATCTAAATATTGATGTGCTTTTTCCATAAAACCTTTTTCTATATCCCTGCGGACATTTTTATCAATTAAATCTCCCTGCTGATAGGTGATGTAGCAGTCACCATTTGCAAAAATCATGTTTCTTCCTCCTTGTCAGTACCGCCTAGTTATCCCGATAAAAAATTGACAGCTGTTCAGCAGTCCATTCGGTCATGTTGGAAAGAATGAACTGAAGTATGGTAACTGCAGCAATCACACCGGCAAATGCAAAGAGCACACCGACTATTTTAATGTTATTCTCCAGCAGGTATGTCACAACAAAATGCGTAAGCAGCACAATGCCGATCACCAATATGATCAATAATACCGTTCCCATGGTTTTCACCCCGTGACTCTTTAACTTATTCCGGCTCATTCACTTCAGCCGTCGATCATGCCCCATAACATCTGCCGGGCAGTCCTTCTTTCATAACAGCACAAATTTTAATATCCGATCATTCAATGTCGATGATACCCATTATAATATAAAACAACACTGAATTCAGTGTTATTACTGCGGCCGCTGCTGTAAAGACAAATCATGTGCTGATTTTAATATTTCTGCTGTATGTAAATCAAGTCTTTTCACCTGGGTCTGCCCGTATCACACTGCTTCTGCTATCCGGATATCAAAAAAGAAAGTGTTTTTTATTTCTACATTTTACCACACATTATTCCATTTCATAAACTTCAGGCAAATAAACAAAATGGGATGAAAAATTATTTTCTATACTGTACAATAGATAGATATAGATTTTTCGGTATTCGAAATATTGATGCGCCAAATAACAAATTAAAACAAGAAGGTTGAAATTTTATGTCAGACAAAAACCAAAAAATCTGGACCAAAGACTTTATACTGATTGTACTGGTGAACTTCTTCATCTTTACCGCCTTTCAGATGACGCTGCCGACACTGCCGCTTTACGTTCAGGAAATTGGTGCCAGCGACCGCTGGGTCGGGCTTGTCGTGGGTGTCTTTACCTTTTCGGCGCTTCTCATCCGTCCGAAGGCAGGCAGCCTTCTGGATACAAAAGGCCGTGCACCCGTTTTTCTTACCGGTCTTGTCATTTTCGTCATCTCCATGTTCTCACTGGCTGCGAGTTTTACCATCACCATATTACTGCTTGTCAGAATCATGCAGGGGGCCGGATGGGGGCTGTCCAACACCTCCACAGGTACAATTGCATCCGACCTTGTACCCAGGGCACGCCGGGGGGAAGGCCTGGGGTATTTCGGTCTCAGCGGTAACATTGCGCTGGCCTTCGGACCGGCCTTAGGGCTCTTTCTGGTGGAGCACATCTCCTTCAATTTACTTTTCATGCTCAGCGGTGTGCTCGGTATCATTGCCCTGGTTCTTGCTTCCAGGATCAAATATGCCAAGCCGGAAGCGGCTGAAGCCAGTCCCAAATCCCGTAATACCCATATCCCGAGATTCGACATCGTTGAAGCAAAAGCCATGCCGGCCGCTTCGCTGATGTTTTTCATCACCGTGACCTTTGGCGGTATTGCGACTTTCCTGCCGGTCTACACATTTGAAGAAGGGTTCGAATCCCATTATATTCAGTTCTATTTCGTGATTTACGCAGCATTTCTGATGCTCTCCAGAATCATCGCAGGCAGAGTATACGACAGAAAAGGGCTCGCAGTCGTGTTCATCCCCGGTGCGCTCCTGATCATCACAGCGATGATTCTGCTCGGCATCCTGGCGACGCCTGCATTCCTGTTCATTGCAGCCGCCCTCTACGGATTCGGTTTCGGCTGCGTGCAGCCGGCATTGCAGGCATGGGCGATCAACAGCGTTGAGAACAACCGCAGAGGCATGGCCAATGCAACATTCTTTTCCGCTTTTGACCTGGGTGTCGGCCTGGGTGCAATGGCCTACGGCTTTGTGGCAGAAGTATTCAACTACAGCACCATTTACTTCACCAGCGCTTTCAGTGTGACACTCGCGCTGATCCTGTTCTTCATCATGTATTCGAGACAAAAGAAAAGGAATCGGTTAAATGAAGTTTAAATATGGAACATAAATTGTTTGAACACTTTTGAATGCGGGAATTAGTAGTAGTGTAAACAGACTTTATCCTATCATTAAAGGAGGCGGATTCCATGGGCTGGATTATTACTTTAATCGTCGGCGGTATCATCGGTTGGCTCGCTGGTCTTATTCTTGGTAAAGATGTACCGTTCGGTATTATCGGTAATATCGTTGCCGGTCTGGTCGGCGCGTCCCTCGCCAATTCACTCGGACTCAGCTTCGGACCAACACTCGGCGGCGTAAGCATCATTGGCGGACTTATCGGTGCAATCATTCTCATTCTCATCGTTTCATTCGTCATGAAACTACTCCCGGGCAAATAGCGTATAGGTTATAAACATAACCCCTGAAATCAAAAGATTTCAGGGGTTATTTAGATCAGTGCCGCTGTGTTTCCCTGTCCTTCGTCTCCGCAATCAGCCATCGGTCCGCTTTACCATCATCAAGCCGCTCCTGCGCCCGTTCCGCTTTCAGCTTATCCAGTTCATGCTGCATCTGCCTGTTCTCCAGTATATAATTCTCCTGTTTCAGACGTTCAAGTTCTTTCAGTTCCTCAGCTTTTTTAAGTTCCAGCCTTTTATCTTTCTGCTTGAAACTGCGGCCGATGGCATACAGCGGGATGGTGAATATTAAAACCGAAGGGACGAAAGCAACTAAAAATTCAAAAAAGCCCATTTACCGCACCACCTTTTATACTTAGTGTTATACTACCATATTTGAGCAATTTATAAATGCATTATTACCGATTGATGCTCCGGCGGTGCGAATGGGGACCCAGGATCAAAATATCACCGCTTACCAGCAGGTCACTGCTCCACCTGACGGCTCAATATGAGTTTCTGTCCTTCATCCGCAAATATCTTGCCCGGATTCATGATATTATTCGGATCCCAGGCTGATTTTATCCGTTTCATCATTTCCACACTCACAGCTCCGAGTTCATCCTCCAGAAATGCGGCTTTCATCGTGCCGATACCATGTTCGCCTGAAAGTGTGCCGCCCAGTGCCAATGCTGCCTGGAAAATCTCCCCTGCAGCCTGTTCCACCCGTCGGATCTCTTCCTTATCATAAGGATCACACAAAATATTCGGATGCAGATTGCCGTCGCCCGCATGGCCGAATACAACAAGCTGCAGACCGTATTTTTGGCGGATGTCAGATAACCGCTTCATCATCTGCGGGATCTGACTGCGCGGCACCGTAGCATCTTCGGATGCTTTCGCCGGTCTGATGCCGTCAATGGCAAGAGACACCAGGCTGCGGGCTTTCCATATATTCTGCGTCTCTGCTTCCGTCTGTGGAGTGCGCACGCGGCTTCCGCCACGGGCTTTCATGATTTCTGCCACGTCCCCCGCTTCCTCCCGGACAGCTGAGGGATGACCATCCACTTCGATCAGCACAATCGCTTCTACATCCGTCGGCAGCCCTAGAGGTTCATATGCTTCAACAGCCTGGGCACACGCCTGATCGATAAATTCCATTTTTGCCGGGAGGATACCGGCAGCAAGTGTTTTTGAAATCGCTTCGCCCGCCAGCTCCATCGTGGCAAAGGCAGCCATGACCGTTTGTGTCACCGCCGGCTTTGGGATCAGTTTCAAAGTTGCGCCTGTGATGATCCCTAATACGCCTTCTGAACCGACGACGAGACTGGTTATATCCAGACCGGTGACGTTTTTAATGGTGCGGCCGCCCGTGTTGAGGATCTCCCCCTGCGGGGTGACCATTTCAAGACCGAGGACATAATTTTTAGTGACGCCATACTTCAGGCCCCGTGGCCCGCCGGCATTCTCAGCCAGATTTCCGCCGATTGTAGAAATGTTGGAACTGCTGGGATCCGGCGGATACATCAGACCATACGCCTCAGCGGCCGCGTGGATGTCAGAAGTCAGCACCGCCGGGGATACCCTCGCGACCAAATCTTCAGGATCAATTTCCACCGACGCTCGCCACCGGCTCATATCGATCACAATACCTCCGTGAATGGGAATATCCCCGCCGCTCAAACCGGTGCTCAGGCCTTTCGGTGTGACAGGCACTTGGTGTTCATTCGCAATTTTCAGCACCCTGCTTACTTCTTCGGGTGTCGTGACATAGACGACGGCTTCCGGTGTATACTCCCCGAAAGCAGCAGACCGTCTGTAATCATTCAGCTCAGCAGATGTATTTATCATGCGTTCATCCATCACTGTCTGCAAAGTGGTAATCCATCCATTCCCCATGAAAATCCTCCTATTTATGTTAAGTAATTTAATCATAAGGGATGAAACTATTTAATGTAAACCCTTTCATAAAAGCAATAGAAGTATTTTCAAGCTTTATGACAGCGGGAAATACAATAGCATCATCAGGCTGCAAGAATCCAATCTTGTTTTGGATCTTGGAAAACAATAGTGGATTGCTTATAATTGGAGGTATCAAGCTTAAGGTGGCGTTAACATGCAGGTCAACAAGGATAATCTATTGAATGCCTATGAAAAAGGATTTTTAGACCAATCCTCCAATAAGATTGCCCATCATCCGCCCAAACTCATCATTAATAATGGTACAGAGAATATCCTTTCTCCCATACTGGATGAAATGGAAATCTGTGAGTCCTTCATCATTTCTGTCGCTTTTATCACAGAAGGCGGATTAGCAACTTTAAAGTCCACGTTATATGAACTTGCTAAACAAGGTGTGAGAGGACGCATTGTGACTTCTACATATTTGAATTTCAACAAGCCAAAAGTGTTTAAGGAATTACTTAAACTCCCAAATGTAGAAGTAAGGGTTACAGATAAAGAAGGGTTCCATGCAAAAGGTTACATATTCAATAACAACAGGTACAGTGCGATGATCATCGGCAGCTCTAACCTGACTGACACTGCCCTTAAGAAAAACTATGAATACAATCTCAAACTGACCAGTTTGGAAAATGGGGAAGTGATCAATCACTTCCGTGAAAACTTCGAGTCTTTATGGAGCGAAGCTATCCCAATCGATCATAGTTGGATTGACGCCTATGAAACGAACTATATTGAACAACCGGAACGCAGGAAAATCATTCAAATCATAGAAGATCAATCCAAGTACGAGTACAAATCACTGATGAAAGAAAAAATTAAGCCGAATCTGATGCAACAGGAAGCGCTCATTCAATTGAAAAACCTGCGGGACGCTGGTAAGGATAAAGGACTGGTGATATCAGCGACAGGCACTGGCAAAACGTATTTGTCTGCATTCGACGTCAAACAGTTCGAACCCAAGCGAGTGCTTTTCCTAGCCCATCGTGAGCAGATACTGGATAAATCTAAAAGTGATTTTGCTTCGCTCATTGACAAACCTGCCTATGAATTCGGAGTATACAGCGGCAATCAGAAGGATTCCAATGCAAAATATCTATTTGCCACAATACAAACAATGTCCAAGACTGAAAATCTGCATCAATTTAGACATGATGCGTTTGATTATATCGTGATCGATGAAGCACACCGTTCGGGGGCAGCATCCTATCAAAAAATCATCGATTATCTCAAACCAAAATTCCTCATGGGGATGACAGCCACACCGGAAAGAACGGATGATGCAGATATATTCTCCTTATTCGACTACAACATTGCCTACGAAATCAGATTACAGCAGGCACTTGAAGAGGAAATATTGTCTCCCTTCCATTATTTTGGTGTAACGGACTTTGAAAAAGATGGAATTATCATTGACGAAACAACTTCATTAAGCAAACTAGTCAGCAAAGAAAGAGTCGATCATATCATTGAGAAGGTTGAATATTATGGATATTCCGGTGAGGAACGAAGAGGCTTAATGTTTGTTTCCAACAGACGGGAAGCTTCCGAAATTAGCGAAATGCTCAACCAAAGCGGTTACAGGACAATTGCATTAACCGGTAAAGACAACCAGCGTGAGAGACAGTATGCGGTTCGTCAGCTTGAAGCGAATCAACTGGATTACATCATTACTGTCGATATTTTCAATGAAGGGGTCGACATTCCTTCCATCAATCAGGTAGTGCTGCTCAGACAGACACAATCGAGCATCATATTCATCCAACAGCTGGGTCGCGGGCTGAGAAAGAGTGACGGCAAAGATTATTTGACGGTAATAGATTTCATCGGAAACTATAAAAATAACTATATGATCCCCGTGGCATTGACAGGTGATAAATCATACAACAAAGACACACTCAGAAAATCGATCAATACAAGGGATGTCATCTCAGGCGTTTCAACAATCAATTTCGAAAAGGTCGCTAAAGAGAAAGTTTATAAATCAATTAACACTTCCACATTGAATAGCCAAAAGTTCATGAAGGAAATGTACGTATATTTGAAGAACAAGATTGGACACAAACCGACCCTCATTGATTTCTATAATGATAAAGATGTAATGGACCCACTCATCATTTTTGATAAATATGGTCATTATATCGAATTCCTGCAAAAGATTGAGGAACTTGACATTGCGATTCCGAAATCATTTCATAAAATACTTACATTTCTGTCACAGGAAATGACTGAAGGAAAGAGAATCCAGGAAGCGCTGCTTCTTATGGAGGCCATGGATGGGCCTGTCCATAAAGGGGAATTCCAGTTAAAGATGATCCGAAAAGGTTATCACATGAATGACCTGACAATGGAATCCATCATCCGTGTATTGACCCACGAATTTTACAAAACATCCGATCAGAAAAAGTTTGCGCATCCGCTGATTGAAATTGATGGAAAAGTAATTACCATTACGAAGAAATTCCAAGAAGCACTGGAAGAAGGCATCATAAAAGAACAGATTGAGGATTTGCTGGAACTATCCATTTTAAATGCCAATGCCTATAATCAATCTGAACAGCTGACAATCAATCGAAAATATGGCAGAAAGGACGTCTGTCGCCTGCTGAATTGGGAGAAGGACGAGGCGTCAACCATGTATGGATACAAAAACAAACATCATACGGTGCCGATATTCATCACATATCATAAAGATGCTGAGATTGAAGATACGATCAAATATGACGATCAATTTTTGGATCCACATACTTTAAAATGGTTTACCAGAAGTAACCGCACGTTAAAATCCAAAGAGATCCGGGGAATCTTAGAGGGTCATAGGAATGAAGGTCTCCCTCTGTATATATTTGTTAAAAAGGATGATGATGAAGGCAAGGACTTTTACTATTTGGGACAAGCAGACATCGACTTTGACTCAATCGCTGAAACAACGATGAATGGTGAACCTGATGCGAAATCTGTAGTGACCATGCACATGAATATGAAAGAATCATTGGATTATGAAATCTATCGATATTTGGAAGCTCACACAGAATAATCAAAAAGAAGGGGCGAAACAATGGTTTCGCCCCGTATTTTATCTATTCCGTTTCTGTCTCCTCGTCATCTGAGCCTTCGTTATAATCTTTGAGGAGTGCGACTTTTGTGATCGAATGGTTATCCATCTCAAGAACGATCCATTTATCATTTTCGGTATTGATATAATCGTCTTCTTCCATATCCGTATTTTTGCTTTGCAGCCAGCCGCCGATGGTATCGATGTCTTCACTCTGATCGAAGTCTATGGCAAACCGGTCTTCGAGATCGTCCAGCAGCATGCGTCCACTGATGTGATAGATGTTATCTTCTACTTTACTGATCTCAGGCTCTTCGTCTTCGTCGAATTCATCGCGGATTTCTCCGACGATTTCTTCGAGGATGTCTTCCATCGTGATCATACCGGCTGTCCCGCCATACTCATCGATAATCAGTGCGATATGCACGCGTTCTCTCTGCATCTTGATCAATGCATCGCTGATGCGTGATACCTCTGTGATGAGGGGCATTTCATGAATATATTCGCCTGGGGTGACTTCATCATCTGAGACGTGGTTTGTCAAAAATTCCCTGACATTGATGAAGCCGATGATCTGATCTTTATCACCGCTCGGATCTGCGACTGGATATCTCGTAAAATTGTGTTCTTTTACTGTTTCAAGCACATCATCGATATTAACGGGATCCGTCAATGTGATCATCTGCGTTCTCGGCACCATGATATCCTTGGCCAGCCGTTCATCAAATGAGAATATATTCTGCATGTAGGCAAGCTCGGTCTGATTGATTTCACCGCTCTGGTAACTCTGTGTCATAATGACTTTCAGCTCGTCTTCAGAGTGAGCGGATTCTGTCGGCATATCTTTTAATCCGATGATACGAAGCAGAAGTCTTGAGGCGCCATTCATCAGCCATATCAGCGGTTTCATGACGACACCGAAGAAATACAGCGGCCCTGATAAAAACATTGCCATCTTTTCAGCGTATTGGATGGCGACCGTCTTCGGCGCCAGTTCTCCGATGACGACATGGATGAATGTCACGATGGCAAAAGCGATTGCGATGGTTAACACTGTGTTCAGTTCAGGAGCCATGCCAAAGAAACTAAACAGCGGGCTGAGGATAACTTCAAATGTCGGTTCACCGATCCACCCCAGCCCCAGCGCTGTCACTGTAATTCCCAGCTGACAGGCGGACAGATAATAATCCAGCTCGGCTGTCATATTCTTCACCCGTCTGGCTGACTTGTTACCCTGTTCTACTAAATGTTCTATTCTTGACTGTCTTGATTTTACTAATGAGAACTCCGATCCTACAAACAGCATGGTCAGCAGGATGAGCACTATAAATAATACTAAATTTCCTAATGTGGTTATTTCCAATTAGTTCCCCCGTGAACGGGATTCACCTCCGGTAATTTTGAGACTACAATTCTTTTTGAAAGCGTTTTCTAATTTTGGGGCCTTCTTTCCCGTCAACATTCCATTCTGCAGATCAGCTTTCAAATTCGCCTTCCCAATTGTAGTCACCTCCTACCGGTTTCCTGATAAATATTAAGAGTATTTTATCATAAACAGCATCGTACTTGCTACATTTATACAAATTCTTTACATTATATACTTATCTGACATGAAAAACATGGCCTGAGTAACCAGGCCATGTCCGATTTCTAATGTCCTTTTATAAATCCAAATCCGATGGTGCCGTGTCCGGCATGCACACCGGCCACAGTTACCAGCGGTTCTACCATGAGATCTATGTCTGACAGCCTGCTCTCAATACGCTCTTTCCAGTCTGTAATGATCGATTCATTGCCGGCATGGACGATGGACAGCGTCTTCACTGCATCCTGCCTGACATGTGCTTCGAGCCTGTCCATCACGGCGTTGATCATCTTTTTCCTCGTCCTGACCTTTTCTCCGACGATGACTTTGCCGTCTTCAAACATCAGCTTGATATGAATGTTCAACAGAGAGGCCAGCATGGATTGTGAAGCGGAGACCCGGCCGGACTTCCTCAGCTGGCTGAAGTTCTGCGGCAGCAGGTAAAGCTGTGCCGCCTCCGTCATGTCTTTGATATTCTGGACAATATCTACCAATGATTCGTCTGAATTCCTGCCATCCACCGCTGACTGGATCATTTTTGCCATCGGATAACTGCCGATTTTGGAATCGATGACGTGTACCGGTTTACTCACAGTTTCAGAGGCGCTGATGGAACTCTGATAAGTCCCCGTCAGTTCACTTGACGCATGGACAGCAATGATGGCTTCATACCGCTCGTCGTTATCCAGTGCTTCATATACTTGGATGAATTCCCCGGCTGTTGGCTGGGAGGTCTTGGCTCCTTCCCCGCTCTCCCGAAGCATTTCATACACTTCTTCTGTCGTTTTATCTATACCGTCCCTGTATGCCTGGCCATCTATAATCACGGTCATCGGCAGCACCCTGATGTCATGCTGATCAATATATTCATGACTCAGGCCGGCTGCAGAGTCAGTCACAATTGCTATTTTCTTAATATAAATCACTACTTTCCAAGCGCTGGTGCACTTATTGACATCTTAGCATGTCAATTTATCATTTTCTATAAATTGTCTTTAAACCGTTCTTTTGCATGCCAGACTTCACCTTTTCGTTCAATCAGTGATTCATATGTGCCGGCTTCTATCATTTCGCCCTGCTCCATATAATAGATATAATCAAAATCCTCAAGGCGGCTGAGATCATGCGTACTGACAATCACGGTTTCCTTATTGAAAATCTCCTGCCACACCTTTTCCTTCAGCACGTCATCGAGTCTTGCCGTCGGTTCGTCCAGTATCCACCAATGCTTATCCTCGATGATCATACGGATAAAATGCAGGCGCTTTTCTTCACCGCCGGACAATCTGCCTGTATGTGCAATCATCGTGTCAGGCTGATAATTTTTAATCTGCAGTTCATCAAGCAGATGCCGGACTGTGTCTTCCGATGCCCGGAAATGACCGAACATCGTGACGTTATCCATGATTGATGCATTATAGAAATCAAGATGCTGTGGCATGATGGAGGCATCTTTAATCACTGACTCCCGGGCGGGCTTATCCTCGTGATCATAAAGCCCGATACGCTCATCACCCTGGATAATCCGTTTCAGCAAAGTCGTTTTTCCCGAACCGCTGCTGCCGATGATGGCGTATTTCTTTCCTTTTTCGAATGACGCGTTGATATGATTCAGCACATTCTGTTTTGAGCCCGGATAACAGTAATCCAGGTCATCGATGATTACCCGGGAAATACAATCTGTCTGCTCCGGCGCCATCCCGGACGGACTTTTATCTGCATCCAGCACGTGCACCGCTTCTTTGACCGACCGGTAATTACTGGCCGGCGCCATGACAGGCATGACCATATCGAAATAACTGATCAGCAGGAGCAGCACCATCGGTACCAGAAGCGGTAATTCCTGATACATCAAAATGATCACCGCTATAATACCCAGAATTTGAACCATCCGGGCACTGAAGGTCATCAGCGCATCATACAGGCTGTTCTTATCTTCATTTTTACGAATACTGTGCAGCATTTCCTCCATTTTCACCTTGTTCTCATCAATCTGTTTCGTGACGAAAAGGTCTGTGAAATCGTGGATATAATGATACAACTTCATATAAAGCTGTGTATCGACAGCTTCTCTTTCCGCAGCATTCCTATAGACGAGCCTTTCAAATACTTTAGGAATGACAACCAGCAGAAAAAGTGCAGTCACGATCATTAATATGACGATTTCAGCTCCAATATAAAACGACAGTATTGTTAAAATCAAGGATAACAGTGCGGCTGTCGCATACGGATAAATAATCCTGATATAATAATCTTCCACCTGGTCAAAATGCTGGTTGAGCCACTGGATGAATTTCACACTGTGCGTATCTTCTTTGAGGTCTATCGACCGTTTAAAATAATTCAGTCTCAGTCTGCCGATCATCTGAAATGTGGCCTCGTGTGACAGCAGCCGTTCGATATAGCGGAAAGCGCCTTTCATCATACCGAACAGTTTAATGACAGCAATGATTAGAATAATGATGAAAAACGGCGGGTCAAAGAAACTCAGGCTGATCATATAGCCACTCAGACCAAAGATGCTCACGCCGACCAGGCCGCCCGCAAGTCCCAGCAGAATGCTGTAGAGGATATACTTTCGCTCAGTCCTTAAATAATTCATCCTCTCTCCCCTCCAATCCGGGGAATGATTTGTCTGTCTTTTACAGTGTAATGGAAGTCTGCAATTTTAAGCAGCTGTCTCCGGTGGACGACTGCAATGATTGCTGCCCTCCGCTTCAAGTGTTTCAAGTGATCCATCACCAGCTGCTCGGTCTTTGCATCCAGATATTCCGTCGGTTCATCCATCAGTATGATGTCGGGCTTTTTGACCAGCACCCGCGCCATCTTCAGACGCACAATCTCTCCGCCTGAAAGCGGGATATTATGGTTGACGATCGGGGTATGGATACCGGCTTTTAGATTATCAATACTGTTCATCATATCGAGTTCAGCCAGTATCTGCATGACGTGCGCCTCATCCGCTTCTCCATCAGAGACATAATCATAGATCGTCGTATCCGAGAAATAGATATGATCTGAAATATAACCGATGTCATCCGTACGGATATGCACCCGGCCAGCTCCGGGCGGATGCAGTCCGAGAATCATTTTGAGCAGGGTGGTCTTACCGATGCCCGACGGACCCGTCACTGCTGTGAACCCTGCGGACGGTACGGTAAAGTCCGCATTTTCAATCAAATTGATGTCTTTGTAGCCCAGTGTGACATTGCTGAGTTTCACCGCCTCATCCGCGAGATCGTATGCTCTGTAATCCGTTTCGATTGTTTCTTTTTCAAGCCACTTATCAATCACTTCAAGACTGCCGCGGGCAAGCTTGCCATTATGGAATTCTATACCGAGCACTTTCAGCGCATTATAGAATTCCGGTGCAAGAAATAGCGTGAAGAACGCTGAATAGAAGCTGATGCTCTCAAATATGATGATCTCAAGTCCGACTTCCAGTGCGATCAGACCAATACCAAGAATGGTGATGAATTCAAGCATCAATGTGGACTGGAAGGCGTATTTCAAAATACCCATCGTTTCTTTGACATAATTCTTATTGGCATTCTCAAGCCTTGAGGTCACTGTCGGTTCTGACTGCGTATATTTCACCGTATTCCTGCCGCGTATAAGATTGAGAAAAAGCGTGCCGAGTGCATCAAATTGGGATGCCTGTGCTTTTGCTTCGTCCTGTGTCCGCAGCCCGACAAGAATGTAGTAGACAGGAACGAACGGCGCGGTAATAATCAGTATCAGCGCCGCTATTTCGTTGATGAAAAACATTGCTGCTGCGATCACTGTGATTTTGACCATCGTCTGGACAACGACGGGGATAAACACCTTTTCAAACGGTCTGTATTTCTCAAGATGCACAAAAACAGCATTCATCATAGATTCTGATTCTTTAAACGTCTGGTCATCAATTTTGCTGATGATCTTTCTGCCGAGCGTCTCTATCCGCCGGTTTGCTATTCTCTGGCTGACTGTTGTATAGAGGAGCGAAATACTCGTATACAATACGAAAAATACTGCCATCCACAGGAGCAGCTGGCCGCCAGGGGCTGAACGAGCCATCACAATATCTTCAAGCAGCAATGAAAGATGATGGCCGAATCCAACATATGCAGCGATTGCAGCCAGACATATAACAGTATAGAGCCCCATATATTTAACAGGCATATTTATCTTCATCGTCGACCTTCCTTACCTGAAAAAAGACGTGAAAGGGCGTCCCCCTTTACACGTCTTATCCCCCGATATAACTCATGTTTATCTTTTTGCGCTGTTTGCGCCGTTCTGCAGTGATTTCCGTGCGTATGTCCGAATACCGGTCATCGCGTTCGCTCCAGACACCTGTCAGGGTTTGCTTCAGTTCATCATCGGAAGCGCCAGCCCTGATCAGCTGCTTTACATCGAATCCGTCCACAGCAAACAAACAGCCGAAGAACTTGCCGTCCGCGGACAGCCTCGCTCTTGTACACGTGGAACAGAAACTCTCGGACACACTGGTGATAAAGCCGAGGTATGAATCGGCATCCTTATGCTGGTACACTTTGGCGACCTCGCCATAATACGCCGGTGCAAGCGGTTCGATATCGAATTCATCTTCCAGCATTTTCAGAATCTCTGTTTTCGTGATGACTTTATCAAAATTCCATCCGTTATCATTGCCGACATCCATAAATTCTATAAACCGGAGTGTGACCGGCATCTTTTTGAAGAACCGTGCCATCGGCAGGATTTCATGTTCGTTCATCCCTTTTTGAACCACCATGTTTATCTTGATCTGAAAGCCGACGGATATCGCATATTCAATCTGTTCCACAATGCGGGAGGTGCCGATGCCCCGATCGTTAATCTCCCCGAAAAGCTGGTCATCAATGGCATCCAGACTGATGTTCAGCCTTTTGAGCCCGGCATCGTAAAGCTTTTGACCGTGTTTCTTGAGCAGCAGCCCGTTGGTTGTCATACCAATGTCTTCGATCCCGGGAATCGCGTCCAGCATCGCAATGAGTTCGTGAAGGTCTTTGCGGAGGAGCGGTTCCCCGCCCGTGATTCTCAGCTTCTTTACACCAAGGTCCGCATAGATTCTCGCCACCCTTTCAACTTCTTCGAAAGTCAGGAGTTCATCCTTATGCATGAATTCGAAATCATCGCCGAATATTTCCTTCGGCATGCAGTAACTGCATCTAAAATTACAGCGGTCTGTGACGGATATGCGCAAATCTCTGATCGGTCTGCCAAACTTATCTGTGATTGCCTCTGTCATAGCACCCCTCCTCAGAGGATATCTCTCCTCTTGTTTATATTAACGAGCTGTTTCTCTGTCACTCCATATTCTGTCGCATCGAGCTGTGTTACGTTGTTATTATCAAAAAATGCGCGCATACTCAGCCTGTCCGACACAAGCTGTGACTCCAGACGCCCCGCGAGATCTTCTCCCTGGTAGACGCCAATCAACGGGTGCAGCCTGTCCGCTTCTGCCGTGACAATGATACTGCCCGGCTGCTGCGCGGCTGTGTCATGAAGCCTGACCATCCAATCCGGCGGCACATAAGGGGTATCACACGACATCACCATCAGGCGGGCCTCCGGGTATGCGCCGGCCGCAGCATGCAGACCGCCCAACGGCCCTTTATCCGTAAATCTTTCGTCGTCAGTGACCGTAACGTAATTGTCAAAATCATCCTGCAGCGCCGCATTTGTGCTTATGACAATATCTGAACAGACCCCTGTGCGTGATAAAATATCCGCAATATGCTGATACATCGGCTGCCCGGCCAGTTTATAAAACGATTTGTCCTCACCGAATCTTGTGGAGCGCCCGCCGGCCAGAATAACTCCAAGCGTTTCCATCAGCCGCCGCTTACCGGCGGGATCAGCGCGACTTCGTCGGTATCTTTGATGATGAAGTCATCTTTGACGAACGCCTCGTTGCATGCGATCTGGAAAACCTCCCCGTTTATCCGGGGAAAAGATGTATAGAGCTGCTCCCTCAGCCTGTGCGCTGTAATCGATTCTTCAACCGGCAGTACAATGCTGCTGTCACCGATCTTTTCTTTAAGTCCGGCAAAAAGTAATACATGCATATTAATCCTCCTTCAGACTTGAATGGTACCGACGGGAATCCCCGATCCATTCCTCGCCGTCTTCCCAGATTTCCTTCTTCCAGACGGGCACGGTCTCCTTGAGGCGTTCGATGGCATATTCGTTCGCCTGATAACTGTCTTTGCGGTGCGGTGCGCTTGTCACAATCGCTACAGCGATATCCGATATTTCGAGTTTTCCAACCCTGTGTACAATCGTGGTGATCACGCCCGGCCACTGTTCTGAGATTTCGTCCCCGATCCGGGCAAGCTGCTGTTCAGCCATCGGCTTGTAAGCTTCATATTCCAAGTGTACAGTGCGTACCCCTTTTGTCCATTCTCTTACATGACCGGTGAACATACAGACAGCACCCTGGTCCCTGTTGACCGCATAACGGTGGTACGCCGCTATATCTATCGGCGTGTCAACAATTTCATATTGTTTCATCACCAAAACTCCATTCCTTAAACCACTCCATGATTCTCTCTTCATCATACCTTATATCAAACGTCTTTAATACATTTGACAGCCCGATTTCTTCAACATTTGTATGACCTTCGGCGGAAGAATACCTTAAGAATATCTTCTGATAATCATCGTTTTTATAGCCTTCGATCAGCACAAATTCGACGCCCTGCTGTTCAAGATGCTGAAGCTGGCGTTTCAAATCGGGAGGCTCCCGGATGGTTTCCATTGTCATCCCCGGCGTGTTGAGGATGCTGTGATCCGCCCCGGCGCTTGTAAACCTGCCGCTGTCCGTGCTGTTGCCAAAGACCGCTGTATCCAGATGATGGTGCTTGATCACTGCTGCAGTTTTTCCCCGCTCTTTTAATTGACGCACCATTCTCTCTATCACCGCTGTCTTGCCGGCATTTTTATATCCTGTGACCTGCAGAACCTTCATATGTCAAAGGTTTCCGTCCCGCTTGTCATATCGGTCATCATCACTTTCACTGGGTCACCTTGCGCATACCCGCGTGTGCCGCGGGGGAGGATAATGATCCCGTTACTCCGGGCAATGGAAGTGACAGCGTTGGACTTATTGAAACCGGCTGGCTGCGCATACAGTTTCCCATCTTTGTAATCCACTTCCGCACGGATGAAACGGGTGAAGGGATTCGGCTTCTTGAAATCCTCGGCAAGCGCACCCGAGATGACCGGCGCAAAAATCTTGTCATGCCCCATCATTCTGAGGAGCGCCGGTCGCGCAAAGAGCTCAAAACTGGTATAGCACGCCGACGGATTGCCGCTCAATCCGAACAGCGGTGTATCTCCGATCATGCTCACTGTCGTCACACTGCCGGGCCGCATGCCGACTTTATTGAACAATTCCTCTGCGCCCAGCCTTTCATACAGCGCAGGAAGATGATCATAGTCGCCGACCGACACACCGCCGGTCGTAATGACTGCATCTACTTCCCCCAGCATCTCTTCGACCCGCTGCTGCAGTGTTTCCAGATCATCTGCCTGAAGCTTGTACATCCTGCCCTGAAGATTCATCCGCCGGAGCTGGCTCAGGATCATCGGACTGTTGGAATTGCGTATTTTACCGCGCTCAAGCGGCGCATCCACATCCAGCAGTTCGCTGCCGGTCGACATGATGCCGACCACCGGCTGTCTGTACACCGGCACCTCACTGTAGCCGAATGTCGCCAGTGTCGCGACTGTTCCCGGGTTGATAGATGTCCCTTTCGGCACGATGACTTCACCTGTTTTGCACTCTTCCCCCTGCACCGCCATATTTTCTTCTGGAGAGAACGCTTTTCTGATCGTAAACCCGTCCGTATCTTCCCTGGCCTGCTCAAACATTACCACGGCATCTGCACTTTTGGGCACTTCCGCCCCAGTCATGATCCGGAACGCCTCATTCTCTTTTAACACATAATCACTGCTTGATCCTGCGGGCACTTCCGCCACTGCAGAAAAATGAATCCTGTCCTCCCCTGACGCGCCCTTGCTGTCTGAGGATCTGATGGCAAAACCATCCATCGCTGATTTTGTAAACAGAGGCACATCGTTTGTTGCCTTTAGATCCCGCGCGAGTATCCGGCCCCAGCTGTCCGTATATGGTACCGTTTCAGACGGCAGTGTCTTCATTTTGGCAACGACGCGTTCCACCGCTTCTGAAACTGGAATCGGTTTACGGTTGATTGTCAATTAGAACCCTACTTTCCTCTTTATCATTCTGTTATAATCATTGTACTAGAAAGGGTGAATCAATTGTCAGAATTCAATCATTTTAATGCAGAGGGCAGGGCACGCATGGTGGATGTCTCAGATAAGGAGACGACTGTGCGGACAGCCGCTGCCCAAAGCACACTCGAAGTCAGCCGCAGCATCTATGAAGGAATTACAGAAGGCACAGTCAAAAAGGGCGATGTCCTGTCAGTGGCCCAGGTTTCAGCTGTAATGGCAGCCAAGAATACACATCAGATCATCCCGATGTGCCATCCGCTGCCGCTCTCCGGCATTGATGTATCATTCAACTTCAATACTCAGGACAAATACCTCCTCGAAATCACAGCCACTGTAAAAACCGACGGGAAAACCGGTGTGGAAATGGAAGCTTTAACCGCCGCTTCCGCTGCCGCCCTCACTGTTTACGACATGTGCAAAGCACTCGATAAAGGCATGGTCATCCGCGATACGATGCTCCTGAGCAAGACCGGCGGGAAATCAGGGGATTACAGCCGCGATTAATCATTTATTCAGCTCCTGTACCACATGGTTCAGCTCCGGCACGATCAGCTTCTCCATCGCCAGTTTCACCGCGCCGGTTGAACCGGGCAGGATGAATATCACCGTCTTGCCGCTCACCCCCGCGGCGGCCCGGGATAAAATACCGGCAGAGCCGATATCTTCTGTATAACTGAGCATCCTGAATATCTCCCCGAACCCTTCGAGCGCCTTGTCAAAGAAGCGGCCGGCCGCTTCAATCGTCACATCACGCGGTGCGATGCCGGTGCCGCCGGTCGTAATGACCGCATCCACATTCTGCTCCAGCAGCTGATCCACTGCCGCTGAAATACTGCTGACATCATCTTTAACGAGCTGATAGTGCGCCGCGTCCACTGTTATGTCCATCTCCTCCAAATAATCGATGACAAGGCGTCCGCCTTTGTCCGTCTCTTTCGACCGGGTATCACTGATTGTAATTACCCCTGCAGCAATATCGCGATGGCTCTGATTGCCGTGACCCATTCAATCCCCTCCTTACAGTCAGCCGAACAGCTGATTGACCAGTGTTCTCGCCCTGTTCATATTATCTGTGCCGTGGATAAGAATTCTGCCGTTGTTAAAACAGACCAGCCTCTGACCCTCAAAATAAAATTCATTAAAATACGGCGTGGTATTTACATTGATGTCCAAATGTATTACCGCCTGCCTCACCGCTTCCTGTGTAATCCGCTCATCCAGTACCTGTACAGTATCACGGCCGCACAATTTCATCGTCTGATCCGCCGTCTCATTCAAAGCGGGGTATTCATGTTTACTGCTGCAGGTCAGACAATTCTCTTCCTGGATGTGATCAATCTGAAAACGCCTGTGCTCCATGTCCCATAAATCACCAATTCTCATATAGTAAGGCGCAGCAAATTGCCCCGTTAATATTTTCAGCGCGGTCGTCACCTGCTCTGAAACAGCCATCTGTACCGCGGGAGCAATAATGCCTGCGGTATCACAGGTCAAGGCGGCAGCCGGCAGCATCGGCACCAGACACCTGTAACACGGCGTCGCCCCCGGTACAAAACCGCAGCTGCTGTAGGAAGATTCCACACAGGCCGCATACACCCAGGGCCTGCCATATTTATAAGCGGCATCATTAATCAGCAGCCGGGTGTCAAAATTATCTGTGCCGTCCAGAATGATATCCGCCTGTGAACTCAGGCGGGCCATCAGTGACGGCCCGCAGTGCTCAATATGTATATCTATCTCCAGGTCCGGGCGGACGGCCAGCAGCCGTTCCTTTGCAGCGACAACTTTCGGGACCTTTTCATCCGCATGCCGTTTGGCAAAAAGCATCTGCCTCTGCAGATTCGAAGCCTCTACGTAGTCCCTGTCCACCAGAATAATCTTTTTCACCCCGGCCCGCGCCATCATTTCAGAGGATGACGAACCGAGTGCGCCGGCACCAATGATGAGCACAGTCGCCTTTCTGATTGCCTGCTGGCCGTCCTGACCGATATTTTTATATAGAATCTGTCTTGAATAGTTTTCCATATCCGTTCACTCATTTTTAAGATATTTTAAATATTAATTCATTAACATCTATTATAGACTGAATGATATAAACTGAAAAATATATTGATTATTTACATCATTTAATTGTGACGGCCAGGTTCTTTAAGAATGTGACATCATCGTAAAGATTGCGAACATTAACGTTAAGTTATGTTAAACTGTAAAAAGTTGAAGCAGTTAATTTGAGTGAAATGATTATAATAATTAAATGAAAGGAGTCACTTCTAATGCGCAGTATCCTCGTTGTTGATGATGAGCCTTCAATCTTAACTCTGTTAAAGTTCAACCTTGAACAGTCCGGCTATAATGTGGTGACGGCAGAGGATGGCAGACAGGGGCTTGACCTTGCCCTTTCGGAAAAGCCGGATCTGATTGTTCTGGACCTTATGCTGCCGGGCATGGATGGAATGGATGTGTGCAAAACCTTAAGACAGGAGAAAATGAACACACCCATACTGATGCTGACGGCAAAAGATGAAGAATTTGATAAGATTCTTGGACTCGAGCTCGGCGCGGATGATTATATGACTAAGCCGTTCAGCCCCCGGGAAGTCGTTGCCCGTGCGAAGGCCATACTCAGACGCTCCCAGATTGAGGTTCCGGAAGAAACCGGTCAGGACGAAATACTCAGAATCGGCAATCTGGAAATCCATCTCGATAAATATGATGTTTATATCCGCGGGGTCAAGCTGATCCTTACACCGAAGGAATTCGAACTGCTGCTCTATCTGGCGAACCACAAAGGTAAAGTGCTGAGCAGGGACCAGCTGCTGAACGGCGTCTGGGATTTCCATTACGACGGGGACACACGGATCGTCGATGTGCATGTCAGCCACCTCAGGGAAAAGATTGAAGATGACGGTAAACGCCCGGAGTACATCCGGACCATACGGGGGTTCGGCTATAAACTCGAGGGGCCTGCCGAATGAAACGTCTCTGGCTGAAAATATCCCTCTCTTTCACCCTTCTCATACTGGGGTTCGTTCTGGTTCTCTGGTTTTTACTTGCGACGATTGTTGAAAATACATATACAGAAATGACCAGAAGTCATCTGACCGAAAACGCCCAGCTGGTCACACAGATGATCGGCGCCAACGGCACATTGGATGATCAGCAGACGCTGCAGGACACAATCAGTGAATTCCGCCAGCCGATAGATATGCGCTTTACAGTGGTGGACGATGAAGGTGAAGTTCTTGCCGATTCGGAAAATGATCCCGCTGCTATGGATAACCATATGGACCGCACTGAAATCACCGCAGTGCTGCAAAATGGGGATGATACCGGAGAATCTGTGAGATACAGTACCACCCAGGGATTTAATATGATGTATGTGGCACTCCCTATCGAGAACAACGGTGAGGCTGCCGGTGCTGTCCGCACATCGTTATCCTCTCAAATTTTGGATAATACAATGCGGACCCTCTGGCTGTCACTTGGCATTGTCCTCGGTGTGATGCTCATTATTGCCGGCGTCGCAGCCATGCTGATTGCACGCGGCATTACAAAACCGATCAATAAGATCATGGAAGTGACCCGCAGACTGAGTGAAAAGGATTACAGCAGCCGTGTACATGTTAAACAACAGGGTGAAGTCAGAGAGCTGTCATCTGCCGTCAATGCGCTTGCAGCCAGCCTCCAGCAGCAGATGAAGGAAATCAACGAGAATGAAAGACAGCTGACAAGCATCATGTCAAATATGGTGAGCGGTGTCATGCTCGTGAATCAGGAGGGCAGGATTGACCTTGTGAACTCTGCAATGGAGAAATTTCTGTCCCAGCACGCAGAGAATATTGTCGGTAAAAATTACGATGAAATCAGCGAAAATTTTGATCTGGCCGAACTCACACACCTTGTCTTCGAAGGGAACAGAAAAGTACATGACGAAGTCAATACCTATTACCCTGATGAACGTGTGCTTGACGCCCACCTTGCCCCATACTACGGCCAGGGATGGCATCAGAAAGGAGTCATTATCGTACTGCACGACATCACCGACATCAGAAGACTTGAGAAAATGCGCAGTGACTTTGTTGCCAACGTCTCACACGAACTCAAGACCCCAGTGACTTCAGTTCACGGTTTTGCAGAAACACTGCTTGCCGGCGGTGTACAGGACGAAGAGACCACAAAGCAGTTCCTGCAGATTATTCACGATGAAAGTCAGCGTCTTGACCGGCTGATCCGGGATCTTTTGAATCTGTCCAGAATTGAAAGGCAGGAGATGCCTCTGAATATTGAAGAGGTAGAAATGACAGCACTCATTCAGGAAACCGCAGAGACACTGCAGGGTTCACTGGAAAGCAAGAATACGAACCTCTTGCTGCCTCAGGAAGATAAAGCAGTCACTTTGGAGGGAGACAGGGACAGGATCAGACAAGTCATCCTGAATCTTATTGCCAACAGCATCAACTATACGTCAGAAGGCGGTACTGTAGAAGTGGATTTACGGGAAAACATGAACGAAATCAAACTCATTGTTGCAGACAATGGCATGGGCATTCCGGAAGAGAGCCTGCCGCGGATATTCGAGCGGTTCTATCGGGTGGATAAAGCACGCTCCAGACACTCAGGCGGTACAGGCCTGGGGCTTGCCATAGTCAAACACCTGATAGAATCTCATCAGGGCAGGATTGAGATACAGAGCCGGGAAGGTGAAGGGACAACAATTACAGTCATTCTGCCAAAAGAACAGGATGATGAATATTGATGCAAAGAAGCTGGATCCTTTTGATCCAGCTTCTTTTTGTCCCTCAGGCCCTGACCTTGTTTCTAATTCTTTCAAAGAGGATATTGTTCTCCAGATGAATGTGATCAAACGAATCTTTCTCCAGCTTTTCCAGTCTCATGTAGACCAGCCGGAGCGCGCCGGAATCACCTTCCGCCGGGATAAAGTCATTGGTGATCTCCCTCATTCGAACGAAAAACTCCGTGATGTCCTTGTGCTCATTTTTTAGTTTTTTCAATTTGGGTTTCAGTGCTCCCCTTTTATCTTCTGACGGCTGATCAAGGTAGGATTCCAGCAGCGGAAAGACATTTAAATCCTCTTCGTCCGTATGATCCAGCACTGTGTCACTGAAGTTCAGAAACACTTCACTCAGTTCTGCTTCCTCCGGTTTTTCCTTGACCATCTTCTCAACATACGGCTCAAGTACCGGCAGTTCATCCTTCAGATCTTCATGGTAGCGCCTTTGGATATACCTGACGATACTTGTTTCGTCCATGTATTTGATATCAATGCCGTCCTCATTTTCAGTACCGAGATTATTGATCTCGTACAATATATTTTCTATAGGGACGTCATGTTCAAATGCCGCATCTGAAAGGCTTTGATTACCTCTGTTTACAAAATCGATATGATACGCTCTGAAAATATCGCCTGATTTTGGTACTTCCACCGCAATTTCACCCACTGTCATTTGCCCGGTTATCGTTTTCACCAATATTACCTCCTCTATCTATGCTGTACAATACCTTTAATATTCATTGTTTAAACGGATAATCGCAGAGATTTCGCACAGTTTAATGAAACTTCTCTATGGGTATATTATAATTATTATAAAAGATATCCTGGAGGTTGAACAGATGAATGATAAAGTGAGGATGGCTGTAACACTGCTGCCTGTCATACTCGTACCGCTGTTTAGTGAGCGAAAGCGCATCAAGAAGCATCCGGATATGCAGAATCTCGGTTCTGCTGCAGACAGCGCCTGCACAACAGCCAAAGACAAAGGCACCAACGCAGCGAAAGCAGTCCGGAATGCGGGGGCATCCACTTACCACACTGGAAAGTCCGCCGCTCAGACAGTGAGCGGTAAAATCTCGGATAAACGTCACGAACATGCTTATAAGAAAAACATCAGGACGTATCAGAAAAACGTTAAAGAGGAACACTCTCTCTTAAAACAATTTGAAAAGGAAAAGAAAAAACACAGAGCCAGACGCCTTAAAAACGAATCGGATGTAAGCATCCCTAAAATCATGCAGCCCCACAGCGAACCGGATAACGACGAAGAAATGAAGTCAATTCCGGGCAGCGAGGTACTCCAAATTGCGCCTCCTGATGAACATGAGCAGGCACGCCTGGTACCTGCGACTACAGAGATGCCGGATGATAACATTTCTGTTGCCGCCGGATATGCTAAAAACAAGCAGGAATCAGAAGATATCACAATGAAAAGGAATGAGGACATGACACAAAATACTGGACCATACATTGAAGAAAAAATTAAAGGGCATGAATTCCCCGGACTTGAGAGCGGAGAACTTCACAAACAGCATAAACATGCACTTGATTCAAAAAATGATGCAAACATCGAAGTCAAAGAAACAAAGCAGAACGATTCTCTGTTTGAAAAACACCGTAAAATGCATGAAGACCATATCACAGTCATTGGCCGTAAATCCGGAGCAAACAACGAATTGAACCCATCCAGAAAACAGAAAAAACTGGAAAAAAAGATGCACAGTCACAGGGATAAAAACTATTCGTGAAACTGATGCCATCATAATGCAGCTGGATTGGAGTGTATCATTCTGAAACTTGAAAATGTTACTGTCTTTTGCGGTTCCCACTCCGGCAGCAGCGCGGTCTATGAAAAATCAGCGTTCGCACTGGGGGCACATCTGGCAAAAGAAAATATCGGCATCGTCTATGGCGGCGGCAGCATCGGACTGATGGGGGCTTTAGCAGATGGTGCCCTTTCTGAGGGCGGCAGTGTTACCGGGGTCATCCCCCAATTCCTGCTCGACAGGGAAATGGGACACCCCAAGCTGACACACCTCGAAGTCGTGACCTCCATGCACAAGAGAAAAGAAAGGATGGAAGCCCTCGGGGATGCTTTCATAACACTTCCGGGAGGCGCAGGTACACTGGAGGAATTCTTCGAGATATTTACATGGGGACAGATTGGACTGCACAAAAAGCCGATCGGCCTCTTAAATGTCAATCATTTCTACGACGAAATCCTCCAGCTGTTTAATAAGCTGATCGATGAGTCTTTCCTTCACCAGGCATATGTAAACCAGCTGTTTACAGGGGCAGACGGGGCGGAAATACTCGATCAGTTTAAATTTTTCGAGCCTGTAGATGTCAGGACATATGCAGATATAAACCGCCGGCAGTCATAATTAAAACCGCCGGCGGTTTGTTAATTCCACCTTGTATATCACATGTCTCTGCAAGGAGTGTCCGTTCATAATCTGCGGGTGATCAAATTCATCTGTCTGTTTCATGCCAATCTTTTTCATGATATTGATCGATGGTTTGTTTCTTTTTGCTGCCAGCGCATAAATCTGCTTAATATCTGTGTGCCTTTCAGCAAATTTCAGAACCCCTTTTGCAGCTTCCGTCGCAAATCCCTGATTCCAGTGTTTTTTGGCAAACCGCCAGCCGATTTCAATACACGGGAGGAATTCCAGTTTAAACGGGCCGTCCTCCTCAAGCACCTGTATGCCTGTAAACCCGATAAACTCCCCGGTATCTTTCCGCTCAACCGCAAAAAGACCGAACCCTCTGTCTTCAATATCTTTTTGAATTTCCACAGCCGTACGCCTGGACGCCTCAGGTGACAGACGCTCGGGGAAATATCTTCTGACATCTTTATCCAGGTTCATCCTTATAAATGCAGGAATATCACTCTGCTTCCAGTCCCTCAGTATCAGCCTTTTCGTCTTAATATATTTCATGATGCATCCCAGCCACTCTCTACATAAATATTCTTAGAGTCTTCCTCACTAAAAATGAAAGAGAAAGAAGTTGCTATCCCTCTTACTCTTCCACCTTCTTACTTTCATTATCCTGAGGTGCTTCCACCCTTCTATATGATAAAAGCTGCACTTTTACCTCATCACGTTCGAAATCATAATCGTCAATCTTTGTTTTCTTGTCCGTGGTAAATACTACGTCTACATAGTCTGCAGATTCCTCAAAATCAAACCTCATGTTGAATGTTTCAAAATGCTGGTCGGGGTTTGGCTTTTGAGCCACCACCCTGGACTTCAATGCATCAAAATGCCTGACAGTCATCCCTGTTATTTCCTGAACTTCCTGTTTCAGCGCTTCCAGTACCATGACTCTGCCTTCTACGATATTAAATTTGTTTTCATGCATAAACGGGTCTCCAATCATAATAATTATGGTGTCTTATATTTTCTGCTTACGGATGGATGAACATCACAGGGATATCATTCCTCTTCTGACTGACTGCTGCCGCTGTCATCTTCATTTTGCATCTCTTCAAGTTCCTTTTCTTTAACCTGGATATTCTTTTCAATCTGGTCGTTCTCACTCTGAAGATTTTGTATCTTATCCTCAAGTTCTGCATTTTCCTCTGTCACTGCATCTAAATCCTTCTCCGCCTGACTTTCCTCATTTCCACATCCGGAAACAGCAAGTATCAGGACCATCACCGCCATGCGTTTCATCCAAATCACCCTTCGCACTTCTTCTTTTACATTATACCATTCCCTGTGCGTGTTTAAAAATAACAACCAAAAAAAGCACCCTGCTCAAAGCGCAGAGTGCCAAAATCATTGCGATTATTCACTTAATGTCACTTCGTCCAGCTGATAGATACCCAGTGCATCCACTTCGAAATTCTGAACATCGTTGCGGACACCCGTCAATTGACTGGTGTGGTGAATGTTGATCTGCGGCGCAAGCTCTGTCAGCAATTCCTGTGCTTCAGTATAGATTTCCTGGCGTGCTTCCGGATCGGTTTCCATCCGTCCTTCTTCCAGGAGCGAATCCAGTTCATCGTTAGAAATGAATGAACGGTTGCCCGGGTCGCCGTGCATGTCGGAATGGAAGAGCGGATACATGCCGTAGTCCGCGTCACCCGTTACCGTAGACCAGCCAAGTACGAACATCTCATGTTCACCCTGGGCTGTCTGTTCCAGGTACGCACCCCATTCCACCTGCTGCACTTCTACATCGATGTTGATCTCCGCAAGCGCCTCCTGCAGATAGACAGCAGTGTTCACACGCTGCGCTTCGTCATTGGTCATGATTTCAATGGAGAAACCATCTTCATAACCTGCTTCTGCCATCAGTTCCTGTGCGCGTTCTAAGTCATAGGTCAGACCTTCAACATTCTCATCATAACCGAACGTACCCGGCGCCAGAGGACCTTCGGCAGGAATGCCGACGCCATCATAAACACCGTTAATGATCTCTTCGCGGTCGACCGCATGAGAAATGGCCTGGCGGACTCTTTCATCATCGAGCGGCTCTACTTCAGTATTGAAACCGACGTATGAAGTCGAAAGCAGCTCTGTTTCGTCCAGATAGGTCTGTTCATGCTGCTCCACGCGGTCCATGTTGTTGGATTCGACTGAGCCTGCGATATGACTGTCCCCTGTTTCAATCTCTGCAATACGTGCCGCTGTCTCAGGTACGACTTTAAATTCTACGGTGTCCAATGCAACCGGTTCTTCGTGGTAATCATCATTTCTTTCCAGAACGACATTTTCACCCGGAGAACGAGACTGGACCTGGAATGGCCCCGTGCCGATTGCATTCTCACCAGAATATGTACCCATGTCTTCACCAATTGCGTTTGCGATTTCTTCGTGCTCTTCGCCGCCTTCTTCACGCAGCTCATAGTACTCTTCAAGCGTGACGTCCTGGCCTTCAAGCGCCTGTTCGTAGTCCGTGTCGATGACTTCCGGGCTCAGCATGCCGCCGGCATCATGTGCCAGGTGCGAAAGCAATGGCGCAAATGGATATTCCGTTGTGATTTCAACAGTATAATCATCCACCGGTTCAACATCCGTAATCATCTCATAAAGGAACATACGTGGTGAGCCCATCGCCGGATCCATAATACGGTTAAGATTCGCAGCGACCGCTTCAGCCGTGAATTCCGTACCATCATGGAACATTACGCCTTCCTTAAGTGTAAATCTCCAAGTGGTATCGTCAACCTCTTCCCACTCGGTCGCCAGTCCCGGCTGGACTTCCATATTTTCATCAAGTGTGGTCAACGTCTCATAAATGTTGGAACGAACATTACTTGATGGCACATCATTATTACCATGCGGATCAAGACTTACGATGTCACTCATTTCTGAAATGACCAGATCTCCGCCCTGTCCGCCTTCTCCGCCGGATTCACTTCCATTACCGGACTCTCCGCCGGATTCACCTGAATCCGCAGAATCTCCGGAGCCTTCTTCCGGCTCGACTTGACTGTCGTCCGTACAGGCTGCCAGAGCAAATGACAAAATTAAAACAAAGCTTAACAATAGCAGCTGTTTTAAATTTTTCATTCTATTTCCCCCTAATAATTATTAATTAAATATGAACATTTAATCAATTTCATGATACATGAAGACGTAAGCGCATTCAAGATGGAATTTTCATATTTTTTACAATAATAGTAACAGCAGAAAATTTAAAAACCGCCGGATTTGTAATCACGGCGGCTGTCTTCATATTAAATTCTTTCAAATTCATTATTATTTTTAAGAAATCATTCTATCGTGACATTGCGCAGATCAAAGATGTTGTCCCTGCCGATCTCAAGCCCTTCCACACCGTTATGATACGCATTGAGATTTTCTGAGTGCCTGACGAAAATCGCCGGGGCTTCTTCCACAAGCAGTTCCTGTGCCTGCATATAGATCTCCTCACGTGCCGCTTCATCTGACTCTTGGGCGCCTTCATCCAGCAGCTGATCCAGCTCATCATTTTCAAAGAATGAACGGTTCCCCGGAGCACCTAAATTATCTGAATGGAACAGCGGGGAGATACCATTATCAGGATCTCCTGTTGAGTTGGACCAGCCCAGGATGAACATGTCATGTTCACCATTGCCTGTCAGTTCGAGATATGAACCCCACTCAACCTGTTCGATATTGACATTGATATCCAATTCCGCCAGTGATTCCTGCAGCCATACGGCCATGTCGACCCTTTCCGGGTTATCGTCATTCACCATCAGATTCACATCAAAACCATCTTCATAACCCGCTTCTGCCAGAAGTTCCCTGGCCCGTTCCATATCATATTCAAGGCCTTCCAGATTTTCATCATGTCCCAGCATTCCCGGTGCAAGCGGCGCGACAGCGGGTGTGCCTGAATTGTTATAGACGCCGGATAAAACGGCTTCCTTATCAAACGCATGGGTGATGGCCCGACGTACAAGCGGGTCATCAAACGGTTCCTGATTTGTATTGAACCCGAGGTAGTCAATAGACAGGGAATCCGTTCTCTCAAGCGTTGCGTCCTGATTACTCTCAACGCGTTCAATGTTGCTGGACTCGACCTGCGCGATAAAGTCTGAATCGCCTGTTTCAAGTTCAGCAATTCTGGATGCAGTTTCTGAGACCACCTTAAATGTTGCTGAATCAATCGTCGGCGGGCCATCCCAGTAATCTTCATTCGCCACAAGTTCTGTACGTTCTCCCGCACTTCTGCTGTCAAATTGCAGGTAATTTGTACCGACAGGGTTCTGCTCGACTATGGTTCCGATATTCCCCCCAATTTGCTGCGCTGCCTCCTCGTGATCCTCTCCTCCTGCTTCGCGTGCTTCGTAATACGCTTCCAATGTCATATCAAGACCTGATTCATCGATTGCGTTCTGGTAATCTTCATCAATCAGATCTTTGCTGACCATTTTCCCTGCCCCATGGCTTAAATTGTTAAGCAATGGAGAAAATGGATACTCAGTCACAATTTCAACTGTATAGTCATCCACCACGTTTACTTCGGAGACCATATCAAGCATGAATGCTCTTGGCGAAGCAGTGGCAGCATCCTGCAGACGATCAATATTCGCTTTTACCACTTCTGCATTAAATTCCGAACCATCATGGAACGTGACACCTTCCCGCAGCGTAAACTCCCACGTGGTATCATCCACCTGCTCCCATTCAGTGGCGAGTGCCGGGACAGCTTCCAGGTTCTCATCCAAGTCTACAAGACCTTCATAAATAGTGTCCCGCACCTGCTCTGAAGGTACATCGTTACTGCCATGCGGGTCCATGGAAACAGCATCACTCGGGAAGGCCATCACCAGATCTCCGCCGGAGGCTTCCTCAGCCCCGCCTTCTCCAGATGTGCCCTCGCCATTTTCCGGTTCGACTTCACTGTCATCCGTACAGGCTGCCAGCACTAAAACAATCACGCTGAATAAAAATAACTTCCAAAAATATTTCATTATTACGCATCCCCCAAAAGGCATTAACACTTCACCTTATTATTTGATAAAATCATATTATACTATAGAGATTATTCTTTCAATAGAGAATATTCAGAAATATAATGTGATATTATAATGTCGGTTTTGCATAACAAATTAGAAGCTGAAATCATTTTCCGGATCAGGAAGATATTCTTACTGTTCAATTGTCACTTCGCTGAAGTCCGGTCGATTGAAACGGTCGATATAAAGGCCCTCCACCTCGTCTCTGTAAGCGTTCATGCTTTCTGCTTGACGCAAGTAGATCATCGGTGCTTCATCAATCAGGACTTCCTGCACTTCCTGATAAATTTCTTCGCGTTCTTCATCATCGGACGTCTGCCTTCCTTCTTCCAGAAGCTGGTCCACTTCATCATGCACCAGGAATGATCGATTACCCTGATTGCCTGTCATGGAAGAATGGAACAATGGCCAGAGTCCATTATCTGGATCGCCTGTTGAGTTTGGCCACCCCAGGATAAAGATCTCATGGTCCCCTGTGGATGCAGCTTCGAGATAAGCTCCCCATTCGTACTGGTCCACAGTGGCTTCAATATTAATTTCCCTCAGCTGCTCCTGCAGAAATACAGCGAGATCGACTCTTTCCGGTGCCTCGTTAGTGATGATGGAAATCTCAAAGCCGTCTTCATAACCCGCTTCTTCCATCAGTTCCCGGGCACGATCGACATCATAGTCAAGTCCTTCGATGTTCTCTTCATACCCGAGCACCTCAGGTTGCAACGGTCCATCCATAATCTTCCCCGTTCCGCTGTATATACCATTAATGACTTCTTCCTTATCTACCATATGGGAGATTGCCTGCCTAACCCTCTTATCATCAAGCGGCTCTTTTGAAGTATTAAAGCCAATGAATTCCATCGCAATATTATGCAGCGTGTACATATTTGTTTCTTCGTGGTTTTCGATCCTTTCAACATTTGACGGTTCAAATCCGGTAATCACATGCGAGCTACCTGTTTCCAGCTCAGCAATTCTGGACCCTGTTTCAGCAACCACTTTAAAAGTCACTGTATCAAGGGTCGCAGGCTCGCCCCAAAACTCATCATAACGGGTAAGTTCTGTCTGTTCTCCCGGACTTCTGTCCTCAAATTGAAGATACCCGGTGCCCACAGGGTTCTGTTCCACAATCGTATGTAAATATTCGGAGATGTTGTCTGACACATTTTCATATTCTTCGGGGTCTGATTCACGCATTTCATAAATTTCTTCTGCAGTTATATCCAGACCGGCCTCGTCAATCGCATACTGGTAGTCTTCATCGATGACTTCCTTACTGATCATCCCACCACCGTCATGGGCAAGGTGATTCAGCAGCGGGGCAAACGGATAGGCAGTAACAATTTCTACCTGGTAGTCATCAAGTACATTAACCGTTTCAATCATTTCGAAAATATTCACGCGGGACGAGGCGACAGCGGGATCCACCACGCGGTCCAGGTTCGCTTTGACCACTTCAGCATTGAATTCACTGCCGTCATGGAAAGTAACATCTTCCCTCAAGGTAAACACCCATGTATGATCATCAGTCTGTTCCCAGTCTTCAGCCAGCTGCGGTTCAATTCCGAGGTCATCATTATGTTTGACCAGGCCGTCATAGATTGTTCCTCTCACCTGATCTGATGGCAGATCATTACTTCCGTGCGGATCTAGAGACACAAGGTCACTGGCAGTGGAAACGACCAGATCCCCGCCACTCTCTGCTGCTTCGTCAGCTGTACCCTCCTGTGGTTCCACTTCGCTATCGTCTGTACAAGCAGTAAGAACCAGTATAAGTGCAAACAGCAATAAGCTTGAAACTTTTTTCAACTAACACATCTCCTTTCTGATAACCCTAAACCATACTTTTTTAGTATAATTTAATAGTATATCAATAATATTACATAGGTCTATTTTCTTCAATAAAGTTTTTACAAAAATTCATAATTGAATTGAAAATGAATGGGAATTTATTACACATTTATATATTTTTCAATAGTAAATTTTTGGTAGCCTTTTCATTAATTTTGAAAATATATTGATATATACGTTCTAAACCGATATTATTACTTTTAGAGCATTTCAAGAATTTTTAATAAATTCAATCAGAATTATTAGGGGGTCAACAAATGGCAGTCGCTTCAGAAAATACGACTCAGAAAATCAAAGAAGTCAATCCCAGAGTCAAAGGTATGAAAGACTTCTTCAAACGTCTGAGGAAGAACAAGTCTGCCCTCGTGGGTTTCTACGTACTGGTACTCTTTTTCTTTGTGTCAATTTTCGGTGCGCTGGATGCCAATTACGGTATTACAGGCACAAGTTCCAGCGCCACTAATCTCACAGATAAGCTCGAGGGGCCTTCGGCGCAGTATTGGTTCGGTACCGATCATCTGGGCCGGGATATCTTTATCCGCATACTTCATGGGATGTACATAACATTAGGGGTAGGTTTTACAGCAACATTTCTCGCGGGAATTATCGGCGTTCCGCTAGGTATTCTTGCAGGTTACTATGGCAAATGGCTGGACACGATTATTATGAGAATCATGGATATACTGCTGGCTTTCCCGGGCATACTGCTCGCACTTGCTATCGTCAGTGTTCTCGGAGGCAGCACGATTAACGTCACAATCGCCATCGCTATCGGTGCAGTCCCGCAATTTGCACGGATTGTACGCGGATCTACATTGACGACTAAAAAACTGGAATACGTCGATGCGATACGCGCGCTCGGAGCCAGAGACGGAAAAATCATTTTCCAGCATATTCTGCCGAACATCATGTCGCCGATCATTGTAAATACAACGTTATTCATCGCTACAGCAATTCTCTCAGCAGCAGGACTTTCCTTCCTCGGACTCGGGGTGCAGCCGCCAACACCGGAATGGGGGGCGATGCTCAACGATGGCAGAAACTATATGTATCAGGCAGCCCACATCACTTTCTTCCCGGGTATGATGATCGTCATTGTCGTACTTGCGTTTAACTTATTCGGAGACGGATTAAGGGATGCATTTGATCCTAAATTGAGGAAATAGGAGGCATTACATGACTACGTTTATTATTCGCAGATTACTGCAGCTCATCCCGGTACTGCTCGGGGTTACGATTCTGGTCTTCAGTCTGATGCATCTGACTCCGGGTAACCCTGCTGTAATCATGGCCGGTGAAAGTGCACCAGAAGCAACAGTAAAAGCGATCGAACAGCGGCTTGGATTGAACGATCCATTGCACATACAATATCTTAATTTTCTGGGAAATGCCGCTCAGCTGGATTTCGGTGTTTCAGTACGTGATAACATACCGGTATTCGATCATATTCAGCCAAGATTCCTCATCACTCTGGAACTTACGATATATTCAACAATTTTTACAGTAGTGCTTGGTCTTTTGGCCGGTATTGTTTCTGCAATTAAACAATACTCTTTCTATGATGTTACATTGATGATCATTACACTTTTCGGTCTGTCCATGCCAAACTTCTGGCTCGGGCTGATGCTCATCCAATGGTTCGCCATCGAACTCGGATGGTTTGCCCCGACAGGCTGGGGAAATGCTGATCAGCTTCTGCTGCCAGTCATCTCGCTTGGCACTGCAGGCGCTGCCATTATTGCACGTATGACACGCAGCAGCATGCTTGATGTCATCCAGCAGGATTATATCCGTACGGCCCGTGCCAAAGGGGTCAAAGAACGGACGGTCATCTTCCGTCACGCCCTGAAAAATGCAATGATTCCGGTTGTGACTGTCATCGGACTTCAGTTCGGTTACTTCCTTGGCGGCTCCATACTGACAGAGAGTGTATTCGCCATTAATGGATTGGGCAGACTGATCATCGATTCCATATTGCAGAGAGACTTCCCTGTTGTGCAGGGAGCAGTGCTCGTCATTGCAGTCAGTTTCGTATTTGTGAACCTCATCGTGGATATCTCATACAGACTGTTGAACAAACGCGTAGACTTAAACTAAGTTGGGAGTGACATATATGTCTGAAAATATACTTGATATAAACGATCTCAGAACTTCATTCTTTGTAGAGGGGAATGAAATCAAAGCCGTCGATGGCGTGACACTCCAAGTGCCTGAGGGAAAAACTCTGGGCATCGTTGGAGAGTCCGGTTCCGGCAAGAGTATCAGCGCGCTGTCGATCTTACAGCTCATCGATGACCCGGGCAAAATTGTCGGGGGCAGCATTGATTTTAACGGTGAAGAACTCACGGATGTTAAACCTTCCCGTATGAGAAATATCCGGGGAAACGAAATCTCCATGATCTTCCAGGAGCCGATGACTTCACTTAACCCGGTTTATACCATCGGCCAGCAGCTGAGAGAATCATACAAGATCCACGAGGGGCTGGGTAAAAAAGAAGGCACAAAACGTGCGATAGAAATGCTTGAAATGGTAGGTATTCCTTCGCCGGATAAACGTATCGACCAATATCCTTACGAGTTGTCCGGGGGGATGCGGCAGCGTGTCATGATCGCTATGGCGCTTGCCTGCAAACCGGAACTCCTGATCGCAGATGAACCGACAACAGCCCTTGATGTAACCATTCAATCGCAGATTCTGGAACTGATCAAAGAACTACAGGAAGAAATCGGCATGAGCGTGATTATGATTACACACGATCTGGGAGTGATCGCAGAAACATGCGATTATGTCGCGGTCATGTATTGCGGCCAAATCGTAGAATACGCCGATGTAGAGACATTATTTGATAATCCGAAACATCCTTACACTGTCGGCCTGTTGAACTCACTGCCGCGTCACGATATGGACCAGGATGAATTGATTCCAATTAAAGGGAGCGTGCCGGCGCCGGATGAAATGCCGGCGGGCTGCAGATTCGCGCCCCGCTGTCCGCACGCCTCCAATATATGCAGCCAGATGCCTGCACTCGAAACCCAGGAAGACGGCAACGATGTCAGGTGCTGGATATACACTGACCAGTGGGACGGAGAGAAGGGAGTGAAGGTTTATGACAGAGAATCAACTTCTTAAAGTGGCGAACCTGAAGCAATACTTTCCGATCAAAGGCGGTTTCCTCGGACGGACTGTCAACCATGTCAAAGCTGTTGATGATGTATCATTTACAATCAACAAGGGGGAAACGGTGTCGGTCGTCGGGGAGTCCGGGTGTGGTAAATCCACGACCGGCCGGGCGATTTTAAGACTTGACGAACCGACGGAAGGGAAAATTGAGTTTGACGGTCAGGACATAGTATCAATGAACAAAAACGAAATGCGTAAGATGAGAAGTGAAATGCAGATCATCTTCCAGGACCCCTATGCTTCTTTGAACCCGCGTAAAACGGTGAGACAGACGCTGAATGAAGCCATGGAAATACAGGATGTTGTTCCGAAAAACGAGCGCAATGACCGCATTATTGAGTTGATGGAAACCGTTGGACTTCAGAGGCACCAAATTGACCGCTTCCCGCATGAATTTTCAGGCGGACAGCGCCAGCGTATCGGTATTGCCCGCGCTTTGTCAGTGAATCCTAAACTCATTATCTGTGACGAAGCAGTCAGTGCACTGGATGTTTCCATACAGGCACAGGTTCTGAATCTGCTGAAAAAATTACAGCGTGAGTATGATCTGACCTACATGTTCATCGCTCATGACCTCGGGGTGGTCAGACATATTTCAGACCGCATCGTCGTCATGTACCTCGGCAAAGTTGTGGAATCCGGAGATACGAAAGCAATTTTCGAAAACCCGCAGCATCCGTATACCAAAGCACTCTTATCTGCAATTCCGGTACCGGATCCGAAGAATAAATCCGAAAGAATCTTCCTCCGGGGAGATGTGCCATCCCCGATTGATCCGCCGCAGGGGTGCCGCTTCCATACAAGGTGCCCCTATGCGACAGACAAATGCAAAACGGAAGAGCCGCTGCTGGAAGAGAAAGACAGTGTAATGACAGGCAGCCATGACGTGGCCTGTCATTACGCGAAGGACATTCAATCCGGCAGACACAAGCCGACTTACGAAATGACAGATGTCCGCAAAGCACTGGATGAAGAAGGCGGCGACAATGAATCCACAGGCAAAGAGCTCGAAGATGCCAAAAACTGATCATAGGTAAAAAACCTGACTCAAGTTGAGTCAGGTTTTTTACATTCAGTATGTTTTTCGCGGTCAGAATAATAGTGCGTCCAAAAGGAACCAGATAACCATCAATGTATAAATGACACCATTGAAAATTGAACTCGATAAGAATGCAAGCAGCGACCCGACGGATGCTTTCAATGCCTGATTCATATCTCTGGAACCGATGGCTTCGACAATCATCACCAATATAAATGGAACGAAAATCACGCCGAACGGCGGATAGATGAACATTCCGAAGATGACGCCGATAATGGCAGCGTATTCGCCGCTTTTCGAGCCGCCGTAACGTTTTACAAAATAGCTGTTAGCGATGATATCACTGACGAACACCAGAACGGTCAGCACTATTGCGAGCACCCAGAATATCCAGGACAACGCGTCACTGTCAATGAGGAAATGGAATACTAAAAATCCGATCCAAAACATCAAAACCGCCGGCACTACAGGGAAAATGAGTCCTGCAAAACCGATGATAAACGATGCAGCAATGATGAGCCACCAAAGAATTTCCATCAAATGTCTCCTTTATCATTTTTTCGTCACGTTAATTATATATTCATTGTCACACATCCGCCAGGATATATGCAGTAAAAAAGACCCGGCAGGTTTTACCCGACGTTTATGATGCATTTACGAAAGTACGGACCAGTGTGAGGAATGCTTTGACCTGTGGCAGTTCGAGCACGCTGTTGTCATACGCGATATAGGTTTCCCTTGTGATCGGCCGATTTTCATACATGGCTTCATCCAGATGGAATTTATCAGTTTCAAAACCCTCGAGCACAATTTCAGGCAGCACGGTTACACCGATACCTTCCAGCAGCATTGCACGGCAGGTGGCTATCTGATCCACTTTTATCTGTGGATCATACTTGCGGTTAAATTTATATTCAAAGTACTGCTCAATCTCACTGATATAAATGGGATCCGCCTGGAACTCTATCACAGGCAGCATCTTTCCGTCTTCCCCGGATTTGGGTGTCACCAAAAAATGACGGTCGACAAAAAGCAGCTCATTCTGTTTATTCATGATGTGGTTGCCTCTGACAATCGCAATATGAAAATCATTCTGTTCCTCAACAATCTGCTGTGAAGAACCGACTTTGATCTTTATATTTACATTGGGATACAATTTTAAATACTGGGCAAGAATTTCCGGCAGGATCGTATGTCCGATTAAAGAGGAAACGCCGATTGAAAGATTCCCCTGGACAGAGTTTTGATTAATCCTGATATATTCTTTGACGTGAGCCTCTCTGTCCACTACATTTCTGGCATGCTCAATAATCTTCTCCCCTTCACCGGTGATATACAATTCCTTTTTCGTACGGATAAAGATTTTAACGCCCCATTCATCTTCTATGGATCTCAGCCGCTGACTGACAGCAGGCTGGGAAATGAATAATTTTTCAGCCGCCCGCCTTAAAGTCCTTGTCTCATCCAATGTCACCAGCAGTCTGTAATCATCAACTTTCATAGCCAACACCCTTTCATACATAAGAGAATCTTATCATAAAATACATATTATTCAATCGATAACTATAAATGTGTCGATGGAGCGTTTTAAGGGTATCTTTTTAATGTATACACAAAGAGGAGGTATCTTTTAGTATGGATGACAGGGATAAATTTGAAAAGATTGATGAAAACATAGAAGGTTATACACAGGAAAGACAGCCGGGCATAGAAAAAGATATGACACCCAGGCCTATTTATGAAGCTGACTATTATAAGGGCAGCGGGAAACTCAGAGGCCAAGCGGCTGTGATTACAGGCGGCGATTCCGGTATCGGCCGTGCGGTTGCCATTTTGTATGCCAAAGAAGGGGCGGATGTTGTCATTGGATACCTTGATGAACACGAAGACGCCGAAGAAACAAAAGCACTGGTTGAGGCCCACGGGGTAAAATGTGAAACTTTCTCTTTTGATGTTAAGCGCAGATCAGAGTGCCATAAACTGGTCAATTTCACTTTAGATAAGCTGGGTAAGATCAATATCCTGGTCAATCACGCGGGTGTCCAGTATCCAACCTCAGATTTTCTCGATGTGAGTGAGCCGCAGTTAAAAGACACTTTTGAGACAAACGTCTACGGCATCATTTTTATGGCACAGGCCGTCCTCCCCCATCTGGATAAGAATGATACAATCATTAATACGACAAGCGTCACTGCGTACAGAGGATCGCCGGGACTTATAGAATACTCCGCAACTAATGGAGCAATCAGCGCCTTCACCCGGTCTTTGTCTGAAAACCAGGCCGGTAACGGCATCCGGGTGAATGCAGTGGCCCCCGGACCCATCTACACACCAATCATCCCGGCCTCATTTGATGCTGAAAAAGTGGAGAAACAGGGGGGTAACACACCGCTGGGCCGCCGGGGTCAGCCAAGTGAGCTGGGGCCCGCCTATGTATTCCTCGCTTCGCAGGATGCCAGCTACATGACCGGGCAGGTCATTCATGTCAACGGCGGGGATTTTGTCAGCAATTAGATACTTTAACTAGAATGGCACAGGGGAAGACGCCGGGGTCAAATGATTCCGGCGTCTTCTCAATGACTTTGTTCATTGCCCTTTCAATGCGTTCAAACAGTGTGATACCAGCGCCTCAAACTGACTGAAGTCCCGGTCGATCTCATCCATGATATGGCGGGCGGTCTTGTACGCAAAATTATACAGATCCCCTGCTATCTCACCCCGCAGCTTTGCAAGCTCCAAATCCCTCTGATCCACCAGTTCACATCGTCCGTCCGGCAGTGCCAGAACATCAAGATATATATCCTTCCGTCTGGCATTGGCAGGTTCGAGTATATGTTTATAATTGATATCGAAATAATACTGGAGCGTATTCCAATCATCATCATACATGACAGTCATGCTGTAGTTCCTGCCCTCCGGTAATATCTGCAGCCAGTGATAGCCGTCGTCACATACCAGTACATCTTTATCAAGAACCGGCACCGTCAAGGGCGATCTGACTTCTATGATATCAATGATGCCTGTCAGGATTTTTTCACCTTTGTAATTGATGATCTTTTCATGGTAATTGGACTGGAGGAGACGTCTCCATCCTCTTTTATCGAGATACTTGGTCTTCATCACACTCATCTCCTTCCCTTAATTATACAGAAATTTTAGAAAGGATGTTAAGAGATAAGGGTTTAATACTGCTGCCCCAGACCCAATATGGCAAACTTTCAGCTGCTGTTGTTCCAAAACCCGGGTCGCTCAAAATCAGTGCCCCCAAGTTATATTATCGTTCATTCTCAAAAAAGCGTCATTTTTTACAATGCATGTCCGGAGCCGCCGTCAATGTTTACTGCCGCACCGCTGACATATGAAGCAAGGTCGGAGCAGAGGAACGTAATGACATTCGCTGCCTCTTCGGTGTCCCCTATCCTCCCAAGCGGGATATTGAACTTGTCGAGCGCACCGTATTCTTCAAATGTTAATTCCGGCGATTCCGCCTGCCAGATCTTTTCAATCTGGTCGCTCCTGACCAGGCCGATACACACAGTATTCACCCGGATATTGTATCGGCCAAGATCCTTGCTCATCGCTTTTGTCATCGCCATGCCGGCCGCTCTTGAAGTGGTTGTCGGCAGCGAAGATGCGGATGGGGTCTTTGCCAGTACTGCTGTCAGATTAAGGATGGCGCCGCCGTTTTGTTTCATGTAAGGCAACGCTGTTTTAGACATTTTGACGGCTGACATCAATTTAAGATCAATATCCTGCTGCCAGTCGGAAACTTCCAGGGATTCAAACGGTTCGGCAAATGAACCCCCGGCATTATTGATCAGCACGTCCAGTCTGCCGAATTTATCAATCGTGTGATCAATGACTTTTTCTGCTGCCCCTTCCTCGGTGACATCAGCCTGGATACAGTCCACTTCACCATACTGGGAAATATCTGCCTTCGCTTTTTCCAGCGTCTCAGAGCCTCTGGCAACAAGCATGACCCTGGCACCGAGTTTCACCATCTGTTCAGCTGTCTCTCTGCCGATGCCTTTGCTGGACCCGGTAATAACGACAGTTTTTCCTTCATATCCAAAATTCATAAAATCGCTCCTTTCATATTACTGAACACCTAAATTTACATTATGATGGACGTCTGAAACGTCTTCCAAATCTTCCAGCGCTTCAATCAGTTTTTCGAACTGTTCCAAAGATGCTTCATCCAGGGAGGCTTCGCTCTGGGCGATCATAGAAGTTTCAGCAACTTCATAATCATCGACCCCCATCTCATCCAGAGACGGTTTTACGTCATGGAAACGCCGGGCACCCGCATAAACGACGGTAAATCCATTTTCTTCTGTTACATCATCAACATCCACATCGTTTTCCATCAGATAAAGCATCGTCTCTTCGGCATCGAACCCATTGAAAACAAACACCGCCTTCGGGTCAAACATGTAACTGACCGACCCGCTGACACCCATGTTGCCGCTATTTTTCCCAAATGCTGCACGGACCTCCGATGCCGTCCGGTTCACATTGTCAGAGAGCGCATCCACGATAATCATTGAACCCGCCGGACCAAAGCCCTCATAGCGTAATTCATCGTACGTATCGTCATCGCTGCCCTCCGCCTTATCGAGTGCTTTATCAACAATATGCCTGGGCACTGAATATGTTTTCGCCCGGTCCAGAACGGCTTTTAAAGCCTGATTGCTTTCAGGGTCCGGCGCCCCTTTTCTGGCGGCAGCATAAATTTCCCGGCCGAATTTAGCATAGATGCGGCTGGTGTCCTGATCCCTCTGCGCTTTTTTCTCTTTAATATTATTCCATTTTCTTCCCATAGTCTTCATCTTCCTTCAAATCGATTTTCCATGCTATTATATATCATCTAACGCCGGCTGTTTACATATCTGTACAGGCGGAGCAGCCGTTTAATAATCATCAGCAGATTGATGAAAAGATGAAAGCCCATCACCCGCGGGGTGTATTTTTTATTCTTAATGCGGTTGAAGTCATACATTGTAAAACAGACGTAAACCACAAGCGCTGCGATCGTAATGATCAGTGACAGGTACGGTAAATTGATAAAAAAGTTCATCAGTGATGCAAAGATGACAATGAGGAGGGCAATGAACAAATACTTACCCCAGTGTGACACATCATCCAGCCAGAAATAACCGATGAAACCGAAGAATATAAACACCAGTACCCCCAGTATGATTACTCTGTAAAAGATTCCCGAGCCAAAATCTTCTATAAACGATTCGAACAGTCCGTATGAAACAAGGCCAATCAGTATCGCGTAAAAATGACTGATGACAGGACCAGCGCGATTAAACCCTCTTACAAACAGGGATATCATCAGAATGCCAAATACCACCATCGATGCCGTCGGCCGCCATGATTCCGGGAGATACTGGCCAAAGTATGTACCGATACCGAAAATAACCCAATAATATATAAAATAAAGCCAGACAAGGCGTAAATTTCGATCTTTGCTCATGATAAAAACCCTCCGATTAAAAGTTTACGTCACCATTATACCCTTAAACAACTGCATCAACCACATTGTTCTTTCTTTTAAATTACAATCACCCGTATTTTATAACCTTAATATTTTATTTATATTACAGTTCGATTACATCGGTCATTTTGGCACTTTTATCTGTTACCATGAATGATGTGATTAAAGACAGCGGTTCAGAACAATCATACAAGATGCATTCATACTATATAAAATAATCCAATACCCAGGAGGTCGAATCAAACTATGAACAAAAAATTCGTTACAGCACTCACTGCGACAGCAGCATTCACTACATATGGCCTGGCCGACCAGGCAGAAGCTTCAAGTACATACACCGTCGACAGCGGTGATACGCTCTATGGAATTTCACAGGAATACGGCGTTACAGTAGACCAGCTTAAATCTTGGAATAACCTGTCATCCGATTTAATCCTTGTCAACCAGACTTTAACTGTTTCCGGCGGATCAAGTGAGTCATCAGATGATTCTTCTGACAGCCAGTCAAACACTTCATCCGACAGTGCTTCCGAGTCAAGCTCAGGCGGCACTTACACAGTCAAATCCGGTGATACACTGAGTAAAATCGCGAGAGCCCACGGCATGAACTACAGAACATTGATGAACAACAACAACATCAGCTCACACATTATCCATCCGGGTCAGACGCTTTCGGTAAACGGCAGTTCTTCAGGCAGCTCTTCCTCGAGCAGCAGTTCTGCTTCCTCCGATAATAGTTCTTCTGAATCAGCTTCGCAAAATGTTTCAGCTCCCGCACCATCAAGTACCAGCAATGGGGCAAACCATTACTGGTGGGGCGAATGTACATGGTATGTATTCGAACGCCGTGATGAGATGGGCAAACCCGTTGGCAATGACTGGGGGCACGCTGACAACTGGGATGACGAAGCGAGAGCTGACGGATATACAGTCAATAACTCACCATCAGTCGGTGCCATCATGCAGGCAAATGCATGGACAAATAATACGTGGGGCATGGGGCACGTTGCAATTGTTGAAAAAGTGAACGCTGACGGTTCCATCCTTGTTTCCGAAATGAATTTCGGCAGCGGCCAGGGTGTTAAGACATTCAGAACAATCAGTGCTTCATCCGCTGCAAACCACAACTTCATTCACTAATACTTAGGCACAGAAATCCTGAGTCCAACTTTGATGATTGGACTCAGGATTTTTTCGTTTTCCTGTTGTGACAGGCTGCCGGGACATTGTCCGCATTACAATCGCCGGCATCGGTATTTCACCGCACGTAAAAACGCCCGGACCTCAACTTGAGGTGTCGGGCGCTTTCTTCATTCACCAAATGGTCTGTTATGTGAGCCGGGTGCCTGGGTATTTATCGCCATTTCAACCTGGTAAATACGGTTAACCAGACTGTGTATCGGGGCCTGGGTCATCATGTAGACAATCCAGGGCAATTTCGGTTCAAAGTCATGCAGGGCAATGAGAAATTCATCCCGCTTTGGCAGTTCTCTGAACTCAAGACGCGGCACCTTATTGGGTTCGCGTTTAGACAATCCGCCGCCCTTGATCCGGTAGATTTCCACCCCGTTATAACTGCTTTCTTCATCATATTCTATCAGCAGCACAGGCTGATCCCGATTGGCAACCCTGATTTCAATCAACGGCTTTTTAAACTCGACATTTATCAGGCTGTAAAGGATTTCATCCAGCCATTGAAAATAATACATACCTACATTTTTGATGGACCATCGCTCAGGGAGCGGCCCTCTCTGCACGCTTCTGACGTTGTTGTAGTCTGAAGCTCTGTATGACAGGGTTTTACCGTATCTTTTTATCGGAGTGGCAGTAACTTTTACTTCTGCTCCCCGTGCGCCGAGTACTTCGACCATATAATCATTGCTGATTTCATCTTCAACGAAAATGATATTATATATTTCATTTATCTCGCAGGCTCTGGCGATATTATCTGCGATCAATACGTAGAGATCCTCAAAGCGTCCCTGGGTCAACCTGTTTAATCGCATAATCGGGTCTTCAAAGAACACGACGACATCGATATCTTTGAGTGCGGCTTCGACTTCAGGCAGTATGAACAGGTCATTTTTTAAAAGTGTGATGTCCAGTCCTTCATCCACCTGATGTTCACTGGAAAAAGCAAACAGGTTGAAGTCATCTTTTAATTCTTCATACAAATTCTGTCCAATTCTTCCGTGAATCCCCATCAGCAACAGATTCTCCTTCATGTGACACCCTCCAATAATCTTCCTTACATCACTTCTGCTGTGGCCTCACTTTTTTTGTGGGCAGTGTAAACCAATGATAATAGAAGAATGATAATGATGCCAATGAATATGAATGGCATTTCAAAATATGTTGCGAATATACCTGAAAGGTACGAGCCTGCAACGGAACCGAGCGAAAAGTACGAATAAAAGATCCCGTTGGCCTTGCCCCGTTCGCTCATGCCGGCATTCTGTCCGATGATTTTATTCATGGAAGGGAAGATGAAGCTGAATCCTGCGCCATAGAGTACCATTGTCAGGTAGACCAGCGCTGTATTCGGTACCAGATGGAGCAGTATCATCGATATACCGATGGTGAAAATACCGGCGGATACAAGCGTTACGGAACTGAATTTCGTATAGATTCTGTTGAGCGGGGTGCCAAAAACAATGATGGCTGTAATACCGAAGACACTGAGCATCGCTCCGGTAGAAGCATCCGCCAGCCCCAGCGCCTGTGTTTTCAACGGCAGCCCAAACGCCAGCGAACCGTTGGATACCATCAAGGTGAATGCAGAAATATATGCAACAATTAATGACGGCCGCTTCATAAGCTGCCAGTAGTTCGTTTCATAGTGGCCGCCCCGGCTTTCCCTGGTCGTACTTTCCCTGACGGTAAACAGGATCAGTGCAATACCGACTACAAATATGGCCGCCATGATCAGATAGACCATCTGGTAACCGGCATTGGCTGAAATAATTCCGCCGAGCGCCGGACCGGCGACAGCAGCGGTCCCGATCGAAACCCCAGTAAATGCCATTGAACGACCGATTGTTTTCTTCCTGGAAAGATCTGCAACAAGGCTGAATGCGGCAGGCGTTAACAAACCGCTTGAAAAACCGTGGATGACACGGATGACCATTAACAATGCCACGGATGGAACAACCGTATAAGTCAGCAATATAATAATCTGTATCCCCATTCCGAGCAGGAGCATATTCTTTCTCCCTAACTTATCCGAGAAATAGCCCCCGAAAACATTACCGACCATATTGAACAATGAATAGACCGCTACGATCACGCCGGCAGTATATTCGGATGCCCCGAGTGACATTGCGAATGGCGTAATAATCGGCAGCTGGACGAATAAGTCCAGAAAACATATGACGATGACAATATATAAAAATTTATTCATTCCGATTATCCTTTATCTTTTTTTCACTAGTATATATTATAGACAAAATCGCCTTCAAAGTATAAAAAACCGCTCAACAATAATAAAAGACCGTTTAAAAACGGCCTTTTATCCTATTCAATTGTTCGTTTCCGGTCATAGGCATCAATCATCGAAGACACTGCACCGTCCCCGGTAATGTTTGCCGCAGTGCCGAAGCTGTCCTGGGCCATATACAGTGCAATCATAAATGCAACAGCCGACTCGTCGAAGCCAAGATTGGTCGACAGTATGCCGCTGGCTGCCATGATGGCACCGCCTGGAACGCCCGGTGCGGCAATCATTACGATACCCAGCAGCAGGATGGTGCCCAGCATCACGCCGAACCCGGGCAGATCATAATCCGGGAGCACTGTCATGACAGCGATGGAACAGCTGACAATCGTGATTGTACTGCCGGAGAGGTGAATGTTCGCACAGAGCGGGACGACAAAGTCTGCAATCCGGTTCCTGATGCCATTTTCTTTCGTCTGTTTGAGTGTCATCGGTATGGTCGCTGCACTGCTCATGGTTCCAAGCGCGGTGAAGTATGCCGGAATCATGGTTTTCATCATTTTTGCAGGGTTTTTACCGAGCGCTGCGCCCGCAATGGAGTATTGGATGGTGATCCAGACCCAGTGCAGCAATACGGCCACGAGAAGCACAACCCCGAATACCGCGAGCGTATCGAAAATGGTTCCCTGTGCAGCCATGCCGGCAAATACGCCTGCGATATAAAACGGCAGGATGGGGATAACAGCCTTTTCAATGAGGAATTCTATAATATTCTTGCCTTCCTCAAACCACTTTCTCATCAGTTCCGAACGGGTCAGAGTAATGACAATTCCGAAAGCGAATGCCAGCACCAGCGCGGTCAGAATATCCATCAGCGGTGTCACTTCAAACTCAAAAAATGGTTCCAGTTCCGCATTTTCTTCGGGGACACTGCCGCCGTCAGTAATCCTCGGCATGACGAACATCGACACAGCATAAGCCAGCAGACCTGCGCCCAGCGTTGAAAGATATGCCGTCCCCAGTGTCGCACCAACCACTTTTCCGGAACCTTCACCAATCTTTGTAATTCCATTAACGATGAAGAATAAAATAATCAAAGGAATCATAAAGAAGATGAAACTGCCAAGGATTGATTCAAGTGTGACAAACAGCCTTGCCAAAAATTCAAAAACAGCGCCTGCAGTTCCTTCAGGCCCCGCCGCATAATAGATTGCACCGATTGTGATACCGACAACGATACCGGCAACCAGCTTAAGCAGTAATTTCACTGAAATTCCCCCTAATATGTAATATATAGCTTCTCTATATTACACCATCCAGGGCAGGGAACAAAAGATTAAACCCATTTTTCAGATTTTCTCTGCTATTACCTTTTCGTAAGCCACGTACCAGTCATCTGAGTCCGCTTCAAGTTTCAGTTTTCCTATAAACTGATAATCATGCTGTTCAAACCTCATCTGCATTCTCTTATTCTCCAAAGACGTGTCGGTGCGTATCCCTTTATATCCTTTTGCAGCAAGCTTCTGTTCGACAGCTTCAATGATATTAGCGGCAATGCCCTGTCCCTGACATGCTGGATCAACAGCCATCCGGTGCATCGCAGCACTTTTTTTCCTCGTCAGTCTCCACGAAAGCGCTCTGTATGGTTCAGGATGTTCATCATCTGCCACAACGAACCCCTTTATCGCGTCATCCGCCGTATATACATATAACGAGCCGTTAGAGACATCTTCACTAAACCTTTCATAATCCGGGTACGCATCACTCCATTGCGTATTTCCTGCATTTATCATGATCGGCACAACCGCATCCTTAATCTCCATTACTCTGGCCAAATCGTCAGCACCGGCTTTTCTCAAAAACATCTGAATCACTCCTTAATTTTCTCATTAATCTTTATTTTCACTATTTTTCTGTTCATACACACATAAATATAGTGTATAATGTGAGTGATAATTAATACAGAGGGGGTTTAAAAAATGTTTAAATTCGACAAGTATACACGACCCTATCACATCTCCAACTTCATATTCTATACATTTATGCTGGCCGTAATCGCGTTGATCTATGTCTATGTCTTTTACCCGCCCATCGCTGAAGTGACCACCAGCGAATTCTTCGCCAGCTTCGGCCTGCGTCAATTTGGAGGATCCCTGTTCTTCGTGATTTTAGCAGTTGTGCCGCTCATGGTACTTTTTGGAGCAGTCTTTCATCTGTATAAGCTTGTGACTTTCAAGAAACATTCGGCAACAGCGGAAGATTAATCGCAGCATCTTATACAGACAAATCAAAGGGGTGAAAAACGCTTGGATATTTAATCCAAGCGTTTCCATCATAATCACTTTATACCGCTGGATGCAGCCCCTGCCTATGACTGAACCCGGGCGGAATCATAGGCCATAGGCTCTGCAGCTTTTCCTCTTCCCGCCATTTTAACGAGCAGATATACAACAGGGGTATCAACAAGCGCAATAATGAGTTTAACAATATACTGTGCACCGATCATACCGAGCATTGCCTGGGTCGGTACGGCTCCCCAGAAAGCGATGACGATAAAGATTACGGTATCTGCCAGCTGGGCGGCAGCGGTGGACAGGTTGTTTCTGAACCAGAGTTTTTTCTTCCCATGCTTTTTCTTCAGCGTGTGAAAGATTGTGACATCCAGGTTCTGGCTGATCAGATAAGATACAAGGCTTGCAGCGATGACCTGAAAACTGCCGCCGAGTACCATGGCGTACTCTGCCTGCATCCCGAATGCAGGGGCCGCTGGCAGTTCTATCGCCAGATAGATGAAGACAAGCGCAATAATCTGCGTGAAAAAACCGGCCTGAACAGTCCGCCGGGCGTTTTTCCTGCCGTAGACCTCCCCAATGACGTCAGTAATGAGAAATGTGGCCATATAGACAACCACTGCTGCAGGCATCATGAACGGTCCGATTGAAAACAATTTCACTCCAAGGATATTGGAGACAACCAGCAAACCGGAAAAAAGTGCAGTCAAATAGAATAACATTTCATTTCCTCCTCTTTGATGTTTCAGGAAGAAATTCTTAGCGCCCTTCAGTATTAGCGGTTATCAATCATTTCAGGATTCATATCGTGGTTCATCATGCGGTGATCCGCCATCTCTTCATATTTCGTCCCTTTACGGCCGTGGTTACAGTAAGGATCGATTGAGATACCGCCTCTTGGTGTGAATTTGCCCCATATTTCGATATATTTGGGATCCATCAGATCTATGAGATCATCCATGATCATGTTGATGCTTTTTTCATGAAAACCACCGTGATTTCTGAAACTGAAAAGATACAGCTTCAGCGCCTTGCTTTCCACCATCTTCACATCCGGTATGTAGCTGATGTAAAGGGTCGCAAAGTCCGGCTGGCCGGTGATCGGGCAGAGCGTCGTAAATTCGGGGCAGTTCAATTTAACGAAGTAATCGCGTCCCTGGTGGCTGTTATCGAAAGTTTCCAGCAGATCAGGGTTGTAGTCAAACTCATATTTGACTGCTTCTTTACCCAGCAGACTTAAATCTTCAGTATTATTTTCACTCATGATTCTTCTCCTTTCAGACACAGGCTGTTCAAACGATAAAAATGCCATGTATCCCGCTAAGGCACATGGCATATAACTTATAATTATAGAATCCGTGTCTTAGTTTTTTATAGAGGGTTGGGCTAAGAACCTCTTCATATTCATTTGCACTTGCAATAGTATACTACACAGATTTTGAAAATGAAAGCCCCATTTTCATTATTGGTCTGACTCTTCATATGCTTTGGCCAGTGCTTCCTGGAAAGCGTCCGCCGGCTGCGCGCCGGAAATGCCATACTTCCTGTTGATGACAAAAAACGGCACGCCCTGGGCGCCCAGCTGATTGGCTACGTTCTGTTCAGTATAGACATCCTCTTTATAATCATCACTATCCAGCATTTTAGTGACCGCGTCTGTATCCAATCCGAGCTCGCCGGCAATCTTAAGCAGTGTTGTTCTGTCTGCAACATTTTCACCGTTCGTGAAATAGGCCGCATAGAAACGCTCCACCGCCTCCTCCGGGCTGCCGGATTCTGTGGCCAATTTGATAACCCGGTGGGCATCCATCGTGTTCGAGGGCACCACTTCATCCATATTGAAAGTGAGTCCCGCTTCTTTCGCCGCGTCAGCAACCTGGGTGTTCATAATCTCAGCTTCCTTTATGGTCTTACCGTACTTATTGGCCAGCAATTCATGCATGGATTCAGTCGGCACCTGTTTAGCGGAAGGGGCGAGCTGATAGCTTCTGAAAACAATATCAAGCGCTTCTTTTCCTTCGAATTGATCCACGCCCGCTTCGAAATTTTTCTTACCGATATAACAAAATGGGCAGCCAATATCCGACCAGATTTCTACTTTCATACAATTTCCTCCTGTCAGGCGTTTTATAACCCTGCTTACTTATTAAAATTATATCAGTTTGATCCGCAGCCGTCTCCCCGCTTGCTTCAGTTATATAACCCCGCTGTTGCGTCATAGCGGCGTGTGAAACGATGCAGCACCCAGAGTTCATTCATTCTCAAATCTTTCATCGACATACCGTCCTGCCGCCTTTTCTTCCATATATGTATACAGGCCGTCATTTCTTAACTTACAGGCCGGACATTCACCGCAGCCATCTCCCATGATCCCTTCATAGCAGGTCAGTGTATTTTCCCTGATATAATCAAAACTGCCGTATTTATCTGCCAGCGCCCACGTTTCTTTCTTGTCGAGCCACATGAGCGGCGTTTCAATCACAAAATCGCAATCCATCGCAAGGTTTGCCGTTACATTCATCGATTTTACAAATATATCCCTGCAGTCCGGATAGCCGCTGAAGTCTGTCTCACAAACACCAGTAATAATCGTCTTCGCTCCGATCTGATACGCCAGGGCAGAAGCAAAAGATAAAAACAGCATATTTCTTGCAGGCAGGCACAAATGTATTCGGCACCTCCCCTTCCTCTATCTTTATGTCATGCCGGGTCAGTGCATTCGGACTCAGCTGGGAAAGCAGTGACATGTCCAGAACATGATGTTTCAATCCCTGGTCTTCTGCAATGTTTTTCGCAACATCTATTTCCAGACTGTGCCGCTGGCCGTACTGGAAAGTGACCAGTTCTGCTTCCTTGTAATGCGCCATCGCATGAAACAGGCAGGTGGTGCTGTCCTGACCGCCCGAGAAGACTACGAGCGCTTTATCTTTATCCATAGTATCATCCCTTCCTGAGTACATATCCAGTATCTATTCGATTATATGATTTTAACAATTTATCGGTAACATTGCTACATTCTGTGTTACAGGGCCCCCGGTGGCTCTGTGGATTCGCAGATATGCCCAGCGATGACAAATTGACATCTATGTAAAAATTACTTTCAAATACACTTCATTTTTGATATAATCCAACAATGCATGAAAACTTCTTCATGCATTTCTATCAGGTATATCCTGCAAATATAAATGATAGGTGGAAACAGACAATGAAATATCAGGTATTACTTTATTATTATTACACAGACATTGAAGCCCCCGAGGAATTCGCCGCAGAACATCTCGAACTGTGCACAGATATGAACCTGAAAGGTCGTATCCTGGTGGCCACAGAAGGGATAAACGGTACCGTATCCGGGACTGTGGCAGATACTGAAAGATATAAGGAATATATGGAAAACCATCCATTATTCGAAGGGATTACATTTAAAATCGACGAATCGGAGGATCATGCATTCAAGAAAATGCACGTACGTCCGCGTCCGGAACTGGTAAACCTCAGCCTTGATGAAGATATCGATCCGAGGGAACTGACCGGCGAGTATCTGGAGCCGTCTGAATTCATGAAAGAGATGCAGGACGACAATACAGTTCTCCTGGATGCGAGAAATACGTATGAGTATGACGTCGGCCATTTCAGAGGTGCAATCCGTCCGGAAGTGGAAACATTCCGCGATCTGCCTGAGTGGGTAGCGGACAATCGCGACATGCTTGAAGGTAAACGCATTTTAACCTACTGCACCGGCGGCATCCGCTGTGAAAAATTCTCAGGCTGGCTGAAGCGTGAAGGGTTTGATGATGTCGGCCAATTGCATGGCGGGATTGCAAGTTACAGTAAAGATCCTGTGGCAAAGGGACAGAACTGGGACGGCATGATGTACGTGTTCGACGAAAGGATTACCGTACCGGTTAATCAGGTTGAACATACTGTCGTCGGCAGAGATCATTTCGACGGTACACCATGTGAACGCTATACCAACTGTGCCGACCCTGACTGCAATGCGCAAATTCTTGCATCAGAAGAAAATGAGGCAAAGCATCTGGGCGGCTGTTCCATCGAATGCACAAAAAGCCCGAAAAATAGATATATCATCGAAAATGAACTTCCAGCTGAAGCTGTTGAAGCACAGATTCAAAAACTGGAAGCAGAATATTACGCAAAATAAGTAAAAAAGCAGTCCAATCGGAATCGATTGGACTGCTTTTTACATTTTTACAATGATTCTCCCGCGGATTTCTCCTTGGAGTATACTGTGCAGTGTATCCGGCAGTTCATCCAACGATATTTCGTGGGAAATATCTGTCTCGAGCGCGGAAGGCTTCATATCGTCAGCAAGTCTCTGCCATACTTTGATGCGTTTCTCCATCGGATATTTGACCGAATCAATACCCAGCCAGTTAATCCCCCGGGAGATAAACGGCAGTACAGTCGTCTCTACTTCAATACCGCCGGCAAGCCCGCATGTGGCCACTGATCCGCCATAATCCAGGCTGCTCAAAATATACTGCAGTGTCTTACCGCCGACTGGATCGATCGCAGCGGCCCACTGTCTTGTGCGTGTGGCTTTGCCTCTGAAGTCCGTCACCTGATCCCTGTGAATGACTTTGGAAGCGCCCAGTGATTTCAGATATGATGCCTCTTCTGTGCGCCCGGTACTCGCAACCACATCATAATCCCTGTCATAAAGCATGTTTATCGCCAGGCTGCCAACACCGCCACTCGCGCCGTCGACCAATATTTTACCGGAGCCCGGTGTCAATTCATTCTCCTCCAGCCGCTGAATGGCGAGTGCTGCAGTAAATCCTGCAGTGCCGAGTTTCATCGATTCCTCAAAGGTGAGTCCGTCAGGCAAAGGAACCACCCATTCAGATGGTATTCTGGCTACTTCACTGAAGCCGCCTGTATGTCTCGTACCAATGAAATAGCTGGTGGCAATCACCGGATCGCCTTCCTGGAAGCGATCATCCTCTGAAGCAATGACTGTACCGGCCAGGTCAATACCCGGAACCAGCGGCAGCGTTTCAGCTAAATCCCCTTTAACAGCCACCATACCATCCTTGTAGTTCACGCTGGAATAGGCGACGCTTATCGTCACTTCTCCTTCAGAGAGGTCGGAAAGGCCAATATGCTTCACTTCCATAGACATCTTTTCATCTTTTTTATCCACGACTAATGCTTTAAAATCGTCCATATGTGCATCCACTCCTTCATAATGATTCAAAGTTGATTTACAACTCATTATAATACATATGGATGCCAGTGTATTCCCAGACGAATTAAGAAGGGGCCCTGATGTCTTCAGGCGGATAGCTGCCATAATCAGAAACCATTAGAGAAAGTGGACACTTCGAAATCGGGTATCACACCATCAAAACACAAAAACCAGGACGCAAGCGCCCTGGTTTTATTTATCTGCACTCTAGTCTAATACTGCCAAGATGAATCCGTCATGTCCCTTGCTTCCTACTGTCTGAACTGCAGTTGCATCTACTCTTTCACTGTTTTTGAGTATCTCCATACATCTCTGCATTTCAGGATCAACCGAGTTCTCATCGAACTTCTCAACAATTTTACGTTCGGTTATAATCACCGACCCGCATTTCGCCATGTCTATGGCTTCTTCCAGATAATCCGGGAATAATTTCTGATTGGCATCGATGTAGATGAAATCAAACCGCGGATATCCGCGTTCGAGTAATTTCGGCAATGATTCTTCAGCAGGCTCGGTAATAATTTCAACTTTGTCTTCAAGTCCAGCTGCAGCAATATGATCTTCAGCAATTTCTGCATGTTCACTGTTTGATTCAAGTGTTGCCATTCTCCCGTCTTCAGGAAGTGCTTTACCCAGCCATAATGTGCTGTATCCGCCAAGTGTGCCAATCTCTAAAATCGATTTGGCATCTTTGATCTTGGCCAGCAGCTGCATGAATTTTCCCTGGCCGGCGACTGCCGCCTCCCGATCTTCTTTCGTTTCGAGAATGCCTGTTATCACTTCATCATCAGCATTCAATTCTGAATTAAAATAATCGTCCACAGCGTTCCAAAGTTTGGACATGTTAAATAAGACCCCTCCATAGTTGATGGTTCTTTCTAGATTATAACTTATCTGCACTCACAATATTTTCAATATTCACAAATAAGTTATGTTGGTTATTTTACAATAAAATGAAGTTCTATGCAAATCGTATCAATAATTTCCAGGGAGAACAGACAAGCGAAGCGGGAGCCGCTTCGCTTGTCATCAGTTGCCTGCAACATCCCGTTTTGTGAACGCCAGCCATGAAGCCGCCATTAATATGACCCAGTATACAACAAGTACCACGATTGAAAAGCCCATCGTCATCTCGTCTCTCACCGGTCCCATACCGCTTGTATAAACAGTCAGATCTGTATTCGCAAACAGTATATATTTGACCCAGACTCTATCAGCAAAGAAAGAGACGATCGAAGTCCCTGCCATCATCAGGAATACTGCCGTACCGATGGCAAGTGCACTGTTGCGGAAAATCGCTGAAATCATAAAAGCGAAAGTCGTCATCATGAACAGATTGACTAACTTGAACCCGTAGCTGCTGATGATTTCTTCAACCACTGTTGAGGCTTGAAGTTCGCCGCCTTTCCTCAGCACCATTTCCGGGTTCAGTCCCTGGACGCCAAACAGCATGGCTCCGGCAATCCAGGATAGTACCAGCACAAATGCCAGTGTAGCTAATGCAAATATTAAGACAGAAATATACTTGGACAGCAATATTGTACTTCTCGATATCGGACGGATGAGAAGCTGTTTGATCGTCCCCCATTTGAATTCATTGGCAACGATGCCACCAGCCACAATAATCGTCAGCAGACTGATGAATGAGGACAGCATCGAATTTTCAAAAACAAACTGCCATGCATCATACTCTGCAGGTTTGATGTCATTTTCGATGTGGTAATCATTCTTTTCAATTTGCTGAGTGTTAAAGTCACCCGCAAACTCGCTTTCCTGCATCTCTTCGGTCAGCGCTTCATTCTCTGCTTCGAGCTCCGCCTTCCAGTCATCGCCGTATTCATTGTTATTAACGTCTGAAAAGAATGACAGTGCAGCAACGCCGGCAATCAGCAATATGATAAATATATACATGATCCAGGTAGATTTCTGTATATATATTTTCGCCACTTCATTCCATATAAGGCTGAACAATCTACCCAATCACATTCTCCCCAATCATATCAAAGAATTTATCCTCCACTGATGCTTTGGACACTTCAACCCTGTACACAAGCACTTCCTCATTAACGAGCGTTGTGACAATCTGCGGCACAAAAGTCTTGGATGCCTCAAAAGCGACGAAACCTTCTTTCATTTCAACGTCGATACCATGGCGTTCTTTGAGCAGTTCCGCCGCTTTGTCAGACGGCTCCGCTTCTATGGCAATCTGTCTGCTGCCATCATCGTCAGCGTCTTGCTCATTGACGGACTCAAAACCGATCATTTCCCCATTTTTGATAATGCCTATCCTGTCACACATTAATTCAATCTCGGTTAGCAGATGGCTGGAAATGATCACTGCGACATTCTCTTCAGAAGCCAGGCGCCGGATATACTTCCGGATATGGCGGATGCCTGCCGGATCCAGTCCATTCGTCGGTTCATCCAATATGAGTATGGACGGTTTATGGAGCAGCGCCTGTGCAATGCCGAGACGCTGACGCATACCGAGTGAATATCTGCCGACTTTCGTTTTAATCGCATTTTCCATGCCGACCAGACCCACAACCTCATCGATCCGCTCCCTTGTGATCCCCGGCGTCATCCTGGCAAAGTGCTTTAAGTTCTGCATGCCCGTCATAAATGGATACATTTCAGGGTTTTCGACGATAGCGCCCACTTCCTGTATCGCCTTCTTGAAATTCGATTTTACACTCTGGCCCTGAATAACGACCTCTCCTTCTGTAATGCCCATCAAACCAACCATCATGCGGATGGTTGTTGTTTTACCTGCACCATTCGGTCCGATGAAACCAAACACTTCACCCTTTTGAATTTCAAAATCCAGTCCTTTAATAATCTCTTTACTGCCAATTTTCTTTTTTAACTGCTTCAATTCCATGGCTGTTTCAGACATCATCCACCAGCCTCCTTAATAAAAAGTACATTTCAATACTACCAGATTATAATATTAAAAACATTATTTTATAAATTCCTTTTGAACAGCCCGTCCGAACTATAAAAATGCTTTTAAATTAAAAGCATTTTTATACTGAGCATTTTATTTTTTCCTGACTGATCTGACCGTCGTTTGATTTCCATACTTTCTCTTAGCAATCTTTCTGGCATCGACTTGATTGCGTGCCGGTATTTCATGCTGCATGACTTCGTTGCCCTCCTCGAGCTTCACGACAAAACATTTTGTCCCGCATCTCACTGAACTTTCCCCTTTCTGAATATGAATGTTTTCTGTCCATCGGTGTGTATGGTTTCCAGAAGTTCCCAGCCTTTTTGCATATAATAGTCATATCTTTTCTGTGAATCTGTCCTGGCATAAATGATCTCAAAACCCAGCTCACTGATATGCTCCAGCATATCTGAAACCAGTCTGTCAGCGATGCCTTCCCCGCGATAGCCTGGCAATACATACAGTGCTGCCAGCCAGGGCTGATAATTTGGTCTTTCCGTCAGATCATTTTTATAAATGGAGACAGTCCCCACACATTTCCTGCCTTCCAGGTCAATCAGGGTTATGGGATACCCCTTTTCAGTCGAGCCGCCGAAAAATTCTACCGCTTCTTTGTAATTCCCTTTGATATTTTCATCCAGATCGAATCGTTCATGGATGATCATGGCAACTTCTGTAATATATTCTGGTCTGTCAGATAAAAATGAAGTATTCATATCATCACCCCTGCTCTATATCACATTTTCATATTTAATGTATGATAAATTTCACCAATTATATTATGTATGCATCTATTCATGATACGATGGACAGGTTAGGAGGAATGCATCATGACGGGCAAAACACATGCACTGGGCGGTATTGCAGCAGGACTTGCATACGCCCATATGACCGGCCAGCCTCCGGTGATCATGACAGGGGCTGCGATCGTCGGTGGTTTGCTGCCGGATATATGTCACAGCGGCAGTAAAATTGGCAGAAAACTGCCGCTGATTTCAAAGCTCATCAATTTGATTTTCGGCCACAGGACATTTACCCACAGCTTATTATTCCTTATTATTATTGCATTTATCATGAACCGTTTTATCCAGATCGAAGCATTAACTGCTGGTCTGATTATTGGAATACTCAGCCATTATGTTCTCGACATGGCTACAAGAAATGGTATAAAATTATTTTTCCCGCTTGGCCTGACGGTTAAATTTCCACTGACGATCCGGACCGGCGGGCTTGCAGAAAACATTATTTTCAGCATTCTGGCCGCAGCGTCATTCTATTTCGGATTTCAGGTGCTGCAGTTCTATATCTAGTCAAGAACCTCCTTGACTCTGCCAACCGTGCCATCTTCAAGCTTCACTTTGATGCCGTGCGGATGCGTCCCTGAGTTTGTCAGCAGACGAGAGACTGTACCTTCCGTCAATTTGCCGGAACGCTGATCCTGTTTCTTCACTATTTTAACTTTTTGGCCGGCTTTAATATCGTTTCTGTTGGTTCCTTCCATCTTAACTTCTCCTTTTTGTATCCTGCGGTCTGTTACAACTCCTTTGGATAAACGTATCCAAAGGAGCCACCGGACCAGATTATAATGAATGCTTATACTGGGCTGCCGTCAGTCCGCTTGCATATAGTCTGACAGACTGTAGAGCGACAGAAGCAGCCCTCTTTCGTGATCCTGCTGATCGATTCCTGAAGGGACATCCGTGCATTCCACAATAACCTCCGTACTGCCGCCTCTGTCAGCCAGAGTCCAAGTCTGTCTCATCGTTCCCCCGAACGCCGGAGAACCAGTTTCAAATGCTGTTTCTAAAACAATCCTCTGGTAGGGAACAAGTTCTACAAACCTGCCCTTGAAAGCATCGCTGTTACCGGTCGTCTTTCCGATTGCTTCATTATCATGATAGTAAAGGGTCATTTCGTATGCCCCGCCTTCAACTGCATCAAAGGTTTTTAGGTCACCGGTCATATCACCCGGCGGCAGCCATGTTTCAAACGCCTCCCTATTGATGAATGCCTGATAAATTTTCTCTTGAGGTGCATCTATTACCAGTCTCGACCGATCCTTTCTCTCAGCCATAAAATCCGCCCCTCACTATTATTTTATCTTGAACTTCAGAAACGCGTCTGGTTTATCATGTAATCGGTGAAGCCGGCACTTTCTTCCGGCAGGTCCAACAGATTTCCCCTGCGCCACAACCTTTCTTCTACTCCAATCTTTTCATTCCCCATGGCTCCGCTTAAAAACATTTTCAAAGCGGGTAATTTACGTTCCGCATCTTTATAACCCTGATTATATATATCTTTGAGTCTGATCTTGCGCTTTTCAACCCGGCTGGCTGCCAGCGGAAGATCCGGCTGGATAAGAAATATCTTATTTTCAGCTGCCAGTTTCTTGAGCTTTTCAATCGTCTGATTGTAAATGATATGCCTGTTAAATAATAACTTAACAAGCATCGGCCTTTCTTTAAACATCTTTTTATATAACCAATTCAACTGTGTTGCCCGTTTAAAATAGCCCATGTTACGTGTCAATATGACCACATTCTTTTTATATCCTCTGTCAATCAGCGAATCAATAAGGATTGGATTTGAAATGCCGCCATCCATGAGTTCATGATTATCATACAGTACACTTCGGGATAAAGCAGGCAGAGAACATGACGCCCGTGTAACAGTATTTAAATCATCCATCGTCTCATATGTATCGTAGTAGACAGGGGATCCTGTGTTGATATCTGTCGTACCGATCAGGAAATCCGTGTTCGAATCTGAAATCCTGTTGAAGTCTAGCGGGACAATCTCACTGGGAATTTTATCGAAGATGTAATCCATATTAAAGAGTTCACGCTGTCTGAGGAGCCTTTTGAAGGAAATTGTCTGAGGATGGCTGCTCACCGCTTTTAAAATTTCATAATTCCTGTCGCGCTGTTTTGATATAAAAGAAGAAGAAATGATCGCGCCTGCCGATGTTGTTGCAACAGCGGGGAATTCTATATTCTGATCGAGGAACAAATCCAGTACGCCGGCAGCATAGGCACTTCTCATGCCTCCGCCTTCTATCATCAGCCCTGTACTGTCTGTCACTGCTTCCACCTCATTTATATTCTAATGTTAAACTTCCCGGTTGATTCTCTGAGGAAGCATTTTATCATTTAATCCCCCCCTCTTATATAATGATATAAAAAGGGGGGGCAGATTACAATTCATTCAGTTTACAGCGTATTATTTCAGTGACCCGTGTGGATCAATGACAAATTTCTTTGATACACCGCTATCGAAATCACTGTAGCCCTGCGGCGCTTCATCCAGGCCGATGACTGTCGCATTAACTGCCTTAGCAATCTGCGCCCTGCCTGAGAGCACAGCTTTCATCAGATCACGGTTGTATTTCATCGCCGGTGTCTGACCTGTATGGAAGGAATGGGCCTTCGACCATCCATGCCCGAACCTCACATTCAAAGAGCCTTTCTGGGCATCTTTATCAGGTGCACCGGGATCTTCAGTGACGTAAAGACCCGGGATGCCGAGCTGTCCGCCGGCCTGTGTGATATCCATCATGCTGTTGAGCACAGCTGCAGGCTGGTCTCCTGCATCCTCACCATGACCGGAGGCTTCAAATCCGACCGCATCGATGGAACAATCCACCTCAGGCACACCCAGAATCTGTTCAATCTGTTCACCCAGACGGTCATGTTTTGCTACGTTGACGGTTTCACAGCCGAAACTTTCCGCCTGTTTCAGCCGCTCTTCGATCATATCTCCCACAATTACCGTGGAAGCCCCCATCAGCTGGGCAGCGTGTGCAGCTGCAAGACCGACCGGACCGGCACCTGCCACATATACTGTAGAACCTGCTTTTACACCTGCAGTATATGCCCCGTGATAGCCTGTAGGGAAAATATCAGAGAGCATAGTCAAATCCAATATCTTTTCCATTGCCAATTCCTTATCCGGGAACACAAGCAGCTGAAAATCAGCGTACGGTACCATTACATACTCTGACTGGCCGCCAACCCAGCCGCCCATGTCCACATAACCATACGCAGCACCAGGTTTTTCCGGATTGGTATTCAGACAGATATGTGTCTTCTGCTCTCTGCACATCACACAACGGCCGCAAGCAATATTGAATGGCACAGATGCAACGTCCCCTTTTTTGACGAACTCGACATCCCGGCCGACTTCAATCACTTCACCTGTAATTTCATGCCCCAGCACCAGCCCTTCGGGGGCTGTCGTACGGCCGCGCACCATGTGCTGGTCACTGCCGCAGATATTCGTCGTAATGACTTTTAGAATAACGCCGTGCTCGCATTTACGCCCGACATTTGCTTTAGGTACGCCCGGCCCGTCTTTTAGAACCAGTTCCGGATATTCGATATCCTGCACTTCCACGCTTCCTGCTCCAGTGTAAACAACGCCTCGATTTCCTGCCATTATACCCCTCCTAGCAGTATTGATTACTGCGTATTATAAATCGGTTTGTTCAAACACTTTTAATCCCGCTTCTGCCACCTGCACATCCTGCTTAACGCTGCCGCCGGAGACACCGACTGCTCCGATGACCTTATCATCCCTCTCAAGCGGTATACCGCCGCCAAATACTACAATACGCCCCTGATTTGTTGTATTCAGTCCATAAAGTTCAGCGTTCGGCACCGTCGCTTCCTCGAGATTTGATGTCGGCATCTTCAGCGCAACAGCCGTCCATGCCTTATTCTGGGCGATATCCACACTCGCAATCCATGCATCGTCCATACGATGTGTCGCTATCAGATTCGCCCCTTCATCATAAACTGAAATGACCATCTGCACCCCGATATCAGAAGCTTCCTTTTCCGCACCTTCAATTATCTTCTTTGCAACATCCAAATTAATCTTACTCACAAAAATACTCCTTTCATGAATGATTAAATGATATTAGAAGCCTCATTCAAGGCTTGGAATCACATTGTAACTGCCTATACTGTGACTGCATGAAAACCATTTTTTAGTAAACGTTCAATTGCCTTTATCATAACCAAATCAGAATTTTCGGTCAAATAAACAGACTTTTATAAAACCTGGCGCACTGCATCTGTGCGATGCGCTTCGTTTTTCCCGGATAAGAACGCGATATTTTTTGAGTACACTCGAATTACGACCGAAGATAAGCGGAACCGCCAGCGTATACGTAGAAACACTCCATTTTAAGCACACAAAAAACTCCATCGCAGGAATCGTGAACTTACTGTTCACAAATATCCTGCGATGGAGCTGAAATATTAAATAAAATGCTTCATGCAGCGTTATCGATCTCCGCTCTTAAAAGTTACTCATCCTGCGGCGGTTCTCTTAATTCTTCTCCGTTTTTACCTTCAAAGCGCAGCCCCCATCCTGTAAGTGCTGCGATCAGCATGACGATTACCAGGATCCAGCCCTGGAAAACGAACGGGAACACTTCTGTGGGATTAACGATTGGCAGCCATTCATAAGTCCCCTGCATTGTCTGGATGGTAGAATACCCTAATAACACCGGTGCGCCCCAAGGGAAAATATATCCCAGTGCGGAGGTTACTGCATCGAGCATATTCGCTCTTCTGTACCGGTGGATCTTGTATTTCTCACCCAGTTCCTTGACGAATGGCGCAGCAGCAATCTCAGCCGCTGTATTAATGGTAATGGCACTATTCAGCAATCCAACAATGGCCCACATGGCTACCTCTGCCTTACGCACAGATTTGCCGATCCACTTTATAAGCCCTTTCGTTATGGCATCCATCGTGCCGCCCAATCTCAGCAAGTGGGCAGCAGCAACGATCAACAGAATAAGGATCGCCATATTCACATAACCCGAAATACCTTCAATTAGGGCACCTTCAACAACGGCATCAGACTCCGGATTAAAACGGATAATGTCCCCGAATGTTCCAAGGTTTAAAATGATAATCAGTGGTATAGCGGAAATAATTCCCCATGTCAGGGAAGTGATCAAATGATGGCCGGATAATGCTAATATAAGTACTAAAGCGAATGGAGCCAGCATCACCAGACCGCTTGGGTTCGTTTCATCAATCATCGAAGTGATCGCTGCCTGATCAACATTGGCAAGTCCCCCGCCACCGCCAAATATAGCAAATAAGATCACTGAAGGCACAGCTGCCACAATCGCATATTTGAAACGGCTGCGAACAACCCCCGGCACATCCGCATCCTGCGTGGTTGCAGAAACAATCGTGGTATCAGAAACCGGTGCCAGGTTATCACCAAACACTGCACCAGCCAAAATTGCCGCAAACATCATCACCGGATCAGCTTCAACCGCAACACCTGCCGGGAACATGAGCGTACAAAAAGCGACGGTCGTCCCGTATCCTGTGCCCACCGCTGTTGAGAAGACGGAGGCGAGCAGGAATGTTAACGCAACGAATAACCCGCCGGTTAAACCTGTGATACCGCCGACCCAGACGAGCCCTTCAACTAAACCGCCCACCTGGAGCACTTGCGCGAACATACCGGCATAAAACCATGCCACCATCGCGATAACCCCGACAGGCTGCGCCAGCCCGTCGAACAGCCCTTGAGCATAGTCCGCCCACTTGCTCTTTGACATCAGCAGGCCGAGCGTCAAACCGATGACGGCACCTAACACCAGCCCGATTTCAGATGACAGCTGAAGCACACTGGTCGTAATTGCCCATATTACGAAAAATACTAAAGGCACTGCTGCACCGAATACGCCAAAACGAAAATACAACCTTTTAATCGATGTATTCCCTGTCGCGCGGTCCAGCTCTTCGTTATTTGACATTTTTCTTCCCCCTATGTAAAGTATTCTCCCATCTTGTTTCCAACGTTAAAGCATTCAATTGATACCTATTTTCATATACAAGCCTTGTTACAGCGTACCACATATTTAGAAAATTATGAATATGTAAATAAATAGACTTGTACTGACTGCCCTAGCTCTTATAAAAAAGGGGAGAAGCTGTGAGAGACATAGGAATTTCACTGGTTAAATGTCCGATTACAGTTCCATTGACAGTCTGACCATATCCCTGAGAAGGATACCATTAATAATAATGGATTCATCATAGTGTTTCACGAAAAAACCATGATCGATGGATGTCATCCTGAATCCACACTTCTGGTAGAACATCAATTGCTCCACCCCCAGGCTTGCAGTCCCGACATCCATGATCTTATAGCCCTGTTCTTTTGCGGCGGCTGTTGCATGTTCAACCATCTGCTTTCCAAACCCCTGGCCCTGGTAATCTTCATCGACAGCAATATTCATCAGTTCGAGTGTTTCGGGACGTGTGGGCACAAGGACATACACCCCGATTATCCTGCTGGCTTTTTCTAACAGATACACTTTGCCCCTCGAAACTTATGCCCTCACAATTTCCTCAGCAGGATCAGCTATCAGCAAGAGTGCCATTGGCAGTGATTCATTTTTGTTTATTTCCCTAATCATAGTTATCCCCTTGATTTTTCGTTATTTTCAGATTAATTATTATCAGGCACTACTTCAGCCAGCCTTTTTCTTGTGCTTTGCTGATGGCTTCTATACGGTTCTTTACTTGAAGTTTTTCAAGTACGATGGATACGTAATTCCTGACGGTGCCGTTTGACAGATGCAGTTCTTTGGCAATTGATTTGGTGGAACGTCCCGATGACAGCAGCTGGATAATCTCAATCTCCCTGTGTGTCAGTGGATTGCCGGATTCGAATGCGATATCGATCAGTTCCGGAGAATATATCCGTTTTCCTTTAACGATCTGTCTGATCGAATTTGCCAGCGTTTCACTCGGACTGTCTTTTAACAAGTATCCGCTGACTTCTGCCTTCTTGGCCCTTTCAAAATAGCCGGGCCGCGCAAAAGTGGTCAGGATCACGACTTCGCTCCGGGCCCCTTTGAGCTTTTCAGCTGCCTCCAAACCTGTCATTATCGGCATCTCTATATCCATCAGACAGATATCCGGATCTTCCTGTTCCACAAGTTCAATGGTTTCCCGCCCGTTGCCTGATTTACCGACCACTGTCATATCTTCCTCCAGATCAAGGAGCGAGCCAAGCGCCCCAAGCAGTAAATTCTGATCTTCTGCAATGACGATACGGATCAATGCTAAACCTCCTCCATCTGTCTTAATACTTTAGGTACGGAAATATTTATCTCAAACCCTGCCTTGGAACTGAACACATGTATACTGCCATTGATAAAGGACAGTCTTTCCCTCATACCGAGCAGACCGTTGCCATATTCGGGCGTCTTTGATTGATTGGCCCCATCGTCAGACACCTTCAGCAGAACTTCTTTGTCTGTTTCCGTGAAATGAATGATACATGTGCCCGCTCTGCTGTGTTTGACGATATTGGTGACCGCTTCCTTTAAACACATACTGAGTACATTTTCTATCAAAACCGGCAGATCTTTTATATCGATATCAACATTAATATCCTGTTCTATATCGGCGGCCCTGAGCAACGTACTGGCATGATTGATTTCGTCACTCAGATTCACTGATTTCATATCGCTGATCATCTCTCTGACTTCATTCAACGCCTGCCTGGATGCACTCTGTATATCACTCAGTTCCGCTTTTGCCTGATCAGGATCCCTGTCGATAAGTCTGGCCGACAGCTCACTCTTCAGGCCGATCATCGACAGCTTCTGCCCAAGGGTGTCATGCAGATCCCTGGCGATCCGATGCCTTTCTTCAACAACGGCGAGTTCTGAAATCTTCTGGTTGGCATCTTCAAGCTGATCTTCCAGTGCTTCCTGCCGGAGCCTGTTCCGTTTATTCAGCGGAATCAGAATGACAGCGAGAACCGTCATGATCAGAAAAGGCAGATGTCCCAAAAACAGCTGATAGTTATAGAAGAACCCTGTCAGAATCGCGCCTGAAGTGCTCACCAGATGGATCACATACATGGATATGAATCCTGCTTTGCTGCTGATACTGCCAATATAGAAGGCAATGAATATCGCAAAATACACATATCCATACAAAATCGTCATCACAATATTGATCAAAAATTCCAGGCTGATGCCAATATAAATCGAAGGCCCCCGGGTATTGAACGTGAGCCAGAATACCGCAAAGAACAGAAGCGTAACGATGATACCGAACACAACTTCACCCAATGAATTGGAACGGAATATGAAGTAAAAAGGAAGCACACAGAAAATGATCCAGATGTACAGACTCAGCCCGGTATTCCTGGGGAATATATGATACCATTCCCGCATATCACCACCGCCTCTCGTTATTCCTTGAACGTATTGTAACAGTTTTTTCGTCTGTAAAACACGAACAATCCCCCTTCAGTCCAGGGGGATTGTCTATCCGCTTTTCTAGGTTGTATGGGAGCTGGCCGCAGTGTTCCTGAGCCTGTCCCTCACCTGTTTGAAAGTGACGAATGCTTTGGATTCCTCATCATACAGCCGGAATTTCACTGATTCGAGACTGGTCTTCAATGTGATTGTCGTTGCTCTGTGGAGCGGCGGTGTACTCTCATGAGCTGCTTCCAGATTATAGTTTGGCACCCTCGGCACGAGATGGTGGACATGGTGATAACCGATGCTGCCCGTCATCCATTCGAGCCACCTGGGGAGCTTATAGTAGGAACTGCCGTCAACTGCCGCTTTCACATAATCCCATTCAGACTCATTTTCAAAATAGGAATCCTCGAACTGGTGCTGGACATAGAACAGCCAGATCCCCATCGCACCGGCGATATAGAGGATCGGCAGCTGTACCATCAGAAGCACATGCCAGCCCAGCCCAAATCCGATCAGGCAGTAAATGCCTGCAAGTATGAGGTTGATCAGATAGGTGTTCATCCGTTCTTTTTGTTTCGCCCCTTTACGGTTAAAACGGTTGGCACTCAGGAACAGATGCAGGGGACCCAGTCCGAACATAATGACCGGGTTGCGGTAGAGGCGATACTGCAGCCGCTTCCATCTGCCGGCTTCCTTATATTCCTGTACTGTCATCACCCAGATATCTCCGATACCTCTTTTATCAAGATTGCCGCTTGTCGCATGATGCATTTGATGTTCATATTTCCATCGGTTATAAGCGAAGTGTGTAATCACGCCTGTACATGTACCAATGAAATTGTTGAGCTTTTTATCCTTGAAAAAAGAATGGTGGGCACAATCGTGAAAAATAATGAACGTCCGGATCATAAATCCGGCGGCACCCACGCTGAACAGCAAACTCAGCCAAAACGAAATGCTTAATGACTGGTAGGCCAGAAACCATAATACAAAGAACGGGATGATTGTATTGCATAACTGGATGATGCTCGCTTTAGTCTGTGACTTTGCATATGGCATCACTTCTTTTCTGAGTTGTGCTTGCTTTTGTTTCGTCATACCCTGACCCTCTTTTCAGTAATCTATTCGATTCCAGTATAGCTTACCGACAGCTGCGGGTGCAGAGTAATATGTCAGCAATTCAGCATGACATTTGTCATATCTGCGTTTAATATGCGCTCAATTCACACTTTTAATACACCGCGAAATCCTCTCACACCATAGTATGAATCCGCCCCGTTATGATAAGTGAAGACGGTATCATAACGGTAATCACAGAAGAGTGCGCCCCCGAGGTTCCGGATTTTCTGCGGGGTCATTATCCAGCTTGATGTCTTTTTGTCAAAGACCCCAAGCGTCTGCAGGTATCTATACTGCCCTTTATCGAGCATATCAATCCCCATCTCCTCTGCCATATCCATGGCGCTGGTTTCCGGTTTATATTTTTTCCTTGCTTCCAGAGCCGTACGATCATAGCATACTTTCCGCCGGCCTTTCGGACTTTCCGGTGCACAGTCATAGAAGATGTATTCACCCGCCTCGTATGCCACAACGTCAGGCGCCCCTTCGGTCCGCTCCATCTCATTCAGCGACCATAATTTTTCCGGATTTCCGCCGAGTTTCTTTTCAACCTGAGTCCATTCTATCCCTTCATGCCTGTATGCATGCTGGTCAAAACGCTTCTTCAATGTTTGAAGCAGTGCCTCCTGTGTGTCTTTAGACAGCGCTTTATTCACCATATAGTTATCCCCTTCAATTCCATACTTTTGATGCTGTTACTATTTACCACATTTCTCAGGCAAAAAACCTCAATCACCCATGAGTGATTGAGGCCATAAATATACGATACAATTTTTATGGAGCTTCGACGCCGCTTTCTTCAGCCAGCTTCCTGTATCTCATTGTAAGATAGAAACCATAGATTACTGAAGCCGCTGCACCGCCAATTCCCGCAATCGCAAATACCATCATCCAGGTCGTATCTGCCTGGAATGCATAATATGACGCGATACAGCTGGAGATAATCGGCAGCGGTGCAACCAGATAATCGATTTTCCGCGTGGTGATTGAGGCCTGCTGTATGAAATGGACGCCGACCATAAGTGACAGGAACGGCAGTATGAAGTGTACCAGCTCATAGGAGATGAGCATGACAATCACTATGACCGCAATCGCACTCCCGATACCGATCAGCAGCCCCATAGACTGGCTGATCCGTCTGCCTTCCTGACTTCTGTATAATTTGAAACGTCTTAAATGCTGCAGATGCTTATAGTTTTTCCAGAGCAGATAAAAAGCCACCGCTAACATTACAATGGTCAATATCCAGCCGGCTGCCCCCCATGCCGCACCAAACCAGAGTGAGTAGGCAATTGTAAACAGTCCCATGAGTATACCAAATGGGACAATCTGCTGTGCCGCCTCCCTGTATGTTCTTGGTGCTTCATCTGTTGTAACTTCTGCATTCATCATATCAACCCCTTATATTTCGGACATTTAACGCATAATAATTAGAACGATAATATCAGTACTTAATTTTATTATGACAATTTTATGTATGTATTTCAAATTAAATAATCTAACTTTCATAAAATTAAATCATAAATTAAAACCTTACATTTCATACTGCTGATTAATAACGGGGGACAACATATATCAACGAAACTCAAGATGGAAAAGTGTCTCATGAACTGCTCTGAGAAACTATCATCAATGAAAAAATGAAAAGACGATAAAACAACCAGCAGAACTTTGTTCTGCTGGCTGTTCTCACTCTCATAACTATTGACTGAACTCCTGTGAGTGAATCTGGCTGACAATTTCTTTTTCTTTTTTGGGCGGCTGCAGGAACAGGGCGAGTATAAATGCGATAAAGGAAAGGATTGTACTTCCCATGAATGCCCATTCGAATCCTGTAACCTGTGCCAACTGTGCCGCCATCTCCGGCGAGGTACCAGAGGCCGGTGCGTAATTTGCCGCGCCCATCGCGACGAGTGTGACAAGAATCGCTGTACCGATGGAGGCTGCAATCTGCTGCAGTGTATTGGCCATAGCGGAGCCATGTGCATACCATTTCGGCGGCAGCTGATTCAATGCTGAAGTCATTACAGGCATGAGGGCCAATGACAAGCCAAACATGCGGACAGCAAACACGACGGTCATATACAGGAATGAGGTTTCCAATGACAGCTGGGTAAACATGAATGTCGTTGCAGTCACGACAGCAAGGCCGCTGAGCGCCAGCCATTTGGCACCGTACATATCAAACAGGCGCCCGGTAATCGGCGACATGAGTCCGATTACCACCGCTCCCGGCAATAATACGAGTCCGGACTGAAGCGGTGTAAACCCAAGGACATTCTGCATGAACAATGGCAGCAGTGTTTCAGCACCGATCAGGGAGATCAATACAGTCATTGTAATAATGATGGCCAATGTGAATATGCGGAACTGGAACACTCTGAATTCGAGCATCGGCGTTTGCAGTATCGTCTGTCTCTTGATGAACAATCCGATAATGAGTGCACCCGCGATAACAGCAGTCAGTACAAGCGGACTTGTCCATCCCTCTTCTGAAGCGATGCTGAAACCATACAGGAAAGATCCGAAACCTGCAGACGACAGAATAATGGACAGAACATCGATTTTAGGCTTCCTCAAATCAGTGACATTCTTCAGGAACAATGCACCGACAGTCAATGTCACAGCAACGATCGGCAGAACGGTGATGAACAGGGAACGCCAGGAGAAATGTTCCAGCAAAAACCCTGATAAAGTCGGCCCGATCGCCGGGCCGAACGCGATGACGATACCAATCATACCCATGGCAGTCCCGCGTCGATGAACACTGACCACTGCCAGCAGGACGGTCATCAGAAGCGGCAGCATAATGCCCGATCCCGATGCCTGGACAATGCGGCCCAACAGCAGGATCGGATACACGGGGGCGACAGCCGCAATGGCTGTGCCGGCACCAAATAATCCAATTGCAGTCAGGAACAGTCCTCTCGTTGAAAAGCGTTCAATTAAAAAGGCGGATATCGGAATCATGATACCGTTCGTCATCAGGAATGCTGTGGTCATCCATTGTACTTCTCCCTGTGTGATACCAAAGGCATCCTGTATCGAAGGAAGTGCGGTTGCCAGCAGCGTTTCGTTCGTAATGCCCATGAAAGCTCCGATGAGGAGCGCTGCGATCATCAATACTTTTTGTTTCATGGGCAGATCCCAAGTGTCATTCATTTATATTCTCCTTCCACACTTCCCATTCAATGATAATGGAAGTCAGTTTTCTCTTTAGTTCCGGTATTTGACTCAGCTGGGTAAATAATGCTTCCACAAGGAATTCCCTCGGCCGGGACTGGATAAGTTCTTCAATAAGTAAATCAAAGGTCTGGATTGTTTTCTCTTCTGCTAAATCGAGTGTTTCACGATGTGCTTTTAGCTCTTCGACCATATTAAGATGCAGATTTTCTCCATCTTTCATTTCGTCCATCAATTTCGGCAGCACCGGCTGCAATGCATCATCGTTATTCACGATCGCCCGCAGACTCTCGGCTATGAAATCTCCAACCATATCAAGCGGCAGATCAGTATCCGACCAGATGATTGTCATCAGATAGAAATGCATCGTTCCTTCCATCATTAATGAAAGATCATTGATATAGTTTAAAGGCTTCGTGCCGAATGCTGCAAAAAGTGCCTGCCTATGCCATTCCTGTATCATTTCAATGATGCGCCCCAGGGCTGTCTGTACGTCAACTTCGTTCGACAGAGAGGCATCATTCCTGATTTCATGAAAGAAATAGTGATAGTCAAACAACTGTTCCAATTCAATCGTAATCTTCTTTTTCAGAACCAGTAAAGCGTCCCCCTGGAGCGCTTTGACATGATGCTCGGATTTCTCCAGCATATCTTCATAAAAACGATTCAGCAGCCCCAAAACCAGACTTTCTTTTGATTTAAAATGTTTATAGAAACCGCCTTTGGATATTCCAATCGCTTCTGTAATATCCTCGACAGATGTTGCATGAAACCCATTTCTCTGAAACAGATCAATTGCAGCATCGAGCAGTTCTTCTTTTCTCCCTGCCAATATCTCACCCCGAATGACTATTCATTTACCTTAAGTATCTTTTGAGTCACGATGGATAATGTAACACATACATTTTTTACATTCAATCTTTTTTAACCATAAAAATTCCCGTTAACGGAATGCATCCGCTAACGGGGTCTAAATTACATAAATGGGAGATCTGCCCGCTTGTCCGCTTCATTTTTCGGACCACTGAAACTGCCTGCATAAGTCATCTCTGCCCCGAGGTCCGCAAGAAACAATACAACAATGCTGTCTTCAACCAGATTGAGAATCGGAAACGTTTTTGCTTCTCCTGACATTGCATCTCCTTTTTCAAGTACGCTGCCGTCCGCTTCCGCCCTGCCTTCCATCATATAGAGGAAAGGTGTCATACCGTTGAAACGGGGCAATTCCAATTGCTGTCCGGCTTTACCATGGGCGTCATACACGACAACTGCCTGGCGGATTTCAAGCGGGGGATCAATTTCTCCGGGCCCTGCAACTAAGTGCCATTCGCCGGTCTGTTTAATCTTTCTTTCAGCAAACTGCACGTTTGGGGACATATCTGCTTCGCGCGGTCTGATAATGACCTGAAGCATATCCACATCACCGTATTTTGCGGATTCCTGATGATAGAAACTGTCACCGGCATTCATCATCATTGTACGGGCCGGACTCACCCAAACCTTTGAGCCATCCGAGTCTTCATGAAGCATTTCACCTGTGTGGATGTAACTCAATATTTCGTCATTCGTGTGCTCATGCATTTTAATCTTCAGACCTTTTTTAAGTCTGGCATGATCGATCAGCGCAATCGGACCGAAAGCCCAGTCATCACTGCTGCCATTTTCAAAGATCAATCCCGGCCGGTATCTCTCAACACTGAAAAAACCTGTCCCTATACGAAATGCCTGATCTTTCTTCATTACATTCATAGATCTGTCCTTCCCTGCTTTATATCTCAATTTTATCATCAAACATCGGTTATTCATCAGAATCTGATTCATTAGAAAGCCTGCCACTTTGAGTGGCAGGCGGACCCGTCATTATTTGATTACCGGTTATTGTTCAATCACACCGCAGGCAATTCTGTCCCCTGCATCACCTGAAGGCTGGGATTCATAGTCATCCGCTTCTGAGTGGATAACCAGCGCTGTACCGTCTTCAGTAAACAGTGTATTGTCCTGACCTTCTTCGAGCGTCACCATATCTGCTGTACGTTCAGCACTTACAGTGCCATCTTCAGACACTTCGATATTCTCCAAATCACCGGCATGAGGGCCGTCCGGGTCATCAAAACCGTGATTGGCATCCGTCGGGTTATAATGATCTCCTGCTGATTGGAAATCCGGTGTTTCACAGGCACCGCTATTGTGTATGTGGAATCCTTTTTCACCTGAAGACAAGTTTTCACCTTCCAATGCAATGTTTACACCGGAGTCATCTTCAGTCAATGTCGCGGTTGCAGTTTCTTCACCGTCATTATTCTGCATGGAAACTTCCACTTCTTCAGAACTTCCGCCCGAAGATCCTTCCTCTGTATTTTCCGAACTGCCGGAATCTTCTTCAGAGCCGTTCTCGCCTGTGCCGCATGCTGCCAGAACCAGTGTAAGTGCTGCAATCAGAGCTAAAAATATCCAGCGTTTCATAAAGCACTCCTTTCAACTTACAATTTTCTTAACCTTTCCCATTCACAGACAGCTGTAAACTCACTTTCCTCAATATGGTCAGTCACATTATATAAAAGCTGCCTGCAGATGCAGGCAGCTTTTATATTACTATTCTTCCTCTGTACCTTCCGAATTCTGCCCATTTTGCTGCTGGGGTGTGTCATCAATGGTCTGCTGCTGATCGCCTTCATCCTCATCATTTCCCATTCCCGGAACACATCCAGACAATATGAGCATAAACATTGCCATAAGGGAGGTGAACAACCATCGTCTCATTTAAATCTCCTTTCAAATGCAACTGACAGGATCACAGTTACGCATCATACGATTCCATTGCATTCACACTGTGTGCAAAAGCTGAACCTGCTTTCAATGCAGTCCCCACCATGATGGACTCGGCCATTTCTTCACGGGAGACCTCCAGGCTTTTAGCATTTTTAGTATGAATTTCAATGCAGTACGGGCAGCCGGTGATATGCGCCACTGCCACTGCAATCAACTCTTTATCTTTCTGGCTGATCAGGCCGGGCTTCATCGCCTCTTTATCAAACTGATTGAATGCTTTGAATCCATCCGGACTCAGTTCCCCGAATTCACTCAGTCTCTTGATGTTCGATTTCTGGTAAAGTTCCTCATTCTCACCGTCATATGCCTGGAGCGCATTGACACCATGCGCCATGGCGGAACCTGCTTTAAGTGCCGCCGCCACCATGATCGCTTCTGATATTTCTTCTTTTGAGACTTCCAGTTTTTTAGCATTGTTTACATGGATATCAATGCAGTACGGGCAGCCGGTGACGTGGGCCGACGCCACCGCAATCAGTTCTTTCGTCTTTTGCGGGACGACGCCGTCGGCAACCGCCGCCTGATCAAAGGCATTAAATTTTTTGAATGCATCCGGGGCGAGTTTGGACATTTCAGGCAAACGCTCGAGATTTGATTTTTGATAAAGACTGTCTTCAGACATATGATGACCTCCTGGAATTTAATATAAAGTTAATTTTCAGAACATAAAAACATTTCTTTATCCAGAATATCCAAAGCAGCGCCCGGTTTCAAACGATTGAACTTACCTACTGTCCGTTTCAGCCCATATCAGATACATACTGCCTGCCAGATATCTTTCTTCCCTGAGGATATTCAGTCGTGAGGACTTGACAATACCGCTGATATCCCTGTTCTGATGGCATCCCACAATCATAACTGCTGCCGGATCAACCAGTCTCTGGATGCCGGAAAGAAATTTATTGGAGCTGATGCCATGTTCCATCAAAAGGATTTTACCCTCCGGTCTGCACCACTTCCGGAATTTTTCCAATACCTTCGCCGGTTCCCGGTATGCACAAAAACTGAGCGAAGAGACGATGGTATCAAAACTGTCTGCATCAAAGGCCATCGACTCCACATCTGCTTGTATCAGCGTCGTTGTAAAAGGGTAATCTTTTGAAGCAGCAGCAGCCGCTTTCAGCATTTCCCCGCTGAAATCGACCCCGGTCAGCTCAGACACTTCGCTATAGAAGGCAAAGTTATATCCCGAGCCGACAGCCACCTCCAGAACATGCCCTTCAGCTTCTGGGAAAATGCGTTTTCTGAATCGGTAAGTATTATCTTTTTCACGTCGTGCGTCATACTTTTTTGCCTGTTTATCAAATTTCCTGATCAATGATTTCCGGTCCATATTATCCCGTCTCCCCGAGTCCATCATTTTCCATAAGAATATCTGTTTGCAGACCGTTTGTCTATCAGCAAAAACCGGTTGTTTATCAAAAGCGAGAATTAGATATATAATGGGAAAGAATGCAATACATCCATGCTGTTATAGGAGCTTCACTATGAATATATTGGAAAAATTCCAGACGCTGATCATCCTGTCCGGCGTTGGCATGGGTCTGTTACTCGGGCAGCTCCCCGTTGTTGAACAAAATGCCGGTGCCTTCATTATCCCTTTCATACTGCTGATGCTGTACGGATTGTTTTTAACCATCCCTATCCAGAACCTGAAGGATGCGTTTAAACACATCAAATTCCTCAGCACGAGTACACTCATTAATTTTGTGTGGTCACCGCTTTTAGCCTGGGCCCTCGGTGCAATATTCCTAAGCGATCATCCGGCATTGTGGATCGGCTTCATCATGCTGATGGTGACCCCGTGTACAGACTGGTATCTGATGTTTACTGCTGTGGCCCGCGGCAATGTCCCGTTATCCGCCTCACTGCTGCCGGTCAACTTTATCCTTCAGATTCTGCTTTTGCCGGTCTATCTGCTTATCTTTTCAGGCACGATTACAGCCGTTCCCTTTAACACGGTGCTGGAAAGCATTGTGCTCGTAATTTTCTTACCATTTATAATTGCTCATCTAACCCGGCTGCTGTTCAAGAATAGGAAAAATCTCCTCGAAGACAAGCTCATCCCGTTCTTTTCATCAGCGCAGATATTGTTCCTGACAATGGCCATCACGGCCATGTTTGCCTCACAGGGCGCGTATTTGACGAATAATCCCGAAGTTCTCTTCATCATGATGATACCGGTCCTGCTCTTCTTCATCATTAATTTTATCGTCGCACAGACTGCGGGCAGAGTAATGAATTTTTCGTATGCGGATACGGTGAGCCTCAACATGACAATCATTGCCCGTAACTCTCCGGTAGCGCTGGCTATCGCCGTCACCGCATTTGTGGACCAGCCGCTAGTTGCACTGGTGCTTGTCATCGGGCCGCTGATTGAGCTGCCGGTGCTGGCCATCATTTCGCAAATACTGCTTCTCTTCAGAAAAAGACGGGGATAAATACACCCGTCTCCAACGTATCATTCATCATTTTCAGATTTTTTGTTATTTTAGATTATTATAGATGAAACTTTTGCCGGTAAGATGTTATAATACGTTTAAAGGGGATAGATATCCGTACCACCCTTTTTATTTTCGTATAATATGTAAGCGCTTTCATTATGAGATATGAGGAAGGATGTGCGGTAATTATGGAAAAGAAAGTGAATCCAGCCACAAACACTGTCTGGGCAGGGGAGAAGGCGTACAGAGTCCATGGTGCCAGCCAGGTGCCGATCGTCAATAGTGTCACCTATAACTATGATGATCTGGACCTTTGGTACCAGGTCGCGCTCGGTAATGAGAAAGGGCATATTTATGGCAGGAATACCAACCCGACGCTGGCCGCTTTTGAGGACAAGATCAGAGATTTGGAAGGTGCTGAAGCAGCCACAAGTTTTTCTACTGGAATGGCGGCAATCAGTGCCGCAATGCACACCTTTTTGCGCCCCGGAGACCGGGTCGTCAGCATCAAGGACACCTATGGCGGAACAAACAGAATTTTCAATGAGTTCCTGCCGAAACTGGACATCGTTGTCACACTTTGTGAAACCGGGGACCATGATGGACTGGAAGCAGAAATCAGTAAGGGATGTAAAATTGTACATCTGGAAACACCGACGAACCCGACGGTGAAAATCACTGACATTGAACGAATCGCCAAAACAGCAAAAGCAAATAACGCACTTCTCGTGGTGGACAACACATTTGCAACCCCCATACTGCAGAACCCCCTCGATCTCGGCGCAGATCTGGTTATCCACAGTGCGACGAAATTTTTGGGCGGGCATGCGGATGCGCTTGGCGGCGCGGTATGCGGCAGCAGGGATCTGGTGGGACAGGTCTTCCACTACCGGGAAATCAACGGGGCGACAATGGATCCTTTCGGTGCCTACATGATGCTCAGAGGGATGAAAACGCTGGACTTAAGAGTATGGAAACAGACTGAGAATGCGGGAAGGATTGCTGAATTCCTTTCTGGGCATCCGGCAGTTTCAGAAGTATTTTATCCAGGGTTCCCTGACCATCCGAACCATGAAATTGCCAAAAGGCAGATGAAAGGGTTTGGGGGTATCTTCAGCTTCTCACTGTATGGCGGCATGGAGACAGTTAAAAAAGTGCTGCCGAGATTGGAATATGCCAACCGGGCAGCCAATCTCGGCGCTGTTGAGACGACCGTCGGGCCCGCTTATACGACGAGTCATGTGGAGTCCACTTCAGAAGAACTTAAGGCGCTCGGAATCGCGGAGAGTCTGGTGCGCTACTCAGCTGGAATCGAAAAATTTGAAGATTTAAAGGCAGATCTTGAATCTGCTTTACAAATACTGAATGATTAGGAGGGTAGATATAGATGTTCTCCACTGAAGAATATGTAATGCGTAATGATAAGACCAAACAGAAGATGCTCGAATATGGTGTAGAGGTGCTGGTCGTTTCCAATCCCTCAAACATGTGCTACCTCACCGGATATAATGCATGGAGTTTCTACGTGCACCAGGCGGTCATCCTGTTTGTTGACGAAGAAGAGCCGCTCTGGATCGGCAGAGGCATGGATGCACGGGGGGCCGAGCTGACCACCTGGATGAAAAACGACAGCATTATTTACTATCCTGACGAATACGTGCAATCCACTATCCGTCATCCGATGGATTTCATCGCTCAAGTATTGAACCGGCGGGGGAAAGGCAGAAAGAAAATCGGAGTCGAAATGGATGCATTCTATTATACAGCCAAATGTCAGGAACGCATGAACTATGGGATGCCCAATGCAGAATTCAAAGATGCCAGCGGTCTGGTGAACTGGGTCAGAGTCATTAAAACGGAGACAGAAATCAGCTATATGAGAAATGCTGCCCAAATTGTCGAAGACGCCATGCAGAAGGCCTATGACCTTGCAGATATTGGTGTCAGGGAAAATGATGTCGCCGCCGCAATCACCCATACACAAATATCCGGCAACGAAGAATTCGGCGGTGATTACACATCCATGGTACCGATGATGCCTGCCGGCAGACATACAGCAAGTCCCCATCTGACATGGACGGAAGAACGATACAAAGAAGGGGACATTATCACTTTTGAAATTGCCGGCTGCCAGCACAGGTATCACGTGCCGATGGCCAGAACAATGTCGCTGGGGAAAGCGCCTGAGTTCGTGCTGGAAGTCGGCAAAGTTGTGGATGAAGGGATCAATGAAACCTTACGTCACATGAAACCCGGCATCACGGCGGAAGATGTGAATAATATATGGAGTGATACAATCGCCAGACACGGCTATGAGAAAAAATCCAGAATCGGCTATTCAATCGGGATGAGTTATCCGCCGGACTGGGGAGAGCACACCATCAGTTTCAGACCGGATGACCGTTCCATACTCGAGCCGAACATGACATTTCATCTGATGCCGGGCATATGGTTCGAAGACTTCGGCGTATCCATTACAGAATCTATACGCATCACGGAGGACAGTGTTGAACAGTTCACCTCCTTCGATCGAAAGATTTTTGAGAAAGAGATTAGATAGATATCAATCACACCCGCAGAAATTAAAAAAGCTGCCCCGGAGGCATCATACATTTCAGCCCGGGGCAGTCCAAATTTATTTGCCAGTAATTTTATATCAGGAAAGTTTACTTTCAACTCTTTATCTGCTGCCGCTTAACGTAGATGCACCTTCTCGTACAGCGATGTACTCAGGACGTTCTTTGCCGCCTGAATACGGTCTGACCAATTGGTTTTCAACGCTGTTATATACCATAAATAAGTTGTTGCGGCTATACGGTGTAATATTACCACTTGATCCATGCATGGTATTGCTTTCAAATAAGGTGATGGAACCCGCTTTTCCTGTGGGTACAGAGATGCCTCCGCCCTGATCAGCTAACCAGCGCAGGCTGTCATGATCAGGTACACCGAATTTTTGTTTCTGCAATGACTCTTTGTAATTGTCATCTGGGGTTTCCCCAGCACAGCTGACATAATATTTATGGGATCCAGGGATAAGCATTAAAGGCCCATTAAATGTATAGTTGTCGGATAAGGCAATCGACAGGCTGACCGCCCGCATCCGAGGCATTCCATCTTCCACATGCCATGTTTCAAAGTCCGAATGCCAATCAAATTCTTTGCCTGAGAACCCTGGTTTATAGTTAATTCGAGATTGATGGACGTAAACCTCGCTGCCAAGCAGGTAGTTTACGATATCCAGCAGCCGCTGATCACTGGCTACTTGTTTAAAATAGCTGTCATCGTTGTGCACATGGAAAATAGATCTGATTTCTTCACTTTGCGGCTCACGAATCACTTTCTCAGAATTCACGTCTTTAGTGGAGTCCTGCAGTTCAAAAATGCCGTTTTGCATATCGGTGACCTCTTGCGGAGAGAAGAAATTTTCAATCTGCAAAAAGCCATTTTGTTCATATGAATCAAGCTGTTCTTTGGAAAGCGGCGCCTGATTATCTTTGGACCGATCTGTGTGAATCACAGGATCCTTGCGTTTTAAAATCTCCGGTTTATTATTCTGTCTTGACGGATAAAGATCTTCCATTATAAACACTCCTATCAAAAATTTTGTATCTCTATATTCAATGTAGTGTCTATTGTTGTCTAATTACCGGCTTTTAGTAAGAGAACCTTCCTGTATCCCGACCCATACCCTGCCAAATAGTTAATAAACTTAAAAATGCAGAAATTTTAGTATAAAAAAGCCAGCGCTGGGTCAAATCATTTGACCCAGCGCCGGCTTGACTTTTAGTTCTATGCTCTGACTACTTTAATTTCGCCATCCTGCACTTTGGCTCTTACCTGCTGCAGATCTTCCTCTTCAAGGATCAGATCAGTCAGCTGATCTTCTATCTTGTCCTGGATGACTCTGCGCAGCGGTCTGGCACCGAATCGTTTGTCATAACCGAGACTGACCAGTTCACGCTTGGCACTGTCTGTGATCGTGATGGATATATCATTTTCTTCGATTCTTTCTTCCAGTTCAGCAAGCATGAGGTTGACGATTTCCCGCAGATTTCCTTCTGAAAGTTCATTGAAGTTGATGATGGAGTCAAAACGGTTCAGGAATTCCGGCTTGAAATACTCACTCAGGTTATCAAGTGTTTTCACGGATTCGTGCCTGTCCGGATTGAAACCGACACTTGCAGTATTCACGCCTGTACCTGCGTTACTTGTCATGATGATGACTGTTTCCTTGAAGCTTACTGTACGTCCGTGAGAATCAGTCAGATGACCATCTTCCATAATCTGAAGGAACATGTTCTGTACATCCGGATGTGCTTTTTCAATCTCATCCAGCAGAATGATGTTATACGGATTGTGACGCACTTTTTCTGTCAGCTGTCCCGCTTCTTCATGGCCGACATAGCCTGGAGGGGAACCAATGATTTTAGATACGGTGTGTTTTTCCATATATTCACTCATATCAAGCCGAATCAGTGAGTCCCTGGTACCGAACAATTCTTCAGCCAATGCTTTTGTCAGCTCTGTCTTGCCAACACCTGTCGGTCCGACAAACAGGAATGAACCGATTGGGCGATATTCGGACTTGAGACCGGCACGTGAACGTCTGATTGCTTTGGCCACTTTGCCGACCGCTTCTTCCTGACCGATGACTTTTGATCCCAGGTTGCCTTCAAGGTCCCGCATTTTTTGCTGTTCGTCCGCTTGAAGCTTAGTGACAGGAATACCCGTTCTTTCTTCTACCATCAATTGGATATCGGAGACATCCACTTCGACTGTCTGTTCATCGTCTTCTGCCTTTTCAAGCTGTTTTTCAAGCTGCAGCTGCTGATATTTTAGATGTGCCGCTTTTTCATAGTCTTCCTCGTCTGCAGCTTCATCTTTTTCTCTTTCGATCTTATCGAGCTGCTGCTGGATTGAACCTGAATCATTTTCGGCATTTGAAAGGTTCAATCTTGATCCGACTTCATCCATCAGATCTATCGCTTTATCCGGCAGGAATCTGTCCTGGATATAACGGTCTGATAATGTGACGAATGCACGGACCACTTCATCGGAATATCTGACTTCGTGGAAGTTTTCGTAACGGTCTTTGATGCCATGAAGAATCAGTTCGGATTCTTCCAGTGAAGGCTCTTTGACCATTATCGGCTGCAGACGGCGTTCAAGCGCTGCGTCTTTCTCAATCTGACGGTATTCTTTCAGTGTTGTCGCGCCGATAATCTGGACTTCCCCGCGTGCAAGTGCTGGTTTCAGGATATTGCCTGCATCCATCTGGGAACTTTCCGCAGTACCTGCGCCCACAATCTGATGCATTTCGTCGATGAACAGAATGACTTCTGTACGTTCCTGCAGTTCACTGATCAGCTGTTTCATGCGTTCTTCGAACTGACCGCGCATGCTCGTGTTTGCGACGAGGGATGCCACATCAAGGATATATATTTCCTTATCCATCAGTTTTGCCGGCACAGCGCCCTCAGAAATTTTCAGTGCGAGCCCTTCAGCAATCGCTGTTTTACCGACACCGGGTTCACCGATCAGAACCGGATTGTTTTTATTTCTCCTGTTCAGTGTTTCAACGACGCGTTTAACTTCCTTATCACGGCCGATGACAGGGTCGATATTCCCCGCTTTGGCTTCATCAGAGACGTTTTTACCTAACTGGTCAAGCAGACCATCGTCTTTTTTCGTTTTTTGTTTTGTTTTTGTTCCCGTCTGGCTGTTTCCATTCGCTCCGAAAGCATTATTATTAAATTCATTATTGTCGAATGGAGCACCTTTAAAGAAATCGTTGGAATTCATCATTTGGCCCTGGATTTCACGGAAACAATCATTACATAAATGTACCTGCATTTTCTGGTTGTTAATATTCATAGCCAGATTCACACTGGATTCGTTAACACCACAATTTTGACATTTCATGGATTTTTCCTCCTCTTTTAGTCGATGAATTTGTGTTCATTGACTTTGACTATCTTTGACTATATTTACAGTGTAAAACGTTGTTTTGATGTTTTCAATCAAGTTGCTCAATCAAAAGCCAGATGTTTTGTAACTCCAAACCATCTGACTATCTTTGACCTTCGACTGTAATACCATTATACATTGACCTTCTTTGACTTTCAAGAGGTTTATTTGAAAAACTGCGATTATTTTGCAAAATATAGATGATGATGATGCCGACAGCCTTCATTGAACTGTGCACCACACGTTTTGCAATGGCTCGCCTTTAAATATTCATGAATAGTATGTTCTGTACTGCACACACCGCACATGATCGCTTTCTCGCTGAATGCATCACTTTTCCATCTGATCACCGGATGGTCTTCACATTCCGCATGACATTTGTAACAGGGATAATATCTATTGCAGCATGCAAATTTGATCGCGATAATATCTTCCTTTGTATGGTAGTGGATACAGCGGGTCTCATCATCAACGGTCCTGCCGCAAATCATATACCTTCCCCCTTGGACGTTGTAAATAGTGATAAATGTCCAGCATGCTCGTATCCATTTACTTTCCCGTTTATATTTTTCATAAAACAAGGAATTTAGACCGCCGCATGTCATTGTTATTATAAAATGGAATCATCCAGTTGATTAACAAAGCCTCCGTCCATTATACTCGGAGAAATGACAGGCGTTATTTTTATGTGTGTAAGCAAGATAAACAAACCCAATTTTGAATGATTGAAGGAGAATCGCTATGAACAATGATGAAATTCGCTGGAGACAGGATTTCGATAGTTACTATAAATCATATACCGAGCTGAAAAAATACAATGATCGCATATTCCAAAATGACCTTGAAAAGGCCGGCTACATCCACTATTTTGAAATGGCCTTTGATTTCGCGCAAAAAGTCATGTTTTCCTATTTGGATGCCAAAGGTGAAACGGTGAAAGATTACCGTCAAGCGGTGAAAAAGTTAGAGGAACGGAATATTATTCAAAATCACAGAAGCTGGCTTAAGGCGAACAACCGCAGTAATTTAACCTTGTTTCTGCACCAGAATGAAAAACTGTTTGATACACTCATCGACGAGATTAAAAGTACTTATTTGCCAGAACTGACGCTTTTTACAGAGAAACTTGAGGAAATCAAATAGCTGTTGCACGGATATTTCCGTCACACGTAAAAGGAGAGGATGCCTGTAAGTGGCATCCTCTCCTTTAGCCAGAAAAAATTATATCCAGGCGGTTCGTTTTATGCCTGATCATTTTTATATTGCATATAAGCGACCTGGGTAACAAGGAAATCTTCCACCCCGTGCCTGCCGTCCGTGCCGCCCAGACCGGATTGTCGCATGCCGGCATGATAGCCCTGCACGGCTTCGAAGTTTTCACGATTGACATATGTTTCGCCAAACCGCATTTCATTGATGACACGCATCGCTTCATTGAGGTCTTCAGTGTAAACGGAGGAAGATAAACCATAATCCGTGTCATTGGCTTTTTCAATAGCCTCATCCAACGTACTGAATGTAACGATCGGCAGTACAGGTCCGAATATTTCATCACGAATGACAGTTGAGTCATGTGACACATTGGTCAGTATCGTTGGTTTGTAGAAATACCCGGCATCAACTTCCCCGCGTGCGCCGCCGGCTGCAATCTCAGCGCCTTGCTCCACCGCTTCGCTGACCATCCCTTCAACTGTTTCAAGTCTGTCACGGTTGATCAGCGGGCCGACATCCGCTGCTTTGTCTTCCCGCGTATTGCCCAGTTTCTTCGCTTCAAATGCTTTAACCAATTTTTCAGTCAGGGACTGGGCAACACTGTCATGGACGTACAGACGCTCAGCATTCGTACAAGCCTGTCCGTTATTGGCAAGCCTTGAAGTGACAATCGCCTCTGCAGCCAGATCCAGGTCGGCATTTTTAGTCACAATTGCCGGTGCTTTGCCGCCCAGTTCAAGATTCACCTTCGTAATATTCTGTGCAGCGGCTTCCATCACCTTAGTGCCCGCGCCAACACTGCCGGTCATTGTTATCATTTGAACATCTTTGTGTGAAGCCAGCGCGTTGCCAATTTCTGAACCTGCCCCTGTCACCACATTGTAGACACCAGCGGGTACTTCTTCCATCTCATCCATGATCTTCGTAAATTCCATTGCCGTATTCGGCGTATGCTGGCTTGGTTTTATGATAATCGTGCAGCCGGTCACCAATGCCGTTGCTACTTTCCTGGCCAGGATAAAGACCGGGAAGTTCCAAGGAATGATACCGGCGACGACACCAATCGGTTTTTTATAAATGAAAATATTTTCATTCGGACGGTCACTCGGGACGATATCGCCTTCCATTCTTCTGGCCCATTCAGACATATAACGGAAATAGTCTATCGCCAGATCCACTTCGCCGCTGGCCAGTTCGTAATCTTTTCCCTGCTCCTCCTGGAGCAGATCAATGAATTTATCTCTTCTGTTTTCAATCTCATCGCCTAATTTACGAACAATCTTCCCCCGTTCAATATTAGGCATCATTTCCCATTTTGAGCCAGCTTCAGAAGCAGCCTGCACTGCCCGTTCAACATCTTCACCTGTGCCCTTCGGAGTTTTTGCAATCACTGCTTCAGTTGCCGGATTGAGAACGTCAATCCACTCATTTCCTGCAGATGCAGAATATTCACCATTGATATATAACTGATGGTTAAGCAAAGTCATTCCTCCTTCTCATGATCACAGTGGTTTTTCCCTTTAAAAGTACAGCTGAAACAAATGGGCAGAATGACAAAACAGAGGACATAGACAGTTTCATCAACTCTGCGAATATTGTCATATTATCTACAATTACTAAAGATCACCTGCGCTGGATAAAAAGCCCTGGCACCTCCTAAGTTTACAGATGAAATAAAAAATCTTTTCGTCCAGGGCCAGTGCTTTCAAACTATCTTTAATTACGAGGTCTATTTCTGTTCCAACCATACAAACGCTCCTTTTTACATGATGTTTTACGCACATCCACCGCTTAGATCTATTCTAACCTTGTTCATTCATCCGCTCTTTCCTTATAGTACTGCCGTTCTTCCTTCGCGCTGCCGAATGTTTTCTGTGTCGGATGGTGTGCTCTGGCAAATGAACCGCCGCTGACGTCCTTAACTGTATCCACCACTATAAACGCGGCTTCGTCCACTTCATGTATCAGCTTTTTAAGGAAAAACAACTGCTGTTTGGGCACAGCCACATAAATCAGATGCTCATTATTTCCGCTGCCCTCGTTGTCACCCCGGAGAATTGTCGTATGGGCGCCAAGATTCCGCTGGATGGAACCGGCGATTGATTCGCTGTAATCCGAGAAGATATGAACTACCTTTTTGGATTCAAAACCTTCCAGTACATAATCCGTCACTTTCTTTCCGATGAATAATGCCACAACAGTATATAAAACCATGATCGGACCGATGACAAACACCCCGCTGCCGACAATAAGCGCATCCAGCACAAAATTGGTACCGGTCAGGCCCCATCCAAAATGATTGTTCAGCATTTTGGCAATTGTGGAAGTACCGCCAACCGTGCTTCCTGAGCGAAAGATGAAACCAAAACCGATCCCTGTGAACAGCCCTGCGTAAAGCGCGGCCAGTAAAGGGTCATTCACTGCTGTCCCGTAGTCTTCCATCAAAAAGAGGAATAATGAGAATAGCGGAATTGCCGCAATCGATTTTATGATCATCGCTTTTGGCAGGTAGCGGAGACCGACAGCAAAGATAATACTGCTGACGACGAAAGTGACCGCTGCGGGGGACCATCCCAGACCATAATAAAGGAGGAGGGATAATCCCGGGATGCCGCCTTCAGCAAGCGAGTTCGGCATTGAAAACATCGCGACTGAAAAAGCGAAGAAAAAAGTGCCGAGCACCATCATGCCATAATCTTTCATACTGCACGTCCTTTTCTCTTTATTTGTAATGGACAATATTGGAGGAATGTTCATGGTCAGGGTATCTGTGTAACAGCAAGGATGGCTCCAACAATTGATGTGTTTAGCAGCCAAGGCGGTTTCAATTATTCTATTTTAGTTGCTGTACCTTTGACCACATCATACTGATTAAAATCTCCTTCCGTCGCATAAGAAACAAATATGCCTGTGTTAAAATCAGTATCTGAGTTCTTGAAGAAAACGCCGTCTTCCACAGATTGCTGTGTCTGACTTGTAACAAGTACAAATTCCCCATCGCGGCCGGAAGGTTCAAGGGCTCCATAACGCCCCTTATTATATTCCCAATCTCCATACGGGAAGGCAATATCCGGGGCGATAAAATGGAGCTCCAGGAACGGCATTTTCTTCAATACATAATTCGCAAACGTCCCGCTGACCAGCTCTTCCCATCTGCTTTCCGGGATATGGGCCAAGACAAGCTGGGTGGCTGCTTTTTCTTTAGCAAACTGGTGCAGGATTTTCAGGATTTCCCGGTGCCGTTCAAATGTTTCAACCCTGTATTCCGCTACATTCAGATCTTCACTCAGCTTTTTGCTTTCAGTGAGATAAAGCTCTTTTTCCGCAGAGGAGACACCAGACTGTATATACTCAAGAAAGAGTACAGAAAATTTGCATTGGAACGCTTCAGCCAATTTGGCGCCACGTAAAATCGTATTCGGATTGTATGACTCAAAATCCAGCATGACTAATACATTTTCTTCCCTGTAGCTTGGAAATAAATTTTTCATCTCTAACCTGCCCCCTTTTAATTCTCATTATCTTCTAAGACCAATGATTATTCAACCATTACTCCCAGTGCCCACTGCGGCGAGCCCCCGGATTCTTTTTCCCGTCAAATGTTCCGGCCATTTCAATGACATTTGTTCCCATGTCTTCCCGCCATCATCGGACAGATAAACTCCTTGATTATTGACGGCGTAAAACACACCGGGTGCTGAGGGATCTGTGGCTAAAGCAAAAACGGTGGAGCCGTATGCTTCTGGAAGGCCTTCATGTACAGGTGTCCACGGACCTTGTTTTTCCCGGCGCACTAAAATTGTATTAGCCCCTTCCGGGCGATAGGCTGTACGGGGGCTTTGAGCCGCCGATGCTACCATTGTATTTTCATCTGCCGGGTCGACAGCGATGCCCACCAGATAGTTGTAAGGTTCAAGACCCTCATTGACCGTCTGCCATGTCGCCCCTGCATCGGCGCTCTCTGCATACCCGCCGCCTGCTGCTTCATACACGCGTCCCGATACGTGCGGATGAATCGTTAACATATGGCAGTCATGCTGGGACCCTGGTTTCCTATCCTCCCAGGTTCTGCCTTTATCTTCACTTTTCATGACACCGCCGAGTTCGATGCCGACAAAGATGCGATTCTCGTCATGCGGATCCGGCTCGATCCAGCGCACATGATGCGTGTGCGGCCGGGGCGGGAAACTCCAAGTGGATTTCGAGGGCAGATCCAACAGTGCCGGGCAGTCGATCCATGTCCGGCCGCCATCCTCAGAACGGAACAAGCCGCTGGGTTCAGTGCCTGCCCATACGACGCGATAGCCGTTTCTGACCTCCGTCGGACTGACGGCGACACTCATCACTCGGTTATAGGTAATGCCTGTCCCTGCGCGCTCCCACGTCTCACCGCTGTCATCGCTGATCCAAAGACCGTTATCAAACGTTCCGCCATACAGCCGGCCCGGGCTGGCCGGGTCCGCAGCAAGGCATAAGAATTGATGGGGGGATGGTTTCTCTTCCATCATCCAGTTCGGCCCATCTGCGTTCACCTCATAAATGGCACTGCCTGCTGAAAAATATAAAGCGTTCATTCTGTTCACCCCTTGTATCATTTTTTACTTATCCTCATTATAAACATATTGAATATGAGGCATTCTTCTCATCAGCCGTTTGATCGATTTATCCGCTTCCTTCAGCACAATATTTTTGTCGATGTTCTTTATCTCCCTGTTTTTCATAATCACCTTCCCGTTGATGATTGTTGTTTCTACGTCTGAAGCGGCAGCTGCGTAGACAATTCTTGAAACAGGATCAACATCGTATGACGGAAAAACATGAAAATCATTCATATCCAGAATGGATAAATCGGCTTTTTTACCCACTTCCAGACTGCCGATTTCATCTTCCATCCCGATCGCTTTAGCCCCTTCAATGGTCGCCATCCGGAACACCGTCTGTGCATTCATTGCCGCAGCCCCATGCGCCGGCTTGTGAATCCCGGCAGCCAGCCTCATTTCATTCAGCATGTTCAAGTTGTTGTTGCACGGGGCACCGTCTGCGCCAAGACTCACCTTGGCGCCCTGGTTCATCATCTCAGGCACATCAGCAATTCCTGAAGCCAGTTTCAAGTTGGATCCGGGAGCATGGCTGACTTTCACCCTTCTATCTTTAATAATTGACTTTTCTTCATCATCCAGCCATATACAATGCGCCAGAATCAGCCGTTCACTGGCCAGGCCAAGATAATCTAAATATGTGACATTCCGCATGCCTGTCCGGTTCCGTACAATCTCGATCTCGCCGCTGCTTTCTGCGGCGTGAGAATGAATATGAACACCGTAATGAGCGGAAAGATCCCTGACCTGTGTAAGCAGCGCTTCAGAACAGGAGATGACAAAACGGGGGGAAAACGCATACTTTATCCTGCCGTTATCGAAGTCATGCCATTTCTCCAGCAAATCCACACTTTCCTGAACTGAATCATCGGTGTTTTCCTGCAGTAATAAAGGCGTTTCATCCCCATAATCCATCATGACTTTACCGCTCAAGGCACGGATGCCGCTCGCTGCAATTGCCTGAAAAGCGGCATCGGTGTGGTGGACAGTCTCCATATCCACAATCGTCGTTGTCCCGCCCTGGATAAGCTCCCCGAGGCCGAGCATCGCTGAATAATAATTTGATTCTTCATCATGGGCGGCTTCAAGCGGCCAGATCCGTCGTTTCAGCCAGTCCAGCAATTCCATATCGTCCGCCTGTCCCCGGAATATTGTTTGACATAGGTGAATATGCGTTTGGATAAAACCGGGAATGACCGTTTTACCCCGGGCTTCTATCACTTGATCCACATGATATGCATCAATTTGGGGTGCAATCTGAGTAATACAGTCATTTTCAATCAATAAATCTCCATATATGATCTCGTTATTGTCATCAGCAGTGATAATTTCACCGTTTTTAATAAGTATTTTTGTCATTCCTTTCACCCCGGCTGCAATCAATGATTTTCTTGTCCGTTAGAAACCGTTTCCTTTCACCTCATTATATTAGACGGCGGTGAAATATTCTACCATTGACCCATCATATATATCATCTGAACGGCTGAGCTGTGTACAGGCACAAAGAAGCCCCACAGCCACAATGACAAGTGGCGATGGGACTTCTCACACCATTTCAGTTTTAAAAAGCCGATTTAGACATTGACGGTGACGTCTGAATTGTCACGGAGTTCAGATGCGAGTGTCTGTGCCGCTTCACTTTCCTTCTGACTTTTAACCTGTTCTTCCAGGTCCGGTTTCATTTCTTCAAAGGAAGGCATCTCCTGGTCTCCGCCCATCTGTTCCTGCTGTTCTTTTGCCTGATCATAGGCCTCCTGGAGTTCTTCCTCTGTCGGTTCAATATCTCCGGCCTCTTCTGCAATCAGCTGATCCACCTTCACCTGTGTTTCTAACTGGGACATCGCTTCATCTTCAGACATCCCCTGTTCTTCCAATGCAGCAAAGAAATCATCCTGTGATTCCATGCCGTTCTGTTCGACCATCTGGTCTATCGCTGCATTGACATCTTCTTCCGGTGCGCTGATGTCCCGGTTATTCGATTCCTGGATCAGCAGTTCCTGATCAACCATACCTTCGGCCACCTGCTGTTTCAGCTGATCCTGGTCAACCTCTTCCCCTGACATCTGCTGCTGCATAGCCACCTGTTGGAATTGACCGGTATACGTTTGTTCAAATTCTTCCTTCGTCACTTCTTCACCGTTGACTTCAGCAACAACATCCGGAACACCTTCAAGGTCCGGTTCCGGCATTTGGGCCTGTTCACCACTGCCGGACTGGCCGCCATCACCGGATTGCTCTCCACTGCCGGACTGGCCGCTTTGACTTTCCTCACTGCCGCCGGAAGCCTCTTCCTGTGTATTTGATCCTTCATCTGTATTTTCAGCTGATTCATCTCCGCCGCCACACGCGGTCATAACAACTGCGAATGTGCCGATGGATAGACTCAATAGCCACTTTTTCAACTTTATTTTCCCCTTTCAACCTGTATTGCCGTCATTTTAACACATCGTTAGCGCTGGGACATTCAATTATGTGCTCACGCTCTCAATTAATTCCCGGCGGGTTTAGAATTTATAAAATAGGATATGGGAATAATGGACATCTCAGCGGGAGGTGAGATCATGAAATATGCACAAGAGATCACTATAGAACCCGTTAAACTTGGCGATGACGGGGCCATTCCGAACCATCCTTCATTTCCATTGCTGCTCTATAGGAATGTGATTGAAGATGATGACCGGCCAGTCAATATCTTATCGCGGAACAACTGGCTGGGGGCCTGGCACGGCGCTGTGGCACCGCATCATCATTATCACAGCACTTCCCACGAAGTCCTTATCGTATCGAACGGCACCGCGACACTGCTGCTCGGCGGGGCCCAGGGAGCCAGTATGGATGTCCGGCAGGGGGATATGATTGTTCTGCCGGCAGGCGTCGGCCATAAACGCTTAGCGGCAAGTAAAGACTTTGAAGTGATTGGTGCCTACCCTGATGGCAGGGATTATGACTTTTGTTATGGATATGAAGATGAACGTCCGGAGAAACTGGACAATATCAGACAAGTGCCGTTACCCGACTATGACCCGTTATACGGCGCAGATGGGCCGCTGTTCACCCATTGGCAGCGGTAAATGCAGCAAATTGCTGCACAATGCTTACATTATAATGATTTTAAGGAGATGAGACTTTGATTATTGATAATAATCACTTTGTTCTAAACGACGGTTCAGTGCTCCCATACGTGGGATTAGGCACGATTGGCATTAAAGGAGATCAGGGCACGTTTGAAATCTTAAACGCCTTAAATTCAGGATATCGTTTAATCGATACTTCAACAAACTATGACAATGAAGGCATTGTTGGTGAAGCGGTGCGCAGATCCAGACTGCCAAGAGAAGAAATTTTAGTCAGCACCAAATTGCCCGGTTCTTACCATGCGTATGATCAAGCATTTCTTTTTATCCAGGAATCTTTGCGCCGGACTGGGTTAAAATATTTTGACAAGTATTTAATTCATTGGCCAAATCCCAAAGACGGCAAATATGCAGAGGCTTGGAAAGCTCTGGTGGACGCTCAGAAACAAGGGTTAATCAGAACCATCGGTGTGTCAAACTTTGAACCTGAGCACCTGGACCGCATTATCGCAGAAACAGGTGTCACACCTGCCACCAATCAGGTGGAACGCCACCCGTATTTTAATAATAACCGTTTGGTTGAAGCAGATAAAAAGCGGGGGATTCTCACTGAATCCTGGAGTCCTTTTGGCCGGGGTTATCTGAATGATGTGCTCGACAATGCTACAATTAAAGAAATTGCGGAGAAATACGGCAGGACGCCAGCCCAGATTATTCTCAATTGGAACTATCAGGCCGGCGTATTTACGATTCCTAAATCCAGCGATCCGACGCATCAAAAAGAAAATATCGATAGTACCGGCTTTGAACTCGCCCGCGAGGATATTGAAAGGATTGATGCGTTGGATAAAGGGGAAGACGGCCGTGTTGAGGGGCAGGACCCTAACGAATATCATGAATATGTATAAAACAACAGCTAATATTAATTAAATACGAACTATTATCTTCAGACTGTTGAATCATAGCCGCAGGAATGTTAATTTATATAGTATTGTGATTATATTCGTTATCTAATCAAAAATTATAAATTCGATAATGAATTGGTTTTAAATACGATGATCTTGATTATTCATCGTATTTTTACTGCGAACACTAGCAATCTTAATTTCAGTTTCTAGGAGGTAACAGTCTTGAAAAAAAAGCAAACCTTTACTAAGGTGTTTTGGATTTCTCTAATAATTGCAGGAATCTTTATCCTGTGGGGCGCCATTTTCCCAAACAATGTTGAAACAGTGCTTGGAGCCATTGACGGGTTTATAGCCTCGAATTTCGGATGGGTTTACATGCTGTCCATGACCCTGTTTGTGCTCTTTGCCCTTTTCATGATTATCAGTCCTTTTGGACGAATCAAACTGGGCAAACCAGATGAAAAACCGCAGTACAGTTATTTTACATGGTTCGCTTTCCTGTTTACAGCGGGCATGGGCGTCGGCCTTGTGTTCTTTGGTGTCAACGAGCCATTGACCCATTATTATACGCCGCCAACTGCTGACTCAGGTACAAACGTTGCAGCCCAGGAATCATTACAGTATACATTATTCCATTGGGGCTTCCATCCATGGTCAGTCTACGCAGTGGTCGGTATGGCGCTTGCCTACTTTAAATTCAGGCACCAGTCTCCGCTGCTCATGAGTGCTTCGCTCACCCCCCTGCTGGGTGATCGTGCGAAAGGGATCATCGGCAATAGTGTGGATATACTGGCAGTGTTCGGTACCATTTTTGGTATCGCGACATCACTGGGGCTCGGAGCCACACAAATTACCTCAGGGCTCAGTTACAGTTTTGAAGCCATAGACAACAATACGCTCACCCAGATGATCGTGGTTCTGCTCATTACAGTGGCATTCATCATTTCATCCGTAACAGGTGTAAATCGCGGTATCCGCTATCTCAGTCTGACAAATATTACTGTTGCCATTGCGCTGATGCTCTTTGTACTCGTCGCCGGCTCAACGCTGCAGATGGTTGAGGCATTCATGAGTACGACAGGTAACTATATACAGAACCTGCCAAGCATGACATTAAACATGAATACATTTGTGGGAGACAGGGAATTCCTGAATAGCTGGACGCTCTTCTACTGGGCATGGTGGATCGGCTGGGCCGCATTCGTCGGCAGTTTCATCGCCCGTGTATCCAGAGGCAGGACGATCCGCGAATTTACAATTGGTGTAATTTCTGTACCATTCTTATTCAGTGCAATCTGGTTCTCTATTTTCGGTATCGCAGGTATTGAAATGGATAACGCAACCGGCGGAGAACTGTCCACGCTGCTGACTGAAATGGGCGAGGAAGTAGCATTGTTCGCCTTCCTCGAACAGTATCCATTCAGCATTGCATTGGTCGGTATCGCTGTATTGCTCATTGCATCATTCTTTGTAACGTCCGCCGATTCCGGTACATTCGTTCTCGGCATGCTGACTTCAGGCGGCAGTCTCAACCCAACCCTCAGGATAAAAATCATCTGGGGTCTCATACTGGCTGGAACAGCAATGGTGTTGCTGTTGTCCGGAGGACTGGCAGCGTTGGAAATGGCAATGCTGATTGCTGCATTCCCATTCACCTTTGTTGTGATTCTGCAGGCCATATCACTTATTAAAGCATTAAATGCTGAGTACGATATCCTGACGATGGAGAAAAAACAGCAGGAATTATCACCCGGTTACCAGGAAGAGGCACAGCGTGAGCTGGAAGAAAAACGTGAAGAATTCCGGGAAGCACTTCCGGATGAAACCGGTGAAGAAGAAACAGAAGAAAAATAGAAAAATGAAATATAGACAAGAAAAAGTCTTCCGGATCAGTTTGATCCGGAAGACTTTTTACTTATTCATTGTTTATAATGCCTTCTCTATCTTTTCCAATGTCACATCATCCGCAATACCATTGACGGGCAGCCCACAGTCTGCCTGAAACTGCTTCAGTTTCTTTTCAGTAAGTCCGCCAAACTTGCTGGTAATTTTCATATTACCGTAACCCAGCCGGTTCAGATTCACTTTCAACCGGATGGTATCCTCGTTTCTTTTCCCCAATTGCAACGGGCATTCAAGCAGGGCATTGAGCTTAGCGGCCGTGTCAGAATCGAGCACACCGGTCTCGGCCAATCCAAACCATCTTTGAAACGCTGTTATCCGGCTTTTCATTTCTTCGGAGACAGATTCATATGTATCTTCACTTGCAAAACCGAGGCGTTCAAACACATTCATCTGGTGCTCCATCTCACTACTGCTGTCTCCCGGTTCATGAACTTTCGTGTAAGCTGTGTTAATCTTTTTCTTTGTTTCACTATCAACCACACCGCTCTCGGGCAGCTGGTAATCTGACTGGAACCTTTTCACCTGTTTTTGAAAATAAGATCCAAACTTCGCTGAGACCTTACTTTTTCCATAACCCAGCCAATTCAGTTTGGTCTTCAGATCCACTATATCTTTGTGTTTCATCCCTTTTTGGAGAACAGATGATGATATATTGCCATTTTCATCCGATCCCCCCTCAGTGAGGTGATTCTTGTTTGGCGAAAGTTCCTTATTTACAGCCACGCTCAGGACCTCCTGTGCTTCTTCACTTTAATATTGTGATTCCATAATAAAGTATAGAAGGGCTGCAAACTTCCGTCAAGAGCGGAGGGACAGCTTAATCAAAAAGGAAAATCATATCAAAGATGTGGCTTCAAAAGGTAAGATGGCACCACCTCACCTTTTGAATAATGAAGAAAGTTTTCGAATTGGCTGAGTCATGCGCCAACTCTTACTGTCCAAGATATTATTGTATTTCTTGTCAATGCGATCTCTTTCCTTTTGTAACTGCTGATTATCATTTTTAAGCGTCTGAACACGCTTATTCAATTTCTTGACAGAGGGCTGATTTTTAGAAAAGCTTTTAAATCGCGGCGAATGCTTATCATTTCTTTCTTTATGCATATATTCCAGTATCTCTTCCGTTAAATCTCCAAACAATGGCCGTTCTGCCAGCAATTGGTAGAACCATGTCCCGCCCTTAAAATTCGCTTCCAGAAATACCGGCAATCCGTCAGCACCCACGGCGATATCCCACGAAATGAAGTCATGATGAAGGATAGGTTTGTGTAAATCAGTTACATATTGCTTAAACTGATCAAAATTGGGAATCGGCTGCATATCCTTGAACAGAACACCTGTCGTTGGATGTTCAGCGTGTACTTTAAAGCTTCTATCCAACGCCGTGTCCATAAACTCACCGTTATCTTTGACTCCGATGGACACACCGCCTGAACTGGTGTTGTCCAATACTTTGCCCTGTGCGCCGAATTTAGCAAAAGTGAGCAGATACCTGATCTCATCTTTCCACCTGAGAGTCACCATCCTCAAGGTGTTGACAGAATCAGGATGGGGTTCAGACATTACAGCGTGCTGCTGCACGACCTTCTGAACCGCAAAATTGGCTCCATACATTTCTTCCAGAGCATCGAGATGCAGTTTCTCGTCATCCAGAAATAGATAATCCTCACGATAATATAGCTTTTTTATCCCCTGCCCATTGTTGGTGTTACTGGGTTTGACGATAAAGTCTTGCTTGTAGGATAAAAGTTCTGTTAACGCTGCGGATTTATCCAGAAAGTTGTTATGCTGATCGAAGTATAATCCATGTGCTCTTTTCAGAACAGTTTCTACAGACCGCTCTGTAGGTATCAACAAGTCATATAGATTCTTATCCTGATACACACTGTTCATTTGCTGATCATTTAAAAATGGGATAATTTCATTCCAGGAAGTTCTTGGATCAACAATTCTCGGTTCTTTCTCCCCTGTATAGTTCATAAAAGCGATGTGAATCATAGGATCCACATTTTTATGATAATGCTTTTGCCAATATTGTTTAACTTCATTTATGAAGGATTCATCTACATTTTCCAGCAGACCGGCCTTATAGTAACTTTTAAAAGCCTCAGTTTTTGTATTCATCTCTAAAGATTTGTAGTAACCCATTTCAGTTTTATCTTTAACCAACTGTTTCCCCTCCTACACACAAATAAAGATGTGAATATCTTCTCCGTATTTAACCTAAGTCTCTCATTAAGTAAAAACTAAGGTACTAAAAACATTATAGTTTAAACAATCCTTCAAAGGAAACTATTTTTATCCTGAATTATTCATAGAAAAATATTAACAGGCAATTAATGCCGGTTTCATTGGTTTTCCAAGGGAATGACCATTCACTTGAAAAGTGAAAAAAGAACCCGTTTCTGATAAGGTTAAATTACCACAAAATAACCAAAAGAAAGGGTTCTTATAATGGCTACTTTACCTCAAATCTCATTGGATTTCAATCGCAAGATCAAACGCTCAAACGACGGCGGTGCGCTCTCCTCCGATACGGGCACGCTGCGCTTCCGGGAATTCGATGAAACAATCGGGTTCTCAAAGACCATCGCCGAGCATCTGCACCTGAGAGACAACCGGCTGTATCATATCCATTCCAATGATCATTTGTTGCGGCAGAAGCTGTACCAGATGATTGCCGGCTATGCCGAAGACGATGCCGCGGACCAGCTGACCGAAGATCCAGTCTTTACGCAGGTCATCGACGCCGGTGATCTGGCTTCCCAGCCGAGTCTGTCGCGTTTCTGGTCCCGTTTTGATGATGCATCCATCGAACAGTTGGATCGG
>NZ_ARQJ01000023.1 GCF_000385175.1 Salinicoccus albus DSM 19776 | reverse complement strand
AGCTCGGCATAGGAAAGGATTTAGCCAGACTGACCGCATATTGCGGTGACAGATATATTTGGGTCGCTACGAAAACGTGTCTTAAAAGAGCTATATCAAAAGAAAAACTAGCCCAAGCCGGGCTAGTTAACTGTCTAGAATATTATAATACTATTAATAGTTAACAACGTGAATTGAACCGCCGTATACGGAACCGTACGTCCGGTGGTGTGAGAGGGTAAGGCTATCTTACCCTACTCGATTCGTATAGTAAAGCAGATGAAGCAAAGCAAGGTAGAACGATGGATGAATATAATATCGCAGTAAAAGATCCCTCTGAAGGTTAGAGCGTTTATAAGTGATGCGAAAATGCTCAAACCAGATATATCGATCGTCTTTGTATACGATTGTAATTTAGAAGCTTTTGTTCAACTTATATAGCTACAATTATTTTCCGCTTTACTTAATTACGAGATTTGTATTTTTTTATCTTGAGTTACAACGATTTTTTTACCATCTATATTTATTTCTTGTGGAAACACTTTTGCATATTTATCTGAGAACAGCCAAGTCCTCTCTGTCGCAGACAATAATACAGTTGTGTTGTCACTTGAAACAAATATTAATCCGCTTGCTTTAAATTCACTCGGTTCTTTTTCTATAATGCCTTTATCATGAAGTTTCGTTGCAGTTTTTTCTAAATTATTTGTTACCAGACTCATCTCGTTCAAGGCAAGCACTTCTTCAGGTGCAAAGATATCATTTACTGGATCATCAACTGAGTCTTTTCCCATAAATTCTACAATATTCTCACTGGGATCATAAAAATAAAAAGATTGTATTTCTTCCATGAATGAAATTTCATCTTCCCCATCTTTAGTATTTAAAGGAACGATTTTAGAAACGTATTCTTTTGCCTGTTTAAAATGGGATTTTGGAATCAAAAAACAAAAATGATAATAAGGTTTTTCATCCCTTTCCTCTTCTAATATTTTTAATGTGTTCCACTGTACATTGATTTGAAATTGTTGAGACGATGTTTCAGTAATGATATTTTTGAAAAGATTTTTATAAAATTCAAGTGTTTCTTCATAGTTTGAAACAAAAATAGTTGCTTCTGTAATCATTTGAATACTCCTTTGTCTATTAAAGATATATTGACAATTTAGTGAATTAAAAGATCTTTGCTTATTTTTAGGTGAATCATGACACGGGGTTAGCTATTTGAGAAGCGCGCAGATTTCCAGTTTCAGCTCTATTTACATAAAATGGAATGTGGCTGGGTTGATTTGATTGAAATCTACAGCCCAGGTTGTGTCTTCATTAGTTGTTACTGTATCCGAAAGCAAACCATTGTTTCAAATGTAACTGCAGAACCACGACCTATTATCCTGAGGATATTTTCAACAAATTCTAAGTGACAGGACTATTCAGGTCAGGTTCAGCGGGAATATTGAGTGAATACTTGGGCACCGGGAAATTGTGCAGATACCGCATGCGGTCGAAGATTGCGATTAAAGTGGGATGTAGCGTCCAATAAAAAAGCAGAGCTCAGCAGCCTGGCCAAGCTCTGTTTTTAAGCACTCCATCGTACAAAGGATAGGATAAGGTGACATTATTTATAAATATATTCTATGATTTCCATTGCCTGTTCGACGGTTGAGACCGTCACATTCGCCTTGTTGGAAAGCTCTTTGAGCGGATGGATAAGTTCTTCCGGTCTGATGATGATCAGCGGTTTTTGCAGCTGAACGGCGCTTGAGGCATCCATAGCTGTGTTCCATTGTTTATATTTATCCCCGAACAGCGCAATGACGATATCAGATTTTTGCATCAGGACTTGTGTTCTGAAGTTATTGATATCCGAAGCTGCATCATCCTTGTAGTAATTCCCTGGTTGTTCTCCCAGGATGTTTTCACCTATATTATCTGAAAGATCATGGTCCGTCTGCGGCCCGACAAACTTTAAAGGGAGCTCTTTTTCCTCCGCTGTCTTCGCTGCCTCATCGCGCCAGTCATCATGAATCTGTCCTGCCAGATACACTGTGAGTTCCATCAGTAACAAGCCTCCTTTATATATTACTTTTATCATATACAAAAAAAGAAGGGATGCCCAATAAATTGTTTAGGTCGTGTAATATGCCGGTAAATTATAGAATATGGTAAACTAGTCATGGAATTTGTTGACCTGCTGTAATGTAATTATGAGGAGAAAGGAATATCTTTAATGAAAGTAGCATTGTTTGATTTCGATGGAACCCTGTACCCATACGAAACTTTTAATATCCTGTTGGAGCAGTTAAAAACGCACCCGAAGTATAAGGAAAACTATAAAAAATTTGTCAGATATTTTGCTCCGTATTATTTTGGATATAAAATTAAAATAGTAAAAAAGGCAAAGATGCAGCAAAAAGCACTGGAATATTATCTAAAATCATTCAAAGATAATTCCCGCAGTGAGATCGAACAATTCTTCTCTGACGTGGCAAAAGATATGACAGGTGATCTGAGACTCTCACTGATCAACAGGATTAAGCAGCTGCAGGCCGATCACTATTACATTATGCTCGTTTCAGGTGCATTTGTGCCATTGCTTGAATCGATATTCAAAGGTCTGAATATTGATTGTATCATTGGTTCCCAGGTGAATTTCAAAGGAGATAGTTTGGATGTGGAGTCCCCTTTTGAAAGGATCTTTGCCGACCGCAAAGTCGAAATCATCAAAAACCATTTTAAAGAGGAAGAAGTGGACTGGAGTGGCAGCTACGCATACAGTGACAGTATTACAGACCTGAAAATGCTGGAGCTTGTCGGTAAACCTGTGGCCGTTAAACCCGATTCTGAACTATTCAATGTAGCTTCTGCTAAGGACTGGAGGATTCATACGGTAGATTAAACAGTTTGATGGTCTTGATATAATGTGAATGATAGAATTATAAATAATGTATATAAGATGGAGGATGGAATTATGAGTCTGATAGACATTGATGAAAACGAACTGTACCCCACCGAGAAACTCGGACCGGCGGTTGAAGGAACAATTTTGTATAAAGTTGGCGAACAAACACATTTTAAAGGTGCCTATATTACGACTAATGAAAGAATGATCATGAATGTAGATATGAATGGTGAACCTTATAAGCGTGTTTTCAGCTATCAGGATATTGTGCAGGCTATTATTGACAAAGATGCGATGTTCATCGAGTTCCCGGAAGGCATGGGTAAAGTGGCTATGATTGAGATTACTGATGGTGATGCACAAGAGTTCGTAGATTATGTAAATCAAAAAGTACAATAGATTTTTCAAACCGGGTCAAATCATAATGATGTGCCCGGTTTTTTGATTTTAACTTATCAAATGAAATGAACTTCATATGGAAGATATTGTTACATAAATAGTGTGGCATATTCATATAATGGTATATCACATATTATCAATAATCCTTTTAACTCCGTGAAAAAAGGGGTATAATAAATTATAATGATTAATTGATAAAGAAGTTCTCTGAGATATTCATTAATAGGATAACTAGCAGCAGCTTCTAATATTTTGATAGAGCAAGGGAGCAATGTGAGTATTATGAACAGTGGAATGGATAGAACAGATGTGATTCTAATCGGCGGCGGCATCATGAGTGCGACGCTGGCAACCATATTAAAAGAATTGAAACCGGAATGGAACATTAAAATTTTTGAAAAGCTGGATAAATCCGCCCAGGAAAGTTCTGATGCCTGGAATAACGCGGGCACCGGTCACTCGGCATTGTGCGAGTTGAATTACACCCCGGAACAGGCTGATGGCTCAGTAGATATTACCAAAGCTGTAAAAATTAATGAACAATTCCAGATATCCAAACAATTTTGGGCACATCTTGTGGAGCAAGGCATGATTGAAAAACCCAGTGATTTTATCATGTCCGTCCCTCATCTCAGCTTTGTGGAAGGCAGTCAGAATGTAAATTTTCTAAGAAAACGTGTCGATGCGCTGACGGCAAACCCTCTATTTGATGGTATGGAATTTTCAGATGATGTCGAAACATTAAAACAGTGGATGCCATTAATGATGGAAGGACGGGGGCAAACTGAACCTGTGGCAGCATCGAAAATTGACACAGGGACTGATATTGACTTCGGTAATCTGACCAGAAAACTGATTGCTCTTTTGGAAGAAAAAGGTGTTGAAGTGCATTATGAGCACGCAGTGGAAGATATCAGACGGACTGAAGGAGGAAATTGGCAGCTGAAAGTAAAGGATTTGCAGAATGATAAAAATGAATATCATACGACGCCGTTTGTATTTATCGGTGCAGGGGGCGGCAGTCTGCCATTATTACAGAAAACGGGGATCCAGGAATCCAAAAATATCGGCGGTTTCCCTGTCAGCGGCGTTTTCCTGGCCTGCCAGGATCCTGAAGTTGTAGAAAAGCATAATGCGAAAGTATACGGCAAAGCAAAAGTAGGTGCACCACCGATGTCGGTCCCCCATCTGGACACACGGTACATCGATGGTAAAAGATCACTGTTGTTCGGTCCTTTCGCAGGGTTCTCACCAAAATTCCTGAAAACGGGTTCCTACCTTGATCTGTTGGGCTCCGTTAAGCCGTATAATGTCTTTACTATGCTGTCTGCCGGCACAAAGGAAATGGGTCTGACGAAATATCTGATCCAGCAGGTGCTCCAATCAGACGAATCCAGAGAAGCAGATTTAAGGGCGTTTATACCGACGGCCAATATAGCGGATTGGGATACTGTTGTCGCCGGCCAGCGTGTCCAGGTGATCAAGGACACGGAGGAAAACGGTAAAGGGACGCTTCAGTTTGGTACTGAAGTGATTACAGCACAGGATGGCTCCATCTCAGCTCTGCTCGGCGCCTCGCCGGGTGCTTCGGTCTCAGTGGACATCATTCTCGATGTGCTGAGCCGGTGTTTTGATGAATTTCCGGAATGGGAAGATAAGATCAGAGAAATGATCCCTTCCTATGGTCAGTCTTTATCTGATAATCCTGAACTGTTTAAAGAACTGGATGAAAAGATTGCGGAAAAACTTGGGCTGACATCACATGAAGAAGGCGCACTTTCAGGCTGAATAATTCTAAATTTCCGATATGTTTAAAGCGTTATAATGGTGGTATAGACAAGTAGCTCCAAAATTACTAAAAAGCAGACCCTGGTCCAATTTTTGAGTATTGCCGGGTCTGCTTTTTGTATTGCCGTATGTTGTTAAATTTAATAACAATATGCATTATCGCAAGGATTGAAAAGAAGTGTAAAACCAATGATTAGAAGAATAACGCCCAATGATACCGGTTCATTAGATTCCGTCTTGCAGCTTGTACGGATATAAATCAGAATCTTGTCGTATATCTTTGTGTTATGCGGATTCAGTTTCTCCCTCAGTCTGTTGTTTTCTTTTACCAGGTCTTTCTCAGACATACCTGGTGCCTTCACTGACTGAATCCAATCCAAGTCTGCAGCAGTTTTTCAGATCACTCATAATTAATGATTTTTAATATACATGCCTTCATAATCCACTTTAAAAGTTGGGTTCTTTTACTCATGTTACCCCTGCTTTGTTATACATTATAGAAAACAAAAAAAGCTATTTTGCAATGCAAATTAGCTTGAGTACCGATTATAATTTCTTGATGCAAATGCCGAGTGCAGATTAATTTCCCGGATAATCATCTTTTCTTTTTTGATCTTGGACCTTTTTGTAGAAGATCAATGCAAATATCAATTCGGTTATTAGAAATGCAATAACAGCGGTCAGTACGTTGTCTGTAATTATAAAAGCGATTGCCAGTATAAGTATCGGTATAATCGAAAACAATATAAAGAATATATTCATGTTATTCATTGGCAACCTCCATCGACATAGACTGTATCATTATAGGAGAAAATATAGATCAATAAAGTACCAAAATAACGCTGGCAATATTGCCAGCGTTATTTTGGTGTTATTCCTCGTTGAAATTCCGTTTTAACAATTCCCGTTCGTATATGAACAGTGCGTTATTATCATCTTTAATCCGCTCAATATAATCGATATGTTTTTCAAAAACAGCCTCTTCCTCTACCTGTTCATCGAGAAACCATCTGATAAAAGAAAGGGTTGCATACTCTTTCTCCCCATTTGCAATATCAGAGATTTCATAAAATGATCTGGTTACATCTTTTTCCTGTTTGAGTCCTGCTTTAAATGTGTCCAGAATGGAATTGAATTTATTGTCTGGTGCAGGGATTTCCTTAAATTGTGCATGTACACCACGATCATTCAAATAGTCATAAAGCTTCATGCCGTGTACCCGTTCTTCTTTCGCCTGCTGGATATAGAAATTTGCAAAACCATCATAGCTTTTATATTCACAGTAAGCGGCCATCGCCATATATTCATGTGCGGCTGCAAATTCATTATTCATCTGATTGTTAAGTGCTTCAGTCAGTTTTTCTGATAACATTACAATCCCTCCTTATAAAATATGCTTATCTCATTATACCCTATTTTAATCAAGTATATCATTTTTTTCGACATATCGATGTATAAATCATTTACTTTTATAATCCATAGTTTTATAATAGGATATTAAACAAAAGCTATGATGATAAAAAATAAATAATTGAAGACGGCAGGATAGATGCCAGTGTGAATTTAAAGAGAACAGTACACTAAACAGAGAAATAATAAAACAGTAAGGAAAGGATAGTTCCATGTCAGACATAGTTATTGTATCCGGGAGCCCCGTTGAAGTTTCCAGATCTCAAAGCATATTAGATTATATAGGCAGTATCCTGGAAGGGAAAGGAATTTCAGTTGAATGTGTATCCGTCAGAGAAGTTCCTGCAGAAGAGTTAATGTCCGGAAACTTCAGAAGTTCTAAATTAAATGAAATAACAGAGAAATTAACGGCAGCCGATGCTGTCGTTGTCGGTTCACCTGTTTATAAAGCAGCCTACTCAGGTGTTCTCAAATGCTTATTTGATATACTGCCTCAGGACGTATTGGATAACACTCCTGTACTCCCGATAATGACAGGTGCCAGCATCTCACACCTGCTGGCATTGGAATATGCCTTGAAACCTCTTTTATCTACACTTAAAGGCAAGCCGCTTAAAGGCATCTATTATTTGGACAGTCAGGTGGATAAAATGGCCGCCTTCCCTATTCAGGATGAGGACCTGGTGAACAGAACAAAAAAGCAGCTGGAATATCTTGTTGAACAAATAAACACAGGAAAAAGTTTCTCGTGAAACAATTAAGAGGCGCATATCCGATAGGCGCCTCTTCTTGGTTACATTGATTTCAGAGCATTTTAATATATCCTTATCAACTGAATTCTGTCTTAAAAATGCAGTAGAATCATAGTTTTTTTCGAATAATCCATAGCCTATATCTTTTTAGCTTTTTTTAAGGCTTTATTTAAATCGTTTTTAATATCCTCTGGGTCTTCCAGGCCTACGGATAATCTGATGAGTTTGTCGTCAATCCCCCGCTTGATTTTCTCTTCATCAGGCATATCTGCATGCGTTTGTGTGAATGGAAATGTGATGAAAGTTTCTGTGCCGCCGAGACTCTCAGCAAATGTACAGACCTCAATGTTTTCCAGCAATGCCCCCACGTCATATTCCTCTGTAAGCCGGAGACTCATCATTCCGGTTCTGCCTGAATATAATACTTCTTGTACTGCAGGATGGGATTCAAAATGTTCTGCAAGGGCCAAAGCATTTTCAGTCACCCTGTCCATGCGTACATGTAATGTTTTCAGACCACGCAATAGCAGATAGCTGTCAAATGGCGAGAGTGTTGCACCAATCATATTATGGTGTTCATTTAGTTTATCAGATAATGTCTTATCATTAACAGTTACGACACCGGCAAGCACATCGTTATGCCCACCGATATACTTTGTGGCGGAATGCACTACGGCATCGGCGTTATCTTCCAGGGGCCTGTAATAATAAGGAGTCAGGAATGTGTTATCTAACACTGTCATTATATCGTTATTTTTAGCCATGGTATATAATGGTGCGAGCGGCACTTCGATCATGGAAGGGTTCGTAATGGGTTCTATGAAAAACGCCTTCGTACTGTCATTAATATGCGCATTCACTTCGTCCAGATCAGCGAAACTAACATATTTGAATTTAATATTGTACTGGGATTCGTAGAAATCAAACAATCTGAATGTCCCACCGTACAAATCAAAGCTGACAAGTACTTCATCCCCAGGTTTAAAAAGCGTACAAACCAGCTGAATTGCTGCCATTCCACTCGATGCAGCAAATGTGGCTGTTCCATTTTCAAGCGCTGCAAATGCCTCTTCAAAATTGGACCTGGTGGGATTCTTGGTTCTGGTATAGTCATACCCCGTAGATTTACCGAGCCCCTTATGTTCATACGCTGTCGCTGTATAAATCGGACTTGTTGTAGCCCCTGTTGAATCTTCAGTGATGCCAATTTGAGCAAGCTTGGTTTGCATTCAATCATCCTCCAGTTATTATAAAAAACGCCCTTCTGCCCAATAAGATTGGACTGGAGGACGGAAAATATTGTGTTCAATCTTAGTTTTCAGCAGCCGATGACCAGGTCCGCGCTTCGAGTCTACAATTGTTCATTAAATCAGTGTCTAAATTAATATACAAATTATATTGATTAAAGTCAACCTCATGGCATGTATTCTCATCGATTAGATATAAACCTGTATTTGTAACGTATATAGCATCATCAATTTGAAACGTTAAGCAATATAAGAAAATAATAATACTTTATCCTATGCATCTGTTTTATGATTTTTATTACGATACTCATCACGTAAAAAAATAATTCGTTAAAGCGCTTCATTTCAAATTATCATAATAAAATAATGCAGTTCGCACCTATATTATAGCAACGATATAAATATATATGGAAAGATTTTTACAAAAGACCTGTGGAAATTTGTAGTGATAGACGATATAATGGGAAATAACGATTATATAGTGGGAGTAGATATCAGATGAGAGAAACAAATCATTCAGTGTATTATACAACAGCTCAAGTAAAAGATATGGTCGAGCTTTCTGATCAGAACGTACGCAAATATGTCAGGCTGCTCGAAGACCGTAAATATGAAGTCGCCAAGGATGAGCATAACAGAAGGCTGTTCTCACATGAGGATGTATCTGTACTGCAGGAGTTCATCAGACTGGCTAAACAACCCGGCTATACAATGGAAACTGCTGCTGATGAAATTATAGAGCAGGTCCCGCACATTGTATCTGAAAAAGGTCAGAACATGCCGATAAACGTTACAAACAACGATATCAATAGAATGCTTGGAAATGTTATGGAGAAGCTTGATACGATGCAGCAGGAAAACAGGGCATTGAAGGATAATGTTCATCATCTGGTTGAAAGACTTGATTCATACAGCAGGTATAACCCACAGGTTTCGTTGGATTATAATGCTGATGATGAAAAAGTGGAACTTGGGGATCAAGCACTTTCGAGCCGCTCGGATGAGGTTACAAATGAGTCTGATGATATAATGGGTGATGAGTCACAAAGTATTACAGCTGACAGTGACGACACGGATTCCTTTAACAGTGAGGATTCTTCCGGGAATACCGAAAATGATCATACTGCGAAGTCGAATATTGATATGAGTGCTTATGAATATTCACAGAAGACAGATGAAGAGAAGCCACAAGAGAATGTTTCCACGGAAAATGAGAAGGAATATTCAAAACAGGAAGAAAAAAGTGTATTAAAAAGATTCTTCAGCATCTTTAAATAGTACAAATCAGTAATGTAACGACAGTCCTTCCATTTGAGTAATCTATAAATCAGTAAAGGAAATGACCCGATGACAAATAAAAACTGGTTTCAAACAGGAATCGCAATTGTTATTTCGTTGCTCATTATTGCACTGATTCTTAACGTAAAGATAATTTTTAGCCCAATATTCATTATCCTTGCAACAATATTACTTCCGTTAATTCTTGGAGGTCTGTTATATTATCTGACCGTACCCATATTACGTTTTTTGGAGCGTTATAAATTTAACAGGGTATTGAGTATTGTTTTAATTTTTATTATTGTTTTGCTGGTCATCGCTGCACTGCTGTCTATTGTAGTGCCTATGACCATCATTGAAACGCAGAACTTCATGACGAAAATGCCCCAGTTGCAAAGAGACTTTGAAATGATACTTGAATTTGTTTTGAGCCAAAGGGACAGGCTGCCATTTGATGTGCAGGAGTATACAGATAGACTGTTCAGCCAGCTGAGTGACACATTCGAGGGGGTTACAACCGGGATTATCACTGCGCTGGCAAATACTATCGCTGTCCTTTTGACATTAATACTCGTCCCTTTCTTTTTCTTCTTTATGCTTAAGGATCATGAAAAAGTTATCCCGGGTATCTTGATTCCGTTTAAAGGGAAGATAAAACAATTTTTGAATGAGCTTCTCCATGATATCGACGATACATTAAGAGCATTCGTACATGGACAGGTACTGGACAGTATTATACTATCACTGATACTGTATATCGGTTATTCGATAATTGGACTTGATTATGCGATATTACTGGCACTATTTGCACTGCTCATGAACCTGATCCCCTATATCGGGCCATGGATTGCTTTTTTGCCTGCGCTGTTACTTGCGCTGATACAAGATCCTGTTATGGCTGTATGGGTAAGTATTATCACCCTCGCTGCACAGATTATTGATGCAAACTTCATAACGCCGAAAGTAATGGGTCAAGGAATTCATATTCATCCTTTAACCGTGATTACCGTTGTACTCGCTGCTGGTAATATTGCTGGAATAGCAGGACTTTTTGTGGCAGTCCCGTTTTATGCGGTGATCAAAACAATCGTTCAGAACATATTTAAATATCGCCATAATATTTCCGATAAAATGCTAAAGGATATATAGACGTTCTTCATCATGAAGAACGTCTTTTATGCAGGTTAGGAGAGAACTTTATGAGAAAAGTGATTTGGATTACAGGAGCTTCAAGCGGTTTTGGACTGGCTGCTGCTTTAAAATTGCTGAGGGAAACTGATCATATCATATGTGTAAGTGCCCGCAGAGAATCGCTGTTGGATACACTTGTGAAAAAAGGCGCCTATGCTTACCCGCTGGACATCACTGATTATGAAGAGATCTTCAGAACGAAGGAAAAAATTGAGAACGAAGCAGGGGAGGTCGACGCCTTAATGGTGAACGCGGGTTATGGCATGTATGGTACGTTTGAAGAAGTGCCGAATGAAGCGATGATCAGACAGTTTGAGGTTAATGTATTTGGTGCTGTAGAAACGATACGTTCCGTATTGCCTTCCATGAGAAAAAGGTCTTCCGGACGAATTGTTATAACGAGTTCCTCCGCCGCACATGTCTCAAGTGCTGGCATGGGCTATTATGCAGCTTCAAAACATAGTATAAAAGCCTTGGGAACCGCACTGAGACAGGAAATAGGTCCCCACGGCATAGAGGTTGTCATGATTGAACCGGGAATTGTAAGAACGCCTTTTGGAGAAACAGCTTTAAAGAATAATTACATTGATACAGAAAAAGGGCCTTATGCATCACTCATGAAGACATTTAAATCGTTTATGCTGAAATCTTTCGATCGGGCGCCCTCTGTATCACATACACGGGATATTATGGTGAAAGCATTGACTGATGATAGAGTAAAGTCAGTTTACAGGACTACAAGCAGTTCTCTTGGTTTGTCTCTTTTAAGTAAATTATTACCTGCATCTATCTATGATTTCGTCATCAGAGAAGGTGTGAAAAAGTTAAGGTAATAGCAGAATGCTTTAAATTTTATACTAATAATGTCATTATTAGTAAAGTGCTATCAACATTTCGAATTGGACTGATATTATGCTTGAAACTTTTAATATTGGAGGAAGTTCGATATCTTCAATATACATTGCAATCGTAGCGGCATTGCTGGTTGCCTACTTGATTATTTGGAATTCTGATCAGAAAAAACACCTTTTTAATAAATGGCTCAATGCTGGAATTCTCCTGTTTTTAGTTGCCAAACTTACTTACATTCCCTTCCGTTTTGATGAATTCATCAATAACCCTGCCGGACTTCTTTATAGTAACGGGGGAAACGCTGGATTATTGATCGCACTGGTTGTTATGTTTGCCTACTTATTATATCAATCGGATAGTCTGTTCTATGCAGAGTCATTCAGCATATTTAACATCGCCTTGATAACACTGTACAGTGTTTTTGAACTGAGGGTGATTACACAGTGGCCGTATGTTACGCTAACGTTAGTATCGCTTATCGCACTTATCTTAATGTACTTTATGAGAGGGCGTTTCAGGGCGTTATGGTTAATTTTTATATCGCTGTTTATAATGCACCTGACAGTGAGGTTCCTGATTTATAATGGTGAGACAATACTCTCATTAACCATGATCCAGTGGTGGATATTGGGCAGTATCATCTACGTGATGGTAACAACGCAAGAAGGAATGAAAGATAAAAACGGATCGCAGCTCCCATAGAGAGGTGCGATCCGTTTTGTTGTTTCCTTCTTTTTAATTCGTTGTGTCAAGTTGCATTGCTGTTTTAATGCCGATAAACCCCTGGTCGACATTTGTGGCATTGTCATATCCCTGTGCTTTAAGGGCGCTTAAGGCTATAGAGGAACGTACGCCTGACTTGCAGTGGACATAGATTTTATCCTGTTTGTCAAAAGGAAGATCTTTTTTAAACAGATGACCGTAATGTGTGAGAACGGCACCGTCTACATTATCTTCTTCGTATTCAGCCGCCGTTCTTACATCCAGAACGTGTGCATTCTTATAATTCTGATTAAATGTTTCAGGTGAAACATTTTCGTAGCTGTCATCGAAATATTCGGCAGCTTCATTGGCCGGGACAATCAATTTCAACTGATCATACCCGATCGATGCCAGATCTTTTTGCAGTTCTCTGTTGATTTCAGGAGGGGCAATAACTGTCATGGGCTGATTGTAATCGATGAACCATCCTGCAAATGACAGGAATTTTCTGTTATAAGGAATGTTTATCGATCCATTTTTGAAACCTTTTGAAAAATCTTCAAATGGTCTTAAATCGAACACTTGGCCGATGAGTGACTCAGGTGTATCTACAGTTATTTCTTTCAAGTTAAATTCTGGCAGGCCTTCTATATTTAATTTTTTCATCTGTCCGAAGTAGTTGGGGACTTCCGGTTGGTCACTGGTCAGCGTATTGATGAATGAATCTTTATCTTCAGTGTTGAATGCCCAGTTGTTCTGTTTCTCATACCCCAGAGTAGAGAGGGGGACGGCGCCCAGGGATTTACCGCATGGAGAACCGGCGCCATGCCCTGGCCAGATCTGCATCAGCTCTGGATATTCTTTAATTTTTTGTATGGATTCATACATCTGTTCTGCGCCTTCCTGGGTTGCGCCTTCAGTATCAGTTGTTTCTTCCAGCAGATCCGGTCTTCCGATATCACCCGCAAAGAGAAAATCACCGGTAAAGACACCCATTGGTGTTTCGGTGTTTGCCCCCTTGTCAATCAGGATAAAACTGAGACTTTCTGGCGTGTGGCCCGGCGTGTGGATCACTTCCAAGTCGACATTACCGACCTTAATCACATCACCGTCTTTTAAAAATACTGTATCTTCAGGGACATTTTGATATTTCCAATCGTCATTGCCTTCATCAGAAACGTGTATGGTGGCATCAAGTTTTCTTGAAGTATCTCTTAATCCTGATGCAAAATCAGCATGGATATGCGTTTCAACTGCATGAGTGATTTCAAAACCTTCATTTTTTGCGACTTCAATATAAGCATCCAAAACTCTGGAAGGATCGATAACCACGGCCTGGTTAGTCTGCTGACATCCTACGAGATAGGATGTCTGAGAAAGCTTGCTGTCATACAATTGTTTAAAAAACATAATGACACTCTCCTCTAAAAATGGATTTCACCCCCAATTATATGAAAGATTGAAGGCGAAATGGTGAGATTAAGCATATCTTAACAAAATTTAAGGGACGGAGAAAATGTCTCCGTCCCTTAAAAGTCAGAATACTTCGCCGCATGTTGCAGCAAGCAATGATTTGATTGAGTGCATGCGATTTTCTGCCTGTTCAAAAACTTTGGAATATTCGGCTCTGAATACTTCATCAGTCACTTCAAGTCCAACTTCTCCGAATTTTTCGTATGCCAGCTGACCGACATTCGTATTTGTATCATGTATCGCAGGCAGACAATGCAGAAAAATGGTATTTGGCTTTTTGGTCAAGTCGATCATTTCCTGATTGACCTGGTATTGCCTGAGAAGATTGTAACGCTCTGCCAATTGTTCTTCTTCCCCCATTGAGCACCACACATCAGTGTAGATGACATCACTGTCTTCTATACCTTTTTCAACATCGGAGGTGATCAGAGAAGTACCGCCTGATTTTTCCTGTATCTCTTTGACTGTTTTTTGAACTGACAATTCGGGCTGAAGCGTTTCCGGTGCGACGATATGAATGTTGATTCCCAATATAGCACCGGTAACGAGCAGGGAGTGAGCGACGTTATTTCTGCCGTCCCCAACGAATGTTACTGTCTTCCCTTTGTAAGTGCCAAAATGTTCCTGGATGGTCAGAAAATCAGCAAGCATCTGAGTGGGGTGCCATTCATCTGTCAGTGCATTCCATACAGGAATATCTGCGTGTTCTCCAAGGGCTTCAACCGTTGACTGTTCAGATCCTCTGAATGCAATGCCGTCGAACATAGAGCCGAGCACTTTTGCAGTATCTTCGACCGATTCTTTACCGCCGAACTGTATATCATTTCTGTTCAGATATTCAACAGTTGCACCGAGCTTATTGGCAGCCACAGTGAAAGCTGCTCTTGTTCTTGTGGATTGTTTCTCAAAAATCAGGGCAATATTCTTACCGTTCATGAATTTTTGAGGGATATTATGTTTTTCTTTCATTTTCAGCTTTTCTGCAAAATCGATCAAGGTCTCAATTTCATTTTGATCGAAGTCGGTTTCTTTTAAAAAGTTTTTGCCTCTGAAATTTAGCAGTTTTAATTGTTTTGCCGCCCCAAGAAATCATCTCCTAGAAAAGTTTATAAATTGCATTATACAGTAAATTAATAAAAAAGCAAATAAATATTTAATAAAGTGCATAAAAATAACTTAATAGATACTTTCCATTTTCTGATGAGCTGTACTGACATTGCTTATTTGACTTTAATATAGAAATAACTTAAAATACCGAATGGCGAACAAAAATTATAAATATGTATCATAACATTCGTGTTAAAGGGGCAAAAACTATGGAAAATGTGTTTGATTACGAGTATGTGCAGTTAATTCCCAATAAAAGTGTCGTAAGCAGTCGTTCTGAATGTGACACTTCAGTTTCTTTCGGAAAGCACAGCTTTAAGCTTCCGATAGTTCCTGCAAATATGCAGACGATCATTGATGAAAAAATTGCTTTAACACTGGCTGAAAATGGTTATTTCTATATTATGCACCGCTTCCAGCCCGATGAACGCATCGACTTTATGAGGAACATGCAGAAGAAAGATTTAATCACTTCCATCAGTGTCGGAGTGAAAGAGGAAGAATACAGATTCATAGATGAATTGCAGTCGGAACAATTGGTGCCGGATTATATCACGATTGATATTGCACACGGTCATTCGGATGCGGTAGTCAATATGATCAGGTACATCAAGGCACATATTCCTGATACGTTCCTGATTGCCGGTAATGTGGGCACTCCTGAAGCTGTGCGGGAACTGGAACATGCAGGGGCGGATGCGACCAAGGTAGGTATCGGGCCAGGTAAAGTGTGCATCACAAAAATTAAGACAGGATTTGGCACCGGCGGCTGGCAGCTTGCAGCACTGCGCTGGTGTGCCAAGGCAGCAACCAAACCGATTATTGCAGACGGGGGAATCAGAACTCACGGGGATATTGCGAAATCAGTAAGGTTTGGTGCTTCAATGGTGATGATCGGCTCGTTATTTGCAGGGCATGAAGAATCTCCCGGAGAGACGGTAGAGCGTGATGGTAAAAAGTACAAAGAATACTTTGGATCAGCGTCAGAATCCCAAAAAGGCGAGAAGAAAAACGTAGAAGGCAAGAAGATGTTTGTAGCGTATAAAGGTCCGCTTCGGGATACTCTCATTGAAATGAAGCAGGATCTGCAATCTTCTATTTCTTATGCGGGTGGAAATAACCTGGAGGCCATCCGAACAGTAGATTATGTAACGGTTGAAAATTCCATATTTAATGGTGATCAAATATATTGATTTCTGTTTGAAAATGACCGGCTGGGTATACCCAGCCGGTCATTTTCAATCCCAGTCAGACATATCAAGATTATGCAGTTCGTGATATCGCCGCCTGGCTTCAATCATCATTTCCTGCATAGATTCTGCATTGTCATCTTCAATGGCATCGGTCATCCGGTCCAGTTCTTTTTTGAAGCCGTTTATGTGGTTGATGAGATGATCTTTATTCATGATGAAAAGTTCCGGCCAGAGTTTCTCATTGATGTTGGTAATTCGGGTAAGATCTCTGTAACTGTCTCCTGTATATGACTTGGTATTCCGGTTTGTATCATCGCTGTTGATCAGCGATACAGCGATGACATGGGCAAGCTGGCTCGTAAAGCCGATGACTTCGTCGTGAAAGTCAGGTGTGATTGAAGATATGTTTTTAAAGCCAATCTGTTTAAGGAATGCACTGAGCTTCTTTATGTTGTCTTCTTTATTGCGTTCTGTCGGTGTAAGCAAATAATTGGCGCTCTGGAAGACATCGCTGCTTGAGAATGCCAGGCCCCTGTTCTCACGTCCGGCCATCGGGTGGCCAAAGATGAAGTCTGCACCTTCAGGCAGAAGCGGTTCTATCTCATTGATAATATTACGTTTCACACCGGTGACGTCTGTAAGGAGAACCCCTTCCTTGAAGTAAGGGGAACAGGCTTCCACCAATGATTTTAATATCATCGGATAAACTGAGAAGATGACCAGATCCGCCTCAGGGATTATTTCTGCAGGTGTGATGTAACCTTTTCTGATCAACCCCCGCTTTTCGGCATCTTTTAAAGAATCTCTGTTGATATCTATCGCATAAACTTCATGCTCAGTTGATTTCTCTTTGATGGCCAGGGCAAAGGAGCCGCCGATATTTCCCAGGCCGGCAATAACTATTTTCATGGGTAGACCTCCACATTTGATTATATTTTGATAGTATATACTTAAACTTTTATTGATGCAATCAAATATTTCTGATAATTCTGTATTGACAAACCCATTTTGTAGATATATAATTACTCCCAATACATCCCAAAAAGAGGCGATTATATGTTACTCACTAGACAACAACAACATAATCGATTTTACTTTAGCTATTTTTGATACCGTTTGTACCCATCACATGCGTACAAACGTAAAACAAATTGTTTGTATCAAGTGATGGCTAAAGCATTTTGTGATGTCTAGCCATTTACCAAAATAAGTGGCTAGAGGATAAGCACTATATTATTTTATAAATTCCACCGCCACTTATTTTACAGGATAAGTGGCGGTTTTTATTATATCAAATTTAATGGGAGGTTTTACGAATGATTATTCATGTAAAACACGATGCAAAGGAACAGGAAATTAAGGAACTTACGGCAAATATCGAGGCGGCTGGTTTTGAAGTGCATCGTTCGGACGGCAAGAACCGGACAATTATTGGATTGATTGGAGATACGTCTAAAATTACGGAGAATGATATGGCTAAATACAGAGCGGTGGATGAAGTTCATCGAATTTCAGCACCTTACAAAAAAGCAAATCGTCTCTTCCACGAAGATGACAGTGTTATTGACATCGATGGCGTAAAAGTAGGTGCCGAAAATTTCATGGTTTGTGCAGGACCGTGTTCAGTGGAAAATGAAGAGGATACAGTAGCACTTGCTAAGCAGTTGAAGGCTTCGGGAGCCAATACATTAAGAGGGGGTGCTTTCAAACCGAGGACTTCTCCATATGCCTTCCAGGGACTGGGAGTTGAAGGACTCCGTATTCTGGAGACTGCCAAGAAAGAGACGGGGCTGCCGATAGTATCTGAATTGATGTCCACAGACTACCTGGATGAGTTTGTTGAAATGGTCGATGTTATTCAGATCGGTGCGCGAAACATGCAGAATTTTGATCTGTTAAAAGCGGTTGGTAAAACAAATAAACCGGTGCTGCTTAAGAATGGTATTTCAGCAACAATCAAGGAATGGTTGATGTCTGCTGAATACGTCATGGCCGGCGGCAATGAAAATGTTATCTTCTGTGAGCGGGGTATACGCACATCTGAGACGGCAACACGCAACACATTGGATCTGCAGGCGGTACCGGTGATTCAGAAAGAATCCCATCTGCCGATCATCGTCGATCCGTCTCATGCAGCAGGGGTAAGGCATATCATCCCTTCCATGGCAAAATCAGCAGTGATGTCCGGTGCAAGCGGGCTTCAGATTGAAGTGCATCAGGATCCTGAAAATGCATGGAGTGACGGACAGCAATGTCTGACACCGGGAGAATTCGATGACTTGATGACGACGATCAATATGCTTTTGAAGATTGAGAAAAAGACAGCGAACACAGAAGCAATCCTGCAAAAATAATTAAGGAGGGGTGCCAATGGAGACACAGAGGGAACTTAGAGGCAGAATAGATGAGCTTGATAAGGAAATGATGGCGCTTTTCGAGGCGAGAATGGCGGTTTCAGTCAAGATTGCAGAGTATAAGCATAAAAATGACATTCCTATTTTTGACGAACAGCGAGAAGAAGAAGTCGTGCATAAAAATGTGAAGAGACTTGCAGATGAAACATTAGAGCGGCATGCTGCCTCTTTCTTCAGGCATTTGATGGCACTCTCCCGAAAAAGACAACATGAAAATATTAACGGACAAAAACTCTCCCATTAACCATAAAACAAGGAAGCTAAGGTTTTGCTTAGCTTCCTTGTTTTAATGATTATCCATTTCTGTAAGGTTATAATACGTATTTTGATAAGTTTCATTAATCCAGTTGTTAAAAAGCAGATGACCGTGGCTTTTCCAGCTGAATACAGGGTCATTATCCGGGTTATCTTCCGGGAAGTAATTGCGGGGGAGGTCAATATTGTTTGTCGCTGCGATATCGCGGTCGTACTCTGTCTTCAACGTCTCTCTTTCATACTCCAGGTGCCCAAAGATGAAAAGATCCCGCTGGTTTTTAGTCGCCATAATGTCCGGTCCGAATTCAGGGTGTGCTGAGAGAATATCCAGTCCCTCCGTATTTTTTAGAGCAGTTTTGTCAACGGATGTGTGTCTGGACTGAGGGACTTTGAATATATCGTCAAAACCGCGTAGAAACGGGTGCTCCGGTTTAAGGTTGCTGTAGTCGAAAATACCAAACAGCTTATTTGGCAATGTTGTCTTTTTAATGCCAAAATAATGATTTAATGCGAACTGCGCGCCCCAGCATATAAAGAACCTGGAATATACATGTGTCTGCGCCCAGTCTAAAATACGTCTGAGCTCTTCAATATAATCAACATCATCAAAATCAAGCTTTTCAATCGGTGCACCGGTCACGATCATACCGTCAAACCTCTGGTTTTCTATCTCTTCAAAGGAATTATAGTATTTTTGCAGGTGGCTGGTCGGTGTGTTTTTACTGTGATGTGAGCTCATATATAAGAATTCAATATCAATCTGAAGCGGTGTATTGCCCAGCAGGCGGAGCAGGTGAAGCTCCGTCTCCTCTTTTTTGGGCATAAGATTTAAAACGAGTATCCTTAATGGCCGGATATCTTGAGTCAGGGCTCTTGAAGCCTCAATTGTATAGATATTTTCTTCCAAAAGGCGATTTTTTACAGGAAGCCCCTCTATAATTTTAATTGGCATTTATATCGCGTCCAAACCTCTGTTAAGGTCTTCAATGATATCATCGATATGCTCAAGACCAACAGAGAGGCGGACTGTTTCTGGTTTCACGCCGCCTTTAAGCTGTTCTTCTTCGGTCAGCTGGGAATGTGTTGTTGAAGCTGGGTGGATGACAAGTGATTTCGCATCGCCAACATTCGCCAGGAGGCTGAACAGCTCAAGGGATTCAATAAATTTGATACCCGCTTCATGTCCGCCTTTGACACCGAATGTAAATACTGAACCGGCGCCTTTAGGCAGATATTCCTGCTTAAGATCATAAAATCTGCTGGATTCAAGTCCTGCATAGTCAACCCATTCCACTTTCTCATGCTTCTCAAGATATTCCGCCACTTTCAGGGCATTTTCCACATGACGTTCCATGCGCAGAGAAAGTGTCTCAATCCCCTGAGTCAGCTGAAAAGCATTAAATGGCGACAGTGCGGCCCCGGTATCCCGCAGCCAGGTGGTCCTTATTTTAAATGCCAGCGCCGCAGGACCGAACGCTTCTGTGAAAATAAGATTGTGATAGGATGGGTCCGGCTCTGTAAGCTCTGGGAATTTACCGTTATCCCAATTAAAGTTACCCCCGTCTACAATGATACCGCCCATGGTTGTGCCATGCCCGCCGAGGAATTTGGTCGCGGAGTGTACGACGATATGGGCGCCATGTTCAATTGGACGGCACAGGTAAGGTGTGGCAAATGTATTATCTACAATAAGCACTATGCCATTATCCTCTGCGATCTTAGCCAAAGCCTTAATATCTTCCACGTTGCCTTCTGGATTGCCGATTGTTTCGATGAAAATCGCTTTTGTATTTTCTTTTATTTCACGTGAAACATTATCAGTGTTTTTTGAATCCACCAATGTTGTTTCAATGGCTAATTTTTTGAAAGTGTGCGTAAATAAAGTGTGTGTACCGCCGTACAGGCTTGCAGCGGAAACAATGTGGTCTCCGCTCTGTGCCACTGCCTGAATGGCATAAGTGATCGCAGCCATGCCGGATGAAACGGCAACACCTGCAACGCCGCCTTCAAGCTCGGCGACTCTGACTTCAAGCGCATTTGTTGTCGGATTCATGAGGCGTGTATATATATTGCCTGTTTCTTTCAGTCCAAAAAGATTGGCGCCATGTTCTGCATTATCAAATACATAGGATGTTGTCTGGTAGATTGGCAATGCCCGTGAATTGGTTGCAGGATCCACTTCCTGCCCGGAATGAAGCTGTTTGGTTTCAAAACGGTGATTTTCAGTCATTTTAACGCCTCCAATGGTTTTGTAAATAATAAAAGAGCCTTCCTTCTTAAAAATGAGGGAGACTCTCGTAACACTCATCTTTCAGGGTAAACCTGCTGGATTTAGCACCTTACTGAAAAGGTTGCCGGGTTTCATCGGGCCAGTCCCTCCACCGCTCTGGATAAGTTATTATTTAATTGTTTATAATAATACTAACTAAATATATATTTGTCAAACACTTTGAAAAATTCAAAATGTGCATGGGTGATTCATGTTATTTTAAGCCGATATAAATTTAAATGATGGATCATATAATACGAGGTAATGGATGGGGGAAGATAGGAATGGAAACCATTGATCTGACGGTGCTCATACTGCTTATTATAGTATTCATTCTTTTTATCATCAGCAGAAAACAGTTGAAGCATACCGGTTTAGCTGTATCCAGACAGAAAAGAATGAAAGAAATGATGATGCGTACCCATAAGTATGACAGGGAAGGTTTTACTAAAAAAGAAACAATTGAACATTTAAAAACCGATTTCAATCTTGGGGATGAAGAAGCAGTTTATCTGTATGAGCGGGCGAAGCAACAGAGGGATTAACGGGAGCCTTAGCGCTTCAAAATTGAAGTGAAATAAAAACATGTTATTTGCGATTGACAGTTAAGAAGTGTAGTATAAAGTTATTGTTTAAAATTAATATTCATACGGAGTGGTGAGTTTGGTTGGTTTCAGAGATGTCCTGAAAATCGGTCTGGCCTATACAGGTGTAGTAGTGGGGGCAGGTTTCTCTACAGGCCAGGAGATTTTACAGTTCTTCACGAACAACGGCTATTTAAGTATTTTTGCAGTGTTAATCTCAGGGCTGCTTATTCTTTTTACAGGAAAATGGACAGCAGATGTTGGTCATGACCTGAGGGCTGAATCCCATGTTGAGTCCATAATGGACATATTTGGAAGCGTTTTTGGACGTATATTGGACTATGCGCTTGTCTTCTTTTTATACGGTGTTGCCATTATAATGGTTGCCGGCGCAGGTTCCACTTTCTATGAAAGCTTTGGAACTCCACCGTGGCTGGGTTCATTAATATTGGTCATTGCAGTATACATAACATTGAACTTGGACTTCAATAAAATCGTCATTGCATTAGGTGCAATTACACCATATTTGCTTGCAGTCGTTATTATTATTGCAGTAATTACTTTCATCAATTCCAGTCTGCCGCTGACTGATGCGAATCAGTATGCGAAACCGGAACTTACGCCCGCTGGTCCGTGGTGGTGGGATGGTATCACTTACAGTGGGTTTACAGTAGCCGTTGCATTCAGTTTCCTGACGATGATGGGCTCAGGCACTAGCTCGAAAAAAGCAGCCGGCTGGGGGGGTATTGTTGGAAGTATCCTCATTCTCGTTCTTATGTTACTGATTAATTTAGGTATCCTTGCGAGAATGGATGCCGTCAACGAAGTTGAGCTGCCAATGCTGCTGCTTGGCACTGAAATCAGCCCGGTACTCGGGACGCTGTTATCCATTGCAATGCTGCTGGTTATTTATAACACAGCTGTCGGCATGTTGTACCCATTCATTACAAGGTTTACAAAGCCGAAAACAAAGCAGTACAATATTTTACTGCCTGTTTCATTAGTGGCCGGTTATATATTGAGCTTCGCGGGATTCGCTGATCTTGTTGGCGCTATATATCCGCTGATGGGATACATTGGTCTGATCCTTGCTGCAGGACTGCTGTATAAATGGATTCAACTGAAGATGAGGAGAAACAGATCAAAAGTTTAATCAATCAGCAGTTTCAATAATGGCGACATTCATATTGGATAATATTTCCAGCGTCTTATCATGAAGGTCGTCATTTTTACTTGCCACAAGATGTTTATTCACCTTGATGGATGCGTGCGGAAAAATATTTTGAACGACCACGATATTCGCCAGCACGCAAATGTTCGTTTCAACTCCTATAAACTCGATATGACAGCCTGACTCTATTTCATCTTTATACTTTTCCTCAAATCTAAGCGCTTCAGCCGGCGGGATCCCGTAGAAGGTCTTGGCATACTCGTCGCCATACGCGCCAAGCAGTTCCCTGTATTGGCAGAATAATTTTTCGTCAAAGCGTATGCTTTCAGTTGTGCGCTTCTCATGTTCAAAGTCAGGGTAGAGATTTTTGGTATAAATAATCGATTCATTATCTTTTACTGCTTTGTGGATTCTGTTTTCAATCCTGTCACGGACTTTTTGTGTCCATTCAACATATCTCTGTCCGGATGGGTCGAATATATCATTTTGCAGATCAATTGCTATCAGCATGTTGACGCCTCCATTAAGTTGAAAGTTCTGTTAAGTCAATTTGCCTTGAATCTTGATTTTTAATACAATATCGTTTATAATGCATTTAATTGAATAAACAAGCTTCCTAGGGTTCCGCTGCAGCATCAGGTCTGGACCGAGAGGAGGCTCATGGTAATGCCATGACACGGAAGGATAAAAACCTGGGAGAGAATTCTATTCTCTCCCAGGTTTTTTATTTTGGATCAAAAGGTTAAGGAGGTCAAATGATGAGTGTACAATGGATAAAAGTGGTTATTGCAAGTATCTTTGAAGTCGGCTGGGTCATCGGTCTGACCCATGCCTCTGCGTGGTACGAATGGCTGCTCACTCTGGTTTGTATATACGTGAGTTTTTATCTCATGATCAATGCAGGCAAATATCTCCCGGTGGGGACAGTATATGCGATATTCGTGGGGCTGGGTGCATTTGGTACGGTCATTTCAGAAATGATACTTTTCGGAGAACCGTTTGTTCCGCTTAAAATTATTTTTATCGCCCTGATATTGATTGGTGTTTTCGGATTGAAGATGGTCACGGATGACAATGATAACGAGGAGGTGAAGTAACTATGGCATGGTTGTCAGTTATTTTAGCTGGAGTTTTCGAAGTTTTTGGCGTGCTTTCCATCAACAAACTGCATGACGAGAGAACGTTGGCGTCATTATTGCAATTACTGTTATTTTTCGGACTGTCATTCCTTTTTCTGGCCTGGGGTCTGCAGACACTGCCGATGGGTACAGCATATGCGGTATGGACAGGTATCGGTGCTTCAGGCGGTGCGCTGCTGGGCATGTTTTTCTTTAATGAATCAAAAGACTACAGGCGTATCATGTTTATCCTCCTCATCATCTTTGCGGTAGTGGGACTGAAGCTGATTGAATAATTACTATGGAATATGGTGTGTTTCGATGCTGTCAATATTAAGCAAGTCCAGAAAAGAGCGGGTGCTTTTTGGATGGAAGACGGCTTCAGGAGTCAGCAGATGAAAATACCTGCTGAGTTCCACGGTGTCTGCGTTGATGATTTTCAATTTGTCGGTGTCTAGCTCACCTGCAACCGTATGGATTGACAAAAGAGTCAGCCCGAGGCCATGTGATACTGAATTTTTCACTGCCTGTGTACTGCTCAAGGTGATGGTATGCGGGTTTATATCCAGCAAGTTAAAAAGCTGATCCTGGTAGCTTCTGGTTCCGGACCCTTCTTCCCTTACAATCCAGGTTGATGATGCCAGTGACTGTGGATCCAGTTTATCGGGAGTATCTTTTCTCCCGATGATATACATATTATCTTCTATAAGTCTTGTGCTGTTCAAACCTTTATAACGATCTCTTTCTTCATCTTCAATAATCCCGATGTCCAGTTCATGGGAATTGATGCCTCTGATGATTGAGGCAGAATTGCTGATTGACACTTTCGGTGAAACCGCCGGATGCTGTTCCATAAGGCGGGCAATTTTTTCGGGCAGAATATACTCACCGTACGTATAACTGGCACCGATGTGAAGCGGCCCTTTAGCTTCATTCTGAAGATCCTGGATGAGGTTCTCCATTCTGTCATTAAGGACAATCATTTCTTTGGCATAAGAATAATATATTTCTCCGGCGTGGCTCAGCCGGATTGTTTTTCCGGAACGATCTATAAGATTAACAGTAAGCTGTTCCTCTATTTTCTTTATGTACCCTGATACTGCAGGCTGTGTCATATGAAGAATTTCAGCTGCTCTCGTAAAGCTTTTCTGTTCCACCACTTCGACAAATACTTTCAGACTTTGATTGATCATATTAACCTCCATAACTAAATGCTTATAAATATTATAATTATATACTATTTCACTTATCAATCATAGGGCGTTATCATTAGCAGTGGAGGCATCAATATGCATAAATTGACTGACACCGGCTTCATAGCTGGTATATTTTTTACATTTTTAATTGCTGTTATCGGAATGATATTGTCTAATTTCCCCGGACTCGAGTATATTGGACCGCTGGCAACTGCCATAATCATAGCCTTCCTGTATAGGCAGTTTTTTGGTTATCCTGTGAGGCTCAAATCCGGTATTCAGTTTTCGTCGAAAGTGCTGCTGAGAGCAGCCATTATTTTATATGGTCTTAAGCTGAACATCGATCTTATTATCAGTGAAGGACTGACATTGCTGCTGCAGTCCGCAGTCGTTGTTGTATTTTCAATCGTATCGGCATATCTTTTCGCAAAAGTGTTAAAAGCGGATATGAATATTACCATGCTGCTTGGGGTGGGGACAGGAGTGTGCGGAGCGGCAGCGATCGCTGCCGCAGCCCCGATATTGAAATCAAAAGATGAAGATACTGCGGTCAGTATCGGTATTATAGCGTTTCTTGGAACGGTTTTTTCAATTGGTTATATCATTGCAGAGCCATACCTTTCCCTTGATGTCCTATCTTATGGGATATGGTCCGGACTGAGTCTTCATGAACTTGCCCATGTGGCACTCGCTGCAGAACCGATGGGAGAAGATGTACTCGCAGTAGCGCTCATGGCCAAACTTTCGAGAGTATTGCTGCTTGTACCGCTGTGTTTTATACTGGTATTGATAATGAATCGAAAAAATAGTGCGGGCGGAGCCGGTAAAATAGTGTTCCCGTACTTCTTGATCGGCTTTATATTAATGAGTCTGTTGAACAGCTATGTACTTGGTGATCATATTGTGGTACCGGAAGCGGTAATGGACCGCATCTCTGAATTGACTTCTGTAATACTGACCATGGCGATGGCAGCCCTTGGCCTGAATATAAGTTTAAGCGAGACGATGAAGCGGGCATTGAAACCATTGATCGCCATTACTGTAGTGTCTGTACTGCTTTCTATCATTGTCTATATGATGCTGATTTAGAAAAAACCGCTCATAGAGCGGCTTTTTTCTAAATCAGCATCTGTTCAACATTTTCGTGGTTCGTGACAATGAGGAACACTTTGCCTTTATCCATTTCATTTTCATAACTGCTGGCTTCTTCTTCTGGAAAACCAATGTTCTGAAGTTTGCTGCGCAGTTCGTCCCCTTTTTTCTCAAATGGTGCTTTGACAGCATCTCCAACGTCCATCTCTTTCATCCCGATAGTATTTACACCTGTATTTTGTGCAATTCTTTTGGTACGGTCATCGTCATGTGAGATAACATATATATCGTTGTCGTCAACATTGCTGTTGGAGATTTTCCTGATGTGATCCTGAAGGCTGTCGTCATTCGTATACTCTTTGATAAATGGTTTCACAATTTTTCCTCCTTGGTAGAATATTACTCATTAATAAGAATTCCCGTGCAGAGAAAAGTCAAACATATCTTTAGTAACCGATGTTTTCCCCATACCTTTTCCGGATTGACAAAAAAATATAATATCTATAACATAACGATATTATGAATTGACATCATATCGGAAGGTGGAAAACAAATGAATGCGGTTTTAATTGCCGTTTTTATCATGATTATATTGAGCCTGTGCAGATTGAATGTGGTGCTTGCACTTTTCATTGGTGCTTTGGCAGGCGGTCTGACAGCAGGTATGGGCGTGATGGATACAATTACAGTATTTACTGAAGGCATTGTCGGCGGGGCTGAAATAGCATTGAGCTATGCACTGCTGGGCGGTTTTGCTGCACTTATTGCCTACAGCGGGATTACAGAAGTCCTGGTGGATTCTATCATCAAAGCATTGAATAAGGAAGAGTCCAAAAAAGCGAGGGTGACAGCAAAAGTTTCCATCATCGCTGCGCTTCTGCTTATTGCAATTATGAGTCAAAACTTGATACCTGTACATATTGCTTTTATTCCTATATTAATACCGCCGCTGCTAAGCTTAATGAATGAACTTGAAATTGACCGCAGGCTGATTGCTGTTGTTTTAACGTTTGGACTGACGTTTCCATACTTCATACTGCCCGTCGGTTTTGGTCAGATTTTCCAGAATACGATTGTTACCAGTTTCGATACAGCGGGCGTTGAAATTGCATTTGATGATGTCGCACCGAATCTGATCATACCCGCTGCAGGATTCGTTATCGGCCTGATATTCACGCTTATCTATTACAGGAAATCCAGAAGTTATGAAACGGTTGAAATTGCTTCACAGGAAAAAAAGAAAGTGAACAGGATTACAGTGTTGATTGCGATCATTTCGGTCCTTGCCACATTTACAGTACAAATTTCAACAGACTCCATGATATTTGGCGCATTGACGGGAATTATGATCTTTTTCCTATCTTTCCAGTTCAAATGGCAGAAGCTGGATGATGAGCTGGTCAATGGCATTCAAATGATGGCATATATCGGTATCGTGATGCTGACAGCCAACGGTTTTGCAGCTGTTATTACCGAAACAGGCCACGTAACATCGCTCGTAGAAGGCATTGCAGCAACGCTCGCAGGAGATAAAGCACTGATTGTCGGCTCAATGCTGATTGTCGGGCTGATTATCACCATGGGGATAGGTTCTTCGTTTGCAACAATTCCGATCATAGCCAGTATATTCGTGCCGCTTGGATTTGAGATGGAGCTCTCCATGGGGGCGATTATAGCAATCATTGGCACCGCAGGCGCCCTCGGTGACGCCGGGTCACCGGCATCAGACTCGACATTGGGACCGACAGCGGGACTGAGTGCAGACGGACAGCACAATCACATCTGGGATACGTGTGTGCCGACATTCATATTTCTGAACATCCCTGTTATCCTAGCAGGTTTCCTTGGCGGAATGATATTATAGCGTTATTCTGATTTTATAGATTCTCTCTCTATATTGATATGACAGCTTTTAAAGTTATATCGATAGACGTTATTTTAAAGCATCTTGCAGAAAAAGGTGCTTTTTATCATCTCCAGATAAATCTGATCAGCTTTTGGATCCGTTCTGCGTTTGGATATCTGAATGGTATGTCGAACAGCGTCGTCTGCTTTAAAATACTTTTATCATGTGTAAAGGTGTCAAACGAATATTTGCCGTGATATTTCCCCATGCCGCTGCTGCCGCGCCCGCCGAACGGGAGATACGGTGTTGCAAGATGGTACATTGCATCGTTGACTGCGCCGCCGCCAAAGGGGATACGTGAGATGACTTCCTGTGCTTCGGATTTCTTGTCGGTAAATATATATAATGCGAGTGGATCCGGCATATCCCTGACGTCTAGGATTGCCTTATCAAAATTTTCAAAGGAGAGCACCGGGAGTACCGGACCGAATATTTCCTCCTGCATCGCCGGATGGTCAAATTCCACATCGTTGATTATTGCGGGTTCTATCATCCGGGCATTTCTATTGCTGTGTCCCCCATACACAACATTGCCCTGAATGAGATTGTTCACACGCTCGAAGTGACTGTTATTGATTATTTGCATATATCGACCGCTGATATATGCCTCGTGATAAAATTTATGAGTGTAATATTTCAGATGTTCAAGAAATATTTCCTTTACATTTGCCTGAATATATATATAATCAGGGGCGACACACGTCTGGCCGGCATTCGAATATTTACCCCATGCGATTCTTTTGGCGGCGAGTTCCAAATTTGCATGTTCTGTAACTATCGCTGGAGATTTGCCTCCAAGTTCAAGCGTGAGAGGAATCAATTTTTCTGCTGCTTCTTTCATGACAATTCTGCCCACATGTGAGCTGCCCGTATAAAAGATATAGTCAAAGGGAAGTTTGAGCAGCGCTTGATTTGTTTCGATGCCGCCTTCGAGTGCGGAGATGTAATGGTCGGGAAAAGCCAGCTCGATGATATCGCTGATTACGCCCGCGACATGCGGTGTATGTTCTGAAGGTTTTAGAACAGCAGTGTTCCCTGCACTGATCGCACCGATCAATGGGGAGACGGCAAGATTAAATGGATAGTTCCAGGGGGAAATAATCAATGCGACCCCATAGGGCTCTTTATGAATGACGGACTTTGACCCGAAATGTGTAATCGGAGTTTTCACTTTTTTTGCCTCCGCCCACGCTTTCATATTTTTTAAAGTATGATTGATATCATTATATACATAGCCGATTTCCGTCAGATATGCATCTTCTTCCTGCTTATTGAAATCGCGTCTCATCGCTTGCATGAGTTCTTTCTCATAATATTTAATCGCCCTTTTGAGCTGCTTTAACGCTTCTATTCTGAAATGTAACGGCTTTGTTTTACCAGTCTGATAAAATTGTTTCTGTTTAGCAAAAATGGATTCATACATGAAATCACTCCCTGGTTGATTATTACCCGAATGTATTATTTTTAATGCGGTAAAGTTTATTAATATATATCGGCCTCATGGATAAACTGATGATTTATTCATAGGGTTGTCATTAATGAAATTTTAATAAGTTGTGTGTATAATAAAGTTACATAATTGAGTGATGGTGTTTATACTGGCACTTGAAGAAAATATAAACTATTATGTTTAATCGATACATGAACAGGGCAATATATTTGTTATAAACTTTTCATATTAATTGTTAAATTATTTTCCTGTGGTATAATTAAATTACTTCCAAAGAATTGATTGGGGATGGTGCAATTATGGACACAGGCTTAGATTTAAAAATGTTATCGGAAAAACTTACAGCGTATCAAATTAGCCGCGCGGTGGATATTTCCATAGAACAAGCTCAATCAATTATTGATAATGAGATGGATCATGATGAGTTGGATAAAGACACTGTTGAAAAGCTTAAAACTTTAAATGATAAACTGATCAACTGAGGGCGGTGATGGCCGTACTCAGTTTTTTATTGTCAGTATGTTAGTATGCATTTAAAAAGTAAGCGTCTGATTAATCAGATGCTTACTTTATCATGTGCAATGGTTTAGAATGGAAGAGTATAAAACTAGAGGTTAAGGATCCGTGATCAATGAACTTTATAAAAAAACAGGATTATCCTGTCTTGTTGCTGCTTGGTCTGATGGTAGTATTTTTTATCACTTTTTTAGTTGCAGAAACGACGCTTATGGAGGATGAACAAAATACGCATACTTTTGAGGCGGCGGTAGAAACACAGCAGAATACCGGGACGGAGGACTTAAGGGTGCAGAATGAATCAGCGGTACCTGCTGAAGATGAAGAAATCAGAAATGCCATGGATATTTCTCGCAACAGTACAGATTATCAATTTCTCAGGCTGGACGAAACTGTGGATCTGAGTGCAGAGGAATTGAATCAGACGCTTGAAGGACGGGGCATTCTTGAAGGGCAGGGAGAGACGTTCCTGAATGCACAGGAGCAGCATGGGCTGAATGCATTGTATCTGATCAGTCATGCTCAGGTGGAAACCGGGAATGGTGAATCAGAGCTGGCACAGGGTATAGAAGTAGAGGGCACCACCTATTATAATTTCTTTGGCATTGGCGCATTTGATCAACAGGCTGTCTCTGAAGGTTCCAGCTATGCAGCCAGATCCGATTGGACCTCGCCGGAAGCGGCGATCATGCAAGGTGCACAGTTTATCAGCAACAATTATGTTGGGGCCGGCCAGGACACATTGTATGCAATGCGCTGGAATCCAGAAAACCCGGGTCAGCATTTGTATGCAACAGATATTGAATGGGCACTGAAAATTGGAAACATTTTGGAAGCCCACTATGACTCACATGGTATTTCTGGTGATCACTTCGATAAAGACTATTATCAATGAAAATGCCTGGTTAAGCGTCTCCGGGTTTTTCAAATTTTTACGCTTGCGCCTCTGTCTTCTGTTATCCGCCATGGATGAGTGTATATATTAAACGAATCCCCTCTGATAAAACCTGCAGCGGTAATATTGAGGTCATCTGCAAGCTTGATGGCCAGGTTTGTAGGGGCCGATTTGCTGAGTACGATGCCGACGCCAATCTTCGCAGCTTTGGTCAGAACTTCAGATGATATCCTGCCGCTGAATACGAGTGCTTTGTCACCGACGGGGATTCTGTGCTGGATACAATGGCCGTATAGTTTATCCAGCGCATTATGCCTTCCGATATCTCCGCGATGTACAATCATTTCTTCCGGTGAGCCGAGACTGGCATTATGGATGCCGCCGGTCTGTTTAAAGATGGTACTTGTTGCCTGCATGTCCTTCATCAGTGTGATGCACTGAGCGGGTGTAAGGGTCGTTTTTGACAATGATACTTTTGCGGTGTCTGCATCATTCTGAAAATAAAATTGCCTGCTTTTGCCGCAGCATGACCCGAGCACCCGTTTTGAATAATTGAAATGATCTGTCGGGATCTCCCGGTTCAATTTAACATGACAGAACCCCCCGTGGTCATCGAGGCTGATTGAAGCAATGTCACTGTATTTACGAACAGCCCCTTCCGATGCTAAAAATCCTAGGACCAGCTCTTCCAAATGATCCGGGGAACACACCATAGTGGCAAATTCCACATCATTCACATAAATTGTAAGCGGAAATTCTTCCGCGACAGTATCTTCTGTTTCTTCGAACTGTCCGTGCTTAAACCGGATTATTTCTCTGTCAGATGTGATTTTCAAAATCATCCCAACCTTTTAGTTAATTTGACCAAAGCCGATGTTTATCAGATATGTAATCAGTTTCATTTTAATGTGAAATAATACATTTGTAAATGAACTGAAATTTTAACGGCGTTCAGAAACTGATCAGGAATACAAATGCAGCTGCTTAAAAGTTTAGAAGCAAATTGTTCAAAAAGTCTGTGGTATGCTAACATATTAAAAAGTCTGAATAGAAGACACATTAAAAAAGTGAGGGAATGATATGGAACGTTCAAGATGGGGTTCTAAAATAGGTTTCGTGCTGGCAGCGGCCGGTTCGGCAATTGGACTGGGTGCGCTGTGGCGCTTTCCTTATATGACTGCTGAGCATGGCGGTGGTGCATTTTTACTCGTATTTCTGATTCTTACATTGTTTATAGGCACGCCGCTGTTACTGTCCGAGTTTGTTATCGGCCGGGCAAGTCAGCGTAACCCGATTGAGGGGTTTGAATATTTGGGAAGTAAAAAGGCGTATAGATTATTCGGCTGGCTTGGAAACATCGCAGTCTTCCTTCTTTTTTCTTTCTACAGCGTCATTGGCGGCTGGATACTGCTCTATCTGCTTGTTGCCATTGGAGATTTAGCCAGCGTAGTGGCGATCGAAGATTATGGTGTCGCATTTGAAAATATAATTGCAAATCCATTTTACGTTATTATCGCACAGGCCGTATTTATATTCTTAACAGCTTTCATCGTAGCACAAGGCGTTCAAAAAGGATTGGAACGTGCCTCTAAAGTGATGATGCCGATGCTGTTCATTTTATTCCTGATTGTCATTATCCGCTCAGTGACACTGCCGGGTGCAGGGGAGGGGCTCAGTTTCTTCCTGACTGCGGATTTCTCCCAGATCAGTGCTGAAGGGCTGCTCTATGCACTTGGACAGTCATTTTTTGCATTGAGTATTGGCGCAACAACAATGATTACTTATTCTTCGTATTTAGGAAAAGAACAAAATTTAACACAGTCCGCAATTTCAATTGTGCTGATGAACGTAGCCATTTCAATCATGGCCGGTCTCGCAGTATTCCCTGCTATTGCTTCACTGGGTATGGGCGCTGCTGAAGGGCCGGGTCTGGTGTTTATCGTACTGCCGCAGGTGTTTCAAGCTATTCCGCTGGGCATGCTGTTCTATATCCTCTTCCTTGGTGCATTCCTGTTTGCAACACTGACCTCTTCCATTTCTATGATTGAGATCAATGTGGCGAATACAATTAAAGGAAATGAAAGAAAACGCCGCAGTAAAGCGTACTTATTCGGTTTCTTCGTGCTGCTTGCAGGCATTCCTTCTTCATTGTCATACGGCGTGCTCAGCGATGTCATTCTATTCGGACGCTCCATTTTTGACAATGTGGATTTCCTGGTTTCAAATATCATGTTACCGACAGGCGCATTTATCTCTACAATCTTCGTCGGTTACATCATGGAACGAAGGATTGCTATGGAGCAGCTTAATGTAGATGAAAACGGGAAATTACTGGGCGTTTTCAAGCTATGGATATTCATGCTGAGGTACGTGCTGCCGGTTGCAATTCTAATCGTCTTTGCAGTCAGTATATTCGGATAGGACGAATCAATGCACGCATTGGAGAATCTTTTTGGATTCTCCAATTTTTTGTTTAAAGACCATATAAAAAAGTATATCATTAATCCATGTTAGAAAAACTAACATGGATTAGGAATATGGAGAAAATTATGCTATTTTATGTATATGATTTGAGGTGATCATTTTGGATACCGACCAGATGAGACGCAGTACACCTGTTTTTCCCATGTCATCAGCCATGAAATTGACTGGACTGACAGCAAGGCAGATCAGGTATTATGAGACGCTGTCGATGATTCAACCCGAGCGTTCTGAAGGAAATCATAGAAAATTTTCGATGAATGATCTGGATACACTGCTGAGTATTAAAAATTACATGGAGAAAGGGTTTACTACGAAACGCATCGGCGAACTTCTGAATGAGCCGAAAAAGTCAAGTACACCCGAAGTGCTGAAACATGTTGGACATCAGAAACCAATGCTGAACCGCGGAGATCTATCAAGGTTTTTTACTAAAAGATAAGGAAGTGACTTATGAGTAAATTTACAAGAGAAGACATTAAAAGGATTGCAGAAGAGGAGAATGTCAGGTTTTTGAGATTACAGTTCACTGATATTCTAGGAACGATCAAAAATGTTGAAGTGCCTGTCGGTCAATTGGACAAAGCCTTAGATGGAGAGATGATGTTTGATGGATCCTCAATCGAAGGGTTTGTGCGAATTGAAGAATCTGATATGTATCTCGTACCGGACCTGGATACTTGGACAATTTTCCCCTGGACTGCAGGTAATGGAAAAGTGGCAAGATTGATTTGTGATATTTACAATGTGGATCGCGAACCCTTTGAAGGAGACCCGCGTTCAAACTTAAAACGGGTGTTGAAAGAAATGGAAGACATGGGCTTCTCAGATTTCAACTTAGGCCCTGAACCTGAGTTTTTCCTGTTCAAATTGGATGAAAACGGACGTCCGACGACAGAGCTGAATGACCAGGGCGGGTATTTTGACCTTGCACCGACAGATTTAGGTGAGAATTGCCGCAGGGATATTGTACTGGAGCTCGAAGACATGGGCTTCGATATTGAAGCCTCCCACCACGAAGTGGCCGAAGGACAGCATGAAATTGACTTTAAATACGCAGATGCAATCACCGCATGTGACAATATCCAGACGTTTAAACTTGTTGTCAAGACTGTGGCAAGAAAGCACAATCTGCATGCGACGTTCATGCCAAAACCGTTGTATGGTATCAACGGGAACGGTATGCACTTCAACGTTTCATTATTCAATGGCAATGAAAATGCATTTTTTGATGAGCATGATGACATCGGCCTGAGTGAAGATATGCGGTACTTCATGGCGGGTATTCTAAAACATGCCAGGGGCTTTACGGCCATCTGTAACCCGCTTGTTAACTCATACAAACGACTTGTGCCGGGATATGAAGCACCAAGCTATGTTGCCTGGAGCGGCAAAAATCGCTCTCCGCTGTTAAGGATCCCCTCTTCACGCGGACTTTCCACACGGGCAGAAATCAGGTCAGTGGATCCATCGGCTAACCCTTACCTGGCATTAGCTGTAATACTGAGAGCCGGACTTGATGGCATTAAGAATAAAACAGAACTGCCTTCACCAGTCAATGAGAACATATATGAAATGACCCGGGAGGAAAGAGAAGCGGTAGGTGTTGAAGATCTCCCGTCCACACTGTATACCGCACTAAAAGCGCTAAAGGAGGATCATCTTGTGCAGGATGCACTTGGTGAACATATATACAGGCAGTTTGACGGTAATAAGACTGTAGAATGGGATATGTACCGCGCCCATGTATCGGAATGGGAAATCAATCAGTATCTGAGTCAGTATTAATTACGGACATGTTCAGACAGTATTAATATCATCCCCCTTGAAGCAGGACTTAGAAAGTATCTGTTTCAGGGGGATTTTTATGTTGGAACAATTGAAGAAGCTCGCCAGGTATTATGATGAAGTATTGAGTATGCCGCACCGGCAGGAAATTGCCCGGGAGCTGAGGGATCAGGACGATTTGTTTTTACTGATGTTATATTCAGAAATGATCGGCATACCGAATCCGGTTTATTATTATACGCTGGAATTATATCCATATATGATTGAGGAGTTCCATGATTGGCATTTGCGCATGGGCATGGATAAATCCCCGCTGACCGGTATACGCTGTTGTTAGAACTAATGCTCTTCGTATGAATGGTATAATGGAAAATCGAGGAAAGGAAGTTTTGTCACGTGCAGGGTTTAGAAAAGAAAATTATTTTTGTCGGCGGCAAAGGCGGTGTAGGGAAATCGACATCTGCGGTGGCAATCGCATGGAAAGCAGCCGGAGAAGGGAAAAATACACTTTTGATTTCGACTGATCCTGCGCATAATTTAGGTGATATTTTTGGTAAATCGATTGGAGGCAGTATCACTAGAGTTTCGGATTATCTGTCTGCACTTGAAATTGATCCGGCAGCGGAAACAGAAATGTATATACAAGGCGTCAAAGAAAATATCAAAAGTGTCATACAATCGAGCCGGATGGATGAGGTCAACCGCCATCTCACGACCGCAAAATCGTCACCAGGCGCAGAGGAAGCTGCCTTGTTTGATAAACTGGTTTCAATTATTTTGGAAGAAAGTGATGCTTACGATAAGGTCATTTTTGATACTGCTCCGACCGGCCACACAATCCGGCTGCTGTCATTACCTGAGTTGATGGGAGTCTGGATTGAGGGCATGCTGAAGAAACGTCAGGAGACAAATGAGAATTATACGCAGCTGCTTAACGATGGCGATCCGGTGGAAGATCCCATTTATGACGTTTTGAAACAGCGTCAGGAACGTTTTTCCAAAGTCCGTGAGATCATGCTCGACGGGGATACGACTGGTTTTGCCTTTGTCATCAATCCCGAACGCCTGCCGATTGCAGAAACACAAAAAGCGATCGAATTACTCGATCAATACCATTTGCATGTAAAGACGCTGATTATTAACAAAGTTCTGCCGGAAGTAACGGAAGGTGATTTTCTATTACAGCGGAAAGCACATGAACAGCAATACCTGGATATGATCAGGGAAGTATTTGTGGAACAGGAAAAGATCTATATTCCATTGTTTCCGCACGATATTACTGACAGGGAGCACCTTGAAACATTCAGCCAGTATTATTAGGGAACGTAAAAAACACCTCAAAATGAGGTGTTTTTTTTATCATTCATATATTGTGTAGTCTTCAGATAAGTCATCAATTTCATTGCTGAGGCTTGTCTCAGAAATGTTTCTTGCATTATATCCGATTCTTTCCAATGTACTGATGAGGTCTACGTATAAAAGACCGCCGTCAGTGGAGCATTGCCCCTTATTGAGTCTTTTTACATGTTGTTTTCTAAGTTTATTCTCAATTTTATAAGATTTTTGACTCAGTCTGATGACTTCTTCCAAGTCCTGTGTGTCATAGACATCCAGCGTGTCTATGGCTTTTTTATATGACATATGGACATATTCATATAAGTCTTCAAGTCCTGTCTGTGCGGCTTCTGAAAGCTTGATGTCTTCTCTGAACTTTTTGTGGTAGCTGTCTGCGAAATCGGTCATCTGGGCAGTGGCTTTATAGAAAATCCGTGTAACTTCTAAAAGTGTTGCCTGTCTTTCAATATCTTCCTGGGAGATATCATACTTCGATGCATTGATCAGGTAGTTTCTGATGCTGTCCTGCAATGCTTCAACCACATTGATCTTTTCCTTGATACCCTTATAAACCTTAGCATTATTGGTTTCGCTGTATTCTTTTGCATCCTCCAGGGTGCTGAGAGTCAGATTGCCGAGATTCTTAACCTCTTTCTGCGCTCCCTGAATCGCAAGCGAAGGTGAATTCTTCAGGAGCAGTGGATCCAGATGATTCGGTTTAAACTCCTCGGCAACATCCCTTCCCGGAATAAGTTTGGTCACAATCCAGGCCAGAACAAATATGAACGGCAGCTGGATCAACGTGTTGGAGATGTTAAAGAATCCGTGTCCAAAAGCGATGGTCATTTCCGGATTCAAATTCATAGAGTTCTGGAAGAATTCTATGAGTGAAACAAACAGTGGCATGATGATCAGAAAGATTACAGCGCCGAGCAGATTGAAAATCACGTGCACTGCAGCAGCACGTTTGGCTGTGATGGAGCCCACAAGTGCAGCCAATATGGCGGTGACCGTCGTACCAAGGTTGTCACCAAGCAGTATCGGCAGCGCTGCGCTGAGCTCCAGCAGATCATTCGCATAGAACCCCTGAAGTATCGCAATTGTTGCACTGGAACTCTGTACGATCAACGTGAGCACGGTCCCGACGCCAAGGCCGAGGAATGGGTTCTCGGCCATATTCAGCATCAGGTCTGAAAAAGCTTCCAAGTCAGCCAGCGGCCGCACCCCTTGACTCATCAATTCCAGACCATAGAAAAGCGCGCCAAACCCAAAGAACACTCTGCCGGTATTCACTACTCTCGGATTGTTACCCATGAAGAAAATCAGGAAAGCGCCAAGCGCCAGTATTGGCAGGGCATACTCTCCGATATCGAGTCCGATGATAAACGCAGTGACAGTTGTTCCGATGTTTGCCCCCATAATTACACCGATTGCCTGTCTTAAAGTCATAAATCCTGCTGATACAAGCCCGACCGTAATCACTGTTGTACCAGTACTGCTTTGGAGCAAAATAGTGACGACTATCCCTGCGAGGATCCCTTTGATCGGATTCGAGGTCATACGGTTTAGTATATCCCGAAGACGATCGCCCGCAGCTGCCTGAAGTCCATCCCCCATCTGTTTAATGCCATAAAGAAAAATCCCTAGTCCGCCGAGAAAAAGGAAAACGACGTCAATCGGATTTATTTCCATAAAATTCCTCCACACAGGCACATGGGTACCTTTACATTATTTTAATGAATTTTACCTAATATTTACTTGTGATGTCACGATTCATATTATAGGACGGAATATAAAAAAATGCATCAGGAAAAATAAATTAACCCAGGTTAAATTATCATGTTCACTAAAGTTTAATCTAATGTCATTTTAAATAGGCTGTGAATGATATATCAAGTTGAATGAATTATGATGCTTGTACATTAATAATTATAAAATAATTATGATGTTCAGTCGACACGGTTCATGCAATATGAGACACTTGAAATCATTATTAATTCATGACTATGAAAGGGGGAAATAACTGTGACGGTGGCATTGTTTGATGTAGATGGTGTATTTTTGAGCGAAGAAAGATGTTTCGATGTTTCAGCGCTTGCTGTACATGAAATGCTGTACAGTCCAAGATATCTGAATCTGGCACAGGGAACATTTAAAATTCATTATAGCGACGCAGAGATAGATGAGATAAGGACCTCTGTATTTTCAGGAGATGAAGTATTGGAAAGATTTAAGAAAATGGGCTTGAATTCCAATTGGGATATGTTGTTTGTCACCTTCTCTGTGATCTATATCGACCTGATTAAACAGGCTGAACTCAGTGCCGGCAGCATAGATTTTGCAGATATATACAAAGTCGGGAAGATGCTTGGTAATGCAGAACCGGAGTACAGCCGGGTCGTTGAGTTTCTGAAAGACGGGGATTATACGAAGGACACCATATACACAGCACTGATTGAGAGGGCGGTTAACGAAATCGGTCTGTCAGATTCCACAGTGTTTGATATGCATGGGCCCATCTGGAGACGCGGCCAGTATAAGTACCAGGAATGGTATCTGGGCAGTGAACGTGTACTGGATTCTACAGGTATGGAGGCTGAGGAACCAGGAAAACAGGGGTTTATCCACGATGAAGAGTGGATTCGCCAGCCCTCGGAGATTAAAGCGATGCTGAAACGTCTTCTTGATGCCGGAGTTGAGATTGGTGTTGCCACAGGGAGACCGAGACAGGAAACGCTCATTCCTTTCAATCAGCATGGCCTGATGGAAATATTCAGAAGTAACAGAGTATCTACAGCTTCAGAAGTTCTTGCTGCAGAGGATACGGTTAAGGTGACTTCATCGCTGGCAAAGCCGCATCCATACAGTTATCTATGGAGTCTGTACGGTCAGGATGAAGCACATTTTGAAAACGCGATTGACAAAAAGAATACTGCTGATGAAAAGATTTTTATCGTCGGAGACTCTATTGCCGATTTCTATTGTGCGGACGCAATCGGTGCCGAATTTATCGCCACGCTCACAGGGCTGACAGGAGATGAAATCATTCCAAGCTTTGAGGCCCTGGGTGTGACGAACATTACCGAATCAGTGCTCGATGCAGAAGAGATCATATTAAACACCGGGGAAGCTGAGAAAAGCTTTCGTGAATAAAAAGGCGAATGAAAATCCTGAAAAGGACTTTCATTCGCTGTTTTTATGTTTTAAGACAGATCCACTTGTTTAAGGTTGTGGAAGCCTTCGATTTCGGCGAGCTCATCCATCGCTTCAGCGTTGACATTCTGATCAAGGGAGAGGGACAACAATGCGTTGCCGCCTTCGTCGTAGCGCCCGAGCTGCATGCTTGCGATGTTGACCGCATACTTGCCGAGGGTAATGCCCATTTCGCCAATAATACCCGGCCTGTCCTGATGATTGATAAATAGCAGGTGCTCGGCCGGTTTAATGTCGACCCGATACCCGTTAATCTTGACGATACGCTCCCCGTAACCGTTCAGGACACTTGCGCCGAGTACAAGTGTCTCCTCATCGTTGACCAGTTCGGCTTCGAGATAGTTGCTGTAGCCATGCGCCTTCCCTTTTTTCTCCACCTTATAAGTCACATCCTGTTCTTGCAGCAGATAGAGTGCATTAATGATATTTACGTGCTCTCCAAGGTGGGGTTTCAGCATGCTGGAAACAAAAGAGCGTGTCAGCATGCTTGTATCATCAATTGCGAGTTCACCGTGATACTTCAGTTTCACTTCTGATGGCGGGCGGTTCATCAGCTGGATGGCAACTCCGCCCATATGATTTGAAATGTTCATGTAAGGTTTAAGTTCTTTATTTATCGTTTCATTGATACGCGGTGCATTGACCGCATGAATGATCGTATTATTTTCCAGAATATCGATTATTTCCCGGGAAACGCTGATTGCGACTTTCTCCTGGGCTTCCACAGTTGAGGCACCGAGGTGCGGGGTGACGACAATATTTGGATGACCGAGCAGTTTTTGGTCTGTCGGCGGTTCGTCTTCAAATACATCCAGAGCTGCACCTCCAATAAGTCCTTCCTCAAGCGCGTTAAGGAGTGCACTTTCATCGATGATTCCGCCTCTTGCAACGTTAACCACTTTCAGCCCCGGCTTCGCTTTCCTAAAGAATTCATCTCCCACAATGCCTTGGGTCTGCGGTGTCAGGGGAGTATGAACGGTTATGAAATCCGCCCGTTCTGCAATTTCATCTACTTCCATCTTTCCTATTTCCGCTTCCTGTGCTTTGTCATCTGACAGGTAAGGGTCAAATGCGATGATGTTCATACCAAAACTCTGCGCACGTTTGGCTACTCCGAAACCAATTTTGCCCGCTCCGAGGATGCCCAGCGTTTTGCCATACATCTCAGTCCCTTTGTGTGCTTTACGGTCCCATACGCCTTCTGACAGTTCCTTATGGGCAGATGGTATGTCCCGTGTGAGTGACAGCATCATCGCCATCGTATGTTCAGTTGCTGAGATTGTATTGCCGTCAGGCGCATTGATGACAATGACACCGTATTTTGTCGCTGCATCAATATCGATGTTGTCCACCCCAACACCGGCTCTGGCAACCACTTTCAGACGCCGTGCATATTGGATGATCTTGTCGGTGATCGTGGTCTGGCTTCTGACAATAATTGCTTCGTAATCGTGGACAATCTCCAATATTGCAGGTTCACTCAACCCTGTATTTACATCTATATCATAGTTGGGGTGGTCAATCAGTTCTTTAATGCCATCTTCATTGATCGGATCAAGGACAAGTACTTTAAAATTATTCATAGTATGCCTCCTGAGCAGCAGCAAGTGCTTTTCCATAGTATTTGATTTCACGGTAATCACTGACGATCGCTTCCAGAGCCGCGAGTACTCTGAGCATGTCATTGGGGAACATATATCCCATATGGCCGATGCGCAGTATTTGCCCTTTAAGTTCCTTCTGCCCTCCGGCAATCGTAATCTGGAAGTCGTTCTTCAGTCTTTTTTTGATAAAGGAAAGTTCATCTTCATTGGATTTGAACGCGGTGACTGTCGGCGAAGCGTATTCATCAGCGACAAGCATTTCCAGGTTGAGCGCCCGAAGTCCGGCGCGAAGCATATCACGCATTTTTGCATGCCGTGTATAAACATTGTCTATGCCTGACGATTCCAGCATTTCCAGTACTTTTTCCAATCCCTGTATCAGAGAAACAGCCGGTGTAAACGGTGTGGATTGGTCCTCCAAGGCATCATAATACCTGTTGATATCCAGATAAAACCGCGGGATGTCATTGTCGGCTGCTCTGTTCCTTGCCCTGTCGTTCATAGATACAAATGAAAGACCAGGCGGGAGCATTAAAGCTTTCTGGCTGCCTGTGACGAGACAGTCGATGTAATTTTCTGCCATATTAAATGCCATACCGCCGACAGCACTGACGCCATCAACGATAAACAGAGTCTGTTCATCATACTTCTTAACAGCTTTACCGAGACTATTCAGCGGATGGATCACTGCCGTTGATGTTTCACAGGCCTGGGTGAAAACTGCTTTCACATTGCTGATTCCGTTCATAAAATCTTCAAATTCATCAACATCAGCCGCATTCCCCCATTCAACCTCAAATATGTGGACATCGACAGGGTATGTTTTGGCAATATTTCTGAAACGGTCACCGAATGCGCCGCTGACTATGATTACTACGGCTTCCTGTGTTTTTACGAGATTGACCATAGCCGTTTCAAGCGCACTGGTCCCGCTGGAGGACAGTATCACTACAGGATCGTCGGTGCCTAATACGTTTTTCAATTTTGGCTGAATATTTTCCATCAGCTGATTAAAGTCATTTGAACGATGGCCGATCATACCTTCGGACATTCTGCTGGTAACTTCAGGCGGGATAGGGGTTGGGCCGGGTGTAAGCAACAGTTTTGGTTCCATTTGATTTCCTCCATTTAAAATAGATGTAAACCATGATAACAAAATTATCTGTATTTTCCATCAATAACGCAGGTGATCTGTCCGCAGAAGTATAATTTTACAAATGAATACGATTTCATCAATTATCCTTGCCTGCTTTCAATATTTCATCTACAAGCGTGTGGGCTTCCTGGTATTGTTCCCTGTATGATTCACCATCTAAAATATGGGTGAGATCATTTAACTGCTGATCCTCAATTTCCTGCAGGATCATTTCATGCATCCTTTGGTTATAGGATGCATGCACGTCCTGGTCTCCAGCGGGCGGGAGCACCAGGACGAGGGACCAGTTCTGAAGCTGGATGAAATAATCAAACACGGCTCTTAATTGATTGAATTCTTCGCCGTCCGCGTACATTTTCATGTGGATCTTTGTCATCATGACATCCGTATCTGCGAAAAATACTTTTCTGGTTTCAGGTGAATGGATGTTTTTTTTGTTGACCTCGAACTGGCCTGTTCCCATTGCATGAAAATCTTTAACATCGAGCTCATCATTCTCAATCTTATTGTCAGAAAGATATGTTTTGACATAATCCGCTGAGTAACTGGTGGAGTATCTTCTTGCGAGATCCTGAACCAGAGAGGATTTGCCGGTCGCTGTTGCACCGATGACGAGGACATTCTGTACGAAAAATCTTCTGAACGGCCGGGTGACATAATCCCAGTTTAGAATAGGTTCTTCACGAATGCTTGTGCCGCTGATACCCAGAATCTTACGATCGACCATCGTAATCTGTGTATCAATGTCCGGCCACTCTCTGCCAAAGAAATGCTGAAGCGGTTCCGTATACTCCGGCTCCCCGATATAATAGGTCACTTGATTTACATCAAATTTCAGAAGTGCAATCCCTTCATCAATTTTCTCAGCCAGCATTTTCAGCCAGGGTTCCCACCCGTGAGGGTATCTGGGGATATCCGTTTCATTCAGTTTGAGAACTGTGACACTGTCATCATTGGCGAGGAGCTGCCGCATCGCTTTAACACGGTTTTCAAGTGTCATGCCGTAAGTCTGCCCGCGGTCGCCTTCGTAACCGCTCACAATAACAAGCGCATGTTTGTTCTCGCGTTTGGCTCGTATGATTTGTTCGAAATGCCCGACATGGCAGGGAGCGAATGTTCCAAAATAGATTCCTAAGTCTCTCACAATCAAAGTCTCCATTCATAATGTCTTATTAGGGCAGTTATATCAATATGTTCAATTTTTATCAAATAAGTTGTAGTGTATAAATATTGGTTCAGTACCGGAATGTGCTATAATCGCAGGGTAGATAAATATAGATTTAAACGACATGCGAGGTATACCGAATGATCAGATGGGTAAATATAGTAAAAGGGTTTCTAATGGGAATATGTGAATTGATCCCCGGAGTCAGCAGCGGTACAATGGCACTTTTGTTAGGCATCTACGATCAGTTTCTGGGCGCCATCAGCAGGGTTGTGTCAAAGCATTATAAAAAAGCGATACTGTTTCTGATCCCCCTTGTTATCGGCATGGGTATCGCAGTATTATCACTGTCATCCGTGATTGATTTTCTGCTGAAAAATCATATGGTCCCGACCCATTGGTTCTTCATCGGCCTGGTTGCAGGGGTCATTCCGATGATGCTCAGAATATCGAACTATAAAGTAGAATTCAAAGCCCCGCACTATACCCTGATTGCCCTCGCAATCGCCGGGCTCTTCCTGATGGGGATGGCGGGAGGTACCGAGGATACAGTACAGAATATCTCCATTACACTCCCTTTACTGATAGAATTATTTTTCAGCGGTATACTGGCTTCGTCCACAATGCTGCTGCCGGGAATATCCGGTTCACTGGTGCTGCTGATCATCGGTTCATATTCAGTCATCATATATTCGCTTAGTGAATTGACATCATTCAATCTGGAAGTTCTGCCGATACTGATTGCAGCAGGATTGGGTGTCATTGTCGGTCTGCTTGTTGCGAGCCGGGTCATCCAATACTTATTACGGCATTATACGTATCTGACATATGCTCTGATTCTCGGGCTCGTTGCCGGGTCGGTATTTGCAATTTATCCAGGCCTGCCGGCCTCCGGTATTTCCTGGGTAATCACAATTGCAGCAGCAGTATCCGGTTTTGCCATCAGCTGGTATATGGGCAGAGGTAACGAAGACACGATATAAAAAGAGGTGATTGTCATGCGCAGAATCCATCCCATTGCGCTTGAGTTCCAAAATTTCATCGAGGACACCATCGATTACCGTATTGGTGTCATTGGTCAGGTAGATGCCGGAAAAAGTGCACTTGTCAATGAACTTTCAGGTACGGCTGCGCATATATCCACACAGACCGATGCGACACGTACAATCATCAGACATGAGTACGGCAGGCGCGGATGGCTCCTGGATTTCCCGGGCGTCGGCACAGCTGAATACTCACCGAAGCAATATAAAAAGCTGCTCAGGAAAACAAACATCAAACATGTGCTGTACGTGTTCTCTTCAAAAATCAGAGAAGCCGATGAAGAAATAATCCGCTTCCTGGCAAAGAAAAAGATTTCTGTCACTTTCGTATACAATAAAGCGGACACCCTGACAGACGTATCCGGCCAGAAAGACAGCAGCACGCTGAAGCATGACAAGGATACAGAACTTCATGTCACGTTTAAAAGAGATCTGGACCAGCCCCTCCGCTATATTTTCGTCAGCATCAAAGATGATTACGGGTTAGGGGCTTTGAGAGCAGCGCTTAATCCAATCTTCGATGACAAGGATAGCACTTTTAACAAAAGAGCGGGAAGTGCAAAATATTTGGAGAAATTTTTGAATAAAAAACTCAACAGGCTGGGCACAAAGCTGCTGTCGCCTGGATTTAAAGACGTTATCTTAAAAAAGGCGTATAGATCGATCGAAGAGATGACAGAATCCCATTACTCAGTCACCGGACAGGACGAAGCAGCGGCTGGGATGGAAATCCCGCGGGCGGCTGACTATATTAACCGGGCAAAGGAATCGGACAAAGACGGTAAAACATCAAAGGAATACATCGGACGGCTGGCAAGTGTTTTCAGCACGGTATTTAAGCTGAGAAAACTGAATGTTGTATCATTCGTTTTCTCTACACTGGGCGAAATAGGGATCAGGAATATTTTCCCGGTGTTAAAAGGGACATTTGACTACGCTGGAGAAATGAACGATTTTGCCCGGGAAGTGCTGAAGTCACACAGAGGAGAAATAATCAGGAAACAGGAATCATGAATGTCCGCCGGGGGTTTTTAAAATGGCTGAAATGAAGCTTGAAAACGTTAAAAAAATTTTTGATGAAACACCTGTCATACACGAATTCAACCTGGAGATCCAGGACGGTGAGTTCATTGTTCTGGTCGGCCCGTCCGGCAGTGGAAAATCAACGATGCTCAGAATGATTGCGGGACTTGAAGCTGTGTCGGCCGGCAGCATTTATATCAATGGGCAGCGCATGGATGAAGTGCTGCCAAAACACAGGGACATTGCTATGGTGTTCCAGAATTATGCTTTGTATCCCCATATGAGCGTGTTTGATAATATGGCATTTGGACTGAAGCTGAGAAAAACACTGAAAGATGAAATTAAAACACGCGTGGAAAACGCAGCGGAAATACTAAATTTGACAGACTATCTGAACCGAAAGCCCGAAATACTTTCAGGCGGGCAGAAACAGCGTGTTGCGCTGGGCAGGGCAATTGTCCGTGAAGCCAATGTTTTTCTAATGGATGAACCGCTGTCCAATCTGGATGCAAAATTGAGGGTTCAGATGCGTGCAGAGATTATTAGGCTTCATAAACGGCTTTCTACAACCACGGTTTATGTTACCCATGACCAGACAGAAGCGTTGACGATGGCTTCAAGACTTGTTGTTTTGGATAAAGGAGAAATCATGCAGACCGGTTCGCCGAAAGCGGTCTATGATTTTCCGAAAAATGTCTTTGTGGCAAAATTCATTGGCGCACCGGCCATGAACATTTTCGAAGCTGAAATAGAAAATGGCAGACTTATCATCGGGAAATTGGTTATGGATCTCCCGGAATATCAGAGACATAAGCTGACGGAAGACGGGTATGAAGGCAGAAAGATAAAATTTGGTATTCGTCCGGAACATATAAAAGAAGTATCAGTTTTCAGCGGACTGGATGACGTTTGTGTATTTACTGCGGAAGTAAGGGTCAGTGAACTGCTGGGCGCAGAAGTGCTGCTGTACTCCGAACTAAACGGGCAGGAATTCATTTTCAAGGCAGGGGGAGATAAGGATGTGAAGCCCGGGGATGATGTGAAACTGGCTTTCGATATAAGTAAAGGGCATTTCTTCAACCCTGTGAATGATGAGCGGATTGTGGTTTTAGAGCAGACTCAGTCCGAAGCGAAAACGCTGAAATAATCCAAGGGCTGATCAGTGATCATACCTTATAATAGCAGGCTTTTTCATACATTAAAATCCGGGGAGAGTGTGCACTGATATGATATAGTTATAAAAAGAGGTGACACGGATGGTAAAATTTGATCATATTATTCACTATGTGAAAGATTTGCAGGATACAAAAAGTTCATCGCTCCTGCCTGTACATTCAGGCGGCAGGCACCAGCGGTTTGGTACAGCCAACCTTTTATCTTATCTGGATGACAGATATATTGAATTTTTATCTATCGAAGACGAGGCAGTATTTAAGCAGCATCTGGATGATGAGAAGGACTCCTTTGCAAAGACGATCGACACTCTTGGTTATGAAGAAGGGTTCATCAGATATGCACTCAGTACTGATGATATCGCCCAGCTTGCGGAGCGCTTTAAAGAAAAAGGGTTTTGTACCATCGGACCGATCTCTATGGAAAGAACGACCGACGGCGAAAAAATCAGCTGGCAGCTGCTGTATGTCCCAGGGGATGAAGTCATTTTCCCTTTCTTTATCCAGTGGGATGAAGCAGCCGAAAAAAGAGTGGAGCGGATCAGGCATCTGCGCGGTGACTTCATCCATCCGCGGCCGAAACTGAATATTCATCATGAAGTGAGAAACAGGGAGCAATGGGAGGCCTTTTATGATGTACTCGGGATATGGAATGGGGAAATTGATGCGCACACGAGTGTCACATTCACTGAAAATGAAAAACCGTCCCTTATCCTGGAGCTGGATATGAACGGTGAATCAGCAATATACAAAGGCGCAGTCTATAAGTTTATATAAACAATATATCCAAAATGGGAAAGTGCGATTAAACCGGTAACGGTACTCATGATCATTTCACTTTTAGTTCCTCTGACAAGAATATATGCAAGGGATAACAAAAAGGTGATGACTGAGAGTATGACTCTTAAACTCATCATGGCAATCAGGTCACCGCTCCCATACTGACCCAGCTGGATGATGCTGAACAAATTTACAATTGTGAGTATAATCAAAATTACAACTCTCATTATAACGCCCCTCCCTGGGAAATATTATATCAGATACTATTGAAATGGAGATTATTATGCTTAAATTGTTGAATATCATTAACACGGAGCACAATCGATTTGTTGAAAGCCATAATAATGGAGATCTTCTGCAGCTGACGGATTGGGCACAGTCCAAAAAGCTGACGGGCTGGTACTCCAGGCGTATCGCCGCCGGTGATGAAAACGGCAATGTGCTCGGTGTGGCGATGCTCTTATTCAAAAAAATACCGAAGACGAAGCATACCTTGTGCTATATCTCAAGAGGTTTCGTGTGTGATTACAACGACAGGGAACTTGTGAAGTTCATGCTGGATGAGACGCTTAAGATCGCCAGGGATGAAAATGCCTATGCGATAAAAATAGATCCGGATCTTCCACTCGAAGCACACCGGCACACCATCACTTTCCTTGAAAAGCTGGGTTTTAAACACCGGGGGCTGGCAGATGGCATGAGCAAGGACAATATCCAGCCAAGGCAGACGATGGTTACGGATATCGCCAAGGATGATAAAGCACTGCTTCAAAGCTTTGAAAGGAATAACCGGACAAAAGTAAGGAATGCGATCAGACGTGGTACAGTGGTATATAAAGCGGAGCGCGATAAATTACCTGTGTTTGTGGAACTGATGAAAGAAACCGGGGAACGGGACGGCTTTTTAACGCGGGATATCACCTACTTCGAATCCCTTTACGATCATCTGCATCCCAATGGACACCTGGAACTGTTCCTTGTGAAGCTCATGCCGGAAGAGGTCTCGGTGTCTCTCCAAAATGATTTATATAAAGTTGAGGAAGAGATGGAGAAAGCGCATAGAAAAAAGGAAAGCAGCAAGAAAGAAAATCAGTTGAAAGATCTTTCAAATCGCCGGGAGAAACTGTCCAGCCAGCTGGTGGAAATAGAAGTTGTCAAACAGGAGCATCCTGAAGGTGTCATTCTGGCCGGTGCGCTCCTCGCACAAGCCGGACATAAAGCCTATTATCTTTACGGTGCCTCTTCAGACGGTTATCGTGAATATCTTCCGAATCATCACTTGCAGTTTGAGATGATGAAGTATGCGAGGGAGAATGGTGCGAAAACCTATGACTTCGGCGGTGTCAGTGTATCGCCGGAGAAAGATTCCCCGCATTTCGGACTGTGGCAGTTCAAAAAAGTATGGGGGACTGAAGTCAGTGAGAAGATCGGTGAGTTTGACTATGTAATCAACAAACCTGTGTATACGATGGCTGAAATCGGTGTCCCAGCATTCCAAAAAGGGAAAGTGAAATTGAATCAATTGATAAAAAGAAGACGCCGTTGATGACGGCGTCTTTTTACAGATAAAAAGGTCTTAAAATTACTATAATCAATATGAAGACCAGGGATATTACTGATAATAAAAATAAGGATAAGGACAGTGTCAGGTGGATTTTACGGTTCTCGTAAAGATTAGGTTCAGATTTGAGTGCCCGCCATCCTGAAATCAGAGAGATTATGCTGAGCACTGCCCAGACATAAATGCTAAAGAATATAATACCGTCGTTGATCACAAAGTTGATAAAAAACATTAATTGCATCAAAACGAGCAGTATCAGAATAACCCGCCGCATGGGTGGCCACCTCAATTCTAAACTAAAGGGTAAAAAGCATGATGATATACGCCAGGGAGAGCATACCTGTGAATGCATGTATCAGGAATAATCGGGGGCGGTCTCCTTTATATTCTTTAAAGCCTGTAATTTCGACAGAGACGAAGATGCAGATTGCCAGGGCGAAGGTCAGGAAGCTCCCCGGGTTTGCTGCATTCAGGGATGTGACTGTTGCGATTAGTAAAAATGCAATCCCTGCTATTATGCGTAAGATATCCAGTAATCTGCTTCTCATTGCTAAAATAGTAATTCCGCTGATCACAAGATAGCTGAGAAGCATCAGAACAGTTAAAATCATGCCATTTTTCTCCTCTTCCTATAATATTGGAAAATGAAATAAGTCGTGAATATTGTCAGTCCGGCGCCAAACCAGAACGGCGTGCCCGGCGTGACGATGAATAATAGATTAAACACGACTGGTCCGAAGATTCTTCCCAGGCTGTCGAGGGAATATGAAGTGGCTGTCAGACGGCCGACCTCATGATCTGCAGCTTCCTTTGTAATCATGGAAGTGACCAGTGTTCTGACGAGTGCATGACCGGACATTAAAAGCACAATACATATGCCGGCATAAATAAGGCTGTTCATAAACGGCAGCATAATGAACGCGATCAAAGCCAGTCCCTGGCCGAGTACCATCATCGGATATTCCTGGCCGTCCTTGAGCTTCCGTATGACCCCGCCCTGCACAATGGCGTTGAATATGCCCCCGATAAAGAACAGAGCCCCCATTTCAGCAGGCGTGATATCGATGCGCTCTATGCCGAGCAGCTGGAACGTACTTTCCATACCGCTCATCGTCACCATGAGGAAGAAGGTGGTGATAAGAAGGATGCCCACCGGCCGGATAAAGTATTCGCTTGGCAGAGTGATGTTCTTACCGGCAGTATTGCCCGGACGGTAAGTCTCTTCAATTTTAAAAATGCTGAACAGTAAGGCGCCGATGATCACAACGGTGGTCATGTAATACGCGAGGCTCAGGCTGATGTCAGCCAAAAGACCGCCGACTCCCGGGCCGAATATGAAGCCCATACCGACGCACATGCCGAGGAGGCCCATGTATTTCGTTCGTGTCTCACGAGGGGTGATATCTGCCACCATGCTGGTCGTCGCCGTATACAGTGCGCCTGAAGCGGCGCCGCCGATCAGCCTGCTTATGTAAAGGATCCACAGCACGTCTATAAACATCCCAAAGATCAGAAAACTGAAGCTGAAGGCAAGCAGGCCATATAAGAGGATCGGCCTTCGTCCGAATCTGTCGCTCAATCTCCCGAAGAATGGTGCGGACAGAAAACTTGCCAGGGAATAGACGGCAAGGAGCCAGCCCATATGTGTTGTGGAAACACCCATTTCTTCCACCAATTGGGGGATGACCGGAATGATCATACTAAACCCAAAATATATAAGGAACTGGATGACCATTATGAGCGAAATCGTTCTCTTCATACCGTGCACTTCCTAGATATTATTTCTGATTCTTAATTTCCTGTTTCGTCTGGGAAATTTTATCCTCGAGCCCGGAGAGGCGCTCTTCCATTTTCTCTATATTATTTCCGGTGGATTCAAGTTTTTCGATATCCCCCTGGACACTGATATATTCATTCTTCAATTCCAATAGTCTATATTCCAAATCCATGGATATTCACCCCCTTGAATTATAGTTGTATCATATCACATTCATGGCGGTGTAAGGAAATAGGGGCAGACAGGTTTAACGAGAAAAATTTACATTTAGTGTATGAATAGACTGCACCGCCGGTTACAAATGTAACCGGCGGTGCGGGACGATCTGATTCAGCGGGGATATTCTGCTGCGTTTAATTTTCAGCTTTCACCATCAGCTTAATCATAGTCCGTTTCTATAATGTCCCCTGACTCTGCAGCGATAAGAATATCAGCTTCTCCGTTATCTGTATTTTTCAGTTCGATGTCATATTCCATCTGCCCGTCATCCATATCCAGGCTAAATCCTTCAATTTCACCGCCGGCTTCATCCAGTGCTGTCTGCATTGCTTCTTCCGCAGGTACAGCATTGCCATAGGTGAATTGATCTCCAGTGTCCTGGTCATCATCCGAATCTGTTTCTTCATTAACTATAGAGAGGTCATCTACTGACAGTGTTGCTGAATATTCCTCTGATTCATTTTGCAGATCAACTTCATAGACCCATTGGTTATCTTCATTGTCGAGTTCCAGCCCGACGAGTTCACCGTCGAACTCTTCCATTGCGGCATCGACTGCTCCCCGGGCGTCGTGGTTAATTTCCTCTATGCCGATGGTATCACTGCTGCCGTCACTGGGTGTAGCAGCATCGCTGTCCTCACTGTCTGTCGGTGTATCATCACCATCACTGCTGTCCGATGAAGCTTCATCAGTACTTTCTTCAGTTCCTCCGGTGGTGCTTTCATCACCTGTATCGCTGTCATCGCCGGAGCTGTCATCTTCAACGACTGGATCTTCGTCAGCAGGCGCATCTGTCTCCTGCTCGGTATCCTCGCTCTCGTCAGATGCGCCTCCGCCACATGCTGCAGTAATTAATGCGGCACTCAATAGTGCTCCCGCTAACCGATTTCCATATTTCATTTATATCACCTCTCCTGTCTGTTGAATGGTTTTAGATTATAGATTCCCCTAATATGAAAAATGTAAACGCCCGGAAGATTGAGGGAAACATATTGCGTTTTTATTCACAGAGGCGTAAACTATTTGAGATATGAAGGTGAAGGGTGGTGTCTGGTTGAATAATCTGACGAAACGCTGGTTTTTTTATGTGGTTGGACTGGTCATTCTTGCTTTGGGTATCGCTCTGACAATCAAAGGACGGCTGCTGGGTTTAGGTTCATGGGATGTACTTCATTACGGATTGTGGCAGACTTTTGGACTTACTATCGGCAGCTGGGCGATTATTACAGGGGCAATCATCGTTTTGCTGACTTCAATCGGCAGGAAACAATGGCCAAAGCTGGGTGTGTATATCAATATGTTCGCCATCGGTATCTTTATAGATGTGTTCAACTGGCTGATCCCAGAAGTGGAGGGCTGGGTGGCACACTCACTTATTTTTACCCTGGGACTTTTCGTGATGGCTTTTGGTGTGGCGTTCTACATCACCCCAAATCTGGGTGCTGGACCTCGGGATACGCTCATGCTGGTGATGGTTGAAAAATTCAATATGAAATTATCTGCAGCACGCAATCTGATGGAACTTGGGGCCGCAGTTCTGGGTTTTCTGCTCGGCGGGCCAGTATTTATCGGTACGGTCATCATCATCCTTGGTCTCGGCAAATTGATCGAGCTATTTCTGCCTTTTACACGCAAATTGCTGGTGGCTTTCCTCGGCAGTGATGATCCGAATATCATCAAAGTCAACTAACTTAAACGTAATCTTAATGAAAGTATGGGGAGAAATATGAAGAAGTATTTTGATTTTGAAGGTCATGGTACAAATTTCCGGCGTGAAATTGTCGGTGGGGTGACTACTTTCCTTTCAATGGCATACATATTGGCGGTCAACCCGTCCGTGCTCTCACTTCAGGGTATAGAGGGCATCCCTGATTCCATGAGGATGAACATGGATGCAGTATTTGTTGCAACGGCGCTGGCTGCATTTATCGGCTGTCTTGTCATGGGATTGTACGCGAAGTATCCGATTGCCCTTGCCCCGGGCATGGGCTTAAACGCATTCTTCGCATTTACAGTTGTCCTGTCGATGGGCATTCCATGGGAGACTGCCTTAACCGGCGTCCTGTTCTCCGGAATCATTTTTGCTGTTCTGACGGTGACAGGTTTAAGGGAGTATGTCATTAACTCCATACCTATGGAAATGAAGATGGCCGTCAGTGCGGGGATCGGCTTCTTCATCACATTCGTCGGCCTCCAGGGCGCGGGGATGATTGTGACTGATGAAGCGACGCTGGTTTCGCTTGGTACTTTGCATGATCCAAAAGTGGTACTTGCTGTTGTGGGCCTTGTAATCACCGTAATACTGATGGCAAGGAAAGTACCTGCTGCAATTTTCATAGGTATGATCATTACTGCCGGCATTGGCCTGATTTTTGGTCTTGTGCCGATGCCCGGGAGCGTCATCGGGTCTGTGCCAAGTCTGGAACCGACATTTGGCGCGGCATTCGAAGGGTTCGCGACCCCTTCTGAACTCTTCACAGTGCAATTTCTGGTTGTGGTATTGACATTCCTGTTCGTGGATTTTTTTGATACTGCAGGGACGCTGGTAGGGGTAGCAAGTCAGGCTAACATGATCAAAGATAATAAAATTCCGCGCGGAAACCGGGCACTTCTTTCCGATTCTATCGCGACGATTGCAGGGGCAATCTTTGGAACCTCAACAACAACTTCCTATGTGGAGTCAACGGCAGGTGTGGCGGCTGGTGCGCGCACGGGCTTTGCAAGTGTTGTCACAGGCGTTCTTTTCCTGCTTGCAGTACTCTTCTCGCCGCTGATTGTTACTTTTACATCTGAGGTAACAGCTCCGGCTCTGATTATTGTAGGCGCCCTAATGGTCTCCAATCTCTCTAAAATCAGATGGGATCAGTTTGAAGTTGCGGTGCCTGCATTCCTTACCATGTTTATGATGCCATTGACATACAGTATCGCCACAGGGATTGCCATCGGTTTTGTGTTCTATCCAATAACCATGGTTATGGCGGGCAGGAGGAAAGAGATTCATCCGGTGATGTACGGATTATTTGTGGTCTTCCTGCTATACTTCTTGTTTATGACTGAATAAAAATCGTTGTAATTTGTAACTTAATAATGTAAAATTGATTAGGTTAAGAGAAATCCATGCTGATAAGTGAAAAAATCTTGTATTTTCTGTTGATTTTTTCACTTTTTTCATGTATCATATCTAACGTTGGACTGAAATTGGGCGCTCTCTGTGTGCCCATGTTAAAAACATGCCGTTTCATCAAGGATGGCACAGGTTTTTAGTATCGAAGAAGCGAGAGGTTACTGACACGCCCGGCCGCTTTGCCATGGCTGCGTGTATAGAGAATTTTCGTGGAGAAGTCTATCAATCAATGATGACGACCAAAAAGGAGGTTAAATAATGGCAAAACAAAAAATTCGTATTCGTTTGAAAGCGTACGACCACAGGGTGCTTGATCAATCAGCGGAGAAAATTGTAGAAACAGCAAAGCGTTCCGGCGCGGATGTATCCGGCCCGATACCGCTGCCGACAGATAAATCTGTTTACACAGTCATCCGTGCGGTGCACAAGTACAAGGATTCACGTGAACAGTTTGAACAGCGCACGCACAAACGTCTGATCGATATTCTTAATCCTACACCAAAAACAGTTGATGCCCTGATGGGACTCAATCTGCCATCAGGTGTAGACATCGAAATCAAATTATAATCAATTAACAGGAGGTGCGACTTTCGATGACCAAAGGAATCTTAGGTAAAAAAGTGGGAATGACTCAAGTTTTCGGAGAAAACGACGAACTCATCCCTGTAACAGTAGTAGAGGCAGCAGGCAATGTAGTACTTCAGAAGAAAACTGAGGAAACTGACGGATACAATGCAGTGCAAATCGGTTTTGACGACAAGCGCGAATACTACGAGGGCGCCAGAAGCAATAAATATGCAAACAAGGCGGAAACCGGCCATGCCAAAGCGTCCGGCAAAGCCCCTAAGCGCTTCGTACGCGAATTCAAAAATCTCGCAGCAGATGAATTCGAGGTCGGTCAAGAAGTCCAGGTAGATACATTTGCAGCAGGCGATTTTGTGGACGTGACGGCAACATCCAAAGGCAAAGGCTTCCAGGGTGTCATCAAACGCCACAATCAGCATCGCGGACCAATGAGCCATGGCTCCCGTTTCCATAGGTCCCCGGGTTCAATCGGACAGATGAGTGATCCGGCACGTGTCTTCAAGGGCAAAAAACTGCCTGGACGCATGGGCGGAGATACTGTAACGCTTCAAAATCTTGAGATCGTAAGAGTGGATGGAGCGCGCAATGTTCTGCTTATCAAAGGGAATGTGCCCGGTCCGCGCAAAGGATATATAAAAGTAGCAGCGTCATTTAAAAAAGGTGTTAAGTAATAATTAAGGAAGGAGGATTTAACACATGGCTAATTTAAATGTTTTATCAAAAGAAGGAACTAAGGTTAATTCCATAGAGCTTAACCAGGACATTTTCGGCATCGAGCCAAATCAGCATGTGCTGTTCGAAGCAGTTAATCTGCAGCGTGCATCACTTCGTCAAGGTACACATGCGGTTAAGAACCGCTCCCAGGTACGCGGTGGCGGCAGAAAACCGTTCAGACAAAAAGGAACCGGCAATGCACGTCAGGGTTCGACCCGTGCACCGCAGCACGTTGGCGGAGGCGTAGTGTTCGGACCGACGCCCAGAAGCTACTCCTATAAAATGCCAAAGAAAATGCGTCGTCTGGCACTCCGTTCAGCGCTTTCGTCAAAAGTGAACGAGGGTGTGTTCACGGCAGTTGAAAATTTCACGATGGACGCTCCGAAAACGAAAGACTTCCTGGCAATTCTTGAAAGCCTTGATGCGGACAGAAAAGTACTTCTCGTACTTGAGGAAAAAGATGTGAATATCGAGCTTTCCTCCCGTAATCTGCAAGGCGTTACAACACTGACTCCGGAAGGGTTGAACGTGCTGGATATCCTTTCTGCTGACCGTGTTATATTCACCGAAGGTGCGATCAATAAAGCAGAGGAGGTGCTTCTGTAATGGATGCACGCGATGTAATTAAACGTCCGGTAATCACTGAGCGTTCTGCTGACTTGATGTCTGAAGATAAATATACTTTCGATGTAGATCTGAAAGCGAACAAGACACAAGTAAAACATGCAATCGAAGAGATTTTTGATGTAACAGTAAGCAAAGTGAACATTATGAACTACAAACCCAAGAAAAAACGTATGGGACGTTATGAGGGCTTTACACGTAAAAGACGAAAAGCAATCGTAAAATTAAAAGAAGGCTCGATCGATATTTTCTAATCAGTGAGCCGCATACCATTAAGGAGGTAAAACGAGATGGGGATCAAAAAGCATAAGCCAACCACTAACGCTCGTCGTTTTATGACTGGTTCTGACTTTAATGAAATCACATCAACGACGCCGGAACGGTCATTATTACAGCCGCTTCCGAAAAAAGCGGGACGCAATAACCAGGGCAGAATGACTGTGCGCCACAAAGGCGGCGGGCACAAACGCCAATACAGAAAAATTGACTTCAAACGTGATAAAGACGGTGTGCCTGGTAAAATCGCAACGATAGAATATGACCCGAACCGTTCAGCAAATATTGCACTCGTTCATTATGCTGACGGCGAGAAGCGTTACATTCTGGCACCGAAAGGTGTAAAAGTAGGACATGAAATCATGAACGGGTCTGAAGCGGATTTTAAAACAGGCAACGCGTTAGCGCTTAATGATATACCGGAGGGTACAAGGATTCATAATATAGAACTTAAACCAGGTAAAGGCGGGCAGCTCGCAAGATCTGCGGGTACTGACGCACAAGTGCTTGGTAAAGAAGGTAAATATGTGCTTGTAAAACTTGCTTCCGGTGAAGTGCGTATGATTCTTGCGACCTGCCGTGCCACTATCGGTGCAGTCGGCAATGAACAGCACGAACTTATCAATATCGGTAAAGCAGGCAGAACCAGATGGCAGCGGGTGCGTCCTACAGTACGCGGTTCTGTAATGAACCCTAACGATCACCCTCATGGCGGCGGTGAAGGACGTGCGCCGATCGGCATGCCGTCCCCAGTCTCCCCTTGGGGCAAACCAACTCTCGGTAAGAAAACCCGCAGAGGTAAAAATCATTCTGACAAGTTAATCGTAAGAAAGCGTAAAAAATAAAGTAACCAGGGTGTGCGGATGATCAATCCGCACGCATCATTGGAAGGAGGCGCCTAAATGGCTCGCAGTCTTAAAAAAGGACCTTTCGTTGATGATCACCTCATGAAAAAGGTTGAAACAAACAACGAAAGCCAGAAGAAAAGTGTAATTAAAACTTGGTCACGCCGTTCTACAATTTTCCCTAATTTCATCGGCCAGACAATTGCGGTATATGATGGACGTAAACATGTGCCTGTCTATGTTACAGAAGATATGGTTGGTCACAAGCTTGGAGAATTTGCTCCAACAAGAACGTTCAAAGGCCATGCGAAAGACGACAGAAGAACCAGACGATAAGTTAAAGACGGTATAAAAGGAGGAACGAAAGATGGAAGCGAAAGCAGTAGCTAAAACAGTCAGAATTGCTCCCCGCAAAGTGAGATTAGTACTGGACCTTATCCGCGGAAAAGAAGTTGGAGAAGCAACTTCAATTCTTAAACTGACGAATAAAAGAACTTCGCCCGTAGTTGAGAAAGTGCTCAAATCAGCCGTTGCGAATGCTGAGCATAACTATGACATGGATGTTGACAGCCTGTACATTTCCGAAGTGTTTGCTGATGAAGGCCCGACGTTGAAACGGTTCCGTCCGCGTGCCCAGGGCCGTGCGACAAAGATCAACAAACGGACGAGTCATATAACAGTCGTAGTCTCTGAAATGGTTTATGAAGATGAACTTGAAGAAGAGACAGAAGAAAACACAGTGGAAGAAAACGCATAAAAATTACAAGGAGGGAATTAATTTGGGTCAGAAGATAAATCCTAATGGACTTCGTGTCGGAGTCATCCACGACTGGGAGGCAAAATGGTATGCAGATAAAGAATTCTCAGATCTGCTGCATGAAGACCTTAGAGTCCGTGAGTATATTGAAAACAATTTAAAAGATGCGGCGATTTCCAAAGTGGAAATTGAACGTGCTGCGAATCGTGTGAACATTGCGCTTCATACTGGCAAACCAGGTATGGTAATTGGTAAAGGCGGAAGCGAGATCGACAAGCTCCGTACTGCACTCAATAATCTCACCAATAAGAAAGTGCACATCAATGTCGTTGAAGTGAAAAAGCCGGACATGGATGCGACGCTTGTAGCAGAAAGTATTGCACGTCAGCTTGAAAACCGTGTCTCTTTCCGCCGTGCGCAAAAACAGGCGCTGCAACGAGCAGTCAAAGCCGGAGCAAAAGGTATAAAAACATTGGTTTCCGGACGCCTTGGAGGCGCAGACATCGCACGTTCTGAAGGCTACAGCGAAGGAACAGTTCCACTGCATACACTGCGTGCTGACATTGAATTTGCACATGAAGAGGCAGATACGACATACGGCAAGCTCGGTGTCAAAGTCTGGATCTATCGTGGAGAAGTTCTTCCTGTTAAGAATGATAATAAGTAAAGGAGGAAAATAACAATGCTATTACCAAAAAGAGTTAAATACCGTCGCCAGCATCGTCCGGATACGAAAGGACGTGCGAAAGGCGGGACAGAAGTATCATTCGGTGAATACGGTCTGCAGGCTACGACAACATCCTGGATTACATCCAGACAAATTGAGGCTGCCCGTATCGCAATGACACGTTACATGAAGCGTGGCGGTAAAGTGTGGATTAATATCTTCCCGCACACACCATATACGAAAAAACCATTGGAAGTACGTATGGGTTCTGGTAAAGGTGCTGTTGAAGGCTGGATAGCAGTTGTGAAACCCGGCCGTGTCATGTTTGAGGTTTCAGGTGTGTCTGAGGAAGTAGCCAGAGAAGCACTTCGTCTTGCAGCTCACAAACTTCCTGTAAAAACTAAAATCGTTAAACGTGAAGAATTAGGTGGTGATACGCATGAAAGCTAAAGAAATCCGTGATTTGACAACTTCCGAAATCGAGACAAACGTTAAAGAAATGAAGGAAGAACTTTTTAACCTGCGCTTTCAGCTAGCTACAGGACAGCTAGAAAACACTGCTCGTATCAAAGAGGTTAGAAAAACGATCGCAAGAATGAAAACAACGATCCGCGAGAGAGAAATCAGCGAAGCCAAAGCAAACCAATAATTGAAAAAGGAGGTTCACATCTTGGAAGATAAAAACGAACGCAAAATCTACAGCGGCCGGGTTGTCTCTGACAAAATGGACAAAACCGTAACAGTCGTTGTGGAAACACAGAAAAGACACCCTGTCATTGGCAAGCGGGTAAAATATTCTAAGAAATATAAAACACATGATGAGAACAACTCAGCGAAAATGGGCGACATCGTCAGGATTCAAGAGACACGTCCGTTGTCTGCGACCAAACGTTTCCGTCTGTTGGAAATCGTTGAAGAATCAGTACTCATATAAACAATCGAAGGTAAAGGAGGTTCATTCGCATGATTCAACAGGAATCCCGTTTAAAAGTGGCAGATAATTCAGGCGCACGTGAAGTGCTTACTGTCAAAGTCCTGGGGGGTACAGGCCGTAAGACAGCGAACATCGGTGATATCATTGTTGCTACCGTCAAAAATGCAACACCAGGCGGCGTTGTTAAAAAAGGCGAAGTTGTCAGAGCAGTTATCGTAAGGACAAAGTCCGGCGTACGTCGCGAAGACGGCTCTTACATCAGTTTTGATGAAAATGCATGTGTCGTTATCCGTGACCGTGATGATAAAGCTCCGAGAGGTACACGTATCTTTGGTCCGGTGGCACGTGAACTGCGTGAAGGCAGCTTCATGAAAATCGTATCACTTGCACCAGAAGTATTATAATTCACATATAAAAAAGGAGGTGCGATTCCCATGCACGTAAGAACTGGAGATAAAGTCGTTGTTATCAGCGGTAAAGATAAAGGTAAAGAAGGCACTATTCTAAAAGCAATTCCTGCTAAAGACCGCGTGATTGTTGAAGATGTAAACATGATTAAAAAACATCTTAAACCATCTCAATCGAACCCTGAAGGCGGCATCCTCGAAACAGAGGCGGCGATCCACGTATCGAATGTTATGCACGTTGATCCTGAATCAGGTGAACGCACTCGTATCCGTCATGAAGTTAAAGACGATGGAACCAAAGTGAGAATTGCTGTTAAATCAGGAAAAGAAATTCCTGCTGTAGAATATGAAAAGAAATAATTGTTTGAAGGAAGGAGGTTCATTTAATGGCACGTTTAAAAGAACGTTACAATGACCAAATCAAGAACGAACTTGTAAATAAATTTAATTATACTTCCGTGATGCAGGCACCTAAAGTGGAGAAGATTGTTGTAAACATGGGTGTGGGTGATGCAGTTCAAAACGCAAAAGTACTGGATACTGCTGTAGAGGAACTCGAAGCGATCACAGGACAGAAGCCTGTAGTCACTAAAGCTAAAAGATCAGTTGCCACATTCAGACTTCGTGAAGGCATGCCTATTGGAGCGAAAGTTACACTTCGCGGCGGAAGAATGTATGATTTTCTGGACAAATTGATTTCAGTATCCCTCCCCCGGGTAAGAGACTTCAGAGGTATCTCCAAAAAGGCATTCGATGGACGCGGCAACTACACACTCGGGATCAAAGAGCAGTTGATTTTCCCTGAAATAGACTATGATAAAGTGTCCAAAGTCAGAGGTATGGATATCGTCATCGTAACATCGGCTGAAACAGATGAGGAAGCTCGCGAACTGCTCACCCAGTTCGGAATGCCATTTCAAAAGTAAGTTATAAGGAGGCGAAATTGTGGCTAAAAAAGCAATGATTGCTAAACAGAAAAAAGATCAAAAATTCAAAGTCAGAGAATATACACGCTGCGAAAGATGCGGCAGACCGCATTCTGTCATTCGCAAATTTAAACTATGCCGTATATGTTTCCGTGAACTTGCTCACAAAGGCCAGATCCCTGGTGTTAAAAAAGCAAGCTGGTAATCGCTATAATTTGAAAGGAGGCACAACAAATGACAATCTCAGATCCAATCGCAGACATGCTTACTCGCATTAGAAATGCGAACATGGTAAGACATGACTCTCTAGAAATCCCTGCTTCTAACATTAAAAAAGAAATCGCCGGTATCCTGAAAGCAGAAGGTTATGTTAAAAATGTTGAATATATCGATGATGACAAACAAGGTGTTATCCGTGTATTCCTGAAATACAGCAGCAAGAAAGAGAAAGTTATCACTGGTCTGAAACGTATTTCCAAGCCTGGCCTCAGAGTCTATGCGCAAAGAGATGAACTCCCCAGAGTACTTAATGGCCTTGGAATTGCACTTATCTCTACATCCGAGGGTGTATTGACAGACAAACAAGCCCGTAAAAGAAATATTGGCGGAGAAGTTCTCGCATACGTATGGTAATGAATTTATAGGAGGTGCAAACCAAATGAGCCGTGTAGGTAAACGTGTTATTAATATCCCAAGTGATGTCACAGTCACTATCGACGGATCTGCTGTTACAGTAAAAGGTCCCAAAGGTGAATTATCACATACATTCAACAGAGAAATGACTTTTAACATGGAGGATTCTTCACTTGAGGTAATAAGACCAAGTGACTCCCAAAGGCACCGGACACAACATGGTACAACGCGTGCAATCATCAACAACATGGTAGTTGGTGTTTCTGAAGGTTTCAGCAAAGAGCTTGAACTTGTAGGTGTAGGTTATCGTGCACAGATGCAGGGGAATAAATTGCAATTAAACGTTGGGCTTTCTCACCCAGTTGAATTTGAAACTTCTGAGGACCTTACAATTTCAGTAGAAGGAAATACAAATGTTAAAATTGAAGGTGCAAGTAAGGAAGATGTCGGAGGACTGGCCTCAAAAATCCGTAATGTCCGTCCACCTGAGCCGTATAAAGGCAAGGGCATCCGCTATAAAGATGAGCTGGTACGAAGCAAAGTCGGTAAAACCGGTAAATAATTGAACAAATTAAAGTGAGGTGTGACAACGATGATCGCTAAAATTGACAAAAATAAAATGCGTCAAAAAAGACATAAGCGTGTGCGCAGTAAAATTTCGGGCACAGCCGAAAGACCACGTTTGAACGTCTACCGTTCCAACCAGCATATTTATGCACAGATGATTGATGATAACAAACAGACAACATTGGCGGCCGCTTCTTCAAATGAATCAGGATTCCCCATGGAAAGGGGTTCTAATATAGATGCAGCAGTAAAAGTGGGCGAACTGGTTGCTAAACGTGCAAAAGATAAAAATATTGAAAATGTAGTGTTTGATCGTGGAGGTTATCTGTATCACGGACGTGTTAAAGCGCTGGCAGAAACTGCACGTGAAAATGGTCTGCAATTCTAATCGAAGGAGGGACATTTATTAATGGCTCGTAAAGAAGAGAAATCACAGGAATTCGAAGAGCGTGTTGTTACAATCAACCGTATCGCAAAAGTTGTAAAAGGCGGCCGTAATTTCCGTTTTTCCGCACTTGTAGTAGTCGGAGACAGAAATGGCCGTGTAGGCTTCGGTACAGGTAAAGCGCAAGAGGTACCTGAAGCGATTAAAAAAGCTGTGGAAGCTGCGAAGAAAGAGCCAATCACATTACCGCTTGTAAATGGCACAATTCCGCATGAAATTATCGGCCGCTTCAGTTCAGGCAATGTATTGATGAAACCAGCTGCGCCCGGTACAGGTGTAATTGCAGGCGGCCCGGTGCGCGCAGTACTTGAACTTGCGGGTGTGACTGACATTCTGAGTAAATCACTTGGGGCAAACACACCGATCAACGTAGTTCGTGCAACACTAAAAGGACTGACAGAACTTAAAAGTGCAGAAGACGTTGCAGAGCTTCGTGGAAAAACAGTAGAAGAGTTACAAAACTAAGGAGGGATAAAAGACATGGCTAAAATTAAAATCACCCTCACAAAAAGCTTAATTGGCAAGGCGGAGACTCAGAGGAAAACAATCGCTTCCCTCGGTTTGAAGAAGATGCACCAGACTGTGGAGCATGAAAATACGCCTCAGATCAAGGGGCAGGTTGAAAAAATCAACCACTTGGTTACAGTCGAAGAAAATTAATGATATTATACAATAGGAGGTGCAAAGATGAAATTGCATGAGATGAAGCCTGTAGAAGGCGCTCGTAAAGATCGTAAACGTGTTGGACGCGGCATGTCTTCCGGTAACGGCAAAACGGCCGGCCGCGGACATAACGGTCAGAATTCACGTTCTGGCGGCGGTGTCGGCCTGACATTTGAAGGCGGTCAGCTGCCACTTTTCCGCAGCATCCCGAAACGCGGATTTACGAATATCAATCGGAAAGAGTATGCTATTGTTAACCTGGGCGATTTGAACCGTTTCGAAGACGGTGCTGAAATTACACCGAAAATGCTGAAAGAAAATGGCGTTGTTAAAAATGAAAAATCTGGTATTAAAGTACTTGGTAATGGTGCGCTGGAAAAAAAATTAACAATAAAAGCTCATAAGTTTTCTGCTTCAGCTGCAAAAGCAATTGAGGAACAGGGCGGAACGTGCGAGGTGCTCTAATCATGATTGGCACGATCACCAATTTTTTTAAAATCAAAGAAATAAGAAATAAGATTATTTTCACTTTGATTATGCTGGTTATATTCAAAATTGGCACGTACATTCCCGTCCCTGGTGTTGATCCCAGTGTATTTGATATGCAGGCCGGTCAGCAGGGTGTGCTAGATCTGATGAACACCTTTGGCGGCGGGGCATTGACGAATTTTTCCATCCTTGCTATGGGGATTATGCCCTATATTACAGCATCGATTGTTGTACAGCTTCTTCAGATGGATGTTGTGCCGAAGTTTGCTGAATGGGCAAGACAGGGTGAAGTTGGACGTAAAAAACTGACCCAATTCACACGTTACTTCACTATCGTGCTGGCTTTTATACAATCGATCGGGATGTCCTATGCATTCAACCAGATGTTTGGCGGAGGCCTCATCAATAATAACAACGTTGGTTCATATCTTTTAATCGCGCTTGTTCTGACTACAGGCACTGCATTCCTGATGTGGCTTGGTGAGCAAATCACTACACATGGTGTTGGTAATGGTATCTCAATCATAATCTTTGCAGGTATTCTGTCTGTCATCCCGAGTGCAATCGTTCAGCTTTACCAGCAGCGGTTCGTCGGTGCTGATGATACTACCTTAGCTCTCTTGCAGATGGCGGGTCTTTTTATTTTCCTTGTACTGATTACTGCATTCGCGGTATTCATCCTGCAGGCAGTACGTAAGATCCCCATACAGTATGCAAAACGGCAAAGAACTTCATCACAATTGGCGCCGCAATCCACTTTCCTGCCTCTGAAAGTCAACCCGGCAGGCGTGATACCGGTAATATTTTCGATGGCATTCTTTATGCTGCCGCAGACGTTAACCTTATTTTTCCCTGACCAGAACTGGGCACAGACTGTGGCAAGATTTGCAGATCCTTCTCAATGGGTCGGCATGATTTTCTATGTTGCATTAATTATAGCATTTACGTACTTCTACTCTTTCGTGCAAGTAAATCCTGAAAAGATGGCAGATAACCTGAAGAAGCAGGGGAGTTATGTCCCTGGAATCAGACCCGGTAAAACGACACAGGACTACATCACAACCGTGCTGTACAGATTAGTGTTCGTCGGTTCACTGTTCCTGGCCGGAATTTCCATCCTGCCGCTTCTTATCACGAAGTTCATGGATTTGCCGCAGGCGATTCAAATTGGAGGTACGAGCTTACTGATTGTTATTGGTGTGGCACTTGAAACGATGAAGCAATTGGAAGCACAAGCAAACCAAAGAGAATACCGCGGTTTCAGAAAACGCAGGTAGGAGGAAAAGCGTATGAACATTATCTTAATGGGCCTTCCTGGTGCCGGAAAAGGTACGCAGGCTTCCAAAATAATAAAGAAATACTCGATACCTCACATTTCAACTGGGGATATGTTCCGTATGGCTATCAAGAATGGCACAGAACTTGGTAAAAAAGCCAAATCCTATATGGATGCGGGGGAACTGGTCCCAGATGAAGTCACCGTTGGTATCGTCAAAGAACGCCTTAGCCAGAGTGATGCTAAGGAAGGCTTCCTGCTGGACGGATTTCCGCGGACTGTGGAACAGGCTGAAGCTCTGAATAAAATCATGGACGAATTGGATTCACAGATTGACAGAACGATCAATGTGGAAGTGGCTGAAGAAGAGTTGATGAATCGTCTGACAGGCCGCCGAATCTGTGAAGTTTGCGGCACGGCTTACCACTTGGTGTTCAACCCGCCGAAGCAGGAAGGTATCTGTGACCTGGACGGGGGCAAACTTTATCAGCGGGAAGACGATAATCCTGAAACGGTTGCGAACCGTCTTGAAGTAAACGTCAGGCAGACTGCACCACTGCTCGAGTTCTATGAGAAGCAGGATGCGCTGGTCAATATTGATGGCGAACGCGATATTGATGAAGTGTTCGAGGATGTTGATGAGATTTTACAAAATATATAATATTCACCTCTTCAGACGCTTTAGGTGAATGTTACTCGCCCACTGCGAGATATATCCGGGTTCAGTAGTTGACGTTAAGTGTATGTCCTATCTTCACCTGAAGTGAATTTCTAATAAGCGATTAGAAGACTGAAAAGGGGGAATTTGAATTGAGTAAACAGGATGTTATAGAATTGGAAGGCACTGTGCTGGACACACTTCCAAATGCGATGTTCAAGGTTGAACTTGAAAACGGACATGAGATACTTGCTCATGTTTCAGGTAAAATCCGTATGAATTATATACGTATTCTTCCTGGCGATAAAGTAACAGTTGAAATGTCACCGTATGACTTGACGCGGGGCAGGATCACTTATCGTTTCAAATAATGGACTCCATATTCTAAGGAGGTAATACACATGAAAGTAAGACCATCAGTCAAACCAATCTGTGAAAAATGTAAAGTTGTACGCAGAAATGGAAAAGTCATGGTAATTTGCAGTAACCCTAAGCATAAACAGAAGCAGGGCTAAAATTAAAAACGGAGGTGTAACAATATGGCTCGTATTGCAGGAGTAGACGTACCACGGGAAAAGCGTGTCGTGATCTCGCTCACTTATATTTACGGTATTGGTAAGTCAAGAGCTGCGGAAATGCTGGACAAAGCAGGCGTTGACATTAGTACGCGTGTCCGGGATCTGACTGAGGACGAAATGAATAAAATCCGTGAAGTCGTAGACAGCTACAAGGTCGAAGGTGACCTTCGCCGTGAAGAGAACTTGAACGTAAAACGTCTGATGGAAATTGCTTCATACAGAGGTATACGTCATCGCCGCAGTTTGCCTACACGTGGACAGCATACTAAAAACAATGCACGTACACGTAAAGGTCCGGTAAAAACAGTTGCGAATAAGAAACAATAATTAGGGAAAAGGAGGAGAAACAATATGGCACGCAGACAACAAACACGTAAACGTAAAGTGAAAAAGAATATTGATTCCGGTGTGGCTCACATCCGGTCAACATTCAACAACACAATTGTAACAATTACAGACGAATTTGGTAACGCATTGTCTTGGTCATCAGCAGGTGCGCTTGGTTTCAAAGGATCTAAAAAATCTACACCTTTCGCTGCACAAATGGCTTCTGAGACAGCTTCGAAAGCTGCGATGGAACATGGTCTCAAAACTGTGGAAGTAACAGTTAAAGGCCCAGGTGCAGGTCGGGAAGCAGCGATCCGTGCGCTGCAATCTGCAGGTTTGGAAATTACAGCAATCAAAGATGTGACTCCTGTACCACACAATGGCTGCCGTCCACCTAAACGTCGTCGTGTATAATTGCTGGTCGCAGAGAGACTGTTAATGTAATGTAAGCACATGACCGCTTAATATTTCCGGCGTTTAAAGGGAGGATAAGTAAACAAATGATAGAAATCGAAAAACCTAGAATTGAAACAGTTGAAGTATCGGAAGATTCTAAGTTTGGCAAGTTTGTTGTTGAACCTCTGGAAAGAGGGTATGGAACAACACTTGGGAACTCCTTACGTCGCATTCTGTTATCTTCATTACCTGGTGCGGCAGTCAAAACGATAGAAATAGAAAATGTACTGCATGAATTTTCAACGATTGAAAATGTTGTTGAAGATGTAACAACAATCATCACCAATATTAAAAACCTTGCACTTAAAATCTATTCTGATGAAGAAAAGACACTCGAGATAGAATTTAATGGTGAGGGGATAGTAACGGCTGCTGATATCACTCATGATTCTGATGTTGAGATTCTGAACCCTGAACTTAAGATTGCTACGGTTTCCAAAGGCGGGCAGTTTAAGATGCGCATGATTGCTAACCGGGGCAGAGGTTATACACTGGCTGAGGGCAACAACAAAAGTGATTTGTCCATCGGTGTGATACCTGTGGATTCTATTTATACACCGATTGAGCGCGTAAACTACACTGTGGAAAATACACGTGTGGGACAATTGACAAACTTTGATAAACTTACTATGGATGTATGGACGGATGGTTCTATTTCTCCACAGGAAGGCTTGTCGCTTGCTGCAAAGATTATGACTGAACATCTGAGTATTTTCGTCGGTCTGACTGATGAGGCTCAAAGTGCTGAAGTCATGATCGAGAAGGAAGAAGACCAGAAAGAGAAAGTGCTCGAGATGTCCATCGAAGAACTGGACTTGTCAGTCCGCTCCTACAACTGTCTCAAACGTGCAGGTATTAACTCTGTGCAGGAACTCACTGATAAAACAGAAGCAGATATGATGAAAGTAAGAAATCTGGGACGTAAGTCTCTTGAAGAAGTTAAATTCAAACTTGAAGATTTAGGTTTGGGACTTCGCAAAGAAGATTGATAAAGGAGGTTAATTTCAATGGGCTACAGAAAACTGGGACGGACATCCGACCAAAGAAAAGCGATGCTGCGTGACTTGGCGACTTCACTTATAGTAAATGAACGTATTACTACTACCGAAAAGAGGGCGAAAGAACTGCGCAAAATTGCAGATAAGCTCGTCACATTGGGTAAACGCGGTGATTTAGCATCCAGAAGGCGTGCAGGTCAAACAGTCCGAAACGTAGAAATCACTTATGAAGATGGCACTATCCAAAGCGCGCTACAGAAGCTTTTTGACGATATAGCGCCACGGTTTGAAGACCGTCAGGGCGGATACACAAGCATCAAGAAGCTTGGTGAACGCCGTGGAGACGGTGCGGAGACTGTAATCATCGAGTTCGTACAAGAAACTGTCGCAACTGCTGAAAAAGCATAATCTATAAAAGCAGACTGAGTGTTATGATAGTTCGGTGTTTCTGCCGTTCTGTCTAGCTCATCGTACCCTGCAAGCTATAAAGAATAATCGCGCGAATCCAAATGCAGGGTACGCGCTTTTTTATTACATAAAAGGATGTGGAGATATGATTGAGTTTAAAAATTTGACATTCAAATACCGGGCAGCGGATGAAAATGCCTTGGATCATATCTCCCTCAGCTTAAAGCAAGGGCAATGGACTTCGGTCATCGGTCATAACGGTTCTGGTAAAAGTACACTTGTGAAGATATTAATGGGAGTGCTCACCAGTTATGAAGGCGAGATTGTTGTCGGCGGCGAAACACTGACGGAAGAAAATCTGCTTTCTCTGCGCAAAAATTTTGCTATTGTTTTCCAAAATCCCGATAATCAGTTTGTCGGTTCTACAGTGGAAGATGATGTCGCGTTCGGACTGGAAAACAATGGTGTGGAAAGAGAGGAGATGGTCGAGCGTGTGGAGGCTGCTCTGGACACTGTTAACATGCTTGACTTCAGGACCCATGAACCGTCGAGACTCTCAGGCGGTCAAAAGCAGCGGGTGGCAATTGCCGGCGCTCTGGTGATGAACCCTGATGTACTCATCCTTGATGAAGCGACTTCGATGCTTGATCCCAAAGGTAAACGAGAAGTGCTGGAGAGTCTGAAACGGATTCATGGGATGAAAGAAACGACAATCATCTATATTACACATGATCTGGCGGAGATTGATATCAGTGACTATGCGGTGGTTATGAAAGATGGGCAGGTAATCAGCCAGGGGGATGTTGAAGATATCTACAAGGATATCGATGCACTTGAATCCAGCCGCCTGGTTCTCCCTTTTACGATGGCAATGTCAAAAGCGCTGTCAGACGGCAGCTATATGTCATATGATGAATTGGTGGCCCGCTTATGAATATACAATTGGAAAACCTGGTATCTATATATCATGAGAATACTCCCTTTGAACATTTAGCATTGAATAATATATCCGCTGAATTTAAGGAAAACACCTACTATGGCATCATCGGACATACCGGCAGCGGTAAATCCACATTGATCCAGAATCTGAACGGGCTGCTGCTGCCGAGCTACGGACGGGTCCGGATCGGGGATATTACTTTAAAACGGAAGACAAAGCAGCGCACCATTCATCGGGCAAAACAGAGAGTCGGTATGGTGTTCCAATTCCCTGAACATCAGCTGTTTGAAGAAACAGTCATCAAAGATGTTATGTTCGGCCCTAAAAATATGGGGATGAGTGATGAGGAAGCACGTGAAAAATCGGCATATTATCTCAAACTGCTCAATATTCAAGAGTCGTTGTTTGAAAAAGCACCGTTTGACCTCTCCGGCGGCCAGATGCGGAAGGTGGCAATCGCAGGTATATTGGCAATGGAACCGAAAATGCTGATCCTGGATGAACCGACTGCCGGCCTTGATCCACTCAGTCATATTGAAACGATGCAACTGTTCCAAAAGATTCAGCAGGACATGGGTATGACAGTCATTTTAGTGACCCATGATATGAATGATGTGTATGAGTACACAGAAGAAGTCAAACTGCTGAATAAGGGCAATATGATCAGACAGGGTAAGACAGAAGCGCTGCTCACCAATAAAGTACTGCTTGAGCAGTATAACCTCGAAGTTCCAGATATCGTCAGACTGACATTCGATCTCGAACGCAAAGGCATCCAGCTGGCCAAAACTCCAAGAGACAGAACAGAGTTCATCAAGCTTTACCGGGAATGGAGGGATGCCCATGCTGAGTAAGATGCTTCTTGGCCGGTACATTCCCGGCTCCAGCGTCATCCATCACCTGGACCCGAGAGCAAAGATCGTTTGTGTCGTATTATTTATGATTATTGTTTTCTTTGCTAATCACTGGACGGGCTATCTGCTTCTGATACTTTTCGTTGTTTCGATAACAAAAATGGCAGGACTGTCCCTCATATTCCTTTTCAATGGATTGAAATTGATACTCATACTGCTTGTATTCACGTTTATGATGCACCTCTTCTTTACAAAAGGCGGGATAGTACTCATCGATGCCACCCTGTTTACCATTGAATCCGCAGGGGTTGTTCAGGGAGTCTACATCACCATCCGCCTCGCGATGCTGATATTGATTACTACAGTACTGACTTTGACGACGAGCTCAGTGTCACTCACTGATGCGATTGAAAGATTGTGCAGACCGCTGAAGACTCTCAGGTTGCCGGTGCATGAAATTGCCATGATGATGTCGATCAGCCTGCGGTTCATTCCGACACTGATGGATGAGACAGAGAAAATCATCAAAGCCCAGAGTGCCAGAGGTTCTACTTTCATGACTGGGAGTTTGAAATCCAGGATGAATGCCCTGACACCGGTATTCATTCCGCTGTTCATATCGGCGTTCAAACGGGCAGAAGAACTCGCGGTGGCCATGGAAGTCAGAGGCTATCAGGGGGAAGCGGGCCGAACAAGTTACCGTGTATTGGACTGGCAGTACAAGGATACACTGGCGATTATTACCGTCATCATATTCGGCGTTTTCCTCTTCATGATCAGGCAGTAAGGAGATAATTATATGCGTTATTTAGTAAAGGTGAGCTATAATGGCCGCCAATTTCATGGCTTCCAGTCTCAGAAAAAAGAACGGACCGTGCAGGATGAAATCGAAAAAGCATTGAAAAGAATGCATAAGGTTTTTATCCGTATTCACCCGGCAGGGCGTACGGATGCCGGGGTGCATGCACTTGAACAGTACTTCCACTTCGATTCGCATATTGAATTGGCTGGCGAGAAATGGAAGTACGCCATGAACTCTGGTCTCCCCGATGATATTTTGGTCAAATCAGTCACACAAATTGAAGAAGACTATCATGTCAGATATCATTCACACGGCAAAGCCTATCGCTATAAAATCTATCAGGGCGAGGACAGGAATCCGTTTATGGACGGTCTTAAACTTCATTATCCTTACCCGCTGGATGAGTATAGAATGAAGGAAGTTATGCGGAAATTTACCGGTACGCACGATTTCACCAGTTTTTCCAGTGCCAAATCCGCCATTGAGGATAAAGTCAGGCATATCTACCAGTTTGATCTCATCAAAACAACAGACGGCTACGATTTCCTCATCATCGGTTCGGGGTTCCTGTACAACATGGTGAGAATACTGGTCGCATATGTACTCGAAGTCGGACAAGGCAGATGGAATGGAGAAAATACCGAAGCCATTATCCAGGCAAAAGACCGCAAGCTGGTCCCTAAGACAGCGCCTGCAGAGGGTCTTTATCTTGAGTGTGTATTTTTAACCAGAGCGGCGCTTTCAGACCGGTTAGAAGAAATTGAAAATAAAGATGAAAAACATTGACAAAATGACTTTATAGGGTTATCATAATTAACGGTATAATTTTATATCACCCACGATAAGCCCCGGAAACTTATTGTTGATTAGATATAAGAAACGATGATAAAGCTTTTTTATTTTGAAGACAAATAACGAGTGAATGATCTATAAACTAGGAGGACATGAAAATGCGTCAAACATTTATGGCAAATGCTGAAAATATCGAGCGTAAATGGTTTGTTGTCGACGCTGAAGCGCAGAGGCTTGGCCGTCTTTCTGCAGAAGTAGCTTCAATTCTGCGCGGTAAGAACAAAGCGACATACACACCGCATGTTGATACGGGTGACCATGTCATCATCATCAACGCTGACAAGATTGAAATGACAGGTAACAAAGAAAAAGACAAAATGTACTATAGACATACCGGTTATCCAGGCGGACTTAAATCCATCTCTGCAGGAGATCTTAAAAGAAAGAACCCTGTACGCCTGATGGAGAACTCTATCAAAGGCATGCTTCCAAAGAACCCGCTGGGACGCGCGCAGAGCAAGAAACTTCATGTATACGCTGGCAGCGAGCATCCGCATGAAGCACAAAAACCAGAAAACTACGAAGTTCGCGGTTAAGGATAGGAGGTTAATTCATTGGCTAAAGTAGAATATTACGGAACAGGTCGTCGTAAGACATCAGTAGCGAGAGTACGATTAGTACCAGGAGAAGGCAATGTCACAGTGAATGGACGTGACATGAGGGACTATCTTCCATTTGAAAGCTTGATTTTAGATCTCAGCCAGCCATTCTCAGTGACAGAAACAGAAGGCAACTATGATGTATTGGTAAACGTAGACGGTGGCGGCTTCACAGGACAGGCTCAGGCAATCCGTCACGGCATTGCAAGAGCACTTCTGGAAGCAGACCCGGATAACCGTGGCGTGCTTAAGAGAGCAGGTCTCCTGACACGTGACCCACGTATGACAGAACGTAAGAAGCCAGGTCTCAAAAAGGCCCGTCGTTCTCCACAGTTCTCAAAGCGTTAAGAAATCAAGTTTTTCAAATCCCCCAACCACCTATGGTTGGGGGATTTCACTATATATGCCTTGCTTTAAAAACAAGTGAAAATTCACACATAATATACAAGTAATATACGAGTAGTATACAAAACTTTAAAGAGAAATAAGTTCTTCTCATAGTTTGTCAATCGCTATGAGAAGCTGTTCTATGTCTTTATGTGTATAGACTTTGTCTGTGATATCTTTAGATGTATGTCCCATTATTCGCTTAATGGACAGCTTATTGGCATCAACATTATCCATGAGGGTTGCAAAGGTATGACGACAATCATGGGGTTTATGATTCATTTCCAACTGTTCCATAACTATTTTCCATCTTTCGTGGTAATACGTGTAGTAACTCATTTTATTTCCCTCCTGATTCACGATTAAGTATTCGTTTTTTGAATCCATTCGAGCATCAATAAGCGAATATATTTTTTAATGAATAGGAACCAGTCGATTTGTTCCAGCTTCTGTTTTAAAACCACCACGGAAATATCTTTCTTCAAGATAGATGTTTTTATTTTTTACCTCTACAAGCTCACCAGGACGTAATCCAGTATAGATCATGATGAGAACAGTATCGATATCATCCAAACGATGGACATTGTTCCATAATTTATCAATTTCATCGAGTGAAAACGGCTTGCGTGAGCTTTTTTTCTTAGCTACTTTCATGACTTTACTGAAAAATTCAAAGTTTACGATTACACGAACCAATTCAAGCCCCACTTCATTATTGTTAACCAGAGCTTACATCAATTAAAAATAGTCTGCGACCTTTATGAATTAACAGTAAATCATATTGTGGAATTCAATAAGAATGCTGGTGTTTAAATGTAATCTTTCTTACAGTTTTTTCTATTGATTTCATTTAAGATATAAATAAAAGGAAGAAATGAAAGGAGAGATGGTACTTTGAAGAGGTTGGTTTATTTCGAGACGATAATTGTATTAATTTTCTTGGCAGGTTGTGTAAATGAGAAAGATCAAAATTCAACAGATGTGCTTTCTAAAGAATGGTCCCAAATTGAAAAATCTGGAGAAGGACAGACAGTTCATTTGTTTATGTGGGGTGGAGATGAAGGGATAAATAAATACTTTGATGATTATGTTATTCCGGAACTAAAAGATCGATACGCAATTAATCTTGAGCGTCATCCAATGGATACAGCAGATTTTATTGCCAAATTACAAACAGAAAAACAAGCAGGTAAAACTAAAGGAACGATGGATATTATTTGGATAAATGGCGAAAGTTTTAGAAAAGCCAAACAAAATGAACTGCTTCTAGGTGATTTTGCAACCAAGTTACCGAATTTGAAAAATTATATTGGAATTGAGGAACCGTTTGTGAAATTTGATACGGGTACTGCAATTGAAGGAGAGGAAGCTCCATGGGGAAAGGTTCAATTTACTTTTATCTATGATGAAGCACGAGTGAAAAATCCTCCGCAATCCTTCAAGGAATTAATAGAATGGGTGAAGGCAAATCCGAATCGTTTTACGTATCCAAACGTGAAAGATTTTACGGGTAATGCGTTTATCCGTCAGCTTATGTATAGCGTAGCAAAAGATCCTGGCATGATTTCCGGAGAATTTAATGAGTCATGGATAAATGGAAATGGTCAAAAAGTATGGAACAAATTGAACGAAATGAAACCTTATTTGTGGCGTAATGGTGAAACCCATCCGGATTCGTTAGCTCAATTAGATAAAATGTATGCAAATGGACAAGTGGATTTCACAATGGGATTTAATGAAAAGCGAATTAAAAGTTTAATAAAAGATGGAGTATTTCCGCCAAGTACGAAGACATTAGTGTTTGATTCCGGCTCAATAGGGAACACGCATTATTTAAGTATTCCATTTAATAGTTCAAATCCCGCTGCTGCAATGACAGCCATTAACTTTATGCTCTCACCGGAAGCACAAATGAAAAAAATGGAACCACACATGTGGGGAGAAGGGTCCGTATTAAATCAGGAAAAACTAACGAACGAGCAGCTTCGGCGATTTAAGAAAATATGGGGGAGATCCATTGTCCCAAGCGATGCTGTTTTATCTGATTTAGATACTGAATATGCGGACTGGATTAAGGAGAATTGGGAGAATGAAGTCGTTAAAAACTAAAAGGCCTTATTTTTACATTTTGCCAGCCCTTTTATTCATAAGCCTATTTATTGGATATGGAATTTTCCGTGCTGGCGTTGAAAGCCTAGGCAGTAACGGTTCAATGTTTGTGCATTATACTGCTTTATTAAGCAGTGAAGAAGTGTATAAAACTGTCAGAATAAGTCTTTATGTAACCGTAACATCTACACTGCTGTCTATATTGATTGGATTAGGTATAACACGGTTACTATATCGATTTTTCACAAGCGTTAAATGGAAGTATATTGTATGGGTTCCAATAATTATTCCCCATTTTGTTGCTGCTTATTTAGTATTTATCTTGTTCTCCCAATCTGGATTGTTGTCTACTGTTTTGCATGGTGTTAATGGATTCGGATTGCCGTTTCCTTTAGTAAACGATCAAGGCTATATTGGCGTTATTTTGACTTATATCTGGAAAGAGGTTCCGTTTGTTGTCTTAATGCTTTTACCTATTTATCAGCAAATTGATCAGCGTTTTGAAGATGTAGTTCGAACGCTGGGTGGGAATACCTGGCAAGTGTGGAAAACCGTCGAACTTCCCTGGGTTGGTCCAGTCCTTTTGGAAACGGGATTAATTATCTTTGCTTTTGTGATTGCAGCTTATGAAGTTCCTGCATTGTTAGGCGTTACCTATCCGAAAATGTTCTCGGTGCTTGTATATGAGTGGTTTTATGAAGGAAGCTGGGAAAATCGTCCTCTAGCCCAAGCATTAATGATTGTGTTAACTGTTGTTATGGTAATTAGTAGTTTAATCATTATTACCATCTCTAAAAGATGGAAGAAGCAATGGGCGAAGGAGAAAATAAAATGAAACGTTTATTTAAATACGGTTTATATACGATTATTTTATTATTCCTGCTTCTTTTTATTACTTTTCCAGTGGTTGTGTTAGTCACAAAAAGTATTTCAGCAGGTTGGACTTTTCCACATTTATTTCCTCAATTTTTCACCTTACGTGGTTGGGAACTATTAAAAAGTAATCCAGAAATAGTAGAGGCAATCTATACTACTGTGATTATAGCTGTCTCGGTTGTCATGCTTAATATTATATTTGCTTTGCCTGTAGCAAAAGGGATAAGCCATTATCATTTTCGAGGTAAAACAGTGTTGGAAACAATATTCTTGTTACCTATATTGGTACCTAGTTTGGCTATTGCCATGGGCCTCCACCTTACTATGATTCGTCTTGGATTATCTGACAAATTGATTGGTGTAATTCTAATTCATATGCTTCCGACATTGCCTTACTCTATTCGGATGTTTAAAGCCGGATTTGATCAACTCGGAATAAAGTGGGAGGAGCAAGCTCGTACGATTGGAGTTAAACGATTACGTGTGTTTTGGACAGTAACCTTTCCAATGCTGGCCCCAAATATACGCAGTGTAGCTTTATTATCTTATGTTATATCACTTAGTCAATATGCGCTCACGGCAATTATCGGTGGAGGAGTAGTTACTACACTGCCAATGATCTATTATCCATTCTTTAATAGTGCTGATCAGATGGTTATTGCTGCTTTTTCCATTGTTTTTGCCATTTTGCCTATCTTATTTTTAATGGTTCTGGAAGTTTTTATGAAGATATATGTTCATATTGTTAAACGCTAGTAAGGAGGGGAAAAGATGAATCATTTAATAGATGTTAGAAGCCTTGAAAAAACATATCAAAATCAAACGATATTAGCTTCCATATCCTTTTCAGTAAACAAGGGAGAAATTGCAGCTATATTAGGACCATCAGGTTGCGGAAAAACAACATTGCTGCGCTGTTTAGCTGGATTAGAACCAATTTCAGCAGGCGATATTTTGTTAAAGAACGAACGAGTAAACAATGTAGAAACAGAACATCGCCCGATTGTTCTTATGTTCCAGGAACCTTTTTTATTCCCGCATATGACAGTTCTTGAAAATGTTATGTTCGGTTTGAAACAGCAGAAACTCTCAAAGAAAAGTCGTGTGCAGCAAGGGTTGGAAATGCTGGATAAAACGGAAATGAGCAGTTATAAAGATACTTTTCCTCATGCGTTGTCAGGTGGACAGCAACAGCGAGTTGCGCTTGCTCGCGCATTGGTGATGAAACCTGCATTGCTATTGTTGGATGAGCCATTCAGCAGTTTAGATCAGTACTTGAGGGATACTTTACGAGATTGGGTCTGTGCTCTATTAAAACAAGAGGGAGTCACCACTTTACTTGTTACACATGATAAAGAGGAAGCAATGATGATTGGAGATCGGGTGATATTGTTGAAAGACGGAAACATCCAGCAACAAGGAAAACCAAATGAAGTGTATCAATTTCCAGAAAACGAAAATGTGGAAGGGATGTTTTCCGATGGGTTACAGCTAGGCGGAACTTTTATCCCGAGTCAGTATTTGCAAATAGCCTCGCAAGATGAGCAAACTGTTGATAAAGTTGTCAGTCAAGGTACAATTTCCAGTTTCTTCTTTAAATATGGTTTGTGTTTTTATCAAGTGAAACTTAAAGAACATAATGTGAAATTAATTTTGCACTCAAAGCAGGAATTCAAAGAAGGAAGTAAGGTTTTGATAATGTCTAATATGAATAAGTAGGATAGTGGACTGCAAAATGTAAGGAAACTTACAGCTAAAAAAGAGTATTTAAATTATAGTAAAAGAGATTAATCAAAAATTCCGGTAAGTTATCTGTCGGGGTTGACTCTTGCCTAAACCGTAACTCAGTCGTAAAAAAGAACAGTAAACCAGGCTTATTGCCAAGCCTTTGTTAGATTTTTGCAGTTAATGAAAGCTATATTTTTTTCCTTTCCATGAAAGACGTCATTCTATAGAAAAAGGTGCTTAAGGTGAACAAACGAGTGGCTACTATAATTATTATACTAATTGTTTTTATGATTCCTCTTCTCGTTTTCTTTCCCTTTATTCAAAAGGGATTCATCTTGTTAAAGGAAGGGGATTTGCAGAATTTACTTACGTGGATTCGTTCCTGGGGTGTATTTGCTCCTGTTGTCAGTATCTTCTTAATGGTATTACAAGCAATTGCAGCACCCCTGCCGTCTTTTCTTATCACAGGCGCGAATGGAATGGTTTTCGGTGTCTTTTGGGGTATCTTCATTTCCTGGATTGGTGCCATGGCTGGCGCGGTCGCCTCATATTATTTGGCTGCAGTATTTGGAGAAGCGGTCTTTTCCAAGAAATATAAAGAAAAGAACTGGTTAAAAAAACTAGAACACTTTAATGGAAAACACGGATTTGTAATTGTTCTAGTTACCAGATTAATTCCAGTCGTATCGTTTGACCTTATTAGTTACGCAGCAGGGCTAACTCGTATGAAGATTTCTCATTTTTTGTTGGGAACAGGGATCGGCATGCTACCGGCGACGGTTATTTACACGATTATCGGTCATGACTTTTTACAATTAGAAGAATATAAGGGTCGATTAATCATTTTATTCTTAGCGTTAGTAATATTGTTCATGGTTGGTTTATGGGTGAGAAAACGTTATATCAACAAAACAAATTAGGAGTTGAGAAGGACATGCTTGATTCAAAGGCACGATCTTATGTTGAACCAATTATCACAAAAACTGCTAAAGGATTAATTAATTTAGGACTGAGTGCCAATCAAGTCACAACTTTCGCATTTTTAATCGGAATTTTATCTGGTTTGTTTATCTATCTACAACAACCATTGGTAGCAATCATTGTACTTTGGTTATCGGGATTCTTAGATGCTGTTGACGGATCGATGGCTCGCCATACAAAAACATCATCGTATGGGACCGTTTTAGATGTTAGCTATGACAGACTTGTGGAAATAAGTGTGATTCTGGGTCTCGCATTTCAATATCCTGATGCGATGTGGGTGTTATTAATTCTGAGTGCTTCAATCATTTATGCGATGACGATTTTTTTAACAGTTGGCGCCGTTTCAGAGAAAAAAGGCATTAAAACTTTCTATTACCAGCCGGGATTAGCGGAGAGGACAGAAGGATTTCTGTTATTTACTTTAATGATTGCATTTCCCAAATACTTGGTTGCACTAACTCTGTTTTTTATCGGTGTCGAATTATTTACTGCTTTGCAACGCTTGAGAGAGGCAAGAAAAATATTAAAAGAATAAAAGGCGGTGGGATTAATGAATAAGTATGATTTGATTGTCCTTGGAGGAGGAGCAGGTGGCCTAACAGTGGCTGCTGGTGCGGCAAATATGGGAGCAAAAGTAGCCCTTGTTGAAAAGAATGACGAACTAGGTGGAGATTGTCTGCATTATGGATGTGTTCCATCAAAAGCGCTTATTGATGCAGCCAAGATAGTACATTCTGCGGAAGAAGCGTCTGCTGCATTTGATTTTGATCTTAGTGGTAAGGTTAACCTTGATAAAGTTATGGATCGTGTTCATGCTGCAATTGCAGATATTCAAGAACACGATAGTAAAGAAAGGTTTGAGGCTTTAGGTATTGACGTGTATTTTGGAAAAGGACATTTCCTTGAAAAGCACGTAGTTGGTGTTAATAATAAAAAAATTGAAGGGAAACGAATTGTAATTGCTACTGGTTCCAGTCCATTTATACCACCAATTGAAGGTATTGATCAAATTGATTATCTGACAAATGAATCAATCTTCTATCTAAAAAGCCTACCAAAAAGATTAGTAGTCGTTGGCGGCGGTCCAATTGGACTTGAATTGTCCCAAGCATTCGCAAGGCTCGGTTCAGAAGTAACAATTATTGAAGGGGCACCAGCGTTAATGGGGCGTGAAGATGAGGAAATTGTTCCTTACCTTCAAAACGCACTGGAGAAAGACTTGACATTGAAATTAAATACGAAGGTAACAAAAGTAGAACAGAGTGGAGAAGAAAAAATTCTTACTGTGGAACAAGATGACCAATCAGAAGCGGTGACGGTTGATGCGGTCTTAATTGCTACAGGCAGGAGACCAAACATTGAAAGTCTCAACTTAAATGAAATCGGTGTGAAGTCTGAAAAAGGAAACATTGTAGTAAACAAACAATTACAAACAACACAAAAACAAATTTATGCAATTGGAGATACAATAGGGACATTTCCATTTACCCATGCAGCAGGAATGGAAGGGAAGGTCGCCGTTAGTAATGCTGTTTTCGGTCTTTGGAGAAAAATTAAATATGACGCGGTTCCTTGGGTAACGTACACCGATCCAGAAATATACCATCTCGGTATGACAGAAAACGAGGCAAGTGAAAAATACGGTGAGGACATTTCAGTATATAAAGTGGGCGTGGATGAAGTAGATCGATTTGTGGCAGACCGAGAAACAAACGGTTTATTAAAAATAATAACAAATAAAAAAGGTTATATCATAGGGGCACATGCAGCTGGTAAGGATGCCGGTAATTGGATGCAAGAGCTTGTCTATGCGAAACGATATAAGCGGAAAATTGGCACAATATCTAATGTTATTCATCCTTATCCAACAAAAGGAGCGATTGTACAACAAGCAGCAGATCAGTACTGGCGAAACAAATTATTTGAAGGAGTCATGCCTAAGTTAATAAAGAAATATATCAGGTGGTTTAGATAAGAGTGGAAATGCAGGTAGTTCTCATGATTATACCGATGGTAGTGTTCGTGACCCTCCTTGGAATAAACTTTGAATCGATTACACTTAATTGGATAATAACGTTATGGTAGAGCACACGTAAAGGATTATTTATTTTCATTATTTCTGGTTGCTCGGAGAAGGGACTTTAGTAAGTCCCTTACTCATGATGCCATTGATGAAGGGTATGTTACAAACTTCCTTTAACTAGATCAATCTATTGTTAGTCACTAATCATTTCGTTGGCCGAATCTACATGTATGGCTAAGTGCCGAACACCTTTTCTAACAATTCCTTTCTTTTTAAGCTGACTAATGACAGCACTTGTTGTTTCTCGAGTGGACCCCACCATATTTGCAATATCTAAGTGAGTCAGTTTCATTTCAATTGTTTGCCATTCATTTTTACGTTTTCCTGTTTTTTCACTAAGTTTGAGAAGCAGGTGTAAAACACGATATTGAACATCGCCAAGTGCAAGTTTTTCGCTCATACTATATGTTTCTTTTAATCGGGCGGATAAGATATTAATAAATTTTAGGGCTATTTTTGGCTTTTTTTCGATAAATTCTTCGAAGTCATTTTTACCAATTATACATAAGTAGCAATCTGTCATTGCTTCGGCATAAGTTTGATCATCTGTTAATGATAGCGCAGAAGTTTCACCAAAAATATTCCCATCAAATAAAATGTCAACTGTAAATTCTTTTCCTTCACTATTGATTCGATATAAACGGACTTGCCCTTTTTTTAATAAAAATAAAGATTGGATTGGGGAAAGCGGATCTGAAATTTTAGTTCCTTTTTTTATTGGTTTCATCAAACTTGCCTGATCGATTATTTTTAATTCATCCATTGGAAGCTCTTCGAATAAATCAATTTGAGATAAAAGCATTAATTTTTGTTCCATTTTAACAATCTCCTTTTGTTTGCAGTAGAAAAGATATGGCTTTTGCACATAATGTAACGTGTCTTACAGAGAAATAGCTGAAAACATACTATTATATGCTTAGGGGGGATTATAAATATGAAAAACCTTTTATTTATTATTGATAGCTGTCATAAATGTCAAAAGGCAATAGAACATTTAAACAATTGTGATATACCGTTTGATACGATAAATATACTTGATAGAGGAGAATTTGAAAAGTATCAAACATATATAAAAGATCAGACGCTTCCCGTACTTATAAAGGGTAATAGAGCAGTAAAGTTTCCCGAAATATTGGAATTATAAAAACACTATATAATGGAGTTATGGAATTGGTCCTACAAAAGTTAATTTAAGCCATTGAGGAAAACATATAGTTGTACATAGAATTATTTACAATTATATTATGTTTCTCAGGGGCAAAGGATTTAGCATACTTTCTTAGATCTTGTACGATTGAAAGGAAACATGCCATCCAGGTTTTAGGGAAAATTCAACAACTGAATTAAATCGAAAGGATTTGGTGAGCATGGATAAATATTTTGCCGAGTTTATGACTAAACGGGGCATTCCATCGCCGATAAGCAAAAACCTTTCCTAATAATTAAGGGTGTACCAATAATCGATTTGGTGCACCCTTTCATGTGATAGCTATTTTAAATGTTTACTAATGTGAATCAATTTCATAATTGCTCCTTTTAAAAATTCAAAGACGAACAGGATTTCGATATTGAATTTTTAAAAGCAGGAATCATGCAGCATTTTGGGCGTTCAATCGGGCATTAATACGGTCTGCAGCGAGTTTGGATGCGTTATAAATCAGAGCGACTGTATCGAAATGGACTTTGGCGCGTGGCCCGGTATCTGACGTTATTGAGCTGGAAGTACTCTTTCAGGTATGCGTTCACACGTTCAACGGATGTGCGGCGTTTGAAAATTGTTTTCCACGCCTTGGAGCCTCTGGCCGGCGCGGTGTATCGTCTGAGATCTTTGGTGGTTTTAATCTTCCAGACCTTTTGACAGACGCCTTCATTCAATAATGGACAGTCCTTACATTCTTTCGATTGTGTGTATTTTAAGGTCTCATACTTTGCGTCAAAGCTGTCATACCGATAGGCATGTTCACGCACACAGGTCGGTGCAAAATGTCGGTCAAAGCCGACTGGCTCCGGTTCATTCCGTCGATTGTAGGCAATCACGGACTGTTGCCCCATCTGATGGACTTGGGTGTAAATCGGTTCATAATCGTAGCCGGCATCCATCGTTTGATAACGCCAATCTGGTAGTGATAATCGCTCATGCAAACCCTTGAGTAGCGGGATGGCGGCTTTCCCATCATTTAACTGACCCCCAGAAAATAGGGACTGTAAAATGTATTGGCTGGATGCGCCCACCGCGAGATGGGCCTTGTAGCCATACCAGAACACATTTTTACCTTCTGAATTTTTTTGATCCCCCATTTCGGGTCTTGTGGTATTTCGACGTGTAAGTCTGCCAAAGTGGCATCGAGTTGGGCAACGATGGGTTTTTCATACAGCGGCAGGTTGGCTGCTTTTTCAACTTCTGCTTTCAACCATTCTTCCCGTTCATCTTTCGATTTACGCCCACGTTTCTTAGAGGTTTGATTAGCCTTTGTTTCTTTTTGCGTGGGTGCCTGATCTCGTGCCTCAACGTGTGTGGCATCAATGGCGACCGTATCATCTGAGATGAACTCTTCGTCAGTCGCCTGACGGATGACTGACGCCTGCGCCTGTTCCAAAATATTCGTATCACTCAATTTTGTCGTCAAACGAGAAAATGTGGCCTGGGAGGGGACTGGATCATCAACACGGAATCCACAATTCATTTTGAACGCAATATCCGCCCTCAACCGGTGCACCAGATCTTTGACGGTCGGAATCCGTTCGACAAAGCGAATCAAATATGCCGTAATCGTGGCCGGATGATTGACTGATTCCGGTGCACCATAACGGGATTGTTTCATCACGGCATGATAAATCATATCCAAATCAATGCCGGCAATAATGGCGGCATAATTTTGGGTGGGCGCCATGTCATATAATTCTTGAATGCTAAAAAAGCTTTCTTGTCGTATAATGGTCATAAGGAGCACTCCTTCAGTCTTTTTATGGTTCTTTTGGTAATTACCATTATACAGGATTTGGGGAGGTGCTTCCTTTTTTATATTTTGTATCCCTTGCAGGACAAGGGTTGAGAATTATGAAATTGATTCAAATGCGTATTTAATCATAATTAGAAGTAAGAACGCGGTGTTTTCCAAGGTATTACAGGGCTATTTGAATTACATTAGTATAACTCAAAGGGCAGGGAACTTGTTCTGACTAAACTTACTTTTAAACTTAGGATTTTAACTACAAATGCGTGGTTTAACACCACCCTATCGTTTTTAAACGTTATCAGGGTTTGGCCTTATCTTTATGGGTCTATACTTAATCGTGAGGTGAAAGTAATGGACGGATATAATAAAAGCAGTCATACAGTACATGATATTTAGTATCAGTTTTGATATGGGTGACAAAGTATAGATGCAAGGTATTACGAAGGAAAATAGTGATAAGAGCAGATTTTACCGGACTTTTTGAACAACCTCTAAGAGAAAAAATTTGTTAAACCTTTGTGATGTTGAATGTATTTTAACATTGACAAGGAAGTGTCTAAAATTTTGAATTGCTTTTTTCAGTCGGGCCAAATGATTCAAAATGGAGGTTTTAAAATGGAAGGGATTTTTGAATACTGGTATTTATTCCCTATCTCTATAGTGATTGCGACGATTGCCATTTCAAGTGGTGTTGGCGGAGCTGTATTTTTCTCCCCGCTTTTTATGCTTGGATTACGTCTTGATCCCTATACAGCAATCGGAGCAGGATTGATCATTGAGGTGTTTGGTTTTTCGTCAGGGTTATACGGCTATATGAAACGAAAGTTGATTGATTACAAATTCGGTCGGCAGCTTTTGTTGTTTTCCATCCCTGCCTCGCTGTTTGGTGTATTGATTTCGGCTTATATCCCCAATAACTGGTTAATGGGAATTTTCGCTGCTGGGATCATTTTAGTGGGATGGCAACTTTTTTTATCCTACCAACAGGACAAAAAGGACGAATCTGATATTCCGCTCAAGGTTGTAAATGAAGATTTTGAATCTGAAATCGTTGACCAAAAAGGCACCGTACATAGGTATACGATTTGTAATAAACCGCTCGCTCGTTTCTTTTCTTTTGTCGGCGGGGTCTTTTTCGGGATGATTTCAGTCGGCCTGGCAGAGCTTCAAGAATACCAGTTGCTAGTCAGATGCCGAATTCCAACACCAATAGCGGTGGCAACGTCGATTTTTTTGGTAGCCGTTACTGTGATATTTGTTTCTGTTTTTCGAATTGTTATTGAATTCAGCGCAGGTGAGTATGAAGATCTCATATTGATTGGAAAGATCATTCTGTTTTCAGCACCGGGTGTCCTTATAGGCGGACAAATAGGACCCTGGCTGCAACATAAAACGGATCCAGATAAAATGAAACTCTTTATTGCGGTCTTATTACCAATGGTCGGATTATTAACATTATGGAGTCTGTTCGTGTAACGTGTATCTATTATTAAGTATAGACTATTACTGAAAAATGGGGGCTATGCGGAAATATTAAAATCTATATGATTGGAGAGAAAAACTATTTATTGTTAAAGTAGTATCTAAATGATTAGAATCACTACCGAATTACATAAAGTGATTACGAATAACTTCCACCATACGTGAGTTTTCATAGTTTTTTGACATTTTATGGTAAATATAAAAAGCTGATTTAAAGAGTCATTCCTCTTAAAATCAGCCTTTTATCATTACTTCCATTCTAATATGCTTGTTAAGTCTTGATAAACAATATTTGGTTCCAAATTTAATTCCTCAATGGGAAGGTTTTGTCGATTTATCCATGCGGTTTGGAATCCGTAGTTTTTTGCTCCTGATATATCCCAACCATTAGAGGACATGAATAATACTTCTTTGGGTTTTACTTCCAATATTTTAGCAACATGATCATAGGAGGGGAAGGTTGGTTTAAATTGTCTTATTTCATCGACGCTAATTATTTCATCAAATAGGTCGCAAATCTCCGACTTTTTAATTAACGGATCAAGCATATCATGTGAACCGTTAGAGAATACTGCTACTTTTTTGTCTTGTAATTGTACCAAGATATCCTTCACTTCTGGATAAGTAGAGAGATGTATATAAGCAGTTAGCAGTTCTTCTTCTGAAAGTTTATCAAGTTGCTCATCATGTTTTTTTACGGCATAACGTAAAGCGTCTCTTGTAATCGAGTAAAAGGTATCGTAATTCCCCATTAATTGTCGCAAGTAACTGTATTCTAACTGTTTTTCCCTCCATGTTTTACTGATTTCGGTGCCTTTTCCACCAAAAAATTCATCACATTTGTTAACTACCGAATGAACATCGAATAATGTACCATAGACATCAAAGACAAAAGCCTTAATAGAATATTCCTCCATCTATAAAACAACTCCTTTAAAATGTAAAATGATTATCCCTTTTGCTCAGAATAGCTGTATTTGCGAACGTACGTTTGGTATAATGTAGATACACAGTCATACACTGGAAAGGGTGTTCATTATGACAAAGTATCCACGGATGAGTCTCATTGCGTTTCAAACGCGTTTTTCGACTGAGGCCGCTTGTGAAAATCATCTCTTCGATTTGAAGTGGCCGGATGGTTATTGCTGTGACAGATGCAGCCACACTGAATATTACTTGACCCGTACAAGAAAACACCGGCTTTATGAGTGTAGACAATGCCGCTATCAAGCCTCTGCATTAGTGGGAACGGTGATGCAAAAGACACGCACCGA
>NZ_ARQJ01000022.1 GCF_000385175.1 Salinicoccus albus DSM 19776 | reverse complement strand
GTCGATTTCTCAAGCCCGAGACTCGCCCTTTTCTCGGCCTCGTCGATTTCTCAAGCCCGAGACTCGCCCTTTTCCCGGCCTCGTCGGTTTCTCAAGCCCGAGACTCGCCCTTTTCCCAGTTCTTCGATCTTGGCCAGATGTCTCTGCCTGAATCGTACCCAGATAACATCGAAATGTCCGGCAATGATCTTCAGTAATGTGGACTTACCTGCTCCGTTCTCACCGATAATTACGATTTTGTCATTTGCATATGCTGTTAGTGATTCGATTTCCAAGATATCTTTGTTGCCAAAACTGCCGGATATATCCGGCAGTTTCAATGCGCGTTGATTCATTATAATTTATACTCCTTTTGAGTCTGCAAACTATATTTATGGACACAAAAAAGAGACAGCATGCCGCTATCTCAAACCGTTCATTAAGGAGTAATCCTAAAAATGGACATACTTAAGCTCTTACAGGAAATGATACATATCTCTTTTTCTGCTGTCGAAAATAGGTACATCTTTTCTGATTCTTTTAACCTCATCGCCGTCACTCGTTCCTGTGATGACTGTTTCACTGTGTGTGTCGGCCTCATCCACGAGTTCCCCGAACGGGCCGATGATCACCGAACGGCCGGCAAATGTATCCGCTTCAATCTCGCCGTAAGTGTCCACACCAATGATATAACACTGGTTTTCAATCGCTCTGGCAGCGAGCAGTGTTTCCCAGTGTTTTTGGCGCGGCAGCGGCCACTCTGCCACGACGAATATTGTCTCGGCGCCCTTGAGGGCGAGGTCCCTGAAGAGTTCCGGGAACCTGAGATCATAACAGATGACGACGCCGCACGTCTCTCCATCGAGCTCAAACGTCTCCGTCTTTTCTGTACCGCCCGTCAGATATTTCGGTTCATTGAGCATCGGCACCAGATGAATCTTCGAATATTCATAAACAAGCGTACCGCTTCTATTGACGACAAATGCTGTGTTGCAGACCTTATGCTTGTCGTCTTTACTATTGGCGACTGACCCCGCGACGATATTGACGTCATATTTTACGGCCAGCTCTGAAATGACGGATTGGGCAGGTTCGAGATTCCTGCAGGCATGTGTCTCTATATTCTTCAGGTCATAACCTGTCGTCCACATCTCCGGCAGCACGACGACATCTGTATCCTGCAGATCATTTTTTGCAAACAATGCTTTCACTTTGGCAATGTTGGCCTCAACGTCCCCAAACTGTACTTTAAATTGGAACCCTTTGATGTTCATCCTTCACACCTCCCTGAGCGTGTCCGTTTATCTTGCCGCAATCTGTCCCAGCTTGCTCACCTGATTGTCCAGCACTCTCTTTATCACCGGTTTTGCCCCTTTGATGATGATACTGAACTTATTGGAATTGGCATTCAGATTACTTTTGACACTCACATGTGTCTCGCGCTTCAGCGAAGGTGAGAGTTCGAATTCCGAGATGATAACCCCCTGCTTCAGTTTCGTTTCCACTTTGATATATTGGTTTTCTTCATATTCAATAATCCGGGAGCGGAAACGGTAGGTTTTATTCAGCACGTTCAATTCAGTTCTGAATTTCGTGCCGGCCGCTCTTTTCTCTTCTGTGAAGTATTCATTCCCGATGAATATCGGGCTCCACTCCTTTAAAGCTTCATCATCATTCAAAGTTGAAAAGATTTCCTCAGGCTTTGCATCCATATGCCCTTCATACTTATAAAGTTCCATGTGCTCACTCTTTCTTCAAAGTAATTGTTATTCCGTCATTATCATATCATTTTCTTTGATTTCTACAATAATTTTCCCGACCATTTCATTTTGGCTTTCATTTCTATTATGCATCTACTATCATATTTATAAAAGAGGTGTGGCTGAATTGAAGATAAGACACGATAAAGAAATGACGCCTGACGATATAAATGCACTTTACCTGAGTAAGGGCTACTCTTCCTACGAAGGCAAACTCGATCAGCTGTATGATGCAATACTTGCCTCTGATTATGTAATTACCGCCTGGGATGACGAAAGGCTTACCGGCATCATCCGCTCCTCTGGAGATATGAAATTTTCCCAGCATATTTCCGACCTGCTCGTCCATCCCGAATATAAATCAAAAGGGCTCGCTTCAAAACTGATGAATGAATTTATACATACAGTCACAGATGTCGAAGAAATCTATCTGATGATGGCGTCAAATACGAAAAACAAGTTCACTAAAAACTGGCTGGTGTACAACGGCTTTGAAATCATCGCGGATACTGACCAGCAGACCATTTACTTAAAAACGCAAAAAGAGCCGGATTAGATCCGGTTCTTTTTGTGTCACACTCCTTCTGAAGACGCCTGTTCAGGCTGCTTGATTTCAGTGCTGTCAAATGCGCCATAATCATAATAGCTTAAAATAACTTCAATGGTCACGGTCTGTTCGGGATTCGACTGGGCGGGTGCAGTCGCAACCAGATTGGCACTTTCAAGCTGACCGGATGCCTGATCGATAAACCCGACCAATCCCAGCTGCAGCTGGTCCATGTCAGCGCCCTGGAATTCCATCTCGAAATTATCCTGATAAATCTGGTAGACTTCCTCATCATTGCCTTCATAATACAGGATGTCGTAACCCCCGGCTTCCAGTACCTGTATGGAGTCACTCATCTGTCCCAGGATATCTGCGAAATTCGAATAAGTGCCGTAAACAAGCTCCTCAGGCGAGTACTGGGAAGAAGCATCCTGCCATGACTCTTGTTCGTAAATCAGGACTTCGCCTGTCCCGCTGTTACTATAACCGTATGGCTGTGTCACTTCCAGGTTTTCATTATACCGGTCAGCCGCGATTTCCAGGCCGTCTGATTCATCGACTTCCGCTACAATACCCACGAACTGCTGATCCAAAGTCTCTTCTCCCTGAGTCACTTCGACAATGGTCGAGCTTTCGTGCACATAGGACGACACTTCAGAAGGATCCTGCAGGACATCAGAGACCGACTGGTCAGTTTCAGTCGCGTCTTCCACCAGACTCAACTTTTCTTCATCCACTTCATAGGCGGAAGAACCAGATTCCGACCCGGCCTCTTCCTCTACAACACTCTCGTCTTCAGGGCTGCCCCCCGATTCTGCAGCAGAATCTCCTTCGGAAGTGTCACTGGATGCGTCACCGGCACTGTCGGAGGAATCCTCACTGGGATTGTCACCGGCACCCCCGTTTGAGGATTCATCGGAGCTGTCATCTGAGGCTTGATCAGAAGTATCTTCGGTTGATTCTTCGGTTGATTCTTCGGTTGATTCTTCGGTTGATTCTTCTGTCGTTTCTTCTTCATCCTGACCCCCGCCGCAAGCAGCTAAAAATAATGTCCCGGTCAATGTTGCAGCCCATAATTTTTTCATCTCTCACACTCCCCCCTATTCGTTACTTTCACTATACATTATTCAAAATTTTTCATCAAATGAAATTGAATTGTCACAATGCAATCTATGTAATAAAGCCCCTTAAACTCATCCTCCCTGAATTTAAGGGGCTGTTCAGTGTCTGTACTTATATGAAAGTATTCCCGAGCACACTGTTCACGTCGTTGACAACGACAAATGCATTTTCGTCATACTTTTTAATGAGCCGTTTGAGTCTGATTAATTGTGATTTATTGATGATCACATAGAGGATATCTTTCTCTCTTTTGGAATAAAATCCTTTACCGTCCAGCATTGTCACACCGCGCCCGATTTCACTGTTGATCAGTGTGCCCAATGCTTCTGGGTTGTCTGAGATAATCGTAATGGCCTTTTTCGGGTTCATACCTTCGATGATGAAATCCATCACTTTAACAGCAATATAAATCGCAATCACTGTCAACAACACCTGTTCTATTGATAAAACAGTCAGACTGAGCATAATGACAATCATATCGAAAAACAATACGGCATACGATATGTTGACATCCAGATATTTGTTGGCGATGCGTGCAAGTATTGCTGTGCCGGCCGTTGTTGCTCCGATGCGGATGACAAGTCCGTTACCCAGCCCGATGAATAGTCCGCCGAAAACGGTATTAATCAGTATTTCGTCCGTCTGTACCACCCATGTTTCTGTCAGCGCCAAAAACAGCGACATAAGGATCACGGCAAATATCGTATAGTACATCGAACGCCTTGAAAGAAATCTAAATCCGATTAAAAGCAGAATCCCATTGAGCACAAGTGTGGATATCGCCGGTGATATCTCGAACGCATAGAGGAGGATAATTGCGAGGCCCGTGACACCGCCTTCCCCCAGGTTGCCTGCGATCATAAAAGAATTGATGCCGATAGAAAAGAGAAAAGATCCCAATATTACAGTGGCTATGTTGATCAGTGTCTGCTGTGTAATCTGCGGCCTGATGGATATACGTTTCTTATCGAAATTAAGTTTTCTGAGCCTTTTTCTGATTTTCACAATTATCCTCCTCATGAATTATTTTAAATACCGCCGATTCATAATATAGGAGAATGCATGTAAATTTCAACTCTTTTCTTATATTCCTATTTTTCTATATTTTGGCAGAATTGAGTGATACTGAACTTTCATCTTCAATGGATAAAAATGAATCCCGGCCATTCATGACCAGGCTTCATCCTGTTTCTTCGGTGCTGTCGATCTGTACCACTGGCAGCAGAGGACAATGATCAATCCGATATCGACGATGTCCCCGCCATAGTACATCAGCAGCGCGCCGATTTCCCCGTCGGTTTTTTGGATGCCCATGGGCGGTTGAGCATAGATAAGTTTGGATAATATCTTATGAAAACCGAGGGCAAGTATCAGTACAATAGCCCGATATATGAAGCTGTACCGATGGGTTGTAATATCGATATAGAGGATAGAAATGGTGAACAGATACCCGGCCAGAAAAACATGGATATGGACCAGCGCAAACAGCCACAGTTCTGTATGCATCAGGGTGAACAGATCAGTCATATAGATGAGATACAAACCACCGATATTCAGGGTGGCGGCAACGAGCGGATGAGTAACGAACCGGACATATTTTTTGTTGAGGCACCCGCTCATTTTTCTTGCTGTAGAAACTTTCAATGTGCGCACCATCAGTGTCATCGGCCGGCTGAATACAAGCAGCAATGGTGCAAGCATCCCCAGCAGCAGATGCCCCATCATATGGGCAGTAAAATCTGTATGTGACAGCCGGGCAAGCGGACCGCTCAGGGCTGCCGCTGCCAGTATGATCCCCAGAAACCAGAAAATACATCGGGAAGCCGGCCATTTCCTGTGTTTTTTATTCGCAATATGCATTGCTGCAGGATAAAGGATCAACGCCACGCAGGCGAGAATGGCCACAGTGATCTCGAACGGCAGGAACTCTGCATGGGTCATATGATCCATATCATCCCGCCTCACCCGGTGTCATGCGATTTCTCGCCTGGACAAACAGCACGACGCCGACAGCGATAAGAATGAAACCGGAGAGGTTCCACGCCAGATCATAAAGCAGAAGATTATCCACACCATAACGTACCTGATGAATCTGTAACACCTTATGACTCACAATACCATCGAATACCTGGAAACCTCCAAGACCCGTGAAAAAAGCGCCTGTCCACATCCGCATGTGTGCAAGATTCCTCCGATGATTATCTGCAAACAGAAACAACCCTGCAATCAAGGCAAACAGCGCAAAAGCATTCAACAAGCCATCCGACATGATACCGATAAATGGTGTGGAACGATCATAGAAATGATGCCATTGCAACAGCTGGTGGAATATGATTTCATCAATCAGTGCCATCAGTCCGATGCCAAACAATACACCGGACCAGATATTTCTGGCCGGACGGGCCCACCTCGCTTCTTGTTTTCCTGTCATGATATCTCCTCCTGATCACTCACGTTATATCCCCCTTACCCTTCACAATGGAAAATTAAAGTTGAAAATCGCAGCTTTGAGGAAACCGGCAGGTATAGACAACTATATGAAATAATTGCCCAGCACGCTGTTCACATCATGCACGACAACAAAGGCATGCTCATCATATTTTTTCACCAGCCGCTTGATTCTTGTCAGCTGCGATTTGTTGATGATGACGTAAAGGATGTCCTTCTCCTCTTTCGAATAAAAACCTTTGCCGTCCATCATTGTCACCCCGCGCCCAATTTCACTGTTGATCATCTTGCCTAATACTTCAGGCTGGTTTGATATGATTGTAATGGCCTTTTTCGGATTCATACCTTCGATGATAAAATCCATCACCTTCATGGCGATATACAATGCGATGACCGTCAGCAGAACCTGCTCCAGCGTCAAAACTGTCAGACTGATCAGCATGACGATCATATCGAAAAAGAGCACCGCATACGAGACGTTGACATCCAGATACTGATTGGCGATGCGGGCAAGTATCGTCGTACCTGCAGTCGTTGCCCCGACACGGATGACGAGCCCGATTCCAAGGCCGACGAATAAGCCCCCGAATACGGTATTAATCAATATTTGATCCGTCTGTATCTGCCATGTTTCTGTGAGCGCCAAAAACAGCGACATTAAAAACACTGCAAATATCGTATAATACATTGAACGTTTCGACAGATACCGGAACCCGACCGCCAGCAAAATCGCATTGAATACGAACGTGGATATCGCCGGTGATATATCGAATGCATAGAGGAGGACAATTGCGATTCCGGTAACGCCGCCTTCCCCCAGGTTACCGGCGATCATGAATGAGTTTACGCCGATTGAAAAAAGAAATGATCCCAGTATGACGGTCCCAAGGTTGATCAGTGTCTGCTGGGTAATCTGCGGCCGGATGGATAACTTTCGCTTATCGAAGTTGATTCTTCTGAGTCTTTCTCTAATTTTCACAATAATCCTCCTCTGTGGGTTTTTTATGACCATCGATATATGATAAATGAGAAAAGCCGCTATTTCAACTTTTCTTCGGAACACGCAGTTTCAGACGCTGCGGCAGGACTTCCAAGTTCAATGGTGCATACGGATGCCCGTCCCCGTCGATATTCATGCGTGTTTGGCCAGTGGTTTCTATCTTCATCCTTTTTGTCTGAATATACTTCACTTTTTCATGTTTTGTGATCTCACCTCTCATGGCCAGGCAGATGATGGTGATGATTTCTTTCATATTTGCAGGCTCAATATTCAGTACATGCAGGCACCCATCATCGATTTCTGCATCAGGTATCAGATTCTTAATACTGCCGACAGATGAAATGCTGGAGGCGGTTGTAAATAGTGAATCTGATTCAATGGTTTCGTCCGCCGTTTCTATCCGTACTTTAAATGGTTTCATCTTAATGAGCGCACGGATGCCCGCGCGAATATAGGCAAGTCTGCCCAGACTGTTTTTGGTTTTCGAACTGACGGCGGTGAATGCCGTCATGAAATCGCCGAATGCCGCCAGATAGGCGGCATTAAAATCATTGATCTTCAGCACATCGGCTGCGATCGTATCATACGGGAGCGACAGATTTTGTGCTGCAGTATCCATGTCGAGCGGCAGCCCGAACGCCCTGCTGTAATCATTGACGGTCCCTGCCGGTACAATGTACAGCTCCGGATTCTTGCCGCTTTGCATGATACCGTTGATGATTTCCCCGATCGTCCCGTCGCCGCCGACAGCCACGATCAGATCGCTGGTTTTGGATGCTTCTGCAGCCAGCGGTACTGACCCGGAGGCGTTGGTATATGTAATATCCGTGTCATAACCGCTGTCACTCAAGTGCTTGATGAGTTTATATTCCACACCGTATTTCCTGGTTTTGCCTGAGATTTTATTAATAATTATAGTGGCTTTCATCATGTTATTCTCCTGGAATTTGATATTTCTATTGTATCAGAAGCCTGATGATAAAATAGAGCATTCCAGTTATTTCTGCATTCTTTCAAAATACAGGCAGGATGCTGGTTCTATCATAATCGGACGGTTTGAATACACAAAAATAGAGGCACCGGGTTTGCGCCGGTGCCTTATCGGATAATCAGTCAATGATATTTTTATGAATCACGCCATCTTTGGCTACCATCTGGATATTATCGTGTGCTTTCAGTGCGCCGATATTTTCAAGCGGATTCTCTTTAGAAAGTATGAAGTCTGCGGTATACCCTTCCTTGACGAGGCCCGTGTCTGTATAGCCGAGGCATTCAGCAGCCGTTTTTGTGGATGCTGTGATTGCGTCCATTGGAGTCATGCCGCATTCCACCATCAGTTCCAGCTCCCTCAGGTTTGTCCCATGCTTGAACACCCCTGCATCTGTGCCCATCGCTATTTTGACACCAGCATTGTAGGCGCGGGTGAAGCTCTCCTTATGAATCTGGATCACTTCCTCGGATTTCTCAATGGCCGCCTTCGACATCCCCAGTTCATCTGCGAATTCCAGGACTGATACGGGCGCCAGCAATGTCGGCACGAGATATGTGCCCTGATCTTTCATTTTCCCGCAAATTTCATCATCCATATAGATGCCATGTTCAATCGAATGGATCCCCGCTTCTACACATTGCCTGATCCCTTCCAGCCCCTGGGCATGCGCCATCACCTTCACACCGTTTCGGAACTGCGCTTCCTCTACGATGACTTTCAGTTCTTCCAATGAAAACTGAGTAAATTTGGGATGATCGGTCGGACTGGATACACCGCCTGTGGCATGCACTTTAATCACGTCAGCGCCTGCACGGAGCATCTCTCTTGTTTTCTTCCGGACTTCATCGATCCCGTCACAAATACCGTGGGGCATCCCCGGGTGCGGCTGCATCAGATCAGTCACTGTGCCCGAGTAGTTATAGCCGTCGCCGTGACCGCCGGTAATTGTCAGCGCATTGATGCTGATCTGCATCCTTGGACCTGTGACCAGCCCGTCATCAATTGCTTTTTTCAGTCCAAGGTCACTGCCCAGGGCATCCCTGACAGATGTGATGCCGGCGTTCAATGTGCGGTCCAGATGCTGCTGGGCCAGATAGAAATTATATGAAAACGGTGTGGTGAGCCGTTCTTCCAGCGGTTTGAATTCCGTCATCATATGCACATGCGCGTCGATCATCCCAGGGAGCATATACTGCCCCCGGCCATCCACAACTTCAGCATCGTGCGGCGCAGCAGCGGCATTGACTGATTTGAATTTGCCGTTTTCAATAAGTACATTGGTATGGTTTATTGTTTCAGATCCGGTGCCGTCGATCAGGTTTACATTCTCGATAAAAAGTTTTGTCATTTTATTAAACACTCCTTATTATAATATCTTGGATCTTAAAGCATGCCCATGATGATGGTCGCGATAAAGACCGAAGCCACTGTCACTGTACAGAAACCGCCGATTAACATAGGCGTCACCAATTCCTGAAACAGCTTATCCTGGTCATTCGGATTATTCGTCTCACTGCGGGCGACCTCTTCACATATCAGGTAGTCGCCCGGAAAGCCGATCAATGCAGTCAGTGCCACCGGCATGCCTTTAAGCGGGTGCCATCCAACCATTTTGGATGCGATATATCCCCCGGTACCAATACCCAGTATACCAAGCGCAAGAATCATTAGCACAGCAGGGATGTTGGCGAGGACTTCCTGTGGTGTGATCCCGCCCATAGTACCGATGATAACGAAAATCAGGGCAACCATCATGAAGCTGAATGAGTTTGCCGATTCCAGGGCGCTTTTCGGCAGCAGATTGAAGTTCAAGGCCAATATACCAAAAATCAGACAGAACAGCGTGTAGTGGATGCCGGTCCATTCACCCAGCATTACACCCGCCATCGCCAGCAGAAATATCGCAAAAAGTTTAATCGTATTGTTTTTCATTATACTGAAACGCTCCGGCCGTTGATTATCATCCGTTTCAAATGGCATATCATGCTCGACCGAAGGTTTTTCTGCCATGAATATTCTGCCATACCTTTTCATTAACACAGTGGCAAGCGGCATGCCGATCACACCCTGGAAAGACTGAACCAGAACCGGCACAACAATCAGGCTTGTCAACCCCAGTTCGTTGAGCCTTTCATTCGTAATCAGGAGTGCCACGACACCACCTGAAATAGGGCCGATACCGCTGGCCGCTGTTTCAAAATCAAATATGAGTGTGACCAGAACTAAAATTAAGACTAGAGCACCAGCCAGTCCGGAGAGCGAAATCACAACCGCTTTCCATTGTTTCTTCAGCGTGTTAAAACGCATCAGCGTCCCCATGTGTACAATTAACGGTCCGATCAAAATTGAACCCAGGGCTGGCAGCGTTGACAGCTCCAAAATATTCTCCGGAAAGATGCCGACCCAGGTCAAAATCAGAAACCCGAGCATAGCAGTCATCAGCATGGGAATCCTTGCTCTCGTGTAGATTGAAATCAATTCCCCAGCTGCAATCAGTGCAAATAACATAACCGTCGCAACTATCGGTTCCTGCAGCATAAACATTCACTCCCTTACCTCTAACTTGATGAAAGTATACTCTCATTCCAATCAAATATAAAGGAATGTTCTAAAATATTTAAACATTCTAATAATGAATACGTTTGCACGAGGTGAAGCGGAGCGAGTGCAAAAGATTAATCCGCTTACACTCGATTGTGGATCGAATAGAAGAGAACATTCCTAGCTTATACTCGATCTGTAATCCAATATCAGTGCGCGCCCCCCTCTTATACTCGATTACCAATCGAATACATGCCAGACGATCCGCTTATACTCGATCTGTAATCCAATATCAGTGCGCGCCCCTCTCTTATACTCGATTCCCAATCGAATACATGCCAGACGATCCGCTTATACTCGATCTGTACTCGAATATCAGTGCGCACCCCTCGCTTATACTCGATTCCCAATCGAATACATGCCAGACGGTCCACTTATACTCGATCCCCAATCGAATACATGCCAGACGATCCGCTTATACTCGATTTAGAACCGAGTATAAGCGGGGGCACTTTTATAAGAAATTCTGTTTTACTTTGTGGATTCTCGGGTGATTTTGAAACATAAACGCCGGATCATGCTCATAGTAACTGGCGTAACCGGCATTGTTTAAAGTACGATCCAAATCCATCACGTCAAAAATATAATGGGTTCGGTTGCCGCCCCACACCATCCTTAAAAACTTGCGCAAGGTTTTTTGAATCGTCTGGAGACCGATTGCACCACCCGTCAATCCACATACGGCTTGCTTTGTGATCGCTCTGTCGGGAAATAAAATGGAAAACTCCAGAGCAGTTCTGACAATATGTCTTTCGATAGGTTCTGCATACCTGCATATCCAGCAAGTAGTGGCGAATCGACCGATCTCCAAGTCATATCCTCCGCATTTCCAGCAATTCAGCCCCTGCCGCAGCCGCTTGGGATCTGTTTCGGGGAGAGGCCATGGATTATCGACGATACGCCTCTGGATTTCTTCGGCCAACATTTTTGCGGAGCGGCCGCAATGGTAATTGCCCAGTGAACGCAGGTATTGTTTCAGGCGGTTTGGCATGATAAGCATGTCGGCGTCTTTACCGTCAGACGACTCAAATATGAAATATGGATTGACGAAGACCACCGATTTCTGCACTGTGAATTTGATCCCGGCGGCATAACTGATTTTGACCAGCTTGCCAGCGGTCCGCCTGACCTGGCTGATGGGGTCTTCGGATATCTGCTGTCCGCGTACTTTCCATTCGCTGTTATCATACCCATAGCTGCCGCTGTAATTTTTAATTTCGTTCACAATCAGTGTGTCATCGGCGACCACCAGTGAATCGAGCTGCACTGCTGCCCCGTCGAGCTCCAGCCAAATATCTCTGAAAATGTAAAGATTGTCATGCCCGACAGCATCGAATACAGCATCAAACTGCCGCTCACCTTCAAAACCGGATGTTAAATACTGCAGAGATCGCTGTTCCGCTGTTTTCAGCTCCGACCGCCGCGCCAGAACCTCGTAATACATCAATTCCTTCGGTTTTTTCCTGTCTGTTAAAAACATTAAATCCCCCCTTATATAATAAAAAACCCTTCACCTATATATAATGAAAATCGGCTGATTTGCTCTTTTCAGAATTAAAAAAGCAATTTTTATAAAACCCCACTCGTTTTTGAAGCATATCGATGATTTAAGTAAAAAACTGGAAATGAAAGCCCGCTAAGATGTCATGTTCTTTTCTCTCCAATACAAAAACCCCGGCAGTTGAATTTTTGATTCAACTGCCGGGGCACGTTCTTCCTGGTTTTTATTCGAATGTGCCGCGTGCGATACTAAGTGAACGGAGCATTGAAGTTTTTTTGTACTGGTGATTCTCAAATTTTTTAAGAATATCACCGACGACTTCAACCCCTTCGACGATATAGTCTCCTTTATTCAGCATGATGCACTCTGCTCTTGAACCGGCAACGACATCCGAAATCTCTGAACGGGTTGGGATCCCGGTCTTCACCAGTGATTCGACGACCTGCGTGGCCCAGATGACGGGGACATGTGCCGCTTCACATATCCACAGGAGCTCCTCCTGAATTTCACTCAATCTCTCATAACTGATTTCTACAGCCAGGTCCCCCCTGGCGACCATGACGCCGAACGGTCTGGCACCGGCAGCCTCCTGAATGATTTCCGGCAGATTCCGGATACCTTCCGATGTTTCTATCTTCGCCACTGTCGGGGTTTTCTCCCTGCCTTCAGGCAACCTCGCCGCCAGTGCCTCTTCGATCAGATCGATATCACTTTTATCCTTGATAAATGAAAATGCAATCACATCTGCATGTTCGGCAGCAAAGTCCAGATCTGCGTAATCCTTATCTGTCAGGACCGACAGTTTATAGTCCACCTCCGGTATATTGATCCCTTTTTCAGTCTTGACTTTCACACCGTCTTCTTTCACCGTCTTTTGCACTTCACAAATGACGCCGTCGTCTCGGATTTCAACGACTTCCGCTTCAATATGTCCGTCATCAAGTTTCACCTGCTGCCCTTTCTGCATGCTGTCCAGCACTTCAGGCACCGAGGTATTCACTGCGATTTCTATCCCTTTCGGCAGGGTCATGGAATTCTGGTTTGAAATCAGGAAGCGTTCACCCTCGCTGATTTTAGGGTTTCTTTTCGTTGTGAGCAGCATTTTCGTACGGATCTTCGGACCGCTGATATCCATCAGCACCCTGCATGGGCAGCCTGTTTCCTGTTCCGCCCTTTTAATATTGTCGATCATGTTCTGCCACACTTCAGGATCATCATGAGCACAGTTGATACGTGCCATATTCATTCCCGCTTCCACCAGATTTTTGACAAGGTTATAATCACTGCCTGCTGCTGAAGGCATGGTAACAAGCACTCTCGTGAGCCTGTCACCCTGAATGCCGCCGAATATTTCATCCGCATTATTCTGCAATTTTTCATTCCGCTCCTCAAACGAACTCGAAGAACGATAATCTATATCTCCGACATCAGTGCCGGTGATATACCCCAGGGTTTTCGTCAAAGCGTTGAGTGAACCCATCACATCCGCTTCAAGGCGGCCTAACGAGGAAACCCCCCACGGAATCAATCTTTCCTGAAGGTCTCTCATGTCCCTTTTGCGAAACGCCATATAATAGGCCAGATTGCGGGCACTTTCCTCATACTCCGCCCTGATCGGGGTCTCGCTCCATTTCTTGTACAGGACGTCCCCCTCTTCTTTTACAGAATCCCGGATTGCCAGTACATCACTCAGTAGTTCCCTGCCTGTCTGTTGATCCATCTTTTTCACCTCTCATCCAAGTGACTGATATTTTTATATACCCATTTTGTCGGGCTTCAAAATATTGATCCGGCAAATAAAAATGAGGCTGGTTCATAACTCTCTCCATTTAAAAAACCGTACGTTCGCAATCCTTGGGGCATCGCGTGAGCGTAGTCTTACGCTGATGCGATTTCCATAGGAGTCTCACGTACGGGTTTTGCTGTTCACGATCTAACGTATTATCTTTTTACAGACTTATGACCTTAACCCTGATATGCTATTTGTTATCATATACCCAATTTAAAACATAAATGCAGCACCTCAAGGTAGCCGATATGGAAAATGACCCACAGCAGCATGCCGATATAGCTATTCAATTCCAATGGTTCTGCAGCAAAGTTCGAAAGCACGAAATATAAAACTGTCGTTACAAGCCAGACGGCAACCATGGCAGGCAGATACAGCTTGTACTGATTATCATAAAGCCATCTCAACATAACAGCGATAACTATAGAAATAATTAAGTGAAGCATTATTTCAAATAATATATGCGGATCTCCTGCAAACATAAACCTTGTATCAAGCAGCAGTGTCATCAGTTGTATGTCCGTAGTCCACTGGACATAAGAAAATATTAAAAAGAGCAGCAGCCCCGAGATCGTACCTGAAATCAGTCCTGAGACGAATAATTTGCCCATATCAGCAACCCTTTAACCTTTATATGTTTTTTCACTATTCCATTGTATCATACGGAAAAATTCATTTTAAGCTATTATTATGTACTCGCTTCAAGAGCCACCAGACATTTATATATTGGAAGATGCATAAATACTCCGTTTATAAATGTACCTTTACAAAGAAATTTAATTCCTATATAATCACTATAGTTTAAAAGTAAAGGAGTATTTATATTGGATATTTTGTTGATCATCATTAATTTCATCGTTTTTTTATCTCTAATCGGTGTTTTAGCACTGCTTAAAAAGCGTAAAATGAAGTTTTCATACCGCGTCATGATCGGGCTTTTGACCGGGCTGATTTTTGGCGCCGCACTGCAGCTCATTTATGGTGTCGATAACAACGTCATCACTGCGACGACCGATTGGATGTCCATCGTCGGCTCAGGTTTTGTACGGCTGCTGCAGATGATTGTGATGCCGTTAATCTTTATATCCATTCTGGGCGCTTTCGCCAAAATGGATAATCAGGAGAAATTCCTGAAATCAGGTACAAAAATCATTGCCATTCTGCTTGGTACAACAGCGATCGCAGCGATGATCGGTATCGCCTCCGCCCTGGCCTTTGACCTGGACGCCTCCAGTCTGAACCTTGGTGAGGCGGAAAATGAAAGAGCGTCATCACTCGAATCCACGGCATCTGAAGTGGAAGGACAAACATTGCCGCAGCAGATTGTCTCACTGCTGCCGGCTAACCCATTTCTTGATTTCACGGGGGACAGGGCTACATCAACAATTGCTGTGGTTTTCTTTGCGGTGTTCATGGGCATCAGTCTGATCAGATTGTTAAACCGCAACCCTGAATCAGGGGAAAAAGTGAGAGCCGGTATCCTGTCAGTTAACGACTGGGTCATGCAGCTGGTCAAAATCATCCTTGCCCTGACCCCTTATGGCATCCTGGCCATTATGGGCACGACGGTTGCCACTTCCGATTTCAGAGCGATTTATGATTTGGGCATCTTTGTCATCGCCTCCTACGCTGCCCTCATTGCAATGTATCTGGTCCATCTGCTCATCGTCTCAATGACAGGATTAAATCCAGTGCAGTTTCTCAAGAAAACATCTGAAGCACTGTTGTTTGCATTCACCTCCCGGTCCAGTGCCGGCACGCTGCCCCTCAATATCCAGACCCAGCGCGTCAGACTGGGGGTGCCGTCCAGCGTCGCCAATTTCTCCGGCAGCTTTGGCTTATCGATCGGGCAGAACGGCTGTGCGGGTATCTATCCGGCTATGCTCGGTATCATGATTGCACCTGCAGCCGGCGTTGAAATCAACGCACAGTTCATCATTACACTGATTGCCGTTACAGTGATTGCATCGCTCGGTATTGCAGGCGTCGGCGGCGGTGCCACATTTGCGGCGATCATTGTACTGTCCACAATGAACCTGCCGGTGGCACTTGCTGCTGTGCTCATCTCCGTCGAACCGCTCATCGACATGGGACGTACAGCCCTGAATGTTAACGGCTCCATGCTTGCCGGAACAGTGACGGCCAGGTCAAACGGACAGATCGACAAGAACATATATGACAATAACGAATTGAATGAATTGACAGCAGAAGCATAAATATCAAAGCGCCCCGGTCAACATGCCGCCGGGCGCTTTTGTTATACTGAAATTGATGCAAGAGGAGGTTTAATATGAAATCAGTGACGCCTTACCTGACTTTCCAGGGAAACGCAAAGGAAGCGATGGCATTTTATACACGGGTGTTTGATGATGCTGAACTCAGGTTTTTACAGGAATATGATGAATCGGTCCCTGAAATGGCCGGAAAGGTGATGCAGGGGGTCATACGCATCCATGATCTGCTGCTGATGGTGACCGATTCCAAAGTACCGGCTGAGTTCGCCTTTTCACCCAGCATGTCGTTTTTGATCGAATGCCAATCGCTTCAGGAAATAGAAAAATATTACCTGAAACTGAAGAAAAAAGGCGCGATCCACGTCCCTCTGGATGAATATGGCGCTGCTGACCGGTTTGCCTGGGTGCAGGATAAATTCGGTGTCACATGGCAGCTGAACTTTATGAAATGAGAAATTCATCCCTTTTTATAGAAATATTCAATGTTGCAAAATAATATAAAATTGACAGACGGATTAATGTTAAAATGGGGGGATCATATTGTGAAAGGGGGGTTGCCCCAATGATGTGGATCGCACTGATCATTGTGCTTGGAATTCTTGCAGGATTCGGCAACGATTATCTGAAACATAAGCGGAAGATCGAACGGATGAAAATTGATGCCATGGACAAGCAGCTCGAGCTTGAAAAGACCCGTCAGGAAAATTTTCTGCTGGAAAACCGCCATATGGAGTCCGAATTGGAACGGATCAAAGCAGATAACAGGCGGCTGATGGAAGAAAGGAAAAAGGCAGCGGACAGCTCCTGGCTGATTCAGGAGACGAAGACAGACGATGACTGAACATGCTTTCAGTCATCGTTTTTGTATTCCATATGTAAATGCGGGATGCCGTCTTCCAAGTGGACATCAGAAACAGTTTTAAACCCGAACGATTGATAATATTCCTCCAGGTGTGACTGTCCGTGCAAATAGATTAAAGTATCCCGGTAATATGCGTCGACGTAATTCATCGCCTGCCTCATGAGCGCCCTGCCAACGCCGGTGCCTCTGACGTCTTTTCTGACTATGACTCTGCCGATCGATACAGGCGCTTCATGGACGATTCTTAAATATGCAGTAATACCGCCCTCGGCCTGTCTGTATATATGGGTGGATCGCATATCTTTGCCGTCAATCTCCTGATAGGCACTTTCCTGTTCCACTACGAATACGGAGACCCGCAGTCTGTAGATCTCCTCGAGGGTAACCAGATCCAGTTCATCAAATGCTTTCACATGCCACATGGACTCACTCCTTTTTCTTTCATCTATAAGAAAATCATAGCATAAAAAATCCCCTGCATCAGATGCAGGGGCAGGATTTAGGCAAAAATCCCAGGAGTATCCAATGCGTGGAATGCACATTGGATTTTACAGTTTCGTGTATGTTTCTCCCTTTTGCAAGGGATACATTCAAAACTATGATAGAGATATTAACAGAAAGTAAAGGAAATGTAAAGATAAAGTATTGAATTCATCTATATATTTACAATGTGTTAATAAAGTACGCCGTCATTCGATAATCAGCGTTTATCTTTATTTTTATTTTGTAAAATGACAGCGGTTAATCTGTGTGGAATTTTCACTTTCTTTTTCTCAAAATTTTCATCCAGATAGGCCATTACTTTATCCAATGCTTTGGACTGCTCGGCTGCATCCATATAAGCCAGCAGGGAGACCGTCTTTAACCTGCCGATCCATTGTTCGTTGGAGAACTTCATGTTATAGTCAATTTTAAACATTTCTGTCATATCGAATTTTTTCTTTTTCCATTCTTCAAACCATTCAACAGGAAAACTGTTGATCATCTGCTCGGAATCTGCTTTTGAGCCCGCAGGCCTCAGCTCCTCATCCGGTGAATGTTTACGGATGATCTTCATTGACTTTTTAACCACCTTTTCCGAGGGGGTGAAGCCGGAATCCATAACGATCAGGTAGCCTTCCGGTTTTATTATCCTTTCAATTTCTTTCAGTGCTTCATCCCGTCTGAACCAGTGCCAGGCTCTCAGTACAATTACAATGTCATAATGGTCAGTCTGCAGGTTCGTATCTTCTGCACAGCCCTGTTTAAAATTGATTCTCGGGTCATCACCCACGTGATCTCTGCCTGTTTCAATCAGCGCCTCAGACGGCTCCACTGCATCAATGATCCCGCCGCGGTCGCTGAGCATTTTGCTCAGCAGACCGGGCCCTGCGCCCAGATCGGCAATTTTACTTCCTGAAATCTCTATGCCCCTCTGCTCCAAGCCGGGGATTAAATGTTCAGGAATATCGTCGCGGTATTTCAGATAGCTTTCAGCCACATTTCCAAAATTAATTTCCATTTGTCTTTCTGTGCCTCCTGTATTTACGAATGATATTTTTTATAAAATTATTCTTGATAATCTGCGTGAAAGAGCGATTACCCATCCTGATTTCAGGGTAAATTAAATGAAAGGAGAGTGGATATAAATATGAGTAAATCTGTACTTATTATCGTCACAAATGCGGATACTATTGCAGGGAACGATGACAAACCAACCGGCGTATGGCTGTCGGAAGCGGCAGAGCCGTTTATCGCATTTCAAAGCGCGGGCTTTCAGGTCGATATCGCTTCACCTAAAGGCGGGCCTGCCCCAATCGATCCAAACTCGGTACAAAACGGCCAGGATGATGAAAGGTTTACAGAAGTAACCAAAATCCTCCAGAACACTGAACGGTTAAGCGACGTTGTTTATGAAGGCTATGACGCAGTCTTCTTTGCCGGCGGCCACGGCGCGATGTTTGATTTCCCCGGCAATGCCGACATTCAAAATATCGCTGCTTACTTTAAAAAAGATGGCCGAATTATCAGCGGCGTCTGTCACGGGCCGGCTGCATTTGCTGACGCAAAGACAAAGAATGGCGATTATCTTGTAGATGGCACCAAATTGACAGGCTTTACCGATTCAGAAGAGCGTGCCATGAACCTTTCAGATGAGATGCCTTTCCTGCTTCAAACAAAACTTGCTGACAACGGTGCAGGCTTCGTTGCCGGCACTGACATGGAAGAGAACGTTGTTACAGACGGCAATTTCATCACCGGTCAGAACCCTGCGTCGGCGGCGGGTGTTGCAGAGAGAATAATTGAAAGACTCAAATAAATGCTTTTCCCGGATGTGCTATCCGGGTTTTTATTCTCATTTTTACTGCATCGTATATTATATAATATTAGTCTATCGGGTGAAAGCATCAAAAAAGGGGCATCTCAAAAAAGATGCCCCTTTAAATTTACATTTTAACCATTTTTGTCATTTCTTCAATTTTCCCGACATGCTGTCCTTCATGAAGGATAATGAACGCCAGTTGTTCATAGCGTTTTGTCATCCCCATGAATTCCTTCGGAAGGTCCTCATCCAATTTTTCTTCCGGGAATTCTTCAAGCTGCGGTACCTGGCCTTCAAGCAGTGCTCTGATTTCATCGATATCAGGTGTCTCACTGTCAAAATCATCCGGACTTGTGCCGTAACCGAAATATTTGGTATATCTTTGAAATTCATCATTGCTTTTACCTGTCATACCGACCAGTGCAAGCTCACCCATTGAGGCAACATGGCCAAACTGCCAATGCAGATTATTCTTAAATCCTTTACCTTCAGGAATTCTGGCCAGTTCTTCTCCGTCGACCTTATCCAGTGCGCCAAGAATCATATTCCTTACCTGGTTGATTTGAAAAAGCAGTGTCTCTTTTGCCATTAAAATGCTCCTTCCTAATATTGTTTCTTAACTTCTCTACCCACAATCCATAATAATTATGCCTCATTTAAGAAATTGGACATCTTCAGTCATGAAACGTTATATTAAGTACTATTGGAGGTTTTAAAATGACCAGATTTCTGCTCAGCCTGATATTAATGGCAGTAATCACCCTGGCAATCTACTGGGTGATTTCAACTTTCATCCCGATATTTTCAGGCTATGCCATCCCGATTTCACTGTTTCTAGGCATCATCGGCGGTTTCTTTATCTACATTCAAATTGATAATCGCATGGGCCCTTAAGCTTAACAGCCTGCCTATGCCGTTACTCTTATTTCAATATTTAAATTCCAGATAATTTAGATTCCAGCGCTGTTGCTCACCATATCCTTATAGTTTTCAATAATTGGTACTTCACCATAATCCCAAGGCAAATATTTGATGGCATGTGAAGTATTGAATAAAACAACTTCATCATCCGATTGAATCCAGCCGCTCTCAGTTAACCTGGTAAACGCTGCCCAGGTTGCTGCACCTTCCGGAGATGATGATATTCCCTGTTTTCCAAAAGATGTTTGCGCATTTTTGATCTCTTCTTTGGATACTGCAATCGCAGATCCTCCCGATTCACGAATAATGGAAACGATCCGTTCCCCATCCGGCGGATTTGGCACCCGCATACCTGTAGGATTAGAGCTGACATTCTCCGTTTGCGCCTTAAACATTGTTCCATTTTCAAAAGCATCAACGACCGGCTGACATCCTTCCTCTTGCACACTGACGATCCGCGGCAGTTCACCTTCGATGAAACCAAGCTGCTTCAATTGGTTCAAGGCATTCCATATACCTATAACACCTGAACCCCCTCCGGTTGGATAGATAATTACTTCAGGCAGTTTCCAGTTGAATTGTTCCGCTAATTCCAGCCCCATCGTTTTCTTACCCTCTGATCTCCCAGGTTCTTTAAGGGTGCCGACATTGTACCAGTTTTGTTCTGATTCACCATCTTCAATAATTTTTCCGGCATTATGAATAAGACCATCAACTAAATAAGTCTGTGCACCATATTGCAGGCACTCTTCAACAATTAACCCTGGACAATCCTGCGGAAGAAAAACATAGCTGTCCATTCCGGCGTAGCCCGCATAGGCAGCTAGAGCTGAAGCAGCGTTCCCATTCGAGTTGACCGCCACCTTTTTTATGCCGTACTCATTGGCAATCGAGAGTGCCGCAGAAAACCCCCGGGCTTTAAAACTGCCCGTCGGATTTTGTTCTTCTCTTTTCACCCAGAGTTTCTTCACAGGGTAATTCTGTTCCTCTTGATACATTCGTACGAGCGGTGTCCATCCTTCACCTAAAGAAACCACATTTTGCGGATTTTCTATCGGCAGCAGTTCTTTATACCGCCACATATCAGCTGCTCTGTTTTTCAACGCGTCTTTCGTGAAGGTTTGACCGGCGAATTCCAAATCATATTCTAACTCCAGCGTCCTGCCGCATGTACACTCATTTTGCTTTAAATGAAAATCGGTCGTTTTGCCACATGCAATACAAACATGCCAAAATTTCATCCCAAGCCCCCTTTTAGGTTACTGGATACTGGCTGCTTCCGGCCAATCCAGATTATCCTCTTTTACACTTGTAATATTGTTGTTTTCATCAAAAAAGACCACTTTTGGTTTTAAATCTTTGATTTCCGCTTCTGACATTTGGGCCATACTCAGGATAATGGTGATGTCCCCTGGTGAAAACAAGTGTGCAGGCGGTCCGTTCAGACAAATCTGTTTTGAACCTTCCGGTGCAGGCAGCGCATATGTCTTCCACCTGGCAGCATTTTTCAGGTTGGTGACTTGTACTATTTCATACGGCTTTATATCCGCTGTTTTCATAAACTCAGCATCTATTGTAATACTTCCGACATAATCAAGATCAGCTTCCGTGACTCTCACACGATGCAATTTACCTTTACACATCAACCGTTGCATGAAAAAGTTCCTCCTCAATTGTTTTATTAACTATTTTACCCGTAAGTCCTAATGAGTATGCCTGATTTGGGAAATTGGCCCTCTGCAGCAATGAAATGTGCCAGAACGTTCCTTCTATTCTTCAGGCAATTTTTTTGGCTTGTGAATCCAGAATGCCAGTATGAACCCGGCTAAGGAAAGAATGCTTGCGACCATAAATGAATGATTCACCCCCTGAACCATACCATCGACCCCGGTCTCGGGGTTCATGGTATGTGCCATGACTGAAATGAGCATTGCCGTCCCCAGGGCACCGGCAATCTGCCGCATCGTGTTGTTCATTGCTGTGCCGTGGGGGACGAGCCTGTTCGACAGCTGGTTCAGCCCGGCAGTGGTCGCCGGCATCATGACCATGGAGACACCAAACATCCTGAGAGCATTTACTATTGCCAGATAGGCAAACGTGGTACCGGAATCGAGCATGGTGAACATGAATGTTGTTACGGTGACAATACCAAGACCGGTGATCAGAAGATAGCGGGCCCCGAACATATCGAACATCCGACCGGCCACCGGATTCATGATGCCCATCACCAGCGCCCCCGGCAGCAGCATGAGGCCGGATTCAAATGCATTGTACCCAAGCATGTTCTGCATGAGCATCGGCAGTATCACTGTACTTCCGATCATGGACATGAAGACAATCATGCCGAGTATCGTCGCCAGCGTGAATATCTTATCCTTAAACACCCTGAATTCCAAAATCGGCTGCTCGAGCTTGAACTGCCTTTTGATGAATAAATAAAGGGAAACACCGCCAATGAGTAACGGAAGCAGAACAGTCGGGCTCAACCATCCGGCACTGCCTGCGATACTGAATCCATATAATAACCCGCCGAAACCGAAAGTGGACAGGATGATGGACAGTACATCTAACTTCGGATCGGTTTTCTCTGTGATATTTTTCAGGAGAAAATAGGCGACGACCAAATCAATGATGACGATCGGCAGAATAATGAAGAATAACCCTCTCCACGGATAAATATCAACAAACCAGCCGGATAATGTCGGACCGATTGCCGGCGCAAAACTGATGACCAGACCAAACATCCCCATCGCCGTGCCCCTTTGTTCCCTTGGATAGATCAAAAAGAGAACAGTCTGCATCAGCGGCATGATGATGCCTGCCCCGGAAGCCTGCAAAATACGGCCTGCCATTAAAACTGGAAAGTTGGGTGAGATGCCGCAAACCAGGGTGCCGATCCCAAACAGAGTGAGCGCAGCAACAAATAACGACCTTGTTGTAAATTTACCGATCAGGAAAGCTGTAATTGGAATCATGATTCCGTTAACCAGCATAAATACAGACTGAACCCATTGGGCAATGTCTGCCTCAAGATTCAGGTCTCTCATGATATGCGGTATTGCAGTGGATAACAATGTCTGATTCAGTATCGCTGCAAATGCACCGGATAAGAGGACCAGCATTAACGGCAGTTTCTTAACATTGTTATGGGCATTTCCGTTATTTGCATTTGATGCCATAAATTTTCCTTCTTTCATATATATAAAAAGAATAAAAATAATTTCATAAAACAGCCTATTAAAGCGTCCATATCCGGGACGCTTTAAATTTAGCGATATGCAGCAATTTTACTGATTTCCACGATGACTTTTACCGATTGTTCCATCGTATCCACTGATACGTACTCAAACTTCCCATGGAAATTCTCTCCGCCTGTAAAAAGGTTGGGGGCCGGCAGGCCTTTATAGGATAACTGGGAACCATCCGTTCCCCCGCGAACCGGCCTGATCAGCGGCTCAATGTTTAACGTTTCCATCGCTTCTTTTGCATAATCGACAACCTCGATGACCGGTTCAATTTTATCTCTCATATTGTAGTATTGGTCATGGATATCCAGCATCGCACGGCCTCGGCCGTATTTGTCCCGGATTTCCCGGACATTCGATTCCATCCGCCGTTTGCGGGCTTCGAACTTTTCCTTATCAAAGTCGCGTATGATGTACTCGGCTGTCGTCTGTTCAACTGAACCGCCCATTTTTGTCAGATGAAAGAAGCCTTCATATTCTGAAGTAAACTGCGGCGTATCTTCAGGATCGAATTTTGTAATGAATTCTGCAGCCATCATACCGGCATTCACCATTTTACCCTTGGCAGTCCCTGGATGCACACTGTTACCGATAAAAGTGGCCTTCGCTGAAGCTGCATTGAAGCTTTCATATTGAAGTTCACCGGCAGGTCCGCCGTCCACTGTGTAAGCGAAATCTGCACCAAAACGATCCACATCGAACCGATGCGGTCCGCGGCCGATTTCTTCATCCGGCGTGAATGCCACCCGGATTTTACCGTGTTTAATATCCGGATTGTCGATCAGGTACTTCATCGCCGTCATGATTTCAGCAACACCTGCCTTATTATCCGCCCCAAGCAGTGTCGTTCCATCGGTAGTCATCAGCGTGTGTCCTTTGTAACCGGCAAGTTCCGGGAAGGCCTCATCCGACAATATGATATCTTCCGCTTTGTTCAGCACGATGTCTCCGCCCGCGTAGTCAATCACCTGCGGGTTGACATTTGCAGCTGTGAAATCCGGAGAAGTATCCACATGCGCCAAAAACCCAATGATCGGTGCGCCTTCTGTATTTGCAGGCAATGTCGCCATTAAGTAACCATTGTCGTCGCTCTCCACCTCTTCCATACCGATGGATTTCAATTCATCTTCAAGCAATTCTATCAGATGCCGCTGCTTTTTAGTGGAGGGGATCGTGTCACTCTCCGGATCCGATTGCGTATCCATTTTCACATATGTAGTCAGCCGTTCAATTAATCGATCTTTCATTTCCCTTCCCCCAAAATTATTCAAAATATTTGCTGAATATAAACATACAGTTATATCATGCCATAACCAGTCAGCAGAATGAAATCAAACAAACTCATGAAAAATTGCAAAACAAAAGGGACAGCACCTCAACACTGCTGTCTTCCGTTGATATCACAACTCTTTTATATTTCTCCAGCCGTAGACCAGCTCTGTGTGCTGGCTGCCGCCGATGCTGATTTCCTCTTTGGCGATAGCCACTCCGCCCATCCTTTCATAGAACTCACAAGCCGGGTTATCTTCCAGCACTGCAATGATCATATTTTCAAATCCACGTTCCAACAGATCTTCAACAACGGCATCAAACAGCATGCTGCCGCCGCCTTTGCCCTGGGCGTGCTCATACAGGTAAATGGCATACAATTCACCATCATATCCCACATACTCTTCAGATCGCTCAGGCCCGCCGATGGCGAACCCCACAATTTCTCCATCGTCAGATTCAAGCAGAAATGCCGTATTCTGAATGACTGCCAGTTCCCATACTTCTTTTCTTTTCTTATAGCTGAGATTCTTCAGATAGTCATCGCTGACGATCCCTTTATACGTCGTCCGCCAGCTGTCCACCTGCACCTTTGCGATATCATATGCATCTGCTTCAGCCGCTTTCTTTAATTTGAACACCGTGTGATCTCCCCCTTGTGTAATGACTATGATTAGTCTGTAAAACCCTGGATTGTCTCCTACATTATATCCGTCTTCAGATGACTCTTGAGATTATACCTCTCCAACGCCAGTTCAATCAGCTGGTCCAGAAGATGCGGATATTCTATCCCTGAAATTTCAAGCAGCTTTGGGTACATGCTGATGTTTGTGAATCCGGGCAGGGTATTGATCTCGTTGACAACGACCTGTCCGTTTTTATCGAGAAACATATCTATCCTTGCCATACCTTCACAATCGAGTATTTTAAATGCGTCCAAAGCTGTTTTCCTGAGGCGGTCTGATGTCTCTTTATCCAGTGTGGCCGGAATCTCAAGCGCCGCACCACTCTCGTTGATATATTTGGATTCATAGGAATAAAAATCAGTATTTGCCACGATTTCCCCGGGCAGCGAGGCGACGGGATCAGCGTTGCCCAGCACAGATACTTCAATTTCCCTGCCGTCGACAGCGCTCTCAGCCATCACTTTCATATCAAACTCAAAAGCCAGGCCGAGCGCATCGTAGAAAGTCCGCTCATCATCCACTTTGGACACACCGACAGAGGAACCCTGGTTCACAGGCTTGATAAACATCGGCAGACCGAGTTTTTCTTTCACCGGCTGATAATCAACAGCATCTTTTTCCCCGTAATGGAAAACCGTCCAATCAGCAACACCGATGCCCTCGAGTTTCAGCAGCCGCTTTGTCATATCTTTATCCATGCACACTGCGGAACTTCTGACGCCGCAGCCGATATACGGGATATTTGCAAGCTCGAGAAGCCCTTGGACACTGCCATCTTCACCGGCTGTCCCATGTAAGATCGGCAGCATGACATCGAAATTTTCCGGTCCATTTTCTGAAGACATCTGGTTCGCAGGAACAATGGACAGACTTTTCGCTCCGTCTGTACCATCCAGACGCTCAACCGTTTCCGATTGAGGATTTAAAAGCCATTCCCCTGCCTTGGATATATGTACCAGCTTTATATTGTATTTATCTTTGTCCAAAGCATTAAGCACACTCTCAGCCGAACGCATCGACACTTCATGCTCTGTCGACTGTCCGCCATACAAAATGCCCACGTTTAATTTCCTCATAACTAACACTCCTCGGCTTCACCATTTCAATTTCTTTCATAATACCATATCTGCGGTTTCTCTTTCCTCAAATAACTGATAATATTCAACTTATCAAAATATTTAGTCATAATTATTGACTTTCATAAACGGTGTTGATATCATTTATTACAATCTTAAAAGAATTGAGTGGTCGACATGTCACATGACTATATGCAAACTCAATTGAATCAATTTTTCTTCAGCTATTTTAGATAGCGTCTATATTCCATTGTGGGTATAGGCGTAAGCATATATCTATGATGGCTGATTTGGATGCGCAATTTTCAAAATCCAGCCGCATGGGATTCTAAGTGGCTGGGTTTTTATCTATCTTCTCAACCATTTGGATTCTCTCAGCCGGAGGATGAAAAATGGCTTTTTTTATGAACTATATTCGAGGAGTGGTTTTATGTTAATTGGTTATCAGGGTGTCGAAGGTTCCTACAGCGAGCTGGCATGCAAAAAATTCGCCCAGGATTCGGACTGTCAAATGATAGGATACCCGACTTTCAGAACCCTTGTGGAAGCGATGATGGACGAGACACTTGATTATATCGCCCTGCCGGTTGAAAATTCAACGAGTGGTCCGATCACACGGACGATAGACCTGATGAAATATTTGGAAGTGTCTGCCGTGGAAGAAATATACATTAAAATCGAGCACGCACTGATCATGAAGGCGCCCATGGATATGGCTGATATCAGTAAAGTGTATTCGCACCCAGAGGCACTTGAGCAATGCTATGCATATTTGAGCCGCTACCCGAATATCGAGGTCATGGAGTACTCGGATACAGCTGAAGCTGTGAAAATGGTGAAAGAGGCTGAGGAAACGGATATCGCCGGCATTGCCGGTGCCCATGCAGCAGAGATGTACGGCATGTCCGTCATCCGGGAAAACATTAGTGACAATCCGCTGAATACCACTCGCTTTTTATTCTTCAGAAAAGGGACACAGGCCAGCCGGCAGGGAACGGATAAAACCTCCCTTTACATTGAGTCCGGCCACAGCACCGGATCCCTCAGTGAGATACTCGAGATTTTCAAGAAATATGAAATCAACCTGTTGAATCTGACCTCCAGGCCGATCCAGCACAAACCGTTCTCCTACGGATTTTTCATCGATGTTGAGAAAGGCAGAGCAGATACGAAACTGGCAGAAGCACTGGAAGATATCAGTCAAGTCAGCAGATATCTTAATCTGCTCGGCACTTATGTCAAAGGGAAAATCCCGGCCTACGAAAGTGTGACGATCAATGATTGATATAAAAAACCCCCTCTCGGTTTACAGATTTTTTATTTCATCTGTAAACCGAGAGGGGGCAAATCATAATGAGCGGCCTCAACCGTTCATGCAATTTTACGATTTGTTTCTGTATCTGGCCTGGCAGTACAGATAATACAGTGCTGGTGTTGCGATCATGGAAAGGATTGTCGAGAATGCAATTCCTGCAATGATTGTGACTGCAAGCGGCACGAATAGTGCGTCTCCGCCAAGAGCTACCGGCACGAGGGCGATGATACTTGTGATTGTGGTCAATGCAATTGGCTTGAATCTTGCCCGTCCGCTTTCGTAAATGGCCTGGTGAATATCGAATGTTTCATCTTTACGTCTCGCTTCGATAAAGTCGAGCAGTACCACTGCGTTCCTGACGACGATACCGGAGAGTGAAACCATGCCCATGATACCAAGGAAGCTGATCGGTGTCTGGGTCACAAAGAGACCGATGATGCCGCCGCTGAACGCCAGGAAGATGCTGAATACGATGATGAGCGGCATGACCACGGAATTGAATTCAACCGCAATGACAAGATAAACCAGTACAAGTATGACAGAGAATAAAATCCCTATCTCGATAAAGAAGTCCGTCTGCTCGGAAGACTCGCCGCCTGTGGTGATTTCTGTACCATCTGAAGCGTCTGCGCTGTATGCATCGATGATAGAATTCACAGCTGCTTCATCATCAGCATACACGGAGAGCTCAGCTGCGCGTTCCCCGTTACTGTGCTGGATATACTGCGTATCTTCACTTTCCTCGGTACTGACAAAATCAGTCAGCGGGAAGGTCTCCGTGTCTCCGCCGCTCATACTTACGATGTCCACATTATCAATTTCATATTCCTCGGAATATTTCAAAGAAGTCTCCCTGGAATCATCATCCACAATGACCTCCTGAATCGGAATCCCTTCAGAAATCATGCCCAGTTCATTTTTGACCTGGGAGACTGAAATGTCATTTTCTTCGAGCGCACCGTAATCAATGCTGTAGTTCATCGTTCTGACCGGATCGCCGATATTTGAAGTCACAACTGCCCCTTCATTTTCAAGTTCAGATGTGAGTTCACTGATATCTGAATTCAATGTATCCAGGTCTTCATTCAATATTTCAATGGTTATCGGTGCACTTTCAGGCGGTCCCTGGACGATGGTCTCCATGAATATTTCCGCCTCAGGGAATGCCGCTCTCACCTGAGACTGATATTCATCGATGGTGGCTGAGGCACTCATCTGCGCCTTATCAATCTCCAGAGCGATTTGTGATGTATTTGATCCTGATTGATCAAGGGAAGCCCCAAACAGGTTGGGCAGTCCGTCGCCGGTAAATATGGAAGCAGATTCCAAATGCTCCAGCTCCTCGGTGAGATACTGCATCACTGCCTCAGTATCCTGATGTGTCTGCTCAATTGTCTGCCCATCTTCGAAAATCAGGTCAACCGTCACTTCGGAGCGGTCAGCCTCCGGAAAGAACTCAAACGGTGTAAAGCGGATCAATCCCACTGAGGCAAGGGCAATAACCAGCACAGTCAGGAATGAAATGAACGGTCTTCGGACAACTCCGGGCAGGAGCTTGTCCGCATAGAAGTCACTCCCCCATGTAAATACTTTACCGATGATGCCCGGATGTTCAGCGGTTTTCCGTTTAACGATCAGATATCTCACTGCCGGCACAAATGTCAGTGCCAGTATCGTCGAGGCGATCATCGTGGTAATCAGAATACTTGGCAGCGCCCTGATGAATTCCCCGTTGGCCCCGGACAGGAGCAGCAGCGGTGAAAATGTAAAAACGATGGCGAGGGTCGAAGCGACGACTGATGGCGCCACTTCTTTCACCCCATTGTAGACCCCGTTCATCCGGGTGTCCCCAAGGTTGAACCGGCGTTCGATATTGTCATTGATAACGATGGAATCATCCACCAATATCCCAAGCGCAATAATCAGGCCGATCACTGATATCTGGTTCAGGTCGACCCCCAGCCAGGGTACCGGTATCAGGCCGATCAGAACCGACAGAAGTACGGTCACCATCACCGTGATGGAACCAAACCATGAAAGCCCCAGTGATGTCCCTATGATGACAGCAACCAGTGCCAGGGCGAGCGACATATACAGACCGATGAATATTTCCTCTACATTTTCTCTCTCTGATGAAATAGTGTCTATATTGATGTTTTCAGGCAGCTGTTCAAAACCGTCGTTGACCAGAGATTCCACATCCCTGGAAACACTCGGGACATCCTGGTTGCCGGCCAGGAATACAGTGAAGGATACCGCCCTGTCGCCTTCGTGTTCCACAATGTCTTCCGGCCGGTCTTCTACCTGCTCAACATCTGCGACATCAGTTAACAGAATGTTCTCTTCCCCAACCCTGACCTGTTCCAACACTTCAATCGGTGTTTCATCCTGGAATGACATCCTGATCGTCTCTTCATTGTCAGTTTCCTCTCCCAGGATCACGGGATTAAGTGATGACTCAATTTCACTGCTGATCGAATTGGGATCCAGCTGATTTTCAACCATACTGTCGTAATCCAGCTGCACCTCATACTGATAATCGTTATATCCTTTAATCGTCACGCTGTCGATGCCTTCCATCTGCGTCACTTCACGTTCCAGGTCTTCCAGGTCGGAACGGATGCCGTCAAGTGACCCCCCATCATCAGCAGTGATCTGATAACTCAATAGCGGGAACGAATTCGTCACTGACTGCACATCGGGTTCATTTGCATTTTCAGGCAGTTCACCGGATACACCGCTGACCAGATTATTGACGTCATTCAATACATCGTCAGGTGCTGCATCATCGGTCAGTTCGAGTGTGACCACTGACGTATCATCCTGCGATACAGAAGACACACTTTCAATTCCCTCGGCACTGAAAATTTCCGCCTCTATCACATTGGTGACGTTCTGCTCAACGTCAGACTTATCCGCACCCGGCCACGGCGTCGTTACATTTATCAGATTGGCTTCAGTTTCCGGGATTTCACGCTGATCAATCGTTAAAAAAGTGTATACACCGATGATTGATACGGTAAATATAAGGATAATAAAAAGCAGGCTTCTCCCCATCAATCGTTCATATAATTTTTTCATTAAAGCGCCTCATTTTTATATAAGTATGTGGTACTGATTTTAATCTTCGGCACTGAAGGTCAAGTATAAGCCGGCTACAAAGAGCAGGAAAACCGCCATATATCCAGGCACAATGAGTCCGTCCGGGAAAACGGTCTGGGTACCGAACATGATTAACGTTCCTGCTGCATAGCATATCGTCGCGGCAATCTTCATTAAAATTCCTCCAATTGACGCTTACTGATCATCGCTGTCAACCCATGTTGTTTTTTCATTGAACGGTGTGCGTGTCACATTTTCTTTACTCATGTCGGGTTCCCCGACAAAGATTAATCCTAAAATCTCTTCGTCTTCACGCAGTCTAAAGTAGTCTCTTACCGCTTTTGTATCATAGATAGTACCGCTTCTCCACATCGCTCCAAGCCCCAGGCCATGTGCCGTAAGCAGCATATTTTGTGTGGCCGCAGCCACAGCACAGACATCCTCGATGTAAACAGCCTTTTCACTGTCCGATGGTGACAGTGAAACAACGATGACAGTCGGTGCATTGAACGGTTTGCCAGCAATCCTTTCAATACGCTGCTGTCCCGAATCAGAATCAGGTTCCGGTACACGATGATAAGCTGCATCCTTTAGTGCCCGGGACAATGGAATTCTGCCGTCACCACTCAACACAAAGAACTTCCAAGGTTCCGTCAAATGATGATTGGGCGCCCATGTGGCTGCTTCAAGCATGGTCTCAATTTTTTCCTTGTCTACGGGGCTGTCCTTTACTTTACCCACTGACCTTCTTGTGAAAATCGCATCTGTTACTTCCATATTTATCGCTCCTGTTCACATTTTTTCATACTACATTACCAATCTTTTTGTCACTTCAACAAAATAATTTGCACCGTTTTCCAGACCATTTTCATCAATTTCAAATTTAGGATGGTGCAGCGGAAATGACTCACTCCGCTCAGGGTCATGCATCCCGATAAACTGCATCGATGATGGCACTGCCTGGGAAAATGAAGAAAAATCCTCCGTGCCAAATATCGGTTGATCCACTTTTATCAGTTTATCCGCCCCGTACACTTCCGCTGCCGCCGACCTCGTAATATCCACCGCTTCGGCATGATTGAACACCGAAGGATACCCGATGTCCCAGTCGATCGTGTAAGATGCCCGATGCGCAGTCGTAACCCCTTTCAGAATCTGTTCTATTTCTTCGCGTGCCTTCACTCGGGAGGGTTCATCAATGGAACGGACTGTCCCTCCGATTTCAACCGTCTCCGGGGTGACATTCATCGCCGCACCGCTGTGGAACTTCGTCACAGAGACGACCGGTACGTTATGCGGAGAAATTTTTCTTGAAACTACAGTCTGCAGACTCATTGTGAATTCCGACCCGATGATGATCGGATCGATCGTAGCGTCCGGCATGGCAGCATGTCCGCCGCGCCCGGATATTTTTATCCTGAAATCATCCGCCGAGGCACAGTAAACGCCGTCTCTGACGGAGAAATAACCAGTCTCATAGTCCGGTGATACATGAAGCGCAAAAGCGAAATCAACAAGATCAGCCACTCCCAGCTCAACCAGTTCTCCGGCGCCTCCCGGGAAATCCTCCTCTGCATGCTGGAAAAGAAATCTGACTTCACCTTTAATCTGCGCTTTCATCCCGGATAGTATTTTAGCAGCACCGAGCAGCATCGCCGCATGCGCATCGTGCCCGCAGGCATGCATGACGCCCTCATGCTGTGATTTAAACGCCAGATCGGTTTCTTCCTTAACAGGCAGGGCATCGATGTCCCCGCGAAGGAGCACAGTATTACCATCACCGCTGCCTTTCAATACCCCCAGCACACTCGTCTTTGTCGGCTGTGATACTTCAATGCCATCAAAAGTCTCCAGTACATTTTTTATATATTTAGATGTTTCGTATTCTTTATACGACACTTCTGGATATTTATGAAAATGCCTGCGCCATTTTATTATTTCAGATTTCAATGTTTCGTTCATCTCAGATACCTCCTTGTACCATAATCAATTATACCGAGCATATCAGTCTTCCATAGTATATAACACTGAAATACGTTTACACCAATTCCATGCGGGAAAATATAAGGGAGGTGATAAAGAAATGGAAAAAGCGAAACTAATTGAAGAAATTGAAAATATACTGGCTGTTTCTAAAGTGGGGGTCATGTCCACAGCCTTTAATGATGTGCCCAACAGCCGTTATATGATTTTTTATAATGATGAGCACACCCTTTATACAAAAACAGATAAAACTTCTTTGAAAGTAGAAGAAATTAAAGATAATCCACTCACCCATATTTTACTGGGATACGAAGAGACGAGCAACCAGAGCTTTCTGGAAATCATGGGTAAAGTCGAAGTGGTCGAAAATACGGAGACCATCGACTGGTTATGGCAAAACCAGGACAAGACATACTTTGATTCGGAAGCAGATCCGGAGCTGACAGTCATTAAAATCACCCCTGAGAGAATCAAAATCATGAATGATGACAACGTGGACACTCCCGAGTTTGTAGACTTTACCGAATAACTGGATAAAATTTCCGCCGTCATACTTCGGCGGAAATTTTATGTTTTTGGGTTGATTCCGGAAATTTTTAATACCGGCAAAAACTGCGACGATTAACAAAGCGAAGCTTAAAGTGAGTTGCCTCTATAGACTTTCTGCTATAAAATAATTAGATATGCATTTTTGAAGGAGATGAATGATTTGATCCCGCTGATCATATTAGGCACCATCGCCGGTATGCTGGTACCGGTCCAGACTTCAGTCAACAGCCGGCTGGCCAGCTTCACCCGTTCTTTAATCGTCGCATCGTTCTACTCTTTCCTCATCGGATCCGTGTTTTTACTGATATTCAATTTATTTGCCAATCCGGGGAAGCTTTCGCCTCAGTTCGTATTCAGCCACGATATTTCATACATATGGTTTGTCGGCGGTATTATGGGCGTTATCTACCTGACCGGCAACATGATTCTGCTGCCCAAAATCGGTGCGGCACTGACAGTGATCATGACCGTCGCCGGTCAGATGATCATCGGTCTCCTCATCGATACGTTCGGATGGTTCGATGCCGCAGTGCAGCCGATCAGCGTCTATAGAGTGTCGGGCATCCTCCTCATGATTGCCGGCATCATTTTCATGAACTACAAAAAGAAAAAGGACAGGGCCGCTGCGTCCGGCAGTTCTAACGCCTGGCTACTGCTCGGTCTTTTTACAGGATCAATGCCGCCGATCCAGACAGCTGTAAACAGTGCGCTCAGAATTGAAGTGGATTCATTCCTGCTGGCCGCCTTCATTTCATTTATCGTCGGTACAGCCGCATTGTTCCTTCTTTCTGTCCTCAGTACCGGCAACATTAAAATATCAGGATCCAGTGAAAAAGCAGGTGCCATAAAACCATGGCATTTTGCAGGGGGGATGCTCGGTGCCGTTTACGTGACAACGAACGTCATCCTCATGCCGCATCTGGGAGCGACCCTGACCCTGATGACCACCATTTTTGGCCAGATGCTCATGGGACTGCTCATCGATCATTTCGGATTGCTTGGCATCCCAAGACAGGCCGTGGACATGAGACGGGTCATCGGTGTGCTCATGATCCTATCCGGCATCCTGATACTTCAGCTGTCTTAAGAAAATATCCGGATGACAGATACTGCTCGTATCCTCACCCGGATATTTTCATTTAAAGATTAAACAGCATCCTGCCGAATAGAATGGCAATGCCCAGCATGCTGATCAGATTGACTGACACGATCCAGATACTCATATTTCTGCTTTTGGCCGCCGCTCCTTGTTTCCCTTTAAAATATAAAGAAATGATGCCTGCAAACAGCAGAACAAAGGCAATCAGAAGCGGTAATCCGAATGGCAGCATGTACAGGCTGGTGTCATTATCTATGAATACAGTAACGATAAAATATATAACGTTTAAAATTGACAAGGCAAGCAATGTCTTTTTCATAACTTATCCCTCTCTGTGAAAGTAGCTGTGGGTGAGTCTTATAACCATGCCTGTTAATATTAACATCCACACAATGATTGCGAAATAGATCATGATATGCGGAATGACCATTAAAAAAGGCTGATACCTCAGCATCAGCCCTTCCCATATTTATTATCCCCTTCCCCAGGCAGCAGTGTAAAGATGAAGCCGAGGAGATTAAACGCTGCGATAGCCGTAATGACCGCCATTTTCAGCCATCGTTTGGCAACCCTCATAAATATGACCGGCAGCAGCAGGATTGACAAATATTGCGGCAGCTGGAACCAGCCTGAGATCCCTGCGTCCTGATAGCGTCTTGAAGTCAGGCTGATGGAAGGCAGGATAATTGCAGCTGCAGCCATATCCTCCAGTCCCCTGATCCCCCTGTATCGATTGAAACAGTTCAACAGGATCCCGATGAGCATCAATATGATATTCGGAATCCAGAATTCCTTTCTCGTCGCGCGCCCTCTGTATTGAAAAGTTTTCTTAAAAAATTCGACCATTATCCGGCCCATTGTTAACCCTCCAGTCATTTTATACGGGGTTTGCTAAATAAAGCTGTTAAGACTCTCCTGGGTAATCGTCTTCAAATTTTCCCGGGCTGCATTATCATACGCCTGTGAGGCAGCATTTGAATGTTTCCGGCCGTCAAAGTATTCCCCTGTGACATCTTTTATATCTTCTGAAGCTGCAAGGAATATAACTGCATCTAATCCTTGTTCCACTGTGCTCTGGGCGCTTCCAAAATGTTTATCAACCATATTTGTATCCATCAGTGTAGATGGATGAAGAGCATTCACATTTACACCTCTGTCTTTCAATTCATCAGCAAGGTCAAACGTGAACATGATCAAAGCCAGCTTACTGCGGGCATAAGCCAAATATCCTTCATAGGTTTCCTCCATATTCAAATCATCAAAATCAATGGCAGATTGTCCAATCGATGCCACATTGATGATTCTGGAACCATCATTCAATAGCGGGGCCAGCTTCCGGGTCATCAGCACCTGAGCCAGATAATTCACTGCCCAGCGTAATTCAAAGCCGTCCCTGCTGATTTCCCGCTCATTTCGGGACTTTGGTCCGCCGCCGATTCCTGCGTTATTGATCAGAATATCCAGTTCCCTTTCATTTGATACAATCTTTTCAGCGAGTTGAGCAACAGAAGCCAGAGAGGAGAAGTCTCCATTAAAATACGCCAGTTTCTGATTGCCAGTGGTATTCTTTATTTCTTCAAGGATTCTATACCCTTTCTCCTCATTTCTGCCATGCAACAGTACCTTTGCGCCATTTTGTGCAAACCATTCCGCTGTCATCCTGCCAAGACCGCTGGTGGCTCCTGTGATTAAAACCGTACATTCTGATATTGGTTTCATTCGAATCCCCCATTTTTTCGGTATAAACAATTGATTGTATTATAACATAATACCGCCCCACATTATGAATGGTAAAAAACACGAACTTTTATATTATAAATATGATTTTTTACATCAATTTATGAACTTTAATCTTTTTCATTCTTGAAAAGTTCGTCAATGATGTTACAATAATAATTATCTTTAAAAACGAACCACTCATATAATAGCAATAATATGGATTGCGAGTTTCTACCGGACACCGTAAATGGTCCGACTATGGGTGAGTAATGATGCGGACGCTTTTTGAATTGAGTTTTAAATCTCATTCATATTTATCCCGAAGCTATTGCTCATCCTGTGATGAGCTATGGTTTCGGGATTTTTATCTGCTTAGCGGAATATATATTTCTTGAGGTGAAAAAATGGAACGTTTAGAAGAAAAGATTTTGTTAGAAGGCACTGCCCTGTCTGAATCTGTGCTGAAAGTCGATCAGTTCTTGAATCATCAGATAGACCCGCAATTAATGTATGAAATCGGCCAGGAATTCAAAGAAAGATTTGCTGATGCCAATATCACTAAAATTCTGACGCTCGAATCTTCAGGCATTGCCCCGTCAGTAATGGCGGGTCTGCTCATGGACGTACCGGTCGTGTTTGGACGAAAACGGAAATCCCTGACATTGAATGACGGTCTGCTGACGGCAGAAGTATATTCTTTTACAAATCAGGAGACAAATCAGATTTCAGTTTCGGGCAAATTTTTACAGGCGGACGATTGTGTGCTTGTCATTGATGATTTTTTGGCAAATGGTCAGGCTGCAGATGCACTGATCGACATTGTCAGCCAATCAGGTGCAGGGATTGCCGGCGTTGGAATCGTCATCGAAAAAGCATTTCAGGAAGGCGGCAGAATGCTGCGGGCGAACGGTCATCGCGTAGAATCGCTGGCCCGGATCGAGTCGATGGCTGAAGGCAGTATCAAATTTACTGAAAACGGAGCGCATACGCATGCAAATATCTAAAGCAAGATCACTCTCCTTAGGTTTCCAGCATGTGCTCGCGATGTATGCAGGTGCGGTCATTGTCCCTTTGATCGTGGGCGCGGGCATCGGTCTCAATAATGCCCAGATGACTTATCTGATTGCAATTGACATTTTGATGTGCGGAATCGCAACCATGTTGCAGGTATGGAGGAATAACTTTACAGGCATCGGGCTGCCGGTCGTCCTCGGCTGCGCCTTCACAGCCGTCGGACCGATGATCGCGATCGGCAATTCATATGGTATTGAATCCGTCTATGGTGCAATACTCGTTTCAGGGCTCTTTGTCTTTCTCATTGCAAAATATTTCAGCAAAATGCGTAGATTTTTCCCGCCGGTCGTTACCGGCAGCGTCGTGACGATCATCGGCATTACGCTGATTCCTGTTGCCATGAACGACGTCGCCGGCGGTCAGGGCAGTGCGGATTTCGGTACTCCTGCCAACCTTGCGCTGGGATTCGGGACTTTATTCATCATACTAATGATTTTTAAATTTGGCAGAGGGTTCATAAAATCCATTGCAATATTAATCGGCATCATCGCCGGTACGGCAGTCAGCGCATTATTCGGACTCGTGGACTTCTCGGCAGTCGGAGAAAGTTCATGGTTCCATCTGCCTCAGGTGTTTTACTTTGGCATGCCCGAATTTCATCTGGCACCGATATTGACGATGATCCTCGTATCGATTGTCAGTTTAGTTGAGTCCACCGGCGTCTATTTCGCACTCGGCGATATAACAGATAAGGACTTGAAAGAAGAAGATCTGAAACGGGGGTACCGGGCTGAGGGATTAGCAATTATGTTCGGCGGCATATTCAATTCATTTCCATACTCCACATTCTCACAAAACGTCGGACTCATTCAGCTTTCCGGCGTGAAAAACCGCAGTATCATCTATATCGCAGGTGTCATGTTGATCATACTCGGACTCGTACCGAAAATTGGCGCACTCACCCTTGCCATACCGACACCCGTACTTGGCGGCGCGATGGTTGCAATGTTCGGGATGGTCATTTCATACGGCATCAAGATGCTCGCCAGCGTAGATTTTTCCAAACAGGAAAACCTCCTGATCGTAGCTATTTCAATTGGCATGGGACTCGGGGTCACCACAGTACCAGAACTCTTCGCGGCATTGCCGGACAGCATCTCAGTATTAACAGACAGCGGCATCGTCCTCGGCAGCCTGTCAGCAATTGTACTGAATCTCCTCTTTAATCTGAGGCGATCACCAAGTGTTGAAACACAGGCGGAAGTGACAGAACAGCATGTCACAGGATGACACTGAGTAAAATTCCCCGGAGATCACGGGTCTTTGGGGAATTTAGTGATTCTGGGAAAAAAGCCTCACCGCTTGTGCTCGATTTTAGATCGAATACAAGAGAACGCCGACGCTTATCCTCGATCACGGATCGAATACAAGAGAACGCCGACGCTTATCCTCGATCACGGATCGAATACAAGAGAACGCTGCCGCTTATCTTCGATCACAAATCGAATACAAGAGAACGCCGCCCCTTATCCTCGATTGTAAATCGAATACACGCGAAGCACTCCTAAAGCATTAATAATACGCCAGACGCTATGTTTTTCGTTTGTGCTCATCCCAAAACTGACATATAATATACTCCATCAGAACTTAGGAGTTGTATTTTGATGACACGCATTTTCATGGGACTGGTTTTTACAATCGCAGCTGCTGCACATTTCCTGCAGCCGGAAAAATTCGCGAAAATTACGCCTGCTGTCATTCCATTCAAAACATTTATCGCCTTTTTCACAGGCGCGGTTGAGTTGACATTCGGCATATTATTACTTTTCAATAAAGTAAATCAGTGTCTGATAAAAGGAATGCAATTCTTTTTGTGGGCGGTGTTCCCGGCAAACATCTATATGTATACACACAGGAAGACACTCGGCCTGGAAAATTACCCGAAATGGGGACTGCTGGCAAGGCTTCCGCTTCAGCCGCTGATGGTGAAAATGATTGGGGATATCAAAACGTCCAATTCTTGATTTTCCGGAAACAAAACATTCAAAAGTATATGAAAAACAGCGAATCCTCCAGGAGCCAGAGGTTTCGCTGTTTTTTTATCCACCGGGCTTTAAAAGCCTTTCAAATACGTCTGTACATATTCAAAGAACCGTTCGACATTATTTTCATTATCGATGACTGCAATATATCCATCCGGACGCACAAGCATCACCGTATTCTTTTTTATGCCTGCGCTGCGAACTTCTGCGGTCCAGTTGAACTCATGAAGTTCGATGCCGGATTTTTTTATATGCTTTCTCATTTCTACACTGGTCTGACCGTAAAGATGGTACTGCCATTCAAAGCTTTTCAACGCATCATGGTTATCACCATCATAATATGGCACCCATGGCAGCCGGTCGCCGCCGCGGAGTCTGCCGGCTCTACCTTTTGATAAATCGCTTTGATTGTAATCGATATGGATTTGGGAAACCAGCCGGAACATCATCTTTTTCCATCTCTTGTAGTTCAGCAGACCGGGAATGACATTCGGCAGGATGAAGCCCCTGAGTGAGGCAAAAACACTGCCGGATCCCACCATTGCCTTAAAAACCTCATCAGTCGTATTGACAAGGAGTCTGGCGAATGCGATTCTTTCCGGTTCATAGGTCGCCAATGCTTCTCTGTCCAGTTTCCCATCAATGACTTCTGCCAGTTTCCATGAAAGGTTCATCGCGTCCCCAATGCCGGTGTTCATCCCCTGGCCGCCTGCCGGACTGTGCACGTGTCCGGCATCACCAAGGATGAAGACATTACTTCTTCTAAAATTTTCACTGACTCTGTGGTGCACATTATAAGTGGAAAACCAATTCACTTTACTTGCGGTAATACCGATATTCCCCTTCAGATACGCTTCTATATCTTCAAACCCGATATCTTCTGCCTGCCTGACAATATTTTCAGGCACGAGGCCGATCACTCTTACCGACCCGGTCGTTCTGACTGGTAATAAAAGAGCGAATCCCGCTTCAAACAGGTGCACCTGGACCCCGTCGATATCATATTTGCTGACAAGATCTGTAACAAAAAACATTTCTTCGTAAGTACCGCCCGGAAAATCGAAGTCAAGCGATTTCCTCACCGTGCTTCCGACACCGTCGCATCCTGCCACGTACTCATATTCATCAATGGTTCTTGACCCTTGCTTTTCAATCGTTGCTTTTACCGTACCTTCTGTCTCCTCGAGGTCGATCAGCTCAGTTTCCCATTCTATTTCAATATTTCTGCGCTTTAAGTAGTCTGTGATAATCCGTTCGTGTTCATCCTGAGGTAAAGATAGGACGAACGGAAAGGAGCTGAGTCCTTCCCCGATATCCTCCAGATTGAACCGTGCCCGTCGTTTGCCTTCATTGAAGAAAGATACATTATTCAATATAATACCGCGATTGATCATTTCCTCCGCAAGTCCGAATTGATCATACATTTCCAGTGTTCTGGCATGCACAATCATCGCCCTTGATTCACCGCCGGGCGCAGGCGCTTTGTCAATGATCCTGAATGGCACACCATGTTTTTCCAGACCCGCTGCCATCGCAAGGCCTGTTGGGCCGCTGCCGGCAACCAGTACTTTTTTGTCCATCATAACCATCCCTCTCGGGTTTTCTTATCCCATTCCCGGTTCAATGATTTTTCATGCCTCCAGTAACGCAATAATTTCTTCAGGATAATCCGTCATGATTGTGCCAATTTCCATCTCAATGAACGGCTGTGCATTTTCCGTATGATTCACCGTCCATACACGGACCTTGTCTTCAACACCTTTAACACGTTCCGGCTCAGCCAGCACTGCTTCACCATAAATGTGAAATGCATCAAGGTCAAAAGTGCTGATATAATCGCAGAGCATTGGCGGGGCGGTCTTTGACAGCCATGCCACTCTTACGTTTGGATCAACATCCTTCATACGTTTGAGGGAAGGCAGATGCACGGAGGAATATATCACTTTTGATCCCAGATCGAATTCACGGACCAGCGTATTTAATTTTGCTTCAATCCCATTATATAAAAATACAGAAGTCTTCAATTCGATATTCAGTTCGATATCCGCTGCCCTGACCAGTGTTAATACTTCACTTAATAAAGGAATCCTTTCCTTATCCCAGAACGCTGCATACTTCACAAACTCATTGAACCGGCTGCCTGCGCTGAGCTGCCTGATTTCTTCAAGTGTCATATCTTTAACCGCCCCAAAGCCATCTGTCGTGCGGTCGACATATTCATCATGGAGGACAACAATCTCCCCGTCCCTGGTGAGATGGACATCAATTTCCAGCCCGTCGACACCCATTTCAACAGCTTTTTTAAAAGCAAGCATCGTATTTTCCGGATATGTCCCCATCGCTCCTCTGTGGCCGAATACCTTTGTCATATTTCCGCTCCTTGTGTCGAAATTAAAGAAAATGAAAATTTCCTGCCCGCATTTGCCCATCTATTCAATGATGGACTTGATCAGAGCAGCCTGAGCTTCTTTATCTTCTGCTTTGGTTATACCGCCGCCCACGATAATCACTGAAGGGTGCATGGCTGAAAATCGTCTGACATTCTCTGCATTGATGCCGCCGGCCATGTACACTTTAAACGAAGCAGGATTGAGTGCTTCAAATCCCGGGAACGCATCTGCATTTTTCTGCTGATCTTTCCCAATATGCGCGCTGACTGACTTCACTCCAATCTGCCGGAGCGTATTGATCACTGAATCTTTACTGTTATTCAACAGATCGACGACCACTTCCCCGCCATGGGCATCAGCTGTCTTAAGGCACGATCGGATAGTGTCCTGATCCGCAAATGACATGACTGTAATAATATCAGCGCCGTATTGAAATGCTTGTTCACTCTCACTCTGGCCGGCATCACATATCTTCACATCTGCCAGAATTTCTTTCTCCGGATATCTTTCTTTGACTGATTTCACGATGCCAAGACCAAACGCTTTAATGACACCGGTGCCTATTTCAATAATGTCCACAGACTCATGGACCTGCCCCAGAATATGAAAGCATTCGTCATACGTCAGTCTGTCCAGTGCAATTTGCAACTTCATAAGAATAACCTCGTTTTAATTAAATATTTCAACATCGCTGTCATCAAATGCAATGATTTGTGCGATATGCCGGTCAAAAATACCAGTTTCCACAACCCCGGGGATGTTCAGAAGTTTGTTATGCAGGCAGGTTAGATCCCCTTGTTTCTCGTAAGTACAGTCGACGATATAATTTTGGTTATCCGTCACGAATAACGCCGTACCGTTCTTTCTCATCGTTGTTTCAGCCCCTGTTTTTTGTTCTATTTCTATGACAGTCATTTCATAAAGATACGGGTTGAGTTCAACAGGGATGCCGACACCATCGAAATCAGCCACAAGTTTTTTACGATCCGCAATGATATGGATCTCCTCGGAATAATAACCAATCTGCTTCTCCCTCAGAAGTGAACCGCCGCCGCCTTTGATGACGTTAAGATGAGGGTCAAACTGGTCCGCACCATCTATTGTCAGATCGATATCGTCAGCATTGCAGATCACTTCGAGATTGTGCGCTTCCAGCAGATTTTCCGTCTTTTTGGATGTGGATAAAAATCTGACATTCAAACCGTTCTCCATGATATATTGTTTTAGCGCCGGGATGTACCCGGCGATGGTTGTCCCCGAACCCATGCCAATAATAGATTCATCGTTGATGCGTTCATTCAAAAGTCCATATGCTTTTTTCAATTAAAATCAACTCCCTTCAGCCATCAGATCCGGCAGGAAGGATACGATCCCCGGCACGAATGCAATGAGCAGCAGTACAATTAAGATGATGAGCAGGTAAGGAACAACCGCTATAAAAGATCTTTCAACAGACATGTCCCCTATTTTACTTGCGATAAGCAGACACAGCCCGTACGGCGGCGTCGACAGACCGACGGCCAGAGTAATGACGACAATGAGGCCGAGGTGTACAGGGTCGATTCCAAATGCTTCAGAGGCCGGCAGAATGATCGGTACAAATAAAATCATCGCCGGTATTGAATCCATGAAAGTTCCGACAATCAGGAAGAACCCAATAATCAGCAGAAGGAACAACCATTTTGCAGAAACATTCTCAGTAAAGAATTCCTGTGCCATTGCCCCAAACTGATAGTAGCTCAGCAATTCACCCAAGGCGCTGGCAGTCGCAAGTGCAAACAATGAAAGTGCACTCAATGACAGTGTATCAAATATGATCTTCGGAAGATCTTTGAATTTCAGTGTCTTATAGTAGAACATACTGATGAAAAACGTGTATATAGAGGCGATGGCAGCAGATTCAGTTGCTGTAAAGACCCCCGTCGTAATACCGCCGATGATAATGACAATGGTCAGCAATGCCGGGAACGTATCCAGGAACTTTTTACCGATTTCCTTCAAATGGACCCTTTTAAACGTCGGATATCCCCGTTTCATTGAAATGAAATAGATCAGAATCATCATGCCCAGGCCGATCAGTATCCCCGGAATAATACCGCCAAGGAAAAGTGCACCGACTGATGCATTCGCGACACCGGCGAAGATAATCATCGGTATACTCGGCGGGATCACGACACCGACGGTGGAAGAAGCTGCAGTGACACCGACGGCTGTTTCTTTATCATAGCCGTTTTTCAACATGCTCGGAATCAGCACCTTGCCGGTGCCTGCAGTATCCGCCTGAGCTGCACCGGACACCCCGGCAAACATCATAGAAACGAGAACATTTGCCTGTGCCAGGCCCCCTTTCAGCGGACCGACGATGGCAAGTGCCAAATCAATCATCTTTTCAGAAATTTTACCGGAATTCATCAGATTAGCGGCCAGGATGAACAACGGAACAGCTAAGAGAACAAATGAATCCAGCCCATTCACCATATTCATCGGCACGATCACCTCCGGGATGTCTTCAATAGTCATCATGCCCACCAGTGCAACAATACCGATGACGAATGCGATTGGCACACCAATAACAAGCAGTATGATAAAAAGCGCAGCAAGCAGGTATCCCATCAGTGACTCACCCCTTTTCCATCTGGATCTTTAAGGGAATTGAACGCATTCAATATGTGATTTAACGAATAAATAATCATCGTTATGGACATTACCGGCACTGCAAGCCATACCACGCCCATATTGAAGGCCGGCACAGTTTCCCATGTGAAATCCCAGAAATGATTCAAAAGCTGAAAGCCATACATCGTGATGAAAATATTAAATATGATCAGTAAAGCATCTATAAAAATGCTTAAGTATGATTTATATTTGCCCTTGAACTTCGACTGGAGCATATCGAAAGTGAAATGTTCCTTATGATTGACCATGACAGCCGCCCCCATAAATATCGCCCATATAAATGAATAGTTGGCGAGTTCTTCAGTCCATATCACACTCCATCCAACAAATCGGGTTACGATCTGAACAATTGTTGCAGTGAAGAATATCAATAAAAATATGATGCCAAGAACAATCTGACCTTTTTCCAGTGATTTAACGAATTTGTTCATCATGCAGCCCTCCAGTTAAATAGTTTTTTATTCCTTAAGGTCCCGTACTTTTTCCAATGTTTCAGTCATATTCAATTCTTCTGCCAATTCATCCTGGATGGGTGCTGCAGCTTCCTCCATTTCTGTCGTATCCATCTGATTGACCTCGGCGCCGTCTTCTATCGCAATTTCCTTATATTCCTCGTCCTGCGCAAGCACTTCCTGTCTTTCGGCTTCCACTGAAGCCTCTGAAGCATTCATCAGGATCTCCTGTATATCTTCAGGGTATCCATCAAATCTTTTTCCGTTAGCCAACAGGAACCGGGTCGTATAATCATGAGCGGTTTCGGTGATATATCGGCCGTTGCTTGTCGTATGATGGTTTTGCTGAACAAAATAAGGATATGAATTTTCAGATGAATCTACAACGTTCTGCTGCAGTGCCTGATAAAGTTCCCCCCATGAAACTGACGTCGGAATTGCACCGGTCTGCTGCCAGAAATCTGACACGACACCTGAAGCCTGCGTACGTATCGTCATACCATTCAAGTCAGACATATCTTCCAAAGGCTTTTTACCGTAATAATGTCTGGCGCCCGCCGACCAGTAACCAAGCAATTTCAGATCATTGCCTGACTCTTCGCTCACCATCTGTGACATTTCTTCTCCAATTTCTCCATCGACCACGCTTTCCCAATGCGCATAGCTGTCAAAAAGATAAGGCAGGGCAAAGAACTCAAATTCCTGTATACCAGTACCTGTCATAAACCCGGGCGACACAAGGACAACATCAGCCGCTCCAACCACAAGCTTCTGGATTAATTCAGGCTCTTCCGTGCCGATTGTGCCGGCATGGACTTCCACCTCAATACGTCCGTCGGATTGTTTCTCTGCCACTTCTTTAAACTTTAAAAGACCGGTCTGGTAAGGACTTTCAGTCGATGTCTGGTTGTGTGCAGCGATTATTTTAATCGGGTCTTCCTGTGTGCCTTCCGATACATCTTCAGGAGAACTGCATGAGACCAGTGCAAAACATAACACGGATATGAATATAGCAAGAATGTATCTTTTCATCGTTAGCCTCCTTTTATTCCAAATTAAAATGCTTTGCTTTCAGCGCTTCATTACCTTTTTGATGCAGCTGATTCAAATAAACAATGAGCCCGTCCAGTATCAGGTGGACTGCCTGGTCAAACTGGCTGCCGAGTGGCTGGATCGTTGTGATGTCATTGTGTTTCGTGCTCGCATTGAGGTATAGGACGGCGTTAAACTGCTGTCTGATCTGCGCATCATCAGCTGCTGTCACCAGCGCTGCTTGGCCGCCGATGGACCGGACTTTTCTCAGCATATGATCCACCGAGTGACCTTTGCCGGAACCGCTCAAAATAATAAGCAGGTCACCCGCCTTGAATGCAGGTGTTGTTGTCTCTGAGACTACATACACGTTATAACCGCTGTGCATCAGCCGCATGGCAATCATCTTGCCGGCGAGACCGCTCCTGCCGTTGCCATGTATGAATATGTTTTCTGCCGAATCAATTTCTGATGCTAATTTTTCCACTTCAGCGGCGTCCACTTTTTTGCAGACGTCACTCACTTCATCCGCAATATTGCCGAAAATATCATTTATGTTCATGATTGATCACCGATTCCCTTTCAATTAATTCAGGTTCGAATCTATGAACCTGTGGTTTTGGATTGATGCCATTCAAAACGTCAAAAAGATGTTTGGTTGCTGCAGTCCCGATGTCGTAAGCAGGCTGTGCAATCACAGTGAGACTGGGATTGAAGAATTCTGTAAACTCGATATTATCAACACTGATGATAGACAGTTCTTCGGGAATGTTAATATTATATTGCTTCACAGCTTTCAGTACTTCAAATAGTGTAAGATCATTACCAACGATCAAAGCTTCAGGCATGGAATCATTCTTGATGTGTTCCCTGATCTTCTCAGTGATTGAGGAAAGATCCCCATCAATTAAAAGCGCTTTCACATCATGCCGCAAACATTCCTCAATATATGCATCCCGGCGTTCGAGGCGTGTCACTGCATCATTCACCTGCTGTGATATGTATCCGATGTGTTTAAATCCTTTTTTGAATAAATGATCAAATGCAATCTGGATCGTTCTGGCATTGTCCAGAAGAAAGGACGGTACACAAACGCCTTCGATATATCTGTCCACGAAAACAAGCGGGTAGCCGGCATCTGCCAGTGCTTTGAACTCATCATTATTCCCGGGTGTCGGGATAACAATCAGGCCATCCACCTGCTTGGCCAGAAGCATACTGATGTAATCTTCTTCCTTCAGCGGATCATTATCTGCATTGCAGACAATCACATGATAATCTCTGCTGTTGGCATAATCCTCGATTGAACGGATAATTCGCGTTGAAAAATTATGCAGAATGTTTGCAACGATGATACCGATCGTCATTGTTTTTTTATTCTTCAGGCTTTTAGCCACGTAATTGGGGCTGTAGTTTAATTCATCGATGGCAGAAGATATACGCGCCTTTGTCTTTGAACTCATATTTGTAAACCGCTCATTCAAATAATGGGACACAGTGGTTTTTGAAACCTTCGCTCTTCTCGCCACATCTGTAATCGTTATATGCTTCATGAGACTTCCCCTCTTTGTTACTAAACCGATTTAGTAAACCGGTTTACACGATTATAAAATAAATGTAACCGTTTTACAATACCGGGTTTTACTATTATCCATTAATAAAAGCCGCGTGCAAGAGCGGAATATCATATGAATATTCCCAGAACAACGGCTGTCAGTCCGGCTGTAATCAGCATCTGCTTCTCCACGGCCGTCGCTGCCTCAACATCGTTATTATGCATGGTAAAAAGCGCTCTTAATGTGATCAAAATCATGATCAGCGACAATATACTCGCAACCGGCCGGGTCAAAATCATTATGATAAGAATAATTAAAATGATAAGTAAGTAGAACACAGACGGCAGGTGGGCAAATTTTCTGCCGCCGCTGTTCACTGCATAGACGACGGTGGTGATTTTCCGGGGATTTGCCTGCCGGTCCGCCTCGATATCCGGGATATGGTGGACCATCACCCAGGCCATGCACCAAAGTGCATTGATTATGGCATTAAACCAGGCCCACGCCGGAATGGTATCCAACAAAATCCAAGGGGCGGCAATACCTAACGCGAACATGGAGGGGAATAAACTTGCCCATTCTCCGATAAACGGTTTGTACGCCAGCATGAACGGTCTTAAAGAATAGGACACGGCTCCCCACATACCAATAAGCACTAAGAAACCGTACTCGATGTGCCCAAATATGAAGAACAGAATGGCAGCGGCTAAAAGCAGGACGGATAATCCAATCCCCAGCAGTCTGAGCTGCCCGTAGGTTATTGCTTTAGACTGGATGACCCGGCTGCCTCCTGACAATATCCCCGGACTGTAATCATCCGTACCTGTTTTAAAATCAGTCATGTCATTGATGATATGTGTCAGCAATCCGTGGATGAGAAAAGAACCCAGGAGCAATACGATCATCGTCCACAAAACGTTTTGGTTTGGTATATCAGAGTAAAATAGAAAAAGCGGCAGACTTGTGGATAATACAGTAACGAAGCTTGAAAACACAACCGCGGTCATTCGAATCAGCATGTTGAATCTTGTGAATACATTCATATCCTTACCCATTGATCATTTCCCCTTTGTAAAAAGTCTGTTTCGCATTGGTTTTGACGCAATCCAGCAGTTTCATTCTACATTTTTTCAACTGCACCTGACAGTCCCTTTAACGATTATTGCCGCTGGATGATGATAAAAGTTGACTGTACTTTGATTATGTTCCAAAATTAAGCTAGATTATTTATTTATAATTAGATATTATAGCTTTAGGGAATAGTAAAATGAAGTATTTGAAAATGATAAGGAGTGGGTTTTATGAACCAGGAACAATTTGACAAAGTTAAAAATGGTGATGGCTTTATTGCAGCGCTTGATCAGAGTGGAGGCAGTACGCCAAAAGCACTCGCTCAATATGGTATTCCGGAGAGTTCGTACTCTGGCGAGGATGAAATGTTCGACCTTGTACATGAGATGCGCTCCCGTATCATCACATCCCCCGAATTCACTTCAGATAAGATTTTGGGCGCCATCCTGTTCGAACAGACGATGGACCGTGAAATTGAGGGAGAATACACTGCTGACTACCTGGCCCAAAAAGGCGTAGTTCCTTTTCTGAAAGTGGATAAAGGGCTGGGTGAACAAGTGAATGGCGTTCAATTGATGAAGCCGATTCCGGACCTTGGTGCTTTACTTGAACGGGCCAACGAACGCAATATCTTCGGCACAAAAATGCGTTCCAACATTCTGGAAGACAACGCAGCAGGCATCACAGAGGTTGTTGACCAGCAGTTCGAAATTGCCGGACAGATCATGGAAGCAGGACTGGTTCCAATCATCGAGCCTGAAGTCAATATACACAGTGAAAATAAGGAACAGGCGGAAGATATGCTGAAGGCTGAAATCAAAAAACACCTGGACGAACTTTCTGACGACCAGAATGTAATGCTTAAACTCTCGATCCCGACTCAGCCTGACCTTTATAAATCTCTGATTCATCACCCGCGTGTTGTACAGGTTGTTGCACTGTCCGGCGGTTATTCAAGAGAGGAAGCGAACGCACTGCTCAAGAAAAATGACAAACTGATCGCAAGTTTCTCCCGTGCGTTAACCGCTGATCTGAATGCTGATCAATCCGATGAAGAATTTGACCAAAAGCTCAAAGAAGCCATTGATTCCATCTATGATGCATCTGTAAATAAAAACTAAATGCTAAAGGTCCATGGCGTTTTCCTGTGTGAAAACGCCTTTATAATATTTTTTCATATTTTTAGTGGACTTTTTCAACATAATGGTGTATAGTATCTTTAATAAGATTTTTAAGTACAGCAATTTCTAATTCACATGTTACAAGAAGTAATCGTGACTAGTTCGGTACTTTTTGTAATGTGTGAATTTTTTTATGCTCACTTTAAGATATTATTAATTTATTTTTGGAGGTCATTATTTATGACACAGGGTACAGTTAAATGGTTCAACGCGGAAAAAGGATTCGGTTTCATCGAAGTTGAAGGTGGAAACGATGTATTCGCACACTTTTCCAATATCGTAGGCGAAGGCTACAAAACACTTGACGATGGTCAGGCAGTAGAATTCGACATCGAAGAAGGTCAGCGTGGACCACAAGCTGTCAGCATCGTAAAACTTTAATAATATTCGTTTGAATATGAATTTTGCGTGAGCAGACTAAAATCAGCCCCTTGAAACCGAGGGGCTGATTTTTTTATGACCTGATCTGGCCGCTGCCTTCAACAATATACTTGTAGCTTGTTAATGCCTCAAGCCCCATCGGGCCTCTGGCATGAAGTTTTTGGGTGCTGATGCCGATTTCTCCTCCGAAGCCGAACATCTCGCCGTCTGTGAATCTTGTGGATGCATTGACATAGACTGCAGCAGCATCCACTTCATTCAGGAAGTCCTGAATGACTTGATAGTCGTTCGCTGCGATGGCATCTGAATGCCCTGTGGAATAATGATCAATATGGCTGATGGCTTCATCATAACCGTCCACAACTTTTACAGCGATGTCATAACTTAGATATTCATCTGCGTAATCTGCTTCCACTGCTTCTTCAGCTTCCTCGATCACCTGGCATGTGAACGGGTCTCCATGAATCTTAACACCAGCGTCCTTCAGCGCATCGGCTAATTCCGGCAGCACATCCTGAGCAATGCGCTTATCGATTAACAGTGATTCGAGGGCATTGCATACCGAGACCCTGTGTGTTTTTGCATTGATGAGAATGGATTTAGCCATTTCAATGTCTGCAGATTCATGGATATACAGATGACAATTGCCTGTTCCTGTTTCTATGACCGGTACAGTTGCCTGCTTCAATACAGCCTGAATCAGACCGGCACCGCCCCTTGGAATCAGACAGTCAACACATTCATTAAATTTCATAAATTGGCTGGCGAGTTCTCTGGAAGGGTCTGTAATAAGCTGGATGCTTTCTTTTGGCAGAGCGGAATTGGAAAGCCCCTGCTGCAGCGCTTCTACAATGGCAGTATTGCTATTGATCGCTTCTTTACCGCCGCGCAAAATCACTGCATTACCGGCTTTCAGGCATAATCCTGAAGCATCCGCAGTAACATTTGGGCGTGATTCATAGATGATGCCGATCACACCGAGCGGCACACTTTTCTTACTGATTTTAAGCCCTTCATCATTCACAAAACTGCCGTCACTTTTAGCCGTTGGATCCGTTAAATCCGCCATCTGTTTCATGCCGCTCTGCATGCCCGTCAGACGTTTATCGCTAAGCGTCAGCCTTTCAATGAGCGCTTCGTCCAGCCCATTCTCCCTGCCGTTCTCAATATCCATACTGTTCGCTTCCAAAATCTTATCCGTATGATCCTCCAGTGATTGAATCATCTCAAGCAGGGCTTCATTCTTCTGCTGGGCTGACAGCTTTCTGATCACTTTTGCCGCACTTTTTGCATTTTTGCCTGTTTCAAGCAGTGTCTCATCTAATGTTAATATATCTTCAGTCATAAGATTCCTTCATCTCCTCTGAGTAAGATTTCCGCTTCAGCTTTCCTGAACAATGTGCCCGCTTCATTCCCGTCCAGGATATCGAACATGATACCGGGATTTTCAGCGGATGTGATCACCATGGATTTACCGAGATCCATCATGGATTGCGCCGCTTTAATTTTCGTCTCCATACCGCCTGTGGAGAACACGGAACCGGAGCCTCCGGCCATTGCCTGTATCTCTTCATCGATATCACCGACAAATGATATCAATGCTGCATTTGGATCCGAATGCGGATTTGCATCATACAGACCATCCACATCACTCAAAATAATGAGCAGGTCGGCATCAACCAGTTCCGTCACCACCGCTGCCAGCGTGTCGTTCTCCCCGAACTTTGAACAGTGTCCGGGTTCATCGACAGAGACAGCATCATTTTCATTAATGATTGGAATTATATTACTTTTCAATAGAGAGTCGATGGAGATTCTGCAGTTCGAGTAGGCATTTGAATAATTCATGATATCCCGCGTCATCAGTATCTGCCCGACATGCTGATTATAATGCTGGAAAAACCGACTGTACAAATTCATCAGCACACTTTGTCCTACGGAAGCGAGTGCCTGCTTCTCAGCAGCTGCTTCCGGATATTCATCCAGATTCATGGTCCCCGCTCCAACGCCTACAGCACCTGAAGTAACCATAATCACTTCCCTGCCCTGCTGCTGGAGAGACGCACACACGAAAGCCAGACGATCGATTTTCTGATAATCAATCTTTGTCGGAGTCTTCATGAGCGAGTTAGTGCCAATCTTGATAACGACGCGGCTGCATTCTTTTAAGATATCACGATTCATCCATACCACTCCTTGATGTAAGATGATAATGATTTTAATTATACATATTTCTGTATAAAAATAAAGATATTTTTATAATGAATGCGTTTTCATGCATAATAAATTAATGCAGACCCATAGATTTTGGACCTGCATATCATCAATTACTATTCATTTTCACGTAACTCATCGTGGATTTCTGCAAACTTCTGAGCTGTATACTCACTCATTCCTCTATCCTGTACATCTTCTGCATAGAGGCTCATTATCATATCTTTGCTGTTCTGATCATAGCCGATAAACCAGCCTGTCTCTTCGCCCCTTGTCTCCTGGGACATTTTATTTTCGCTGGTCCCTGTCTTACCCGCAAAGTCAGCATAATTCCTTTGCACATCATCCGGATGATTTTCAGTGACAACTGCCCGCATGGATGCTTCAAGATAGTCCAGGTTATCCTGACTGGTTATATTCTCTATCATCACTTCATCTTCCGAATCGGTAAGCATGTGGGGCTCATGTATGTTTCCGCCGTTAATCACTGCCGCATATATCGAAGTAATCTGTATCGGTGAAATGAGTATCTCTCCTTGACCATAACCACTGTCAGCCAGAAGTATTTCATCATCGATCGTATTTTCGTTGGCTGTCTGAGCTGTGTAGATCGGATAGTCCGTATCATATTCCCTGCCAATGCCTAATTCCTGCATGCCCTGGATGAATGTTTCAGCGCCCAGATCCAGCATTGTGCGGGCAAAATAAATATTATCCGAGAAGGTCAGCGCCTTTTTCAAATCGAAAGATTCATTGATCTCATGATAGCGGTTCACCGTGTATCCGCCCCATGAGTCGTCTTTTTGCCAGCTGCCGCCTGAAATATCGATGGTGGCATCCCTGTTGAAACTGTCATCATTCATCGCAATGATGGCCGACATTATCTTCTGCGTCGAGCCTGGCGAAGTGGTCCGGCTGTATTTGGAGATGAGCGGATTTTCGTCATCTTCGTGCAGTTCATCATAGGCTTCCTGGGAGATTCCAAACATGAAGTCATAAGGGCTCGGACTCGGATAACTGACCGTGGCAAGCAAATCGCCATTTGCCGGATCCATCGCAACCCCGGCTCCGGAATCATCTTCCATATTGGCGTAGATCGTATCCTGCACTTCCCTGTCTATTGTCAGCTGTACATCCTCGCCATCTTCTGTTTCCTGTGAAAAGAGCGACTCAGTCTCTTCTCCGTTCTGATCCACAATGGATACATTATACCCTCTGGTCGGCCGCAACGTTTCATCATAGAGTGCTTCAGCCCCCTGCTTACCAATGATATCCCCGGCTTCATAACTGTCATTCTGCTCCAGTTCATCCGCAGTGACTTCCCCGACATAGCCCAGCAGATGATAAGTCGCTTCATCCAGTGTATATTCTCTCGAAGGTGTTTCTGTCACAGAAAGTCCGTGCTCGGAAAAAGTTTCCTTATCTTCATCGGAAAATCTATGCGCATCTTTAATCGCGACAAACATTCCTTCCTCAATCCATGATTGGTCCAGGATACTCTGGAGATTTTCTTCACTCATTTCCAGGTCTTCTGCAGCAGCTAATACCTCTGCTTCCGTGACTGAGCCTGCATTAAACCCAACTGTTTCTTTGACACCGTTAAATGCCAGTTCATCACCATTCCTGTCAAGAATATCCCCGCGCTGACCTGTGGTATGATTAATATTCACATCGCCATTGCCCAATCCGGGTATGATAAGGTCCGGCGTCCATTCCACAAACCAGTCATCCGTCTCTTCATCATAGGAGAGCGTAAATTCATAGTCCCTGTTCAACTCCCCGTAAGACGTATCCAGTGTCAGATCCCCTTGAAAATGTTTTTGTTCCCCGTCTTCCGAAGACTCGACTTCTTCAACATTCTCAAGAGCAACATTCTCCACGCCCAGGCTGCTGTAAATTGTTTCGTACCGCGCACCGACATCCGCTTCAGCGTAATTCGATTTTGCATCGTCACTGAGGTAACCGTACAGTTGATCATAATTCTGGTTCTGGACATCTCCTGTAAAGCTGTTTAATGCCTCTGCTTCAGATTTTTGAAACCAGCCGGCAGTTACAAGAAAATATGCACCAACAGCAACAATAATCACCGCCACAGCGCCCGGTATTAAAATTTTTTTCATCATTTCACCCTTATTTTCATACGATTTGCAATAACCCTACATCATAATACCATGTGTGGAAAATATTAATAAACGAAAGCATGAAAAATCCATGTCTCGATACCGTCTAAATATTGTCGTATTCACGTTTCCACTCTTCCAATGTTGGTGTACCGCCCTGGGCACCGACCTTTCTAATTGAAATTGCAGCAGCCATATTGGCATATCCAATCGCCGCTTCAAGCGTCTCCCCCTGCGCCAGAAAGGCAGTCAGTGCGCCGTTGAACACATCTCCGGCACCTGTCGTATCAATTGGATCTGTCTGATACGCAGGCACGCTGACATCTTCCGTACCATTATTATATACACAGCCTTCACTGCCCAGTGTGACTAAGAGTTTATTCGGATAACGCTTGATCATGTCCCTGTAATTTACCCCAAACAGGGCTTCACACTCGTTTTCATTCGGTGTGATCAGATCGCATTTGTCGATATACTCTGTTTCAATCGGCAGAAATGGCGCCGGGTTATATATCAGCTTAATGTCGTTTTCAAAGCAGAAATCTATAATATATTTTGTCGTTTCAATGGGGATTTCATTTTGGATCAGCACATATTCCGCCTCTTTGATATGCATTTCTTTTTCTTTGATCATTTCCGGTGAAACCAGTCCGTTAGTGCCGGGGACGAATATAATTGAGTTGTCCTGTTCGTAGATGGTGATATGGGCAGTACCGCTCGATTCATTTTCTATGGTCTCCAAATGTTCACAGAAAATGTTGTTTTCTTTGAGGTTCGTTTTTAATGCCTCCCCGAAACCATCATCACTGATGGCCCCGATGAATGAAACATCACTGCCTAATCTGGCCGCTGCCACAGCCTGGTTTGCCCCTTTTCCGCCGCAGGCTGTCTTAAAGCTGTCGCCAACAATTGTCTCCCCTTTCTCCGGTGTCCTGTATGACTCCACGATGAAATCTGTGGACAGGCTGCCGATTACAACGATATCCATATTTTCCACGCCTCCAGTTTCCTTCATAATCGTTTCTTATCAATGCATTTCTTATTTTACCAAAGTTTAGAAAACGATTAATACTTTTGGATGATTTCTTTTCTGACAATTGACCAATCCGAAAAAATACATTACGATTTCAATATAAACATTTTCATGTATAATACTATATAGATGGATTCCTAAATTAAGGAGGGAATACTTATGGCATTTGTAATTACTCATCCATGCGTTGGGGAGAAATCCGGAGATTGTGTTGATGTCTGTCCGGTGGACTGCATCGAAGAAGGGGAAGATCAATACTATATCGACCCTGAAATCTGCATCGACTGCGGTGCATGTGTAACCGTCTGCCCGGTTGACGCAATCGTAGATGAAACGGAAATGGCACCGGAAGATGATAAATACCTGGCAAAAGCTAAAGAATTTTATGGCATCAGTTAAGCTGACTTTTCATAAAAAGAAGGATCACACTCATTAAGGGTGTGATCCTTCTGTTTGTGTGCACTTTTAATTTATATCAAGTTACTTTATCGGACCGTTAGTGATTTGAGTTAATCCTTCATTCACTTCGAATATTTTCCCATTTACGGACTCAATACCAAATTCCCTTAATCGCTTTGTATGCATCATTAAATAGTTTTGAGCTGAATCTTTGGATTCGAACAGATAAATACCACCGGCTTCATTCGCCTCACGATTTTCTGTCCAAATCTTCCATAAAAATCCTTCTTCCTCATTGATACTTTTGGCAAGATCGGAAAATGCCTCAAGCATATCGTTGCCGAATGGTCCATCCATTTGAAAATCCATCTGTAAAATACAGGCCATATGAACCTCCCTTCTGTATTCATAATATATACTAATCGACTTCATATATCTAATTAAAAAGCCTCTTGTAACGGCTAAACTAGACTCAGCCTCTCAAAAGTTCAGGTAACTTAAGAGAGGCTTTTGGAACTTTAACGGATTTTTAGAAGCAATCCATCAAAATCCAGTCAACCTTTAATTATAAGCATCTTACACCATACCAGGCATTACTCAATAAATATAAGGCTTATCATGCGTATCTGGATGCCTTCAATGTTCATGAGAAAACAAAGATCAAGAAACTTTCCACAGGTGAGAAAGTCAAACTGTCACTGGCCATTGCACTCAGTCATCACGCAGAACTGCTGATTCTTGATAAACCCACTTCCAATCTGGACCCACTTTTTTTAATCTTTGATATTCAATCTTACTCATATTTTCTCCGATGTTAAATCAGTGCCGCAGTTTTCTCACACCGGCAATAAGCGCCGTAATCAGCAGTACCACACTCGCTGCGATCAAAGTGACATCCAAGATCATATGGGCGTTATCATTTTCAGTGTAGATGCCAAAATACGGCCAGATCAGTACAAGTGGATACAGCCAGTCCCTGAAGTAAAAGGTAATGACAATTCCAATCAGAGTCGCTGCACTCAATATGATGATTGTCCATGTAAGCTCACCCAGCCCTAAAATGGTTTCTATATTGTTGTTTACGGCCAGTGTAAATATATTGACCACAGTTGCTATCGTCACCCACCCAAAGTATATGGAAAAAGGCAGACGGTCAAACCAGTGATAGCCTGATTCAGTCATTGCGGAATACATTTTTGCCAGTGTATATAAAAGACCGATGATGACCAGAACAGAGACAACCATCCACTGTTGCGTAAAGACAAGAATCCATATACCGTTTAACAGGAAATTAATGATTGGCCAGTATTTCAATTGATAAGCCGTGGAACCTTCCCATGTTTTTGAAAAGAAAAGTTTAATGATCCATATCAGGAGCAGTACATATATTAATCCCCAGATGGAAAATGCAAATCCTGCCGGCTGAATGATTGCCTGATTATCATTCGCCACGCTGCCGACATTCGTTCCGCTCCAATAATTCAGTAAAAGCATGATTATAAAGGCAGCCAGATATCCTGTTGCCCACTTTTTTTGAACCGACATATTACTCATCCTCCATATATGATTGTCTTTAACTATTTACTTTATATGAAGCCGGTAAACAAAATGTCATGATCACTCAACCGCTCCCATTGTACATTGATCAAAAAATGAAATGCAGGACGACAAAACTGAACATCGATATACCAAGACCGATATGCAGTTGCCTGATTGTCAAGCTGGAGTCTAACACAGCCGGTACCCGCCGGACAAAACCAGTATCAATCGATTGGTGGATGCAAGGAATCCAGTCAGTATTTTCATATTGGAGATGTCGAAACTTTAGATTCTGTCAAATAAATATTTATTTTCACTTTTATACTATCTTTTTACATAAGGTAGTTGACAACTATATTTCAATGAACTATATTACATTATAAGATAGTTAGGAGGAAGAAGGAAATGTCCGTTTCTGATCAGATAATGAAAGGACTTCTGGATGGCGCAATTCTCGCATTAATTGCCGAGGGAGAGACATATGGATATCAAATCACTGAGAAATTAAAAGAAAAACAATTCCCTGATATCAGCGAAGGCAGTATATATCCTGTCTTACTGAGACTAAGCAAAAAAGGATATGTTTTAACACGTATGGTGAAATCGGAAACCGGCGGACCCAAACGAAAGTATTACAGTATTAGTGATAAAGGGAAGGAGGAGTTAGATATTTTCAGGGATAAATGGGCTAAGTTAAATCATGGTATGTCTAACTTATTAGGAGGCGGCAAAAATGCTTAGCAAGAAATCCGAGAGGTTTTTAAAAGAATTTCGCATTGAGATGATGACGCGCGGAAAAAATGAGGAGTACCGAGATGAACTGGAAGAAGAATTAAGAGATCACCTGACTATGGCAGAACAAAACGGTACTTCTTTGGAAAGTGTAACCGGCGGATCGGTAAAAAATTATTTAAAAACTCTTTCGAGCGAAATACCTGAAACGAATGATTTGAAAAGAAATTTAGTGCTGTTATTTGTATTTTTAATCGGTATGTTTACCATCCCAAGCTTAATCGGCGGCAGTTTCGATTATACTCTAGCCATGCTATTCTATTATATCTGTACCGCCCTGCTCGGCCCGATTCTCTTTTATACTGCTGTTAAGTTTATATTTATACGATACACAAGTCTTCAGACTGAAAAAATCGATAAAATGGGAATATTCCTGTGTGTGATATATGCAGTTTTTTACATGGGGATGTTATCCGGCGGATTATATTTAGCGAAAAATTATCCCTTATATGAATTATTCGAGTTATCAACACAGATAAATATGACAATCGGATTAATATTACTCGGAGCATTTATCATGGTAACGATACTCATGAAAAAGTGGTTTTATGCGTTTTTAATCACTGCCATTAGTCTTCCTGACGTAATATCCCGTCTCTTTATCAATAATGACCCGACAAGTGGAAACTACTTAATGGTTTCTTCAATTTTAGTAATAATAGTCAATATATTAGTATTTGCAGTACTTATTTTCTACTCTAAAAAGGAAGATAAAAACACTAGTAATTGATAAAAGGCAAAATTACTTTAGGATATAAAATGCAGTACTACAAATACAAACAGGGATATACAAAGTCTGATATGCAGATATGTTGAATGCATACAGAGGCCTGTAATCACATTCCATACCGCCCAGATGAGCAGTGTCGCATCCAAGAAAACCAGATACTCATGTTACCCCTGCACTTATTTCTAAGATAGTTTTTTATAAATATCTTTATGATATCCTTCACTCCTCTATGATTCAGATCGTCAATTCACATAGCCCCAGGTAATCATAGATAAACCGGCATAATTAAGCACCAAAAACAGCGGACCCGGCGTTCTGAGTTCAGAATTCCGTGTTCGCTTTTTTAAAACCCTCAAGCATTCTGTATGGTTATTATTCCTTATTCTCTTTAAAGGTTTTTGCGTCTTTCAGTAAACCAATCGTCCCCTCTTCGTTGTAGTCCAATGCCTGGGTGATCGATTTAAAGTGAACATTTTATTAATATCAACATAATAGAGCGCGATATCATTCTCTGAAATCTCTTCCGACGCACTGCCGGCTATATCAGAAATTTCATTGTTCTCAACATACTGACTCAGGCAATAGTAAGTGAATGTTTCTTCGAACAGCATATGATGCCTCAACGATTCTTCAGGACGGAATTTTACAATTTCGTTTCTTGTGGATATGGACAGCATCTTGACATTCCTCAGACCAAATTCACCCGAAAACTCATTAAAGGACAGATTGTTCAGTACGTAAAAAAAGAAGTCTCCACAAGGTTTAGTAACCTCATGAAAAACTTCTCTGGTACTCTTTTCGAGTAAAAGCATGTTTAAAAACATGTAATGAAAGCTGTGATACTTGATATAGAGCGGTTTTACATCATACCAGGCATGCCGCCGCCCATTCCGCCGGCGCCCATGTCTCCACCGCCGCCGCCATTTTCTTCAGGGATGTCGGCAACGACTGCTTCAGTCGTCAGGAACATCGCAGCAACGGATCCTGCATTCTGCAGTGATGAGCGTGTAACTTTCGTTGGGTCAACAATACCTTTTTCTATCATGTCTACCCATTCGCCGGTGGTAGCGTTATATCCGACACCGGTCTTCTGGGCTTTGAGTCTTTCTACGATGACGGAACCTTCCAGTCCGGCATTTTCCACGATCTGACGCAACGGTGCTTCGAGTGCCTGCAGTACAATGTTGACACCTGTAAGCTCGTCACCTTCAGCTTTAATTTCAGCAACTTTGTCATGGACGGATACGAATGCTGTACCACCGCCGGCAACAATGCCTTCTTCAACTGCTGCCCGCGTAGAGTTCAGGGCATCTTCAATACGCAGTTTACGTTCTTTCATTTCAGTTTCAGTTGCAGCGCCGACTCTGATCACTGCAACACCGCCTGCGAGTTTAGCAAGACGCTCCTGTAATTTTTCCTTATCGAAGCTTGATGTTGTTTCTTCAAGCTGTGCTCTCAACTGGCCAACACGCGCCTCAATGCTGTTACTGTCTCCGGAACCTTCGACGATTGTCGTATCATCCTTAGTGACATTCACTTTAGATGCATTACCGAGCATATCCAGTGTCGTATCTTTCAGCTCAAGTCCAAGATCCTCTGTAATGACCTGTCCGCCAGTCAGTACGGCAATATCTTCAAGCATTGCTTTGCGACGGTCGCCAAATCCAGGCGCTTTGACAGAGATTGCCGTGAATGTGCCGCGCAGTTTGTTCAGCACGATATTTGAAATCGCATCGCCTTCTATGTCATCTGCAATGATGAGAATCGGACGGGACTGCTTAACGACCTCTTCCAGCAACGGCAGAATATCCTGGAAGTTTGAAATTTTCTTGTCAGTGATCAGGATATAAGGATTTTCAAGATCAGCGGTCATATTGTCAGAATCAGTCACCATATAAGGGGAAGTGTACCCGCGGTCAAACTGCATGCCTTCAACGACTTCCAGTTCAGTTTCCAGACCCCGGGATTCTTCAATCGTGATGACGCCATCCTGGCCGACTTTTTCCATCGCTTCTGAGATATACTCTCCGACCTCAGGGTCTGAAGCTGAGTTCGTACCCACGTGAGCAATGGATTCTTTATCTTTAACCGGACGGGAAATTGTCTGCAGTTCTTCAACAGCCGCTTCAACCGCTTTTGAAATACCTGCTCTGATACCGACAGGGTTGGCACCGCTCGTTACGTTTTTAAGCCCTTCTTCGATCATGGACTGGGCAAGTACGGTTGCAGTAGTAGTACCGTCACCAGCAATTTCGTTCGTCTGGTTGGCGACTTCTGCAACGAGTTTGGCACCCATGTTCTCGTATGCGTCTTCCAATTCAATTTCTTTAGCGATCGTTACACCGTCATTGGTGATCAACGGGGAAGTGAATGATTTATCCAGGACTACATTACGTCCTTTTGGTCCCAATGTTACTTTTACTGCATTTGCAAGTTTATCCACACCCGCCAGCATTGACTGACGTGCATCTTCTGAGAATTTCAATTCTTTAGCCATGTGTAAAAGACCTCCTAATGAATATCAATGTTAGTATTTTCTGTTTTTGAAGCTTTAATTATTCCACAACTGCAAGAATATCTGTATCTGCAAGAATCAGGTATTCCTTATCTCCGTGTTTCAGCTCTGTACCTGAGAATTTGCCATATACAATACGGTCGCCTTCTTTAACTTCAGGCTCCACCCTGCTGCCGCTCTCCAATACTCTGCCGGCGCCCACAGCGACCACTGTACCTTCCTGTGGTTTTTCCTGTGCGGATTCAGTCAGGATGATGCCGCTTTCCGTTGTTTCTTCTCTTTGAGTCAAATCGACAACGACTCTATTGCCTAATGGTTTTAACACGTAAAGTCCTCCTTGGATAAAGTGTATTTTTAATTTAGCACTCTGCACTTCAAAGTGCTAACAATTAAATAATAATCAAAGTAGGTCAAAAATGCAACTATTTTCTCTTTGCTTTAACCTATCAGTTATTTGATGTAAAATAAAGTTACTGAAAATTGGAGGTTCTATCTTGAGACAGCTATACAGTGCATTAATTATCGTCGTTTTCATAGCGGTCCAGCTGGCCGCACTCCCTGTGACAGTGATCTATTCATTCACCAACCCTGAAATGACCCCCTCAGAGATGCTTGGTTCCGTTCTGCCATGGCAGGCGGTTGCATTCGTCATCGGTACTGCAATTGTCATTGCGATCGGCCACATCCACAAGAATAAAAACCGCATCGAACGCGGTCCTCAGTCCGACATCCCTGTGACAATCGCGTGGATTGTCGGCGGTGTATTCCTTGCCTATGGTTCACAAATCGCAGCCGGACTGATCAACGTCTATCTGCTGGGCAACCCGCTGGAGAGTGAGAATACGGCAGGCATTATCGAAATGATACAATCAGCGCCATTCATGATTCTCGTCGTGGCAATTTTCGGACCCATACTGGAAGAGTACGTTTTCAGACGTGCAATATTCGCTGAAATCTACGAATTGATCCCGGGATCCCGGATTGTCGGATTCCTGATTGCCGGCTTAGTCAGTGGTCTGGTATTTGCACTTGCCCATATGGACTTCACGCATATTCTGATTTATATCACTATGGCATATGTATTCAGTTTCCTATACGTTATCAGCGGCAGGCTGCTTGTGCCGGTGCTCGTACACATGATCATGAACGGAATTGTTGTCGGAATCCAGCTGGCGGCCAGTGACTATATAGAAAATATGGATATGGAACAGCTGCAGCAGTCAGTGAATCTGATATACGATATATTAATCCTATAAACTTAAATAAGCACCCAGCCAGCTGGGTGCTTATTTAATATATTAAACGAGTGTTGGAACTTTCAAGGTCGTTAAGCGAAAAAGCTTTCGGCTTTCTCCAGAAACGATTCATTCTCCGGCGTCAGATCATTTTCATCAACGATGGCTTCAACCGGACAGGCAGCTACACACGCACCACAGTCGATGCATACATTCGGGTCGATAAAGAACTGATCCTCTCCCTCTTCAATGCAGTCTACCGGGCAGATACTTACACATTCTCCTGATTTCTCGTTTACACACGGCTGAGTTATAACGTATGCCATAGTTATCCTCCTATTAAAAATCTTTATGCCTTTTGCTCTTAAAATCATTTGGACTTCAAACCACTTCATGTAAACTTATAGAAACTGTTCGCCATCCAGGCCTAGAAATTCGAGCGCGTTCAGACCATGAATTTGATTCTTTTCTGCATCATTTAATGTTGTTAACCGGTCGACGACTTTTCCGGATGGCGCTTCCCGTAATAAGAAAGGATAGTCTGAACCAGCGATAATTTGTTCAACACCGAAGCGGTCAATCATAAATTGCAAGTTACTTTCTTCATATACCAATGAATCATAATAAAGGAATTTCGCGTAATGACTGGGTGGATGTTCGGTTTTTCTTATTTGCGGCCACACATTCCAGCCCTTATCCATCCTGGGCAGCAGATATGGGAGAGAGCCGCCGCCATGCGCAAAGCATATCTTCAAATCCGTGTATTTATCCAGCATGCCACTCATGATGATACTCCCGGCGGCCAATGCTGTCTCTGATGGCATCCCCACCATATACATGAAATTATGACGCGGCATGCGGTCTCCGCCCACTGTCTGCCAGGGATGGATGAACAATGGTACGCTCTGCTCATTTGCAGCCTTAAAAAAGCGGTCCAGAGATTCATCATCCAGATTCATGCCATTGACGTTACTGCCAATCTGGATGCCTTTTAATCCCAGCTCATTCACTGATCTCTCCATTTCTTTTATGGCTAAGTCAACATCCTGTAAAGGAACCGTCCCCATACCAATGAACCGCTCCGGATGTTCCCTCGTGACTGAAGCGATGAAATCATTTTGGAATTTTGCCAGTTCCAATCCTTTATCGGCGTCCGACCAATAACTGAATGTGACCGGAATCGGAGATAACACCTGGATATCTATACCTTCTTTATCCATATCCTTCAATCTTTCTCCGGCATCCCAGGCATGGTCGGTAATTTCCCTGAATTTCCTGCCTTTGATCATAATATTTGCGCCGCAATCACATGTCTTTTCTAAAACCGGCCACCGGTCGTCATTATATTTTTCAGCCAGATTGAGAAATTCTTCTGAGATGATGTGCGTATGAAAATCAATCTTTAAATTTCGCTCCACTTCTCTTCCTCCTGATCATTCTCCCAGTTTTGTACCATAGGTGAAATAGCTTTCCGGCGGTTTGCTGCCCCACATTTCCAGACCTAATTCTCCCAGGTCCGATCCCCATTCGATGGGTTTCCAGTCCGGTGCAAACATTAACAGCCCGCCGGTCCATATTTCCACACGGTGTCCGGATGGCTCAAAAACATAGATGAATTGTGCACCGCTTGTGCCATGTTTTCCAGGTCCCCACTCGATTTTGACATCATTCTCTGCCATGATGTTTGCTGCCCGGATCAGTTCATCCGGAGAATCCAGGTAGTATGCCAGATGGTGAAATGATGCGCCATCCTGATTCGCATTACGCATGAACGCAATTTCATGGGCAATATTTGTTCTGCTCAGCCACGAACCCAGACGTACGTCCTTTTTATTCTGAACATAGTAGCGATGATGGATACCCAGCAGTTCTGTCCACCATTTTTGTTCTTCCGCCACATCGTCAACCATCAGATTGACATGGTCAAACCGGCGCGGAGAGACTCCTTTCATCTGATACTTGCTTGGATGACTTGGCAATCTCGATTTCAATGCTTCATCATCAGTTTCAAATTTATCCTTTTCCCAATACAATTCAACCGGGATACCCGTAGGGGATTTAAAATGAATCGCATCACCCAGCGCCCGCTTCTGTCCGTTTTCTATCCATTGATATTCAATGTCCATTTCTTCCAGCTGCTTTTCAAACAGCTTCAGTGATTCCTCTGTACTTACTCTCCATCCCATTCGATTCACCTGGGACGTTGCCGACGCTTTTAAGACCAGCGTGTAATCATCAAAATCCTGCCATGCTCTCAAGTAGGCATGGTCTTCTTCTTTCTGAGTCAGTACAAGCCCCAATATCTCTGTGAAAAATTCCAATGATGCTTCAAATTTGTTGACGCTGATTTCTACATGCCCGATATGGGCAACTGTCCTCAGATAATTATCCAATCTTTCCTGTGCAGACGTTTCACTTATTATTTCTTCTTTGACCTTTGACATTACACAGCCTCCTCTAGTTATTTCCTGTATTCGCCCATAAGAGAGCCCTTTACTTTGTGGCTACTTTCTCCTTATTCTTATTCTCTTTCCTGCTCATGATGGAGGTGCTGTGAGCAGCATGCAGCGACGCGTTCGGATCCATGTAGACGATGGCATTGCTGACTGCAATAGGCGCCTCTCCAAAGCCTGTTGCCATTAATTTGACTTTGCCTGCGTAGGTCGATATATCCCCGATCGCATATATACCCGGAATATTCGTTTCAGCTTTTGAATTTACTTGGATCGCACTGTTTATAATCTCAAGTCCCCAATCGTTAATAGGTCCCAGATTCGATATGAACCCATAGTTGACGATATAATCATCCGCCTGCAGATCTACAATCTGTTCTTCTTTTGTGTGTTTGATCGTAATATTTTCTATATTATTTTCTCCCTCTATTTCAACAGGGTTATAAGGCGTCAGTATATTCACCGAAGATTCCTTAAGCAGTTTCACAGTGTAATCGTGCGCTCTGAAACGGCCTCTTCGATGAACGATGGAAACATTCGAGGCGACATTCTCCAACATCAAAGCCCAGTCCACCGCTGAATCTCCGCCGCCAAAAACAGCAACATTCCTATCTTTGAAATCATCGATATTTTCTATACTGTAATGCAGGTTTTTACCTTTGAATTGGTCTTCATTGTCCAATTTCATAGTTCTTGGTTTAAAAGCGCCGTTACCGGCAGTAATAATGATAGTTTTAGAATAATGGAGCTGCTTGTTTGTTTTGATAGTGAAAATATCTTCGTCCTTGGTAACCTCGAGCACTTCTTCCTCCAGGCAGACCTCGTTGTCGAACTGGCTCATCTGTTCTGTCAGGCGCTCTACCAGTTCCCCGCCCTTTATCTTCGGAAATCCTGCAATATCATAAACATATTTATCCGGGTACAATGCTGACAGCTGGCCGCCCAACTGCGGCAAACTTTCAATAATTTTTACGCTCGCCTGACGCATGCCTGCATAAAAAGCCGTAAACAGACCTGCCGGACCACCGCCTACAATAGTGATATCAGATATTTCTCTTTCATCAATCATGCCTTCTCCCACCTTTCACTTCATGATACGGGATTCTATAAGATCAAACTGATTTTTCCATGCGGTCTTAAACTGTCTAAATGCAGAACAACTCTTTTATTTTTGATCGCAAATTCATCATCCTGCTGCACAATCTCATAAAAATGTTTCCCGATAAAAGTATCCATCACTTCCCTTTTTGTCCGGTGGATTGTAAAGTTGCATTCCACTGTAATGATATCCGAATCCAGATTGGTGACCAGAATATTATTATAATTATGAATCGTAGTGGAGTGCGGATATTCAACATGCGCTTCTTTTTTTAACAGCCGCTCTGCCCGTTCTTCCAGCCGTTCACGAGTATCATGTGCAAAATATAAATATTTTCTTGGATCCGCATCCGGTTCGCCGAGCGGAGGTATATCATAAGTGCCGTCATCCGTAAATAATGCTGCCCATTCCTTTAATCTCCACTCATCTAATATCTTGGCTTCCGTATAAAGAAAATCAATCACATCCTGGCGTGTTACAGTTGTTACAGTCATTCTTGAACAGCCTCCTTCTTCAGAGATTCCTGTATTCTGCTATTATATTGTCTCCAGAAATTTCTCATTTGAACTTCATCTGTTGCCAGTGCATTTCCAGCGCCTCTCCACATCCCTTTGGAAATATCATTCCACTCAACTTCTGTGTTATTGTTATACGCTTCCTGACATAATTCCAATGCTTCATTATCGTCAGGCGTTGCAAAGCCGCCCGGACCTAAAAATTCCAGGAAATTATCATTCCTCGCCATGCGGTGAGACTCTTTTTCCTCTTTAGGGGCTAATGAATAGCCGGAGACTTCTATATAGCCAGGAGACGTCGGATAAAACGTTCTTGCCGTCACAGCCATAATGTCATTGATAATCAGATTCGGAAATATTACCATATTGCGGTTATAATTAGCGATTCGATCTGCACGTTCCTCGCCAAACCGTTCAGCAAGGCGCTCTTTCATTTTTTCCATATCATTCTTTAACTCTTCATCCCATATCGGCGTCCACTGTGCAACGGGTCTTCCCCAAGGAGCCACATATTCAATGACTGCATGGCCGTTATCCAATTCGACACCTTCGCCTTCCAATTTCACTTTTTTTAAATCGGGATCCTGATCCTGCTTAATATCAAAATATGTCTTATGCGTCGGCATGCCATGGTATAAGTCAACACTGTTTTCAGCCAGCAGTTTCCAATTGGTTCTTACGCTGTATTCCTGCACGCCGCCCAGTGCCTCCAGACCGTATTCTGACTGATCTGCAACCAGGTCAATGTACTCTTTCGCATTGCCCAGATATTCATCTAATGAAATCGCATCCGGATCATAGTTGACAAATACAAAACCACGGTAGCTTTCCACCCTTTTAACCGCTTTCATATTTTTCGTGCCTTCATCATTAAATCCTTCAGGAAAACCATCCTGTCCCGGCATACCTACCAATTCACCATCATTTTTAAAGCTCCATGCATGGTAGAAACAACGGAACACTCTGGAATTTCCCTCATTTTCCCTCGCAACCAGAGCACCGCGATGCGGACAGGTATTGAACAGCGCCCGGATTTCCCCGTCCTGACTGCGGATAAATATTAAATTACGGCCGCCCACATTTTTACGTTTGTAATCCCCTAACTCTGGAATTTCTGTGTCATGGCCAATGAACAACCAGCATTTATTGAAAATTTCAGCCCGTTCTCTGGCCAGTATTTCTCGATCTGTAAACACTTTTCTGTTAACAAGGAATTCACTTTTCTCTACATTGTCCTGTATAAACTGTTCCATTTCATACCCTCCGTTAATTTACCTGAATTTAAAGCATGTTGCTTCCGCCATTGACGCTGATGACCTGTCCTGTAATGAAACGTGCCCCATATGTCGATAAATACCATACAGCATCTGCAACTTCTTCCATCGAAGCAGCTCTGCCTTTGGGGATGATGTCGATGTATTTATCAGTTAATCCAGCATCCCTTTCTTTGATCTTATCAAGCAGCTCGCCTTCAACTGCAGGCGGTGCCACTGTGTTTACCGTGATATCCTTATCTGCAAATTCTCTTGCCAGCCCGGTCGTCATCGCATGTACACCGCCTTTTGCAGCGTTGTATGCGGCATGATCCCAGAGACCGTTACGTACGGAATCTGCACCGATGTTGATAATCCGTCCATAGCCGGCCTCTGCCATATAAGGCAGGACTTTATAGCTCGACCAGATTGCTGTCCAAAGGTTCCTGTCTATGGTCTTTTTTAATGTTTCAGACGTCTGTTCAAGAAAAGGGAGAATGACGCCCCCGCCTGCATTATTGACTAAAATGTCAATTTTTCCATGATCGTTTATTGTCTGTTCAACCATTTCCAGAACATTCTCTTCAGAAGAAAGATCTCCAGCATAATAACCGATATTGGAATCTGTCTGCGTCTGCATTTCTTCAGCAGCATTTTTCGTACGTTCCTCATTGGTTCCGCTGAGGACAACATCGGCACCTGATTGAGCCAGCCGCAGTGCAATCGCATTGCCGATTCCTCTTGCAGATCCGGTAACTACAGCTACTTTCCCTTTCAGTGATTCACTCATCAATCTATCTTCCAAATCAGATTCCCTCCTCTTCAATCACTATTTGTAAGCACTTACATTTTTGTGGTGAAAGAACCCATTTGGTATAATAATGGATAAACAAATGGGAGAACTTTCGAATAAATCTGATTTATTTATAACTCTAATTATAAGAGTGGTTATCCTGGCATACAAATCAGATATTTTTTTATTTTCTAACTATTTTAAATGAATCATTTATAGATTTTATAAAGAAATTTTGGCAAAAGACAAATTTAGTAAGGTAAAATCCTTTCGCAATTTGGTTTTATACTTCAACATATTACCATGATCCTGAAGCGTATTTTCATCCGCTGGATGGAAAAAATAATTTTTATGCACTGATATAAAGGGGTTTTCCCGGTTTTTATTCAATGATTTTGGCAAATAATACGAAAAAGTTCATAATTAAAATATCCGATTCCCCTATAAGGAACAAAAAATGGCTGATTATCTTTTCAACGCTATTCATCTGATTGAAAGATTGTCAGATAAAATCATAAATTGATATAATGAAATCGCTTACCATAAATAGGGCACTATACATTCAGGAGGAAATATAATGAATGAAAGCCAATTACAGACCTTTCTCACTGTAGCTGAGTATAAAAGCTATTCAAAAGCGGCATCTGCCCTTAATGTGACCCAGCCAACCATTACTTCACGGATAAAAGCTTTGGAAGACATTATGCAATGTGAACTATTTAAAAGAATCGGCCATGAAATATTTCTGACAGAAGAAGGTAACATGCTGATAGATTATGCGAATAAAATTTTAATCTATATTACACACTCAAAAGAAATAACCAATATGGTCAAAGCGCCAAGCATAAAAGTCGGCTTTTCTCCGGGATATGATTATTCTTTTATCATAGAACTTTTAAAAACGATTAAATCAATTGGTGAGATAGATATTAAGGTGATAGAAGGATATGATTCGGTCAGTTTAAATGAGAAAGTGCTTTCCGGCGAGATGGACCTCGCCTTCACCAGAGAGGTGCTGTCAAACAGCCGTGAGGTTGTTTCAGAATATCTGTTTGATAATAATCTTGTACTTGCTCTGCCCGCAAATCATACGCTTTGCAGTAAACAATCACTAAGCATAGAGGACTTGAACAGAGAAACGATTATAAGTTTCAAGAGAAATTCTGCATTGTGGCAGTTAATTGATAAGGAACTTATCGGTGCAAATAATTTAACGCGTATTGAGGTTGAAAATAATGAAATGCTTTTGAGAGCTGTGGCAAATGATATAGGAATCGGGATTATTCCTGAACTGGGTGCAGATTCCAGGTATGATGCAGACATAAAAATCCGGGAAATAAGTAACATTTATAACATCCAGAACAGCGTCTACGTCCAATACCGCAAAAACTCTCGAATCGAAAGCCTTGCCAAAAAGCTTATCTATACGATCATCCAGCACAAATATTCAGAAGCCTATACAGAAAAAAATTGATTGTATCCATAAAAAATGCAAGGGACACCCCCTGCATTTTTATAGGTATATCACTTTCCTAATTTGTCTGCAGCAGTTCCACCAATCGCCCAGCGGTTTTTTGGCACTTCCTCCACGGTTATGCGCACATTTTCTTTTGGCGCATCCAGCGAATCACTGACTGCATCTGTCACATTTTTCATTAATGCTTCTATTTTCTCATCAGATCTGCCTTCCATTATCTTCATATTTATAATTGGCACGCTCGTCACCTCCTGTCAAAGTTCGCTGCAATCAATCTATTCTTTGACGAAAAATGATACATCACCTAATCCTCCGTACTTTGCATTGACAAAATCCCCCGGAGACAGACGTACTGCTGTTGTGATACCGCCTGATAAAATCGGCTGCCCAGCTTTTACTTTTTCCCCTTTTTTACTCAGCATATTGGCAAGTCTTGCAATTGATTTGGCCGGATGCTCCAGGACGGCAGCACCTGCACCTAACGATTGAACTTCTCCATTGATTGAGAGGGTCACACCGACAACATCCAGTTCCAGCTCCTCCGGCTTCCTTAAGCAGGTTCCAAACACCGCCCCTGCTGCAGAAGTATTATCCGCAATGACATCCGGCAGCGTAAAGTTGAAATTCTCATACCGGCTGTCAATAATCTCAATGGCCGGGAAAACATGCTCAGCAGCACGTAACACATCAAGTGTGGTAATACCGGGGCCTTGTAAATCCCGTGCTAAAACAAAGCCAATTTCAGGTTCTACTTTTGGATGGATATAATCAGAGATGGAAATTGATTCGCCTTCTTCGACAATCATATTGTCAAATACATAACCATATATTGGATCATCCACATCCATTTGTTTCATTTTGGCTTCGCTGGTGATTCCCATCTTTGGCCCAATAATTTTATGACCTGCTTCCAATTTTTGGCGGATTAATTCTTCCTGGACAAGATATGATTCATCAATGGAGAGTTCCGGATATAAATCGGCCGTGATTTTTACTATTTCCTTTTTTTGTTTTTCTGCATCGTGAACATAATCTGCAAGCGCTTTGATTTTATTCTGATCCATTTTCATCGCTCCTCGTTTTTATCAAATGAAACCCTTACTGTCTCAAGCCCGGCAAACTTTGCGTAAAATTGGTCCCCGGCATTCGCCTCTACGGCAGCAGACAGGGCGCCTGATAGAATGACTTCACCGGCTTTTAATGTAATCCCATAACCTGAGAGTTTATTGGCCAGCCACGCCACGCATTTTACTGGGTCCCCTAAAGCCGCTGCACCAACACCGGTATTTTGTAATACACCATTCCTATAGAGTGCCATGCCCATCTGCTTCAGGTCTATGTCTTCAATTTTTGTCGGAGTCCCGCCGAGCAGGTACAATCCGGAGGATGCATTATCTGCGACCGTATCAGCTAATGTGATTTTCCAGTCCTTTATCCGGCTGTCTATAATTTCAAGTGCTGGAACGACTGCATCAGTGGCTTTTAATACATCTAATGAAGTGACATCCGGCCCCGCCAGATCATCTTTCAGAATAAAAGCGATCTCGCCTTCCACTTTTGGCTGCAGTACACGTTCCGAGGAAACCGTTCCTCCATTTTCCACTTTCATCTGGTCCAATAGATGTCCGTAATCCGGCTCATCTACGCCCAGAGCTTCCTGCATTACTTTGGATGTTAAACCGATTTTCTTGCCTGTAACCCGCTCTCCGCTCTCCGCCTTTTGTTCAACTGTATGCAGCTGTATCTGATAGGCTTCATCAACGGAAATGTCAGGATCCAGCGCAGTAATTGGCTGAACCCCTTCATTTTTACTCCAGGCGGCGGCCAGATGACTGGCATGTTCTGCCGTTTGTGTCGTGTATTTGGTTTTCATCTAAAATCCTCCTACAACTTGAGTGTAATATTCGTCAGTTCAGAATAGAAATCAAAACTATGGGCACCGCCTTCGCGGCCGATCCCGCTATGTTTCATACCGCCGAACGGTGTGCGCAGATCACGCAGGAACCATGTATTGACCCACACGATGCCAGCTTCAATTTTTCCGCTGAAACCTGTCGCGCGTTTGACATTACTCGTCCATACACTTGCGCTCAGACCGTAATGCGTATCATTGACTTGCTCCAGCACTTCATCTTCTGTATCAAAAGGGACGACTGTGACAACCGGACCAAAGATTTCCTCACGGACACATCTGGAATCTTTTCCTAAGCCGGTAATGATTGTCGGTTCCACATAAAATCCTTTGTCAAAGCCTTCAGCAGCCTTCCCGCCTGTCAGGAATGTGCCGCCTTCTTCTTTCGCAATATCCAGGTAACCAAGCACCTTATTATAATGTTCTTCACTGACCAATGCGCCAACCTTTGTATCTGCATCGAACGGATCACCGACAACGAGTTCTTCTGCTTTTGCTGAAAATTTCTCCAGGAATTCATCATATACCGGACGTTCCACATAAATCCTGGATCCGCATAGACAAACTTCTCCCTGATTAATGAAACTGGAACGGACAGTCGTGTCAATGGCGTCGTCCAGATCTGCATCTGCAAAAATGATATTCGGATTTTTGCCGCCAAGTTCAAAAGACAATTTTTTCAATGTGGGTGCCGCAGCTTTCATAATTTCAGTGCCTGTAATTGTTTCCCCGGTGAAGGCAATCGCGTCCACATCTTCGTGGGAAGAAAGCGCTGCGCCCGTTTCCCCGAATCCATGAACCATATTGACAACCCCATCGGGGACACCGGCATCCTTACAGATTTGCCCCAGCACAGTTGCTGTCATCGGCGTCACTTCAGATGGTTTCATCACAGCCGTATTGCCTGCTGCCAAAGCGGGTGCGAGCTTCCATGTCATAAGAAACAATGGCAGGTTCCAGGGATTAATGAGACCCACCACGCCTACTGGACGGCGGGTAGCATAATGAATGGCTATATCATCCTGCTCATAAGCTTCCGTGCCTACGGATGTCATATAATCAGCAAAGAAATAGAAATTATTCGCCGCGCGATCAATATCCACCTTTTGGGATAGCCATAGCGGCTTGCCAGTATCCAGAGACTCAAGTTCTGCCAATTCATCTTTTCTCTCCAGAATCAGATCTCCAATTTTACGGATGATGTTGGAACGTTGTTTCAATGGCATGTCCGTCCATTCACCCTTTAATGCCTTCCTGGCGGCACCCACTGCCTGGTCAACTTCTTTCTCTCCGCCTGCTGCAACGTTCCCCAGTATCTGTTCAGTCGTCGGGTTCACATTTTCAAATGTTTTCTCACCCGCGGTCTGTACATATGCTCCGTTAATGAAATGGGAACAATCCATTACATTCTCTTTTGTTTCAGTTTTCATAAATTAAAAACCTCCTTATATATTGAGAACGCATACATTATGAGGCATGTATGCTGAACTTTTCCTGCTTAGTCAGCATATATCCAGTATAAAGCTGGCTTAACAGATTCAAAACACCGTTATTCCTTCATACGCAACAAATAATCATAATTTTTTTATTTATTTTTAATCACTATTTAGAAAGCGTTAACAATGCTGTATAATCAATAGTTAACTTGAAGAACAATTTATATCAATGTTCTTCTATACAAAACAATTTAAAAAAGGTGATAATATGACAAAGAAAACACCCGAGCCGCAAGTTCTTTCGTCTGTTACGAACGCCCTGCGAATTTTAAAAAGTTTTTCTGCATTCGAACCGACGAAAAAAGTAAGTGAATTGGCTGAATCATTAGGACTGGCCAAAAGTACAGTGAGTCGCTTAATGTCAACACTTGCTCATGAAGGGTTTATCACAAAAGATAAGGAAAATCAGTCGTATCGGTTAGGGGTATCAGTGCTTACCCTTGCAGGAATTGTTACTAATGATTTGGACATCCATAAAGAAGCAGCTCCAATCCTGCACAAACTAGTAAATGATACAGGTGAGACGACACATTTAGCTGTCATGGATGGTCTGGATACAATTTATATCCATAAAGAAGAATGTTATCATCCGGTTCGGATTTTAACCCACCTTGGGAGAAGGAATCCTTCATACTGCACAAGTTCCGGTAAGGTATTGCTTGCCTTCAGTGAAGATCACATAGTAGAAGATGTAATTGATAAAGGGTTGATTTCACATACCAGCAACAGCATTACAGATCCCGACGTACTTAGAAATGAACTGAAAACTGTTCGAAAACAGAAATATGCAGTCAGTACAGAAGAGCTGACAGAAGGTACAAAATCAGTCGCTGCACCCATACGGGACTACACAGGCAGAGTGGTGAGCGCCGTTACTGTTGTTGGACCCATCCAGCGGATGAAGGAATATAAAATTCGTGATATAGCAGCAAAAGTGACCGCAGCGGCCAAAGATGCTTCTGAACGCCTGGGGTATGATGAAAGATTTTTCAGGGAGACACAGGCATGAACCCGTGTCTCCCTTTTGAATCGCCAGTTCCTGCATCTTTCCCCTGGCATAATTTTTAGTTATCCGTTTACACAGTGTGTTAATATGTATTTGAATATCTATTACGGAAGGGGGCAGCACCAAATGGCAGCAGTTTTTAATGATTACAGGTATGAACGGCCGAACATAATGAAACTTTCAAGAGTTGTCGACCAGTTGCTTGAAACATTCAACAAGGCATCTTCCGCTGAACAGCAGGCAGAAGTGATCGATCAGCTGAATGTACACTTCAATAATGTTTCCACGATGGAGAACCTCGCCTATATCCGTGCTTCAATTGATACGAACAACAAGTATTATGATGAAGAACGCAGTTTCTTCGATGAATTTGGTCCGCAGTTTCAGGAAATCACCAATAAATACTACAAAGCTCTGACTGAGAGCAGATTCAGAGATGAACTAAAAGCGCGTTATGGTCACCAATTGTTTGCTCTGGCAGAGAATGAGATTAAAGCCTTTGACCCAAAAGTGATGGATTTATTGAGAGCGGAAAATAAACTGGATAGTGAGTATTCCAAACTTCTGGCGTCTGCTGAAATAGACTTTGATGGCAAAAAGCTGAATCTCTCCGAATTCGGCCCCTATGCACAGCACAAAGACAGAACGATGAGAAAAGAAGCCTCCCTCGCTGTTCAGTCGTTTATGGGACAACATATGGAAAAGATTGACCGGATTTATGATGATCTGGTCAAAACACGGGATAAGATTGCCAAAACCCTTGGCTATAAGGATTTTGTAGAACTTGCCTACATCAGGATGGACCGCATTGACTATGACAGGCACATGGTGGAAGCGTTCAGAAATCAGGTTGCTGAACACGTTGTCCCCCTGGCGACAGATTTATATGAAAGGCAAAGAAAACGGATCGGACTGGATAATTTGAAATCATACGATGAATCCTTCGAATTCCCAAGCGGCAATGCGGCACCCAAAGGCAATACCGAAGACATATTGGAACTGGGCGGCCGGATGTACAGGGAACTGTCTCCTGAAACGGACGAATTCTATACTTTCATGAGAGAACGGGAACTCTTTGATGCAGCAGCCAAAAAAGGCAAGGAAGGCGGCGGGTACTGTACATTCATTCCGGATTACAGTTCACCGTTCATATTTTCCAACTTCAACGGTACACTTGATGACGTGACTGTATTGACCCACGAAGCAGGGCATGCCTTCCAGGCCTATATGTCACGAAACATAGAAGTACCGGAGTATCAATTCCCGACTTTTGAATCCGCTGAAATCCATTCGATGAGCATGGAATATTTCACATATCCATGGATGCAGATGTTCTTCAAGGCAGACACGGATAAATTTAAATTTTCGCATATGGCAGGTGAAATCACCTTTCTGCCATACGGTACCGCAATTGATGAATTCCAGCACATTGTCTATGAAAAACCCGAACTCACACCGGAAGAAAGAAGACAGGAATGGCAGACACTTGAGAAAAAATATCTCCCTCACCGTGATTATGACGGCATCGAACCGCTTGCCAGCGGGGCATTTTGGCATCGGCAGGGTCATCTGTTCGGCGCGCCCTTCTATTATATTGACTATACACTGGCCCAGGTCTGTGCAATGCAATTTTGGAAGCGTGCAAATGAAAATTTCGAAGACGCTTGGGAAGATTATATCAAGCTTTGTAAACTTGGCGGTTCGCTGCCATTCACCGCCTTAGTCGAAGCAGCAAATTTAAAATCACCATTCGAGGCAGGGTGTCTGGAAAGCATCGTTGATGAAGCTGAAGATTACCTCAATTCAATTGATGATCAAGCGTTGTAAACAAAATAAAAAAACAAACCTCAAGTCATTCTCAAGGTTTGCTTCAACCAGCCCCGTCGCTGCGGGGCTGGATTATATTATTATTGATTGCGGGGTTTTCTTGTTAAGAGGTAGAGGATTATCCCAGCCACTAAAAGTACTGTGGCATAGATGTATGAGTAACCGCTGCTTTCCCCGGTATTCGGCAATTCTGACGCGCCTGCCGCCTCAGCAGAGCCAGATTCAGACTTTTCTTCAACTTCGGCCTGCTCCATTTCCGCAAGTTCTTCTTCTGTAATAATTTTAGATGTCATAATCTCGTTCACTGTCTGATCGAGCTTATTAAACGCTTCTTCAGACCCCCCGGGCTTCAACTCGATATCTTCAAGCATGCTGCTGTAATCATATCGATAGACTTTACGTTCGCCATTCTGATTTCCATCCCCGGTCGCGGCTTCCTCAGAAGTTTCCGCTTCAGACGCAGATTTCTCTGTTGCTTCGTCACTATCCGAAGCATCCGGACGTTCCAACTCCGGCAGATCTGTCGGTTCGACCGGTTCCTCTGCCGGCTTTCCCTCAGTCGATTCCGGTTCTATAGTTGCCTCTTCTTCAGATACCTCCTCTGTAGAAGGCTCCTGGGTGTCTTCTGATGTGGACTCTTCTGCAGTGTCTTCCTGGGTCGGTTCTTCAGTCGATTCTTCCCCGGATGGCGGCTCCTCCGTAGAAGGTTCCTGGGTGTCTTCCTGGGTCGGTTCTTCAGTCGATTCTTCCCCGGATGGCGGCTCCTCTGTGGTGTCTTCCTCAGTGGGCTCCTCCGTAGAAGGTTCCTGGGTGTCTTCTGATGTGGACTCTTCTGCAG
>NZ_ARQJ01000021.1 GCF_000385175.1 Salinicoccus albus DSM 19776 | reverse complement strand
GGGCCGCGTGCGACTTGCATGTATTAGGCACGCCGCCAGCGTTCATCCTGAGCCAGGATCAAACTCTCCATGATTGGAAAGCTTATCTTAAGCTCGATTGCGTTTCTATTGTCCGCCTCAATTTCGGGATGATTCCTCATCCCGTTTCTTCGGAATTAACGTTGACATATTGTCATTCAGTTTTCAATGTTCTCTGTTTTTTCGACTGCTTTAATATTGTATCAGCTAAGCAGATGTTTCGCAAGCACTTTTCGGAATTAATTTTTTAACTAATTGTTGCGAGTGCTTTTATCCCGTCGCCTGTTTTCAGCGACTTTTATATAATATCAAGCCTGTGCATTCGTGTCAACAAAATCATTATTATTAATATTGTACTTTTGCACTTAAATACAAAAAGAGCGGCAGCCCGCTCTTTTATTTGTTTTTTGTCTGATTTGCCTTGTTCTTATATTTCATGCTCTTCCTGTTTTTATCCTGGTTCGCCTCTTGTTTATGTCTTTCTTCCATGTCTTTTCTCAGCTCTGCCCTTTTTTCGGCATTGATATCACTTTTTGTAGTTCTGCCGCGCGCTCTTTTCTCTCTTTCAGATGCCTCTATGTACTTGGGCATGGTCAAAAGCTGAAGCGCATTACAGATGATGAGCGTGAAGATCGATCTGTATATCCATGATGTATCCTCTACATTCAGAAACGGCAGCAGTGTCACCGAGGTCATGAATATCATAAAGAAGAGTGAGGGGATGAAAAGTTTCGCATCCTTTACCGACTTATCTTTCATCCTGGCAACAACAAATCCGGCAGCTACGACTATGATCGGCACCCAGATGAAGCTCCACAACTGATTCTGCCCCACTCCAAAGTAATCAAACCTCAAAAAGAAGAGGTCGAATATCGCATACATGATTAAGAGCAGCTGGACATACGGCCATATCCTGCCAAAAATGCCCATGCCGAGGGGGTGCAGGAAAAGGTAGACAAAGAATGCCACTTGGGAAACAGTTGCAATCATCAGGCCATATCCCAGAAACCATATCACTCCGGCGAGAAACTCTCCAATCTGTCCTTCGAACAGATATCTGGTGACATTGTCGTACTCTGTAAACAAGCTGACGATCGTTGTGATAATCATGCCGGCCAGGAGGGTCCTAAAATAAAATTTAACTAAATATTTGGATGTCATGCACTAACTCCTCCGGGCTACTCACTTTGATCTATGATTTTTTCAGCAATCTGAGTATACGCTCTGCCTATTTCATCGTCTTTGTATACGGAGGGGGCAAAATCTTCTTCGTCCCATTCCGGCTGTCCCAGCGGGAGATAACCGAGCACCGGTACCTGCAGTTCATCCGCAAGCTTATCCCCGCCGCCTTTTCCAAAAATGTATTCTTTTTGGCCTGTGTTTTTACTTTCGAAATAGCTCATGTTTTCAATGACACCGAGAATTTCATGATCGGTATGCTGGGCCATGGCCCCTGCCCTTGCGGCAACGAATGCTGCAGTCGGATGCGGCGTCGACACAATAATCTCCTTACTATGAGGCAGCAGCTGGTGTACATCAAGCGCCACGTCCCCTGTACCCGGAGGCAGATCAAGCAGGAGATAATCAAGGTCTCCCCATTTCACTTCATCAAAGAAGCTGTTGACCATCTTGCCAAGCATTGGCCCTCTCCAGATCACCGGCGTATTTTCTTCTACGAAAAATGCCATTGAAATGACTTTGACACCAAATCTTTCAACGGGGATAAGCGTCTTATCTTCCAGCCCCGGTTTTTTAGTGATCCCCATCATATCCGGCACACTGAAACCATATATATCCGCATCAATCAAGCCGACTCTTTTACCCTGGTTCGCAAGTGAAACAGCAAGATTGACAGCTACTGTAGATTTCCCGACACCGCCTTTACCGGAAGCGATGGAAATGAATTTTGTATCATTCTCCTGGAACCTGTTTTCCACTTCACTTCCCGCTGTCCCGCGGTGGCGCTCGATAATCTCTTCATCCAACTCATCGAATCTGAGCCCTACAGAGTCAGCGCCTGCTTCTTTGACCACATTGACCACTTTCATCTGCAAATCAAGCTGTTCCTGACCGCCCAGCCGTCCGATTGCTACTTTTATACTCACATGCCCCTTATCTTCCTTCACCTTAACTTCCTGCAGACCGCCTGTCTCAGAAATTGGTACATTCAGAATAGGATCATCTATACCGTTTACTATTTCCTCAACCTGTTCCTTAGTGACCATCTATAATTCTCCTTTACGGCTTAAACTCAATATATTCATGATAACATAACATCCTGGTTGTAAAATAAAAAAATCCAAACACTTTGTGTATAAAGTGTCTGGATCATAAACTCATTTTTCTTATTATTCGTTTTGCCTGTCTTCTCCTTCTTTCACCTTATATTCGAATTTCTGCAGCTGTTTCTCGGCAAATGATCTGCCGCCAATACCGAAACTGATTGCAAATGCAATCGAAACTGCGGCAATGATGAACAGGAATGCGATGTTAACGATGTTCTGTGCGAAATTCAACTGATCAAGTGTCATAAACACTGCAACGATAATCAGAAGATATTTTGAAATTTCACCGAGGAACGCATTGCCGGTGCTCTTCGAAACCCCTTTAGACAACAGATTCCCTCCGACAAAGCCAAGCGTTAGTATGATCAGTGCAGAAATAACTGCCGGCAGATATGCAATGATTGCCGTACCTATTGTGTTGAACACTTCAAGATCGATTACTGTCAACGCCTGCACTACAAAGAAAAGACCGATGACTGTTGTCACAATCCAGCCGGAAGCAACTGGGATATCGATGCCCTGTTCTTCCTCCTGTCTGCCAAAATTCACATAGGAATTGAACCGGCCGGCATTCAGGTTATTAAGCAGATTTTTCACCAGATTCCCCAGCATCTTGGCGATAAACAGTCCTAATATAAGCAGGACAACCGCTACAAGTATTTGAGGGACAAAGTTTAAGACAGTCGTCATCATTTCCCTGATCGGGTTGGAGACGGACTGCATATTGAGTGCATCAAATACCGGCGGCAGGAACAGGATGAATATCAGGAAATAGGCAAGTTTGCCCAATGTGGCCACCAGTCCTTCAGATTCCTGCTGCGCGCCTTCTTTACTGCTGATCCCCTTTTTCTCAAGCCATTTGTCGAAACCAACAGCATTTAGACCTTTCACGATAATATTCTTAACAATAACTGCAATAATCCATGCAAGAAGCAGGAATAATATCGCGCTGATTAGATTAGGTATGAATGCGATAATACTGCCAAACATGGAAGTAAACTGATCTGTTATTCCGGTCATTTTATGTGCCTCCTTTAAATAGTATATTTACTTATAACCTAAGCCCTGCCTTCCTAAACTGAATTGATTCATTTTTTTGCATTTATGTATATACAATTTAAATGTTTCTCAGATGAAGTAATGTATAAAGAAACTGACACAAAAAACTTTTAATGCAGACATCCGTACATTTGAGTCCCTGGGGAGGGGCGCAAACGTACGGATTTTACTGTCCATGCTGCAATATTTTATCGATTTATAACGTCTGTCCCAGACCTGTTTTACTATCTGGTATGGTCGTATTTCATCAATCCATTGAGTTCAGAACCGCTGCCCGGGTGGATGCCCAGCTTGCTTAATGTCACACCCTGCTGGAAAAAGTCCCGATTTAAAAGTACGCCAGCCAGCGTTATGACGGAATCCATGACGGGGGTCTCAACACCTGCTGCATCTCCGATACTTGCCCAAAGGACAAGCCCGTTAGAAACATCTTCAGTAACATAGCGGTCTGCCAAATCTGCCGGCCCCGGGATATCCTTCAAAATTTCGGAAGTGTTGAATTGTTCACGCAAAGACTGTGATTCCCTAAAGTAACCCGACCGGATACTGCGTGCTGATTTATCAACGGCTTCAAAATCCAGTGCCCGGCATATTTCCTGGCGTTCTTTATCTATTTCATGAATGATATTGACTGTATGTTCTGTAATACCATCCTTATATAGATAAAAGTCGTCTCCCGCGGTGTCGATTCTGCCCGCATTCAATATCGACGGACCGGGATGACTTTCAGGATTGCCATTGTTCAAGGTCGTTTCGATTATATTTTCAGCCGGTTTTAAATGTTCGTACATCCGCTTTAAAACTTCCAGCATTTCCTCTGTAAAACGGGAAGGAAACGCTGCGAAAAGATTATGTTCATTATAGGAAATCAAGTGCGCTTCATTCGTTTCTGAATCATACCTGGAAGCATAAGTGAGGGACATCGTCTCTCCGACCCTCACTTCCACGTCATGTTTCATATTCCTTAATACCCGTTTGAACCTGAGACTGCTCATGGCACTCGCACCGTTGATCATTATATACTGGCCGTCTTCAAGATACGGTGATAATTCTTCTGCCACCGGTTCGATTGCAGGCGCCGGCACCGTCAGCATAATGACATCGTTACCCTGTACTGCTGACTTCACATCTTTTGTAAAGCGGTGTATTTTCACCGGTTTGCCGTTGAGGCTGACTGCCCCTGATGATTCAATCCTGCTCAAGTCATTTTTAGAAGTCGGTGATTGATACAATGTGACTTCGTGCCCTTTTTCTGTCAGATCTGCAGCTGCTGTCACACCACCGTTCCCTGCGCCAAATATACCTATTTTCAGAGTCATATAATCCTCCCTTAATCATTGATCTGGTAAACCGTATCTCCGCTTATCACAGTCTGTGTCACAAATGCATCATTCAATTCATTGTCCTCTACCCGCATTACGTCTCTGTCAAAGATGGCAAAGTCCGCATAATATCCGGGCATTATCTTTCCGGCCACATCTTCTTTGTGCACAATTTCTGCCGCATTTACGGTATACATTTTAAACGCTTCAAAACGGGAAACGGTCTCATTTTTGTTATATACACCTGTATCTCCCCGGCGAGTGACAAGAGTCTGGACACCGAGCAGAGGGTTTACATCCTCGATTGGCGCGTCGCTGGATCCTCCGAGTACAAGCCCTTTATCCACCATCGTTTTGAAAGGGTATAAAAACGCTGCCCTTTGGGATCCGAGGTATGCTTCAATCCATGGCATATCGGAAGTCAAAAAAGCGGGCTGGATATCACAGATGACTGGCAGCGCAGCCATCCGGCCGATCAGTGATTCACTTAAGAGACTGCAGTGGATCAGCCGGTCATGGCAACCCTTAGGCGCCGGATACTTTTCTATCGTATCAAGCACAAGTTCACATGCTGCATCACCAATCATATGGACGGCTACTGCGTCATCGTTGCGCCTTGCGTTTTTGACCAGTCCTTCAAAATCCTCTCTTGAATGGATCTGCAGACCGTGGTTATCTGTACCGGCGTACGGCGCTTTGACCAGTGCAGTCTTACCGCCGAAGGCACCGTCTGCAAAAATTTTCATCGCGCCTTTTTCCACCCAGTCATCTATATAGACCGGATCATCTTCAACCATCTGATCATAAACTTTTTCATTCCTGAGCAGATTCACTCTAAATTTCAGCCGGTCAGGTCCCAATGTTTCCAGATATGCTTTCAGCGGCACTTCGTACGGTCCATAGCTGGACATATCTTCCGTATGTGCGCCCGCTATACCAAATTTGTACAGATATTCAATCGCTGTTTCTATGTCACTGCTCACTGATTCCACACTGTCATCCACTGTCTGATTCCGGATCTGGTCAAACGCTGTATCATAGACCCAGCCTGTAAGCTCACCCTCGCTGTCTCTTTCAAAATAGCCGCCTTCGGGGTCTTCTATCCCTTTATCGATGTTCAAATGCTCCAGTGCTTTTGTATTCACAATGCCTGCGTGATGGCAGACTCTTGTAATGAGCGTTGGTTTATCAGTCAACGCATCCAGTTCCTGCCGTTTCATACGGTATTGACCGTCCAGGTTATTCTCATCATATCCAAGTATCAAATTCCATTTGTGGGCTGAACGGAAACCACTGATCAGACGTTTCATTTCCGCCAGATCGTCCACATGATGCAGGGCGAGAGATTTCAATTTCTTTCCGAGCATCACAAGATGCATATGTGTATCTGTGAGCGCCGGCAGCATCGTCTGACCTTTCAGGTCAACTTTAATATCCGCCTCCGCTTCAAGCGTTTCAAATGCACCGGTCTTTGTCACTATCCCTTTATCTTCCATGACACTCTCCGTTGTGGCACCTTCGCTCTCCATCGTGTAGATCAGACCGTTGTAATACAATGTCTTCATATGACCCCTCCTCAGAAAAAAATACTTCATATATATTCTATATGAAGTATTCAATAATCTGAAACATTTTATTTTTATGATTCATCATCTTTGCTTAACTCTTCACTCCGGCTGGCAGCTGCATTAAGCGTCCGCGTCAGTATTTCCTTCATACCTTCACTGTCCAGCGCATTGATACCCGCTTCTGTAGTCCCATGTTTTGAAGTGATATTTTTACGCAGCTGACTGAATGGCTGTTCTGAATCTTCCACCATTTTACCTGCGCCGATCACGAGGTTTTTAGTCAGGAACATCGCCTGTTGTTCACTAAAGCCGAGGTCCATTAAACTTTCAGCATATTTTTCATATATATAATAAAGAAAAGCAGAGCCTGAGCCTGTTGCCGCAGTAATATTGTGCATCTCATCCTCATCTACAGTCACAGTCGTTCCAAAGCTTTCCATCAGTTCAACCAGCTCATCTTTGTCAGGGAAGTTTTCTGTATGGGTGATTCCGCTCACAGAATGCTGAACCATGGCATTCGTATTCGGCATGATTCTGGCGATTGGGTTGTCAGTCCGCAGTTCACTTTGAATCGTTTTAATCTGCGTACCTGCCATAACCGAAACTATTTTTGTCTTTTCCTCAAGATGCGGTCTCATTCTTTCAGCAACATCAGGAAAGCTCTGCGGCTTGCTCGCAAGGATGACATAATCAGCGTCTTTCATCAGTTCAACATCATCATAGGAAACATTCACGCCAAGATTTTCTTTAAAGAACATGATCTTTTCTTTCTGACTTTTGCTTGTTAAGTAAATTTGTCCCGGTTCGATCACGCGATTCTCAATCATTCCTATAAAAATCGCACTTGCCATATTGCCCGCACCATAAAAGACAATCTTCATCGAATCAACTCCAATTAATTTTTTGACAATAGACCAATCATAACAAACTGAATATAAAAATCAAAAATCGATAAAAGTTCATGGATGAATATAAAATACTATACCGATATAATGCAAAATACTCGCTGCTACGATAAAGAAATGCCAGATCATATGAAAGTATTTTCTCGTTTTCTGTGCATAAAACCATGTCCCCGCCGTATAGGCGATACCGCCTAAGCCAAGCATCAGCCAGAACATCCAATCAGTATTGGCAATAATAAGGGGAGAGAACATCACCACCATCCATCCCATGACCAGATAAAACGCAAGGCTTACCTTTGGCTTCACCTTCGGGCTCAATGTCTTGTAGAGAATGCCGAAGGCTGCTGCCCCCCATTGAATGATTAGAGTGACGCCCCCCCATGTACCGCCGATGACAGAAATCGCAACCGGTGTATAGGTGCCTGCGATCGCAACGAATATGAAGCTGTGGTCCAGGAGCCGCATGATATATTTATGCTGGGTATTATGGGCCATGGAGTGGTAGAGCGTTGAAGTCAGAAACATCAGGAGGATGCTGATCACATATATAGATCCGCCTGCCGCATGTGGAGCGCCTCCTTGAATATACATATAAACTGCTGTAAAGGGGAGCAGAAATATAAACAGCAGTGCCGCTGCCCCGTGGCTGACACTGTTCCCTATCTCTTCGCCAAAAGAGAGGGGGACTATATGCTTTAAAGAGTCTTCCAATTTTTCAGTGACGGATTCTTTTTCCAATGGAAAGCCCTCCTTGCACCAGTCTGTCCCGCCGTCATATGATACCTTCATCTTTTAAATCACGATAAGCCGTTTCTATGCTGTCTTTGCCTGTTTTGTTTTTCAGCGGAGAAAACTCACCTTTTCTGTCCACCTGTAGTGTCATATGTTTATCCGTATATTTGAATGCATCAAAATAAAATTTTTCAAATTTCAACACTTCCCTTTTTTCAATATTTAGCAGATGATCCAGGTGCACAAGCTTTTTCAATGCAAGGTGATACGGTACATTTTCAGCGGCTGCTTTTTCTAAAAAAGGGAGGCTGAATACATGAACGCCGATATTGCCGTTTTTAAACCTTTCGCCCTCACCTTCAGGCAGCTCAGTGTACTCTGCAACACTCTTCTCCCCATTTACCAGGCTTAAGCGGCCAACCTTCTCGCCGGGCTCTGGCAGAATGGATTTTGAAGTCACGTCATTATTTTTTTCAATATGAATGCCAACAAGTAAAGGATCCAATACTTTGACTATGGTATTATCCACGTTATTCATGAAGACATGTCTGATCCCTCTTGACTTCATATCATCGATCATGCCGCTCGCTGCAAGCGAATTGAAGATGCCGCCATTGCCGTTTGGACTCAGTATTACATCATAGTTTTCAGTAAGCAGCAAATGCCCTTCCTTAGAAAGCGGCGGGAAATGTTCCTGACAGAAGAAATGGACCTGGTCCTCATCCAGCTGGAAGTAATGATGCGCCTTGAAGAATTCAAGCGTTTCGTGATGATTGATATCACTTGTCATGATGTACCAATGCAGCTTTTGGCCAGCTTCTGCCTCCTTTGACCTAATCTGGTCTGCCTGCAATTCAAATAGAGATCTGCCATCGAAGGAAAATGTTCCCTTCGGCCCGGGATGTTCCAGCCGCGTGCCCTGTCCGCCTGCCATCAGCACTACAGCAATTGCCCCGGACTTCATGGCATCATTGGCTAATGAAGCTGAATTTTCAACATCAATGTCAGATTTTGTCACGTATGGCACCTCTTCAACCGTAGCCATATCCACTGTCTTTGGAGTTACATAAACATTCTTATAGGCAGCTTCAATTTCATCCAGCGGCAGATTTTCAAACTGTTTCTGAATCTTTTTTTGCACACCTTCTTCCAGCCTTTCAAATTGCGGAATCCATTCTATGATCATCATTATGCCTCCAAACGGTTATTTACTTCTTCATTATAATCCAATTGTAGTGCAGATGTAAAAAATAAATCTCACTTCAGTGATAATCAAGGCTCCCGATATGGCAAGATTATGCATAAAAATAACCCCCCGATAACTAATCAGGGGGTCGCATTAGAAAACCTGCCGTTTGACCAGACTGCCGCTTTGCTTATGCAGGAAAATCATTATTCAGTAATATGCTGTTTAACCAGATCAATTTCAACCCGGTTATTGCCGATGGTATAATTGTCGAGAATCTTGCGCTCAACGTCGCCGACATCTTCGCGGTTGCTGTGGATGACTGCAATTGTTTCGCCTTCTGCTACATGATCACCTGTCTTTTTCTTAAGCATCAGACCGACAGCTAAATCAATGGCGTCGTCTTTTGTCTGGCGCCCCGCGCCGAGCATTGCGGATGCAACGCCGATTTCTTCTGCGGCAATTTCTTCGATATAACCGGATGTTTCAGCTCTAACTTCAAACAGGTAGTCCGACTGCGGCAGCTTGGAAACATCATCCGCCACTGAAGCATCTCCGCCCTGGTTTGACAGGAAGACTTTGAATTTCTCCAATGCCTGACCGTTATCAATGACCGCCTGAAGCTTTTCTCTGGCCGCTTCCAATGTCTCCGCCTTACCGCCGGCAACAACCATCTGCGCACCAAGTTCCATGCATAAGCGGGTCAGATCCGCCGGGCCTTCCCCTCTTAGTGTTTCAACGGCCTCTTTTATTTCAAGCGCATTACCGATGGCATAACCCAATGGTTCCGACATACTTGAAATGACTGCCATTGTCTTTCTGCCGACGTTATTACCGATAGATACCATCGCCTGTGCCAGTTCAACTGACGCTTCCTCAGTTTTCATAAAGGCACCACTGCCGGTTTTCACATCAAGCACGATGGCATCTGCTCCAGCAGCAATCTTCTTACTCATGATTGAACTCGCAATCAAAGGGATTGAGTTTACTGTCGCAGTTACGTCGCGCAAGGCATAAAGTTTTTTGTCCGCCGGGGTTAGGTTACCGGATTGGCCAATCACTGCAACCTTATCCCTGTTAACAATCTCTGCAAATTCAGTTTCGGTGATCTCAGTGTGGAAGCCGCTGACCGCTTCAAGTTTATCAATCGTACCGCCCGTATGACCAAGCCCGCGACCGCTCATTTTAGCAACGGGAACATCCAGAGCCGCCACCAAAGGTGCAAGTACAAGCGTCGTCGTGTCACCGACACCGCCCGTTGAATGTTTATCAACCTTGATGCCCTCTATAGCGGAAAGGTCGATTTCATCCCCCGATTTCACCATTGCCATTGTTAAATTCGCTCTTTCATCTTCTGTCATATCCTGGAAGAAGATGGCCATCATCATACTCGAAACCTGGTAATCAGGAATATCACCAGTTGTATAACCATCGATAAAGAACGCTATCTCTTCCTTGGTAAGTGCGCCGCCATCACGTTTTTTGGCGATTAAATCTACCATTCTCATCATACACACATCCTTGCTTCAATCAATTTTTGGAACCTACTGAATGTCTGTCCCTCGCATTCATATAAAAGTCGATGAGTCTTTTTGAAGTTTTATCCCAGGAATAGGGGAGGGCTTCCCTGCGGGCATTTTTTCTCAATATCCGCAATTCTTCTTTATCATCCAGCACTTCGACGGCTTCAAGCAGGCTGTCCAGATCTTCATTTTCATAGAGTTTGCCGTTGATCCCATCAGTAATTTGTTCATTTGTCGGCCCGCTCTTTGCGGCAATGACCGGCAGTCCGGATGCCATGGACTCCAGTATAACCAGTCCAAGTGTTTCTGACACCGATGGGAAGATAAAGGCATCTGCGGAAGCAAATGCTTGGGATAATTCTTCTCCATGTATAAAACCTGTGAATACTGTGTTTGTGCCGTCAAATTTATTTTCAATTTCCGCTCTGGCCGGCCCGTCACCAACAATTGCCAGGCTGATGTCATTTCTGGCCTCAAGCAGAGGGATCAGCTTGGGTATTTCCTTTTCCACTGCTATTCTGCCTATAAACACCAGCAGTTTGTTTGAGGGCTTCCCGCCTGTCAGCCGCTTGCGCATCCTTTCATCTTTAAAGTCCGGATGACGGTTAACAATATCCACACCGCGCGGGATGACATCCAGTCTTTTAATCCCTTCATCTTCAAGTTCGTCTTTAATTGTTTGTGATGTAACGAGATTGACATGCGCATTTTTGTGGTTGCGTCTAATATACCACCAGAGTAATGGCTTAGCAGGTTTATACACTTTGTAATAATCCAGATACTTCGGAAGATGTGTATGATATGAAGAGACTAGAGGAATATCCAGTTTCTGTGCAGATTTGACTGCACTCGTTGCTAAGAGCACCGGATTGACTGCATGGACAACATCCGGATGATACTCTTTTAAAATGCGATGTACTTTAGGTGAGGGGAGGCCCCATTTGCGGTATCTGTAAAAAGGGAAGGTGATCGGTTTTACACCGGCCACCCGCGCGCCCTTATAGTCATATACACCCAAGTCAGGGGCAATGACGAGTACATCATGGCCTTCCCGCATAAAGTAATCAATCGCTTTTGTCAGTCTCGTCACAATACCATCTGTAGACGGTAGAAATGTTTCAGTGACAATCGCTATCTTCATACGGTTTCCTCTTTCTTACTTCCAAGTGACTTTAGGCAGCACATTATCTACGATGATACGGTCTTTATGCTCTAACGCTTCACTTAAAATTTCTTTAAGCACCTCACGGGTAAGAAGGTGCGGCTCCAGACCCAGATCGAGCAGATTTGTATTCACTGCATTATAATAGTGATCTTCGTTTTCAACCCGGGGGTTCTCGATATTTGAAACTGTCGCGTCAATGCCGAGTTCTTCTGCGGCCTCTTTGGTTTTCTCAGCAAGATCCAATACGGAGAATGATTCTGTGAATTGGTTGAATACACGGAACTCACCCTGGTCGGCCGGATTTTCTGCAGCAATTTCTATGCAGCGCACTGTATCTTTAATATGAAGGAAAGCGCGGGTCTGACCGCCGGAACCGTATACTGTCATATCATGTCCGATGGCTGCCTGCACAAGGAAACGGTTCAATGCAGTACCAAACACGCCATCATAATCGAGCCTGTTCGCCAGGAGCGGATCTTTGTTCGTTTCATCAGTATTCAGGCCGTAAACGACGCCCTGGTTCAGGTCTGTCGCTCGGATACCCCAGATTTTGCAGGCAAACATGATGTTGTGAGTGTCATGCACTTTTGTCAGATGATAGAAAGACCCTGGTTGTTTAGGGAAAGGCAGTGTATCTTTTCTGCCTTTATGATCAATCTCAATGTAGCCTTCTTCAATATCAATATTCGGCTGCCCATATTCACCCATGGTACCGAGCTTGATCAGATGGCAGTCCGGTTCAAATTCTTTAATTGCATATAAAACGTTAAGGTTGCCCAAAACGTTATTGCCCTGTGTATAAACCGCATGTTCACGATCAATCATGGAATAAGGGGCAGAGCGCTGTTCCGCAAAATGTACGAACGCCTCGGGACGTTCATTTTTAAAGACGAGACTCAGGAAGTCATAGTGATTTAAATCACCTTCATAGACTTTAATTTCTTTACCGGTAACCTCTTTCCATTTTGCCACACGATCCTGCAGTGAGGCGATCGGCGTTACGGAATTTGAATGCAATTCGTTGTCGATCTTACGTCTGACAAGGTTATCCAGAATAGTGACTTCATGTCCTTTTTCAGAAAGGTAGAGCGCTGTCGGCCATCCGCAGAAGCCGTCTCCTCCAGCTACAATAATTCTCATATGAACATCCTCCGCTTTCAAGTGTAATTTTTAGTTATGATAGTATACCGCAAGTATACAAATATCATTATAAAGATGTTTGATTGATGTCACAAACCTTTTATCATTATTATAATATAAATATAAAGGAAACAAACAGAAAGTACATCCGGAATTGTTCCGGATGTACTTTCTGTTCGCTCAAAATTATGTCCTATGCCGTCTGAACCCCCAGCCTTTTCTTCTTGTATAACTGGAAGCCGACAAGCAGGATAAATAAGATAATTGCGATGGTATCCGTAACAGCATCGCTCTGAATGAACATCAACGCAGTGACAGCTGCAACTACTCTCTCTGCAATATTGAATTTTGTAAACATGAAGTTCTGAATGAACGCACCAAACGTTGCCATACCCACTGCGGCTGTAATTACCGCCCATACCATTTCAAGCACTGATGCATCTGTAATCAGCAGGATAGTTGGATTGATTGCAAACATGAACGGCAGGAGCAGTGCTGCTGAGTCATATTTGAATCCCTGCACGCCCGTTCGTATCGGGCCTGCCTTTGCAATACCGGCGGTTGCATATGCTGGGAGATTGATCGGCGGTGTATCATCCGCAAGCACACCATAATACAGCACAAACAGGTGCGCCACAATCACCGGCAGGCCAAGATCGGTCAGTACCGGTGCAATCACTGCCGCAAGCACTACATAAGTTGCTGTCGTCGGCAGTCCCATACCGAGCAGCAGGCATGCGAACACTGTCAGGACCAGAGCTATGTAAATCTGGGTATTGTCTGTGACCATGAATCCCGGCAGCCAGGACTGTATCGTATCAGAGAAATTAATGACGATTCTTGTGAATTTAGTGGACAGCCCGCTTGTCGTAATCACTCCGATAAGAATCCCTGCGGTGGCACAGGCGACGATAATGCTGAGCGCATTTCTCGAAGCAGTATCAAATCCGGAAATAAGTTCCTTCATCCCATACTTGGCAGGTGACGACTCATATTTCGCTGACTTTTGGAACAATGCAAATAGCAGCGCCACAATGATACCGCCCAGGACCATCGTAAATATCGGATCTCTCCAGCGGATCATTCCGGGACTGAAGAAGTTTATATCGAATACTGAGTTCAGCGCGACAAGCCCCTGGTTCACAAAGCCGATCAAATACTGCATGGCAAACGTAACAGCAAGCAGTATGGCAGCAAATATGATTGTCCTGCCGATACTCTGTTTAAATCGATAGGCAAAGAATGCAATGACGATCATTGCAATGATTGAATAGAATGCGGAGGCATTTACAGAAGCCTGCTGGACCACAAGATAATAGATCAGTATGAAAATAGGGACGAGCAGATATCCCTGATTAATCAACAGCTTCCTGCCTGAAGCCATTTCGGATTTTCCGATCCCGGAAATACCGTGTTTACTCGCTTCAAAATGCACCATAAAAAGTATGCCCACATATGCCAGAATCGCAGGGATGAACGCACTTGTTATAATCTCGTAATAGGGAATGCCCGTAAATTCCACCATGATAAATGCCGCCGCCCCCATAATCGGCGGCAGGAACTGACCGCTAGATGAGGCAGCCACTTCCACACCGCCGGCAATATGAGGTCTGAACCCCACTCTCTTCATCAGCGGTATGGTAAACGTACCGGTGGTTACCGCGTTGGCAGTAGAACTGCCGGAAATGCTGCCCATCATGCCGCTGGCAACCACACCGGCCTTCGCCGGGCCGCCTTTGTATTTACCGACACTGCGCATCGCCAGATCGATAAACATCCTGCCAGCACCGGTGGATTCCAGAATGGCACCAAACAGTATGAATATGAATACGAACTGAGCAGACGCATAGATGGGTGTGCCAAAAATACCGTTGTTCCGATAGACAATTTCATATATGAATCTGGAAAAATCACCGCGGTTGTGATAAAACTGGCCGGGCATGATCTCGCCGAGGAAAAAATAGGCCATGAATATCCCTGCGATAATGATAAGCGGCAGCCCGACGACTCTTCTTGTTGCTTCAATGACCAGCACAATAAACAATGTGCCCACAATCAGGTCCCACTCAGTTGGTCTTGCTGACATGATCGCCTGCGCATCCTGCCGTTCAATCAGATAGATGCCTACACCCAGGGAGATTAAAGCAATCAGCAGATCGTACCAGGGGATGGTTTTCTGTTTCAATCCTTTTTTCACAGGAAATATTAAAAACACCAGCACAATGCCGAATGTTAGATGAATGATCAGAAATGTTTGTGAGCCTATCCCCGGCAGACCAAATCCAGCAACATAAAGGTGAAACAATGAAAGTGCTATGGCTGTAATGCTTGTCATCAGTGCCAGCTTTTTGCCGGGCATCCGGTCGCTGCCTTCCAGTTCCTGTATCATTTCCTGCCGTTCTTTATCTTCCACTTTGTTCACCCCTTAAAGTAAGTCCTTACCACTTTAATTTCCAGGTTCCTGCCCTCATATGGCGTTTCGGATATGGTAATTCTGTTTTCTCCTATTTCAACATGATGCGGAAATACAGAAGATGGTCGCACTCTCAGAGCACCACCATGTACTTTGCGGTTTATGTTTCTGATGATGAATTTACCATCTTCCATTTCAATCTCTTCACCATCGTACGGCATTCCGGCACCAAATGATTCAGTATGACTTTCCATCGTATAGATATCCGACTGCCTGATTTCAAAAATTTCTTTTACAGGGGACCGCTCGACCGAGTGAATGTATGTCACTGCGAAGCGCTCACCCTGTGACACTCTCTCCGTAAACAGCACTTCACCTGAAGCCATGTCTTCAATTGTCAGATAGGACGGCCTGAATATATAGAGTAATAAAACAAATATAATAATGATAAAAGCCCCTATAAGGGATAAAAAGACATTGCGTTTGTGCAATGTCTTTTCAGCATTACTTACAGTCTCCCTATTGTTGTTCATCATAGTAGCTTTGAACACCCGGATGGAGGTCGATTGACATCCCATCTTCCGCCGTATCTATAGATAACTCTTCTCCGCGCACATGGGCGTTGGCAACTTCATCGAGGTTTTCGAAGATAACCCGTGTTATCTCATGCATCTGGTCTTCAGGGATATCATTTGACCCAATCATCATCGCCTGAACGGCTACAGTAGTCGTTTCACTGTCAAAGTTTTCATAGGCATCGCTCGGGATATCCTGCTGCACATAATAGTTATATTCTTCCATCAATGAGTCCATTGCATCCTGCTCCATGTTGACCAGCCTGACATCAGCACTTGCACTCAGTTCCTGGATCGCACCTGTCGGTGTCCCAGCCGTTACAAATGCTGCATCAATATTACCATCCTGAAGATTGGTAGATGCATCCGCAAAGTCAAGGCTCTGCGCATTGATATCTTCAACACTCAGACCGTGCGCTTCAAGAATCTGAGTCGCGTTCGCTTCAGTACCTGAACCGACATCCCCTATGGCAACTCTCATTCCTTCAAGGTCAGAGACAGATTCAACGCCGGTACCTTCAACTGTCACCAGCTGTATCGTTTCCGGATAGATCGTAAACATGCCACTATAATTCTCAAGTGGTGAATCAAACATGTTTATCCCCTCGGCACCGAAATATGCAATGTCATTTTGCACGAGTGCAAGCTGAGCTTCTCCGTTATTCAACTGCTCTGCGTTTGTGACGGATGCACCTGAAGAAACACCAGTGGCTGTGACACCATCAACATTGGCATCAATAATGTCAGCAAGCGCTACACCCAGAGGGAAATAGACCCCCGCTTCCCCGCCGGTCAGCAGCGTGATGTTTTCTACCCAGTCTTCGCCGGCTTCAGTGCCTCCGTCATCGGAGCCCCCTGAATCTCCCCCGGATTCTTCAGTCCCTTCTTCACCACCGGATCCTTCATCGTCCGTACCGCCTTCACTGTCTTCTCCAGAACCGCCGCCACAAGCTGCAAGGACTAACGACAGCGTCAGAACCAACACAAAAAGCCAAGAGATTTTTCTCACATTTTTTCTCCCCTTTTTCAAATTTTTCCTTTCTTAAGTAACAGTATATCAAAAAGCGCTTCCACTTAATAGAATTTTCAATAATTTTATTATTTTATTTTCTATGGTAAAAAAAAGACGGGTAAAAAAAGACACCTTCATCAGGTGCCTTTAACAAAATTGAATCATTTAGCTGTCGCTGTCCATTCCTTGGAATTTTTGTAACGCTTTGTATGAGCGTAGATATTATCCCCGGCATAATTTTCGTTTGTATAAACTGTAAGATCAAAGTACCTGCCATTTTCCGAGAATGGTTCTGTCAGATAGACATCTTTCAAATGCTCAAAGAGATTCTTCATACCATCCATATCTAAACTCGGGTATTCTCTCAGCACTTTTTTCTGAAGCTGTCCATTTTGTTCAGACACTTCCTGCACCACAATGACAAATGATTCGTCTGCCTTAAGGACATCATCAAATATGTTTGTCTGACCATAATCCCTCATAATTCCACTCCTCGCATTTAATAATCTATAATTCAGTCCGAAGCTCCCACAGCTCTCTGAAGAAATAGTCATCGATGACACGCTTCAGATAATTCACGCCTGAACTGCCGCCGGTGCCCTTTTTAAAACCGATGATGCGTTCGACTGTCTTCATATGCCGGAATCTCCACTGGCTGTATAGATCTTCGACATCAACGAGTTTCTCAAGCATTTCATACAGTTCAAAGTACTTATCCGTATTGAGGTAAATCTGCCTAAACGCTTCTTTCACCGACGCATTCGGTTCATAATTTTGAGTAATATCCCGTTTGAGCACCCCTTCATCAATGTCAAAACCCTGCCTGGCTGTTGCATGGATGACTTCATCATATATGCTCGGTGTTCCAAGCTGGGCTTTTAACAGCCTGTATATTTCAGGGTCTTTCTCATAAATTTTCAACGCATGGGTGGTCTTATATCCCAGACTGAATTCCATCATACGGTTTTGATAGGACTGGAATCCCGATGCGCTGCCCAGGCTGTCTCTGAATTTAAGATAATCACTTGGTGTCAGTGTCGCCAGTACATCCCATGATGTGATGAGCTGATTCTGTATATTCGTTACTCTCGCCAGCTTCTTGAAAGCCATTCTGAAGTCGTCCCCGCGGATATCTTCTATCGCCGCATTCACTTCATGTATTGCAAGCTTCATCCATAGTTCAGCCACCTGATGAATGATGATGAAAAGTGTTTCATCGTGTTCATCGGTCAACGTCTTTTGAGCAGTCAGAATATTATCCAGGTTCAGGTACTCGCTGTAAGTCATATCTTTTAGAAAATCGGTTTTAATTCTTTCGCCTTCAAGTGACTGATCCTGATATTCATTCATTCCGTCTCTCTCCTTTAGGCCTGATTGCGGCTCTGACCGGTGAGCCGTCAGCATCTTTGATCTTCAGCGGAAGCGCGATAAAGTTATACAGAGCTGGCTTCACATTTTCAAGTACAACATTCTCAATAATCATGATATCGTTCTGATGCAGCTTATGATGAATATCAAGCGTTTTCGAATCGATATCGTCAACCGAAAGCACATCAATCCCGAAAAGCCGTATGCCAATCCGAGCAATATAATCTACAGCATCCGCACTTAAAACAGGCACTTCAGAAGGGAAATATTGTCTATCCGCCTCCCGTTTTGTTTTAATAAGAAGTATCGTGCCGCTGATATCAGAAGCTTTCAGATCTTCGGCTGTAATTTCCTTTTTATCCATCACTTCGATGACAGCAGCATCACCGATATAACGGTCAATATTCAATTCATCCACTTTAATACCTTCATCATCAAAATGAAACGGTGCATCGATATGCGTCCCGATATGCGTGCTGGTTTCAATCTTTCCGATATTAACCGAACCGCTTTGTGCTTTCGTCACAGGCAAAGAGTACTGAAACGGTGTATCTTCAGGCCAGCTGGCAATGCTTTCATCCAGTGTCTGGGTAATATCAATCCACATCATGCAACAACCCCCCGCTGGTTATCAAATTGATCATAAGTCCTGTCATCCATAATTTCCTTCAGTATCATCACCGTATGGTAAACATCTTCGAATGAATTATACAGAGCGACAGGCGCAAGACGCACAAAGCTTGGCGCCCTGAAATCCGGGATGACACCTCTCGCTTTCAATGCTGCATTGATGCCCGCAGCTTTTTCATGGCCGATGAGAATATGCCCGCCGCGATGCGCATGCGACTTCGGCGTCACCATCTCAATGTCATGTGCCGCCAGGATCTCTTCAATCATTGCCATCATGAAATCTGTCAGCTCAAGTGATTTACTGCGTATGTTCTCTATACCTGCCGCTTCAAACATCTCCAGGGCGCCTAAAAGCGGTGCCATCGAGAAGATATGCGGCGTTCCGGTCTGATACTGACTGGCATCAGCAGCCTGATCAAAGTCGTGCTTCATATCGAACTGTGTCGTTTTATCATTGCCGAACCAGCCTTTGAGACTCACCGCTTTCTTATGGTGCCGCTCATCAATGTACAGGCCGCCGATGGCGCCCGGACCGCCATTCAAATGTTTATACGTGCACCAGACAGCAAAATCCACTCCCCATTCTTTCAAGTGATGCGGCACGGCACCGATCGAATGGCATAAGTCAAAACCGACGATAATGCCTTTTTCATGAGCCGCTGCTGTTATTTTTTCGATTTCCAGCACCTGCCCGCTGCGGTAAAGCACGGACGGAAGCAGTATCAAAGCGATGCTTTCATCCATCATACCGATGATATCTTCGGTTTTCAGTGTATGTCCGTCCGCTGTCGGTACCTTGACCAAGCCGTCTTTTTGTCCATGGTCATCCAAAATGGACTTCAGGGCATAGATATCCGAAGGAAAATTCAGTTCATCCGCCATGATTTTATAGCGGTGCGCGTCAGGCTGATACAAAGTGCGTACTGTCTGATGGATATTCACCGTCGTTGAATTTGTGGCAAGCACTTCCCCGCTCTCGGCACCGACAAGTGCCGCCATTTTGTCCCCGATACGCTCACTCATATAAAACCATGGCCGGTCGCCCTTCGTCCAGCCTTCAATGCTATGCCGCTTCCAGTCCTCCATCACATCGAGCAGAGACTGTTCAGCACGCCTGCTCATCAACCCGAGAGAATTCCCATCCATATAGTAAATACCCTCACCGAGGTAAAATTCATCTCTGTATTGCTTTAGAACATCCTTATCATCTTTATCTTTTGCCATCTCTAACCAATCATTCATTCAGGAGCCTCCTCATATTATCCGATTAAATTGTAAGCCTTTTCGATACTATTATACAATTGAATCTGATAAATAAAAAGCAGCATCAATGAAGGACACTCGACCACTTTGCTACAATGAAGATAAAATATTATGGATAGGAGTTTTTATATCATGCAGAATATTGAAGGTAAGAATGCAGTCATCACAGGCGGAACGAGAGGCATCGGCCTGGCAACCGCGCATGCGCTCGCAAAAGAAGGCGTGAATGTTGCGATTATCGGCAGGGATAGGGATACCCTGGACAATGCGCAGTCAGAATTGAAGCAGCATGGCGTTGAAGTGATTGCAGCAAACGGAGATGTGTCCAATTCCGAAGATGTTGTCACAATGATACAATCTATCAATGAAGTGTTCGATACCATCGACATACTCATCAACAATGCGGGCGTATCAGGACATACCGCATTTCTGGATTCAGAAGAAGCCACTTTCAGAAAAATGATGGACGTCAATGTCTTCGGTATTTATTACATGATGCAGGAAGTCCTTCCGCAGATGTCCGAAAAGGGTGCGGGTGACGTAATCAATATCTCCTCCATGTCAGGATTAAAGGCCACACCTGGCAGTTCCCTGTATTCTGCAACGAAATATGCAGTGATCGGATTAACAGAAGGCGTTATGCAGGAGATGCGCACACACAACATCAGAGTATCGTACCTGACCCCTTCTGCTGTACTAACCGATTTCATCGGCGAGCCAAAACTGGAACAGGAATCCATGACTCATGCTGAAGATATTGCCGACATCATCGCGAGCCAGCTCAAACTCAACCAGCGGACGTTTATCAAAACAAGCCAGATGTGGGCCACAAACCCAATCCAAAAAGACCAGTAATATACGGGATAAACAGGAGGCACAGTTCCATGACAGCATCCTCATTGAGATATCTAAAATCACATAAAGCATTGCATGATGAAATTTCGGGAGGTGCAGAGGAACAACTCGAGTCTATGAAAACATTGCTTAACAAACTTGAACACAAAGAACTTGCCGAAGAAATGGGGGCGTTCATCGAATACGTAGAAGAATCAGTGCTTGGCCATGCTCAACAGGAAGAAACACCCGGCGGGCTGTATGACAGTATTGAAAGAGATGATCCAAAAAATGTCGAGAAAATCCGCCGTCTCCGCAGAGATCACGAATTGATTCAGGTCATGGTCGATCGGATGAAAGAGGAGCTCTCTCACGATGAAGTAGATTTCCAGAAGCTGATCGACCACTCAGTATCCATAATTCTGGTGGATGAAATCCATTCCAGGGATGAAGAAGATCTATTGATGGAGGACTGACAGCATACAAAGACTGGTTCATATTCCCACATGAAGGAACATTCCCCGCTTTGAGCACTTATCTGCATAGAATAGCCCTTCTCGTATTCAATTACGAGAAGGGCATTTTTATGCAGTCATATAATGGCTGTTTTCAATTTAGGGTTGCCTAATTAATAAATTTAGGATACCCTAATAATTATAGATATCTAAACTTACTTATGGAGGAGCAAATTATGAAAAAGCTAATATTTTTAGCATGGTCAGTATTGCTTTTGACTGCCGGATGCAGCGGAGGCGGCAATGCTGAAACTTCTGAGAACGACAATAATGTGGCTGTGTCCACAACGTTTCTGCATGACATGGTCCGGGTCATAGACGACGGCGTCGATGCTTTTGATACGGAACTTATCATACCCGCCGGCGAAGATCCTCACGTATACCAGCCCACATCCAGCGATCTTGAAACCATTTCGGAGTCAGATATTTTACTCTATCAGGGTTTGAATTTTGAAGGCAGGATGGCGGATGCACTGTCAGACGGCACCGCAGTCGGAGAAAATTTTGAAGACGAGCAGCTTGAAACGGAGGAAGGCGGAGAGACCGATCCTCATTTCTGGTTTAACATTGATATGTATAAAACAGCCATGACCATAGTAAAAAATGAACTTTCGAATGCTGCGCCCGAACATGAAGAAGCTTTTCAGACAAACCTGGATGACTATTTCGAAGCACTCGATGAACTCGATCAGTACGTGACTGACCGCATAGAAGAAATACCTGAGGAATCGAGAATATTGATCACTCCCCATGATGCATTCGGCTATCTAAGTGAGGCCAATGACCTTGAGGTGCATGCACCGCAGGGGATTTCCACTGAATCCGAAGTATCCAACAGCGTCATCAATGAAACCGCGGACATTATCATTGAAAATAACATCAGCGCCATTTTCGTAGAGACCACAACCAACCCTGACCAGATGCGCCGCCTTGAGGAGATTGTCAATTCCCGCGGTCAGGAAGTGGAAGTGGTGAGCGGCGAAGACGAAGCGCTATACTCTGATTCATTAGGAGAAGCGGGCGAAGCAGGGGAGACCTATATCGGTATGTACGAACACAATATTGATACAATCGTTAACCATCTTGCAGAGGATTGAACTTATGACTGAAAATATTATTACCATTAAAAATTTAAACGCAGCCTATCAGGAAAAACCCGTCTTGTGGCATATCAGCCTGGATATCCCCAAAAACAGCTGTACTGCCATTGTCGGTCCGAACGGAGCCGGTAAATCCACAATGATAAAAACAATGATGCAGCTCATCAAGCCCTTATCCGGTGAGGTGAAAATCAATGGCAGTAAAGATAAACATGAACTTAAGAAGATTGCCTATGTCCCGCAAAAAGGTGAAGTGAACTGGGATTTTCCTGCAACGGTATTTGACGTTGTGCTCATGGGACGTTATGTGCATAAAGGATGGATTAAACGTCCAAATGCCAAAGACAGGGAAATGGCACTCGAAGCGCTGAAAACGATGCGGATCGAAGCATTTAAAGATCGTCAAATATCAGAACTCTCGGGCGGCCAGCGTCAAAGGGCTTTTCTTGCACGTGCAATTGCACAGGATGCTGAAATCTATGTGATGGATGAACCCCTCCAAGGCATCGATGTGACTACAGAAAATCTGATCATCGAAGTCATCAGGCATCTTCAGCAGTCAGGAAAGACTTTCGTCATCGTCCATCATCAGCTTGACACTGTAGGGGAATATTTCGATCATGCAATCATCCTTAATAAATCATTAATCGCTGCTGGAGCGGTTGAGACAGTGTTTACTGAAGAAAACATCGAAAAAGCGTATCGCGAAAAGGTGAATTGATATGATGGATGTCTTAACGAGTTTTACATTCCTTATTGTTGCAATCGGCACTATGGTGCTGGCTTTTACTGGCGGGCTGGCAGGTACAATCAGTGTGATGAAGGGGCAGAGCCTGATTGGTGATGCTATCGGACATGCAACTTTTCCAGGGGTCGTCCTCTCCTTCATGCTGATTGGGATACGCGAGACTTTTACATTAGCTCTCGGTGCGATTATTCTGGGAATTATCGCTTTCTTTTCCATACAGATGATCACCAAGCATTCAAAAGTTACTCTGGATGGTGCTTTGGCGCTCATACTTTCTTCCTTTTTTGGGCTTGGCATGGCGCTTATGAGCTTTGTCCAGGGCAACCCGGATTACGGAGGTACACAGGGTCTGAATGATTATATTTTTGGCCAGGCCGCGTACATGCTGAGCAGTGATGTGTACCTGATCATCATCGCTTCAGCAATCAGCCTATTATTATTTATAATCTTTTACCATCAGATAAGGATATATATCTTTGACCCTGTATTCAGCAGAACGATAGGCATTAACGAAAATTTTATGAACCTTCTGATCCTGACAATCACAATCCTGGTAATTGCGACAGGACTTAAAGCTGTAGGTGCAGTACTCATCGTCAATATACTCATTGCTCCGGCCGTCATCGGTCAGCTTTGGTCAAACCGTTTTCCTGTCGTACTGCTGATTGGAGGATTCTCAGGAGCAACGGCTGCCTTTACCGGAACATATATCAGCACGGCCGGAGAGAATATCGCCACGGGGCCTGCGATTATACTTTCCCTGTCAGCTATTTTAGTACTTTCGATATTTTTATCACCGAAGGGGATTTTAAGAAGAGGAGCTCATAAGGGAAAGCTGGGGGAAGATCAATATGATTGAAGTATTACTGGTCCTGATTGTTACTGCACTTGCCACAAGTTTACTCGGCGTATTTCTGGTGCTGCGTTCTCTGGCGATGACCACTGATGCAATCAGTCATACGATCCTGCTCGGTATTGTACTCGCTTTCTTTATCACAAATGATCTCCGTTCGCCATGGCTTATTCTTGGTGCAAGCATCGCCGGTGTATTGACGGTTTACATCATAGAAGTTCTTTCAAAAACCCGGCTGATCCGCCCGGATGCATCAATCGGCATTGTTTTCACTGCATTATTTGCAGCAGCAATCATTCTGATATCCAAGTATGCCGCCGATGTACATCTGGATACGGGTATTGTCCTGATGGGAGAAGTTATCTTTGCACCATTCACCCGTACCGAAATCTTCAGCTGGAGTATTCCAAGCGCACTCTTGCAGATGTCCATCATTCTGCTGATCAATCTGTTATTTATCATCATATTTTACAAAGAGTTGAAAGTTTCCTCATTTGATCCGAAATTTGCCTTTATCGCCGGTTTCTCAACAACATTGATTTACTATATTCTGATGACGCTGGTTTCAGTTACAGCAGTAACAGCATTTGACGCGGTCGGTTCAATATTGGTGATAAACTTCTTTGTGGCACCTGCACTGACTGCCTATCTGCTCGTCAAACGGCTGGCAACGATGATATGGTGTTCCATGTTGTTCGCAGTCATCAACAGTGTTTCCGGCTATTTCATCGGTATCACCTATGATCTGTCGATTGCCGGAGTCACTTCGTTTGTTGCATTCATTACGTTCATCATTGTTTTTCTTCTGAATCCGAATGGGTTCGTCAGCAGAAAAATCAGATCGCTAAATCAAAAACGTGAATTCAACAGAGCCATGATTCTTATGCTGATGAACGAGGAGTCCCATCAAAGTTTGACAAAAAGTGAGATTATATCACACTTCCATTTCAATGCCGGGAAGTTTGATAAACATATGAAATATCTTATATTCAACAATTATGTTACACGGACAAACGAACATTACACTCTCACCGAACTCGGTGAAGAATATACCCATTATACCCGTGAGAAGTATGATTTGCCTGTTTAGATATCTTGACTCATAATGGGAACTGATATCAGAAAACGGAGTGAACATTATGAGTCCGACCAAAGAAGATTATTTGAAGATATTATTTGAACTCGGAGGCAGGACAGAACAGGTGCCGAACAAAGAAATCGCCAACCGTCTTGGCATATCCCCGCCTACAGTAACCGAGATGATGAACAGTCTTGTCAAAGCCGGCTGGGTCGTCTACACTCCGTATAAAGGCAGCAAATTGACACCGAAAGGGACGGAATATGCCAAAAAACTGATCAGAAAACATCGGTTATGGGAGGTGTTCCTTGTGAAACATCTTGGGTTTGACATCAACAAAGTCCATCCCGAAGCCGAACTGCTTGAACATTCAACCAGCACTGTACTGGCAGACAAGCTCGAGACATACCTCAATTTTCCTGAATACTGTCCCCACGGCGGAGCAATACCTGTCGACAGTATGGAAGCACAGGAAGTCAAAACATTGCATCTTCCAGAAGTTGAAGTCGACACGCCTGTTAAAATTTCCCGCATTGTCGATGACGAGAAACTGCTCCAGTATTTCAGAAACCATGATTTGAATATTGGTGATTCAATCATTGTCACTAGCAGGGACATCTCTTTGGATTTGATGACAGTACACCATATCTCCAGTAAGGAAACGATCCAGATTTCCCAGACCATCGCCCAATATCTTTTCGTGGAAATCATATCATCGTAAAAAAACACAGCCGGTTTAAGCGCCGGCTGTGTTTACTTATCCTGAATTTTCCCCAGATTTTTGAGCATTTCTATCATTACTTCCTTTTCCTGTGCATCCAGTCCCTTGGTTACCTGCTCAAGGCGCTCAGCATGTTGTGGAAAGATTTCATCCATCAGGTTCTGACCGGTTTTCGTCAGAGATACATACGACACTCTCTTATCCATTTCATATTTCTCTTTTAATACCAGTCCGCTTTTAACCAGATTATTTACCACGTAAGTGATTGAACTGGATGTAATGAGCACTTTTTCTCCAATCTGCTGAACCTGCTGGGGGCCTTTATTATAAAGCAGTTCAAGAACCGCAAATTCGGTTGGATTCAAATTATATCTTTTCATGTCTTTGAATGCTTCCGTCTGCACTGCAGTAAATGCATGATGCAGCACTACATAGAGTTTTAAAGAAAGACTGCGATTGTCATTATCATCGGACATGCGAATGCCTCCTGCCTGATTTCTGTGATCACTGTGCATTATTTTAATATTGCTTGGGTACATTATATTACTGCATCTATAAAAGTATCCTAAAATCATATACTTTGCAAATATGTTAACATTTAAATTAATTATGAATATTGATGCCATATAGGAGGGCTTGAGCTTGGACCAAAATCAGAAAAAGAAAGGCTGGAAATCGCTGGATTTAAAAATCTTCCTGCCGGCCATAATCATCGTTATTCTGATCAGTATTCCTCTGGCTTTATTTGAATCAGAATCAATGGAGCTGCTCAACGGAATATTCGATCAGATTGTGACCCAATTCGGCTGGGGATATATCTGGTACGCACTGCTTATGCTGACAGCAGGGTTGTACCTGGCATTCTCAAAGTATGGGAAGGTCGTGCTCGGCCATCCGGATGAAAAACCGGATTTCTCATTCTTTTCCTATACTGCCATCCTGATCAGCATGGGGCTGGGTTCAACAATTATGCGTACAGGCATGGTTCAATGGACACAAGTTGCCAATGACCCGCCTTTCGGTCTTGAACCTGGTTCTGCCGATGCATTGCTATGGGCAAATTCCTATTCAATGTACCTGTGGAGTTTCCAGGTCTTCTCAATCTTTGTCATGGCAGCCCCGGCCATCGCGTATATCATACACGTAAGAAAAAGACCGATGATGCGTATTTCTGAAGCGACACGCGTCATATTTGGGGACAGGTTCACCGATGGTATCGGAGGGATTATCCTGGATATCCTGTTCCTCGTAAGTATACTCTCAGGAGCTGCAGTCACACTTGGACTGGGGACTCCGATCATCACTTCCAACCTTGCTTCACTGCTCAATACAGAAGTGACGTTTACGATGACCTTGATCGTCACACTTATCTGGGTCGCACTCTTTTCTACAAGTGCCTACCTGGGTATCCGGAAAGGGATACAGCGTCTCAGCCGGTGGAATATGTACCTGGCAGGCATTGTAGGCATCTTAATACTTATCGTCGGACCGGGCGTTTTCATCATGGACTACTTTACAGATTCCGTGGGTCATCTGCTGAGTAATTATATGGTATTCTCTTTCTTTACAGATTCTATTGCAATGGACCAGGCATCCCATATGAAAAGCCACTTGACTTTCTGGATGGCGTACAATGCCACATGGGCAATGCTGCACAGTATATTTGCAGCCAGGATATCCAAAGGCAGAACCATCCAGGAAATGATTTTGACTTATATGCTTGCGCCGGCAGCCCTGTCATGGATTGCGACAGGCATTCTCGGAGGCGTCGGTGTACACCGTCAGACCAATGGACAGCTTGATATTCTTGGGATGGTACAGAATAGCGAACCGGTGGAAGTCATACCAGATATCCTCCAGACACTGCCTTACGGGCAAATCATCATGGTTCTGTTCATTATCATTGCGACGATATTCCTCACCACAACACTGGACTCCACAACATTCACGATCGCGGCATATACAAGCAAAAATGATATGAGTAAGCATGACCCTTCAAAATTCGTGAGAATTTTCATCGCCCTCGTGATTACAGCACTGGCGCTGACAATGATGCAGATCGGCGGTCTGCCACCGCTTGAAGTTGTTTCAGGGATCATGGGAATACCAATCATCATCATCCAGTTCCTGACAATATACGCTGCCAAGAAAATGATAGATGAAGACAAAGCGTGGAAGTACAATGTCAGAAAATCGGAAGAGGAGTAATTGAATCCGCACAAAGAAGCGGCCAGTCTCTTAAATGAAGACTGGCCGCTTCTTATTTGATCTTTAACTGCTATTTTCCAAGGAATGATTTCAGCATCCATACATTTTTCTCAATTTCGGTAATCATGCCGATGAATATGTCTGCTGTACGGTCATCACCCGCTTCTTCTGCGGCTTTTTTACCTTCATCCATCTCTTTGGCCACAGTGTCAAAATCTGCAACAACCTGTGAAACCATTTCACCGCCATCAATATCGTATTCAGCTTCTTTTACGCTTGCCGCTTCAATGGCGTCTGACTGTTTCCCAATCGGTCCGCCGCCAATGGCCAGCAATCTCTCAGCAAGTTCATCCACATAGGAACCTGAAGTTGTATAAAGTTCTTCAAACTTATCATGGAGAGAGAAGAAAGTGTCCCCTTTGACATACCAATGGTAATTATGGAGTTTTGTCCATAAAACTGTAAAATTGGCTACCTGCAAATTTAGTGCTTCTCTGACTTTCTGCCTGCTGTCTGTTTTTGCCATCAACAATCACCTGTCCTTTTAATATTCTGTCGATATATCTCTACCCTGCTTTACTGTGCATAAACCGAAACCGACGATGATATCATAAAAAAGACACAAGTCATTCAAGATAACATTAAATCAGACCGCTCATCTTAAGACCGTATTCGATGCCGCCTTCATCGACATGTTTGGTCGTATATCTTGCCAGACTTTTTGTTTCATCCACAGCATTGCCCATTGCATAGCTGTTAAAGACTTCGGTCATCATTTCCTTATCATTTGGCCCGTCTCCAAATGCATAGTGTCTTTCTTTTGGAATATCGAGTGTATCAATCACTTTGGCGATGCCTTTTGCTTTGGATCCGCCTTTGGGGATGACATCCAAAGAGACGCGGTGCCATCTGATAAAGTCAAAAGCATCGTATTTCTCAGTGTATTGGGCACCTTCACCTTCAGGGGCAAACAATAGTGTCTGATACAGGTCACGGCCCACATGGTATTCAGGATCATGGCCCGGCTGCATGCCCAGCTTGAGTGATGCAATGCCCTCGTTGATATGTGCGTGTTCCGGCACATTGGACATCATATCTTCTTCACTCAGATAAACAACGGGATGGTCGTTGGCCAGTCCCTCTTCTGTCAGCTGCAGCAACGCCTCCTTATCCAATGGGTTTTTATGGATGACTTCACCTTCTAAAACAACATAGGAACCATTGAAACTGACATAAGTATCAATGTCCAGCGCCTGCCGCAGCTTTTCAAACATAAACGGTGCCCGTCCGGTGGCTATCGCCACAATATGACCATCCGCCTTCAGCTGCCCAACCGCTTTTTTCGTGGACTCAGGCAGTTTCTTTTCCGTATCCAGCAGCGTCCCGTCAATATCAAAGAAAATAATACTTCTCTCATTCATCTTCTGCACCTCGAGTCAGTTTTTATAAATTGTGGAATCCTCTATAGTCTACTCTATGAAAAGCCTTCCATGTCAATATGCAGGTATTATTCCGCGGTCGCAGCCTGCAGATCATCAAACCACGATGCCGTTGTCTGCGGATCTTTATCGTTCACATACACAGGTCCCTGCGCTGTATCAATCCGTATCATTTCCTGAGATTGATCTTCAACGGCCATAATGCTGAATGCCTCCCCCTCTTTTACAAACGAACCGTGCAGATGTCCGCCAACCCCAAGCACAATGTGGTTGAAGGGTATATCAGGGAGTTCATCTGTCATTTCAACGCTGTTGATGTCTTCATAAGCAATCATATAGTCCTGGCCTGTGAGGTTGACCCCATCATCTTCAAAAGCAAGGTTCACATCATTGATACTTCTTATGAAAAGGAATACGAACAAAGCAATGATTACGATTGCCCAAATGGCCACCATCACCAAATGACTCTTATCATAAGAGACCGTGTACAGTTTTAAATCAACAACGATACTCAGCGTCAGCATCGTTGATACAAATAATGCAGCGATCCAGACGGCCCAGACTGGGTTTATGAACAGGTGAACCCCAAGTGCGAGAATATAAAGCGCCAGCATGACATACAAAAACACGCGTTCAATACTGCCAATATTCAAATCCTGCACCTTCAGGTAATCATCATCTGTAAACCGCCGGTCATCAAAGCTGAAATACTTTCTCTTTTCAGATATGTAATGTGTATAAAACGATTTGATCAGCAATCCTGCCAATAATATAAAAATCAATGTAAAAACCATCTTCGGCACCTCCTCAAAAAATTATGACACAGACCCGCTTAAACCACAAAAAAAGATAATGCTTTCAACAGAGCATTATCTATTACAGGTCATTAATATTCCCGTTTCTCAAACTTAAGCAAAACTCTCGACAGTAAGAGGCCGAGCATAAAAATACCAAACGTACCTGCTACATTCAGGAGCATATAAGGAATATCCGCCATATCATGCAGAAATGGTCTATTATTTAAATAAAAATAATTGGCATCAACCTGTCCATTTACAATCAGTACTAACACAAAATAAATTAAAAACAATCCAAAACTCAGCACTGCGCCTTTAAACGTTGGTATCCATCCAGTCGTCCAGTGAATAACGAAAGGGTAAATGATAATCATTGTATGCATCAGGACAAACGTCCAGCCTGCAAAATGAAACGGCGGATGAATGGCAATGGGCAGCGCAAAAGAACCATAGGCGTATAATCCAAAGAAAAAAATTACCTCAGTCAGCCATGTCCGTTTGACAAAAAACTGTAAAATGATGAGCCAGACAGCCACCCGGCAAATATGTAACGGTAATGCATTCGACAGTTCATAACCGATCTCAAAAATATACCAGCTGGTAACCATCAGCTGGTGTATGATGCCCAGAATGGTAAAAGATATATAAATACAAAGCAGCCGCCCCCGAAATCGGTGCCTCTGCCTGTATATGACAGCGAAGGTGATAACCAACAGCATGATGTATACTATATGACCCGCGCCGCCCACTTCAACCGTAGACACTGCACCGTCCCAAAACCAGTTCATCTCATCCCCCTTTTAACATAGTGGTTTATTTACTTAAATTTTAACACAGTTGCGCCCGCTTCCAATTCAGTATGAAGCCCTCCACAAAAGAGAATGACAAGAAGAAACAGCGTCATACAGGCTGTTAATAATTACGCTTTTCAAACTTAAGCAATAGTTTCGACAGTAAGAGGCCGAGCATAAATATACCAAACGTACCCACTGCATTCAGGATTGTATAAGGCATATCCGCCATATCATGCAGAAAAGGTCTGTCATTCAAATAAAAGTAATTGCCGTCCACCCATCCATTTACAATGAATATGACAGCAAAATAAATCAGGAATAATCCAAAAGTCTGTAATGCACCTTTAAACGTCGGTATCCATCCAGTCGTCCAGTGAATGACAAACGGATAAATGATATTCATGGAATGCAGCAGGACGAACGTCCAGCCGACAAAATGAAATGGCGGGTGGATAGCAATCGGCAGTGCAAAAGAGCCGTATGCAAACAATCCAAAGAAAAATATAGCATCAGTCAGCCACACGCTTTTTATGAATGGCTGCAAAATGATAAACCAGACCACCACTCTGCAAATATGTAAAGGCAGTGCATTCGTCAAATCATACCCTGTTTCAAAGATGTACCAGCTCGTAATCATCAGTTGATGCATGATACCCAGAAGGGCAAAGACGATGTAAACACCCTTCAGCCGGCCGGCAAATCGGTACCTTTGCCTGTATATAATACCGAATATGATGAACAGCATTATAATATAAATAATGTGGGCGACCCCGCCGACTTCTATGTAAGGCACCGCTTCATTCCAAAACCAGTTCATCTTAGTCCCTCTCTTGTCATTAATCCACTCAACCAAATTTTAACACAGGTAATGATATTTTGTATTTGTGCTCACAAATTACAGAAAGCATTTGATAAGGAACCAGCTGCAAAATATTGCAGCTGGCTCCTTATTTTTATACATCAAATACAATTTTGCCCATCATCCCGGCATTTTCCATCCGAGCAAATGCTGCATCATATTCAGACAGGTCGTAACGCTTATCCATGACTGGTTTAATGTCGTGCTGCGCGATGAAGTCCATCATCTCACGAAGTTCCTCTCCGCTGGCCATAGTGGAGCCGAGCAGATTATATTGACCATAGAAGAATTTGCGCAGGTTAAAGTCAACCGTATCGCCCGCTGACGCGCCGAAAGCGACCAATGTGCCGCCGCGTCTGAGCTGGTCCAGCGATTGATTGAAAGTTGCAGCACCGACACTTTCGATAACCAGGTCGACTTTTTCTCCGTCCAATGCTTCCTCCCAGTCGGATTCACTGTCTATCGCTTTATCTGCACCAAGTGCCAATGCTGCCCTGCGCTTTTCCTCAGACCTTGAAGTGACATAGACTGATGCGCCGGCGGCCGCAGCAAACTGCAGAAGTAATGTGCCCGCGCCCCCTGTGGCACCGGGGATAAACACTGTCATACCCGCTTTCAGTCCGCCTCTGGTAAACAGGGCCCGATAGGCTGTCATAGCGGAAAGTGCCAGCACACCCGCTTCCTGCCAATCCAGATGTTTTGGCTTCATCACCGCATTTTCTGCCGGCACATTAATGTACTCAGCAAATGTACCGTGGGCGGGAACACCCAATATTTCAAACCCTTTTGGCGGAGCCTCACTGTTGTCCTCCCAGTTGAGGGCTGGGTTGATGATCACTTCATCACCCGTTTTTAATTTGTCTACACCTGCACCGACAGCATCTACAACGCCTGCGCCGTCCGAGCCGAGAACAACTGCCGGCGCTTCTGCCTCATGCCTGTCGGGAACAAAAAGATCCCTGTGATTGAGACCGGCTGTTTTTATTCTGACTCTGACCTCGCCTGAAGCGGGTGCCGTCTGTTCAATTTCTCCATACTGCAGACCGTCTGCACCGCTTTTACCATAGTGAAATAGTGCTTTCATCATGTATGCCTCCCGTTTTCATCATTAGCTTCCCACTCATCTTAAGTCCCCCAGTGAATAAACTTCAAACATTGCGCTTAAAATTAGCGGGCCGGGCAGATATTGGACTGATGGTCTATCCAGAATTGACATTCAAAAGGGGGGGATCCATCCTTGATTTCCATCATCCATTTCTTATCCCTCTGTAGAAGAGCTCCCATACGCCCTGTGTATCCTGTTCATCAAAATTTTTCTTATAAAGATCCGGCATGGTAGACAGACCATCCAACAGCAGAAAATATGTCTCATAAATTTGGGAATTGGATAACGCCGGATCTATCTCTCGGTCTTCTTTACCACGATCTAATATTTGATCAAATATTTTTTTTGTCTCATTTTCCATTTCTGTAAACTTTGCGACTGCATAATCTTCCAGACCCTGGGGCTGATATTTGATAAAACGATAGTAAAAATTCATGCTTGCTTTATCATTATCACCCAAAGCATGCTCTGCGAGTAACTTATATAGTTTATCTTCTGCCGGGCTGTCATATGATATTAGCATTTCTTTTAGAAATGATATATATTCTGTTACTTCTTTATCCAGCACATCTTCAAAAAGCTTCGCTTTACTTGTGTAGTGAGAATATAATGAAGGTTTCTTAATACCTACTTTTTTGGCAATCATTAACATGGTCGTGCCTTCATAACCATAAGAGGCGAAAAACGCCCTGCTTGTAACCAGTATCTTCTCTTTCGTATCCAATGATTAAAACTCCTTCTGTCCTGTATATCATTATCAAGTGACTATTCTTTGGAATTCCCTTGCCTTTACAAATATAGTGGTTGTAATGATTAAGCCGATACTTCCAAATCCGAACAATATGAATTGCAGAGGGACGCCGATAGAATTCAGGCCGCTGACTAAAGCATAGGCAATAGGATCAAACCCGTTCATCGCTAAAAATATAAGACTCATCACCCGCCCCATCAAACGGTTTTCAGTAATTTCCTGGGCTGCTGTGAAAAAGGGTATGAATACAAATGACATAGCAAAACCGATGAATAACAGCATAAGGGGTAACAGCATCAAATGATCCATAAAACTGAATATGATATAGAATATTACTGTGGCCAGAAGGCCGTATAAACTCATTTTTCCTTTTTCAGCAATGATATATCTTCCCAATACCAGCGTTCCAAAGACCATTCCGATGCTTAAACACATTTCCATATAACTCAAATTGATTGGCGATCCGCCATGAATATCCACAAGCAGCGGCATGGCAACATGAAGTGTCCCAAAAATAAAAAAGTTCAATGTGATGAGTATCAGCATCCCGATCAACAGGAAATTGGAACCCCGGACGTAATTAAATCCTTCCTTAAGATTTGTAATCGGGGATTGATTCACTTTATTTTCAACTGCCGCTTCTCTGATTAACGGTGGAAATATAATGACAGCAGATAAAGAGACAAGTATAAAAGCAAGGAAAAAGCTTGCTGATACGCCCGCAACCTCCATAGTCGCCCCTGCCAGCACCGGCCCCATGATAAATGACAACTGGTCCACACCCTGAAAATAGGCATTCGCCTTTTGAAGCTGCGGCCGTTCAACGATTTTAGGCAGCAGCGATGTACTCGCCGGACCAAAGAAAGCATCAAGCATACCAAACAAACCTGCAAACACCAAGAGTAACACGAAGGACATCGCATTATTCCACACGAATAAGGTGATGATAAGTAAAAGTACAGCCTGTATCAGATTTGTCCCAAACATGATTGTCGATTTCTTATAATTATCTGCCAGCACACCGCCATATGCCATCATGACAAGACGCGGTACTGTAATAGCGATAAGTACAATACCGAGTAATGATGGCAGGTTAAAATCAGTAATGACATACCAGGTGGTTGTTGTTAAGAACATACTGAAGCCTGTGACAGCAAATATACTTGCTGCGAACAATAAGACAAACGTTCTATTTTTGATTAATGGTGTAAGTGTGTTCGTCATTTTCACAGTACCTCTCTTAAAAATTTAGCTACCTAACGTTAGGTAGCTAAAATGTACCATGAAATTTACACTAATGCAATTCAAGCTGCTTGCTGGAAATAAGACTACGGGCGCTGCTTCTGGGAAAAATATGACAGTGTTTAATGCAGGCCAAGGATAAGAGCAACTGGGGCGTAGATCGTCTCTGGGGAACAGTCTCGGGTTTGAAAAAGCGACGAGACCGGGACAGGCCCGAGTCCCGGGTTTGAGAAAGCGACGAGACCGGGACAGGCCCGAGTCCCGGGTTTGAAAAAACGACGAGACCGAGACAGCACCCCTTACCGTCACCGTCACATCAGCGAAGCCATGAAGATGTAAGAAACTATGTAAATATAAGTCTCAAATCGTTGAATGCCAGAAATTAAATTCGAAACCCTATTAAACTTACATTATGACGAAAAGAACACTTCCCAATATCGGAAGTGTTTTCTAGGAATATGAGGGATGATCCTCGTCAAGCTGGAGGCCGCTATGATGAACTATTCCGCGATCAACTGGTATGACTTTTTTTTATCTTCAGGTGAGTAAGTGATTGTCACAATCATCAGTTCATCGGCTAATGTCTGTGATTGTATCTTTTTGAGTCTGCTTTTCACTTCATCCGGATTGCCTATAATCATATTCTTTTTCATATTTTCTATCGTCTCATGGGCGTCCTGTTCGGATATATAGCTCTTTGCATCCTCTATGGACGGTATCCCATTCAGCTCGGCGCCAGCATCTTTTTGCAGCTGCCAGACAATTGAACTTAATGATATTTCTTCTGCTTGTTCAGTTGTCTCAGCACAAACCACAGATAAAGCCAGCATGACATAAGGCTTCTGTTCCATATCCCGTGGCTGGAATGAGTGGCGATACTGATCGATAACCGCTCTAGTGTTACCATCACTCATAAACTGTCCAAAACAATATGACAGCCCCTTTTCTGCTGCTGATTCGGCACTTTTATCACTTGTTCCCAGCATCCAAATCTCTGGAGGGGAGTCCGGCAGGGGGGACGCTGTTAATCCGGGTGCTGCGTTATCTGTATATTTAATCAGCTCATGCATTTTTTCCGGCATGCTGAAAACCCCCTGCAGGAAGTTGTCTGATAGAGCCTCTGAAGCTTCAGCCGGTCCGCCGGGTGCTCTGCCAATGCCAAGATCTATCCGGTCCGGGAACAGGGTCGCCAGCATGTTGAAAGTTTCTGCCACTTTATAGGGTTTATAATACGGAAGAAGCACGGCTCCTGAACCGATCTTGATACGCTTGGTGTTAGCCCCGATGTAACTCAGCAGTACTTCAGGCACACTGGAAGCAAGGCCGTCAAGCGCATGATGCTCCGCCACCCAGAAGCGTGTATATCCAAGTGACTCGCCTTTTTCAGCCAACTCCATCGTTGCCTGCAACGCTTCCCGGGGGGTTTGATTGGCTGAAATAGGTGCTTGATCCAATATACTTAATTCCATTTTCGATTCTCCATTTTATTCAATTTCTGTAAATGTAACCCTGTATTCTCCGACATTATCTTCCTCATAAAGATTGTCGATAGATGTGGAAAATTGAGAAATTACGCCTTTGAATTTCATATCTTTTCCAGGCACTTCGATATCAAACTTTTCTTCATATAAGAGTACAGAAACATCATGATATTCCTCGCTTGTCACATCGAAAACCACTGAGACCACTATGCGGCCGTTCTCTTCAGTCTGTTGAAATTCCTTCAGTTCAATTTCCTGATTATTGAGCGTAATTTTTTCCACCAAGTGATCATTCCTTTGCAATTTGTTTAAATACAGTATGTATACTGTTATACCATATTCAGACATGAAAATTAAAAAACACTGCTTGTCCGTTTTTATTACCAGCCAGTCCCGGGTATTATAAAATATAAACTGAGGTGAGATAAAAATGGCAGTATCACTTGAAAAAATTCAAAATGCACACGTCCGTATTGCTCCCTATATCAATGAAACCCCATTGATCCGCATGCATCATCTGGATGATATATCGGGCTGCAAGATTTTCGCCAAGCTTGAAAATATGCAGAAGACCCATGCGTTTAAAATCAGAGGCGTTCTAAACCGGTTTTTGCAAATGGAGGAGGAAACGAGAAACAGAGGGGTTATTGCCGCTTCTTCTGGCAACCATGGGAAAGCCGTTTCTTTCACTGCTAAACAGCTGGGCATCCATGCAACTGTCGTGGTCCCTTACACAGCCTCCGAATTTAAAGTGGAGGAGATAAAAAAGCAAGGCGCCAAAGTCGTCTTTAGTAAAGTTGAAGAGAGAATGACCATGGCCAAAAACCTTGCTGAAAGACATGGCTATATTAATATCCCGCCTTATGATGACGAAGATGTCATCGCCGGACAAGGCACTGTCGGGCTGGAAATACTGAGCCAGCAGCCGGGTCTGGATTACGTCATTGTACCGACCAGCGGCGGCGGTTTACTTGGAGGGATTTCTACAGCAATCAAACGCGCCTCAGCCAGTATCAAAGTATATGGCGCAGAACCTTCAGCTCTCCCCCGCTATACAAACAGTCTGTCAGCAGGGAGATTGACACGTGTCCCCGCAAAGGAAACAATAGCCGACGCACTTGTAACCGATCAGCCGGGTGAAAAGAACTTTCCGATTGTCCAAAAATATTCGGACGGCATGCTGAGTGCAGATGATGAAACAATACTGAAGGCTATGGAACTGCTGCTTTCCGAAGGTAAAATTTTGGCCGAACCCTCCGCTTCAATTACCCTTGCTGCGCTGATGGAAGATAAGCTGGATGCAGGGCCGAATGACAAAGTATGTCTGGTTCTTTCAGGCGGCAATGCCGGATTGGATTACTTCGCTAATCCTGAAGGATGAACATGCCCGCTGCCCTGGGTGGCTAGTATAGAATGACAGCCCTGATCAGCACGAAAAGGCATCCCCGGCTAAAGGGGATGCCTGACATGATATTTCACCGATTATGCAGCATCATCATCGGAGTCTTGTGACTGTTCTTCTTTAGCATCTTTGTAGATACCGAACTGATCGATCAGTTTTACATTCCGTTTTTCACCCTGCAGGAGCTCCCCTTCTACCTGATACATATTAACAACCATTTCATCATCCTTTACTTCATAAGTTGCGAAGTTCTGTACTGCTGAATCACGATTGTTATCATGGGAGTCTTCAAATGCATCTGTTTCCTGCGGCTGATTACCGAAAGCGAACAGGCTGTTGTAGTCATCCATATCCGACTGTGTCATCCAGTCGAGCTCCGGCCTCACTTCATGGAGGTGCTCTTCCCCTTTGGAATAGACATCATCGTATTCTTTAGTTCCGCCTGTGTTTGGCAGCACATACGTTGTACCCTCAGGGTTCTGCAGATATTCCACACCATTCTGTCCCACATGCGTTTCTACATCTTCGACTTCAGCGTTTGAGAAGTTTTCATCTGTTGGCACATGCTCCAGGGAGTGTGTTCTTGAAATGACATGATCATGTCCCTGCAGCGCAATATCGATATCCAATTCGTCAATCAATGCTGTCAGTTCTTCTCTGACTTTCTGCACGTCTTCATCCTGAAGGGAATGATAGGACTTGGAATAAAGCGGTTTGTGGTAATTGAGCACCACCCACTGTGCCCCATTTTCGCGGGCTTGTTTAACATCTTCTTCCAGCCATTCAATCTGTTCCTGGCCGATTGCTTTTTCTTCGGGATTATCTTCAGATTCCTTGTTGTCATTTGTATTCAGCGTTACAAAGTGCACACCATTGTAATCAAAGGAGTAGTAGGAACCGCCGCTGACCGCGTCATTTTCAGCAGGCACATTGAAATGCTCATTGAATTTTTCAGTGACAGGATCGTCATCGTATTCAAGTGCATATTCATCGTGGTTCCCAGGTGCAACAGCCATAGGTGCTGACATCCAGTAAGGCTGGGACTGCTGGAATATGTCCACCCATTCATCTTCGACTTCAGCTGTTTCTACTACATCACCAGTATGCATGATAAAATCAGCGTTGCCGGCTGTCTGCAAGGCACGTTTGATCGTATCGGCACCAAATGCCGCTTCGTTTCTGACATTCTCGTTCCAATAGGCATTCTGTGTATCCGTGTAATGGACAAATTTGAACGGATCGCCTTTTTCACCTGATGTGTTGAATTGTCCCACATCACTCACTTTACCGGATTCACTGCCAACCTGATAATAATAGGTGGTATTCGGCTCAAGATCAGTGGCTGTCGCTTTATATGAATACTCCGTCACATCAATCAATTCCAATTGACCATGTTCATCACCGGCCATCCAGTCGCCGCCGTGTGCCTGAGCATCAGTGTAATAACCGTTGATCTTGGTCTCGCCATTTTCGTCTTCCACGGGTTCCCCTTCTTCATCTGTGACCGGATCTGCGTAGATGTAATTGCCATTTTTGTCACGCTCAGCATAATGAGAGGTCACTTCTTTAGGTTCAGCATCAAACTCCAGCGTATCATCGAAATTGCCGGATTTGGAGACCCAGACTTTAGCATCGTCAAACTTGTCTGTTGTGTACCAGCTGAAGCCCATTTTACTTGTCGTATTTCCATTGAAGTTCGCGGTAATTCTGTTCGGTATATTGTTCGATTCAACCTCTGCGACTTCAGGCTTGCTTTCGGTCAGGACCGGATCAAACGCCTCTTCATCGGCCCCCTTATCTTCAGGGTCTGCTGGCTGGCCGCCGCCTGCAGCAAAAGCTGCAGGGCTTAAGAATGCTGAAGCAATCAGCGCGATGATGATAAAGGTTATCGCGGCTGTGAATAGATTTTTTCTGTTGCTGAATGACTGAAAATCCATTGATGGACCACCTTTCTAAGTAAATTTTAATTGACTTCCAATCAATTTTAAATCCTGTTGCATATCCAGTATAGAAAATGAATATTTAATGATGATTAATTTTATGTAAAGAAAAAATTTACTTTCGAAATATAGCTTTCTTACCGGCATTTATTGAAACCGATATTGGCCATAAAATCAACACCGCAGTTTGGCCCCCGTTTTCACTTTTTAAGTGTTAAAGTCAGCAGAAATAACCGCATAAGAAGCTTGCACAGAATCAGGACAATAAAAGACGGTTTTTACAGCAGAACAGAATTTCTTATTAAACAGGACGAAGATTCATGAACCTTCGCCCTGTTATATTGACTTTTCTGAAATAGCCAGTTTCAAAGTTTACCAAGGAATATATGATAAAATAGACATATTTCATGATAGAAAGTCACGCATATTTATGGAGGAATATAATGATGCAGCCGATTCTGCATGGTTTCATCTTAGCACTTGGCCTGATCCTGCCACTGGGCGCTCAGAACGTTTTCATCTTTAACCAGGGCGCCAACCACAAAAGCATAAGAAAATCACTCCCTGTCATCATTACGGCAGGGGTATGCGATACTTTCCTTATTACTATTGCAGTACTGGGAATATCGGTTATGCTGCTGTCCTTTCCGGCACTCCAGCTGGCTGTATTCCTGATTGGACTGGCATTCCTGCTGTATATGGCATGGTCACTGTGGCATGAAAAACCGCAAAATGCAGATGAATATAATGCCATGAGTCCGATAAAACAAATTTCCTTCGCATTTTCCGTATCCATCTTCAATCCTCACGCCATCATGGATACCGTCGGTGTCATAGGGACAAGTGCGGCTGCATATGAAGGCACTGAAAAAATCATTTTTACCATTACAACAATTTTCATTTCATGGCTCTGGTTCCTCCTGCTGTCAATTGCCGGAAAATTTATCGGGAGCATCGATTCAACCGGAAGATACATCGTGATATTGAATAAAATATCCAGCCTCATTATTCTGATTGTTGCAGCGATTATCTTAAATAATATAATCGAGTTATTGCAATAAGCCGAAGGTGCCCAGTTCACTTCATCACTTCCCTGAATAAATGGAGAAAAGCCTGTCTATCTTCTTTTGATACAGGCTTTGGCCCCCGGGTTCTCCCGCCGCTTTTACGGATCATGCTCCCCATATGACGCATTTCAAGCAGATGATCAATATTTCTATCATCGTATTTGAATCCTTTATGGTGTATGACAGTACACCCTTTGGGCAAAAGCAACGAAGCCAGACCGTAATCCTGGGTGACAATGATATCCTCTGCATCCGCCAGTGCAACAATTTTAAAATCAGCGGCATCAGGTCCGGCTTCCACATGAACTGTATCCACATGATCCGGCTGATTTTGAGGCGAGTAGTGTGACAGGCTGGACACCAATATGACCGGCGTTGCTGCATGTCCCGCCTCTTCAATAATAATATCTTTTACCGGACAGGCGTCCGCATCGACAAGCACTTTCTTCATTATCATCACCTTTATCGGCCTAATGGAATAATATATGGGGTTTTGGCCACAGGGTCTTCCATAATGGTACACCTTAAGCCGAACACTTCCTCTACCAGCTGTTCAGTAACAATCTCGCGGGGATCCCCCTGTGCAGCAATCTGGCCATCTTTCATGGCAATCATATGATTTGCATATCTCGCCGCATGATTAAGATCGTGAAGTACAGCAACCAATGTGTTGCCCTGCTGGTTCAGATCTTTGAATAGTTCGAGCAGTTCAATTTGATGGGCAATATCCAAAAAAGTCGTTGGTTCATCAAGCAGCATCACGGGCGTTTCCTGTGCAAGTACCATTGCCAGCCAAATCCGCTGTCTCTGGCCGCCTGAGAGCTCATCTACGAAGCGGTTTGAGAGGTTTGTCGTGTTGGTGACATCCATGGCAGATAATACAGCCGCTTCATCGGCATCCGTCCACTGTCTCACGAGATTTTGGTGTGGATAACGGCCATGTGCCACCAGATTGGCTGCTGTGATGCCATCCGGAGCGGTGGAAGATTGCGGCAAAAGACCAAGCTTTCGCGCTACTTCTTTTGACTTGTATGCTGCAATATCTTTCCCGTCCAGAAAAACATTACCGGCCGTCGGTTTTAGCAGTTTGGACAGCGCCCGCAGCAAAGTGGATTTTCCGCATGCATTGGGACCCACGATTACTGTAAAGGACTTATGCGGGATAGTTACAGATAGATTTTGCGATATAATCCGGTCATCATATTGAAGTGTGATGTCCTCTGTCCACAACCGGGAATCATGTTGAACTGCAGATGATTGGTTTTCAGCATCTGATTGTGTCGCCATAATCAAGTACAACCTCTTTCAATATATAAATTCATCCTGCCGCGACCGCTTCATCCGTCAGTATACTGAGCGCGCCTGGCGGAACAACAGCCATAGAAGATACCCGCCGCCTAAAGACAGCGTGACGATACCCACCGGGAGAATCGCATCCTGCACAATGCTTTGGGCGAGTATATCTGCCGCCGGCAGAAGCAAAGCACCCATTGCTGCTGATGGGATGAGGCTTTCCTCATTTCCGGTAAAGCGCTTTACGATTTGGGGAGCAGCGAGTGCAACAAAACTGACCGGACCCATTACCGCCGTAGGTGCAGCAGTCAATGCCATCCCGATAAAGATCAACACAAAGCGGGAACGTTCAATCCTGACGCCGTGAGACATTGCGGTATCATTGCCCAGTTCCATTTCGCGTAAAGGCCTGTTCATCGCCCATGCACAAATTAAGAAAAAAATAACAACTATCATTGCAGGCAGCACCTGTCCCCAATCCATCCCGTTTAATGAGCCTGCGCCCCATGCCGCTGCAGTCAAAGCGACTTCTGCTTCATTTCTGATCAGCAGCATGGAGTTCAGACTGCTCAAAATGGTGGAGATAGCGATACCGACAATAATCAGACGAAATCCCTGAGTACCCTTGCGGAACGCAAATAAATAGATGAGGACAGCTGTCAGGAAGCCGCCTGCCAAAGCACCGGCAGCTACATTCATATAGGATGTTGAGCCCAGCACGAGCATTACGAATAATGCCCCGGTATAAGAACCAGAACTGAATCCGATGATGTCGGGAGAACCCAGAGGATTTCTTGTGATTGACTGAAAAATTGCGCCGCTGACGGACAGTCCCGCCCCGAAGATAATTGCCGCTATCACTCGTGGTAAACGCCATTCCACAACTATAGTATCAGCCGTGCCCTCCGCCTGACCAGTCAGGGCTGCTAAAACCTCACGGACTGTCAGCTCCACCGATCCCATCGTCAGCGCAAACATTGCTGCGATCACAGTTACAGAAAGGAGTATGGCCGTGACAACAATGTTCCTTGTGTCTATTCGCCATTTTAACAGCCCCTTCAGCCGTACATAGCCTCGTCCAAAATCAATATGCCGCATCATAAACCACTCGCTTTTCTTCTTCTTACAAGAATCAATAGAATCGGGGCGCCTACGAAACCGGTGATGATGCCGACCGGGACCTCTGCAGGAAACATGATTATCCTTCCAATAATATCCGAAAGGAGCAGCAGCATAGGTGCCACCACTAACGAATAAATAAATATCCATGGCTGATCAGGACCGACAAACCACCGCACACAATGCGGAACCATCAATCCGATAAAACCGATGGGGCCTGCAATAGCGGTCGCACCGCCGGCCAGGAGAGTGATGGCAATCAAACCAACCACCCTGATAAGGCCGACGCGGACACCTAAGGATGCCGCCCGGTCATCTCCGAATGCAATTGCATTCAATGCATGCGCAATAGCCAATGATAATATAACTCCAATGAAAAGGAATGGCAGTATCAACAAAAGATCATTGAGACTTCTGTCGGCCAAATTCCCCACACTCCAGTTCAGCATATTTGAGAAAGCATCCGTATTCATCAGTGTCAGCGCAGTCGTGACACCGCTCAAAACAGCACCCAGGGCCACCCCCGACAGGGTAATCTGTACAGGCGACGGTGATTTTTTCCCGGCACCGCCGCTGATGACATAAACTGCAATTGTCGCAGCCAGCGCTCCGGCAAATGCGAACCAGAGATAGCCGGTCATTGAAGTGACAGAAAATACGCCGACAGCCATTGCCACTGCAAAGGAAGCCCCGGCATTCACCCCAAGAATGCCGGGATCTGCTAATGGATTCCTGGTCAGAGACTGGATCAATGCGCCCGCCAGGCCGAAAGCAGGCCCGGCCGCCATCGCCACCAGAGTGCGGGGCACTCGTTCCGCCTGGACGATCGTATGATCAAAAGTGCCGGCCGGTGAAAAAACAGCTTCTATGACAGTCATGGGCGGAAGCGGTTTGGTTCCGACCATCAGACTTACCAAAACTGTCGCCGCGAGCAGTATGAGTGCAGCGATTAAACCTGCAAAACGCTGTCTTCTTACAGATTTGATTGATTTTGTTTCTTTTTTTGTCATCACAGTTGATTGATGACTTGGCTGCTTTGATGCTGCCAATAAGTTCACTCCTCATCTTCCAGAACTTCGGCTAACTCAGGCGTTACATTGTCAATCGCCCATAGTATGGAAGGCACTGTCCCAGTTGAAAATGCATTTGACAGATCACTGTCCAGTACGACCGACCGCCCGTCAGCAACTGAAGGTATCTGCTGGTACAGCTGATTATCAGTTATCTGACTTCTGTCTACACCGATCGGGAGGACAACAGTAAGATCGGCGTCCAGAAGTTCCAGCTGTTCGTCAGACAAACTGACATAAAAACTGTCTTCAGCAAGTGCTTCGATCTCATCTTTCGTTTCAAATCCAAGCCTTCTGACAAAATCGATGCGGGAATCCCCTTCTACATAAGCTCCGAAACCGTTGGCATCATAGGCAGCAACAGTAATGGTCTGTCCTTCAAATTGCGGATTTTCTTCAGCCGCCTGCTCAAATGCAGTATCCACTTCCTGCAGTAACGCCTCACCTTCATCCTCCCGATGAAGTGCCGTTGCAATCATCTGCACCTGATCCTCCATGGAAGTCAGGTAATTATCTGCGCCTTCAGGTACACCAACTGTTGTAGCAATATCGGATAATCTGTCATAACGTTCTTCATCACCTGAAGACTTGGTATCCAGGATAAGGTCCGGCTGGAGCGCTGCAATTTGTTCATAATCAGGCTCCATCGTCCCGATAATTTCAGGAGATTCTTCATAACTATCTTCCATCCATGGTCCTACACCGTCTCCTCCAAAATCAAGCCAGTCGCTTGCACCGACCGGTTCTACGCCAAGCGCCAGTGCAGTTTCAGCATCTCCCCAGCCAAGCGCAACCACCCGTTGGGGTTCTTCCGGCACATCCACTTCCCCGAATTTCGTGTCGACAGTATTGGCAGAACTATTACCTGCACTTTCTTCCGCCCCTTCATTTTCTCCCGATGAACAAGCCGTCAGCATGATCATTGCAATAGCTGCTGTAAAAAGCTTAGAAAAAAGCACATTTCTGTTCATTTATATGTATCCTCCCAATTGTTAATCGTTTAATTGATAATCATTTTCAATTAAATTATACAAGGATGAAAATTTTTGTCAACAGAATACGATGATGACAGCAACGATTATTTACCGCCGGCATTTCATGAGTATTCACTTATGCTCCAGGCGTCCCTTATATAAATTAAAAGGATCTGGGTCAGAAGCTTATAAAGTGATAAAATATTGCAGCATGAACAGTAAAATCCATATGTTTATCTCTTAAGAGATAAACATATGGATTTTTAAATGAAATATTTTTCTGTCCCAAGCTCTCCATAGCATCCAGGGTCAGTAAAGTGTTTCATGCCGTTCAGATGGACACATCCCTTGATAAAAACTCGGACATTGCTGTTTCATGCTTATCAAGCATAATCTGGTTTGGATGAATCCCCGCTGCGCGCAGGACTTCAATGTTATGCATGAGAAACTCGTCGCTTCCGACAATATAGAACAGGCCATTCTGATCCGAAGTGAGTTTTTTCATTGCTTCATAGTAGTCCTTACGGTTATCGACGAATTGTGATGTGAACTGCCTGTCAGGCGCGGACCCAAAAATATCAGTGAATATGAAGTCTCTCGATGAATCGATGTTCAGAGAATGGACTTGATTGACATTGCCGGCACGTTCGAAATACTCGAGTACAAGCGGTCTGAAAGTCGCCAGACCGACTCCTGAGGACAAGAGGTAAACATTTCTGTCTTCCCTTTTCAGCGGAACGTTCGAATGTGTTTTAAATATTGCAACTTCATCGCCAGCTTTAAGGCTGCTTAAAATTGTTTTAAACTCAGAGCACTGCTTCCTGACGCGGGTGGTAATGCCGATTAGATTTTCATGCGGTAAAGTGGAGATTGACATGTGGCGGATCAGGCTGCGGTCCGGTTTTTCTCCGGCATTGAAACCCTCCAGTGCAAAATGGGTATGTGCACCCTCTTCCCATGTAAAACCTGCCGGCCGGTCGAGCATGTATGTTTTAATCTCACGCGCTTCTGAAATGATCCTATTTATCCTTGTCCAGTATATTTGCAATTAGATATTCCCCTCACTCAATTACTTGTATGGTTAATGTTCAGCATACACTAATTGAGAATTTTTCTCAATTACCGAAGTCTTTATTTGTTATTTACATAGGGAGAGCCTGTCGGATTAACTGTTTGCCCGCCTGAAGCTTAACGTCGCCAGCAAAATCAGGAGGGCTGTAAATATCAGCAGGAAGAGCACCTCTCCGGTCGTGGTTACAGGCTGACCAAAGAATGAGAGATTAAGCCCCATTTCCTCCCTTACAGTCTCACTCAAACGCTCCACATCAATCATGATATGTTTCATCAGATCGACACCATAGGTGACGGGGTTCAATGTCACAAGGAAATTGACCCATCCGGGCATATTATTTAGCGGAAATAAGGCACCGGATAAAAAGATCATCGGCATAACCAGAATGTTTACAACCAGCTGAAATCCCTGCATTGAGTTAAGGAGGCTTGCCACGAGCAAACCCAGTGACGAAAAGGCACAAGCGATCATGAACATTACAGGGAGCATCTGTAAAAATGAAATCAGATCAATGCTTATACCGAGCACCGGGAGGAGTATAAACATCATGACCCCCTGCAAAAATGCAACGGACGCTGATCCAAGCATTTTACCGATTGCAATATTTACCCGGGAAACCGGAGATACAAGAATTTCCCGCATATAACCAAAATCACGGTCCTGTATAATCGAAAGCGATGAAAAAATGGATGTCATCAGCAGAGTCATCGATACAATCCCGGGGAAGATAAACTCTGTATAATTGAAATTCTCTGCATCGGTTCCAGCACTGACCAATGATTCCATCGAACCGCCCATCCCGACACCGAATACCACCAGAAATAATATGGGCATGGAAAAAGATCCAACCATCCGGGGCCGGTCTCTGAAAAATTTGATAATATCCCGCTGCCAGATTGCAATAATTCCTTCCATCAGCCATCCCTCCTTTTTAGTCTCTGATTTCCCGCCCTGTAAATGACAGGAAAACATCATTGAGTGTCGGTTTACGGATATCCAGCCCAGTCAGCGGTGTTTGCAGCGTTTTGATAAAATCGGAAACAAACGCATCACTGTTTTTCACCTTGCAATAGATTACATCGTCTTTGAGCGATAATTCCACAACATTGAAATTATCCTTTATTTCCTTCATTGCCGCTTCATTGTCACTCGTGGTGATTTCGATAATATCGCCCCCGAGCTGCTGTTTTAATCGTTTTGGTGTATCAATAGCAATAATTTCGCCATGATCCATGATTGCAATACGGTCGCTGATTTCTGCTTCATCCAGGTAATGGGTGGTCAGAAACATCGTAATATTCTCTTTTTCTTTCAGTTTTAAAATGTATTCCCAGACATGCGCACGCGTTTGCGGATCAAGCCCCACCGTCGGCTCATCAAGAAATAAAACCTTCGGATAATGCAGCAGACCGCGGGCGATTTCCAAGCGGCGCTGCATGCCGCCGGAAAATTTCTCTACCAGCGTATTTATGCTTTCCTGCAAATCTACAATTTCCAGTACTTCATTAATTCGGTGTTTGCGGGAAGTGCGGGGCACCCCATAGAATTTACAATGCAGCATTAAATTTTCCCTGGCGGTCAGTTTTTCATCCAGCGTATTCTGCTGGAAAATGATTCCGATGCTCTCCCGCACCCGATTCTGCTGTTTTATTACATCATAACCATTGATAGTAACTGAGCCGCTCGTCGGCTGCAGCATAGTGGATAAGATATTGATTGTCGTGCTTTTCCCTGCCCCGTTCGGCCCAAGAAATCCAAAGATTTCTCCTTTTTCCACATAAAAGCTGCTGTTTTTTACAGCCTGGAAAGATTTATAACTTTTATTTAAATTATGGATATCGATCATTACCGATAACCCCTCTCTTTCTGCAATGATGCCGTATACCTGTTGCATACGGTCGGCGTTGAGCACATTGAATATGAAAAGAAGCACTTATAACTACATGGTAAACTTTCCAACTCAATCATGCCAATTTTACATGATATTAACAGACCAAAATTAACTTTTTAGATATTTTAAATTTAGCTCTTGAACCCGCTCAAACACTGCCCTTCCCCGTTTCATCTTCAAGTATTCCTTCTGAAATACCAATCATCTGAAATCACGGAATTTCCATATCATTTACACAAACTTCCTGACAGCATGTTGATTTCTATAAGAAATAGATTTATAGTTAAAAGAGTGAGTGAGGCGATGTCATTTGGTTTAAATTTAACATTTGGTTATTTTTAACGTTATATGAATTTTAACGATTTGATAGAGCAACTGCAGAGCTTTTATCCTTCTCATTCATGTCTGGTTCTTGATACACAGACAGCGGATAATCATATTCATTATGTATGTATCAGCCGTTCACATTACGCTGAAGTTCTGCTGAAGATTAAACAACTAACGTTAAGTGGGGTGAAAATTTGAGTAAGATTAAAGTAGAAGGTTTAACAAAAATATTCGGCAGACGGCCGAAACAAGCTGTCAAATACCTCAGTGAAGGTAAATCAAAGGAGGAAATCCTGAATTTGACCGGTATGACAGTAGGTGTTAACCAGTCTACATTTGAGGTGGAGGATGGCGAAGTCTTTGTGATCATGGGTTTATCCGGGAGCGGTAAATCGACACTCGTCCGTATGATTAATCGTCTGATTGAACCGACATCAGGCAAAGTATGGATGGAAGATAAAGATATAACAAAGATGAACAAAGAAGAATTGCGCGACCTGCGCCGGAAAAATATGAGCATGGTTTTCCAAAACTTCGCATTACTTCCACATAAAACAATTCTCAAAAATGCCGAATACGGCTTGGAGATCCAAGGGATTGACACAGAAGAACGGGAAAGACGAGCCAGTGAAGCGCTGGAACTGGTTGGTTTAGGCGATTATTTGGACAAGTCTCCGAATGAGCTGTCCGGAGGGATGCAGCAGCGCGTTGGACTGGCAAGAGCACTGGCCAATGATCCGGGAATTCTCTTGATGGATGAAGCTTTCAGTGCACTGGATCCATTGATTCGTAAAGACATGCAGGACGAACTCATGGATTTGCAACAACGTGTACATAAGACAATTATCTTCATCACACATGACCTGGATGAGGCACTCAGAATCGGTGATAGAATTGCTCTCATGAAAGATGGCAGCATTGTGCAGGTCGGTACAGCTGAAGAGATTCTGATGGATCCCGCCAACGATTATGTCGAACGTTTCGTTGAGGATGTCAACCTTGCCAAAGTCCTGACAGCCGGACATGTCATGAAACGGGCAGAAACGGTAGCTGTCGACCGGGGGGCCAAAGTCACATTAAGATTAATGAGGGAAAATGGCGTTTCCACCATTTATGTCGTCGACAAGCAGCAGAAATTACTCGGTTATGTGACGGCAGATCAAGCCGACCAGGCCGTTAAAGCAGGTAAAGGACTGGAAGAGGTACTGGAAACTGATATCCCAACTGTTCACCCTGATACCCCGTTGTCTGATCTATTCGAACCAATGACAGAAAGGAAAGCTCCCCTTTCTGTCGTGAATGACTCAGGCAAGCTGGTTGGCATTGTTGTCAGAGGGGCCGTGCTTGGCGCACTTGCCGGCAATGATGATGTACTGAATGGAAGCGGGGGTGACGTAGCAGATGAATGAAAGTACAGGACTCTTCCCAAAAATTCCATTAGCAAGCTGGATTGAATCATTTGTCGATTTTTTGACTAACTATTTTTCGGTTGTATTTGACACGATTTCGACCGTTGTAGCATTTATTACAGAAAATCTGGTATTAGCACTGGGATTCCTGCCCGCACTTTTACTGATAGTGATCGTTGCACTCTTTGCATGGTGGATCGTAAATTGGAAAATCGGTCTTTTTGCTCTGCTGGGTCTTGGACTCATAAACAACCTTGGCTATTGGCCGGAAACGATTGAAACCGTCTCACTTGTTTTGGTTTCCGTCATTATCTCGATGATTATCGGTATACCGATTGGCATCTGGATGTCACAGAAAAACAGTGTCCAGACCATCGTTACACCAATCCTGGACTTCATGCAGACCATGCCGGCATTTGTCTATTTGATTCCGGCAGTTGTATTTTTCAGCCTTGGAATGGTTCCAGGGGTCATCGCAACAATCATCTTTTCCATGCCGCCGACTGTCAGACTGACAAACCTGGGTATACGGCAGGTTGATGAAGAATTGATCGAAGCATCCAACGCTTTTGGTTCCACTACCGGTCAAAGGCTGACAAAAGTGCAGATACCACTGGGGATGCCATCCATCATGGCAGGCATTAACCAGACGATCATGCTGTCATTGTCAATGGTTGTCATTGCATCCATGGTCGGGGCACCTGGTCTCGGTACCGTTGTTTATCGGGCGGTAACACAGGTCGCAATCGGACCTGGATTTGAAGGTGGTTTATCACTTGTTATCCTGGCAATGCTGCTTGACCGCATTACACAGGGAGCAAATAAAAATTAATTGGGTTTCAAGCTCATGACCTCAATATGAGGCGGTGAGTTGAGAATATAAATTATTATTTCAAGGAGGTTCTTATTTCTTATGTCTAAGAAATTCAGGTTATTAGGGTTACTTGCCACGTTTGCAGCAGTACTTGTACTGGCTGCATGCGGTGGCGGAAGTGGCGAAGAAGACACTTCTGAAGAAGGCGATAGTGGCAGTGAAGAAACGACTGAAGAAGGCAGCGGTGGTTCATCCGACGCCTCAAGCAGTGCAGAACTCGGTGAAACAGAACTGACTATCCCTTACGTAGCCTGGGCAGGCGCAATTGCGCGTACACCCCTGGTTCAACAAGTGCTTGAAGAAGTTGGATATACTGTGGAAACATCCCAGGTTGAAGCAGGTGCAATGTGGTCAAGTGTTGCCAATGATGATGCAGCATTCATGACAGCGTCATGGCTCCCGGCAACTCACCAATCTTATCAGGAAGAATATGGAAACGACGTGGAAGTGCTTGGCGAATTCGTAGCGCAGGCACCACTGGGCATGACTGTTCCATCCTATATGGATGTTGATGCCATTGAAGACCTGCAGGGCAATGAAGAACTCGGTGAGGCATTGGACTGGAGCATTACTGGTATTGATCCTGGTGCCGGCGTCATGCAAAGTACTGAAGACGCAATCGAAACATACGGTCTGGAGAACTGGGAATTGACATCAAGCTCTGAAGGTGCCATGCTTTCAGAACTTCAATCAGCCGTGGACAATGAAGAACCAATTATAGTCCCAGGCTGGCAGCCACATCCGATGTTCGCCACAATGGATCTAAAAATGCTTGAAGATCCTGAGGAAGTCTATGGTGGCGAAGGTGACCGCATCGAAGCTGTAGCGCATACCAGCTTCCAGGAAGACTCACCTGCAGCATATGAAGTCATGCAGCGGTTTACTGAAGATTACAATGAGGACATTGAGAACGAGCTTCTGGCTTCTATCGATGAAGGTGGAGAACCAGAAGAAGTTGCAAGCCAATACCTTGAAGATAATCCAGATCTTCTGGAAAGCTGGACAGAAGGCTTAGGCGAGTAACTTACATTACAATATAAGAGAAAAGCTGTCGAATCCCGTATGAGACAGCTTTTCTTTTGTCATTTTTGACTTACAACTTTGATATAAAGGGGAAATGAACTTACACAATGAGAAAATTTAATCGTATTTTAAGTTTGTTGTCTGTATTGACGTTGGCCATAGTATTAACCGCATGCGGAAACAGTAACGAAAATAATGACTCTGAAAGCTCCGGTGACAGCAATTCCAATGGCGAATCCGGCCTCGGAGAAACAGAAATTACCCTCGGTACCGACAACTATGTATCCAACACTGTAAACTCGTATTTGACTAAACTCCTGCTTGAAGAAGTCGGTTACAGTGTCGAAGTCAACCAGACGGACGTTGGTGTGCAATATACAGGCTTAGCTGACGGAACGACCGATGCAATCGTTGGCGCATGGCTTCCAAATACCCATGAAAGTTACTGGGAAGAGTATCAGGATGATCTCGAACAAATCAATACAGTTACAGAAAAAGTAGAGCTCGGCTTAGTAGTCCCCTCTTATATGGAAAATATTAATTCTATCGAGGATCTGAGAGATAACACGGATGGTATCGGAGAACAGCTGGATTGGGAAATTACTGGTATCAGTCCGGGAGCCGGACAGATGCAGTTAATGGAAAATGAAGTGATTCCCGGCTATGAACTGAATGACTGGACACTGGTGGAAAGCTCAGGTGCAGCCATGTCTGCATCCTTGTCAGATGCGATCAGCAACGAAGAACCGATTGTAGTCACACTGTGGACACCGCATTGGACTTTTAATCAGTTTGATTTAAAAATCCTGGATGATCCACAAAATGCCTTTGGTGAGCCAGACGATATATTATCCGTCTCAAGAACAGGATTCCAAGAAGATTCTCCGGCAGCTTATGAACTCATCAACCAATTTAGCATCACGAAAGAAGACACACAAGAGATGATGTTTAACGTTCAGGAAGGCATGGATGCAGAAGCAGCCGCACAGCAATTCATGGAAGAAAATCCAGATTTGGTCGAACAATGGACAGAAGGTATTAATTAATTGCGAGAAAAATACGGTGGATGACTTTTAGTTCATCCACCGTATTTTTCTATCCACAGAAGCGTATCTTCCAGCCTCATTAAACAATCGTTTGCAAAATCTTTTTTGAGCGGACCGTAATAATCCACAGTCATCCCACCAATGTCAACGAATACACAATGATAAACGTCTCAGCCACAGTTGCCTGGGAAATCTTAAAAACTATATTTCTAAACAATTTCAATTTTCTTTTGACACCACCCTTTAAAAAGGATTGCGATTCAGCCACTGGCCACCGTCCATCGTTATACATTCCCCATTGATGTAACTGGCTTTGGAAGATAAGAGAAAATGGGCTAAATCCGCGATTTCCTCAGGCTGGCCCATTCTGCTAAGCGGAACGCTCTCAATTGTTTGCCGGCGGGCATCTTCAGATAAGGACAGCTTTTCTGCCCCGCCAGTATTGTCAATGGGACCCGGGGCAATAGCATTTACACAGATTCCGTATTTTGACCCCCATTCGACAGCAAGCGTTCGCGTCATCGAAAGTACACCTGCCTTTGCACTCGCAGAATGAATAACGCCGGCTCCGGCTGTCCACGCGTAAGCTGCGACAATATTAAGTATACTCCCTGTATGTCCATTATCGATCCATTCCTTACCGACTGCTTGTGAACAATACCATGTACCGTTCAGGACAATATCAATCACTGAGCGCCAGCCATTGATAGAGAGATCTTCCGCAGGGGAGATAAAATTCCCGGCGGCATTATTGACTAAATGATCGATGCTGCCAAACCGTTCTTTTGTCTTATTAATTGTATGCTGCACTTTTTCAGGGTCCCGGACATCCATTTCAATACAAAAAACCTGTCCCTCCGGATCTTCAATATCAGCTTTTGCCGCTTCCAGACGTTCTAAAGAACGTCCGGTGATTACCACATTCGCCCCTTCAGCAGTAAACTTTTTCGCCATTGCTTTCCCCATTCCGCTGCTGCCGCCCGTTACGATTACCGTTTTGTTTCTCATAGTCATCCTGCGCCCCCTGTCTTATAGAAGTATGCTGGGCATAACCGCCCGAATTATAAAAAGGCTTTCATTTATCCCATACCCTATTCCGAGTGCCAATACAGCTGGAACCGCGCAAAAATTTGTAGAAATTAAAAGGTTCATTTGTATTTCGAATTCTGTTAGAGGGCCTTTAATCCAACCTTCAGGCAGCATAGGAAGGGGAAGAAGCGCCTGGAATTCCGGATATCTAATAGTATGGTGATATCATTAAGTAAACCAGAACGCCGGTAAAGCTGACATACAGCCAGAGCGGCATTGTCCAGCGTGCGATTTTGCGATGTTTTTCTACTTCCATGTTCAAGCCTCTTCCAAGTGTAATCAGTGCAAGCGGCACAATCAATGCAGCCAGAACAATGTGTGTAATGAGGATAAAATAATAAATATACATCAGAGCGCCATCTCCGCCATAGCTTGTAGACTCAGCCATAGAGTGGTACGTTAAATAGGAGATGAAGAATAAAAAGGTTGTTACAAATGCAGCAATAATCAATCTGCGGTGCATTTTAATGTTTTTCTTCTTAATCATTATTAAGGCGCTTAACAAAAAGACAAAAGTAAAGCTATTCAAGATAGCATTCAGCATTGGCAATACTGTTAATTCAATGCCGCCTATTGTGGCATCTGGGTTTGTTGGCAATAAATACGTTCCCAAAATAACGCCTATGATCAATATGGTTAAAAACCATATCAGCGAATTGTAATTGCGCTGTTTAGCATTGTTAATGTCATTACTCATACGTTTTTCCACTCCAATATAAAATGCCCTTCAATAAGCATAAGAAAATTAATTGTAAAGAGCAATGCTGAAGGACTCCATTTCCGTTGAAAATGGAAAATGTCATACTTTTGACAGAAAAAGACCATCATACCGTAATGCCATTTAGACTTTTTCTTTTGGACACATCGATTGTAAAATTTTCTCCTCCCCCGGAGGGGAGGAGAAACCCAGCACCCAGAGTGCTTTCACAAACTCTGGTATACGGTTATATCCTGGTGGCTAACTTAAACTTGAAATTCGCGATTGAGAAATAAGCGTATATTCACTTACTTCTCAACTGTGCCCGCCTCAGCTGGATGGATGCCATGACGGTAATAGTCCTTATACTCAGGCTTCATTGGTTTTTGATTACGGATAAGGTCGGCTGCTTTTTCTGCCAGCATCAGCACCGGCGCATGGATATTTCCATTCGTCGTATGTGGCATGACAGATGCATCCACCACCCGTACATTGTCCAAACCATGAACTTTCATGGTTAGCGGATCTACGACAGCCATCGGATCAGTTGCAGGACCCATTTTTGCCGTACAGGATGGATGGAGTGCGGTTTCAGCATCATTCGCCACCCACTCAAGAATTTCTTCATCTGTTTGGACAGAAGATCCAGGAGAAATTTCGCCTGAATTGTAAGGCGCTAATGCTGATTGAGAAATGATCTCACGTGAAACGCGTACCGCTTCAATCCATTCACGCCGATCCTCTTCGGTAGATAGATAGTTAAATATGATGCTTGGATGCTGAAATGGATCACGCGAACGAATCTTCAGGCTGCCTCGGGAATTGGAATACATCGGGCCAACGTGTACCTGGAACCCATGTTCCGCGTCTGCTTTTTGACCATCATATCGAACCGCAAGCGGAAGGAAATGGAACATCAGGTTCGGATAATCAACATCTTCATTCGAACGCACAAAACCGCCGCCTTCAAAATGGTTCGATGCTGCAGGGCCGGTACGTCCAAACAGCCATTGCAGGCCAATCCAAGGCATTTTTAATTTATTTAAGCTGGGTTGTTCCGAAACCGGCTGGGGACACGCATGCTGAATATATACTTCGAGGTGATCCTCAAGATTTTCACCTACGCCGGGCAAGTCAACAACAGGGTCAATGCCAAGCGAACCTAGATGGTCTGCGTCCCCTACACCGGATAACTGAAGCAGTTGTGGTGTATTGAAAGCACCTCCGGCAAGGATCACTTCGCCTGCGTTCACATGATAGGTTTTCCCATTCTTTTGGTATGTCACACCATTGGCTCGCGTACCTTCAAAATTGATATTGGTAACAAAAGCACGCGTCTTTACCGTAAGGTTTTGGCGTCGCATCACAGGTCGCAAATACGCACGTGAAGCGGAAACCCGTCTCCCGTTATGGACATGGCTGTCGAATGGTCCAAACCCTTCTTGACGAAAGCCATTTACATCGGGTGTTCTCGAGTAACCAGCCTCAACAGCTGCATCAAAAAAGGCTTGAAACAAAGGGTTCTTTGCCGGCCCGCGCTTTAATTTAACCGGGCCATGGTGACCACGGTACTCATCAGATGAATCTGCTCCAAAGGCTGTTTCCAATCGTTTAAAATACGGCAGACAATGGGCATAATCCCACGTCTCCATACCCGGTTCAGCTCCCCACCGTTCATAGTCCATTGGGTTGCCACGCTGGTAAATCATACCGTTGATGGAACTCGATCCCCCGAGCACTTTCCCTCGAGCATGCGCGACCTGCCGTCCATTCATATAAGGTTCAGAATCCGTAGAGTAGATCCAGTCATAGAAACGATTGCCTGACGGAAACATCAAAGCGGCTGGCATTTGGATAAACAGATCCCAAAAATAATCACTGCGCCCTGCTTCCAGTACAAGTACACTGCTCGATTTATCTTGACTCAGACGGTTGCCGAGTATAGAACCTGCACTGCCGCCACCAACGATTACATAATCATAAGTTTGATTCATTCATAAAACCTCCTTGAAGATTGCTAAATAGATAATTTTAAAGCTACTTTTATTTAATTTATTAAATATATTTTTAACAAGTGAAACAATATAATTTACCACGTCTTTTACTTGTAAATCCCCAGACAGCATTCTAATCATTGGGACCTATACAAGATACGTGGTGGTACAAACTCAATATAGATCTAAACCTTCCTGTTAGAAAGGCTTAGATCTTTTATGATTAAACATAAAATTCAAAGACAGTTAAAATTTATTGGAACCAATGAATAGGTTCAGGTTGTTTATTACGATAAATATGCTTCACTTCGGTATATTCCTCTATACCTTCATGACCTAGCTCACGGCCAATGCCTGATTGCTTATAGCCCCCCCACGGCGCTTGTGCAAAATAAGGATGGAAATCATTAATCCAAACGGTCCCCATCCGCAAGCGTGCTGCGACAAATTCAGCTTTATCCAAATCCTGTGTCCACACGCCACCAGCCAAACCATAAATCGTATCGTTCGCTAATTTGACCGCTTCTTCCTTAGATTGAAAGGTTTCTACTGTCAATACCGGGCCGAATACCTCTTCTTGGACAATGCGCATATCGCTTGTGCAGTTTGTGAAAATGGTAGGTAAATAGAAAAAGCCATGTTGCAATTCAGGATCATCCGGGCGCTGTCCGCCCGCTGCTAGTACAGCGCCTTCTTTTTGACCTATTTCTACATAGTGTTCCACTTTCGCACGGTGTTCTGCCGAAATCATGGGGCCGCTCTGTGTATTTTCGTCAAAGCCATCGCCCAATTTGATTCGTTTCGTCCGTTCAACGAGTGCTTCAACAAATGCATCATGAATACTTTCTTCCACTAAAAGTCTAGCCCCCGCAGAACAAACTTGGCCGGCATGGAAAAATACAGCATTTAATGCCTGATCGACTGCCGTTGTAAAATCAGCATCGGCAAAAACTATATTGGGATTCTTTCCGCCGAGCTCAAGTGCGATGTTTTTCACATTATGACTGGCTGAGCGCATGATTGTTTTACCGGTTTCAATGCCACCGGTAAATGAAATTAGATCAACGTCATGATTAACAGATAGTTCTGCCCCTGTGGACGCCCCGGGACCAAGCACAAGATTGGCGACCCCTTTTGGTATCCCAGCCTCTTCTATTAGTTCAAAAACTTTAACTGTTGTTAATGGTGTAATCTCACTCGGTTTCACAACAATGGTGTTACCTGCTGCCAAAGCCGGTGCAATCTTCCACGCAGCCTGTAATAAAGGATAATTCCATGGGGTGATTTGACCACAAACACCGACAGGTTCGCGTACGACTTTACTTTCAGCAGCTGGCATCGGTGATTGGATGACATCACCCCCATCTTTGTCCGCTAAACCACCGAAATAAAGAAAGACATTAGCGATATCCGCCATATCATCACGGCTTTCTTGCACTGTTTTACCTGTATCCCATGTCTCCAATTCAGCCAGCTTTTGTAAGTCTCGGCGGATCAATGTACCTATCTGGTAAACAAGTTCACCGCGTTCATTGGCAGGTAACACGGACCAGCTGCTTTCATCAAATGCCAGTCTTGCTGCTTGAATAGCTGCTCTGGTATCTTTTTCATTTCCTTCTGCAGCAGTTGCAATGACTGTTTGATTATAAGGGTTCACGATATCCCGCGTTTCCCCAGATTGAGCGTTCATCCATTCCCCGTTAATAAACATTTTTTGTAAACTCAAACCATCACTCCTTTACAATAACTGTTCTATTAAATATATTAAATTTTTATTTAACACTATTAATAGTTTTAGACTATCAAGATACTTATTCATTTGTCAAACTCTAAAAATATATAAAATCCCAACATCATTGATAAGAACGCAATGAGACGATATAAATCAAATTTTAGTATTTGACAAAATAATATCTTACGTTAATCTATTAAGTAGAGTTCTGTTAAAAATTTATTTAATTTATTAAACGAATTTATCAAAGGAGGTAATTATCTGATGAAAGTGAAAATTAGCTAATCACGCTTTTGACAAAATGTATTAATAATAGACGTTACGTTTGCCTAATTTTAAACTAGAAAGGTGTATGTTATTTAATGAATTTTCATAGAAAAGGTCAATTGATATTATTCACCGTTTTAATTTTTGTACTAGCAGCTTGCAATTCAAATGGTGCCAGTGGTGAATCGGACAGTACAAGTGATGAAGCTAATGAAAATACAGGTACAATCACTATTGGACAAATTAACTGGCCTGAAAATATTGCCGTTACAAATATGTGGAAAGCTATTCTGGAAGATGAAGGTTATGATGTGGAATTAACGCTTGTTGAGATGGGACCCCAGATGGCCTCTTTAGCTGAAGGGGATTTAGATATTGCTCCCGAAATTTGGTTGCCGGTACAGGATAAAAGTTATTATGAAGAGTATAAAGAGGATGTTGATTTTGCGGAAGACCCTTGGTACGAAAACGGGAAAGTTGGATTAGCCGTTCCGGAATATATGGATGATATAAATAGCATTGAAGATTTAAATGAAAATACAGATAAATTCAATGGTGAAATAACAGGATTTGAGCCCGGGGCAGGAACAATGATAACTACAGAAGAAATGATCGATGCCTACGATCTTAATTATGATCTGGTTGAGAGCAGTGAAGCAGCAATGATTACATCCATCAGGAATGCAGTGGACCAGGAAAAACCTATCGTGGCACCGTTATGGAAACCCCATTATATATTTTCTGAAGTGGACTTGAAGTTCTTGGACGATCCAAAAGAATCGTTCGGTGAAACGGAAAAAATTTACATGGCCACCCGGGAAGGTTTTGACTCAGACTATGAGCAGGTGAATGAATGGATGAGAAATTGGAAGTTGACTGATGATCAACTTGGTGAATTAATGCTTGATGTCCAGGAGAATGAAGACGATCCTCTAAAAGGGGCAAAGAAATGGGTAGAAGAGAATCAGGATGTAGTTGAGGAATGGATGAAATAAACGTAAAAAGAAAGAGACGATTCTCATATAAGAGAATCGTCTCTTTCCTTACATAAGAACGCCTTTTGTCAGATGTTTGTTTAGACAGATCAGCGATTGAGATAGTTAGATCTTTTAACTGTTCTTGAGTTTAAATTGACATATCAGTAATATTCATTATAAAATAGACAAACGTTTAATTAATTATTAACAATTTTAATAGTGAATAACATCAAATGTTGTTATTTCCCTCGGAAAAGGGGTGCCATAATGGAAGGTAATCAGGAAAATTTTAATTATGAAAAAAACAAAGAAAAAATCGATCAAGCTGAAAATATGATGATTAACACGATTTCAGAAACGATGGATCTTTATGGCGTTACCCCGTCAGTCGGCCGGCTGTATGGCATGATGTATTTTAAACATCAGCCAATCACCCTGGATGAAATGAAAGATGAACTCGGCATGAGTAAACCGAGTATGAGTACATCTGTTAGAAAGCTTCAAGATATCAATATTGTTCAAAAAGTGTGGCAGAAGGGATCAAGAAAAGATTCATTCATAGGTGAGAAAAATTTCTTCAATTATTTTTCCCAATTTTTTGGCATGAAATGGGAACGCGAAGTGAATATGTTTTTGTCCAGCATTAAGAACGCTCAAAAACAACTCAATGAAGTGATCGAAAATAGTGAAGCAGATGAAACGTTACGGGAAAGGGCTAAATTGGATTATCAGCAACTGGACAATGCCAAGGAATATTATCATTGGCTAAATCATCTTACCAAACTCACTAAATCTGGGGAGATATATAATTATATCCCCGCAGAAAGTGCAGATGACAAGAATTAATTACAATAAGGGTGTCGTTCAGGTCACATGCACTGTTTCCGATTCTCAACGTGCAGTCGTTCTAATGTCTTCATGCTCAGAAGTCTCTAATGGTGCTCTCTATCTTTTCTTTGAATGCTGATCATTGTGCTTTGAGGTATTCATGAGTTTCTTGCCGCGTTCAACTTGAATTGAGAATTTAAAAGGATTTGGCAAACTGTTATAGAATATAGTAGGATTTTTGACAAAAAGGGGGGCATGTGGCATGTACCTTCAAGATATACTGCCTAAAATGTCGAAGTTATATCTCGGACGAATAATAGTACGCAGATATGTCGCAACGATCCCCCCTGTTATCCTCTGTTCGATTGCACTAGTTTACTTAGGGCTTTAAATACCGGTTGAATCGTTTTTCCAGCCGTTCTTGCAGAGCGGAAATTATAATACATATAGGCCAGTAAATAAGAGCAACAAGAATATACATGGTCATTGAATCATATGTGCGCCCTGCTACAATTTGCGCTTTTTGAAACAGTTCTGGAACTGTAATAACGGCTGCCAGCGATGTCGCCTTCAGCAGATCCAAATAAACATTGGTTAGAGGTGGAATAGCGATACGAGTCGCTTGCGGTAAAATAATCTTTCGCATTGTGTGCCAATACCCTAGATTCAAAGCCTTAGCCGATTCCCATTGTCCCTTATCGACACTGCTTAGTGATGAACGGTTAATTTCCGCAATATAAGCGGCACTATTTAAGCCAAATGCCAGCGAAGCAGCTAAAAAAGCAGACAGTTCAATGCCAATAGCTGGAAGTCCTGCATACAATATAAACAAAAATACAAGGATAGGCGTTCCGCGCATGAACGATATATAAAGACGTGACGGCCATCTTAAGATAATCCGCTTCGAACCGCGTCCCAGAGCCAAAAAGAAACCCAGGACTAAACCAATAACCATTCCAATAAAGGATACAGTTAATGTGGCTGGTACACCTTCTAAAAGAAATGGCAGACTATCCCATGCTAAATGCCAATCAAACAATCTATTCAACTGAATTTGATCCATTTCTAGGTTAAACATTAATCAATACCCTCGATTGTTCGTATATTCTCCTCCGGCTTCTCTGATACATCTTCTCCAGCAAAAAACTCTTCAGACAGTTCAGTAAGGGTTCCGTCTTGTTTCATATCAGCCAGTGTCTCATTGATTTTTTCTTTTAATCTATCAGCATTTTTTTCGATGACAGCATGCTGATTAGACCGGTAAAATTTTAAGTCTGGCTGAATCGTCACATCCAAATCAGGAAGTGCTTTTAAAGCCAGCAATTGTAAGTAATAATCATTAATCACGACATCCGTTCTGCCATTCTCAACATCTCTTAAGTAAACATCATTTGTAACATTTCCATATGTTTTCACTTCCGCATCGAATCTACGAGCAATATCGCTATATACCGTTGTCGCAGCGCCACCAGCAATTTTTCCATCCAGATCTTCAAGCGACGTGAAATCATCTACCGCATCTTCACGTACAACCATGGTCGCATATGAATATTTATATGGCTTGCTATACGAAAACTTTTTCTTAGTCTCACCTCTTACGCCGGCCGGCGCAACATCAATTCGGCCTGACTGCAAAGCGGCAAACATTTCGTCAAAACCAAGTTCCTCAAACTGCACATTGAGATCCAACCGATTGCCAACTTCTTTCATGACTTCTACATCATAGCCGGTTAACTCATCGGAATCTTCCGGGTAATAGGAAGAAGGATACAGCGTTCCGGGAGTTCCGACAACCAGCTCCCCTCCCTCTTTTATTTTGTCCCATTTGTCATCATTAGCATGATCACTTGTCTGACCACATCCACCTAATACAAATACGAAACATACAACAACTAACAAATGCCTTTTTAACCGCAACCTTCTCCCCCGCTTTTAAATACATATTATAAAAATTAAAACGAACATTGTAATGATTTTATACCATTAAAACAAGACGCAAGCATAATTAGAAATGAACTTATATCTGACCACGCCATCTACAAAATCTCCTTTAACCATTTTTTGATCAATGACCTATTTGAATTTTAACCCTAAATTTTAACATTATCCCTCCTCACATCATTACAGAATGCCACCACAAAATTTTAGCTAACTGGCACTGTTCAGGCACAGTGTTTATTTCAAAACTATGCCCGTTTGCCTTAACATTAAATATCAACTTACTCTAACCTTAAAAGTTCTGCAATTAAATCAGAAGAACCAGGCATCAATAAAACTAATGAAACAATAATGAGTAGGACACCAATAACAAAAAACAAAATAACTGCTTTAACGGCCGCTGATACACCTTTTTTCATAAAGCCTAAAATAATGAGAACAATACCTATCAAAAGCAATAGTAAGTACCAAAATCCCATAACATTACCTCCTTTCTATAAATCATCCGTTATTCCGCAATATGGCCCATTAATGGAATAATCATCATAGTTTTTTTCACCATAAAAACTTTTTAAGATGATCATATCTCAGAGGGTAAAATCTTCGAAACTCCTTTTGAATTTATCTCTAAAATCGAATTATTATGGGTCAGATTTGTTAATCAGTTGGCTCATGTTAAATTTTTGTGCAGTATCTGCTCGATGTGGATGACACGCTGGGCATAATCATGAATACGCCCATGATGCCCTGGCCGAGTCATTAAAAAAGGAGACATCGGCCAATTCAATACACTCATTCACACAAAAAAATAGCTGTATTCTCTAACGTTTCACATGATATGCTTGATCCTTTAATTAGACAATCGGAAATTTGCGATCTATTTGATGAAATAATTAGCATCGATGAAATAAGACAATTTAAACCAACCCTTGCCTCCTATGATCATGCTGCAAAAGTATTGAAAGTAAAACCCGAAGAAGTATTATTCATGTCCTCTAATGGTTGGGATATATCAGGAGCAAAAAACTACGGATTCCAAACCGCTTGGATAAATCGGCAAAACCTTCCCATTGAGGAATTGAATTTGGAACCAAATATTATTTATCAAGACTTAACAGGCATATTAGAATGGAAGTGACTGATTAAAAGCTGATTTTGAGAGGAACGACTCTTAAAATCAGCTTTTTATACTACCTTAAAATCCTATGTTAAAAAGTAAGTTTAGTCAAAACAAGTTTTCCACCCCCGACTTATGCTGATTAACTTATATAATCCTCTAGTAATTCCTTGGAAAACACCGCATTTTTACTTCTAATTGCGATTGTATACGCATTTAATTTAAAGACAAGCAAACAATGGGGGTAAGTAATATTTTTAGTTTTGATTAGACAAATCGTACTTGGTTTATCCATCGCTGCACCAGTTGGCCCTATTAACATAGAAATTATTAGAAGAGGCATCTATCAAGGATTGTGGCCTTCACTTCTTGTCGGAGCGGGAGGAATGACTTCTGATCTCTTCTTAATGTTCCTTATGTATCAAGGTCTTTCAGAATTTCTAACGTTAAACTTGGTACAACTTACATTATTAATATTTGGTGCACTAATTTTAACCTATACTGGTGTACAGAGCTTCATTCATAAAACAGATCCAATGGTGGATTCTTCTGAAAACAGGGGCGATCGTTTGAGAACCGGATTGATCAGCTCATATCTTACAGGATTATCCATAGCGGCTTTCAATCCCTTAAATATCCTGTTTTGGCTAGGAATTTATGGATCCGTGTTAAGTGATTCATTTGATAACGAGAACATAATAAAAGCATTTTACGTGAACAGCGCTGTCTTTATCGGCATAGGGTTGTGGAACTTGAACTTGGCGCTAACCATTCACTTCAGTAAAACACTGCTGAATCCTAAAATCATGAAAGTAATCTCCCTAACATCGAACCTGGTTTTACTAGGATTTGGTTTCCATTTCACTTATGAGGCTATAATTAGAATTAAAGCATTCTTTTAATATGAAGTCCATTTTTCTTCTTCACCTTGTGTTTTTTATAAGCTGTTTTCTAAAAGATTGTTGTTTTTGACACAAAATCTTTAAACCGTGATGTAACAGCAACGTAATTTCCGCTGCGGGAAAGCGAAGACGATGAGGCCCCGCAGAGAGCGGTCTTTGCGATCGAGGAGGCTCAGCGCGAGCCCGCGGAAAGCGTAGTGTTTTTCCGCAGCGATCGCAGGGCACCGAACATGGTTTTTAGTTACGTCGCAGTTTTTATCAATTACGAGGGTTAAAGAGCAACAAAATTTACGAAAAGATCCTTTTTATAAGATCACCCAACAATTCATCATAGCATGTAGCCAATGTCTGAGGCTGCTGTTGGGTAAGCAAACATCATCTTTTTAAGATCCTTGGTTGATAGTTCAAATTGAATAGCCGTAGCAAAAATATTGATTAATTCATCTGCTTCATGACTGAGTAAGTGGGCTCCGATGATTTGGTCATTTTCCTCATCTATTAATATTTTCACAAAAGCAACCGCTTGATTTGTACGCTTATAGGTAAACCACTTGGTTGTGTCAATAGCATTCACTTTAAAATCAAGACCCTTTTCCGCTGCATCTTCTTCTGACATACCCACCGTTGCCAACTTAGGGAGAGTAAATACGCTGCTGGGTATTATTTGTTCGGTATACGTACGATTGTTCCCGTTCAATAAATTAGAAGCAACTAAATGAGATTCCATACCAGCTACAGGCGTTAGCGGCATACCCGGTGAATCCGAGACATCTCCTGCAGCATATACACGAGAATTGCTGGTGCTTTGTAAATAGTCATTAACTTCAATACCCTTTTTACTTACATTCACATTTGCGCTTTTTAAGTTTAAGGAATCAGTATTAGGCGCTCTGCTCGCTCCATGAACAACAAGATCAGCCGAAAATTCTTTTTTATCACTACCATTACTTCCGGTTACTATAAAGTGATTGGACATTTTTTCGACCTTTTTCACTTCAGTTGAAAGGTGGATTTGAATTCCGATATCCTTTGAATAATTTACTAATTGATCCACTAAGTCTTTATCAAAGTCTTCTAATGGCCGTTCTCCCCGATGTATGATATGAACATTAGCACCTGCCCTGGTAGCAATATGCGCAAATTCAAAGGAAATATAGCCACCTCCCACAAATACGATATCCTTTGGAAGTTCTTCAAGTTCCAAAAAATCATCGCTAAACGTAAAGTGTTCACTGCCTTCAATCGGTAATTTAGCAGGAGATGCCCCCGCCGCAATTAGAAAATAGTTCCCTTTGAGCGTTTCCTCGTTTACTTTTATCTTGTTTTCATCAATAAACGCAGCGTGACCATGATACGTATCAATCCCTTGCTTTTTCAGCCCTTTTTCCTTCATTTCAGGAAAGTCATCCGTAAATGTTTTTTTATAGTTCATCAGATTATTCCAATTGATATGAATATCTCCGTTAATACCAGATCCCTTTAATCGTTCAACACCATCCATATATTCCGTAATGCCCACCAGTACCTTCTTGGGATCACATCCTCTTAACGCACAGGTGCCACCAAATGGACGTTCATCAATCATAGCTACACTCCAGCCGGATTTTTTGCACTTTGCTGCAGCAATAGATCCAGCTGTACCACTTCCAATTACGACCAGATTATATTCTTTCATCATTACATTATCTACTCCTTTACTGTGGATTCATTTTATCTTCCCATAATAATTTCCTTATTAAACCATGTACCTTGTGCAGGGTTTAATTTTCATAACGTGTTACCTTTAGCAGGAATTGAATGTTCTTTTAGGAGTTTAGCAAAGTACATTGTATTGTAGGTTAACATTTCTACATGCTTTTGGGTGAAATTATTTTCTTTTCCATCCGCATCAACAAAAGACGGTCCTGGACCTGCTTCACCAACCCAATATGTGTCAACATTGGGCGGGATAACAAACCCAATGTGAGATAATCCATATAAAATAGAAGCAGCAGCGTGTTTAGCACCGTCTTCATTACCAGTTACAATCACTCCTCCTACCTTATTGTAATAGATTGCCTGCCCCTTCTGATTTGTTTCACCACTGCTTCCATATAATCGTTCAATTGCAAGTGTTGCTAAACTGCTTTTTTCCCCTAACCAAAGAGGCGTTCCAATTAGTACAATATTGGCTTCTTTTATCTTTTCCAAGATCATCGGCCACTCATCTCCATTTCCCATATCTCCATTAATTCCGTATGGTATATGATAATCTGCCAGCCGAATACTTTCAGTTACGACTCCTTCATGTTCATAAATATCTCTGGATTGTTCAAACAGCGCTTCCGTGTTGGATCCTTCTTTACTGTCTTTTAAGGACCCATTCAAAAACAAAACTTTTAAATCATTCATTTCATATTCCTCCTTTAAGTTCATTACAATTTAACAATACCCATTAATTATTTATAGAAATCCTAAAACATCTAATAATGTAATCTATCTTACATTTTTTTGATTATGTAAGATTAATTACATTATGCATAAGGCAAAAAAGAATACTATTTCTAATGAAAATAAAGTTGCTTATTCGTTTACTTGGAGATATTGAGGTGCACCCCCAAAATATTGGGTCTTTTAGTGGTCATTTTTATTCTGCCCTTAACCTACAATTATAAGTTGCCCTTGACATCAGATATGAACTGTTCCGGAAACTGCCGCTTTAATGGAACGCAATAATGTGCCCACTATTGCGTTCCAAGGCCATATTGTTTCAGGGAGGATTAAACTTGGGATCTATACACTTTTACTTGGAAGTTTTTAAAGCAACGCATATATAGTAAAATCCCCCAACCATAGGCGGTTGGGGGATTTTCAATTTTTGATTTCTTAACGTTTTGAGAACTGTGGGAGGCAGTAGAATCAACGTTTGCAGGTGTTTTTGTATGCTACTTGTATGTTACATGAACTTATCCACAGGTTTTATAAAGTAGCTAAAATAAAATTGGACATACTTTTTACCTTCTGTCGCATTTAATTTCAAGTTTTTTGATAAGACCGTCCATTCAAATAAATGACATTTTCTTTGCCATAGTTATTGGATTTACTATCAATAAATCTCTTAGTCTATCAAACCATCGATGTAACAGGATTTATCTTTCGCTATGTTCTCAATCAATTTCGTTAAATGCCGATTAATTGATGGTTGGTTCAGACGTTCGTCAATTGGATATCACCTTATAAAAAAATCAAGTAAAATCATTTCCATAAATCAGTTAATAAAACAGTATCACTCTCGGGTCTTAAGTTAATGTTATCAATAAAATCTACAGAAACAGTTACAGGCATTGTTAAAGCTGTGCCGGATATGATACATACTCCTTGTGCAAGGACAGGTAACATAGATTTAGAAACCTTGTCTAATGTTGATATGGAATTATCTATGATCTGTAGGTCCCTTTCATTCACCAATTTATGTAGAAAGAAATTATGCACTTGTGAAAGGATTGTAGGTGATATATCGGCAGGACGTTGACTTGCCAACGTTAAGAAAAAACCGAATTTCCTGCCCTCTTTTATTATTTCTTCAAACAATCCTAATCTGTAATCCATCCAACCATCCTGCTCGCGTAAAGAAGGAGCAATTATGAAATTGATTCAATTATATGACTTTGACTAATCCGTTCCCTTCTTTTATTGGTTTATTTAAACTTACGGATAAATTTCCCATCAATAAAGTGCTTCAATTTCCAAGCCAGGCTACTATGAACTGAAAAATTACCATACGTGAATAACGCTTGTTTATTTCCAGTGGATAAAATAGCTACATATCTTTTTTGTGGTATAAATTCATTTAGTTCCCCGCCATTCAAGTACTCTTTTATATTCTCCCATAGAACTGGTGCCTGTCGTACAGCGTAAACACCATTTTTGGGCAAGCTTCTATGCTTATTAATGGTCACACAGTCCCCTGCACCAAATACAAACGGGCAATCTTCACCTTGCAAATAATTATTGACAAGCAGAAATCCTGAATCATCCGTTGTCATTCCTGCATCTTCAAATAAATCGGACGAATTAGCGCCTGTCAGCCATAGAACACCTGTATGTTCCAGACTGTTTTGCTTGTCTGTGTGTACATGGCTAGAGGTTATGTCCGTTACTTTTTCCTCTTTTATTACATGCAGGCTCTTTGAAGTTGCTATCCTTTTTATTTTTTTAGAAGTGCAAACGCCAAAGGAATGTAATAGTTTGGAAGATGTAACTAAGGTCACATTTTTTTGTTCGGCATGGTTTTTTCTCCATGCAAGCATAGACAAGGCAAGTTCTACACCCGCAGCTCCACCACCAACAACAACCGGCTTAGGCGATCTTTTAATGTTTTCTATGCGCTCTGTAAATAGATAGTTTGGCCTGATAGGTATGATATGATCTTGAATAGACGAGCCTATCTCTGATACGGATCCAATATCAAAAGAGACCGCATCAAATAAAACGGGTTGCCCCCTGCTGCACTGTACTTTTTTGACGGTTGGATCGAAGCTAACTACCTGGTCCTGAATAAAAGTAATATCGGCCCGCTCACAAAGATCTTTCAAATCTATACGAATGTCCTTCTCACCATAAATCCCTTCAGTAAATCCAGAAAACATGCCTGAATAATATTGATAGCGTGATGGTGAGATCAGTATGATACGGAAATCTACTTTCTCTTTTAAAAGGGCATGCACAGCAAATAGGTGTGCATGCCCTCCTCCTGCTAGAATCAATGTTCTATTCATTACGTAATCCCTACATTTCTACCGTGTATTCGTAAAATATCCAGCTAAAAAATCAGTAACTTCCTCCGGTGTTTTTGCATTAGCACTGTGCAAGTGACCAATCTTTATACCATTTTTAAAAACCAATAAGCTAGGAATCTCCATAACCTCATACTGTTCTGTTAATTCCGGAAAATTGTCTCGATTTATTTGATAAAATGTAAAAGATGAGAATTCTTTTAGTACACTTTCGATGAAAAAGGCCATTCGTTTACAATCCGGGCACCAATCCGCAAAAAATTTAATCACAACTCGTTTTTTACCAGCAATATGTTTATCAAATTGTTGTTTGTTCATAATATCTTCTGCCATTTTTAATCAAATCCTTAGATAAAAGGATAAAACGTTTCCCATATATATTCCGTAAGCTAACTTACATATTGGCCGATTACCCAGCGCAGCAAGACAGCTTTGATACATCCTTATCAAAGGTTAGTGCAGTTAATTTAAGTCCTTCAGCCATTGTTAAATAAGGTGCAAAACTTTCTTGTAAATCTTCTATTGTCAATCCATGCTTCACGACTAATGTCGCAGCATAAATGACATCACCTGCATTTTCTGCAACTAGATGTACTCCAAGAACTTTTAATGTATCAGCCTCTGCTACAATTTTAAATACGCCAGTCGTTTCATGATTAACTAACGCTCTTGGTACAGCGTCCAGCGGTATGACAGAAGTCTTTACTTGATAGCCCTTTTCCATATTAAAGATAGCTGGGTATCCTTGAACGGAGATGAAATCGACTACATGTCCTGAAAATAATCGATTGATAAAGTTCCCAAATCCGCCTGCAATTATAAGGGCACTCGTAATATTCCACATGAACGAGTAAGCTATATACTTAATCAAAACAAAAACAACACAAATTGCCACAAAATTCAATATCAGAACCAGTTGAGGATAATATGCAAGTAAGCTAAAACTCATTCCTTCATTGTAGAGTAACTGCCAAGTTATATAAGGAATTGTCGTTTCCTGTCCTTCACCGATTTCCAACGCAATGTCAGCCCAAGTTTTTGTTCCTAAATCGATTGCGAGGAAAAACAATGTTAGCCAAATAAACATTCTTTTTCATAGGTTTCTCCTTTTTCTTTTAAGTCTACTATATAATTAGATGTTTTTATTGCCTAAAGAAGTGAATGCACTATGGCAACAACTAAAATAAGCAGTGCGAAATCCACTGCCAGAGCCATTAATTACGCTGAAAAGAGAGCTGTGGAGAAGTCGGGTTTAAATTGTGATGTCGATTATGCCAAAAGTAGTTTTAAAGCCACCAGAGAGCTCTATGGCAAGACAGGAGGAAATGAGGGGCACGTCGTGATCCAATCATTCTCCCCGGGCGAAGTCGATGCGAAAAAATGTAATGAACTGGGGCTTGAGTTGGCGCAGAAGATAGCACCTAAACATCAAGTCAGTATCTATACGCATGATGATAAAGACCATATCCATAATCATATCGTGATTAATGCTGTGAATTTGGAGACAGGTAAGAAATTTAATAATAATAAAAAAGCGTTGCATGACATTCGACGAGCAAATGATGAACTGTGTAAAGCACATGGGCTGTCTGTGGTTGAGGGACAAAAAGCAGCGGTCAGATATACACAAGCGGAAAAAGCAGTATTAGAAAAAGGACAATCCAGCTGGAAAGATGAATTAAGACAAGCAGTAGATCTCTCTAAAAGCCATACAAGCGATTTTGAGAGCTTTCAGGACGATTTGGGGGGATTTGGGCATTGAAACGAAATTAAGAGGCTCTACGGTCTCTTATAAGCACCCTGACCTGAATAAATGGGTGCGTGCAAAGAAATTAGGGTCTGATTATGAGTGGGGAGGGTTGGAAAATGAGTTTGCAAGACAGACTGAACCAGAAGAAAGAACAATCAGCACCTCAAACGATTGGGAGCAGTTCGAGAGAGACACATCTGGAAAACGAATTGTCAGAAGTGAAAAAGCAAAACTCACTGCTGAAAGAAAGAATGATAGAGATAGAGAAGTCACAAGAGGGACGGAACGAGAGGATAGACAACCTGTTAGGAAAGCTAGAAAAAGGGACAACGGATTGGAATTATAAAGTCCATGAAGCGACGGAGAAGGTCAGTGAGCAGTTGCTGAATACACAGAGGAGAAACTTTGAAGAATTGGAAAAGAGTTTTAAAAATCAAAATAAGTTAAGTCAGAAATTCCATAAGATACAAGGATATTCATACTTTGCTTTATCGATTATCGCAATGGTATTACTTATTGCTTTGATTGCTCGGACGCTTGCGATTGGTGTGTGGGAAGGGCTTTTTCTATCACAGCTTTGGAACTTGGAGGGTTGGTATTGGAGTGCTTTGACTGTAGTAATTCTTGTCGGTCTGGTTGGTGGGTTGGTAGTCTTAATTATCAAAGGATTTGAAGAAATGCGGTTCTAGATCCATTTATGCCGAGAAAACTTTTGGTGGGAAAAGCCCCCCTGAATAAACTAAAAAGCCGGTAGGCAGATACCGTGAGGTATCAAAGATGCCTACCGACAGCTTTTGGGTTTTTAGGGGTGCCGTTGGTTCACACCAAAAGGAAATTGGAACAAAAGGAAATTGGAATAAAAAAAGGAGTATTAGTCAGTTTGAAATTTTTTGTGGGGTTAGTTATTGATATTTTATTGATGTTGTCAATTGTTGGTTCTTTGTATTTATATTATACAGATATGATGGATTCTTTTTTTGTTTGGCTTTTTATTTTAGGTTCAATATTTTCTAGAATGGTATTTATGAATTTAATTAATGATGAAGAGTAAATGTATGGTCATTAGTATTGATGGCAAAGTTAAGGCGATAAAAACAATTGTACTTATTTTTATAGACTTTTTATTGGAAATGAATGTTTCCTTTTTTTTATCAAAAATATTTATATAGTATAAATATAAGATATTAATGATAATTAAAACTAGGATAAAGATATGTTCATTCTTTAGTTCAGCAGTACCTTCTAAAGTTAATCCATAGACTATAGCGATACCAGTAAATAAAAGAAATTGATATATGTATATTAGGATGAATATTACCACCTTATTTTTATTTTCAAACAAATTTTACTAATTTTGGAGTTTTTTGTACACTGGTTAAGAAATATAATATTTAAAGGAGAGGTAGAAATATGAAAAAAACTTTACTTTCAGTATTATCAGGAACTCTTATTATTAGTAGTTTGAGTAGTAGTGTTTATGCTGCATCAGCAAGAGAAAATTATGATTTAATTAAAAGTGAGAGAGAAGCTGTTGTTCAGGAAGAAAAAAATTTAGATCTTAATCAAAAGGTATTTTATCCAGTAGGATTCGATCAAGAAGAATTTAGTATGGATGTACTTAAAGATCTTGGTTATTCAGAAGAGGAAATTACATTAAATCAAAGTATTGTTGAAGACGAAAATACTTTTCAGACTAGAGGGAAGATAGGATTTACTGTAAAACAAGCAGTCAAAGTATTGAAAGCGAATAAAGACAAAGTAGATAATGCTATTGATTCAGCAATTAATAAATTGCCTGTATCAAAGTCTATTAAAGATAATTGGAAAGAAGCTATAACTGTTACAGCTTTGATAAATACTGCTGATCATTATGTTGCATTTGGAAGTAATGTAGAAGGATGGATACATCAATTCTTGGTTGATCGTGGAATGTGGAATTGGGCAGCTTGGACAGTTTCTAAAACTCTAAGTTTACTTATACCTATTTTATAATTAATAATATTAATCTTTTATTTATTAAAGAAAAAGATTGAAAGTACTTGTACATATCGACAAAAGAGTACTTTCAATCTTTTAACTTTTTTATAGATATAGATAGATTGATAATAAAAAAAGAACAGTATAGCAATATGCTATACTGTTCTCATCAATAATTTGAAAAAGAGTTTGTTCAAGTAATCCGAAAGTTTGGCGACCGAAGATTACTAGAACTTTATGTTTTCTTTATTTACGTAATGATATTATATCATGTTTCGTAAATAATCAAACATAGCTGACTCTTTTTCTGAATGGAAAAGGAGTTTTTTATATGAAAAACGAAGAAAATCGCCAAAATGAGAACTTAGGGTTAACCGGCCGGTCTTTCTGGGCGCCCGGCTGACTTTCTCAAGCAGATCGATATTCTTCGTCCGCATCAACCCGATGTTAATCCAATGATAGAGCGTCGTCGGACACGGCAGTCGTGCTGTGGCATACGGGAAATGGATTTTCAAATAACCGATGACAGCGTCGGGAGACCATCCCGCTTCAAGCATCTTTGTATCCGCCCATTCCATGAATGCAGGGATACTGGCCCATTTCGATATGCGCCCGCAATTTAATCGGTTTTCTTCGTACTGACGCTGGCCGGCATCCGGGAAGTAAACAGTATGCGTATAGCGATATGTTTTACCGTTTTGCGTCTGTGCCTTCACTTGTGACACCGATCCGCGATCCAGTTCATTTTTTACTGTTTGACGGTGACAACCGATGGCCTGTGCAATG
>NZ_ARQJ01000020.1 GCF_000385175.1 Salinicoccus albus DSM 19776 | reverse complement strand
GCTATAATGACTCGTTTCTAGGTCCCATGCTTCAATTTGAAAAAGGAGATACTGTGAAAATAAACTTAATCAATGAACTCAATGAAAATACCACTTTTCACTGGCATGGATTGGAAGTGCCAGGGAATGACGATGGTGGTCCACACAATGTATTGGAGCCAGGCGAAGAGAGTACTATTGAATTTGAAGTGACACAGGAAGCTGCCACATTGTGGTTCCATCCCCACCCGGAAGGAAAAACCTCTGAACAAGTGTACAACGGACTTGCTGGGTTAATTTATATCGAGGACCAAAATTCAAAAAATCTCGAATTACCAAGTGAATATGGAGAAAATGACATCCCTCTCGTTTTCCAGGACAAAGTATTTAATGATGAAAAACAACTGAATTACAAAGCCGTAGCAAATGAAGATGGCACAGTCGGGGATACATCATTAATTAACGGCACATTGAATCCAAAATTAACTGTAGATAAAGAAAAAGTAAGGCTTCGACTTTTAAATGGATCAAATGCAAGAAATTACACCTTTAAACTAAATACAGGGGATTCTTTTGTACAAGTCGCAACGGACGGCGGGTTTTTAAATGAACCGGTCTCAATGGAAGAAATCACACTCACGCCTTCAGAGCGGGCCGAAATAATCATTGATTTTTCTAAAGTCGATGGTAATGAAAATATAGCGTTAATGAATGAAGATGGTGCCACGCTCTTACCTTTTGAAATCACAGATCAAACAGGTAAGAACATGGATATACCTGATGAAATGAATGACTTTTCAGTTACGGAAGAAGAAAAGAACCTGCCAGTGACAAAAGAAATTGAACTTTTCGGCATGATGGATCAGGTAACGATAAACGGAAAAAAATTTGATCCTGAAAGAATTGATTTTACGCAGGAACAAGGTGTTACAGAAGTATGGGAAATCTATAATAAACCTGACATGATGGGCGGCATGATTCATCCGTTTCACATCCATGGTGCTCAGTTTAAGATCCTTTCCAGGAATGGAGAAGCACCACCTGAGAACGAAAGAGGCTGGAAAGATAGTTTTTCCGTTGCCCCGGATGAGACTGTAAAAATTGCCATTCAGTTTAAAAATAAAGGCATATATATGTTCCACTGTCACATACTTGAACATGAGGACAATGGGATGATGGGACAGGTTAAAGTAGAGTAAGCTCCAAAGCTTCAATCTAATAACAAAAAAGGAACTATTTCTTGATTTTTTCTAGACGAATTACAATATTGAGTAAGTTGGAGAAGGACAATCATCATTAAAATTATGTGCAGTTTCTATGGAGTTTTACCATATCGGTTTATATGCGAAATGGATGGGAATTCAATTAATGTAAGTGCATTCAATTCTATAGGAGGGATTTATAATGGCTCATGAACAACATCAACAACTGATTCAGACGTTACATGAATGTATGGAAGCCTGTAACCACTGTTACGATGCCTGTCTGAGGGAAGAAGACGTAAAAATGATGGCGGAGTGTATCCGATTGGATCGTGAATGTGCAGATATCTGTGCATTTTTAGAACAGGCTCTGACAAGAAATTCACCATTTTCTTCTGATCTGGCGGCAGTATGTGCCAAGGTCTGCGAAGCATGCGGCAACGAGTGTCAAAAACATGACCACGATCACTGCCAGAAATGTGCAGATGCGTGCTTCAAATGTGCAGAGGCTTGTAAAGAAATCGCCTAAGCACAACACTTAAAAGAAGTGGTATGTCGGAACTTATTCTGGACATACCACTTCTTTTATTTCCGGTTAAGATTGTACCCAGCATTTTAACGAAAATATACATTAAGGTGTATTTGCATTATTAATTAAGAGCGCCCTTGATTTTGACAATACTTATAAGAGACGCCTTAGTTTAGACAAGGTTATAAAAAACAGTTGAGTTCGCTTAGAACCATCGTTGCAAGGAGGAGTAAACCGAATTCCCTTCAAAACAGTCATTAATGTATCTGTTAATTCATATAATAAAAAGAGCTTATCCATGCAGATTATCCATTTGAGATAGATAATCCAGTAAAGATAAGCTCTTTAATATCATCTGTTTTTATTCAACAGGTGACAATTCACTTTCTGTCACCCATTTATGATTTTCTACTTTTTCTCCAGTTGTTGTTGTGAAGTCAAGCATATATACAGTAGTGTCTTCAGCAGATTCTATCACAGCGGTTGCACCATCCATGCCTTTCATGTGATCCGCATCCAAGGTCACTTCAGTGCCGGGCTCCAGTGGTGCTTCTCCTGGACCTTCCAATTCTTCATGGATGACCCATTTATGATTCTCCACTGGGTCTCCACCAGTTGTAGGGTAATAAGTGACACTATAAGCAACAGTATCAAATGCGCCTGCAATTGTTGCTTCAGCGCCATACATACCTGGCATATGATCGGCTTTGATAATGGCTTGGCTACCCACTTCATAAGTTGGATCTTCTGCTTCCTCCAGACCGTCAGGGACTACACCAGTGCTGGACATCTGTTCAGCAAAAATGGATTGAATCGTTTCTTTCACTTCTAAAATACTGGTGCGTATATCATTAATTTCTGCTTCAGTCTCTTCAATGGATGCATCCTGGTTTTCCATTTTTTTGGTCACAGCATCCAAATGGTTGTCAGCGGCGTTTAAGCTTGGGGAGCTGCGTTGATGGAATCTGCCGAAACTTGTCCTGCTGAGAAACTGATTCCAGTAACGGTTGCGAGTGTGACGACTATTTTTGTAAATCTGTTATTCATTTTACATTCCTCCCTGGTATTTTTTCTAAGAGATATTTACCTTAAATGATACAAGCAATCCAATGCCTTCTAATCATTTTAAATTTCTATTGATTCACCTTCCTGAAAAAGCATCACCCCCTTTTGTAACTGTGATACTCTTCCCTTTTAGAAGAACACGCATGGCTCGAGATTAAAAATGCTTTAATGCGCATGCCCTTCTTCCCCATCATTACGGTGTTTAAGAAATACATACTCCCCTATGAAGATGATGATAATGAAAATGATGGAGACGACAACAATCAGCCAGTCATTCATCAGTTTGACCCACATAAAAGCTGCCAGTACAATTCCATCAAGTATGAATGCGGTCATGACAATGACTGGATTTGCATCCACCTTATCCCTCAGATGTTTAAATACACCCCAATGCACAATCATATCCATCACAAGATACAATATGGCCCCGACTGAGGCGATACGACTGAGGTCGAAAATGACGGCCAGTACCATCGCAAGTACAATTGTGTATACCAGCGTATGCTTTTGAATCCGTCCTGGCATGCCAAAGTGCTTATGTGGAATCAGCTTCATATCTGTCAGCATGGCAAGCATGCGTGACACCGCAAAGACACTGGCAATAATACCGGATACTGTTGCGATGATCGCAATGCCGACGGTAAACCATACAGCGTAGTTTCCAAATGCTGGCCTTGCGGCTTCTGCAAGCGAGTAGTCTCTGGCTGCAATGATTTCGTTTAACGGCAGATTGCTGGATACCGCCCATGCAACCAGCAGATACACAAAAAGACTGATGGAAATGGATGCGACAATCGCCCGGCCGATATTCTTATGGGGTTTAACGATTTCAGAGCCACTGTTAGTGATCGTCGTAAACCCTTTGAACGATAGGATGGTGAGTGCCACAGCTGCAATCATGCTGGTAATAGTTGCGTCTTCCGTACTTCCACTGCCCTCTGCGGGTGTAATGGAAAAACCGGCGACCCATAACCCGCCCATCGCAAAGACGACAAGTCCAATTATTTTAAGCAGGGACACAATCGAAGTAAACGTCTGAATGAAACTGTTGCCAGAAATATTAACCAGGAATGCAAAAAGCAAAAGACCAACAGCGAGCACAGGCACCAGGTAGCTGGTTGCATCCATATTGAAAATCTGCAACGTATAGGTACCGAAAGTACGGGCCACGAGACTCTGGTTGATGACCATGGATACGGTCATCAGCATCGCTGCAGAAGCAGTGACGGTACCCTGACCATACGCTTTTGCCAAAAACATGCCGATACCCCCTGCTGAAGGATATTCATTGCTCATCTTGACATAGGAATACGCACTGAATCCAGTTACAATCCCTCCGACGACAAACATGATCGGGAACCACATGCCGGCAAGTGCGGCAACCTGACCCAGCAATGCAAATATTCCGGCACTGATCATAACCCCTGTCCCAAGACCGATCGCACCAGTCAGAGATAAGCTGTCTTTTTTATATTCGCTCATTAGCATCACCTCAGAAATAATAGTCTCTAAAACATATGCCCATGGTTTGTGCAGTTAGTGTGCAGTTTTTAAAATATTTCAAATTAATTTTAGCAATGTGCTCAAAATCTACATTTTTAAGCAATCGATAATATGAGAAAGCTACTTTCTAATCCACTTGTAGCCCACGCCCCATACTGTGTGAAAATAATCATCGATGGGAAAACCCACTTCCCTGATTTTTTCCCGCATGTTTCTAACATGTGAATCCACAGTCCGGCCTTCAGTTTCTGAATACATCCCCCACACCAGGTCGATCAGTTGATTTCTGGAATATACCCGCCCCGGGTTCTGCATAAGCAACCCAATCAACGAGAATTCTTTGGGGGTCAACTTGATATACTGATTCTTATAGGACAGTTCGAATCGATCCCTATCCCATAGCAGTCCATCCATCTCAACATGGTTGCCAGGTTTCGCTCTCCTTAATAATGCATTCATCCGTGCAACGAGTTCTTCTTCATTGAAGGGTTTTGTTATATAGTCATCCGCCCCCAATCTGAGGCCTTTGACGATATCTGCCTTCTGCTCCCGTGCAGTCACCATGATGATGGGTACATCCGAATGCTGACAGATTTCTCTGCATACGCTCCACCCATCCATGTCAGGCATCATGATATCGAGCAGTACAATATCGAATCTTTCTTCTTCGATGTATTGGAGCCCTTCTTTCGGCCCCAGCGCTTTTCTACAGTCGTAATGGTAGGGTTTCAAATACAAAGCCAGCAATTCCAGCATTCTCTCTTCATCATCAATCAATAATACCTTTTTCATACGTATCCTCCTTCGGCAAAGATATGTTGAAAGCCGTTCCCTCGCCTGGTTCACTTTCAACTTCCATCCTGCCGGTGTGAAGTTCCACAATTTCTTTGGCGATTGTCAACCCAAGACCAGAGCCCCCCTTGGAACGGGACCTGGATTTTTCTGCACGATAGAGCCGCTCAAATATATACGGCATATCTTCTTCGGCAATGCCTTCCCCTGTATCCGAAATAATCGTTAAGACCTCATTTTTATTCTGAACCACTTCCAATCTGACATGATTTCCACGGGGTGTATATTTAATGGCATTATCGAGTATGTTCAACAACACTTGTTGGATTCTTTCCGGGTCAATGGTAATGATCACATTATTTGGACAGGAATATGAAAATTCTATATTTCGTTCTTCAATTGCCGGATAAATCCGTTCCACGATCTTTTGGATCAGTGCATCAAATTCCACTTTTTCTTTTTTTATGGCAAATTCATTCTGATCTATTTTGGCCAACTCGAACAATGTTTTTATCAGTCCGGCCAGGTGCTCTGTCTCCTCCTGGATGATCTGTGTATATCTGATTCGATCTTCCTCGGATGTGGTGTCCCGATTGATGATATCTGTGTATCCTTTTAAATAGGTCAGTGGCGTACGGAGTTCATGGGAGACATTCGCCAGGAATTCATTCCTCTCGTTTTTCAAACGCTTAAGATCTTTTGATAAGTGTGTGATAGCAGTCGCCAACTCTCCGAGTTCGTCTTTTCGACTGGTGGATAATTCCACTTCATGGTTGCCTCTATTCAACTCTTCTGTGGCTTTTTTCATTCTGACCAATGGTTGTGTAATGACCTTTGAAAGCACAATCACCGTAATGATGGTTAAAATGACAGTTATTACTCCGATAATTAAGAATTGCCGACTGAGATTGCTGATGATTTCTTTGATATGATCGCTGTCGGCAAACATGAATACATGCCCACTATGTGTACCATCCATGATAATCGGGCTATCTGTCGCCACATATTTTTCATCTGCCCAATCCGACTCCAGTATGACGCCCTCATCCGGCACTTGGTCATCATCTGTATGCCCGATCACCGCTGTCATTTCCGGTTCCATCGGGTTGGAGCTGGTAACCACTTCTCCATTCCGGTCTGTAATGACGACAATAAAATCAGATTCGGATTCCATGATGGCGACATGCTCCAAGGTTGATGAGGTGTAGTTTTCTTCCAACACATCCCGATGGGTATTCCCACGGGCCAGCAAATCCCCCATCACGTCATCGACACGATCATTGACCAGGTTTGTATATAATATGGAGAATAATATGATTTCAACAGTGATAATTACTACAAAAAATAACAACCCTATCTTCAAAGATAATTGATTTAGCATCACAGCCTCCTCTCTTCGACAATAATACTTTGAGTGCCTAACAACAGAGTAAAAAGATGACCTCAAAACTTATGCTTATCTGGTTTGACTCTCATTTAGAACTTTCTCCCATGCAATTGACCCGGCGTCAGAGACATATACATCGCCGTTTACGGTATAGATGGCCAGTTCTTTTTCATTCTGTCGGTTTCGAGCAATATATGCAATTCCATCATTCTTCAATTCCGGTGTATCAATGATGGCTTCTTCGTCATTTTTAACATTTCTTCTGTGAAGTTCAACATTTTCGTTATTTATCGCATAATATAAATCGTCCCCATAAAAATATACGGTCATTCCTGCCTCCCTTGGATCTGTTAATGCTTTAAACTGATTTCCACCATCCTCTGACAGATAGATGCCGGTAGAAGTCGCTGCTGCAACAAAGTTGGAATCTGACGGATGGATTGCCAATGATAATACGCCCCCTTGAAGGCCCTCCGCATCTGCTTGTTCCCAACTTTCTCCATCATCAGTACTTTTATAAAAACCTCGGCCCAGCGCTGAATTTGGTTCAGGATTCAACAGAAAAATATCATGGCTGTCGTATCCTACCGCCATGGCATGGTAATCCGTTTCTCCCTCGAATTGGATATGTTCAAGTGTCCTGCCACCATCAAAACTACGTTGAATACCAAAAGGGTTGGGAATATCGGAATCTCCACCTGGATGCCCGGAAGTATAGAATCCTTCATCTACAGCATTGAATCCCATATAATCATTGTAGTTCCTGGTGGTTTCATGCCATCCCCCGTCACGGAATATTTTCAAACCGCCATGGGTCGCCAGATATAATCCATCATCCCCACCAGCATACCCCATTCCGTGCACATGTTCTATTTTGCCGTTAAAGGCTTCTTCGAATTCACCTGTTCCGTCGCTACTGCATCCCGCTAGAAATATCGCTGATACTATCATTGCATTAATCATTAACTTTCTTGATACCATAGTCGTTTCCTCCTGCCTCTATTCACTAATTAACTTGGAAGCCCTCAACCATTTTATTATTTAAATATCGATTTTTAGTGCAGATTCTAATAAGGATATGACATGTTGTATCTAAGTTATGAAACTCTACATTGAAAACCTAAGCATATATTTATAAACATTACTCTCTAATATTTGCTAATTACATCCACTTTTCATTGAATCTGCACTTAAACTGCACATTCTAAGGGTATGGTTTTAGTATCTCAAAAAATTGGAGGCTAGGTAGATGAGACAATTTCAAAGAATTTCTTTATCAGGTGCAATGATTTTCGCATTAGCGTTGGGGCTTAGTCCAGGAGCAGCAAATGCAGGTAGTACAGATACTGCCGCCCATGAAGATGGAAGTTATTACTACTACGAAGTCGATGCGCATGGAAACAAGACGCAGTACATTGATGGTTTGACTGAAAAAGAATTGGAAGATGAATTGGGTTACCCTTATAACGGAGCTCGTAGCCACTACTACTATGAAGTCAATGAAGATGGGGACAAGACGAAATACATCAATGGTCTGACAAAGGAAGAGCTGAAAGAAAGACTGCACCATTATAATATGCAGTCCGAATCCCATTCTGAGGACCACATGAATATGCAGTCCGAGCCACATTCCGGTGGACATATGAACCATTCCGCTGGGGAAATGTCGAGTTCTGGTGAAGTGCCTGAAGATTTGAAAGAAGCAGAAAATCCTACATACGAAGTAGGGAGCCAAGCAATTATTGAAGCCGATCACATGCAAGGCATGGAGGGCGCTGAAGCAACCATCTCCGGAGCCTTTGATACAACGGTTTATTCCGTATCGTATACACCAACAAATGGTGGAGAACCAGTAGAAGATCATAAATGGGTCATCCACGAAGAATTGGAAAATCCGGGTGAAGCCCCATTAGAACCAGGGGATGAGGTAGTAATGAATGCCACGCATATGGAAGGTATGGAAGGTGCCACTGCTACGATTGATTCAGCTGAACAGACAACAGTTTACATGGTAGACTTTGTCACAACAGATACTGGAGAAGAAGTACAAAATCATAAATGGGTAATTGAAAGCGAATTGGCGCCTGTTGAATAACTCTAAATATTTTCAACGATGAATAAAGAGTCTATCCAAAACGGATAGACTCTTTACTATTGGCCATATGTTATTAATCCAATATACCAAAATGTTAAAAACAAGTGAGAAAATTTATAAAATTAAGAAGGAAGTCGAAATTGCAATCGCCTTCCTTCCATAATATATTGCATAATTTTTACTTCTTATAAAAAATATTATCTCTATAATACTTCAAATAAGTTTACTTTAATCCATTTCGAATCGATGTAGCAATTGCGCATTGATTGCTACGATGATGGTGCTTAAGCTCATCAGTATTGCACCGACAGCCGGGCTGAGTACAATTCCCCAAGGAGCCAGAACGCCTGCAGCCAATGGGATGGCAAAAATGTTGTAGCCGGTTGCCCATATCAAGTTCTGAACCAGTTTATTAAAGGTCCGTTTGGAAAGGCTGAATATGGCCAGTATATCTTTCGGATTGCTGTCCACAAGAACGATATCTGCACTATCCATAGCGATATCTGTCCCTGCCCCTACCGCAATTCCAACATCTGCTTTCGTCAAGGCCGGCGCATCATTAATACCGTCCCCTGTCATTGCAACAACTAAACCACGCTTTTGAATCTCTGTCACTTTCTCTGCCTTCTGATCCGGCAAAACTTCTGCATATACTTCATCAATACCAATTTGTTCTGCAACGTAGTTCGCCACCTTCCGGTTGTCTCCAGTGAGCATGATGGCCTTAATATTTCGCTTGTGCAATTGTTCAACCGTCTGTTTGGAGCTTTCTTTGATTTTATCTGCCAATGCGATGGCGCCTGCCAGCTCTTCATCAATGATTAGGAACACAACCGTCTTTCCCTGTTCGGACCATTTGTTGAATTTCCGATCATCAAAGGTGATATCTTGTTTACTGATATATCCAGGACTCACAACTTTGATATTCTTCTTATCGATTGTCCCTTCAATTCCCACACCAGTAATGGAATTGAAATGAGTCATTTCATGCAGTTTCAGTTTTCTTTCCATTGCTTCATTGAGTATTCCCGTAGCAATGGGGTGCTCAGAGTCATTCTCCACTGTCGCTGCATAGCTTAGTATCTTATTTTCATCCATATCACTGAAAGTTTGCACGTCTGTTACTCCAAATTTACCTTCAGTCAACGTACCAGTCTTATCGAAAATTACTGCGTCAATATTACGTGCCCGTTCGAACTGAGGACGTTTGCGGATCAACAGACCATGCTTTGCAGATAAAGCAGTAGAAACAGAGATGACCAGGGGCGCTGCGAGACCTAAAGCATGCGGGCAGGTGATAACCATGACGGTCACTGTTCTTTGTATGGCCGTATCTACAGTGGCTCCGATACTTATCCAAACAATAAAGGTGATAATACCAGCAGCCAAAGCGATATAAAACAGCCATTTGGCCGCCTGATTCGTGATGTCCTGCGTTTTGGATTTTGTCTTCTGGGATTCTTTGACCATTTCGATGACCTGGTTCAAGTAGGACTCATCCATCAGTTTTTCTACTTCTATTGTAAGTGAGCCTTCCCTATTGATCGATCCACCGATGACCTCGTCATTAACAGATTTGGTTACGGGAACGGACTCACCTGTCAGCATGGATTCATCGATTTGGGATTTTCCTTTAACGATCTTTCCATCCAATGGCATCTTTTCTCCCGGTTTGACCAAGAGCAGATCCCCTGCTTTGATAGCATCAACCTGCACTTCTTCCGTCTCACCATTCTCAGCAATACGATTTGCTGTGTTCGGCATCAAGGATGCAAGTGACTCCAGAGCTTTGGATGCATTATTGATCGATCGCATTTCAATCCAGTGGCCTAGAAGCATGATCAGTACCAGGGTTGCCAGTTCCCAGAAAAGCTGCTCCCCATTAAATCCAAATACAACAGCCAGACTGTAGAAGAATGCGATGGAGATGGCCATGGCAATCAGTGTCATCATCCCGGGTTCTCTGTTTTTCAGTTCATCAAAAGCACCCTTGAGGAAAGGCCAACCGCCATAGAAATAAACGAATATGGACAGGGCAGCTAGAATATAGATATCCCCTGTAAAGCTCCAGTCGACGCCCATGAAATCCTGAATCATTGGAGACAGGAGAAGGATCGGAATGGTGAATATTAAAACAACAAAAAACTTATTCCGGAATTCCGTCACCATATGTCCGTGATGGTCATGTGCACCGTGCCCATGATTATCGTGCTCATGTTCATCATGAGACTCATCGTGATTTTTATGATCATGATGGTCGTGATGGGTATGCTCTTCCTGACTATGATGATTGTGATTTTCCTCCTGGTCAGAATGTGGCTCTTTTTTGCGATGATTCATTCTATCACTCCCTAACTTTTATCTCGCTTTCATTATACCCTGTGGGGGTATAATGAAGCAAGTAGACGATTCCAAATATTGAATTTTATACGAGGATATATTCAACATAGCATACGACTCATCGAGTAATTCATATTGAATTTAAATATAAAAAATCTCTGAACACCTTGAAGATGTTCAGAGATTCAGACCGGGAATAACTACTTCAATTGCAAGTCGGTCAAACAAGTACTATCCCCTTCGAAAGTGGAAAAAGCGTACTCAGCATGTTTGTTTTGATAACTAATTTCTATGGTATATTGTTTATCTCTGGGTAACCAGAAATCCATAAAACCATTTTCAAGTGTTGTTACTGTTTCATCAAAATGGACCTTACCTTGTTCATCTGTAATCTTTACATCCATCTCTTCATTTACCAGCTCACCCTGGCACCCAGTCAGACTATGGAATTCACATGGATGCGTATATGTAAGATAAGGTGCTACCGATATAAAAAACTCATCTTCGGGAAGATTATAGATATCTTCCTCTCCACCATCTTGAACAATAAGGTCCTTATCATTTATTGATGCCGATTCTACGATATTACTGGCACTCAGCTGTGATACGAATTCTTTAACATTTGTTTCATTCGAGGCTGGATCATTGGCACATCCTGCCAGAATAATCGTTAAACCCAGTAAAGCTGGCATTAAATATTTTTTCATTTGACTACCTCCCACCGTTTAATTATATCAAGCTTATTCAAGTACATTTTTCAAGATTATAGCAACTATATGAATTATGGATAAAGATGCGACAAGAACAATAGATATTTTACTTCTTATCTTCTTTGAGTGATTTAGACCAAATTAAAACTTATCTATTGAAAATATAATCTCCATTAAGACGAATTTTTCACTTTCATATTTGCAACTAGAATCCTTGAAAATCGCCAAAGAATGGCTGAAGCCAAATAATGATTTGAGTCAATCCATCAAAGTAAAGAAGGACACCCATCAATATCATAACGACGCCACCGACCTTCATAATTACGTTTGAGTATTTCAACATCCAACGGGTACGTGAGACAAAAAAACTCAAAATGAAGAATGGGACTGCAAATCCAAGACAGTAAACAATCATTAAAATTAAAGCATTATTTGGTGCCGTTGCACTCATTGCAAAAATAGCGCCAATAATTGGACCATTACACGGTGTCCATCCGGCACCGAATGCCGTACCTATAAAAATTGAACCTAAAAATCCAGAGGGCCTGTTTTTAAAATGTATTTTTCTGTTTTTCATCAGAAAATTAAAGTTTAAGACACCTGTAATAATCAGCCCGAATATAATGATTAAAATAGAACCGAGCTGTCTAATCAAATTCGCGTGCTCAATCAGTAGCCCACCTAAAAAAACCGTACCGAAACCTAGTGCGATATACACTAAGCTGAAGCCAATGAGGAAAAAAAGTGTATGTAATATCGCTCTTACATTAAATTTTTGATTTTCCACTTCATTATAGCTCATACCTGTTATATATGAGACAAAAGCAGGAAAGACCGGAAGCACACAGGGTGAGACAAAACTTAAGACCCCGGCTCCGAATGCAAGGAGAAATGTTACCTCACTGCCCATGCAAACACCTCCATTTATAATCCATCTTAACAGATAAGATAAGGATAGTTTCACACTGTTAGCTAATGTTTAGGAACTTTCTATGACATTTGAATCAACTACCCAAGATCTCGTGTTCTCGATGTCTTTCTAACTCGTTCTTCACTTAAAAAAGGTATTATTATAATTCAGAGTGTTGAAGTAACTTTATATAATCACATTTGTATTTTTACCGTAGACCCTAAATAGACATTATAGCGCTATTGAATTTACTGGCTGTCACTTTAGGAGTTATTTTGCACTTAGTTTAAATGTTATCTTGCATCATATTCTAATGAATATATATCTTCCAGCTAACATAGAAGCTCATATCTTTTATACTTGATTTTCTTTGTAGCTAGTATTATGATTGATATATCAAAAAAAATTGATTTATTAAAGAAGGTGACTAGAATGAAATTAATGAATGCTATAAATGAATTGAGTGACGATCAAGCACTCGAATTCTATGAAAATATGTTTAATGCTTTGGCAGATAAAACACGCTTGAAGATCGTAAAAGAAATCAACAAAAGTCCGGAGAAAAATCTGTGTGTCTGTGATTTGGAAACAGTGTTGGACTTGAAACAATCTAAAATTTCTTATCATCTCAAGAAACTTGTGGATGCCAATATTCTTTTAACAGAAAAACATGGAACATGGAACTATTATAGAATTAATGAGGCACAGATACAGGTTGTGCTATCAGAAGATACTTGTTGCAGAATTTTATAATGAGTATCTTTATTTTCAACGTTTACATCAACTATTTTTGATTAATATATCAAATAATGTTGATTTAATGAAAGTGAGGCGTTATATTGATGTTAGATTCAATACTGGAATTTATCAAAACATTTTTAATATTATTTTTTGAATTGCTTGTGCTGTTTATCATCATCAGTTTTGTTGTCAGCCTGATTCAACAAGCTGTGTCGGAAGAGAAAATAAGACGAGTACTGAATGGACCGCATAAAGGAATCAATTATGCTTTAGGGACGCTCTTTGGTGCCATCACGCCCTTCTGTTCCTGCTCAACCATTCCAATCCTGGCGGGTCTCTTGAACGCAAAAGCGCCTTTTGGTCCTTCGATGAGTTTTCTCATTGCTTCGCCATTGATGAATCCAGTGATGATTTTTACGTTGTGGGTTTTATTGGGATGGCAGGTGGCTGGGGTGTATTTTTTGATTGTTAGTCTGTTTAGTATGCTTATGGGCGTTATATTTTCCCGGCTTAATTTAGAGGAAGCCTATAAAGATGTGACAATTAAAGGAGACGGATTTTTCGCTGATAAGCAAGGCTCAAAAGTAAAGCAAGCGTTGAATGATGCTTGGTCTTTCTTATATCCATTACTTCCTTACTTATTTATCGGTGTGCTTATTGGCGCATTCATATACGGCTTCGTGCCTGAAGCATTCGTGACACGATATGCAAGTGGAGATGGCCTTATTTCTATAGTCATTGCATCAGTCATCGGCATTCCCATGTACATTCGGCCTGAAACAATGCTCCCTATTGCGGATGCGCTTGTGACCAAAGGGATGGCAATGGGAACCGTTATTGCCTTAATCATCGGAGGCGCAGGGGCCAGCATTCCCGAACTCGCATTATTGTCTAAACTATTTAAAAAGAAATTTTTAGTCGCTTTCATTTCAGCGATCTTAACAGTCGCCATTGGCGCTGGTTTGATTTTCAATCTGATCCTTCAGTAAGTATATTCAACTATGAAAGGAGGTGAGCGCATGGGTGTGAAAGATTTTGTTGATAAATTAAAACCGAAAGAACAAAGCTGTTGCTCAGTAGAGATTGAAGAGAAAAAAACAGAGAAAGATTCAAATGAACCCAAGAAACAAAAGTAATTCATGATAATAAAAGCGTATAGCCCCCGTCGGGCTATACGCTTTTTTGGAAAATCACTCACTCATTTAAAACATTATTAGAGTGAGATAGAGACCGAGTAATGTAATGAATAAAACAGGGGGCGTGATAATAATGCCGATTTTAAAATAGGTACCCCATGAAATTTTCATATCTTTTCTGGCTAACACATGGAGCCATAACAGTGTGGCTAAAGAGCCAATGGGGGTGATCTTCGGTCCTAAATCTGAACCAATAACATTGGCATAAATCATGCCTTCTTGGATCACTGTTGTAATGTTCGCATGATCGATGGCGATCGCATTAATCATCACAGTTGGCATATTGTTCATGATCGAAGATAAAATTGCGGCAATAAAGCCCATCCCCATCACTGAAGCAAACAGTCCATACTCCCCAATATCCATTAATACACTTGCTAGAGCATCGGTTAAACCGACGTTTCTCAATCCAAAGACGACAACATACATACCGATTGAGAACAATACGATGTTCCATGGTGCCCCCTTGATGACTGCTCTTGTATTTACAGCGTGAGATCGTTTGGCCAGTATCAAAAAGATAATCGCAATGCCCCCGGCAATGAATGAGACAGGGACGTTGATAAATTCACTCGCTAAGTAGCCGATGAGTAATATTAAAAGGACCACCCAGGAATAATTGAACATTTTTTTGTCTTTTATCGCAGATTCGGGCGTTTTTAAGTGCGTTTGGTCGATTGTTTTGGGAATGGATTTTCTAAATAATAACCAGAGAACAAGAATACTCGCAATTAATGAAAAAATATTCGGAATAAACATCCGGCTTAAATACTCTAGAAATCCGATATCGAAGTAATCTGCGGACACAATATTTACTAAGTTGCTGACCACCAATGGCAGGGATGTGGTATCCGCAATAAACCCAGTGGCAATTACAAATGGAAAAATAACCTTTTCTTCTAACTTTAAATTTCTGACCATGGCAAGCACAATGGGCGTCAGTATCAATGCTGCCCCATCGTTAGCGAAAAATGCTGCGATGATTGCACCTAATAGTGCGATATATATGAACATTTTCAGGCCATTTCCGTTTGATGCTCTAACCATATGTATTGCAGCCCATTCGAAAAAGCCAATTTCATCAAGAATCAATGAAATAAGAATGACTGCAACAAACGTTAACGTCGCATTCCAGACAATACCAGTGACTTCGATTACATCACCGAATGAAACCACTCCGGTAATGATTGCAAGCAATGCCCCCGCCAAGGCAGTAATGCCGATATCTAGGTTTCTGGGTTGCCATATCACAAATATCAGTGTGACTAAAAATATACCTAGCGCAAGTAATGTCATTATTAACAGGTGCCTTTCCTGATGTCTTCACAGATACAAGGGACAGTATCCGAACTTAAAAGGGACAGCCGATCTGTCAGATTGTTGATGACTTCTGTGTTTAAACGATACATATTTTTGTTTCCATCTTTTCTCATTAAAATCAGGTTATTGTCTCTCAGTGTTTTCATATGATGACTCAATGTGGGCTGAGAGAACTCGAAGTGCTCTAATAGATCACAGGCACAGAGTTCCCCACATGAGAGTAGGTCCAATATTTCCAAACGATTACTATCAGCGATGACCTTTAGATACTGAGAGAGTGTTTGATAACTGACTTTATTTTCTTCTTTTATCAATTGAATTCACATACCTTTGATAGTTTTTATTGCCCCCTGATAGATTATAGACATTTTCAAATCCGAGGTTGATCAGCACATTTTGTGCCGCATTGCCGGTCGTGCCCTTGTTGCAATAGGTGACGATCGTTTGATCTTTGTCTACTTCTTCTGCATAGTCTCTTAAGTTTTTCAGGGGAACGTTTACGGCATCTTTTACATGATTCACTTCATATTGCTTTGGAGAACGGACATCGATGACATGGATATCCTCCTGCGCTGCTCTTTCCGTGAGTGCTTTCGGCGTGATGATGTTTCTGCCTCTTTGAATATTATGGCCAATCATTCCTGTGTAGATAATCGGATCTTTTGTAGTAGAGAAAGTTGGTGCATAGGCAAGATCCAGGTGAAATAAATCTTCTATTTTTGCGCCGAAAGTAATTGCAGTCACAAGGACATCAATCCGTTTATCGACCCCTTCATAGCCTACAATTTGTGCGCCCACGATTCTGGACGTTTCTTTATCAATGATGGCTTTAATGACCATTTCTTTGCCTTTCATATACTCCGGCTGATTCGGTTTGATGTTGTGGATGACATCTACTTTCATATTCAGTTGGTTCGCATCTTTTTCAGTCAGACCTGTCTGGGCAATGGTCATATCGAAAACCCGTACAATACCGGTACCCAGAATCCCTTTATGCTCTAAGTCCCCACCGGTTAGACGATCACCGACAATTCTGCCCATTTTATTTGCTGTCGAACCGAGGGGTCTGTATAACGGCTGACCAGAAACGATACTAAAGCTTTCTGTCACATCGCCAATCGCATAGACATGCGGGATATTCGTCTCCAAATACTGATTGACTTGAATGGCCCCGGTGATGCCGATTTTAACGCCGATTTTTTCGGCCAATGATGTATTGGGTTGCACACCGACCGCCAATATCACCATATCAGCATCTATCCGCGTGCCACTTTGCAGCACGAGCTGTTCGATCGAATCTGCTCCGACAACATGCTCAATCGTCTCCCCTGTGATGACATTTGCTTTCTTTTGAAGATATTCTTCAATCATATAACTCATATCCGGATCCAGATTACTCATAAATGTACTTCTTTGAATAATCGTGGTCTGGTATTTAGCCAATTGTTCCAACATTTCCAAACCAATGAAGCCACCGCCGATAATCGCAATCTTTTCCACATGGTTGGCTTTAATGTATTGATGAATGGCTTTGGCATCATTGATGTTTTTAACTTGAAAGGCGTTTTTGTAATCTTTGGATTCCAGTTGCGGCAGTTCTTTCGGACGTGATCCTGTGGAGAGGACAAGTTCATCATATGCCTGATCAAATATTTCACCCGTCATCAAGTTCTTGACTGAAATGGTCTTATTCTCTTTATCTATATTTAACACTTCATGTTGGGTATGGATATCGATATTGAATCTATCTTTAAACCATTTGGCATCTCTTGGTGTTAATTCATCCACTTCCTCGACTTCTCCCCCGATAAAATAGGGGATGCCACAAACAGAATACGAAATATGAGTGTCTTTATCATAGACAGTAATTTCTACATTTTCATCATTTCTTCTCGCTTTTGCCGCTACACTTGTCCCTGCAGCGACTGAGCCGATAATCACAATTTTTTTCATTCTACTTCTCCTTATAAGGGATAAGATGATATTGATTTTCACTTCGGTTTTTAATCATCTCAATCCATTTCGATTCGTCTTTTTTCTTATTGCTGAATAATTTATCCTTCTTGTCCAGGGTAACCAAGGATTGATTGATCACCCACCACTTATGTCCAATGTCTGCCCGATCCAGATCGTCAGATAGACGACTGGCTTCGTAATATGGCGTGGCTTCAGGCAAAGTCACAATAATCATTTGTGTTAAATTTTGATCCTGAATTTTCGGCAGCAATGTTTGCACTGAGTCTGTCGCATGATTCCCCTGCTTCTTCAATTCTTCATGATAACTCTCACTTGAATCCAGAAGTAATAAGGTATGACCGGTCGGTGCCGTATCGACCACTATATAATCGGCTTCGTCATTATTCTCCATCACTTTACTGAAAGCTTTAAAGAAAGCTATTTCTTCGGTACACGGCGACCGTAGATCTTCTTCAATATAATCTATATCTGCTTGTGAAATATCTGACCCTAGAGCGGAAAGGACTTCTGCTTTATAAGTTTGTAAAGATGCCTCTTCATCGATGAATGAAGTGACCAGATTAGCAAGATTCTGCGTAGAAATAATTTCTTTCGTTGGATCTGTGGTGGCCAAATGAACGCTATATCCTTTAGAAGCGAGTGTTTCAGCCAGTAAAGTGGCAACTGTCGTTTTACCGACGCCGCCTTTCCCCATTGTGAAGAGATAACGGACACCACTGGTCTCAATCTCTTCTATCAGCCCTTCAATCATTGGGTGATGCTCTTTTACAAATGTATCTGCTTCAATGTCATTGGTGTCATCAAAAAGACCACCGACATCAGCAAGCGTGCGATTGATCCGCCCGCTATAGGGTACCTGATACACTTCATTCCCATTCAACCATTCAGAAAAGCTTTCAATAACAACATCCTGTTCATATTTTTTATGCCTGGAGATCTCACCATGAACAGAATCAATATAACCATTAATGATAATCTTAAAATGACGAATAGAGAGATCTTTCAATTCATCCTGCGCTCTTTGGAGTTCTTTCATTGCAGAATGCTCCGGACGGGTGACCAACATCATGGTTGTGCTTTTTTCATCCCGCAATCTTTCCAACGCCTGTTTATATTTTTGACGATTGTCATCCAAGCCGGAAAGTTGGCCCAGACAAGAGGCCTCATGACTCGTTGTATCCAGATAATCATTCCACGCCGTCGGTAATTCCAACATTCTTAACGTATGACCCGTCGGTGCTGTATCAAAGATAATATAATCATAATAAGACGCTATCTTTTCATCGGATAAAAAGTGGGTGAACTCGTTGAATGCAGCCACTTCGACTGTACATGACCCACTGAGCTGTTCCTTCATATTATTCAAGGTCTCTTCCGGCAATATGCCTTCATACGGCTTTACAACATTCTCTTTGTAGTCCGCCGCAGCTGTCAGCGGATCAAAATTGGCAATGGCCAAATTCTCGTAGTCTGGATGTTGAAGGAGTTTATTTGTCAATTCCATATTAAAGACATCCTGCAGATTACTCGCCGGGTCTGTACTAATCAGCGCCACTTTAAAGTTTGCTTTTGCCAAATTCAAGGCCAATGCACTGGATACAGTCGTTTTACCGACGCCGCCTTTACCCGTGAAAAAAAGATATTTGGTCAGCTCGATACTTTGGGGGGTTATCTTTTGCATGTCTTTAGCAACATCCGTCTCCACCACAACACCCTCCATTCCGCAACTGATTCACCATAATAATATCGTTCACTTCTTCTTCAGTCATATACTCTTTCATTTTAACAATTTGATCGTCAATGACAGTGATGGGTAGGATTTCTACGCCCTGTTCTTTGATTTTGGATATGATATTTTTATTCCCAATAAACTCGTTGGGAGAGCTGGTCAGATTAAAGCGTTCTACATTAATATTGTTACTTTTTAATGCTTCAACCAGTTGGTTCACTTTAATAAGTGTCTCATCCGGTGACGGCCCACACACGCCTGTAGAGCAGCACATTTCTTCTTCATAAAATTTTACTTCCAACATAATAGCACGCACCTTATTAATCGAATTAATTTCATATATAGATTAACATCTATATAGATATATGTATATATATTGATTTTAATTTTTTTAATATGTAATATCTCAATGTGACTTTTGACTTTATTTTGCACTTATTTAAGTGATATTTTGCACTAAAATTAAGCCGATATCTCACATTAAAAGAGAGATATCGGCTTATAAAATTTTCTATTAAAATAGGAATGAGAACAGAGCGTTGAATGTGCCATTTTCAAATAGGATATAAATTCCTAATCCTATAAAGACGATTGGAACGATCCAACGTTCATATTTTTCGATTTTATCTGAAATAAAATCCAAGGAAGCCAATCGATAGCTGATTAGACATAGAACACCAACCATGATCATGAAAACAATGATGGCAATAACGATTTCCATCATATTTAAAGTTGTAAAGTATGGTATATAGATAGAAAAATCATCCGCACTGGAAGCCAGTACAATGAAAGTGACCGTTATAAATAATTGATTAAATCTGCCTGAAGAGAAAAGGGAGAGAATGTTATCTTCATCTTCGTCCTCTTCCCCTTTGATCCATATTTTGATACCCAGGTAAAGTGGCAGCAATCCAAGCAGGCCGATCATCCATTGTTGAGGAATAAAATTGGCTACTCCCAATGCGACCAGAAGACTTGCGCCTATAATAATGACTGTCCCTATATATTGTCCAATCCAAATATGTTTTATTTGATTACTCTTTTTGATTTGCGAAAATAGAAGAATCAATATAACGAGGTAGTCGATTCCTGTCGCTACATAAACGGCAGCAGCTGTAAATGCCGTTACAATCATAGTTCCAACTCCAATTTTTCAGCATCAGTACTTTTATTTATCTGGGAAGAACCCAAGCTTAATTCATCTTCCTTCACACGCATAAGCCTCAAACCATTCATGGCCACCACTAAAGTGGCACCCATGTCCGAGAGAATCGCAATCCATAGTGTCAGCCATCCTGGGATGACCAACAATAGAGCAATCAGTTTGATTCCAATGGCAAAAGCGATATTCGCTTTGATGATGTTCAATGTTTTGCGGCTGAGCTTGATGGTAAAAGGCAGTTTCTTCAGGTCATCGCCCATTAAGGCGACATCTGCTGTTTCAAGAGCGGTATCTGTACCGGCGCCACCCATAGCGATACCCACGGTGGAAGCTGCCAATGCTGGCGCATCATTGACCCCATCACCGACCATGCCTACATGACGATAATCAGTTTTTAGTTGCTTGATTACGTCTAGTTTATCCTGCGGGAGTAATTCAGATTGAATATCTGTGACACCGACATGTGAACCAATCGCACTGGCGGTACTATGATTATCCCCCGTAAGCATGACTGTTTTTTCGATGCCTGCCTGATGCAGCTTCTGGATTACCGCTTTACTTGATTCGCGGACTTCATCCGCGACTGCAATAATTGCCTGAACTGTATTTTTCGTTCCTGCAACCATAACGGTCTTACCTTGTTCTTGAAGTGTTTTGACATCACTTTTAATTGCATCATTGAAATTAGTTGCCTGTATCTCTTCAAATAATGCCGGACTGCCAACATAATACATTTCATTATTGATTTTACCCCGTATCCCTTTGCCTGTAATGGAAGAAAAGTCTTCGACAAAGATATCAGAATAAGGAAGGTTATAACTGTCTGCCTTCTTTATAATAGCGGATGCCAATGGATGCTGGGAACGATCTTCCAATGCTGTGATGACTGCCAGCATTTCCTTTTCATCAACTGCATTGTCGATTAAACGATAATCGGTTACAACCGGGACGCCTTTTGTGAGTGTGCCGGTCTTATCAAATGCAATGGCTTTTAATCCACCCATTTCTTCGAGGTAAACCCCCCCTTTTATAAGGATTCCCTTCTTGGCAGCATTTCCGATTGCTGAAACAATCGCTATCGGCGTGGAAATCACCAATGCGCATGGACAACCTACAACGAGGACCGCTAACCCCTGGTATACCCAAGTAGACCAACTGGCACCGAAAAATAACGGCGGTACAATCGCAACCAGCACTGCGACACCCATAATGATGGGTGTATAATATTTTGCAAATTTATCAACGAATGCCTGGGCAGGAGCACGCTCACCTTGTGCTTCTTCCACCAGATGAATGATTTTGGCAATGGTCGTATCTTCAACCAATTTAGTGATTTTAACTTCCAGTAAGCCTTCTTCGTTCAGTGTCCCTGCAAATACTTCATCATCGAGCGATTTTTCAACCGGCACTGATTCACCTGTGATTGCTGCCTGGTTGATTACAGAGTAACCATTGACAATTACGCCGTCCATAGCAATTTTCTGTCCAGGCTTAACAATCATGATATCGCCCACAGCAATATCATTGACGTGCACTGTCATTTCCTGTCCGTTGCGTCTGACAAGTGCCTCTTTAGGAGCAATATCCATCAATGAACTGATGGATTGCCTTGCTCGATCCATCGAGAAACGCTCCAACGCTTCGCTGATGGCAAACAAGATGACAACAATGGCGACCTCGGCCCATTCTCCGATGATGACACCGCCAATCACTGCGACTGTCATCAGGGTTCGCATATCAAATTCAAACCGGACTAAATTCTGGAGACCCGTTTTCAGCATTGAAGCCCCTCCGACAATCATGGAAGTGATGAATAGCAGCGGTGTAAGAATATTGTCATCACCATTCACCAACATTGAAATGAAGCCAAAAGCGATAAATAGTAGCGAATAGAGCAGAGTGCTGTGCTTTTTATAAAATGGAATGGTTACTTCCTTTTCTTTTTTGTCTTGTCCACTTTCTTCTCGGGATTTCTCAGGCACCACTTTGAGATTTTCAAATGCTCCTGCTTCTTCCAGTTCCTCAACCGTTGCAGAACCATATACAGAAATTTTTGATGCGCCAAAATTCACCTTCGCATCTTGAACTTCAGGTAGTTTCTTCACATTGCGCTCAAATTTCCCTGCACAATTCGCACAAGAAAACCCCTGAACACGGTAAATATTTTTTTCTTCTTCAGTCAGTTCTGCAATCCTTTCAGACATTGGTTATCACTTCTTTCTTATGTATTAATGCAATCGTCATGATTTCTTTAATATGCTGATCTTCCAGAGAATAGAACGCGAGTTTCCCTTCTTTCCTGAATGTAACGATGCCTTCTTTGTAGAGCGTGCGTAAATGATGAGATGCACTTGCTACAGTCACACCGAGTATATTTGCGATGTCACAGACGCATAATTCCTCTTCCTTGCATAAGGAATAGGTGATTTTTGCCCTATTCACATCGGCAATAGCCTTAAGCATCTGTGATATACCGGCAATATCGACAGTTTGTAAATTCTCTTGCATCCGGTTAACCTTTTCTTCGTCATAACAAAAAACTTCACATGTTTCTTTCTTATTCATACATACACCCCGTCATTCAAATATTTGTTTGAATATAGTATATCATCTTGTTTTTCTTTATTCAATCAGATGTTTGAATTGTGACTTTTGGTTTTATTTTGCACCTATTTTAAGTGATATTTTGCATATCCAACTTTAAAAACCTAGCTACCCCTCACATGAAAAGATTAGCTGGGTTCCTTAATTATTTACATCCAAACATTTATAGAACTATTCTGTTCCGTCTAATAAAAAAGCGACTGCTCATGTTTTAGCAATCGCACCCGTTTGAGGAAGATTAATCATATAAGTTTAACCCGCACAACAAGATAATTTCGACACATCCCTACCAAAGGTCAAGGCTGCGAGTTTTAAACCTTCGGCCATGGTTAAATAGGGGGCAAAACTATCCGTAAGATCTTCAATGGTCAGGCCGAATTTCACCGCCAAGGTCGCCGTATAAATGACATCCCCGGCATTTTCACTGACGATATGAGCTCCGATCAACTTACGGGTTTGCGCATCAACAACAAGTTTATAAACCCCGGTTGTTTCGTGATTGACCAATGCCCTGGGAACAGCATCCAACGGCAGAACCGAAGTTTTCACGTCGTAACCCTTTACCTTGGCTTGTTGTTCGGTTAGCCCGACGGTCGCAATCGATGGATTCGTGAATGTTACCCCGGGGACAAAGCGAAGATCGATTTTCCGTTTGGCCACACCGAGTGCATTGTCCGCGATAACGCCCCCTTCATAAGCCGCAACATACACGAATTGTGGACCGAGTGTCACATCGCCTGCGGCATAAATGCGGACATTTGTCGTTTGTAAAAATTCGTTGGTCAATACTTCGCCTTTTTCACCTGTTTTCACGCCTGCTGTTTCTAGGTTTAAGGACTCTGTGTTTGGCTTTCTGCCTGTTGCGACCAACACTTGATCGGCTGTGATGACTCGTTTCTCGCCGTTCACTTCAATCGTAACGCTTTTCGTATCGTCGTTTTGCTCGACTTTTTGATAGGTAACGCCAGTGATTAGGTTGATCCCCTTCTCCGTTAAGGCGTCATCAATGGCGTCAGAAATCTCTGGTTCGTACGCCTTAAACAAACGCTCACTTCTTTGCATAAGGGTCACTTCTGCTCCGAGATTGTGAAACATTTGGCCCAATTCCGCTGCGATATAACCGGAACCAATTACGGCGAGACGTTTCGGAACATCTTTTAATTCTAGTGCTGTCGTACTCGTTAAATAATCAATCTCACTCAATCCCGGAATGTCTGGAACCGCAGGATCTGCCCCCGTTGCGATTAAGAAGCTTTGAGCCGTAATGTGTTCTCCGTTGACTTGTACCGTTTTTTCGTCGACAAACGAGGCTTGACCACGAATGAGATCAAATCCGTATTCGTCGATCAAGTCGATATATTTTTCTTGGCGCATTTGACCGACCAGTTCATCTTTTTGCTCGGTCAATTTCGCAAGGTTCACAGCACCGGCACCTGTTTGTAAGCCGTTAAATGGATGGTTCTGTGCCAGTCCATTGATGACACCGGCACGAAGCATGGCTTTCGAAGGGACACATCCAATGTTGACACACGTTCCTCCAACCGTGCCCCGTTCCACCATGGCCACCTTCGCGTCGTTTTCACTGGCTTTGATTGCGGCTGAAAAGGCCGCACCGCCGGAACCAATAATCAGAAGATCGTAATCGCCATCCCGATTGAAATCTACACTGTTTTCAGAGGCCTGGCTTTCTTCCTCTCCGGGTTGATAGCCGGCTGCCGAAATATTTTTCTTAGCTTTTTCAATCCGATCCTCGCTGAGTTTAAAAAATGCTTCACCGCATCGAAAATCGGCCGAAACATCTTTAGCTCCGACTTGTTCCAATGCTTCGGTTACATGTGCTTCACAACCGGTGCATGTCATGCCTTGAATGGGTATTTTATATGAATTTTGAGTCATTTGAATCCCTCTTCCTATTTAAAGTTTGATAGACAGTTCTGTACATTTTTACCTCATATTCATCTTGTCTCATGCTCCCGATCCATGCTCTCTGGAGGCGTATAGCATTCCGTTTTATTTTTTGTTTTTCCGTTGCCTTCAGGAGAATTGTATTTATTCTTCAAGAACTTGCTAAGAATCAGAGCAATCATAACAACGGCCAATGCTGCGAAAATGCCAGTCAACCACCAATTTCTTGTCGCACCAGCAAAGAGGGTACCAATCCCTGTACCTCCTAATGCAACAAGGAGAATCGGTCCTGCACAACAAAGTAAAGGAACCAATAATATACCGAAAAGGCCCACACACCCCAGCCGTTACCTAAGGAAATGCGTCTTTTCATCCAAATCTTCCCCTATTCATTTATCAGGCTCCCTCATTAACGTTTCAATAATGGGACAGGTATACATCGCCTTTTCATCTGGACACTTTTCTTTTAATTCCTCTAATAACCGTTGGATCCGCAACAAATCGTGCACTTTCCGCTCGATTTCTTTGGTTTTTTGAACGGTAAAGACGTACATATCTTTACATCTCTCCCCATCTTGATCAACTACACCAAACAACAGGTGGATTTCTTTTAGCGAGAAGTCCAATTCCTTCATTCGTTTAATAAACCGTATCCGATCTGCTGTTTCCTCTGAATATATTCGATACCCTGATTCGTTTCTGGGAGGTCCGGCTATCAATCCTTTCCGCTCGTAATACCGAACGGTTTCTTTATTCACATTACACGCTTTAGCCAATTCACTGATTTTCATCCCCATATTGTCACCTCAATAAAAGTATAAACTCTGTACCATAGTACACGGTCAAGTCATACATTATTTTTCTTTTATAGAATAATCTTATAAAACAGATCAGATAAAAAACCTTATTTATCAATTGTTCACATAAGTTTTTTAGAAGTTTAAGAATAAAGCTATCTGCTCTTCACGCCAAGAAGCCACATTCTTCCGTTGAAAAATGCGGCTGTCAAAAAAGTTATTTTCTTTTTGATTCTAAGATCATATAACAAGATTAGACGATAAAGTGGTTTATAAACATCTCACATTACGTAAACTTACACCATGTGGGCAATGTCCGAAGCTGCCGTTGGATAGGCAAATATCATTTGTTTCAATTCTTTGGTTGAAATTCCAAAACGAATGGCTGTTGCAAAATGGTTAATTAGTTCATCGGCTTCATTACTAATCAAATGAGCACCGACAACTTGATCACTATCTTCGTCAATTAGCACTTTAAACGCAGCAAACCCTTCATTTGTCCGTTTATACGTAAACCAATCGGAAATGTTTTTATGTTTTACTTTAATATTCCGGCCAGAATTTTTGGCTTCCTCTTCGCTCATACCTACCGACGCCATTTTCGGTACGGTGAATACAGCAGATGGAATCACGGAATATTCAATTTTTTTGCTGTTCCCTTTCAATAAATTAGATGCTACAACATGAGAATCTGCACTGGCTACAGGTGTGAGGGGCAAGCCATCCGTTGCTGCAGCATCTCCAGCTGCATAGACGTTCGGACTACTTACACTTTGCAAATACTCATTAACATGGACACCATGTTTCTTCCTTTTTATATTCCCTTTTTCAAGATTTATATCTAACGCTGGAACCCGTCCGGCTCCATGGATGACGATGTCTGCTTCCAACCGAATTATATCCTCTTTTTTTCGAGCGTGCACATGAAACTTTCCTTGGTCTTTTTCAATGGATTCAACGGAATGTTGAAGATGTACCTGAATGCCAATCTCTTTCGATTTTGCTAAAAGAATATCTACAAGGTCTACATCAAAGTTCTCCAAAGGTCTTTGACCTCGATGGATAATATGAACTTCTGAGCCAGCACGTGCTGCGATATGAGCAAATTCAAACGAAATATATCCCCCACCAACAAAGACGATTCTTTTTGGTAATTTATCCAACTCCAAAAATTCATCACTATAGGTAAGATGTTCTTCCCCTTGTATAGGCAAAGGGGTAGGCTTCGCACCGCTAGCAATCAAGAAATGCTTCCCTTCGAGTATTTCTTGATCTACTTCAAGTTGATCCTCACTAATGAAAGATGCTTTGCCATGATACGTATCGATTCCCTGATTATTCAATGCTTGTTCTTTTTTTTCCGGGACATCACCTGTAAAGGTTCGTTTAAAGCTCATAAGATCTTTCCAGTTGATGGAGACCTCTGATGGTACTCCGTTCCTAATCATTCGTTTATTCCAATCGATGAGATCGGCTGCCCCATGTAGAACTTTTTTTGGGTCACATCCACGCAGCGCACACGTGCCCCCAAATGGCCTGTCATCTACCATGGCTACACTCCAGTCGGCGTTATTACATTTTGCTGCTGTGATTGACCCCGCAGAACCTGTACCAATCACAATGAGATCGTATTTCTTTGTCATCATTATCCTCCTCATAGAAATCACTCTTTAATAAGTTTTCCTTGTTTTTGTCTAATGAAACCCTGTACTTCATCCACAGTTTGAAAAAATCCAACGTCTTAACTAAACGGTGACTTCACTGTGTTTTTATCCCGCACAACATTGTTAAATATATAGCAAGACTTTCTTTTAAATCTTCTATGGTTAAGCAAATTAACGGCTAATGTCATCGTGTAAATCACATTTCATGCATTTTCGGATACAAGATGAGCCCCTAACACCTCAATATTTTTGTATCTGCCACTAACTCCATCCTTTTCATGCATTAAAAAATCGGCCCGTGTGTCAAATAAATAAGCAAGTAAACACCGGATAACAAGATGATAAATGCCACCAATGTCTGCATGATTGGCATGAATTTTCGGATTCATTTCTGGGCAAGTGTGCGCGACCCTAAAGGAAATATCGTAATGATAGTAATCGCTAACCTCATATCTATTGAGAAAAGCATAAAATTTATGACTATACTTTAGTATCTAGGCGTCTGTCATGGATTGGGAAACGACTATATAAGTTGAATTAAATATTTTACAGTACCATTAAGGTTCATAAAAGTACACTTTAACGAACGCTCTATAAAAACCGGAAAATGTATAAATTCAATCGTTCGTAAATATATAAAAAATTTTTATGAACGTTCCTTGTTTTGCATATACTTTTACGAACGTTTTTGATAAAATAGAGAGATAATTTAAACGTAGTGGAGGAATGGCTGTCTATGGAAAATCGAAGGTATGGATACATTCGGGTCAGTAGCAAAGATCAGAATGAGCATCGCCAAGTGGTGGCAATGAAAGACAACGCCATCCATGAACGAGATATTTTTATAGATAAAGGCAGTGGTCAGGATTTCCAGCGGGCCCAATACCAACTGCTCAAACGAATTCTACGACCGGGCGATGTGTTATACATTCACTCACTCGATCGATTTGGCCGAAATAAAGAAGACATTGTAGAGGAATGGAACGCCATCACGAAAGAGCTTCAAGCCGATATCGTTGTGATGGACATGCCATTATTGGATACCACCCAGTATAAGGACAGTATGGGCACTTTTATTGCGGACCTTGTGTTACAGATCCTTTCTTGGATCGCACAGGATGAACGCGAGCGCATTCGCAAACGCCAACGGGAGGGGATTGATGCCGCCAAGCGCCAGGGCAAAGCCTTTGGTCGGCCCAAAGCACAGATGACAGAGGTGTTCATGCAGGCGTATGATGAGTGGCAACAAGGGGAGATTACCGCCACACAAGCCATGCAACAGGCGGATGTTAAGAAAACCACGTTCTATAAACTGGTTAAACGGATAGAAAGCGAGACTGCGGGCGTTTGATGTTCCAATTATTGCGGAGGTGAGTTTTAGAGATGAAAGCTATATATCCTGGTAGTTTTGACCCTATTACAAATGGTCATATTGATGTTATAGAACGGGCTAGTAATTTTTTTGATGAAATCATCGTAGCTACATTATGTAACAGTAACAAGAAGTATTTATTTTCTAGTGAAGAGAGAAAAAAACTTATTGATATTGCGCTCTCACATCATTCAAAAATTAGTGTCGTCTCCTTTGAAGGGTTACTTATTGATTACATGAAGGATCAAAATATTAAAGCAATCGTTAAGGGGCTAAGGACAGTAACAGATTATGGATATGAAGCTCAAATGGCTTTAACAAACAAGAAATTATATGAAGAAGCAGAAACATTTTTTATGCATTCACAGGAAAAATATTCTTTTCTGAGCTCAAGTCTAGTTAAAGAAGTTTACTCTCACAAGGGTGATTTACTAGAATATGTGCCTGATAATGTCGATAAAGCATTAAAGGAATTGTATGGAATGACATAAAATTCTTGAACTATTCATACTTCTCAGTTGAATCGTAAATGAAGCAAAATAAAATTGTTTACTGATAAGGTGTTTATTTACATCACTATATAATTAAGAAATTGGGCTTTTTATATCTATATAGTGCAAAATCGCATTAAAAGTGCCAAATTTTATCACTGGAAGCGAGCACAGATATCGCCGAGAGTCATTTAGGTGAAAGATTTACAATCACTGCCCCACATGTTATAATATAATTAACAATTAGTACTTCAAACATGTAACACCGAACCCCCAATCTACTGTCATAGATTGGGGGTTTATTAGTGTATTGGTGTGTGTCACCTAGTTATTTCTCACGATTGTCCAACCAATAAGCGAACAATGTGATTATCACACCCACAATAATTGGTGCGATAAAAATTTCAATTAGTACTTCGCACATGTTTTCACCTCCTTCCATGCTATATGCACAGAAGTAAACTAGGTGACTTTTATCATTTTACCATATATTATTCACTGACAGAATCGCTCTATATAATAGAAGAAACGCGTTCAATTCTATATATCGCTTGTTGGGGTAGTGGCAGCAATACGCGCCCCATACCAACTGCTCAAACGGATGCTTCGACCGGGCGATATCTTATACATTCACTCGCTCGATCGCTTTGGTCGGAATAAAGAAAAAATTGTAGAGAAATGGAATGCCATTACGAAAGAACTACAAGCCGATATTGTTGTGATGGACATGCCACTGCTGGATACCACGCAGTATAAGGACAGCATGGGTACCTTTATCGCAGATCTTGTTTTACAGATCCTGTCTTGGATTGCCCAGGATGAACGCGAGCGCATTCGCAAACGGCAACGGGAGGGGATTGATGCAGCAAAAAACCAAGGAAAAGTCTTTGGCCGGCCTAAAGCCCAGATTACAGAGGCATTCATGAATGCTTATGATGAGTGGAAAAAAGGGGATGTTACAGCCACACAAGCCATGGAACAAGCGAATGTTAAAAAAACAACGTTTTATAAACTTGTTAAACAGGTGGAAAGCGATATTGAGAGCGTTTGACCGTTTTCTCATTACTCAATTCGCATATCAACAGTCTGGGGTCTGCCATCGATTTTGATTGGGCATGTGTTGAATGAGCTGAAATGTTCAGCGAGTAATATACACTACAAGAAAAGGCATACCTTCATTTACACATAATTATTGACGTCCCTCCGCTATACATATAATGGATTTATTGTTTATAATTAACTATATACTTAAGTTTCACAATATGTAGATTATTATAGGAGGGTGTAGTATTGATTATTCAGGCATTAATCCGAGCGGCTATCCCGTTCGTTATTATGACTTCGATTGCTGTGTTCCTTTATTATGATACCCAAGTTCATGATGCCAAAGGTACATTCCTGGCCGGGGCAATCATATCAATTGTGTCAGGTGCTTCGGTAATTTATGACCTGGACAATTTGTCATTGATTACACGCACTTTAATTCATTTCATCATTATGCTGGTTACCATTTACCCAATACTCATACTCAGTGGATGGTTCAGCACAACATCCTTCTTTGATTATCTATGGATATTCATTATTTTTACAATTACCGGAATCATTTTATGGTCGGTTGTTATGATAATAACTAAAGTGTTTTCCAAATCTTAATGTTGATTTTTCTATATTAGTTATCCTACCCCATATTCACAAACGGGCGATGATATTCAAGCTCCCCTTTAATTTGTGTCTTGACAATGGAGTCCACTTTAGTTCGACAATTCGATATAGAAGAGTGGCACATATTTTGACTACTTCTAATAACCCTAATGAGCTTTCTGACTTCGATAAAGTCTTAGCATCAATACAAAAACTTAAACATAGACATAACTTATAGCGTAATATAGAGAAAAAATTAGTGGCGGATTTTATAATGAACTTAGCCACTTAAGTCATAAAAAACGCCATGTGAATTTCATGTTATATTGAAGTTAACCACCACTCTCAATAAAGGAATGAAATCACATGACGCCATTTAATGATAACACGCCACATATTAAGGGCAACCAGTCTAACCGATGCGTCTACATTAAAGCATCGATCGAATCTTATTGCGGGACATAAAAAATGATACAATATCATAGTCGCCTATACTTCCTGGGCGAACATCGACCAGGAAGGAGGTGAATACCATGGAATTAATTTTTGTTAACATCATTGCCCCAATTATCGCAGGGGGTATTGTTGCGCTTTTTGTTTATTGGTTAAACCAGCGTAACAATAAATAGGCGACAATAACCACACCAATAACCCCCAATCTACTGGCATAGATTGGGGGTTCGGTGATTCCATGGAACTAATTTTTGTTATCCATATTATATCACTTTAAATAAGGAAAATCAAAGTTATTTAATGAGGCCTTCTTGATATATACAGTGTCTAAACAGTTTATTTCTGGTAGACACTTATTGATTGATATTGGTCATTTTTCCTCGATTTTTAGTGCTGACAGAGCGATTTTGATCCATTTTCATAGTAAAGGCTGTATGGTTGTGCGTTAAAAACGACTGTATGCTGTCACTTTTTAAAGGAAACTGTGAATTTCAATCTCATCATCTTTTTTCTTTGTTTTTTCCTTTGGCTTTTCATCATCTGTTTGATATTCGTATCGAGAAATTTTGTTAGCAATCCGTTTGGCTGAAACATTCTGATTTGTGTCTTTATCTTGTGATAGTTCATCCATTGCTTTACTGTATTTTTTGTCATAATTGATAGCCTTAAGATAATCGTCTTTTTCTAAAACAATGGGTTCATATTTCATTTTGACATCTGTATCGTCAATATTCGTGAGTATATCATTGAAGTCTTTGACCTGCTTCCATGATTCCAAATGTTTTGGCTCTCCGAGTTGGTTAAAATCCTGATGGCGAGGGGAAGCCACGTGGTTTTGAACAGTGACACCACTTTCATGATGTTCTATTTTATTATTGATATTTTCAAGCACAAAACTTTCTCCGGCTTCATCACTATCCATGGCAAAAACAACATTTTTCGGCGGTGTTTTGGTTTCCTCATAAATCTGCCCGATGGCATTATAGTAGGTCTGCGGTTTCAAACCGGCCATGGATACCATCCGAGCATTTGGCGGATTGTACATACTGGTGTAACTCAATAAATCGATGGAGGATTCAAAGACATACAAATTCTCCGGTTGGCCATTGGTAATGGTGAACCCTTGTTTTTCATCTGAATTTTTTGATACCTGTTTGAACCCTTTTTCAGAGTCTGTGCCTTGTTTATCCATACCGACCACTTCTTTATTCTTCGCCCACAAGAATACAACATTATCATTATGGTCTTGTTGTATGAGTTTTTTACTGATTAAGGTGTCGACTAAATCTTCATTGATGCCTCTTTCGTTCACAAGATACGATTTTGCTTTATCTGTCTGTTCCGACAACGCTTTCGGATCAAATATAAACGGTGCCTTCTCCGTATTCACGTTGACCTCATTTGTTTTGTATTCTTCATTGAGTGTCAATTCTTTCACTGCATTTCTAAAATTATAATTATGAACACTTTTTAGATAATTGATTGGATTTCCTTTTAAATCTTGAGAGTTCCAGTGAAATGAGTTATTTTGCTTATCAATGACAAAACTATCATGCTCTGCTAGCTTTGCATATTTATCTGACACATGAAGTACGACATCGCTTTGATTCTCAATCACATTCACAATATCAGCATTTTGCGCCTTTAACACCAATTCTTTAGGCACGGGCTTCTTCTCTTTAAACACTTGTTTAATTTCTTCCTGTGTATATGCTTTCGCCATCCGACCGTCTCCTTTATCTTAATAGTTCGTAAAAGAAAAAGAGAAAGCAGATAGTCGCATCCACTTTCCCCCTCGTTCCAATTAGAATTTAAATTGTGTCTTATATTCGTTATTCAGTTCGACATACGCGTCAAATTTATTCCCTTTTTTTGATTTGAAGCCTTTGACTTTATTTTTTGTCTGTCTTTGGGTAATTAATTCTTTTACGTGTGTTTGTGACAGTTTTGAGCCGGCCATATTTTCAAAAATCACAAAGTTGCAATCCGTGTGATTACAAGCGTAAAATCCAACCCCTTTTTTACTCTTCCGTTTTTCAACGCTCCCCTGCGGACATTTCGGACACTCTGCAATGCCTTTATCATTACTAACTGCTTTAATATCGTCTATGATGTTATTCTTTTCTAATTCTTCGTCGATCACACTTGTCTGATGCCTTAAATACTTTTTGATATTTGCGATAAACGTTTGAAAATCCATTTTTTCGTTTGAGATATTCTTCAAGGCTTTCTCCCATTTCGCTGTCATTTCAGCAGAAGCGAGTAACGTACCTGTGACAGCATTACAAAGGAGTATGCCTTTTTTAGTCATTGCCACTTTATTTTTCTTCACTGTAATATATTCATGCTTCTGTAACTTCTCGATCACATCTGCCCGTGTCGCTTCTGTGCCGATACCTTCAACATCTTTCAAAATATCGGCATTCTCTTTTTCTTCCACTTGCTTGCCGCACGTTTTCATTAAATTAATAAGTTGCCCCTCTGTGTAGAGTTTGGGTGGTTTTGTGATGCCTTCATGCAGATCTGTCTTTGCCGGTACAACATCGCCTTCATACAAATCCGGTAATGCTTCATTTTCTTCAGTGTCGGCTGGGGCTGCTTTTCTGAATAGTGACTGCCACCCAAAATTCACATCAATCTTTCCTTTTGAATAAAATGGGTGATTTTTGATATTCGTTGTTACTGCGGTCGTTTCATATTCATAATCCGCTAAAAACATTGCGAGTGTTGTATTGTAGATTTCTTTAAATATATTGGCTTCCGTATCATTCAGTCCATTGACCTGCGATTGGGACACCCCTTTCGTTAAAACAATCGCATAATGTTCCTGCACCTTTGAATCGTCGACAAAGCGTTTTCTTGGTTCTAAATAAGCCACCTTGGGGTTCAGATCGTAAATACCAAAGTATTGATCCAACCGCTCTTTTAAATAATTGAATTCCTGCTCTGTAATAAATCGAGAATCTGTTCTTGGATATGTGACTAACTTCTTCTCATACAAGGACTGCATTGTTTTTAATGTCTGTTTGGGGCTGTATTTCCACTTTTTATTGGCAGTGGTTTGCAATGTACTTAACGAGTGCAATTGTGGTGCAGATTGTTTCTTCCGTTCTTTCTCAACCGCCGTCACTGTCCCCTGTGTTTCATCCTTTACTTGAGACAATAAATCCAATGCGACGGATTTGTCTTTCTCTCTCAAATCCATTTTCCCCTGATAGTCGTGGCCGTCTTTATTAAATGTCGCATGGATCTCATAAAACGGTTCCGGCTTAAACTGATCGATTTCTTTTTGCCGTTGGTAAATCATATAGAGCGTCGGAGTCTGTACCCGACCAATACCAAAGACATCCCGATCTAAGCCGTGGGGCTGAAATTTTAAGGTATATAATGGACTTAAATTCATGCCGATCAGGTAATCGGAGACCATCCGAGCTTTTGCTTCATTGAACATCAAAACATCTTTTGAATTATCCATTAGGGCGTCAAAGCCCTTTTTCACTTCATCCACTTCCAGGGAGTTAATCCATAAGCGTTTGATCGGCTGATCTGTAACCCCGGCCTGCTGAAGGATTAAATAAAAAAATAACGATAGGTAAGTTTTTGATATTATCTCCAACTTTTCCCCCGCTCCACACCGTGCATGCGAGTTTCCCCGCACACGGCGTTCCATCAACTAAACAATATAACTGTTTTCCTAAGTCTTACAACGATTTATTTGAAAAATTATTTACTTAACATCTTTGCGTCGTTCGTTGTCCATAGTTCGTCACCCCCTATTTTCCTTTGGTGTGACCTTTTTGTCTTACAGGAAAGCTACGGTAATGACTTAGGTTTCTTATAGTTGTTAGTAGTTGACTCGTGGCTGTTGCTCCACTCTCATTACAAGAGCCTCATCGCTCATGCCACTACTTTCATCAAGATAAAACCAGGTTATGCCTTCTCGATTTTCTCTGGTAACGCTTCATAGTGTACGTTCACTCCACGTTCTTGATTTCACACGTTCCCTTAGTTCTATCAATGCAATAGGTTAGGTGCTGATTTTTGCCCTGCATCAGTTCAAGTGCCTGTAACACTTCACGGAGTTTCATACAAACAATTCTTACTCCACCGCATGATGCCATAGAAGCACCTCTTTTTCTTGAGGTTCTATCAGACACATTTCTATGCCTTAGGCTTTTAGGACAGTACATTCACCAGTTCGTCAGTGTTTTACCACATTCTCACCATACTATGCTTTTTACAACTTCCGGCATATCTTACACGGACAATACCTCTATTGCCTTTTCGGTTTTCCTTCAAGGATACTTCGGTATAATTCTGCCGACTTCATCGAGCTTCACACCACTTTCGATAACGCATATCTACTTGTCGCATGTCGAAGTATTAAAGGGGCGTTTCAAGGCGTTACCCTATCATTCCACCACTCGAACTAAGAGTTCTTTGCTTCGCTTTTATGCTAGGCATGTCTAGTCTTTTCAACTAGAAACGTGTCGCACTGTTGGATCCTTCTCTATCCACGTCGCAGGCATTAATGATTAATGTCGCTGATTTGAGCAACCGTTTTACAGCATTAAACTGTTCCGTTTTGCCTTTGGCTACTTTATATTCAAAGTGTTCCGGTAAATACGGCAGATTCTTTAAATCCCATGTATTGACTGCCGGCTGTGTTTCCTGTGGCAATTTCAATTCAACTAAGTGACCAATGCCCCACGTAATGAATGCCCCACTTTTGAAAGTGGCGCATGACTCAATTTCAATATGCGTTTTTGACTTGTGCTTTACGCTAAATGCTTCTGCGTACGTTTTCGCCTGTGACGGCTTTTCTGCGAGTATCACTGTGGTCAAATGGGTCTCCTCCTTTACAGAAATCGTGTATTGATACTTTCCAACAACTTCAGCTCATTCGTGTTAATTCCCACAACATCGACAAACCATCCAATATCAATGAGTTCATTATTGGCCCGTTTCAATTGATTCCCCTCCAACTTTAAGCGATGATATTCAATGCCCGCATCGTCATCATCCTTTTCTATAAACAGCAACTCTTTTTGTTGGGTATAATCGTCTAATCGTTCTTGAATTAAAAAATCAATGTAAATGATGTAATCATCAAGTACATTGAGTAACCTGCCAGTATCATATTTGTCATAGGTCTGCATCAGACAGTTCATGATTTCATCCAGTATTTCTAAAGGTTGTAATTTAATTCGTACGTCCATTGAATCAGCTTCTAAATCATCAATATCATTATTTTTTAAGCGTTGAATGTGGGTGTTTACATCTACGGAAAACCATGCACCATTAAAATGTGATTGAATATGAATCTGTGTGTCTTTATACGAGTGATAATGAAATATATAATCTGTAATCAGCATCATCTTATGATTCATCATAATTAACGGTTCATTCAATCGGTTATTATCAAAAATAGTGACTTTGTTGTTTTGAATTAATTGATCTAACTGTTCCATTCCATCACCTTTTATAATTCAATTTCTTTTTGTTTTTTCTTTTCTTTTTTTTGCTGTTTATCATCTGACGGCAGATCATTTTTCAACCCATGTTGTACATAGTCTTCAATATTACTTTCTTTTCCGTTTCTAACCCGATCGAACCTATCATTAAAAGCTCTTTTACCTGCGGTATTGTTATAAAAATCAACTGTTTCTCCGTTCTCAAACTCCACACTCAAATTGTCGGTATCATCCAATACAGTAAAGTCTTTGAGGTCATCAGTTTTCATATTCTGATAATCAAATGACATATCTCCAATCTTTAGCTTCTCAATGGTCGCAGGGTCTCTTTCTGCGACTCTCTCATTGATCTCATTAAACTGATATTCTGATTTATTATTTTCAATTTTTTCTAACATGGGATTTTTATCTCGATCCGCGTATGCTTCCTGTTCCTTTTGATCTCCATATTCTTTCTCGATGCCGTCAATCATGGATCGAGATGCTTGACTCACTCTTTCGATTACCTTGAATGTCTCTTTATCATCGAGTTTACTTAAATTATCTGTCCACGATGCCATGTATGAAATGGATTTGTCAGACGTGTCTAACCCAAAGTGTTTATTGGTTACGTATGCCGTCATTTCTGCTTCCAACTCTTTTGTTGGTTCATCGTGGATCGAGTGTCTATGCAATTGACCATGTTGCAGTTTGCCATGGGCCATTTCATGGTTCAACGTACTGATATACTCTCCATCCGACAAATTCGGTCGCATAATTATCACATCGGAATCGGGATAATACCCGCCTTTTGCATTGCCGAGCCGTTCAGTGGTTTGTTCATCTTTTAAATGAAAGCCTTGTTTTTCTGCAAACTGTTTCATTGAAACTTTCAAAGCTGGATATCTATTGTTTAACTCTCTTTCATCAAACTGAAACGGACGGTTTGGGAACAACTTCGGATAATCCTTTGCTTTGGCATCCGTTTGCCCAATATCATAGACATCGGCAAATTTATAATAAGACAGCTTCTGTTTTACTTTATATTCACCAGAATCAATCTTTTCTTGCTGTGCTTTCGTTGGACGATTTAACGGTATCCATTGATCATCCTTATCACGGGTATACTTTTTAAATACCGGAGTGAGTACCTGCAACGGTTTCTCCCCCTCACGGATATTAAAGCCCATCTCTTCAAAATGTTTCTTCCCTGCAACACCGTGCGCCCCTTTATATTGTCTTTGCAACAGCATCTGATTTCGGGGTGAATAATCGTGCATTTTTGCCATGAAATCTAAATATTCCTTTGCTCCTTCCGGGCTGTTCATGTGCCATGCCACAGATCCCATTGCCGTCTGAATGGTTTCTTTCATTTCTGCCTGCTTCTGCTTTGCGAACTCTTTTTTACTTAATCGTTTCGCCATTGTAAAACCGCCCATAAATTTATATTGATATAAAAAATGATTATCTTTCGAAAAGATAATCATCATTGAAACATACCGTGCTATTCTGTTTTCTTAAATCCTGATTAAACAATTTCTTTTGTATCTAAATCGACCTCAAATGCTACCCCGTCATCTGTCATGACATCCGAAAGAATATCATCTGTGACAGGTACTATAATATTTTCGTTATTAACGGGTGAATACACTGTCAACGTGCCCCGAGTTTCGTCCATATCCATCACAACACAAACATCCGTATTTCTTTCCATTATCATCAAACCTCCTAATTATAGTTCATGTCCATATTGCTGTCTTGCTTTTTCCTGCTCGACTTTCTGTTCTAATCGTTTATTATCCATGTCTAAACTCTGATCTTTATAACGGGTGTTGAACCCTCGCTCAATCATAAATTGTGTGCGTCGATTGATGACTGGATTATGCCTCACTCGTCTGCATTTCACAGGCGGTTTCTGCTGTGATTTCTGAAGTGCTTCTTTCTTTTTATAAAATTCATTCTGTTTCATTTCTCTTTTAAATGTTTCTTCTGCTTTTAAGTGCTTCAACAATGAATTCCCCATCCGTTCATCCAGTTCATTCAGTTTATTCGATTTTGTGTCCTTATATTTCTTATACTCCTTTGTGCCCGTCCCGTATAATCGTTTATTCATTTCTGTTTCCTGATCTAACATCTGATGATATTCTTCATACTGTTTCCCATGTCGTTTTTTTATATAGCCATGTGTATATTCATCGATCAATGGTTGCAGATCTTTGACCGCTTTTCGATTATAAGACCACTTGTTTTTGTTTTTAGGCAACCGACTTTTAATTTCTTCTAATTGCCCCTTTTGTATTTCGGATGGTTTTTCTAGAAAATCCGTTTTTACTAACCGATCTCTTTGTTTTGTCATGATATCCAAGCGCTGATCTCGATCGACCAATCGATTAATGAATTTACTTTTCATATCATTCAAGACTTTATCTGATCGGTACCCTCTTTGCACCCCATCCTTTTCTCTTTCAACATCTGGATCCATATTTACAGATGCCACATGAATATGAATGTTATCTGTATTTCGATGGATGGCGCCAGTCCAAACTAAATGATTGATGTTTTTTGACTGCTTAAATTTATCCATCGACGCTCTGACAGCATTGGTTAATGTTTTGGCATCTACCTCCTTGGTTTTAGAGTTATATAGTCCTTGGTCTTCTAAGAATGAATTGTCAAATGAGTACACATCCTGCCATAAAATTCGTTTATCTTCTTTGCCTTCATCAAATAACTTGGATTTATTCAATAATTCTTTTTGTTCTAATTTATCCCTTTTATCATCAAAACCAAACGCCCCTTTCTTTCTATCATTCATATAATCAATATATTTTGAAAAAAATCTCGGTGTATCTTCTGCTTCCTTGAGCGCATCTTCCCGATGGATATAGTCAATATACGATGAATAATCCTTCCGTGATTGCGCATTCGGTGTAATAAATTGTGCTTTGAGTACAATCGCTGGTTTCATAAACATTCCTCTATTCGATTGCTATTTTTAGTTTGTACATATTATCAACCAAGCGCCTTTATTCAAACATTTAACCAATCATCATCAATATCAAATGTTCGCTTTCTTTCCGTGTACTCACTTTTATCTTCGTCTATTTCTTTGGATTGTTCATTCACCTGCTGACCCCTTCGATTATAATTATCCCTTTCTCTAATCCGTTTTGTGATTTCCTTTTTAGCTGATGAAAAATATTCCCCCTCCAAAGTTTCTCGATCGATAATTGCTTTTGGGTGCCGTTTGATTTCAAATTCAGAAGCCAGAAATAAGTTATTGATACTCACACCGAGATCCACATGATTCATTTTACTTTTTAACCTCTTCACTTCTTTTTCTATACCATCCAACTTTTGAAACGTTTTAAACTCAATCGATTCATCCTCAATCATTTCTGATAAAGCATAATGTTCAATGGCTCGAACTAATACATCTTTTTCAGATTTAAAATCCTTAGCTGTTTTAATTGCTGTAATACGTCCTAAAGTATCGTCATCTAAATTAAATGATTTTAAAGTCATAACTTCACTCCCTTAATCTGATACATCATAATTATCTTCATCGATCTGTAATTCCTCTTTGGTGAGTAAATCAATGAAGAAACCTCTGAACCGTTTGTTTTCTTCGATGAATTGATTATATGCTTCCGTATTGGCATCTAAACTGATCTGTGTATTTCTTAAAGCAATTTCAAACTTCGTGATAGAAGAAGATAATATCCGATCCTCTACATATTTTTCTAACACTTCTCTAACTAGTTCACTGAATGTGATATCTCTTTCTTTTGCAATCATTTTTAACTGAACCATCATTTGTTCATCAAAGTCTTTTACATCAATTCTTGCCATATTCGCTCAATCTCCTGTATATATATTTATATATATTTGTATAATTACACTAAAATAAGCCCATATTTATATATAAATTCATATATATTTAGGTTTATATAGTCCGGAAAGAAAATATGTCGGCACTGCCGACATATCAAGGGTTTTGAGGTTTTGTCGGATGAAAATCCGGAAAAACCTCCTTATGCTCTTACGAGAATTAAGGAATTTAGATATTAGACTTGAGAATTGAGAGTTTTTCTTCACGTTCAGCAATCGATTCTTTAACGCTTTCTATCTCTTCCTCATAGGTTTCTATCTCTGATTTATGCGATGAAATGGTAGATTCCATGTCCCGTTTTTCGTTATCAGTCATTAAATCCATCTCAGATTCATTCTTCTCAATCTGTTCTTTTAAAGTAGCTATCTTTTCATTATAATATTCAATTTCTTCTTCCAAAGATTCAATTTGATCTTTTACCATATCTATTTCGTATTCAAATGATTGAGCTTTGTATTCTTCATTTGAAAGTGAAGAAAGCTCTGAACTCTTTTCTTCTTCAGTAATGAATGAATATAATGAGGCATCCTCTGTTGAGCTTTCATTGGATAATGATATGTTGTTTAAATTAAAATCTAATCGTAACTCAACATGATCCTTTGGAAGATTATCAACTTCAATAACAAAAAATGTTGGTGTGATTTGTTTCGCTTCAATGTTTAACTCTTGCAGGTCATTATCGTTTAATTGAGCAATGCCACTGACCTCTAATGATTCATTCGCAATCACTGGCGTATCACTATTTCGTTCTTTTATCATGAACTTGGCAACATAAAATTCTGATTCGCTATTATATTCATTCTCAACCATTTGGATCTTATTATTGTTGAGTGTGAACTCTTTATACTTTTCTTCCTTTGGAATTGTACTTGCTTCTGTCTGAAAATACGTCTTGTACGTATATAACGAACCGTATGCAATCACAACTAAGGCGATGAAAATATAAAATAAAATCGAGGTATTTCTGCGAATATACATGCCAACATCGGTTAACTTATTTTTGATATGTTTTCTATCCATGCTTTAATCACCTCCCAATTATCTAAATTTATTCATATAATTCTTCTGCATTGGGATCATTAATTGCTACAATAGAATTAATCGTATCAAACTTAATTTCACCATTCTCTTTGGTTAATGTCCCTTTCAATACATAGTTTCCAGAAAAATCTTCATCGTCTGCTACAGTGTTCGTTTGATACAGTGCGACAACTTCAATATTATTATTGTTGTACGTATAGTAAGTGTCTATCGATGCAATACTCATGTCCATTTCCAATGGTTCAAAGTCACCTTCGGCATGGGTGCCTGCTTCATCTTCTGATACCTCTTGACCATCTTCTAAAATATAATAATTTTCCTTTAGATAAGTTTGAGCCGATTCATTTGTCATATTCGTTAGCTGTTCATTCTTTGACTTTTGGTCATCATAACTCATTAAAATATCAACAAAGTCACTCACAAATGTGTCGTATGTTTCGAGTTCTGATTGAATCAGTTCACTTTGATTTTCGATATCTATTGAATCAGATGTTCCACCTTCTCCCGTTGGGTTTTCCGCATTTTCTGTATCCTCCGGATTGTCTGCATTTTGATTGCTTGATTCTTTAGCTTGCGCTTCTTCTAACTTTGACTGTAATTCCGCATTTTCATTTTCAAGCTGTTGGCTATTTGTTCGATTGAAAATAAACAAAATGATAATCGCAATAACCAAGCCAACAATAATAAAACCAATCAACCGATCTCGACTCATATACGCCCACCTTATTCAAGTTTAGCTTTCATTTCATCATAAAATTTTATGGCACTATCGATGTGATAATCTCCGCCGACCAACATTTCAACATGCAAATGCTCGCCTGTCGTTCTGCCTGAATTTCCTGAATGACCGATTACCTGCCCCTTTTCAACTTTCATTCCTTCCTCAACCATGACTCCGTTATCTTGACCTGTTAAATGGAAATAGCTTAATACAACCCCTTTATTATTATCGGGAATGATCCGTATATAATTGCCTAAATCCATCGTCAGTGCTTGACTTAACGGTATGCCTTGAGGATTATCCGGTGAACCTTCGCTCACCTCTATGACTGTGCCATCTACCATGGAAAAGGCTTTTGTACCTCTGGGAACATTCCAGTCGTAGCCGGGATGTGGTGTATCACTGCCGGCATCATAATAACAACCGATATCACACATTAAATCGTTCATAAAAGCATCTTTGGATAAGGGCAGTGCCATATCACCTATCACTTCCCCTTCAACATCTCCGGTTGCTGTACTACCCATATATTTGTTTACGTGAGAGACATACTTCGGATCGCCATAGGATGACCATCCGCTTTCATCTGCCATATAATCGGAAAATTCATTTGCTGTTTCCTGACTATAACCGCCTCGTTCTTTAGCGTAATCAATAAATCCTTCACCAAAATTGTACGATTGAAGAACAAGATCAAGACCCTCATCTGAAGCACTTTCAATGCCAACGGAGTCTGCGAGTTCCTTAAAATATTTAACGCCCTGCTCGATTGACTCTTCAGGACCGATTGAGTTCGGCGGCAACCCCAACGATTCACTAGATTGAAAAATGTCAGGTACACGTCCGCCGGATTCTTGAGAGGCAATTGCTAATAGTACAGGTGAAAATGATTCATCTAAGTTTTGATCTTCCAACTCAGATTTAATATCATCTTCATACTCCTGTACGCCTTCCGGAACAGAAACCTTTTCATAGGATTGTGACTGTTGTTCTTCAACGTTTTCACTTTCCTCAGCACCAAATGCAGATATTAAACCGATTAATATGACAATGACACCAACGACCGCAATAATGATTAAACCGGTCGTTGAAAATATAATACCGAGAACCCATAAAAGAATTTTCTTTTTTATGACCCATTTTGCGTATTTGATTGCTGTATTCAGACGTCTTCACCTCACTTATAAAAAAACAATGTACTGAATGTACATTGTTTTACATGCCTCCTTTAAATCGCTCTAGCTGTTGTTGCGTTGGTCGAGTATTAAAAACTAGGTTATTCGAACCTTGAATCGATAATAATACTTGACCTTGACTTAATTGAGGGATGAGTTCATATTCACTTTCTTTAATAATATCACCCAAAGTGTCTTTCATTTTGTCATTCACAGACTGATCGAGACGTAATAAAAACTTGTACTGAGTTAATTCAAAGACCTGCTTTAACTTTGAAATGACCTGCGAATCATTACCGTCCGGCAGGATTTCTTGGGGGGATTGGGTGGCAAACACAATGCCGGCAAAAAATTTACGCATTTCTCTTTGGAACGTTGTAATATATTCGACAAGTCTTGGATTATTGCCGTTAATCACGTTTTGACATTCATCAATCAATATCAAAAAGCGCTTGATTTCATCGGCAGTAATTTCTTGATTATAATATTTTTCTTTAACCTTTCGACCGTTCGCTAATGCCTGCGACCAAAATAAGTTAAGCGCCGTATATAACTGGCAACTAGATATATTATCTGATAGGTTCACCAATCCATCGATATTAAAGAATACAACCTGCTCTTGATCGATGTGGTCTATGGAAGTATGTCCATCAAATATTCTGCCATTTGAAGTGATTAAATCTGAAATCAATGTCAGAATCTTTTCTCTTGTTCGTTTCAATTCTCTCGATGCCCCTTTGCCGAGGTCAACAGATTGAAGATAATCTCTAAAGTCACTGAGTATTGGGTACGCACTAGAATCTAAACCGAGGATCTCGTTCTCTTCATCTTTTTTTGGATCCCATAAACCATAATGAATATAGAAATTCGTAAGCCAAATTCTTAAATTATTCTTGTCATCCTCCTTTAATTCGGGATTGAGTAGTGAGAATTGCATCGTCAATTTAGCAATGTGCTGTTGGAAACTGCCGACTTGCGAGGGTGTGAGATCCACAGCGGATAATGTCGCTGTGGCATACACTTCAAACATATTGATCTGTCCATCAGAACCATCCAATGCGATATATTGACCGCCCTGTTGCACAATCATGTCGTAAAATTCACCGGATTTGTCGAATCCTCGAATAAAGTTCCCTTTCGCAAATTGTTCTTCTTCAATCATTTTCAGCAATGTGGATTTTCCCATCCCCATTGTGCCAAAAAGTATTGCGTTAAAAGATTTTCTGATTTTATCAGAATGGAACATATCGAAAATCACCGGTCCGCCGGTCAATGTTTGACCGAAATATGCGCCGGTAGGATCGGTTAACTGGGCATGATCGAAATAATAACCGCCCCCCAATGTGCGGGAGGGCATTTGTTGCCCCAACCGTTTAACGCTCAACTGTTTCTCCTGCTTTTTAGGTGTCAGGAACAGCGCTTTATAGTAATCTTTAGATTCAAACTGCATATTAAAAGCTCGGAAGCCCATCGCATCAAGGTCTTTTCTGATTAATGCAATTTCCTTCTCCAATTCTACTTCTGTCGGTTTAGAAATATACAATCGGACTTGCACAGCTTTCGTTATTTCACCATATTTATTAATATCTTCTGCAATCTCATTCAACGACTGATACCGATTAATCGCTTCATTTCTTGAAATCACACTTGTATTATCTTCCTGTATTCTTGAAGATTGTTCAGCTACGGATCGTTTTACATTTTTAAGCACAGCGTTACGATCCATGGTTTTAACATCCACCATGCCAATAATGCCATCTCGATTAATGACACTGGTTAACCAGTTGTCATGAATCGTTTCTGGAAAGTCTGTAATGTACAACATTGCCACATAGCCATCGCCCATTCGAATATTTCGATCGGGGAACTTAATCCCGCCTTGAGGTGCGATGCGGGACAAAAAACCTAAATCATAGCCTTCTGCTTCATAGTGTTCAATCCCTTTGGCTATATTTGAACTAAATAGACTCATGCAGTCATCCTTTCTAATATAAATGTTAATATCTTAGAGTGCTATAGTACTATAATGGTATAATGCTATCTTGTTGTGTTTTGATTGTTTAATCTGAATATCAATTGCTCTTTTTTCTCAAAACTTAACGGCTGTGGTTCAATCATTCCGTTATGTGACCGGTACAGTGTTTCTACTAAATTCCGCATATCTTCTACCGTCTTTGCATTTATCACAAGAAAATGTTCTTGGTTTTTCTGTGACGGATCGTCTTCGACCCGACTCAACACCAGTAACTGTTCCATTGCGTACTTTCTTTGTTCAGTATTTTGTGCTTGATTTACTTTCTCTGTCCAATATCGTTTTTGTTTTGAATTATCGATGTGAAATAGCGTTGATATGATCTTATAATCAGCGTCCATTAACCGATTAAAATTGGCAAACCGCATCATTAAACGATTCTTCTCTTCCTGATTCGAAAGATTTAACGCATGAGTGACGATTTGAAATATTTGATAATAAGAATTATCAGTACCAACAATTAACGCCTGTGCATCGTCCATTATCTGTTTATACGGTAAAATGTCTAAAACTGTATGATCGTATCGAACGTTCTTTTTCTTTTTATCTTTAATCCGTGTTTTCTTCTGTTTCACAATCTTTTCATCGGTTAAGCCCATCTTCATCCTCCTTGGTATTCTGATTATAATAATGTTTATCGATCGCTTTATATTGATTTCTGTCCTGATCCATCAATACGGTAAACAATACTGCGATAAAGCGTCTGTCCGGATTCGTATACGGGCGATGTATACATATCACTCCGAGAATTAGATGAAACCCAATAACTACAATCGTTAAAAACACGCCTTCGACCTGCATCACGTTTGTAACAATAATCCCCAGAAACAAGAAGCCGGCTAGATAAGCAATATCAATCAATGTGATTGATCCAAAAAACTGCATGGAGGCAATCATATCCTTCGGTATGATATAAACGTTCGCTCGTTCTTCCTTATCCTTTGCCAACTCAACACCACTCCTTTCTTTCAACATACAAACAAGCGGGCGATCGGTTGGCCCGCTTATTGATTATCTTTCCTTCGATTAAAGGCTTCATGTCTCCGCTTAATATTATCCATTTGTCCGGTATCTGTCCTAAAGTTCGTTTTCATATTCCGGACAATATCTTCTGTCTGAGCAACCTGACTGCCAGAGGTTTGAGTGGTTGTGTGTTGTTGTGGTTCATTTTGAGATGCATGTTGCTGTACCACATTTTCAACCGCTGTCCGTTCTTTTGAAGTTAAGTTGTTATTTCCGGATACCACATTTTCCATTACTTGTCGTTCACCTTGAGAAATACTTTGAGGTGCCTCCATTACTTTTTCAAAGACCTGCCGTTCTTGTGCACCGATGTCAGCCGATTGTGTCACAACATTTTCAAGTACCTGTCGATCTTGTGTGCCAATGTCTGGATGATTGGTTATTACATTTTCTACAACTTCTCTTTGCTCTGACGATGCGGTTGATGGTGAATGTAGTGTATTGACCACTGCATCAGCTTCTTGAGACCCGATTGCGCTGTCATTCATCATTCTGACGACATTTTGTTGAATATCTGGTGCGGTCATCGTACCCTCATTGCTTAACGTTTGCACCATCTGCCTGCTCTGCGTATCCATTGAATCACCGGAGATCACGTCTTCCATTACTTGTCGTTCACCTTGAGAAATATTGCCGCTATCGTTTGAAATGAAATTCTCAAGCACTTGCTTTTCTCCTTGAGAAATACTGCCATTGTCATTTGAAATCAGATTTTCCATCACTTGTTTCTCATCATTAGAGATACTGCCGTTATCATTTGAGATGAGATTTTCTAAAACATTTTTATCTTGATCTACCGGACTACTGTCACCCGCCGGTATTATCGATTCAATCGCCTGTTTTTCTTGTGTACCAAGGTTGTCGCTTTGTTTGAGATTTTCCATCACTTGTTTCTCATCATCGGAAATATTTCCGCTATCATTTGAAATCAGATTTTCAAGCACTTGCTTTTCGTCTTCGGAAATATTGCCGTTGTCGTTTGAAATGAGATTCTCAAGCACTTGCTTTTCTCCATCTTCCATTAAATTGTTTCCAGCTGATTCGATATTTTCAACAACATCTCGATTACTTGTTCCATCCGGTATACTGTCGCCGGAATCCATCGTTTGAACAAGTGCTTGCTTTTCTTCTGTTCCGATATCATCATCATTCATCATTGAATTAAGGGTTTTTCTTTCATCTGAATCTAATGATGCACTGCCATCTTCGATGACTTTTTCTAATACATTTCTTTCTTTATCATCTAAATCGGCATCTGCATTTTGTACAAGATTTTCAAGTGCTTGTTGATTACTTGTGTCTGTATCCGCTATACCATTGCCTGAGTTACTGTCTGTGGACAAGCCTTCTGCTTTTGCATCCGCTAATGCCCCTTGATTTTCTGCATTATTCATATATCCGTCATTATTCATTGCTTGATTCAGTTCATTATCAATAGAGTATGCACTGCTGTCACTACTGTTTGAGCCTGTGCCGGCAAGTTTTTCAGAGTTTGTGTCTTTTTGATCTCTTCTTTCTTGTTGCTGTTCCTTCAGTTTATCTTTTTCATTACCAATATGACTGCGGACGCCGCTTGTTGCTTTCGCTCCGGCAGAGCCGAGTGCCAGTCCGGACATAAGGTTTTGATAACCATCTTTGACACCGATGTCCACGCCGAGCAGTTTTTTCGCTTGATCCGGACCATCAATGGTTGCCAAACCGAGGGCGAACATGATGACAGTGACAACGATTGGATTGACATCTAATGTACTTAAATAATTCATCATCACCATAAAAAGCTTGAAAACCAGCATCACTAATCCAACCACTGTAAAGTTGATAACAAGATCTTTCAGCAATTGTTTCGTCCGCTGTCCCGTACTTAAATCTGTGGTTGCCACAAAGGGCGCAATGATATTGGCAAACGCAATTTCAAAGAATAAACGGATGACCTTGAAACTGGTAAACAACATAACAGCGATCAAAATACCAAGTTGGGCAAACATATTGATGAAGTTACCGGTATACCGATAATAGTATTCATTCAATATCGGAATTTCGCCGATGATACTCAATTCAAACGGTTCAATTTCAGTCGTCGTTTCCTCTCCGTCTTCATTATCAACGAGCTTACTCGTGAAAGCTTCATGCTCATTTATTGATTCTCCATTTTCATCTTCTCCGTAGTCTCGATTATCGCTATCATCAGGATTCGGATGTATGACTTCTGCGAAATCAATGTTTCTGATATTTCCATCTGTGATTGTGTTGTTGATGTTATTATCAGCTTCCGTGAAATCATTGCGAGCAAGATAAACAAGATCCCGTGTATTCGTCTGAACGATTTGTGTAGATAATGAACTGACTTCAATATTATCTTCTACACCGGCGCTTTGACTGACCTCGATAAAGTCATCACTCAATTCACCGAGCTGTGACACAACCCATGGCAATAGGAGAATTACCCCAACCGCTAAAACAATGTTTAGTAAAACATTTGTTTTTTGCACTGTCTTGCCGGTGATGAGTTGAAAGGCAATGCCAATGATTGCGATTGTTAGAAATATAAAAGCGAGGGGGACCAGATAATCATATAACGTCTGCACACTCTCACTTTCCATTACACCGCCGAAAGAAAGCACTGAATCGAGCATCCCCTCCATACGGATGGCGATATCATAAAAACCGTCGATTAACAGTGACCAAATCAACGGATATAATACAAGCCATATAATTGACATTTGCTTAAAATATTCTTCATATTCCTGTAGGATTTCAATGACATCCAACGTCTTATCACCTGCCTTTTTGCTTAATGATTGCGGTAATGTTCTACAATCTCTTTATAAATAAATGATTTATCGATATTGTTCATATGATTTTTAAATGTTTGTACGGGATAGGATTTAAAATCCGAAATCTCCGCCTGATCAAAATATTTCGAAAGATAATCTAAGCACCGTTCGTACAATGGATACGGAAATTGATACGGATCTAAAAACAGTTCGTCATTTCCCGATATATCTGTTTCAGTGCTTTGCTGTGAATTGCTGTCATCGGCTTCATCATTGATAATTCGATTGACTGCCTCTAACACCTGTACTTTCGCTTTTTCTTTATCATCCATTTTCAGGTTTGCTGAAAAGTTCAATATAACGGACTCAAATGCTTCCTTTGTTTCCTTGCGTTTCAGCATTTCAAAGGCGTCATTACCGCCGCCGATACTTTGAATGTAACCTTTTAAACGTTCTAATTGATCTGGTGATAATTGAAGTTCTGACAAATAGGATGGCTGGTTCTGTGTCATTCGTCCGCTCCAGTCAATCAAGATATCTTTAATTTGAAGCATACGGTGGTTTGATGGGATATCAAAATCACTTAATGCTGTGTCATCATCAAATGTGTGAGATAAAAACTGATAGGCAAACGGCATCGACAATAATTCCGTATTTTTTATAGGATATGCTGTCACCTTATTTCCGTCTAAATCTTTGCGTTTTAAAAATCGAAGCACAACAGTGTCGCCTTCTTTCATTTGAAGAAGCTCCTGCGGCAGTATGATCGGCTCTGCTTCAACTGAGTCGGTAATGGATATGTCACCGCCGAGCTCTTTACCCGAACGGTTTGTCGATTGCACAGTTTTTTTGCCACATTTTTCAGAAATTTCATCAGCAGTCTCTTTTTCTGTAGACATGATATACACATGATTTTGACAATTATTTTTAATGGTTCTTGCTGTCTCTTTGCCATATACAGAATCAAGCTGTGAATAGCCTTGCACATACAATTCCCACAAGATGTTTCTGCCGAGGGACACGGTGATATTCGTCTCCATATCATGAATCGCCGGCAGGTTGCCGAATTCATCCAGTCGGAATTTGACTCGCTGATGACACTTGTTGTCACGGGTTAATGACGCACTTCGGGCAAGGTTTGTGTAGACCTGTGAGATGAATATCGATGCAATGGTATTTCGAGAGCTGTCATAATCCGGTATAATCATAAAAATGGCAACGGGTTTATTGCTGTAGTACAGTTTTGTTTGTGTTAAGAACGATGCGCCCTGTGCTTCTACAAATTCTAAACTCGCTTCCTCGGCATAATCCATCTGCTGAGTGTATTCATTGTACTCGGTAGCTACTTGATGGAAGATGTATGTGGCATACTGTTGATCATTCATATAAATATCAATCATATCCCCATCTTCTAACTGTTCATCAAAATTGATGGATGCAGAACCGAAGGCATCGACCTGAAACGTCTCTTTAATCGGATGAGTATCTTCAGATTTAAAAATGATTTCGCCCCGTTCAAACGCATAGCCTTCTGTAAAATACATATACATCCGCTTGTTAAACCCAATCCGATTGAAATCAATTGAATTTTTTGAAGTCATTTTGTCAATTTGAATGCGGCTGAATATCTCTAATTTACCGGTAGTCACCGCATAGATCGAACTTCGTGTATTGTTCTTAGAGAATTTCAATTGCGCAAAAGATGGCTTGGCAATATGGTCCGGCGGCAGTTTCTCAAAATATTCATCGAGTTTACTCGATTCATTTCCTTCCTCGTCTTCTTCGACTTGCCCCAATTCAAGTAGCATGCGGTAAACGTTACCCATCGTAATTTGCTCGGGACTTTTTTCTCGATAACATTTTTCAACTGTTGCTAAAATAAGGGCGTTAGTTAGGTTGGCACCCGAAGCATCCCAAAATGGATCGCCCTTATCCCCTTTTCCCATGAATAGTGAATTCGTGAGTGTGGAGCAATCGGCTTGTGCCTGTGCATAATCGCCTTTTTCATAGGACTGCTTGATAATTTCAAGTGGATTATAACTCATGCCGTTATCCGGATCGAGCAGGTTTAATGCATAGACATCATACCCACGCGCATTCAGCGGCTTATAACTTGCTGAATACAACTCACCTTTGGGATCTCCGACAAGCATACAGGGTTGCCGTTCTGCCCGTGAATCCAGATCGATTGCCGGAAACACCGCAGTCTGCCCTTTCCCTGATCGGGATGTGCCGATGATGCAGGTATTAGAAGTGGAATCATCAATAAAATAACGATCTCGATAATGAGAAATTGGAAAACCACTTTCACCTGTATAAGATTCATCTCTATGTGGCACCATCCGATAAATATCTTTCATCTCTTGAAGTGTCGTAAATCGGCTATCGCCTTTCTGTCCGATATTTAGTGTTCGATAGCGCCGATGAATTTCGTATAATTTATACGCTACATATAGTACACTCACGACTAAAGCAATGAGTAATATTGTTGTAAATTGAGATAACTGTGTGAAATGATCAAACGTCAAAATACTGGACTGCATCTGCACCGTATTAGTTTCAAAGGATTGATTAAAGTCAATAGTTTGTATGCCTGTTACTGTGGAATCAATCAGGTTCACAAACGCATTGATGACAAATAAAAAAGCGATTGTCACGAATACCCCACCCGCAATTAGAGTGTAAGGGTTTGCTACAATCGCTCGGATATTTAGTCGGTGTGTCTGTTTATTTTCAGTTTGTTTTTTAATATCGTAATTGAATTTGAACGTCTTGAATTTGAACCTCTTCCAGTCAATCGACTGCCGTATAGAACTGAACAGAGAAATCATCAGAATCGACTCCGATCATTTTCAAAAGATGTAGTGAAATCAACATTAGTTTTAAAATTATGTTTGTTCAACATATGCACCTGCCTCCTTTGATACATTTAGATTTTTAAAGCATTGAAAAATCTCTGTTTCCGATAAGTTTAACTGACTTTTTGTTGAAACTAATGTTTTGAAAAATTCTTCTTTCACATCGCTGTCTGTATCATTCATTACGGTTTTAATATTATCCGTTTGTTCTAAATCAAACCATGTCATCAATTGTTCAAAAGAGATGTCCTGTTTTAGGGCATAGCCAATCGACTGCCGGATTAACGCTTCGGTGCCAACTTTAACTGTTTGTCCATTCTTTAAATCCGCTAACGTATTCAGATATAAATAAATGGTTTCTACATTTTCTTTTACTGCTTCAGTCATGCGATCATACGTGTATTCTAGTGCATTGTATAGATGTTCATACGCATCAGCATCAAATGCACTGCCTTCTGCATTTAAAATGTGATTCACTTGTTTCACATTCCCATCATCGTTTTTTAAAATTGACTCATTATCAATGATAATGTCATTTCGTTCTGTATTATCAAAATGTTCTTCAAAGATGATGATTTCATCCCCAATTTGAATTTTTTCTAAAACAATATCCTTTTCCCTTTCATCAACTTTGATTCGGTGATGTCTTTGTTCAATTTCCACAACCACATGAAATGATAGGTCACTAGATTCAAACAAAGATGAAGGGATTGGCTCACAATCTATTAGCGTTGCTTTATTAATGTTAGCAATATATGATTGATATGTTGTCATATCTTTGCCTCCTGAATGCTTCTTATTATATTGATTTGTCCGAGTGCCTGTTCAGCTTCGTTAATCACTTCTGCTTCTGCGCCCCCGTTAAAAAACAGTTGAAACGCAAACATAATGAGAATGAACAAGACGAGGACGGCACCAGTGACTATGCCTGCAATTTTTCTCACATTCATTGGAACCATTCGTTCAGCTTCCTTTTTCTTCGCTTCAGCTTCTTTATGCTTTGCATCCACTTCAATGGCTTTCAACCGCTGTTCTTCTTTTTTATATGCCATTTCGTTTTGTTTTTGTTCCAGTTCCTGTGCCTGCAAGTGTTGAGCATTAGCTTCATGTGCCCTATCTTTTTCTTTCATCGCAAGAATGTCTGCCTGAGCCTTTTCTTTTTCTGCTTCATACTTCGCTTGTTCCATACCTTCATGCTGAGCTGTTTGATGTTTGTGTTGCTGATTCTCAACATCTGTTTTCCATGCATTAATATTTTCATCTAGCTGTCTGTATGTGTTTTCGTCATATTCAAAGATTTCATCATTTAACAATTTTATTTGTGCTTGTTTGTCTAACATCACATAATTGTAGACATCTGCTTGCACCTTTTGCTTTAATTCTTCTCTAAGTGCCTCTTTTTTTTCTTCAAACTTTTGCTCTGCTTTTGCTTTTTCAGCTTTCACTTCCTTTTGCAAACGTTCCTTGTATTCAGCAATCATTTCTTCCTGCTCATTATTTTGTCGTTCTTCAAATCGATGGCGAGCCTGTGTTTGTTCTGCCTTAAAGTCATCCATTTCATCTTGTTGCTGTTGATCCACTGTTTTAACTTTATCATCGAGTTTTGACGTCACCTGTGCCTTTAAATCATGAATATATTCTTCAACAAATGATTCACGGGAGCGTTCATATTCTTCGAGTTTTGTATCAATATCCTGCTCATTTGCAAGCAGATACTCATTATAGTTATCAACCAAAGTATGATAAATCTCGATTAATCGTTGTTCTTTATATGATGCCAATCGTGTTTCTCTGTCGAACAAAAAAGATAATCGTTTGTTTTCAACCGGATCATCACTTTGTTTCAAAAATATATCTCTCGACATGACCCTCGGTAATTGAAAATCCGGAATATCAATCAGGGCATTGAACGCATCGGCGGGAGCAATTGTCATTGCTTCTGTTTGACCTGCCTCCGATGATAACGATGACTCACTCTCTGACTCATTTTCTGCTTTATCTACTGTCGAGCCGTCATCGACTGATACTTTCTTTTCCTTCTCTGTGTCGGTATTTTCTTCTGATTCTGCATTCACGGTTTCCTCTGTATCAGAGCTCTCCCCGTTTTCATTTGCTTCAATGTTCTGCTCAACCTTCTCGTTTGTTTCCTCTGTGGATTCCTCCAATTCATCCTGTACCTTTTGTTCAATTTCTTGCTCCCCTTCTGCCCTTGTTTCTGATTCTGACGACCCGTTCGCTTCTAAATCCTCAACACTATTCTCAGACTGATGATCGGGTTCCGTTACATCGATTCGCTTACCCAACCACTTATTGACGAGTGTATCTTTTATATTGCCAATCCGTTGCTTTTTGATTGTATTCGGTGATTTTACTTCCTTCGCCTGCGCAATATTTTCTAACACTTCTTTTTTGTAGGCCTCATTAGCATTGGAACTGTTAAGATAAATTTCCTTTTCGGCAATTTGATAAAAACGATCTTCGTTTAAAAATTGGGTTGAGGGCGTTATTTCATATTCAAAGGTTCCCAGTTCAACGGTTTCTTGTTTCTTTCCGTCTTCGACATCGATATTTTCTACTAAGTGAAAACGAATTTTGACCGCTTTCTGAAACGATTGTTTGACTGCTTCCTGAATATGTTTTAAGCATTCATCAATGACTGCGATACTATAATACTTTTTATGATCAATGTTTAAATAGCCAAAATATTTTCGGTCTGCTTTAGACAGAATGATTAACCGCACCTGATAATTGGACATCCTTCCGCTCCTTTCGTTTTAGAAAATTAGGTATAAAAAAAAGACAGTACGGGACTGTCTATCATTTATACCTAGCATTTCATTGTTTTTATTTTGAAATAAGCACTAAAAACTGGCTTGACTGGCGACCCATGAAGCAAGTGCATCAGCGGCAAAAATTAAGATTAACCCGACTGCTACGCCGAGAATAAATCCTTTGGCAAGCCTTGGGCCATTCTGACCGCCCACCATCCAAACGATGCCGGCAATAACAAGCATTAACGCTCCGAGTGGTACACCAAGTGTAACGAGTCCGCTTGTGATGTTTTCAATCGTTCCGGTTGTTTGTGAGATTGCTCCAAGTGTTACATTTTGGGAATAATATGTGATGAATTGAAACATATTAAACAACATCCGCATTATTGATTTCCTCCTAGGTTATTTGATTTTTTGGCTGTTTTCTCTGCATCATCGATAATCAAATCCATCGCTTTACTTTCAATAAATTGATCTTCCCACTGTCGATATTCTTTATCTTTTTTCATCATCATCAGCATATGATTTTCCAACTGTTCCGCTTTCCATGTGTCAAAGTCCTGGTTTGTTTTCGCTTCAACAATATCTTTGATTTTTTGTTTTGTCAGTGCCATCTGTAACACTCCTTTCATAAAATAAAAACACAAATCAAAATGATAAACAGTATTGCATTTGCGCATAATATCCACTTACTTTTCTTACGCTTGGGTATTCAGCGGTAGACTGTTTGTATATGAGTGCTTCATTCCGTTGATCAGCAATGAAGGTGTAAGAAAAGCATGTCGCATACACATCACCTCCTTTAAAGTATCTGTTTCTAATTAAGTCGCATTGATTAATGAACATCATGAATCAATGATCAAATAAAATATTAAAGTGTCACACGATTAAATAATTTTTTGGCTCTGTAATTATTAAACCTTGTTTTTGAACGATGCTCATATCTTCGCATCGACTAGCACCGCTTTATTTAAAGTCTTGGCCGTATCAAAAACTGTAGTCATTAAGAAAGCAAAGGGTTTTGCTTTTGTGTGACTGACATAACATAGCGTTTTCGCTCTTACACGACAAGAATTCACTTGCTTACTACTTCATACGTATGTCTGCGTTTGAGAAGCGTGCGTATCTATATTTAATTATCAATGTGCAGAATTATTGTGAATAGATATTCACAAATCAATGCGACCTAATCCGTTTATTTTTTAACTAACTTTACACGTTTTAACTGTTCATCAATCCGATCTTTTTTGCAGATAACGTCCCCCTTTTGATTTTTGGCTCGGATGACGTTGTAAAAGTAATCCTTAATTTTGACGATGTTGTTCTCACTGATATTACTTAAATTCGATAATCGTTTCGGACGTCTCAGTGCATAGCCTTCTCCGATGTTGATAAAGAATTTTCTATCACGTGTCGTAAATGAGTAGGCCTGCTGTTCTAAATCTTGAAGCGAAAAATCTTTATGAGGCATTAACACTAACTTAAATCTTTGCGTATCATACGTTTGATTGATCATAATAAGCAACCTCTTCTCATAAAAAAATGTGGATTGCATCAACTACCTTTAACAGTTAGTTTGCAACCCACATGTCCGCTTTATATATTGATGTGTAAATGTCTATCTTGATAAGGCATCTCACTTCATATAATATAAATAAGAGGGAGTTCAATTACTAATGTGCTAGTAGTTGATGAAATATCAACAGTTGTTGGCGCAACTGTTGAATCCCTGTATAAATTTTGTATAGCGGAGTACATCGTTGATGTACTCCGTTCGTCGTTTACTCGGCTTCAACCAAAAAAATGTCTTCTTCTTCTGTCGCTGGATATCCTGGATTTTCGTATTCTTCGTCACTTTTCAAATAATTCTTTCCTTGATCATCTGTTCGATAATCTCTTAATACTACCCCATTTTCATTTTCCTCAATCAAAAAGCTATTGTCATTTGAATTACTCAAATCATATGATTCATTTGAAGGGAAATCAGCAAATGAGATTTTTTTCATTGGATCTTGGCCTTCGACTTCAACCGGTTCTTCACTAATTTCATAAGTAATGGATTCCGGATAATCTTCTCTGCCGTACCAGGCAACATCCGCGCGGCCATCTTCAAGAAACGTGATTGAATACTTTCTTTCGCCGTCTGTTTCGATATAGTGTTGATCATTTTGAATACTTTCTATCGCATTCGCATTTGATACGCTACAAGCAGAAAGAAAAATCATAGTCGTGATAGATAAAAATAGAATTCGCTTTTTACTGATAAAAAATCCCGCCTTCAGCTTGATATTTTCTTTATCTCGAAACTACGAACAGAGTCTTTTTTAACCCTCTGATATTTATTACCAAACAATAACTTTAGCATATACCAGTTTTCACCATCCTCATCGATCATTCGTGTTGTATATTCTTTTCCTCGATGATTAGTGACGATTAATGCATATTGGTTACCGTTTAATTTACTATTTAGATAATCGTAAAATAATAAGAGTTCATCTTCAGAAATAACGCCTACTCTAATTTCTTTGTTAGTCATTGATAACTTCCTCTGCTTTTATTGTAACAAATAAGTAATATACATGCAAATAAGAATAAGTAGTTCTTATAAGCAATAAACCTACGCAATAAAATGTTAGCTTCTTCTACGTAAGTTCTTTATAGCATAGCAAAGCTCTACCAATTCCGTAAAGAAAATTTTAAAAATTTGATAAGTTAATCTAAACAATGCAAACAATTAAAGTTTAAAACTCGAATTTTTCATATCTTGCTCAATAATTTCTTGTAACTCTTCTTCTGCGTAGTTTCTAAAATAATTTTGGACAGATCGTGAAATATAACGAGATAAGTAATTGATCGAGACATTATCAAACTTTGCTTTTTGAATCATGCGGTTCATAATCTTGCTGATTTCGACATTATGAGATTCATATGTAAAATCAAAATCATTTTTCATATCGTCATATTCTCTTGAAACAGCATTTTTCGCTTTATTAAATATATCCATCAACAATTTAGCATCGTCATAATGTAAACGTTGGAGTTCCAAACTTATGGATTTAGGATATTTGTTAAAGGACATTTCTTTATTATACTGATCTTCAGAAATAGTATCGTCTATCTGCTGTGAGAAATTACCTGCATAACTTGAATGACCTGCTAGATTTTCTGTGTCATCTTCTTTTTTCAAGTTATACACGTTATTCAGGTTATTATTAGTATTTTTATATTTAGTATTGTTTTCTTTAATATTATTAATGTCCTGACTTTCCGGATTAGACTTCTCCGTATCCGGAAAGTCAGGAAACGGGTTTTTCTTTTCTTTCTCTTCCGTTTCCTGATTTTCAGTATCTGGCTTTTTCTTTTCTTTATCATTGTCTATTTTATAAGAAAAAACAGCATTTAAATTTTGTTCATCTGCCAATTTTTCTATTTCTTCTAATACTTCTTTGACTTCATCTTTATTATCGCTGAAGATATATTCTTGTTTTACATAGCGTTTTGTTTTTTTATCTCTGTATTCTACTCTTGCAACATAGCCATGTTTTATAAGTTCATTAAGCATTTTATAGTGTGCGTCACGTCCATTTTTTGAGCGAGTAATTATTTCTTTCATTTGGATTTTCCAATCCTCTGTGTTAGATAAAAATATAATTAATAGTCCTTTTGCTTGAACCGTGATTTCTGAATCATTTAATAAACTATTAGAGACTTGTGTGAAAGAATGTCTTCTAGCATTACGAAACGATACTGTATCTGTCATATGAATACTCCTTAGTAACCTGATTATTTTGGTTGGTTTTTTATTCTTTTCGCTTCTGACACCTTAAAATTTTGTACAAAAAACTCCTCAAAGCCCTTTCAAAAAGGGATGGAGGAGTACACTAATTCAAAGTTTATGTATTTACATTACTGATATTGTGTTATATAATGCAATTACAAATATTAAACAAAGATTAGTGTACTCACACTGATTTAATTGAAAAGGACATTCATTGTTGAATGTGCTAAACGTCGACCAACGTTTTGAATCTCTGCACTTAACTACTGGTAATAGTTGAGTGCTTTTTTTATTTCTTGTAATCAATTATAACTATTTTTTGAATGATTACAAATAGATTTTATAGAATCATTCAAATTCTTAGTATTTTTCATTGATTAATTCAGACACAATATCCACGATGCTTCTGCCGGATTTTGCACTTTCAAACTTCAGTTTCTGATGATCATCTTTGTATAAATTAATTGTCTTATACTCTATTTTCTCTTTCTGATTTTTAAGCAGGTCTGTCATATCTCTTTTATCAGAAATCGGGGTCTGTTCATCTGTTTTCATTTTTTTATTAAAATCTTCACTCATTTTTATTCCCCCATATAATATATATAATAGTATTATAACATAATAGCATATTAACACAATAGTATTAATGTTATAAAATATTTACTTTTTGATTGAAATAAACATTTGACGTAACAATACATTTTCTTACTTCTTCTTCGTCTTCAGCAACGTACATTCTGCTAATTACATCTTCGTATACTTCTTGCAATTCTTTAGTCAGTACAACATTACTTTTGATATTAAACAAGAGATGAATAATATGCTCTTTCAGCTCAAAGAAAGAGTTTGCAATTGTAATTTCCTGTGCTTGATTGTTTAGAAGTAGATACATATCTTATTCTCCTTTTCAAAAATAATATTAATGTTATCTAGCACCTATATAAAACAACATAATAACACATATGTTATTGTTTGTTCGGCTGTCTCAGTTTATCTAATACTTCTTTCAACGCATTTTTATACATTTTCATTGTCTTTTTATCGTGAGCATATTCAGTGGTGATGCCGTGATAGCCCCATGTTTTCACACGCTCACTGGATCTTACGACGCTTTTTAGAACATCGTCTTCAAAAAGGTCTGCAAAGTCCTGCATGATTTTTCTGTCTGTGCTACCTCGTGTATTTACGAGGTATTGAATAACCCCAAGCAATTTCAGATTTTCATTGTACTGTGCCATTTCAGATAGATATTTATAATAACGCTGTGAAGATGTAAAGCTATCCTGTTCAGTTTTTGCTACAATGAGCACATAGTCTGACATAGAAACAGCATTGTTCGTCATAATGTCCGTTGACGGTCGAGTATCAATCAACACATAATCATAATTCTTCACTAAATCTTTAGTGAGTGTATACAACAGATAAAATTGTGCCTGCTTTGGCAGATTGCTAACATGCTGATGAAATTTCTCAATCTGCCAATCTCCGACAAGCAAATCGATATTATCATTGATTGTTACGAGAGCATCTTCAATTGTTTGATCTTCTATTGCCTGCATTAGCTGTTTCTTTGGTTTTGCTTCCGCCTTAAATGTTCTTCTCACTTTATCGCTTAAATTCATCTGGGGATCGGTATCCACCAACAATACTTTTTTGTTGTGTTCTTTATCGAGTAGAAATGCAAATATCTCTGTAATACTCGATTTTCCTACGCCACCTTTATAATTTCCTACTGTAATAATTTCTGTCATCTTGTTTATCCTCCTATATGCAATATTGATATTATTAGTATTGTATAATTAGAGCGTATCACATTTATACTAATATATAAAATAACATAATAACATTAATGTGTAATAAAATATAATTTTTCTTAAAGCCTAATCAATAAAGTAGAGTAGGGAGTGTCTCTAGGATGGATATAAAATTACTGACTTTCATATATTAATTTGTACAATCTAAATATGTCACACTTATGCTACTATATAAAATAACATAATAACATAAATGTGTATTTAGCTTAATAAAGGATGGCAATTTCCTTTTGTTCTTTATCAAAGAATACTGTTTCCCAAATTTCATCATCTTCCAAAATATCTTCTGAATACTTAATTTCGTTGTATCGAATACTTTTTGCGATATCAAGCGGTTCGTGAATACCTTCACTGTATAATTTCTTGAATAATATCATTTCGTCATCAATCATATCTTTAAGTACATTTACTGTTTCCACCATGTCATCTAATGATGTGTTACCATCAAATCTTGCCCAATCTGTTTTAATATCAGTGATAATATAATCTTTGTCATTTGCATAAATGTCATCTAAGTGTTGATACGCATCTTTTGTACCTGCTTTTGTCATCAAATCATGCCATTTCCCATTTTTATCAATAGAGTGAATGTAAGCTTCAATTTTTACTTTCAACATGTTTATCATCCTTTTCTTTGTTTTTTCTAACACTCGCTTTTAGAAAGCAGTGAAAGAATGATGCTGTTGTTTACAATGCACGTAAAATCAACAAAGCGATCAGATTGTCAACGATACGAAGTACACGCTAGTGCTTGTCGTTGCGATCTTATCGAGCAGTTGATAGTGTATGTCTGTAAACACAGGAGCTTTCACTGCTTCATGAAAGTGGGGGAGCCACTTGAAATTTAATTAAGCAATCGAACATCAGATACGTGAGATTGCTTCATCAATACTTGCTCAAATAAAAAAGGATTCCGTATTGAAATCCTACAGGAGCATTGTATTTTGATGTGTTAGAATAATTATTGTCATCTAGTATACTTCTGTGCGAATAGCATGGAAGGAGGTGACACCATGTTAGACAGCTTTTTTGAATACCTTATCGCACCAATCACTGTGGGTGTGATAATTGCTTTGTTCAATTATTGGCTGAACAATAGTGAAAAATGACTAGATGACATCCAATAACACCAAAAAATCCCCAATCTATGCTAGTAGATTGGGGATCCGGTGTACCATGTTAGAAACTTTTTTGAGTACTTTAATAATAACATTTTTAAGCCTTTAAATCAAAATGTATAAACTGTTATTTTAGCGTTTATTAATTTGAATTTGTAAGCATGACATCCTCAACTCACAGAGGATGAATAACTAAAGTACTTTTTAGTATTTCCATCGATATGAACGCTAAACATATTTATCCATCGTTTCCTGTTAACGCCTGCACCGATGCGCTACGTTAGCGACAGACAGTGACGAAATGTACTGTTAATTAATATAAATGCTAGAATGTTTAAATGTTAATATGTTATGCGAAACAATCATGCTCCACATTTTTGACTATTAGCTCCTGAAAGCTATTAAATGTATCCGACTGTTTTATACATACATCTCAATCAATCAATTGCAGTGTATCATCCATAGTCATAATCAAAAATGCACTGAATCAAAATAGGGTAGGGACAATAAACCATAACGGTCAAAATATTTTCAAAAAAATTTAAATGATTGGCACACCATTGACAGTCAATGTCCGTGAAAATAATCGGCATGTGCCAAGGTTTGATGGCTGTTGAATATGAAGAAAGCTGTTTTGTTCAATGATAAGGGATGTGCTATACTGAATACGAACGTTTGTTCTTATTAGTGAGGTGAATTTCGATGTATAACTATTATTTGTGTACGCGTCGAGACATCCTTTGTGTCGATCAAAAAAGCTTTTTTGCCAGTGTCTCATGTATTTTAAACGGGCTAGATCCATTGACAACAAAACTGGCTGTCGTCGGGGACACCAAACGGAAAGGCGCTGTGGTGCTCGCAGCCACCCCCGAGTTGAAAACGCTAGGCATTAAAACGGGGTCCCGTTTGTTTGAGATACCGAACCGCCGGGATATATATATTATTAATCCATCAATGAAGATGTACTTAGATTACTCGCAAAGCATTACAGAGATTGCGCTGCAATTTGTGCCGCCAGAAGATTTCCACCAGTATTCTGTTGATGAATTTTTTATGGACATCACGGACAGCTATCATTTATTTGCACCGACACCGAAAGCATTTGCATTACGTTTAAAGACAGAGATTTATGAAGCGACGAAAATACAGTGCGCCATCGGTATTGGTGAGAATCTATTGTTAAGTAAAGTGGCATTGGATCTGGAAGCTAAAGAACGGCCGGATGGGGTTACTGAATGGCGGTATGAGGATGTCGAAGAAAAATTATGGAGCATCAAACCCTTATCAAAATTTTGGGGGATCAATGAGAAAAGTGCGGTTAAATTAAACCAGAGAGGCATTTTTAGCATTGGTGATTTAGCCAAGTATCCATCAAAATATTTAAAACGGGACTTTGGGATTGTGGGTGTGGACTGGCATCTGCATGCCAACGGCATTGATGCGAGCCAGATCCGTGACAAACATGTGGCCCATTCGCCGTCAATCGCGAAAAGCCAAATACTACTGAGAGATTATGGATTTGACGAGATATACGTCGTACTGTTTGAACAGATTGATGAGCTGGTCCATCGATTGAGAGTATCCCACCGGTTCACACGCACAATACACTTTTCTGTCGGCACCAAAGATGGAGTGATCTACCGCAAACAATTTTCCATTCAAGCCGGGACGAATAACGAGAATGAGATAATGAAGCATGTATGGACCCACTTAAAAAGATTGGCGGCCCCTGATGTGCTGTATCGCACAATCAGTGTGTCACTCACAAATTTTATACCGGACAGCCTAAGGCAAGGTTCATTATTTGAGGATCCGGATACAGTATTGAAAGAAGAATCGTTGAGGGACACCATTGATGCATTGAAAATAAAATATGGCCAATTGTCTGTAATGCGCGCATTCAGCAAGACAAACGCCTCAACATTGCAGTTGAGAGAGGGGCTCATCGCAGGCCATAAACGATAAATTAATCTGATGCACGCGGTGATGAAATGAAATGCACATATGAAAGGCTGGCCAACAGCGATGGGCCAGGGCATATGCGAGACAACAACAGCTCTCACGGTAGGATGATTCAATGGGCGCCGTATGAAGCCGTGGATCGAATGAGGGTCGCACCAGCCAAAATGCCAAAGCCGGCATTCAATCGGGCACAGGGACACGTTAGACATCGATTTGAGAAATCACATTGTTTGCTTATTGGTTGGACAATCGTGAGAAATGACTAGACCAATAACAATCGATTAGGAGGGGATGACTAACCCCCTCCTAATCGATTTAATTATTAAGTTTATAAAAGTTTGTCTTTAAAATCTTCTCGAAATTCCTTCCTTTTATCACCTTCATTTGAGAAGAATTTTATCCCCAACAATCTAACGTCCTCATTCTCAGAAAGCACTTCTATATTCTCATTTTCACTTAATGCCATTAAGAAGTCTTCTTTCCATCGATCTTCCAGTTGCAAATGGCCCCCTTTGGGTTCCAAAAAGACCTGATAAGTGTAGGCTTCATCTTGTAGATAGAGCAGGAAGTCAGGCATGAACCCCCGTGTGCCATTGATTTCAACGATTTTTACTTTCCGTTCATTTCTGATGAGATATACCTCTTGATACTTCTCTTTTAACTGTTCCACATAATCATTGATGAAATCAATAAATGCGCTCTCTAAACCGTTGACGATGGCCTTATCGTAGACATACCAATGATTATCCCGCATATTCCGTTTCTGTAGGGTCTCACTCATAGTCGATACCTTAGAATTGACCGTATTCAATTCAATATAATAGTCATCGATCATTTCAGACATGGCCACACCTTCGAATACAGGGGTGCCTCGTTCTTTCATATAGTTTGCCTTTATCTTCTTCTCTACATAATCCAGATATTTCTCTACCATTTTGAGTTTGCTTATTGGACTTAAATGGTGCAATTTCAACCCCTGTGGTAGGGTGACATAGAACGTTAAGTTCCCAAGGAAGTCGGGACTTTCAATGAAGTCCTTCATGCTCGATAGGGCAGGGATGTATGCCTTGAAGTGACTGAAGTGAAAGAAGGGCTTTCTCTGTAGCGCCTTTCGGATATAGATACGGTCTACATGCCAAGTCGCTTCATGGGTTTGCCCGCCACCGGTCTGGGCCATCCGTTTGCCATAGTGCTGCTCAACGGTGGTTTCAAACGGAATTTCATAATCCGTGGTCACATTATAATGAGAGATGGTCTGGTAATCATCTGCAGTGGTTCTCACCAGTTTATTAATATAAATCTTGCCGTTTTTGAATACGGAACTCTTTTTAAAGGCCGGTTTGAGCCTTGCTTCCAATCGATCGTATTCATCTTCTTTCACCTGTATGCTTGCAGATTCGAGTGATTTTTCCAGATTCTTAATATAGGCATTTTCATTAATCGTATGATAATGCAGGCTTTCAATAACTTTGAGATCCGTCTGTACCAAATCGAACCGTCTTGTATAGGAACGCTCTTCTTGGTACTCAAAGGGGTAGTACCGAGCGCCACGCCCAATCAGCTGGGCTTCACTGTCTGTCGTGGTTTTCGTTGAAGTGGCGCCTTCACTGATTCTCACTATATCGAACAGGTTCAATACATCCCAACCTTCATTCAGCTTTGCGACGGCAAAGATGGCCCGAATCGGGTTGTTGTCTTCCTCCAATGTATTCAACAGTAGGGCATTATCTTCCGAAAGGAAGGCTTTATCATTGGCATTTAGAATGGTTTCTGCTGTGAAATCCCACTGCAGGTCACGAATGACTTCAGGCAGGGGTTGATCTTTATAATACTCGAACATCTTGCTCCATATACTGTGCTCATGCTTGTAGGTGGCATGGCCCAGGGTGATGATATGTGACAGGCTTTCCACGTTCAGTGTCTGCACGGTGTTTAATAAGCGTTCATTGGCGGATAGGGAAGTCGCAACCTTGTTGGACTTGAACAGAATGATTGGCTTTAATGAGATGTCATTCGCTTGGGCAATGTATTTACGGTACTGGCTCAAGAGAATGGCGTTCAGCATCTTGTTTTCATCTGCTTCATCGGCACGCAGCAGGACCACATTCTTCGAGTAGCCATCATTCATGAAGCGTCTCAGATCATATTGATAGACGATTTTGTCTTTATACTTCTCGAACAGGACATCCTGATTCAAGTTGATGGTTGCGGTATATTCCAATAGGCGATTGGCAGGGTTGAGCTGAAGCAGGGTGTTAACGGTATTCTCCCATGTTCTTTCTTCATACTCTTTGGTATTCAATTTCCGTTTGTCCCGCCGTGTCCATGCGTTGATATGGTGCGCTTCATCGGCCAACAACACAAGGCGCGTATTTTCCAACGATTCATAGGTCAATGCATTTTCTTTGGGTTCTGTGAGATCAGTATGGAGCTTTTGGATGGTGGTCAACTTCAAATAGATTGTATTGGCGTCTGGAAACGCCGGGAATACATCGACCACTTGAATGGAAATTCGCTGTCCATCTATCACAATGCCTTCTTTTTGGAATAGATACTTACTGGAACTTTCATTTGTAAGGTTGTCATAAGTCTTTTTAATGATGGCATCACTGTTCACAAAGAAGATGAAGTTCTGTTGACTCTGTTCTTTAAATAGATACAAGATGGTGGATGCAAGGACAAGTGTCTTCCCTGATCCCGTTGCCATATGGAACAACAGATGATTGAATGAAAGATCTGCATTGTCTAGTTCTTGTGTGTAAATGAGCTGTTTCAATGCTTGTGACTGGTATTCACGCAGTGGATGACTCAGGTTATCCCGAATATAATCCGGCACTTCAGGTGGCGCTACGAACAGGGAATTGAACTGTTCTTCGATTCTTCTATGAAGGATTTCATTACTCATCGTGGTCACCTTCCTTTTGATAGAAGGAATGGTTAAAGTCTTTTACTGAATCAGATATATCATATTGGCTATCTTCAATCTCAGAGTAATTAAGATACAGTTGGTTCATATCAAGCACTTGAATAAGTACATCTTTTTGTTCCTTTAAAGATAGTGATTTAAAATCTTCATTGTTAGTAGTAACTTTCTCTAAGTCCACTTTAAAATTCAAATAAGCAGACTGCTTCATTTGATTAATAATGTGTTCTAATTCCTCATTGCTTGAGCAACCTTGAATAGCCTGGAGATATTCTTCATTCAGACTGTACAATTCTGCATAGACAAAACTGCCGCTTCCTTGCCAATCAACATCTTTCGAAATACCTCCTTGTTCTCCCTCAATCACTTTTTGTAAACGTGGAACAGAAACTTCGTTTACGTAGTTCATTTGCTCAATTCCAATATATTGCCGATTCATTTTATGAGCTACAGCAGCAGTTGTCCCTGATCCTAATACAAAATCTAAAACAATATCTTCTTCAGAAGTTGAAGATTCTATAATTCTTTTAATCAAGCTTTCTGGTTTTTGGGTAGAGAACCCAACAAGTTCACTTGATGTAGATGCTTGTTGGAAAGACATAATATCTCCCCATACATCACCCATTGGTATGCCTTTTAACTCATCTAGATATTGTTTTTTATGACCTGGTCTATCATCCCTATAACGCCTTCCTTCATCATCAACCTTAGAAAACCTTTCTTTGTATTTATCAGGATAATCAGTATATAACTTATTAAAATAGAAGTTTTTATTCTTTGTATAAAAAAGAATGGTATCATGGGTCCTAACCCAGTTATTTGATGTTGTTTTATAACCTGAAGAAGTTTTCATGTCCCAAATTATTTCTCTTTGGAAGTTCTCGGGTCCAAATATTTCATCCATTAAGCATTTTAAATAATGCACTTCATTGTAATCCAACTGTATATATATACTTCCATCTTCAGTAAGCAGTTCTTTTGCTATGCTCAACCTGTTTTTCATAAAGGTTAGCCAAGTAGATCTATTAAAGTGATCATTGTATTTAAAACTATCATTACCTGTGTTATAAGGAGGGTCTATATATATAAGTTTTACGCTACTTTCATATCGTTCTTTGAGAGAATGTAAGGCAATTAAGTTATTCCCTTTTAGAATAAGGTTATCAGTATCATTTATATGTGTAACCCTATGTTCGCCGTCTGTATTATATTTTTTAACTTTTTGTAAAATCTTGGGCGAGAGCAAAGTATCGATTTCTTCTTTTGCTATTACATTGTGATAATAAATTTCTCTTTTTCCTATCTCTTCTCTGCTCATTCCTCCTTCTAGAATTCCATCTTTATGAGGGAAGTCCAGGACTACATCTGTATTATATTTTAAATACTTATTTTCACTGGTAAGGCCGATCTCATTAGTATACTTTGTGTAGCTATTATCCCAATAATTTTTGAAACGCAACATACTGATGAAATCTTCAATCTTAAATATTGTGCCTGATTGGAATTGAATAGAATATGTACCTCTTATCAATTCATTCGATAAGAGAGCTTCGATTATTTTTTCGTTGTATAGTCTTATTTCTTCAATTAGTTTATTTTTCAATAGTGTGTCTTCATGCCAATATTCAGGAAATGTCTTTAAAACTTTGTTGATTTCTTGTTGGAGTTTTGTTTCCATAAAATCACTTCTCTCGATTCTTATTTTCAAACTTATTGTTAGCTATATTATATTGTTCTTCATTCAAGGATGTCATTACTCATTCTTGCCACCTTCCTTTTGATAGAAGGAATGGTTGAAGGCTTTTACCGAATCAGATATATCATATTGGCTGTCTTCTATTTCTGAATAATTAAGATAAAGCTGGTTCATATCAAGCACCTGGATAAGCACTTCTTTCTGTTCTTCTAATGATAACTCTGAGAATATAGAATTATCATATATTGCTTTCTCTAACTGCACTTTAAAATTTAAATAAGCTCTATTTTTTATTTCTTCAAGAGCATCCTCAAGTTCTTCTTTATTTTGAGACGACTGAATAAGATACAAAAACTCTTCATTCAAACTGTACAACTCCGCATAGATAAAACTTCCTCCACCTTGCCAGTTTTCTATCTTACTTATTGAATTAGAGTCCCCTTTTATAACATTCTTTAACCTGGTTACACTATCATTTTCACCATAAAATAATTGTTCAATACCAATAAATTGACGCTCCATTTTATGTGCAACGGCAGCTGTTGTCCCACTCCCAAGAAAAAAGTCCATTACAATATCATTTTTTTCTGTAGATATTTCTATGATTCTATGTAATAATTTTTCTGGCTTTTTACCATTCTTCAGAGATACGCCCCCCTCCTTGGAAAGGCCATTATATGGTATATCTGCCCACAAATTTGTAAGAGGCTTTGCAGGAACTTGCTCACCATATATTTCCTTAACTTTAGAAGAATAAAAATACATTTGTCGGCCATTTAATATATATATATCTTCATAATCTTTTCTTGGTATATGATAAACGATTCCTTTATTCTCTTTGGATTCATTTTTAACCTGGATAATTTCTTTCCCTGCATCTTTACTGATTGCAGTAGATTGATAAACACTTTCCTTATTATCTAATGCAAAATCTGCAACTAACTGTACAAAAACAGTTTCTCCCAGATTGATTTTAGCTTCTCTGACATTCCCATAGCCCTCTTTTTTAGCTATAAATTCAGATAATGAAACAACTTCCCAATTCTCAAAACCTTCTGTGTAATTTACTATGTATTTGTTATATGCAGTATCATACTCTGCTTCAACGTATTTTATTTCATACTTATATTTACTTTTATCCTTCGCGTACATTAAGAGATATTCTGTCTGTGAATATGGGGAAGGATTAACTACTTTATGGCCTGAGGGGTCTGAAGTTTTTACTACCATAGTATTTAAGAAGTTCGTTCTACCAAATACTTCATCACATAGCACCTTTAAGTAATGCAATTCTTTGTCGTCAATTTGAATGAATATGACTCCATCATTGCTCAAAAAATCTTTTGCTACCTCTAATCTATTCTTCATGAAAGTTAACCAAGTAGAATGATTGAACCTATCATTGTATTTAAAGCTATCATTACCAGTGTTATAAGGTGGATCTATATAAATTAGCTTAACTTTATTAGCATATCTTTTTTTCAATGAATATAATGCTAATAAATTATTGCCTTTCACAATAAGATTGTCAGTGTCATCTATATATGTGACTTCATGCTCACCTTCTTTATTATATTTCTTGATATTTGTTAGTGCTTTAGGAGACAACAAAGTATCGATTTCTTCTTTAGCAATTACACTGTGGTAATAAATTTCTCTTTTTCCTTTCTCCTCTCTACTCATTCCTCCTTCTAAAATCCCATCTTTATGAGGAAAATCCAAAATTACATCTGTATTATATTTTAAAAATTTATTTTCGCTGGTCAGACCGATTTCGTTTGTATACTTTGTAAAGCTGTTATCCCAATAGTTTTTGAAACGTAGCATACTGATAAAATCTTCTACTTTAAAAATTGTACCTGATGGTAATTGAAGAGCGTATGTCTCTTTAATTAAATGATTAGATAAAAGAGCTTCTATTATTTCTTTATTGTACGAACGTATATCCTCAATCAGTTTATTCTTCAATAATGTATCTTCATTCCAATACTCAGGAAACACCTTTAAAACATTCTTTATCTCTTGCTGGAGCTTTGTTTCCATAAACTCATTTCTCTCCAATCTTTTTCTCAGACTTGTTGTTAACCATGTTATAGATAGTACCCCTTGATACACCAGTCATTCTTATGATTTCATTTATCGTGTATTTCTCACTCTCATACAAGGAAATGACCGTTTCTCTCTTATCTTTTGGAAATTTAGGTCTACCCCCCATTCTACCCCTTGAACGGGCTGATTCTAACCCTTTTCTTGTTCTTTCACTCAAAAGATTCGCTTCGAGTTCCGCAAAGGCACTCATCATAGTAAAAAACATCTTGCCCATTGCATCTTTAGTATTGATATTCATATCTATTATTTCCAAATCTATGTTCTTTTCATCGAGGTGCTGGGATAGTTCTATTAATTGTTTCGTTGTACGTCCTAGCCGGTCTAATTTAGTGATTACTAAAGTGTCTCCTTCCCGTAAATAGTCTAGACATTTATCCAGTTCTGTTCTTTTATACTTCTTACCACTTACCTTTTCGGAAAAGATACGATTACAACCATATTTACTTAGAACATCAATTTGACTATTTAAATTCTGACCTCTCGTACTGACCCTGGCATAACCAATCTTACTCATAATTTTTCCTCCTTATGTTTCTCTTAGTGAGGGAGTATATGTATTCTATCCTCTAATTAGCACTCATAAGCTTTAGCTATCGTACAAAAACTCAATAAGTTTTTAAAATATTGTACAAAGATAATTGTACGGGTTTTTGTACTTACAATCTATAGTGAAATCAACTATATTTCATTTCCTACCAATATTCCAATAAACGGTCGTTTTTTAAACTTAATTTTACATGTAGTTTTTGTCATATTAAATACTCAATTTATGCACGAATTCTCGAAAATTATAATCTAGTCTAATACATAAAGGAATGACAAGTTCTTTATTAAAAGTAGAAAGAAGGGATTGTAAAGTATGAGAAAAAAGAACCTATTGATAAGCTTGTTTTCTCTGATGATGGTCATTGTTTTATCAGCTTGTACAAGCAATGACGGAGAAGCATCTGTAGAAGATACTAGCAATGAAAAGAATTTAAATGAAGAGATGAACATGAATGAGGACAATGAAAGTTCTATGGAAGAAAATATGAATGGCTCCTCCAGTTCAGGAGAAATGAATAATGGTTCCATGGGTATGGGTAATGACCATATGGATCATGATGATGTGGTAAGTCTAATTGATTCGACAGGAGAGAACGAACTGAGTATCCCACCTGTACTCAAAAGCGACAGCAACAAAGGAACTGAGTATACAATACGCGCGCAAAAAGGAGAAACAGAAATATTTGATGGCGTTCAAACAAAAACATATGGCTATAATGACTCGTTTCTAGGTCCCATGCTTCAATTTGAAAAAGGAGATACTGTGAAAATAAACTTAATCAATGAACTCAATGAAAATACCACT
>NZ_ARQJ01000019.1 GCF_000385175.1 Salinicoccus albus DSM 19776 | reverse complement strand
CATTTGGTCATAAGAAGTTAATAAGGTTACGAACTTAAAGTGCTGGAATTCTAGGATTTGTGGCTTACATTCCAGCTGCTTTCTACATTTTCATGACTTCGTTATTATGACGACGCCGAGGAACGGTGTTTTCCCGGTCTCGTCGGTTTCTCAAACCCGAGACTCAGCCCTTTCTCGGTGTCGTCGATTTCTCAAACCCGAGACTCAGCCCTTTCTCGGTGTCGTCGATTTCTCAATCCCGAGACTCAGCCCTTTCTCGGTGTCGTCGATTTCTCAATCCCGAGATTCGCCCCTTTCTCGGTCTCGTCCGTTTCTCAATCCCGAGACTCAGTCCTTTTCCGGTGTCGTCGATGTGACGCTGCCGGCAGACGGATATGTTCCAGCCTCTTTTGAGTCATTTTTTATAACTACATCAGCTGGTCTTTGAACATGCTGTCGTAGCAGGCAAGGGTGAATGCTGAGTAAAACGAGATTAATGGTGTTTTAACCAGCTGATCTCTCCATGCTTTTTCAAAAGCACTGTCAATATTATAATTCAGCACTGTCGCATAATACGTTTCATTATATATTTTACTTAAAATATGGGGCTGACTCTTTATCAATTCATCGATCACGGTTTTGATTGTTTCGTTAAAGTCACCGGCTTTTTGTTCAATTAAGTGAACAAATGGCTCAATTTGCCTGTTGAAGTCTATTACTTTTTGACGTACCTCTTTGTTGACTGTTTCAAGTTCATCCGGGAGTTCGAGCGGGTAAAAATCCAGTTTACTCTTTTCTAGAGTAAACTTGTCCAGCACTTCTTTTTCCGTTGGATACTGCGGCTGTTTGCTGTCTGTGAAGATACCATGGGTACTTTGCATGAGCGATAATTTTAACAGATCGACTTTGATGAATGTCCGGCAAAGTTCAACGACTGACAGATGGTTGAATCCTTCCTCTTGATAAGTTTCCTGAATCTCTTTAAAGTATGCAGATTCATTGTCCAGCATCCCTGGCAGATATTTGGCACGTGTGGTGAAGTTTCTGTAATCTCCTGTTTCCAACAGTGCTTCTTTTGCTTGCTTGTAACTGTTCATAGAATCCCCTTTCTCTTCTGCTCATCTATAAAAGTTTAACATACTCAGCTGAATTTCATGATAGAATGACAGAGTCTTAAGTCTTACATAACAGGCATCCAATCAATGTTAACTTGGAAGTATTTCCAGAAGAAAGGTGAACCCCCCATGAATAACAAGGACAATCATATATTGGCTGAAAAGATCATACATTTAATTGGCGGTGAAGAGAACATCGACAGGGTCATCCATTGTGTGACGCGTCTTCGCTTCTATTTGAAGGACAATACCCAAGCGCAAACGGATAGGATAAAAGAGCTCCAAGGTGTGATGGGAGTGGTGGAAGCAGGTGATCAATATCAGGTGGTCATTGGCTCGCAAGTTGAAGATGTCTACAAAGCAGTGACAGCCCAGTTATCCGGCCCAGATGAAAAACCGCCGAGTGGAGAAATTGTTGCTGAGGAGAGAACTGCTTATGAAAAGATTAAAGATGGGTTCAATGCGCTGATCGGAGTGATTACCGGTTCTGTGATGCCTGTCATCAACATTCTCGCTGCAGCCGGCATCATTAAAGGTCTCCTTTCTTTACTCACCGGCCTGGGGGTTGTTTCAGAAAGCGGCAATGCTTATATGATTATCAATGCGATGGCTGATGCGGTCTTTTACTTTCTGCCTGTGTTTGTCGGCTTCAATGCTGCAAAACGGCTGGACGGCAATCCATTGCTGACAGCTGTCATCGGCGGTGTCATCATTTATCCGACAATACTTGAAGCGGCAGGTAATGAATCGGCTATCTTTTCTATCGGTACATTCGACTTTCCCTTTGTCGAATATACATATTCCATCTTTCCGATGATACTCGCTGCCTGGCTGGTAAAGAAATTGGAAGACTGGCTTAAAAGCTGGGTGTCTTCATATATTCAGGCAATATTTATCCCGATCGCAGTCATCGGGCTCGTTGCTGTAATCACTCTGATTGTCACAGGTCCGGTTCTGGTGGGCTTCTCGACAGTCCTGGCTAATGGCCTGCAGTCATTACTGAGCCTGAATGCCCCTGTTTTCGGCGCAGTCATCAATGGCTTTTACCAGTTGCTGGTTGTCTTTGGCCTGCACTGGGGGATTATCCCTGTGTATGTCAATGACTTTGCGACACTGGGATACAGCTATCTGTCAGCGATGGTCAGTATGACAATCGTCGGACAGGGCGGTGCTGCATTAGGTGTGGCAGTTAAATCCAAAAAAGCGGACATAAAAGAACTGGGATATGCAGGTGCATTTTCTGCATTCTGCGGGATTACAGAACCGGCCATTTACGGTATCAACCTGCGGTTCCGCCGACCATTCATCTGCGCCAGTATTGCCAGTGCGGCCGGCGGGTTCCTGACAGGTCTGCTCGGTATCAATATGTGGAGTATCATCGGGTCTATCATCGGCCTCCCGTCATTCATCGATCCAGAACAGGGGGTCACTGCAAATTTCTGGTATGCTATTTTGGTCACAGCCATTACATTGTTCCTTGCCTTTGCCCTCACCTATGTATGGGGGTATAACGATCGAATGGAAATGGAGAAGAAACGTGAAAAACCTAGCAACCCGGCAAAGAAATCTTCTTGATATGAAGAATATCAGTGATGATTAATCACTGAAACAAGATGCCATCCAGTCAACGCTTTTGGCTTTTTTCAAGTGAGTTATATCATTGAAAGTAAGGTGAAAGAATGATTATGAAAATGTTAAAGAAATGGAAAAATAAATCCTTAAAACTAAAACAAGCACCGGTCATTTTATAAAATGGCCGGTGCTTGTTCATTGTGCCAGGCAATATTTAATTCGTGTCCTGCGTCTAATGATTTCACTTTTTTATCGGTTCAGACTTGGGCTGTTATCTTGCAGGTTCCATTTGAGCAGAAACTTTTGTAAATGAGGCAGCGCAAGCTGGTATAAACCGATAGAGATAAATATACTCGCCATACCAAAGCAGAGCCCGCCAAGTACATCTGTCGGGTAATGGACGCCCAAATAGATTCTTGAGAACATCACAAAAGCGATGAGAATTGTTGCAGCAGTGATGATAATGATTCTTTGCCACAGTGTTTTTACGATCAGTATGAGGCTGAGACCAGCCAAACCATAGAATACGGTGGCTGCAGTGGTATGTCCACTGGGAAAACTAAGGGATTGTTCTGAGGCAAGCACCATTATGTCGGGACGTTCCCGCCCGATAACGCTCTTCATTACTGATGTAAGTACTGAAGCAGTCATGAGCACTGTAGCCCCCAGCCACACGCCCATGATATAAACTTTCCGAATGAGCATAAACACCATGAGTACTATGGTAATTGCAGCAAGCTCACGGCCGCCGCCGATATCGGTTAATATGGACACGATATCGGTGCCAGTCTCCGTGACCTGCCCCTGAAATAAGTCGATTAAAGCAAGATCGAGTGTATTCACCCACTGACTTTCTGTGTATACCCCTATGGTGATTCCCAAATATAGAATTAAAAACATGCATCCTGTGATGTTAAATGTTTTACTCATTATTACACTTCTTTCCGGTTATCTTCAGGCACAGTTATTCATTCTAATCTACCATAGCGAGGTCTGGTAAACCAAACCTTTCACTTTCAAGGCGGAGCGGATAAAAACACTGCCCCCTTGGGGCTGACACAGCCGGAGGAAGTCCTGTGAATAGCTGGATGCTTTCCGTTAATTTTATCCTAACTCGACAATGACTATATAATTCGCACCGTAAAACATGTTGTTCTGGTTTGGTCGTTCAATGTCGTGGTATTAAATAGGTATAACCTTAAAGAAACGGGTGATATTGTGAAACGGTCAGAAGCTGTCAATCGTATAACTGAAATACTTGATGAATCGAAAATTGGTGTTTTGTCTACAGCCCAGAATGATGAGCCGAATGCCCGCTACATGTGGTTCTATAATGATGATTTGACGCTGTATGCAAAAACGGATGATAAATCTCCAAAATACGATGAGATAAAAGGCAATCCACAGGCGCATGTGCTGCTTGGTTTCCATGAAACATCCAATCACGCTTTTGTGGAAGTCTATGGGCACATTGAAAGGGTTGATGATCAAAAGATGATTGACTGGCTGTGGGAAAAGCAGGATGAGCAATTCTTTGATTCAAAAGAAAATCCGCACTTGAAAGCGTTGAAGATCATACCGGAAGCGATAAAAATAATGAATGATGAGGCGTACGAAGATGTAAAGCTTTCATTATAGTTAACGTTAGCAGCCACAATGAGAGTGACTCTTTATTTAAAAACGAAGGAGCGAAAAGAATGTTAGCTTATGTCTGGGCAGAAGATGAAAATAAATTAATCGGTAAAGGTGAAGGACTGCCTTGGCGGCTGCCTGCTGATGTTGCATTCTTCAAAAAGATTACGATGCGCGGCGATATGGTAACCGGCCGGAAAACTTATGAAACGATTCCAAATCGACCGTTACCCGGACGTCGGAATATCGTCTTAACCGCACAGAAAAATTATGAAGCGCCGGGGGCAATTGTGGTGCATTCAAAAGAAGAAGTGCTTGCACTTGAAGAAAAAAATAATAAAGACCTTTATATCATCGGCGGAGAAGGGCTATTCAAAATATTTGAAGATGAAGTTGATGAATTGTATCGTACTGTGATTCACGAAACTTTTGAAGGGGATACTTATTTCCCGGGAAATTTCAATTATGAGGCTTTCGAATTGATTGAAACGCAAAGCGGGCTGTTAGATGAGAGCAACAAATATGAACATACTTTTGAACGATGGAGACGTAAACAGCAGAAGTAGCCCTTCAGTCTGAATCAAATCGCATACTTATTACTATAAAACCAATCACAGGCTGAAGAAGGGAGTAAAAACGTGGATTTCAATACATTATTGAAGGATTCAAAATTATTATCTGAGTCATTTCCAGAGATGGGTTCAGTGTACCCTGAGGATCCGCTGGCCTTTTTTAAGGATTGGTTTAAACATGCATATGAAAATAATGTGCTTGAACCGGCAGTGATGACTTTATCGACAGTGGATGATAACGCGCATGCGGATTCGAGAATCGTCGCATTAAAAGCGGTTGATGAAACAGGCTTTATCTTTGAAACACCCAATGCACGGCAAAAAGTGATTCAAATCAGGAATAACAAAAATGTGGCACTGAATTTTTATTGGAAATCACTTGGACGTCAGATACGTATCAGAGGCCACGCCTGCCAGCTGCTTGATTTTTCACATGTTGCAGGTAACCTGGATGCATCAGAGAGGGATTTGACGGTATACAGAGTCGTTCCAAATGTGATTGAGTTTTATCAAACCTTAAATGAAGGAGGGAACTCCCGCGTGAAATATAAACTGGTTAAACAGGAATGGGCACATGAAGTGCTGTAAGAATGAAGGTTAAACGCATCGCATTTACGCTGTGGTTAAAATAATGTCAGGCAGGGTACACGGGATGTTGAGAAATTCTTTAAGGAGGAATTTTGAATGGATGAAGAAAAGATACTCGTTACAGGCGCAGGCACTGGATTCGGCAAAGGAATTGCCTTTAGATTAGCCGAACAGGGTAAATCGGTGATTGCGGGTGTTGAAATCCTCTCTCAAGTTTCTGCATTGGAAAAAGAAATGAAAGCGCGTGGCTTTAATATGCAAGTTGAAAAGCTGGATGTCACTAACCCAAAAGACCGCGAAAAAGCGTGGACATGGGATATTGATGTGCTGGTCAATAACGCAGCTGTGAAGGAAGGCGGATCTCTTATCGATATACCGGAAGAGAATCTCCGTGATCAATTTGAAGTCAATACATTCGCTCCAATTCTTTTGACCAAAGGTTTTGCCCGTGAAATGGTCAATAAGCAAAAAGGACGTATTGTATTTATCTCTTCTGTTTCGGGGTTCATGTCAGATCCGTTTTCCGGTCCCTACTGCGGTTCAAAACATGCACTGGAAGCTTTTGCGGAAGCGCTGAGCCAGGAGTTGCAGGAATTCAACATAGAAGTAGCGACGATTAATCCGGGCCCTTACCTGACCGGTTTTAACGACCGGGAATTTGAAACATGGAAGAATTGGCAGAAAGGTCCGGATGAAACGATCTTTGATTATGAAGCAGCGGCTTTCCCGTACGAACAATTCGATCCGGAAGCAGTGATTGAACCCTCTGTTAAAGTCATACTCGGGGAAACAAAAAATTACCGCAATGTTATCCCGGAAAAGATGATTCCCCTTGTAAAAGAACGCAGAGCGCATTTATGGGATAAAAAAACCGATGAACAATTAGGTCAAAGACATGAAATGGTTCAGAAATCTTATGATATGGAACCAGGCACTCCAGCAGCGGAAGAATAACAAATATAAATGATGTTCGCCAGAGCATTCACTTAACCCTCTCGACTGACTTGGATTAAGTGAATGCTTTTGTCATTGAGCAACTCATTACCGCCTTTAGGGTCATGCCAGCGCTCCGGGCTTATTTACCGGTATCTCCGCTTTTGCTATAATAATGACATAATTTTAGAATTTCACATGCAATATATGGAGGGGAAAATATGCGTACCATTTATCTGCACGTCGGCTATCACAAAACAGCGACCACTTTTATGCAGCAGTCTATATTTCCCAATATGAAGAACGTGAACTTCATCCACCCGGAGCAGATTACACAGGAATTGAAAATGCTCCGGCTGAATAAACTCACCGATCAGCAGATTGAAGATCTTAGAGGCTGCTTTAACAGTTTCAATAATGAAAAACCGATGCTCATTTCATATGAAGGATTATCCGGCAGCCCGTTTGCGCCTCGAAAGGTTAAAAGGCAGTCCACGATTTTAAAAGACCTGAAAAGGCTTTTCCCTGCCCCGGATTATGATGTACATATCGTCGTCGGTCTGCGTGAACAAGTCGATCTTCTGACCTCTCTGTATGTACAGCACATCCATCAAGGCGGGGTAATGGAGCCTGAAGCATTCATAGAGTATTGCCGGCATAATGGGTCGCTCCAAAATTTCCATTACCATACTTACCTGCAAACAATAGAAGCGTTGTTCGGTGAAGACCATCTCCATGTCATGGTTTATGAGCATTTTAAAAATAACGCTTCAGAAGAGCTGCTGAAATTATTAAATTACATGGGCGAACCGGAAATCCCCTATTACGAAACAATTAAAAGTGTGCGCAAGAAGAACAAGAGCTTCGGTACAATGCAGGTGGCAGTGGGACGCCGATTGAACCGCTTTTTCAAGTCACCGATCCATCCGGAGGGGAGCCTGGCCTGGATCCGCATCCCCCATCGAAGATATTTACCTACCCGGTATCTCCTGCAAAACAAACTCAGTTACGGACTGCATTATAAAAAATATCAACTGCCTGCCGATTTGCAAGATACTCTAAAAGAATATTATGCTGAAGGCAACCGTACATTGGAGCATAATTATCAGCTTCAGCTCCCTGCTTCTTACTTCCATTGACAGCGTGTCTGATGAAGAATCTGAAAGCAAATGCAGGCAATCGTAATGTTAAAAAAGATTGGATTGGCGGGAAATATGGTTTTAAGGATAATATTAGGCACATTGGTGTTGATATTCTTTTCGATTCCTTTTATAAGACGGATACGTAAAGACTATAAAGCGGATAAGAAAGTGTCGAAATGGAGTATATTTTTTATTGCCATGGCGCTGGTACTCTGGCTGATTCTGGTCATTTCATACGGGATCATATTATATAACGATTAGATGCATCATATGCGCGGAGCAGCTCACTCGGCAATATGCTGATAGACTGCTTCGGCAATGTTTTGTGCGCCTTCTGCATCAGGATGAATACCGTCCATCTCAAACCATTGTTCATTTTCTTCTGAGAGTTGGTTGATGTCAATAAGTTCAGTATTCTTCCCAGCTGACACGTCTTTGATAACCGCTGCGATATCATCGATATTTTCATTGTTTATATCTCCCGGCCGTGAGGCATCATTGAACGCTTTTGGCGGGGTAGCGAGATATATTTCAGTTTCAGGGTTATTATCGATATAGGAATCAATGAGCGCTGTATATTCTTCCCTGAATTGTTCAGTTCCCTGCCAATTGATATCTTTTGAGTCGTTGGTGCCCAGCATGATGACGGCAATATCCGGGTTGAATTCCAGACTGTCCTGATATTCCTGGGTGTCAGTATAAGGGAAATCGGCACTGTGCATTGCCGCATAATTATTGGCACCGTAATTCATCACCCAGTATTCCTCCCCTAAAAGATCTGCCAGCTGATGCGGATATGCGTTTTCAGACCAGTTATTCACCGAAAGTCCATAGGTGATACTGTCCCCCACTGCTGCCACTTTGATATCATCATGGTCGCCTTCTGTAGCCTGCCGGACATTCGTTGTCCCAAAATTAACAGCAAGGAGATAGATGACGGCAGATATTAAAACCACTGCTGCCACTGCAAGTATTATCCATTTGGCCATGTTATTCTTCATAATAATCACCTGATTCTCTGATTCATTGTAACAATAGTACCCCTTGCCATAAAAAACCCGAGTAATGGATGATGATTACCTGCTGTCCATTATTCGGGTGCTCGTTCTTATGATGGTGAATGAATTAATTTTCAAAAACTGTATTCACAACTTCTTCTGAAGCACGCCCGTCATCCCAGCTGCAGAACCTCTTGTGGAACTGATTATAGCGATCTCTGTAATCTGCTTCAACTTGATCAATATTGCCGATCGCATTGATTATATCGTCAGTGGTCATGAGCAATGGGCCGGGCAGTTCTGTTGCCATGTCGATATAAAAACCGCGCAGCTGCCCTTCATACTTTTCTATGTCATAAGTATAGAAAAGGATCGGCCGCTTCAGGTTGGCATAGTCGAAGAATACTGATGAATAATCCGTGATCAGCATATCGGAAACCAAAAAGAGTTCGCTTACATCACTGTAACTGGAAACATCGTATGCAAAACCTTCCAATCCGGTTAGATCAATATTGGAGGAAACGACATAGTGCATCCTGAGCAGGATGATATACTCGTCTCCGAATGCTTCTTTCAGGCGGTGAAGATCAAGATTTAAATCAAATTTATACTTCCCGGCTGCGTAGTATTCATCATCACGCCATGTGGGCGCATAGAGAATGATCTTTTTACCCGCCGGCAGCGCTAAAAGATTCTTGAGCTTATTGATCGTTTCTGCATTATTGAAGTTTATCAAAATATCGTTCCGTGGGTATCCCGTGTTAAGCATCGTGTTGTTAAACCAGAATGCTCTTCTGAAGATATCTGCAGAATATTGGTTCGGTGCAATCAGGTAGTCCCATTTATCAGTTTCACGGTTGAAGTTGATCTTATAGCGGGCTGTGTTGGTACTCGGCATATGAACATCTGCCATATCTCCGGCGAGACGTTTCAATGGTGTGCCATGCCAGGTTTGCAGGTAGGTCTGCCCCGCTTTCTTGATATAACTGTTCGGCATTCTTACATTGCTGACAATGTATTTCGCCCGCGCCAGATGGTAGTAATACTTCAATGAGAAACGTTTTGTTGTTGTCGGATTCCCCGGCAATTCCCTGGATTGGTTCATCACCCAGACGAATTTATAATCATCTTTGTTCTCAAGCATATACTGATATATATATTTGGGACTGTCGGAATAGGATTTCCCTTGAAAACTTTCAAAAACTACCAGATTGTCTTTAACACTCATGTTTTTAAAGAGACGTTTATAGAAAAATTCATTCCGTTTTCTTTTTGTCCCAGCGCCCCGCTTGAGATCTCTAAGGAAACTGTGAAAACTGTTCAGTTTTTTGAAGGCATTTTTTCTATTGGATTTTATTAACCTGACATCGTTTTTCAGGATGAGATCTTTATGCTTTAATCTTGCCGGATCGATTTTCTGCATTGTCTCTACAAGTTCGTCAAAATACCGGTCGATTGCCGATGGATCTTTAAACTCCAATATCAGGTGCTTTCTGTAGAAATTCAACACCTTGTTATCCAGGTAGGTCTGAGCCTCCTGACTGAGATCATGCGTTCTCAATCGATTGTATACACCGAACAGGTCGTGTGCGAGCTGTTCGATCGGAGACTGTCTCAAAGATGGATGATTAATCGGGTCCGTCCCTCTTCTCCGAAAATAAATGGCCTCATAGACGTACGGTACCATTTCTATTTCTTCCAGCAGCGGCAGCATGAATGTCAGATCTGAGAATGTCTTGAATTCTTCAGAAAATCTGAGATTCATACGCTCGATGACTGATTTGGAAATCATAAAGTTGATGGATGAATTGTCCCTGACCAGGTTGTATCTTTTGGCGGAAAACATTTTGATCTTATTAGTGCCGGGTAATATGACTACCTGACTTGAGCTGAAATCAGTCGATTTCATCCTGCCTCTGATCATCGGGTAATCATGGATGTTGTCGGTTAAAAGCTGGAGCATGTTTTCTGAGATGTAGTCATCGCTGTCCAGAAAGTATACATAGTCTCCAGTGGAGGCTCCGAGACCGATATTACGCACAGCTCCTACATTCAAACCCGCAGGGATTTCTATGAATCTGAATCTGTCATCCTTGAGATATACTTCATCAACTGTTTGCTTCATTCGGCTGATATCGGAGTGGAGCAGGAGGACTTCGAAATTGGTAAAAATCTGTTTTCTGAGTGATTCCAAAACGGTATTAACAAATCTTTCATTCTTTTCTGCCGGCGTAATCACGGAAACCAGATTATCCATTGTTATCCTTCCTTTTATCGATTTTTAGCAGATGGCCGGCCAGAGAGAACCATAAATTCTGATAGTGCGCTTTGCCAAATTTTGTAGCCATTGTTTCTTCAGACGCTCTCCCCATCCTTTTCGTTTCCTCAGGATTTTTAAGCATATGGATGATCCGTTCCGACAATGCCCCAATATCCCCCTTTTCTACGAGAAAGCCGTTTTCCCCGTCTTCGATCATATCAGACGGCCCGTATCTGATGTCATAGCTTACCACCGGGGCGCGATTTGCCATACTTTCCATGACGGAAAGTGAAAATCCTTCCGCCTTGGAAGTGACGACTGACAATGCTGCCGACTGGTATATTTTTTCAGGATTTTGCGTATAGCCTTTCACCTTTACGTGGTTCTGCAAGTTCAGTTTTTGTATCTGCTCAATATACGCTTCCTTTTTTTCACCTGAGCCCCAGATCTCAAGTTTGGCTTCAGGGACTTCCTTGATCACCGTCTTAAAAGCTTTGATTGTGTGGTCAATATTTTTAATGCTTGAAAATCTGGAAATGACTGCAACTTTGGACATGTCTCTCTCCGGTTTATCTAATTGCCTGACATTGGCAAGCAGTGAACGCATGCTTCTGATTTTAGGTATTTTCACTTCGTAATAATTAGGAATAGCAAAGACTCTATCTTTGAAACCAAATCGATCTGTGATGTCGTTTCTCTGCTTTTCAGTCAGAACCACAAGCGCATCGACATTTGCAATGTTTCTGATCGTATATCTGTTGCGCTTATTCAGTTCAGAATCAGGGTCATCCGGGTTTCTTAAGTGATTGCTGTGAGGCCGTAATGCTGTTTTGGCTAATGGATGATTCAATTTCACCAGCAATTCATCAGTGGACCGTGTATCTGAAATAATGACCACTTCTGAGTCCGCATCATTGATGACATTGTTCAGCCAGCGCAGCTTATGAAGTGTCTGGTCCCCGGTTGTTTCAGAGAGCACTTGATTCTTTTTGCCGATATGGAGTACCCGGCTGATATTACCTGTACTGGGGTCATGCCAGAGGTTAAGGAAAGCTTTGCCGGATTTATCATAGAAAATTTCCTGCCTGACTTTATTCTCTTCGAAACTGAAGTATTGCACCCTGTCTATGTGTCCGTGATAGTTATAGTGTTCCCTCCTGATCCGGTATCGATTCTCATTGAAGTAATCAATAAAGTCCAGGGTGTCATCATCTCTCAGGGAAATGTATTTTTCATATATTCCATTTTTATAGAGCCTGTATGCATTGTGGTTATCTCTTTTTGTCACAGCATATGTTCCGGAGTAGGCGGAGATGTTCACTTTCAGTTTATCAATCGGTATTTTATCCCGTCTGTTGTAGGCCGCAAAATCCCTGAACATGTTTTTGATGGTGACCCTTTCACTGATTTTCCCCATCTGTACAAGTTTTTTGCAGATAAAGGGGAATCTGGGTTCGTAATTGAACGTTAAAATCTGAGTGTCATAACCGGCATCTGCGAATGCGCTTGCCTGTCTCATGGAGGCATTGGTCAGCCCGCCTCTATTCACGTCTATGGAATTAAGCAAAAATATAATCCTGGGTTTCATATAACCATCCTTCTCTTAACCTCATTTATACTATTTTATATTACTTTAAGTATATACTAAATGAAAAAAGATAAACGTAAAGCATGTCACAAATGAAGCAATTAATGATAAATTAGACACTAGGTAAAGGAGTGATCCAGTGGAAATTAATGTGCTTTATGAGGATAATCATATGCTGGCTGTTGAAAAACCGGTGAATATTCCGGTTCAGGCAGATGAATCAAAGGACAGAGATCTGTTGAATATCTTAAAAGCTTACATAAAAGAAAAATACAACAAACCCGGCAATGTATATCTGGGCCTGGTTCACAGACTGGACCGTCCTGTCGGCGGCGCAATCGTTTTTGCAAGGACTTCGAAGGCAGCCGCCCGCCTGGCCAACGAAATCAGGAAAAATCAAGTCGAAAGAAAATATCTGGCTGTCACCCGGGGACACCTTCCTGCCGACAAAGGACAACTGAGAGATTATCTCTATAAAGATCGGCGGAAGAACAAGGTCAGTGTTGTAAATCGTGGCATGCAGGATTCTAAGGAGGCAATTCTTGATTATAAGGTCCTGGACAGAACTGGTGAAGGCAGTCTGATTGAGGTCAGACTGCAGACCGGCCGTTCCCATCAGATCAGAGTCCAGCTGGCAAATCAGGACGCACCGCTTTATGGCGACCAGAAGTACGGTCAGTATGTGAATCAGCCCGGTGAACAGATTGCGCTCTGGGCCGCACATCTAAGTGTCAGACACCCGACAAAAGATGAAACGGTATCTGTGGACTGCCCGCCGCCGGATGCATCGCCATGGAATAGGTTTCTTTGATTTCGCGGGGCGATATCGTATGACTGTTTCTATTCCCCGGAAATAGTATCAGTGTATATTCGACGGTATTTTTCAGCTTTGAATATGCCTGGAATTATTGCAGCTGTGATTGTCTTTTTAATTAAGGCCGGTATGCTATGTTCGATAAGTTATCGGTGATCATCTTTAAACTTTGTCTCAGAAAAAATCGAGAAATACGGACGGATTGTACCTGTTGTATTCAGAGGTTTTGGTGTTTATATTATACATGAAAATGGCACATTCGATGCGCTGTTTTCACAGATCTGAGCATTAAATGCACCATTTGAGTAGTCGTTCTTTTTTCACACCTGTTCATTTTGAGAGAACATGGCTGTACTGTGCTTAGGTTGTACTTTGGCTTCCGGATTCATGTAAACCTTGGCATTATTCACAGCTGTCGGCCCTTCCCCAAAGCCCGTAGCAATGAGATTGATTTTCCCTTCATAGGTGCACACATCTCCTGCAGCATAGACTCCGGGAATTACAGTTTCCTGTTTCGAGTTTACAACAATCGAATTTCTATCGATTTCAAGCCCCCAGTCTTTAATCGGACCGAGTGTTGAAACAAAGCCATAGTTACATATCACTGCGTCTGTATCCAGTAACTGCTGCTCGCTCGTATTCCTTTCTTCAATGAGGACCTGCTGTACTGCTTCCTCATCCCCAATAAGGGACACGGGCTCATAGGAGGTGCGGATGTTTACACTCGATGTTTTGAGTTTTTCCACGCTATGTTCATGTGCACGGAATTTATCCCGTCTATGGACAATTGTGACTGATTCAGCAATCGGTTCCAGCGTTAATGCCCAGTCCACTGCCGAATCTCCGCCGCCGAACAATACGACTTTCCGGCCTTCGAGATCATTCAGATCATCGATAAAGTAATGAAGATTATTGTTTTCATATTTCTCGGCGTTTTCCAGCTTCAGACGTCTGGGTTGGAAAGCGCCATTTCCTGCTGTGATAATGATTGTTTTGGAATAGTGGGTCTCCTTGTCAGTTACAATACGGAATATGCCATCATCATGTTTGTCCAGGTTCTGAACTGATTGATCGAGCACCACTGAAGTGTCGAACATTTCCATCTGTTCTGTCAGGTTGTCCACCAGTCCCTGCGCTCTGATATTTGGAAAACCGGCAACGTCGTAAATGTATTTTTCAGGGTAAAGGGCGGTCAGCTGGCCGCCCAAATGGGGCAGACTGTCCATGATTTTCACTTTAGCCTGTCTCATTCCGCCGTAAAAGGCAGTAAACAGGCCGGTCGGTCCTCCGCCGATGATTGTGATATCAAATATTTCTTCATTATCGAGCAATATTTTCACCTCTATAAGTATTATAGTTATTCATATCCAGATGGGTTGAACTAAAAGATTCTCTTTTCCATTATATAGATTTCACTTATTTTTTAAATCCTACTTTATTATGATATTACCATTTCGATGGTTTACACTTATAGTTAACTGCTTCCTCCGGAATTTAAGAGCGCCTGGCACGAAAATAACCCGACCCTCAAACAGTTTGCCTGATGGTCGGGACCCTGTCATATTGATATCGTTATCGTGAGATTTTTGGCCTGATGACTTCTGATAGTATTAATTCGGCTGCGTCTTCGACTGAATATTGCGCGGTATCTACGGTAATATCCGGGTGGGACGGCGCTTCATACGGGCCTGTCACACCTGTGAAGCTGGTGATTTCTCCTGCACGTGCTTTTCTGTACAGCCCCTTTGTATCTCTCTGCTCACATACTTCAATGGGGGTGTTTACATAGACGGTGATAAACTGCCCGTTCCCTATGATTTCCCTGGCATTCTCCCGGTCGCTTTCGTAAGGGGAGATAAATGAAGCAAGCGTAATCAGCCCGCCATCGTTCATCAGACGGGCGACTTCGGCGATGCGGCGAATATTTTCCACGCGGTCTCCTTCGTTAAAACCCAGATCTTTATTCAGGCCGTGTCTCACGTTATCTCCATCGAGCAGGGTGGTATGATATCCGGCTGAGGCCAGCCTTTTTTCGATTTCGTTGGCCAATGTGGTCTTGCCGGAACCGGAGAGCCCGGTAAACCATATTGTTAAAGGTACCTGCCCTTTCTGTCGGGCACGGATATCCGGCGTTATTTCGGTTTTCTGCCACTCGATATTTTTCGAACGTTGAAGTGAGCGTTCCACCACTCCGCATCCGGAAGTCATATTTGTCACTCTGTCGATAAAGATCATGCTGCCCATGGACGCGTTGGCAGAGAATTTATCAAATGGGATACGTTCTGCCAGAGATATTTCACACTCGGCCAGCTCATTCTTATAAATCCGGTCCGCCGGCAGTTTTTCGCCCGTGTTCGTGTCAGTCTTGTGTTTGATCTTCATCACGGAACCAGGCACTGTACGGGTGCCGATTTTTATCAGATAGTTTCTGCCGCTATGAAGCGGCCGATCATCCATCCATAGCACTGAGGCACTCAGCATATCGTTGACCTGCAGATTTTTATCTGTGGTCAGAACACTGCCCCGGGAGACATCCACCTCTTTGTTCAGCTGCACCGTAATTGGCTGCCCGGCGCTGGCTTCCTCTGCCTGTTCATCGGCGAAAAGAAGCGATTCAACCGTCGCGCTTTCATTGCCCGGCAATATCTGCAGCTCTTCTCCGATAGAAACGGTGCCTGTTTCCACCTGTCCCTGGAAGCCGCGGAATTCATGGTTTGGCCGGCTGACCCGTTGTACAGGCATGACGAACTGATCCTGTGCCGGCGTCTGTCCGACCTCGATCAATTCCAGGTAAGGCAGCAGCGGCAGACCTGTATACCACGGTGTGTGACTGGAATTCTCAGTAATATTGTCTCCTTCTGTTGCAGAAATTGGGATGACCTGCAGGCTCGCAATATTAAAGGAAGCCGCCATGTGTTCAAAATTGGTTTTAATTTCTTCAAAATGTTTCCGATCGTAGCCCGTCAGATCCATTTTATTGACAGCGAGTACGAAATGCCGGATTCCCATCAAAGCGCAGATGCGCAAATGCCGCTTTGTCTGGGATGTCAGCCCCTGCGTTACATCCACCAGAATCACCGCGAGATCGGCGGCGGAAGCCCCTACCGCCATATTGCGTGTATACTCTTCATGCCCTGGGGTGTCCGCGACGATGAAAGAGCGGTGTGAGCTTGTGAAATAACGGTAGGCGACATCAATGGTGATTCCCTGTTCCCTTTCTGCCATCAGACCATCCAGTAACAGGGAATAATCGATGTTTCCTGCTCTGCTGCCCAATTTACTCTCCAATTCAAGTGCTTTTATCTGATCTGTGAACAAAAGCTTTGCATCGTATAACATATGTCCGATGAGTGTCGATTTTCCGTCATCCACACTGCCGCACGTAATAAATTTCAGTAATGGTTTCATTTAGAAATAGCCCTCCCGCTTGCGGCGTTCCATGCTTCCGGACGCCTCATGATCGATCACACGGCTGGTCCGCTCAGAAGACACTGCACCAAGTGTTTCATCGATGATTGCATCCAATGTATCCGCGTCGGAATGCACCCCGCCGGTCAGCGGATAGCATCCAAGTGTGCGGAAGCGCACTTTTTCGCGGCGGATTGTTTCACCGTCCTGCAATTTCATGCGGTCGTCATCAACCATGATAATGTTGTTGTCCCGGTGAACGACCGGGCGTTCTTTGGCGAAATAGAGGGGGACAATGTCGATGTTCTCCCTGCGAATGTATTGCCATATATCCTTTTCTGTCCAGTTGGACAACGGGAACACCCGCATGCTTTCTCCCTGGTTTATACGGGTGTTATAAAGCTTCCACATTTCCGGTTTCTGGTTTCTGGGGTCCCAGGTATGATATTCATTGCGAAAAGAGAACACCCGCTCTTTGGCACGGGATTTTTCCTCATCCCGCCGGCCGCCCCCAAACGCTGCTGTAAACCCATACTTATCAAGTCCCTGCTTTAAAGCCTCAGTTTTCATGATATCTGTATAGGCAGCTCCATGGTCAAAGGGATTCATTCCTTCATCCAGGCCTTTCTGATTCGTATGGACGATCATTTCAATCCCATATTCCGCTGCTTTTTGATCCCTAAAGTGTATCATTTCCTTGAATTTCCAAGTCGTATCTATATGCATAAAAGGGAAAGGTGGTTTTTCCGGATAAAATGCTTTGATTGCCAGGTGAAGCATGACAGAGCTGTCCTTGCCGATGGAATACAGCATCACCGGCTTTTCACATTCCGCCGCCACTTCACGAATGATATATATCGCTTCTGCTTCAAGCTGATCAAGGTGCGAGTGCACGTTGGACATAAAATAAGCCTCCTGCTACGGAATTTAAAGTTAAGGATCATGTTACCACTATTTTCGAGTTTCTCTCAACTGGTGTCCGGGAACAGCTGTTTCAAAATTATGCTGAATCTAAAATGACGCGGTTTATTTGTGATTTTAAACTATCTTTCTAAATGACGGTACAATGTCGCACGGCTGATGCGGGTCGCTTCCTTGATTTCATCCAATGTATATTTTTTCGACATATACATTTCTACTGCTCTCTTTATATTTTCATCATTACGTCTCGGTCTGCCCATCTGTTTTCCCCCTTTGGCTGCCTGGTTGATCCCGCGCTTTGTCCTGAACTTCACGATATCGCTTTGAAAGCTGGAAATTTCATACAATACTTGATGAAAGCTGAACTGGGATGAAGGATCGATGACAACATCTATATTGAGCACATGAATACGGAGCGCCTTACGTTCGGAATCATTGACGATATCTACGAGCTGTTTCGTTGAATCGGCAAGGATGCATAAATCGGTAACAAACAATTCATCACCAGGGGATATCGTATCTTTAAGCAATTTCTCCAATTCGTATCGTTTCTTACTATCTGAGTGTGCTTCCGTGAAAAGCCTGTCTGCATAGCTTTCCAGTTTTAGCTGCTGCTCTGAGATTTCATCATATAAGTCCACGGGTCTGGTATAACCATATTTCATCGAATAACACTCCTGCTTTTTTAAAAATTATAACATGCTTTTCTCAAAAAGGGGTATACATATGAAACTATTCTGTTATAATTGCTCTAGTTATTTCAGAGGAGTGCTTCAAATATGATAGAAAAATTCAAAAGAGAATGGCTGAGTAACCCGGGGACCAATATTATGGCAGGTATAGTCGTTGCCCTGGCATTGATTCCCGAGGCTATCGCATTCTCAATCATTGCAGGTGTCGATCCGATGGTCGGACTATATGCATCATTTCTCATTGCAGTTATTATTTCTTTTGCCGGCGGTCGTCCAGCGATGATTTCAGGCGCCACAGGGGCGATTGCTTTACTCGTTGTCCCGCTTGTCAGTGAATACGGGGTCGAATACTTACTCACTGCTACGATTCTGATGGGGGTAATACAGATTCTGCTTGGAGTTCTGAAGGTTGGAAAACTGATGAAATTCATTCCAAATTCAGTCATGATCGGTTTTGTGAACGCACTGGCCATTATGATTTTCATGTCCCAGATAGAACATATTTTTGGCATTTCCTTTGATACATACATCTATGTCATCATTACGCTTCTCATTCTTTATATACTGCCAAGATTTTTGAAAAAGATACCTGCACCACTCATCGCGCTCGTTGTGCTCACAAGTGCTTATCTTATGACGGGTTCCGACCTGCGCACCGTCGGTGATCTGGGCAGTATCGATCGATCCCTGCCAAGCTTTTTGATTCCGGATGTGCCGTTTAACTGGGAAACATTGCAGATTATCCTGCCTTATTCTATCTCCATGGCCATCGTCGGCTTGGTGGAAAGCCTTCTAACAGCAAGGATTGTCGACAATGCTACGGATACCTACAGCAGCAAGAACAGAGAATCTCGCGGACAGGGTATTGCAAACTTCATCACCGGGTTCTTTGGCGGTATGGGCGGCTGTGCAATGATCGGGCAATCGGTCATTAACGTGAAATCTGGTGCGACCACCCGGCTGTCTACATTTACAGCAGGCATCTTTCTGATGTTTTTGATTATTGTGCTTGGGAACTGGGTCGTCCAGATCCCAATGCCGATTCTGGCAGGTATCATGGTAATGGTATCCATCGGCACGTTCGACTGGGGTTCATTTAGATATCTGCAGAAAGCACCGCGTACAGATGCGTTCGTTATGCTGATTACAGTCATCATCGTGCTTTTCACCAGTAACCTGGCTATCGGGGTCATTGCGGGTGTGCTTTTCAGTGCCATATTCTTTGCGACGAAAATTTCTAAGGTAGATATCCATTTTGAATCATTGAAAAATGTCAATATACTGCGTTTTGAAGGACAGATATTTTTCGCTTCCATAGATACAATGATTGCACAGATAGAATTTAAGAAATATGATAAGCCTGTTCAATTGGACTTTTCCCAATCTCATCTCTGGGATGATTCTGCAGTGGATGCCATTGATACCATTGTGAGGAAATTCGAAGAGAAAGGGAATACGGTTTATGTCAGCCGGCTGAACGCAGACAGCCGAAAGATTGTTAAAGAACTCAGCCAGTTGAATGAACAGCATCTGACTCAATAACAAAGGGGGAATTATTATGTATAAAAAGATTCTGCTCGCCGCGGATGGTTCCGATAACAGTTTCAGAGCTGCTGAAGAGACACTCCATTTCATCAATGAAGATACACAGGTAACGATACTGAATGTTATCAATCCGGCGGATTCCAAGGAGGATGTTTTGCATAGCGGGGCGTCCGAAAGTATTGTTAGTAAACGGAAAGCAAAGCTCTCTAAAATCACCGGCTTGTATGCATCCAACAATATCCCGTACCAGGTGCATTTTGAGAATGGGGTGCCGAATGAAACGGTCGTCAAATTTGCCAACAAGGGTGAACATCAGGCGGTTTTCCTCGGGACAAGAGGGTTGAATGGACTACAGGAAATGGTGATGGGCAGCGTCAGCCACAAAGTAGCCAAGCGTGCAGAAATTCCTGTAATGATCGTTAAATAAATTCAAAACCTTCCTGTAAAACCTGCGCAAGCAGCGTTTCTGAGTACTTTGTCATTTCCTATTTAGTATTCTGCCATAATGTTGTAAACATTTGGTTTTAAAAACAGAGCTGTACTCTCAATTACAGGAATAACTTCATTCCTTCATGTGTGACTTTAAAGCCCAATTTTTCATAGAATCCATGTGCCTCTGTACGAGTTTTATCAGTGGTCAATTGGATAAGACCGCAGCCATTCTCTTTGGACAGCCTGACCGCCTCTTCAAATAATGCCTGCCCAACCCCTCTGCTGCGATGAGAATGCCGGACCCTGACCCCCTCGATTTGAGCCCGGGTCATGCCGTTCCTCGCGATGGTTGGTATAAAAGTAAGCTGCAGACAGCCAGCGATCTTTTCGTTTTCAGTGACGACTATAACCTGGTTCCCTTGTTGTTTTTCAATGTTCTTAAAAGCTTCAGTATACTCAGGTGGCAAGGGATCAGTGTCATTTTCCCTCGTCTGACCCAGTTCATCATCAGCAAGCAGTTTTACAATATCATGCAGATCTTCAAGTGTCGCTTCCCTGATTTTCATAATGAAACATCTCCTTTGTGTATGTAAGATGCAGTACAGGCTGTGTTATTTACATCGTACCATGCAGATCAACACATAAGGGTCTGAGAATAAAAAATATTAATTAAACAATCATGACCCTTCATCATTTTAATCCGGCAGGATTAGGATAGAATTTTTCTTTGACAATTTGTTTATTTTGATAGATAATCTTATTGGAGATATTTTAATATTCATCTCCATATCCAGCATTCATACTTCATATTCCGGGGCCATAGCTCAGCTGGGAGAGCGTTGCGCTGGCAGCGCAAAGGTCAGGGGTTCGAGCCCCCTTGGCTCCATACCATATACCTTAAAGTCCCCATAGGTTACGAACCTATGGGGACTTTTGAATACGCGTGTTCTCTGTGGATTGTATACTATAACGAACATTTGAGTTAATCGGAAATTCTGACATGATAACGATTTTCGGAGGAAGGAAGATAATCAACGCCGGGTGGATAATCTCTTCCCTTTTATGTCGATTAAAACTGGAAAGCGGGTGAACATGGATGACTGCAGATAAACATCTAAATGCGATAAAATATGCTTTTCCTAAAACAATCCCCATTCTGGCTGGTTTTTCATTTCTAGGGATGGCCTACGGCATATATATGCACTCTTTAGGATTTGCGCCCATCTATGCCATCATGATGAGCTTGCTTATTTTTGCCGGATCGATGGAATTTGTTGCCGGGAATTTATTGTTAAGTGCTTTCAATCCTGTCAGTGCTTTCATATTGACACTGATGATCAATGCCCGGCACCTCTTTTATGGTATTTCGATGCTGGATAAGTTTAAAAATACAGGGAAGAAAAAGTACTACCTGATATATGGCATGTGCGACGAATCATTTGTCATCAATAGTACCGCGGGTATCCCTAAAGATGTGGATAAAGGCTGGTTCATGTTCTATGTCACGCTGCTGAACCAGATCTATTGGGTTTCAGGCACAGCGATCGGCAGTTTGTTCGGCTCTGCTATCACTTTTGATACCTCAGGTCTGGAATTTGTCATGACAGCATTATTTGTGGTTATTTTTGTGGAACAGTGGATGAAAGAACACGACCATTTCAGCTCGATGGCCGGTTTAGCCATATCGGCGGTCTGTCTGATGATATTCGGGGCAGATCAATTTATACTGCCTGCAATGGTCATTATGCTGCTGGTTCTGTCATTTGTCAGAAGGGATAAGATGAAAGACAAGGTGGTGACAGATAAATGACACTTATACAGGAAATGATCATTATTGGCGTTGTGGCTGCCGGAACACTGACCACACGTTTCCTGCCGTTTATAATATTTTCTTCGGACAGCCCGACGCCTTCCTACATAAAGTATCTGGGTTATGTATTGCCCCCGGCAGTTTTCGGACTTTTGGTTGTATATGCGCTGCGGAACATAGAATTGTCATCTATCCAGAGTTTTTTGCCTGAAATGATATCAGTCGCCGTTGTCATCATACTGCACTATTGGAAAAGAAGTATGCTCCTGTCCATTGCCGGGGGGACTCTGTTTTACATGCTCCTCGTGCAGGTATTTTTTTGAAAAACAGCAGAATAAGAAAAAGCCTCTAAAACTTCACTTTTACAGTGACCAGTTTTTGGAGGCTTTTTTTATCCCGTGTTCACTTTTGTTACCTTAAATTATTTTGCCATCTTTCATCTCAACGGTCCGATCTGCATATTGCAGAACATCTTCATCATGTGTGACCATCAGTACTGTGATATCCAGTTCTTTTGACAACCCCTGGATGAGTGACATCACTTCAGCTGAGCGTTTTGAATCGAGGCTTGCAGTTGGCTCGTCGGCGAACAGCATCTTTGGTTCATGGATGATTGACCGTGCGATTGCCACCCGCTGTTTCTCACCGCCTGACAAATTTTCCGGCTGGCTGTCTCTGTGCGACCACATACCGACGGATTCAAGTGTTTCTTTAATGCGCGACCGGCGCTTTTCTTTTGACCATTTTAATTCCGCTGTATCAAGCATTAGCTCAAGCTGTTCTTTAACTGTTAGAAACGGGACAAGGTGGGCCTGCTGGAAAACGAAACCAAAATGTTTTGCCCGGACTTCCCTCACTTGTTCCGCACTTATTGCTGTAAGTGTTTTGTCTTCAAATCTGATTGTCCCTTCAGTCGTCTCCTGCAGACCGGCTGCGATAGTCAGCAATGTACTTTTTCCTGATCCTGAAGCACCGGTCAGTGCAGTGAGCGCACCTTTGGTCAGTTCCAGGTCAATGCTCTGGAGAATTTGTTCGCTTGTTGTGCCATGTTTAAAAGTTTTTTGTATATTATCAAGTTGAAATAATGCCATTTTAAGCACCTCCCTGGTTGATTGCCTGCATGGGTTCTACTTTTTTAATCTGAATCCCTGATAAGGTCGCACCCACAAAGCCAATAGCGATGAACGCGGCGGATGAGTACAGGATCATATCAAGAGTCAAGTGGAAGGGCATGCCGCTTGGAGCGAAAATATTGAACAGTTCACTGATGCCGGACGCGAGTAGCAGCGAGATGACTGTAATGATGAACATCTGTGCCCACATCATTTTGAACAGAGTGATTGTCTTTACACCGACTGCTTTTAAGATACCGAAAGTGCCGAGTTTCTGAACATTGATCATATAGAAAAATATGGCGAATAACATGCCGCTGATGACGTAAAGAAAGGCGATGATCATATTCAGTGAGAGTTGTTCCGCACTGTAACTCGGGATTGTATTCAAGAACTCGTCGTTGGAAAAGGCGGATAGTTCATCGACTGCTGCATCACTCTCTGTTGAAAAAGCAAGCTGGAATGTATCCGTATCATACATTGAAGAATAGTCATCACTGCTGATGAATCCGACAGGTGAGTGACTGAATTTTTCCTGTTCGACAAAGCCTGCGACGGTCAAATCTTCATCCGTCAATTCATTCCCAATTGTGTCACCCTCCGCAAGGCCTTCTTCAGCAAATGACTGATCTAAAATAATTTCGCCCTGCTCAACTGCAGGGAAATGCTGGTCATCTGATGCACTGACATATGCCAGACTGTGTTTTTGTTCTTCGCTGTCGTTAAATTCCCCCATTTGTATAGAAAAAAATGTGGCATTGTCATCAATGTTTTTAACTTCGTTGATTTGTGAATCCGACAGACTGGAAAAGTTATAACTCTCCTCAGCGCTTTCTTCCATATAGAATGTGCCTTCCGGCATATTTTTAATCAGTGCGGCATTATCCTGGGATAAACCGTTTGCCAGCCCTGAAATACTTAAAGTCAGCAGGCTGATCAGGAAAATGATCGAACCTAATATGATATAGCGCATTTTGTATTTCATCATTTCTTTCCAAGCCATCTTCATAAAAATTTCCTCCTTGATTTCATATGATAATCATAGTTTACTAAGCGAATATGAACTCAATATGAACCAGGAGGAAGAACATGAAATTATTTAATTGAATGATTGAGCGGCAATTTTATCGTGAATGTTGTGCCCTTGGAATCACTAGTGATATCAATGGTGCCGTTATGCAGGTCAATGATCTTTTTAGCAATCGATAGTCCCAGGCCAGAACCGCCGATGTGACTGGTACGTGCAGTATCGATACGATAGAATCGCTCAAAAATCATCTCTGTTAAAGATGGATCAATCCCGATTCCCGTATCGCTTATCGTTATAATGGCTTCATCATCTTTTTCAGTCAGTTCAACATCAATACTGCCCGTGTCAGTATTGTACTTTACTGCGTTGGACAGAAGATTATCCCACACGGTGTTAAGAAGTCCCTGGTCGGCGTATATCGACACATCATCCAATCGATGTGACAGCATCAGCCCTTTGCTGCTGATGCGCCATTCATAGGCGTGGATCAAGTCGGTCAGCTGGCTGTGCAGATTATATGTTTCCTTGCGCAGCATATGATCTTCGTGATCGATGGAGGACAGAACCAGAAGTTGATCTGTCAACATTGACAGACGGTCTATCTCATAATCAATTGTTTCTGTATACGCCTGTTTTTCGGAATTATTTACCTGTTTATTCAATAATTGATTATAACCTTTAATACTTGATAAAGGCGACTGGATATCATGGGAAATATTTGAGATGAAATCCTTCTGCATTTTATCATTGTATTCAATTTGTGCAGCCATATTCACAAAACTGGACGATAATTCTCCAATCTCATCACGACGTCCGGTATCGAGATTGTCCACATTATAATTGCCGCCGGCCAGATTTTTGGTAGCACGGCTTAATTGGGTTACCGGTCTGATCAAGAAGTGGGCACTGACGAAAACGAAAATGATACTCAAAGCAATTGTCAGTACAGCGAGCAGACCGAAGAGCAGGTGCATTTCATTGAAAAGCAGTTCGATATCCGGCCGCAGGAAAAGTGCATAATCCATACCGTTATGATGGACAGGCACGCCGATTGTATTTTCCAGTTCATTGGCGAAAAAACCAGTAACGAACGTCTGGCTTGGGTAGTTCAGCATGCCATGATAGATTTGACCGGCAAGGACGTTTTCGACTACTCTGTCATCTAGCGCAGTCTCTCTGAAATCTGCACCGTAGAATGCGCTCTGGGAATCATCGCCGACCAGATATAATTGATAGCCTGTTGCAGCCATGGTATTCAAGTATTCCTCTAAGTTGATTTCAGGGTTATTGCTGATGAAATGAGAAACTTCCAGTGCGATATCTGTATTCTTGGCATCGTTGGCGGGTTTTAAATTCTGCTGATAATAATAATTTGAAAATAGGAAAGCGGCAAGAAAGCTGAACAACATAATACCTATGGTTATCAGGATGAACTTTACATATAATGATTTCATTAGGCGTCCTCCAGATAATAACCGATGCCGCGGGCCGTTTTTATGGTGAAATTATCGGTCAATTTGGCGAAACGTGACCGCAATCGTTTGATATGAACATCCACAGTACGGTCCTCCCCTGCATAATCCATCCCCCATATACGTTCAATCAGCTGCTCTCTTGAAAATACCTGCCCGCGGTATGAAGCAAGCAGATGGAGCAGTTCGAATTCCTTAAGGGGAAGCTTATAGGTCTTATCGTCGATGTGGACAGTGTAACTGTCGGGATGAATTGAAACGTTCCCCAGACGAATCGGCTGGGTTTGTTCATCAATATTATAACGCCGTAATAACGCTTTGATTCTGAAGATCAGCTCCTGTGGATCAAAAGGCTTGACCAGATAATCATCAGTGCCTGCTTTAAACCCTGCCGCTTTATCTTCAATCTGACCTTTTGCTGTGAGAATAATGACTGGTATATCGTATTCGGATCGTATTGCTTCTGTCAGGGCAATGCCATCCATATAAGGCATCATGACATCGACGACAGCAAGATCGCAGGTTTTCTCTGCCATCCGTTTCAATGCCTGCCTCCCATCATTGGCAGTAACTACTTCATAACCGGTCCCGGACAGATTCAGCTCCACAATATTTACGATATTTGGATCATCATCTACCATCAGTATTCTTTCCATATTCAGTCTCCGTTCATAGGTTCTTTATACATACAGTATACTATCTTAACCGGAGTGACCAGAGCAAAAAGTCTCCAATCTTTAGCAATCGGAGACTTTGAGGGTGTTTCCCTATTGAACTTTCATCCGTTTCAAACGCAGGGAGTTGGTGACCACGCTGACGGAACTGAACGCCATGGCTGCGCCGGCGACCCATGGGGCAAGGAACCCGAGTGCGGCGATCGGGATGCCTGCCGTATTGTAGGCGAATGCCCAGAACAGATTCTGTCTGATATTACGGATGGTACTGTGACTCAGATTGATCGCTTTCGGGATGAGCGTCAGTTCGCCTCTCATGATAGTGATATCGGCTGCTTCAATCGCAACTTCTGTGCCGGTGCCGATCGCAACGCCGATGTCGGCGGTTGCCAGTGCAGGCGCATCGTTGACACCATCGCCAACCATCGCTGTGACTTTGCCTTGGTCTTGTACCTTTTTCACTTGATCGGCTTTTTCTTCCGGCAGTACTTCAGAGATGACTGTATCAATACCCACCTGCCGTGCAATAGCGGAGGCGGTCCGGTGGTTGTCACCAGTCAGCATGACGACTTCAAGATTCTGGTCATGGAGTGATTTGATCGCTGTAACTGCCGTATCTTTAACGGTATCCTGAACAGCTGCGACCCCTTTGACGCTGCCATCCACGGCGATAATTACCGCCGTTTTACCATCATGCTCGAACTGGCTCATGCTTTCCTCAAGTGCATAAGTGTCCAAATTATTCTCTGTCATCAGTTTACGCGTACCGACCAGAACACGTCTGCCTTCTATTTCCGCTTCTATACCGTGTCCGGGTTTCGCATTGAAGTTATCCGTTTCACCGAAGTCAACACCCTGTTCAGTGGCATAGCTGACGATGGCTTCTGCCAGCGGGTGTTCCGATCCTTTTTCTGCAGAAGCGAGCAGTCTGAGTGTATCATCGTCTCCGGTGAAATCAGTTACTTCCGGTTTCCCCTTAGTGATTGTACCTGTTTTATCCATGATAACAGCATCCAGGGAATGCGTTTTTTCCAGATGTTCACCGCCTTTGAACAAAATGCCGCTCTCTGCCCCTTTACCTGTGCCGACCATAATGGAAGTCGGTGTCGCCAGGCCGAGGGCGCATGGACAGGCGATGACGAGAACGGAAATAGCAGCAACGAGTGCCGGCTCCACAGACCCTGGACTCACCAGTGTGTACCATACCAGGAATGTGATGATGGCGATACCGACGACAATCGGTACGAAGTAGCCGGAAATGATGTCTGCCATGCGTTGGATAGGCGCCTTTTTCCCCTGGGCTTCTTCAACAACTCTAATGATTGACTGCAGTGCGGTGTTTTTGCCGACTTTAGTCGCAACTATTTCAACGGTGCCGTTCTGGTTGATTGTAGCGCCAATAACCGAGCTGTCCATTTCTTTTTCAATCGGAATCGATTCCCCGGTTACCATAGATTCATCCACTGAGGTCTGCCCTTTGACAACGACCGCGTCAACTGGAAATTTTTCTCCGGGTTTCACAATCAGGCGATCGCCCTTAAGGACGTCTTCAGCAGACACCATCTGTTCCGCCCCGTCACGGATGACGCGTGCCTCTTTTGCCTGCATGTTCAACAATTCTTTGATCGCACCGGTCGTGTTTGATTTGGCACGTGTCTCCAGGTATTTACCGAATAAAATCAATGTGATGATGATCGCACTGGTCTCAAAGTATAAGTGCGGATTTTGGGAGGCGCCCGTCGTCCACAGATATGTTTCATACAAACTGAAGATAAACGCGGCGCTGGTCCCCATGACGACAAGAACATCCATGTTGGCGCTGAAGTTTTTCAAGCTTTTATAAGCGCCTGTGTAGAACTGCCAGCCAAGAATGAATTGGACGGGCGCAGCGAAAGCCAGCTGGAACCAGGGGTTCATAAATATTGCCGGCAGACTGATGCCGAACAGATGGTCCAGCATCGTCACCAAAAGCGGTGCAGAAAGTATTGCTGAAACGATGACCTTCCATTTCATTCTTGAGAGTTCCCGCTCCTTTTTGGAGCTTTTTTCTTCTGCACTCTGTTTTGGTGAGGCACCATATCCCAGATTACCGATACGGCCGATGAGATCCTGTTCTGACAACACATTGGAATTGTATTCAACCATGGCGTTCTCCGTCGTAAGGTTGACAGATGCATTGGATACCCCGTCTGTTTTGTTCAGTACTTTTTCGATACGGGTCGAACACGTTGCACATGTCATGCCCGTGATATCGAATTCAGCTTCATCGAATTCCACACCGTAACCGAGGTCTGAGATTTTATCTGTAATGGCGTTCAGGTCTGCGTGCTCGGGATTATAATCAACGGTAGCCTTTTCTGTTGCCAGATTCACTTTGGCATCGACCTGGTCCATCCTATTCAATACTTTTTCAATACGGTTTGAACATGCTGCACATGTCATGCCCGTCACATTCAATGTTTCATGCTGTTTTTCGGACATATGCTCCGCCCCCTGTCTGTAGGATATTTATTAATTCCATTATACCCATTAGGGGTATTTAAGTCAATACAGAGATATGATTATCACTTTGCTATGGGAAAATTAATGGGCTTTGCTGCAATATTATTTTGTAAAATTATGATGACTGAAGTTTATATCTGATGAATCGGGAATATAATAATAAGGACATAATGATTGAAGCAGGCAGCGCAATCTGGAAATAAATTGTTTTCTGTTTCTCTGTTCATACAAATGAGGTGATAAAGATGGAAGAAGTGCAAAAGGTGTTATCTGAACGCGTGGATATATTGCAGAAAGCATATAAAGATTATCAAAATAACCCGTATCATCCCAAAACAGCACATGCAATCCGGGTGAACAGCAGGAAACTGCGGAGCCTGTTGGATTTTATGAAGAAGACACTGGATACAGATTTTTACGATGAGCTGAATGGGGAGCTGAAAGCACTGGCTGAGATTTACAGCACTGTACGGGAACTAGATGTATTGATCGAGTTATGTGAAACAGTGGCACTTGAAAATCCCGATTTAAGCGAACATTATAAAAAAATGTTCAAATTTCTCCACCAGGAACGCCGAAGAGAAATGAACCGGACATTTAATAAGACCAATGTCAGGAATGCTGAAACAGCGATAGAAGCGGTGGAAACTGGGGTTCAGTCAATATTTGATGGAGAAGCCGGGGAAGTGGACTGGTCTGAATATGTAACAGATCGTTTGAAGAAAAAGAGAGAGAACCTGAAGAAAGACTATAAAAATCTGGACAGAAATGATTATGAGACAGTCCATGAAGTGCGTAAAAAAGCCAAGAAACTGCGATTTTCTGCAAGATATTTTGGAAAGCTTGCAGATGTCAAACACAAGAAGATTGCCAAAGAATCTAAAAGTATCCAGGATGAATTTGGTAAATTTACAGATGCCCATGTGAACAGTGAAATATTAGAATCGTACGCTGAAAAGACGGAAGACCAGGATCTGAAGGATCTTTTCCTTAAAATTAATGATATACAGCAGGCATAAGCAGCAATGTAACCGCTCCAAACCGCTTCCTCACGGACGCGGTTTCTTTTTATGGGTGACAATTTTAATCGCTCCCAGGACAGCCGACCAGATAATTACACCAGTGCATATGAACAACAGGAAAATCAGGAGATAGTCTGTGACTGAGGATGTACTGAACCACCCGCTGATGATAAGCAGCGGGTACACTGTCACAAGCATGATCAGGAAGTGGACGAGGGTCTGTTTTCTCAACCCCCATCTGTCCACATCGTATATCACTGTAGCTGCGCAGACCACTGTGATGATCATTCCTGTGATGAAAGTCCCGCCAGCAGTATAAATCTGATCGTCGAAGTAAAGAAAAACAGAAAGTGTGCCCATTATGGCCAAAGGTATGAGTCCTCTTATCAACGCTTGAATCCAGAGCATATGAAAGACCTTCATCCGGCTGCTATTAAGACAATGTTTTAATCATGATAATATCGATTTGCTTTGTTGTGTGTTCTGATTGTTTCTTTCATTTTACCCCTTCTTTCTGCATGTGCAGGTACCTATACCATATAGCATTTCTAATGTTTTTCCAAAGAAGTATATTTGCAGAGAGATATGTTAGAATTATCATAAATCATTGGAGTTTTAAGGAGACCATTATGTATTATGTCATCACTTTCGCTGCCTTATTTATATTCTGCATCGCAGCAAATTTCGTGATAAACATGTTTAAGAAAGGGGACAAGGGGAGTATATCATCAATCATCTTTGAAGCCTTTCTGATCGCGTTCATTGTGTCTGTTGTGTATACAGTTCTTACTTTGTTCGCGCAGTAACGCCACCCATTACAGCGATATAATGGGTGGCGTTACAAAATGATGAGAAGCATTATAATTATTTGATAACACTGTTACACAGGTTTTTAACATACTAATATGTTTAAGGATTATATTATTTTTCAAGGAGTGATTTTATGAATCAGCAATGGAAGCGCCAGCTGCCTGCAGAAAATATTCAAAATATCATCCCTGTGGCTGGCGGAGATGTGAACGATGCATATCGTGTAGATACGGCAGATCAATCTTATTTCCTGCTCGTCCAGCCGAATCATACCGCTGATTTTTATGCCGCTGAAGTTGCGGGTTTGAAAGAATTCCAGAATGCCGGTGTGACGGCCCCTGTTGTTCAGGGGAATGGAGAAATAGACGGCAATGCTTATCTGTTGCTGGACTATTTAGAGGCGGGCGCCAGGGGCAGTCAGCGTAAACTCGGGCGTCTGGTGGCCAAGCTGCACCAAAAACATCATCCAGACAACCGCTTCGGGTATGATCTGCCGTTTGAGGGCGGGGACATTTCCTTTGATAATACATGGACCGGGTCATGGAAAGAGCTGTTTGTCAATCGCCGTCTGGACCAGTTGAATGATTCAATCATTGAAAAAGGTTTATGGAATAAGGCCCAGGCTGCAACTTACCAGCAGGTGCGTAAGATTATTGTTGAAACGCTGGAAGAACGCGAAAGTGTCTCCTCATTGCTGCACGGTGATCTGTGGGCGGGAAATTATATGTTCCTGACAGATGGAAATCCGGTATTATTCGATCCTGCACCATTATATGGAGACCGTGAATTTGATCTGGGTGCGACTTTGGTTTTTGGCGGATTCACTGAAGACTTCTATCATGCCTATCAGGAAGACTATCCACTTGATGATGATGCGTGGAGCCGCATCCAATTTTATAAACTCTATCTGCTGATGGTTCATCTGGTGAAATTTGGCAGAGTATATGAGCAAAGTGTAGACAGAACGATGCAGGAAATAGTGTCTAATGGGTGATATACAGGGAGAAGCGGTGCTTGAATGGACATTATACTTTTACTGCTCATAGGAATTATCGCATCAATTATTGGTGCACTCATGGGAATCGGCGGCGGGGTGATTATCGTGCCTGCGTTGATTTACCTGGGAAATAATACTCATATACTCGATGCAATGACTGTGCAGAATGCGGTGGGCACCTCTGCTGTAACGCTCGTCTTCACCGGATTATTCTCCATGCTTGCATACGGGAAATCCAAAACAACGGATATTCGAAACGGTACATTGTTTTCTATCGGCATAATGCCGGGTGCGCTCCTGGGTGCTTATCTAAGCAGGTTCTTGGATCAAGATTCGTTCGGTATCATATTTGGTCTTTTTTTACTCGTTATTTTCACTGTCTTAACTTCTAAAAATAAAATGATTGATAAAAAGGATGGCCTTTACAAAGAGAAGAAAGCATTTAAACCTCTCCAGAGTATTACAGCATCATTCTTCATTGGTATCAGTGCCGGTTTATTCGGGGTCGGCGGCGGTGCGTTGATGACACCTCTGATGATTATTGTGCTTAACTTTTCCCCCCATGCTGCAGTTGCTACAAGTATGATCATCATTTTTTCTTCCAGCCTTTCAAGTGCCGTGGGTCATTTTGCCCAAGGAAATATTTTATGGGGGTATGCTGCATTATTGATAATTGCGACCTATATCGGTTCTAAAATAGGTGTCAAAATTAACCGGTCTCTAAACAGCCATACGCTGTCCCAGGTGTTACGGTTCGGTTTATTAATATTGGGTATATACATGATAATAGATGCTTTAATATAGTTGTTTGACTTAGGAGGATAGTACATGAAGGATGTCATAAAGTCTGTGTTAACAGAAACGTTTGAAGGTATTGAAGAGGGTTCACCCAGCCGTTTTGTAGAGTCCAGAGCGGAAACGGGGATTTTTGGGACCTTGAGATCTATCAATGCGAGTCAGGCATCTGTGGATATTAATGGAACGACAATCGCTGCGCATGCCCATCATACGATGTATCATACGGATGTATGCTGTAATAACCTTGAAGGCAAAGATCAGGATGTGAATTGGCATGTGAGCTGGGAAATCAGTAAAGTGAATGAAGAAGAATGGTTTGAGATAAAAAGAGGGATCGAAACACAATATCACCGATTGTTGGCGCTGATTGATGAATCTGCATTTGAAACTTTCGATAGACATGTTATACAGGGAAGTTTATCTCATTCTGCATATCATCTAGGTGCGATGAGGCAAATGATAAAAGGGGTCTCCCGTTGATGGGAGCCCCCTTCCATTTATCAGGCATAATTCATTTTTTCTTAAACATAAACGGTACTAATGCCACCACTGCTCCGCCGATGAAGATATACCATTTTGGTGAAGTGCGGCTCACTCTTCTTTCCTCTTTTTGCAGCTGTCTCTCTCTGTCTGCATACTGTTCCAGCTGCGATTCTGTTTTTTTCTCCCCGCTGACATTAGTGCCCAGCCCCTGGACAATCCTGAGCATTATATTTGTTCCTTCTATCACTTCAGGATCTTTCAATGCAGAAAGCAGGCTTGCGTAACCCCCGCGTTCGCCGCCATGTTCATATTTACCGGCTTTTTCAACGCCTTTTTTGAATTTAATAATCAAAGGTTCCAGCTGTTCCATATCCAAAGCAGCAAGCAGCTGAAAGATAAGCAGCATATTCTTAATGGATTTTGAAGCATCCGTGTCCTTCACGGCTGTAATAATACGTTGAGTGATCTGATCGCTTTGACCAAGTCCGGCATTCAGTATGTTGAGAATTTCCTGATCATTCAATTTATCCAGTATGGAAAGCAGCTCATTCAGACTCTCTTTATGTGCTAAAAGTTGTTGCTCCAGCTCCTTTATCTCCTGTTCATGCCTGGCATTCGGGTCGTTTTCCATTTTATGAATGACTTTTGTTGATTTGGCCATTATTTATACGACCTTCTTCCTTTAACGATGTCGCCGGGGAATACATAGTCACTGCGTGCCCATTTCTTTTCCACCCCGACACCGATCTGTGGCTGTGGATTACCGTAACGGTGATTCATTTTTGTCAGCGGGCTTTCTCCTTTGGGTTCAAGTACTTCCATCTTCACAGACACTTCTTTGTAAGCCGGGGTATCTGTATCCTTATCTGCATGAGAGCTTGTCAGATAGTTAATTGCGCCTTCTCCGGCTGTGTTCATCGGGAGATAGAGCTGGTTGCCTGATACTCTGTCTGTGACAATACAGCTGACCTTTACTTTGCCGTAAGGCGACAACAACCGTACTTTGGTGCCGTCTTCAACACCGCGTTCTTTGGCAAGTTCCGGAGATACTTCAAGAAATACACCGGGTGTTTTTCCTGTAATCGCCTCGGATTTATATGTCATATTTCCTTCATGGAAGTGTTCGAGTATACGTCCGTTATTGACGTGCAGGTCATACTCATCTCCGAAATCTATCGGTTTTGTCCATTCAACCGGCCACAGTCTCGCTTTACCTTCAGGCAGCGGGAACTCTTTTTCGAATAAAAGCGGTGTATCCGTACCGTCTGCTGCCACCGGCCACTGCAGGCTGTCGTACCCTTCCAGACGGTCGTAGCTCACACCGGCAAACATCGGTGTTAAGGAAGCTGCCTCATCCATAATTTCACCTGGATGATCATAGTGCCATTCGGCATCGAGACGGTTGGCAATTTCCTTAATGATCTGCCAGTCCGGTTTGGATTCTCCAAGCGGATTCAACGCTTTATAAAGTCGTTGGAAGCGGCGTTCTGTATTGACAAATGTGCCGTCTTTTTCAAGACTCGGACTTGCCGGCAGGACTACATCTGCATATTCACAAGTCTTAGAGAAGAAGATGTCCTGTACTACGAAGAAATCCAATTTTTCAAAAGCGGATTGAACATAGTTGATATTTGAATCGACAATGCCCATGTCTTCACCCTTGAGATATAAAACCTCTAATTTACCTTCGTGTATGGCGTCGACCATTTCATGGTTGTTCAGTCCAGGTTCTACAGATAATTCTGTGTCCCAGCTCTTTTCAAAACGATGACGGACCTCATCATCAGTGACGAACTGATAGCCCGGGAAGCGGTCAGGCATACTGCCGAAATCGCTCGCTCCCTGAACATTATTATGTCCTCTGAGCGGATATGCACCCGCGCCCTGTTTCATATAGTTGCCTGTAATGAGCAGCAGGTTCGATATGGCAGTACTTGTATCACTGCCGCCGCCATGCTGTGTGACACCCATCGCCCACAGGATAGATGTTGTTTTAGCTTCATGAATTGAAGTGGCTATTTCGATTAATTCATCTCTGGTCATGCCTGTAACTTCTTCTGCATAGGCAAGCGTATATTTGTCCAGGCTTTCCATATACGCCTCAACATCATTGACGTGTTGCTCAAGGAAATCATCATCCTGCCATCCCTGGTCAATGATATATTTTGTAACTGCGGAGAGCCATACAAGATCACTGCCTGGCGCCGGCTGGACAAATAAGTCCGCCCGGTCTGCAAGTTCGTGCTTACGGAGGTCCGCCACAATTACTTTCTGCCCATGCAGTTTTTGAGCACGTTTGACGCGTGTGGCCAAAACTGGATGGGATTCAGCAGTGTTGGAACCGACTGTAATGATGAGTTCAGCCTGGGCGATATCGTCATTAATGCTGCCTGAATCCCCGCCGTAGCCGACAGTACGCCATAAGCCCATTGTCGCTGGGGACTGACAGTATCTTGAACAGTTATCAATGTTATTTGTACCGATAACGCCGCGTGCCAGCTTTTGCATTAAGTATGATTCTTCATTCGTACATTTTGAGGAAGAGATAAAGCCGAGTGCATCCGAACCTTGTTGGGCCATCTTTTCTTTGAATTTTCCTTCTATAAGGTCTAGAACTTCTTCCCATTCCGTTTCCCTGAAGGCATCCCCTTCACGGATGAGTGGTTTTGTAAGTCGTTCTTCACTGTTGACAAAGTCCCAGCCGAACTTTCCTTTCACACAAGTGGAAACACCGTTCGCCGGAGCATCCACAGAGGGTTCAATTTTTAAAATTTCCCGATCTTTTGTCCATATATCAAATGAACATCCAACACCGCAGTAGGTGCATACTGTTTTAGTTTTTTCGATACGTTCTTCTCTCATTTGGGCCTCGACATCTGAGACAGTCATCAATGAGCCGTATCCAGTTTCAACTTCTTTGGTTACGTCCACCATTGGTCTGAATGTTTCTTTGGCCATGTTTGTCAGGAAGCCGGCTTCACCTTCCATGCCTACTTCCATCATTGCATTACAAGGACAGACTGTTGCGCAATGGCCGCAGTTCACACAGGATGATTCGTCAATTGTCGTGTCGTTATCCCAGATTACTCGCGGTCTTTCCAAATTCCAGTCGATCAGCAATGTTTCATTAACCTGTAAATCCTGACAGGCTTCCACGCAGCGGCCGCAAAGAATGCACTGATCGGGATCATAACGATAAAAGGCGTTCCACTGGACACCGGAGTCTTTCGAAGTATGTGGTGTTTCCTGATGTTCAATTTTCATTTCCTTAACTGTATTATGTATCTCACAGTTACCGTTATTGAAATCACAAACAGTACAGTAGAGTTCGTGGTTGCCCAGCACCCTGTCCATCGCTATCAGCTGCGCTTCATGAACCTCATCATCCATCGTTTCCGTTTCAATTACGTCACCCGGCTTCAGTTGTGTCGAGCAGGCGCGTTCAAACTCACCGTTTACTTTTACAATACAGGTATCACACGTTTCCAGTGCACCAAGGCTTGGATGATAACAGAGGCTTGGCGGTTCGATATTCTGCTTTTCCAAATAGCCGCGTATTGTCTCCTGTTCTTCTACCCGCTGAATCTTACCGTTCAGCATAATATCAAAAGGCATCGACATCATGATTCTCCTTCCATCCCAGTTTTATAAAATATTCCCCGAAGCATATAATTCAAACATTTTAAAATATTGTGAGGAATACTTAAAGTTTAACATAAAACAGGCACACTGCTGAAATCATCAGTGTGCCTTATGCGTTATCCTGGATGCGTTCATATTCAGCATGCGGATTGATTTTTGGATGGATGTACGTGTAATCGTTGAGGTTCTGGGCTTCAATCGTTCGTTCAGTGACTTCATGCGGTTCATAAAGATTCATTTCCGAGATGTGAATTGAGCCATCCGAGTTGACTGATTCAATATAGGCCACATGGCCGATTTCACCTCTGGCGGTCTGCATGATAGCACCTGTTTCAGGCTGATCATTGACAACATATTCATCCGCTTCTGCGTTTTCCGCCCAATGCTCTGCATCACTCCAGTCGGATTCTATCATATGCCCGCGTTCTTTAACCTTTTCGAAAATGTAATGGGTACACTGACCGGTGTCATAAGTGTTCCGTTCCATTGGGTCCGGCAGCACGTGATATTTAATATCTGCAACCAGCCCCTGTTCACTTTGTTCGTTGGCTAATATTATGCCGCAGGCAGCCAGGATGATGATTATTAATGAGATAATTCCCTTTTTCATTTCCAGCATTACTCCTTCGTTTATCCACTGGATTATATCAAATTCATTCAATATAAAAAAGAATTGAACTGTAAGATAAAGTATACAGTTCAATTCGGTATGCCCTATTTCCCCGTAATCAATGATTCATGGTCATTGGTAAACGGTGTGAGGATTTCACAGCCATCCTTCGTGACAACAATGCTGTCTCCGACCTGCGTACGGTACTGACCAGTTTCAGCGCCCCCGTCGACTGCAAATACCATGCCTTCCTCCAAAATGGTTTCATCCCCTTTGGCAAGCTGCGGCGCTTCGTTGACAGAAAAGCCGACTGCTCTCCCTGCTCTGAACGGAATCGGGTAGCCTGCGCCTTCTATGACCCCGGCATAAGCCTTAAATACCTCTTCAGCCACGGCGCCCGGTTTGATCACCGACAGAGCAGCTTGCTGGGATTTCTCGGCGACATCCAGCAGTTTGCTGACTTCGTCATTAATTTCTCCGATAAAAAGCGTCCGGTCAAATCCAAGGTTAAACCCTTTAAAATGGGCTGAACCGCAATGGCAAATGAATAATGGTTCGCCATGGACGAGCTTTGTCAGACTGTTTCTGTGATGACACATTGTCGTGTGTTCACCTGTAGCCATGATCTGCTGACTGCTGATGGCCGGGTGGTTAAAGGGATTTTCATCCGCATAATACTGCTGCATTAATTCAGCTGCTTTATATGTTCCGGCTTTTCTTGCAGCCAGAGAAACTTCGAATTCTCTGACGCCCGGCACGGCTGCTTTCATTGCGCCTTCCAGCATAGCTGTCGCCACTTCGCCTGTATGGCGGGCGATCTGTATTTCATCCTTATCTTTAATCATCCGCATCTTTTCGATGATTGGAGTAATATCCGTAATCTGTTCTTTGTGAATATGTACTGTAAGAAAATCCCAAACAACGTGGGGCATGGAATAATAATCGACGCCGATATTTTCCCCTTTATAAGACTTCATATAATGGATAAGCTGCTCTCTCCATTCCCCGGCGAGTCCGTCTATCCACGGCCGGATATTGGAGATCTGTGTCTGTCTGTAGGCCATTTCCTCTTCCATCGAAGGCGTGATGATTGCAGGGCCCTGGTCTATGGTCATGAGAAAGAGCTCCGGCCGGCCCCATTCAATGCCGAGGGCACCATGAAAACCTGTGTAATAATAAATCGAGTCCGGACTGGTGATGATGATGAGAGGGCAGCCGTTCTCTTCCATCTTTTCTCTGAGCCTTTCCCTTCTCCCTTTAAAATCCATCATGATAAAATTCCTTTCTATAAATTGTTTTGTGTATCAAATGATAAAAAAAGCGCCTCAAATCAGATAGCTTCGATATCTATCTGAATTTAAGGAACAATAAAATAAACGCTTATATATCGTCTCGGTCGAGTCCTTTCACCGAATCCACAAGAGCTCTCTTATTCTCTGTTTCAACGAAGAAGAATGCTTTGTAGGATTCCTGCTCCTGGACGATTTCGATGGCAGGTGTCCGGAATACATGGAATTTGTACATGATCCATTTAAGTGCGAGCTTTCTTGCCTGACTGACTGCTTGCTCATAAGAAATAACCGGGGGGACCAGTGCGGATTTTTGAATATGAATCTTATCTGCTTCTGGGAACATATTTGCCCTTGCCGCAATGCCTTTAACCAGATCAGTGGTAACTACTGTAAAAACGATTCTTGGTTTCAGAAAAGGTCTGGGCATGCTGATCTTCAGCGTTGTGATCAAATATGGATAACATACCAGTTCTCTGCCCTCAAGATCATAGGGTGTTTGAATCAATGATATTGATTCCGTACTTTGTTCCTCCACAATGGCTCCTCCTTATCCATTTTCGAATGTACTTGCGGTTTTAAACTTGCCGTCAAGCAGTTCCATAATGATCTCTTTTTCTGTTTTTGTAGTCAGATCCTGAGTTTCAAGTTTTTGGACAGTTTCCAGATCAGAAGGCTGGAATGATGGCCTACCCAGCTCATTTTTCCGTGTGTATTCATCCCAGAACTTCTCAAATCTGTCGCCTTCCGGCGGTTTAGTAAACAAGCTGACAACAACGATGACAATGAGTGCTGAGATGAATGCCGGTCCGCCCTCATAAATATCCAGCGGCGGGAACAAATACCAGAGGACTGTGACGGCGGGTCCTGTAATCATACCTGCAATCGCCCCGATTTTCGTCACGCGTTTCCAGAAAAGAGAGAGGATAATCGGCGGCCCGAAGCAGGTAGCCAGTCCTGCCCAGGCAAATACTGCCATCCAGAATACGGAATCCAGCGGATTGATGGCAATGACGATACCGAAGGCACCAAGCAGGATCGTTGCAATGCGTGAAATCAGAATGGTTTTTTCCTCATTAAGTTCTCCCTTATGGAAAATTTTATTCCATAAGTCTTCGGCAATGGTTGACGACGCAATCAGCAGCATGGAGTCAATTGACGACATCATTGCTGACAGTGAACCTGCCAGGATGATACCTGCAAGCCACCATGGCAGCAGTTCGACCGCCATCGTCGGGAAGATCTGCTCAGGGTCTGCCAGGTCCGGAAATAACACGACTCCAGCCATACCGATTAAAACTGCCCCGTAGTATGCAATCATCATCCAGATAATTCCAATCAGTGCGATGCGCTTCACGTCACGCGTGTTTCTGAGGGCCATATAACGGACCAGTATATGCGGAGATCCGTTGAAACCAAAGCCAATGAATAAGTAACTGATGATTGCGATAAGACCTGCAAACGTCAGAGCGGACTCACCGAATAGCGGCATCAGAAATTCAGACCCCATGGATGCTGTGAGCTGATATCCCAATTCATTAAATCCGCCGACTTCCATGATTCCAATAATTGGCAGGAAGAACAGCGCGAAAGCGATGATGATTCCCTGGATGAAGTCCGTCAGTGAAACGGCAAAAAAACCGCCCAGCACTGTATAAATAATTGTGATGATACCGCCAGCAATGACGCCTGTCGCAAAATTTAAACCGAGGACAACTTCGAATAGTACACCAAAAGCAACAAATTGTGCCGTCACATATACGGTCTGGAAAACAGTCATGACGACAATCGATACAATGCGCATTGAATTCGTGTCATCCTGGAAACGGGACGACAGGAACTCAGGAATCGTAATGGACTTCTGAATCTCAGAAATTCTCCTGATCGGTTTCGCGAAGAAAAACCAGTTAAAGATGGAAAATACAGCCGATACTGAGTTCCAGGCGGCGCTCATACCCGTGTTATAACCCTCACCCGGCAGGCCGACGGTCATAAATCCGCTGCTTTCCGATGCTTTTTCACTCATGGAAATGACCCATGGCCCCAGCTTTCTGCCACCGAGAAAATATTCAGATGCCCCCTTGCTGCTTGTCCGGGCTGACCAGATACCGATGCCCAGCAGCATAACTAAATAAAGAATAAAAATAATCAGAATCCCTGTTGAACCCAAAATATCCATCCCCCTTTAGGAATTATTATATTGTTTCTTAATCAGTTCATCTTCCATTTTTTCCATTTTAACTTCTCTGACATACCACAGAGCGACTGAGAGAATCATAAGTATTGGAGGAACAATGAGAATCAACCATCCAGTCAATGGAAAAGCGTCCATGATCACACCTCGCTTTATATTAAAATATGAAACGTAAAGTTTAACCGGCTTAAATTTGACTAACTATTTCAACAATTATAAAAAGAATAACACATATCGCAGATATGGCAACATATTGCAGCGGCTTATATCTGTAAAAAGTAAAGAAAGAGCATTGAGATTCATGATTTCTCAATGCTCTGGATAATTGCTGTGATATCAGTTCATATAACGGTAGGACATCAGTTCTTTCAGAAGCACGATCTCCTCCTGAAGCTGTTCTCCGATATTTGTATCCCTAACTTTTTTACGTTTCAGTTCTTTGTCCACGATCCGTCGTGCGGATAATGCATCTGCACCGTTATGCAGCACCTTTTCTTTTGAATTAAAATGTTGATGGGCAACGAGCTGCATGCCGTAGGAATTATACAGCAGTGTATATCCTGCAATCCCTGTGGTGGACTGATATGCTTTAGAGAAACCGCCATCGATGACGATCATCTTGCCGTCTGCTTTGATCGGGTTTTCTCCATCCCTTTCCTTAACCGGTGTGTGGCCATTTATAATATGTCCCTGTTCAGGGTCAAGGTCAAATTCCGTAAGCATCTTGCGGCACATGTCCACGTCTTCCCTTAAATGATAATATGGGTTTTTTTCTTCTTTATGGGATGCCTTGTCTTTGATGAAATAACGTTCGAACGTTGTCATTGCACGCTTGCCAAAGAGCGATGAATATTTTCCTGTCCAAAGGTACCAGACCAGGTCCGTTGCCAGATCATCTGTCGTTTCTTTATCTGCAAACGCCTGACGGAAGTACATTTCAAATTGGTCCAGAAGCTCGCGCCCCCCGTATTTCTGACCTTCAATTTCCATCTCTTCCATATCGCCGTTTTCATCTACTGGAATACATCCATGAATCAGCAGATTGCCGTTATATTTAAGATAAAGACTGCCCTCTTTCATCATGAAGTTCATATGTCTTTTTAGTTTTTCCGATTGCTGTACAGAAAGCAGCAGTTTGTTTATGACTTCCGCTTCCTCTTCAAGAAGTCTGTCCGGGTCATTCCGGTCCACTGTTGAAAAACAAGTGTTTTCGAGCTGATATGTGTGGCCGTAGACAGTGATTTCCTGCGTGTCATAATCCACTTTCTCCAGCACTAGCCGTTCATCCATATCAAAATAAGGACGCCTCTTAATGATGGGGGCTTCAAGTTTGAATTGAATGATGGAGATTGCCTGATGAATTTTGGTGATCTGTGTCTTTTCTTGTTCTGAAAGATTGCTGTCTGCCGTTTTCTTGGGATGGAAGGCAGGATTATCCCCGTAATATTTTTCGGCAAGGTTTACGAGCGGACGCAGGTTGATGCCGTACGCATCTTCGATAATGTTCAAGTTATCGTAACGGGCACATATTCTTAGAATGTTGGCCAGGCATACTTTTGAGCCTGCATAGGCGCCTGCCCAGAGTACATCATGATTCCCCCACTGGATATCTACAGAATGGTAGTTGATCAGTGTTTCCATAATTTTATCCGGTTCCGGGCCTCGGTCGTATATATCTCCGACAACATGCAGATGATTCACTACCAGCCTTTGGGTGGTATAGGACAGACCGATGAGAAGTTTATCCGCCTGCCCGAGATCGATAATCTGCTGGACAAGTTTTTCGTAGTATGGTTTTTTATTGGAATATTCATCACTTTTGTACAGCAGTTCCTCAATGATAAAGACAAACTGTTCCGGCAGGGCTTTACGCAGTTTGGAACGTGTATACTTGGAAGATGCATAAGCAATCAGGTCTATCATCTGATGGATGGTCGTCACATACCATCCATCTAATTCTTCTTTTGATTCAAACTGATTCTTAATCACCTGCAGTTTATCTTCCGGGTAATAAACCAGTGCAGCAAATTGACTGATCTCTTTTTCGGTCATTGAAGCTTTGAAAATGTCCTTGATTTTTTCACGCACATTGCCGGAACCATTTCTCAGCACATGCTGAAAGGCATGATGTTCGCCGTGTAAATCGCTCACAAAATGCTCCGTCCCCTTTGGCAGGTCCAGGATTGATTCCAGATTTATGATCTCTGTAGCAACTTTCTCTTCCCGATCGAAATTTCGTGCCAGCAGATCCAAATAATTTTTCTTTAAATTTTTCTCATAAGACATTGCCATTTTAAGACACTTCCCCTCCGCTTATTAGTTACTGTTACACCAAGCTTCCACCTTCATAATCCTTTATGCACAGACAGCTTGTTATCAATTATAGCAAAGAAATTCACATGTCTGTGCACTTTAGGGTGATGTCGGCAGTTGAAACAATGAAATATAGAAATCAGAAGGGATAATGATTATAACGCTCGACCGGACGGGCATCGGTATGCGCTTCGTCTTCAGCAGTGTCTTTGCAGATAGGTACTAAAAAATTCAAGGATTTTTCTCCATGAATCTTCAGCCGCGCGGTTATTGGTGATCTGACTGCCGCCGAAGGTCATTGTCACCGGGCCGCTTGTCATAAGGATTTCGGGGGGCATATTAGGGAAGGCATATGGAAAGCTCATAAAATGTCCTGCATTACTGTAATTCAGGTGGTGATATGCGAACGGATGATGTGTTTCAGATAAACGCGCCATGATCATTTTCGCATATAAACCGGACGGCCATAATTGATCATCTCCGCCTGAAATCAGCAGCACAGCTCCGTTGATGTTCTCGACAGGTATAGAAGCGGCTTCCGCCTGTTCCCAGTCATCCATCATCCTTGAGAATAGGGGGAGATTTGAAATCGGCCGGCGGGTGAGGAATTTGGAGAAAAAACCTGCCGATGTTAAGAAATTGTTCTTCACTTTCATATAAGGCAGTGACTCATCCTGATATGACCATGCAGATGCTTGCACGGGCATATAGTTATCCAGTCCTGCATGTCTGACATTGCTTGGTGCACCTGCGATGACTGCTTTAATCGCGGGGAAAATACTGCCAAGCTGTAAAGCAAGTTCCGCGCCGCGTGAGTAGCCGATAATACCGATGTTATCCGGATCTGTATTCGGCTGCTGTTGCAGGCAGTGTATTGCTTTCTCAAAGTATTCCAGCGGAATATTTATCAGGCTTTTTGGCAGATTTTCTATACCAAAGTATGCTAATGCCATCGCAGAGTAGCCGTGTGAAGCAAGCAGCGCCGCAGCATTATCAAGTTTGCCGCCGTCCGAACCGCCCAGGATGATAACCCCGGGGTAAGTATCGTCACCGACCGGATGGTACAACGTCCCCACCAAACCATCTTCAGATATCTCGACTTCATTAATATTATTGGCTGAATACCGTCTTTCAACCAACGTCTGGGCAATGATGTTGTCATTGATTTCAGCACTCAGCGTCACTTTGACAGGTGAGGCGCCGGTCTTATGATAAAAAGTATTTATTTTAGGATCATCGAATGCCATCGACCAGAACAGTCCCATTCCGTCGATGATGTCGTAAGAGCCGGTCTGCGGTTTTTGTGATGCCAGGCGGATACTTCCCTCCGCATTTGTGATAAATTCTCCGAAAGCAGTAAATCTATTCATCTCTTCATCATAACTTTCAGCGCGTATAATTACGTTCTGAGCAGGCACACAACCTGTTAATTTTATCTCCAGCAGTTCGTCAATCAGTGCATTTTCCGGTGTGATTATAAATTGTGCCATTGTCCTCCCCCTCTTATACTTAATACTTTGATTATACGAGATTTTGTAAAAAATTACACCATAAAATGAAGTTGAATGTAGAACGAAAAAATCCCGCTTAGATCCTTGCAGGGATTTAAACGGGATTTGCCTTCAATTATTGAATTTCAATGTGTTTTGAACTGGTTTCACTGTTGCTTTTAGGCAGTGTGATGTTTAAGATGCCGTGATCAAAGTTTGCTGAAATGCCAGTTTCATCAATGTGTTCAAAGTTAAATTGACGTTTGATGTTATTATAACTTCTTTCGCTGTGGATGACTTTGCCATTTTCATCTTTGGCCTCATTGTCTACTGATTGCTGTCCCTCTATTGTCAGTATACCGCTGTTAAACTCAATGTTGATGTTTTCTTTGTCAATACCTGGCAGTTCTGCTTCGACGACATAGAAATCCTCTACTTCCCTAATGTCGGTTTTCATACCTTGTTTAGGAAAGTCAGCAAAAAATCTGCGACCAAAATCTTTAAACATATCACTAGAGCTCATATCAAATAAGCTATTGTTAAATGGTTTCATTTCAAAAGCCATTTCATATCTCTCCTTTTATGATTATATTCAAAGTCCTGGTAAAATGATTGGAGTAACCGTTGCTTCAATACCCTATCGACTTTGTAATTATATGATATCATAAAGGTCAAAGATAGTCAAGATCAAACGACTGCACTCTCCACAGAAACAAAAATGATGGAAAAGATAAGTATTAAAATGATAAGATTCCAAATAATCACGAAGTAACTGTAAAACAAATCTTGGCTGTGACGAGGATAAGGGATTAATGAAGTGATGCCAAGTATCAGCAGTATAACGCCGGTTACTGTCGTGGCTGCAAGTATTGTTCCGGAAATGGAGACCATTATCATGGTCCCGCGCATGAAGAGCAGCAGTGTATTGAGAATAGTAATTATAAAAATGATTTTTCTGAACATATTTTTCATTTCCTTCCTTGATACACGGTGGCTGCGGTACAGAATCGTACATTTTTATTGCAGCGTTTTCATTTACTTATCTATACCCATATACTCAAAAATAATATGTAAATTCTTTCTATTTGATTAAAAAATTTGAGAAGATCGCATGGAACAGATTGAAAACTGTTTCAAAGTGCGAACAATTAGACCTGGGTAATAATTTTATCTTTCATAATACGGAAGAGCTGTGACCCTGCCCTGCTGTTACTTTTTATTTCAGGTGCTCTATGAACATCAGGAACATAAAAGAAGTGACTCTGACCAGTGGCTGTATGAGCTAAATATCTGCTTTGTGAGAAGTCGTTATAAAAATATAAATTCGGGGCTGGGACAAAAGTCCCAGCCCCTGTCTTTCTATATGCAAAATCATATATTCATGACTGAAAGACTATGGATTAATCCATATCCGCCACAACTGTCAGCTGGTAGTCGATGAGAATGACAGACCGTTCGCCGGTGCCTGTTTCACCGCCCTTTTCTACAGGGCTGACATAATGACTCACCTGTGGATCATGAACGCCGTATGACTCTAGTGGCTTTGTAATTTCAAACACTTCATGCAGGTCGTTCTGATCGACATCTTCAGGCACTCTCCCCTTGGCTTCGGGAAGGGCTATTGTGTTTGTGCCTCCTTTTACATTGTTGCGTTCAATCAGGTGTGCAAAGGTGAATGGTTCACCATCCTGGTGAAGATTATTTGGCGAGGATACTGCTTTTTCATCATCGTTCACAACCCGGAGTTTTACAAAATGTACACCAACATGAATCGGCATGATCATGTCTTCTTTTTCCCAGAACGTTTGCCTGTAATTCGCCATGATAATTTCCTGAAGCAGTTTATTATCCTGGATATCAGAGGAGATGGTATGAAATTCACGATAGTCTCCGGGATGTTCCGGATTAAATTTTCCCTGGAAATAGGCAGAGTACTCTCTGTCATCTTTCTTTACCGTGGGCAGCCATTCTATACTGCCTGAATTCGGGAGCACAAGCGCCCTGGAATATCTTCTGTATCTGTTCAGACCCGGTGCATAATCATCTGCCGGCAGATCTTCAAAATATTTTAACAGCGCTTCATAATCCGCTTCGATACCTTCATAATTCAGATTTTCCATTAAATCATACCTGGCATAACCATAGTGCTTTAAGTTGTTCATACTCAATCTATCCTTCATCAGTTGTCATATTAACATGAATATATTAACACGTATAAAAAATTATGAACAGGTTCACGGGCTTACAGCCATCTTATACCGATATTAGAATACTTTTCCAAATGTTCTAGTTTGTTTCTGCAGCTGGTTTAAGTAGTTTTCATTAATAAACGAAATTTTTCAGAAGAAAACCCGGCGAATTTTGCCGGGTTTGTGACTTTCTATAGGCTTAGATACCTGTCGTCTCATCTTCCTCTTCTTCGATGAATGCATCCACTTCTTTTAAATGTTCCTCAGTGGATTGGTCTTTATAAGCTTCGTAACGTTTTCGGTTTGGTGTAATGGATAATCCAAGATATTTTCTTTCATAGTTGGCAGCCCGGTAGAATGAAATCATCATCAGTATTACAACCACACTGAACGGCAGTGCTGAAATGATTGCTGCGGACTGTAATGCATTCAGTCCCGTTTCTCCGCCTGCCAACAGAAGTATAAACGCTATAGATGATAGGGCAACTCCCCAGAACAGCTTAGTTCTGGCGGGCGGGGTTAGTGAACCGAATGACGATTGTATACCCAGGACGAATGTTGCCGAGTCTGCTGAAGTGATAAAGAATGATGACACGAGCAGTATAGCTACAATGGATAATACTGAGCCCAGCGGGAGTTCATTGAAGATGGCGAAAAGCTGTGTTTCAGGTGCCATTCCCAATATTTCAGGTACTGTCTGTCCGATATCAATGCCGGTGACACCGAAAACGCTGAACCAGAGAATGCTGACAATTGTAGGTACAAACAGCACTGCCATGACAAATTCACGTACAGTACGGCCCCTTGAAATTCTGGCGATAAAGATACCGACGAAAGGACTCCAGCTCATCCACCAGCCCCAGTAATAGATCGTCCAGTCAGCCATCCATGTGCTTTTCTGCTCATTCAGGGGAGCGACATCGAAACTGGAGAACAAGAAGTTCTGCAGGTAAGATCCTGTGGAACTTGTCATGATGTTTAAAATCAGCATTGTCGGTCCGATGATAATGAGGATTGCGAATAGTATGGCAGCGAGCCCCATGTTCAAATTACTCAGGTATTGGATCCCTTTGCTCAGACCGCTCCATGCACTGATCATAAAGAGTACGGTAACAACTGCAATGATGATGCCCTGTACGAAAGTATTGTTCGGGACATCGAACAGGTAATTCAAGCCGCCGTTGATCTGCAGTGCACCTACACCCAGTGAAACGGCGACCCCGATAATAGTGGCGAATACGGCAAGGACGTCTATCACAATACCTAAGGGGCCGTCGACTCTGTTACCGAACACCGGCCGTAATGTCTTGGAGAGGAGGCCGGGTTCGCCTTTTCTGAATTGTGCATAGGCCAGTCCCAGTGCCACTACACCATAAACCGCCCAAGGGTGGATGCCGTAGTGAAGGAAAGTTGATCTCATGGACTCCAATATGGCCGCCTCAGTTTCAGGGTCCGCAGTTGGCGGGGCAACAAAATGGGACATTGGCTCCGAAGCACCGTAGAATACCAGACCGATACCCATTCCGGCACTGAACAGCATCGTCAGCCAAGAAATCGTGTTGAATTCAGGTTCATCGGTGGGCTTTCCAAGTTTCAGTTTGCCTATCGGGCTGAGTATGAGGAACACACAGAAAAAGACGATTATTGTAGTTAATATCATATAATACCAGCCGAAGTAATCAGTGACCCAGGCTGAAACGGTGCCGGAAATGCTGCCAAATTGATCCGGGAAGAGTGCACCAAGTACAACTAAAGCACTCACAATAATGGCTGCGAATGTAAATACTTTGGAAATTCTAATGGATTTTTTCTCATTGGAATTCTTCATAGTTCTCTCCTTTACGGGATTTTGATGTAATTAAGATAATTAAGACTGTTAGAAACAACGTGATCTACAATAGCAAATATACACATTGGAGGCAACCTTATTTAATGTTAAATACCCAATGTCACAGTTTTGAATCCTTTTGATACCAGTGTTTCCACATAGAAAAAAGCGTTGTTTGCAAATGAAAAAATCAAGTAAACGGACAATTAACTGTAACAAATGAGCGAATGATAAATGGTATATTGGGAGAAGAAACTTATACGAGGAGGCAGGAAAATGATCAAAGCAGTGAACACACTACGCATTAAAAAAGGAAGAGCAGATGAAGTTAAAGAAAGATTTGCAGAGCCTAAAGCAGTCCATACATTTGAAGGATTCGTATTCATGGAAGTACTCGTTAAAGAAAATACCGAGGAGTATGATGAACTGCAGGTATGTACGACATGGGAAGACCATTCACACTTTGAAGCCTGGAGAGCAAGCAGGTCAACACAAAAAGCACATGAAACCAAGGCATCCGAAGCGGGGGCGTCAGAAAACAGTCCGATCCTGGGAGCAGAACTGACAACGCTTGAAGTATTTGTCCAGCATCATCCAGCTGAGTAGATAAATTATAATGCCGTTTTTGATTTCCAATAACGGCATTATAATTTCATAGTAAACGATTAAAACGGGTACTCTTCCTTATCGCTTAATTCAATTGTCTTGATCTGTAGAACTATAGTGACAAATAATCCAACCGCTGCAATCAGAATATGAAGCTGCCATGGTGTATCGAGAAATCCAGGGATGAAGAAAAAGAGCAGCATCGGAAATATGAAGTAACTGCTCCTTATTTTGGACTTTAATGAATAATATTGTATTGTGCCACAGTAAGGGCACGGCAACCCTTGGGAGAATGTCACAAGTCGCCTGATTTTATCCCTAACGCTCCATGGTGTGCTGCAGTGCGTGCATTGAGTCATATGTAACCTCCTGATATTGTGTGAATCCAGACATTTTCAACGGCGTTACTTAAGCGTTGCTAATAAGTTTAAAAGCCTTTCAAATCAATATTTTAAAAAGTGACGCCAGGCGTTATAAACAAGGTTTTTCAATTACAATTGGATAAAAAATTTTTGCAGCATAAATTTGAAAGCGTCTATGGCAGCATAGACGCTTACATTCATTCTTCGGCAACCTTCACAACCTGTTTGCCAAAATTCGTCCCTTCAAATAGGTTCCTGAAGGCATTTGGAATATTTTCAAAACCTTCTTCTACAGAGACTTCAGTTTTAATCTTTTCATCTTTAACCCATTCTTTGAGTTGTTTATCGGCATTGGCGAAGTCCTCCGCATAATTGCCCACGATAAACGCCTGCATCAGGGTCTGGGTTTTGATAAGTATCGGCTGTATCCGCTGGCCGATATCTTCGGAAGGGTTGTTGTAGGCGGATATGGCACCACAGACAACAATTCTTGAAAATTTATTAAGATGCTTGAATACTTCATCTGAAATGGGGCCGCCGACATTTTCAAAGTACACATCGACACCTTCAGATACAGCGTCTTCGAGCCGCTGCGGGTAATCAGGGTCTTTATAATCGACAGACGCATCGAATCCGAGTGTTGAAGTGAGGTACTCCGTCTTTTCCTTACCGCCGGCGATCCCCACTACACGGGCGCCATTGATCTTGGCGATCTGTCCGACAATTGACCCGACAGCACCGGATGCTGCTGAAACGACTACAGTTTCACCCGCCTGTGGTTTACCGATTTTGAGCAGCCCATGGTAGGCGGTTTGTCCCGGCATACCTAAGACACTCAAGTACAAATGAAGCGGCAGATCTCCGGACGTGATTTTATTCAAGTGTTCAGCAGAAATAGTGTTGTAACGTTTCCATGGCAGGATTCCTGTCACATAATCGTCTTTTTGCAAACTCTCTGCTCTTGATTCAGTAATCCTGCCCACAATATGGCCTTCCAGCGGTTTATCTACCTCGAATGCAGCGGTGTAAGATTTCGCGGCTGACATCCGTCCCCTCATATACGGATCGACGGACACATATATGGACTGAACTGTGACTTCCCCCTTTGCCGGTTCCTGGATGTCTATTGTTTCGTATTTGAAAGTGTCATCGTCAGGCATGCCTTCCGGTCGTTTGGCAAGTACGATCTGTTCATTGTTCATTGCTTTTCCACCATCCTTATTTGCTGATACCTCAAGTGTAGCGCTGATGCTGAATAACATCAAACAATGCAACACGTGCAGACAAGATTTCATATGTGTTTTTTTACTGTGATGAGTATATTACCTTGAGAAGTTGAAAAAGAAAACGGAACATGATTTGAAAACAGTATGCAGAGGAATGATGACTATATGTTCGGATATACATCTGTATCACTGGCATAATCTGGGGCAGCCAGCCGATAACCCCGAAAGGAGCTGTATGATGAACAATAATTCAAAAGAAAAGTATGAGCAGGTAAATAAAGTAAAATATTTGTCTAAATTTTTCACAAACTATTACAATGTCGTTACTTTTATATGACTTTTTTGTGTAATTGTTTTAAATCGCCTCTCAACACTGATAAAGTGTATTAGTGAAAGTATCATAAACTTATTTATATTTAATAATTGGAGTGATTGGAATGAAAGGAAAAAAAGTTTCATTGCATAAAAAATGGTTCACTCTAGCTCTTTTTGTTTTTACATCTTTTTTGGCAGGCTGTGAACAAATAGCAGTCCTTGACCCCATCGGACCGGTGGGTGAAAGCCAAAAGAATTTAATATTATATGCAGTGATTTTCATGCTCGGCATCATTGTGGTTGTCTACACAATTTTCGCCGTTGTGGTATTTAAATATCGTGCAAATAACCCCAACAGGAAAGAGTCAGACTATAAACCGGAGCAGCATGGAAATGCATTGATTGAAACGATCTGGATTACTATCCCGGTATTGATTGTTATCGCATTGTCAATTCCAACAATAAATACAATATTTGCATTGGAAGAACCGCCGGAATCCAGCAACGATAAGGAGCCGATTGTTGTTTATGCAACTGCTGCCGATTGGAAATGGATATTCAGCTATCCTGAACAGGATATTGAAACGGTGAACTATCTACATATTCCTACCGATCGGGCAGTCGAATTCAGGCTGTCTTCCACCGAAGCCATGGCCTCTTTCTGGGTGCCGCAGCTTGGCGGTCAGAAATATGCCATGGCAGGCATGGAAAATACACTCTATCTCCAGGCAGATGAAGAAGGCGTCTATAAAGGCAGAAATGCAAACTTCACGGGTGAAGGATTTGCCGCTCAGACATTCAATGTCCATACACAGAGCGAAGATGAATTTAATGAATGGGCAGAAAATGTGCAGAATGAAGCACCGGAACTCACACAGAGTGAATATGATGAAATTATTGCCCCTGGCCTGACTGATGAGATGGCATATTCCGGCACACATCTGGACTTTGTAGACCATGGCTCAAATGATGGCAGGGATTATGCCGTTGAACGGCATGCTGAGAAATACGGTGAAGAAATTCATTTGGAAAACGAGCCTGGTTTTGCACCGGATGAAATTAATGAAGAGCAGAAAGAAGGTAGTGAGTAATGCAATTGGATGAATTTTTTGTTACCGGGGAACCATTGATATATGCCGGAATGGTTGCTATTGCCGTAGTCTCTGCAGCAATAGTCTTTCTGTTAACCTACTTTAAAAAGTGGAAATGGCTCTGGCAGGAATGGTTAACTACAGTTGACCACAAAAAAATAGGTGTCATGTACATTCTAGTGGCGCTGGCGATGATATTCCGTGCTGGTGTCGACGCTCTCATGATGCGTCTGCAGCTTGCATTTCCAGACATGAATTTCTTGAATTCCCAACACTATAATGAAGTATTTACAACACATGGCACAATTATGATCTTCTTCGTGGCAATGCCGTTTCTGATCGGTTTGATGAACGTCGTCGTACCGTTGCAGATCGGTGCGAGGGACTTCGCTTTTCCTTATGTCAACGCGCTCAGTTTCTGGTCACTTTTCTTCGGAGCGATGCTGTTTAATATCTCATTTGTCATCGGTGGTGCACCGGACACTGGATGGACAAACTACGCGCCTCAGGCTGGGGCGGTATTGAATCCTGGACCCGGCATCAACTTCTACCTGCTGGGGCTGCAGCTATCAGGGATTGGTACGCTTGCCACAGGTATCAATCTGATGGTGACAATATTGAGGATGAGGGCACCGGGTATAACACTGTTCAAAATGCCGATATTCTCATGGTCCACGCTTATTACATCATTCATTATCGTATTTGCTTTCCCGATTTTGACAGTGGCGCTCGCATTGATGACCGTCGACAGAATTTTCGGGTCACACTTCTTCACCCTTGCTGGTGAGGGGCTGCCGATGATGTGGGCAAACTTATTCTGGTTGTGGGGACACCCTGAGGTTTATATCGTAATATTGCCTGCATTCGGGATTTTCTCTGAAATCATTGCAACATTTGCCAGGAAACAATTATTTGGATACAAAACGATGGTTTGGGCAATTATACTTATTGCTGGACTCAGTTTCGTTGTATGGGTACACCACTTTTTCACAATGGGTGCAGGCGCCTTCGTCAATTCAATCTTTTCCATCACGACAATGGCAATTGCGGTTCCAACCGGAGTGAAGATATTCAACTGGCTGGCGACCTTGTATAAGTCTAAAATAATATTCCCGGTGCCAATGCTTTGGTCGCTCGCCTTTATACCAAGTTTTACAATCGGTGGCGTTACCGGAGTCATGCTTGGTATGGCTGCAGCCGATTACCAGTACCACAACACATACTTCCTTGTATCACACTTCCATTATGTGCTGATTCCAGGAACAGTGTTTGCCAGCTTTGCAGGACTTGTATTCTGGTATCCAAAATTGTTTGGGCACAAGCTTAATGAAAAAATTGGAAAATGGGCGTTCTGGTTATTCCTCATCGGATTCCATGTATGTTTCTTCCCGCAGTATTTCCTCGGCCTGGATGGCATGGCAAGGAGAGTGTTCACAGTTGGACCCGAGTGGTTCACATTGAACTTTATCTCTACAGTCGGTGCATTTACTATGGGCCTTGGATTCATGGTTTTCGTATTCGGCGTCATCTACAGCTTCAGGTACAGCACCAGAGATCTGCCGGGTGATGACTGGCAATACGGCCGTACATTGGAATGGGCAACGCCGACACCGGTGCCTAAATACAATTTTGCGACATTACCTGAAAACGTGAGAACTCACGATACATTGATCGACATGAAAGAAGATGGAGAAACGACCTTCGATGAGAAGAAGCTGGAATCAATTCATATGCCAAGCTATACGGGACAGCCCTTCATCATGATGGCGATCCTCTTCTTTGCAAGTTTCGCGTTAGTCTTTGAATGGATTACACTGGCAGTCATCGGATTGATCGCAACCATCGTGATGATGTTCATCCGTTCGTTTGATTACGATGAAGGCTACCATATTGAGGTAGATGAACTGAGAGAAAATGAACGCAGGGCGAGGGGGCTTGACGATGACAGAGAATAACAATAACACTTTGCCTTTGGAGTACAGTACAGAGCAGGGTCAGATGAGCATCGTTGGTTTCTGGATATTTGTAGCTGCTGAGGTTGCACTGTTTGCAACTTTGTTTGCCACATATGCAGTATTGTTTGGACGTACCGCGGATTCCCCGGAAGCGATGGAATTATTCCAGCCCGGAATCGCACTTACCATGACATTCATACTTTTAACCAGCAGTTTCACTTGCGGGCTGGCAATTCACAGCATGCGTGAAGGTTCCTTGAAAGGATTAATGATCTTTCTTTTCATCACGCTTGCTCTGGGTCTTACATTTTTAGGATTTGAGATTTATGAATTCGTTCATTATGCAAGCGAAGGAGCAACACTGCAGTCGAGCGCATATTGGTCAGGGTTTTTCATATTGACAGGCACACATGGTGTCCACGTTACTCTCGGTATCGGATGGATGATAGCCATCCTTATACAGCTGAAACAGAGGGGTCTTACCGCAGTAACAAACAGAAAGGTATTTATCTTAGGTTTATACTGGCACTTCCTTGATGTTGTTTGGATCTTTATATTCACGGGTGTATATCTGATAGGGATGGTGGTCTAAATGGCGAAAAATAATAAAAACTATCCAATTAATCATATCGTCGGATTTGCTTTGTCGATCATATTGACCATTGTTGCTGCCTGGACAGCATTGTCTTCCGGGCTGCCGACCATGTGGATTATCATTGCAATCATGGTACTTGCGGTCATACAGGCAGGCATACAGCTGTTCATGTTCATGCATATCACAGAAAGCGGTGCGACGAACGCTCCATGGAATATGATAATTCACTCCGCTGTGATTGCATCAATCGTCATTGCCGGCTCATTGTTCACCATGTCATTTGGTTTTACACATGATCACGGGGGCGGCGACCATGAAGGAGGAAGTGCTCCGGGTGAAGAAGAACAGCAGGATACAGAACATGACGGGCACGAAGGACACTAGGATATACTCTTATGAGGATGCTAATCGAAAAACAGCCCCTTTAGCGTCAAGTTTGAATAACTTCTGGAGAAAGAAAATAGGTTATCACGGATGGTCTCTGTTTCAGAGGCCATCTTTTTTATGCCATCAGAAAAAAAGCCGCGAATTCATCTTTGAATTCGTGGCTTTTTGTAAAACTACTTATTGTTTGTACGGAATGTCTCAATGAAGCTTAACGTGTTCAATCCGAAAAATTTAAGTGCATTTTTGCTGCCTTCGTAACCATGCCCTGCTCTGAGGTGTTTAAAGATTGCAACTCCCAGAATGACATTCAGAAACACTGCCCCTATCCGGGTGAATGTTTTGCCGAGGAAAGATATGAGCATAAAGATGGCACCGGCTGTTTCCAAGTATCCGGCAACTTTCATCTGGTTATCATCAACATTGAATTCCTGTTCAAATTCTTCGCCCATCTGGCCTTTATTTTGAACTTTCGAGATGCCGCCATCAAACATGGTTTTGCCTATGAATGCATTTAACAGATAATGAATCATTTTATTTCTCCTTCACATACCATATTATTATATCCTAGAATATAATAGTTTAGATTTAAATAAAGTTCAAATTATTGAACTGAAATACAGTGATATTCTATTTTTGCATTTCAGAAAGTTTCTCCATAATAGATTCAGTATCTGTGCCGACGCTAATCTCTACACCTGCTAAGAAACTCCCCTCGACTAAGGGGGCGCCTGAAACATGGATATTATGGCCCCCATCATACATTTCAACTGCCATTTCCAGGTTCATCAGGCTGGAGCCGATATCATAGAAGCAGATTGTATCTTCCTCTACATCATTCAACATTGAGGAAATCTGTGCGCTGTTTGTACCAATGCTGCCATCCACACCGCCTGAAGCGCGTATTGTCACATCTTTTGCCATTTGTTCTACAAGTGCTTTTGTACCTTCCGCAATATGGCTGCTGTGACTAATAATCAGTATTTCAGTCATTGCCGGCACCTTCTCCCAGTGCATGAATGATATAAACGGCACTTTGTGCGCCGGGATCCACGGTTCCTTTTGAATCTTCCTTAAAGTATGCGGCACGCCCTTTTGTGGCAATCATGTCTTCAGTTTCATCAGCGAGACGCTGTAAATCTTTCAGTCGTAACCCGCCTGTTTCACGTAAAACATTGGCGGATTTTACAATAACGTCATACATTGTCTTCTCCCCGGCTTCCACTTGGCCTTTATCGCCCACCGTTTTACTGAAGACTTCCAGCATTTCCATCAGATTATCATTGTCGATTTCATCTTTTGCGACTTCACTCATTTTGACGAAGCTGAAGCCGTATAATGGGCCGCTGGCGCCCCCGATCGAATTCATCAGCGTCATCCCGGTCTGCTTCAAAATATCCTGTGCAGAACCGTCAGACACTTTCTCCGCGACTGCGTTGAATCCCCGTTTCATATTGACACCGTGGTCTCCGTCTCCAATTTCACGATCCAGCTGGGTCAATTCATCTTCCTTTTCCTCAAATACTGCTTTTAATCCATTGAGCTGTGTGAGGAGCTGTTCAGCATTCATAATATTTCCTTCTTTCATTAGAAATGTTTCGATTCTGTTGGTGCATTCAACGCTTGAGCAAGATAATCATCGTGTTCAACGACAGTGAGTGAGAAGCCCTGCATATCCAGTGATGTCATATAGTTGCCGACAAGCAGTCTGGATACGGATTTTCCCTTTGACTCCAACCCTTCCATTACATACTTGGTGACAATGTTAAGTTCACTGTCAGGCGTTGCACCCATACCGTTGACCATAACAATCAGATGGCTGCTGTCTGTATGTTTGAATATCTCATCCTGCAGGCGATTGACTATGCTGTCTGCCGTTTCAATCTTTTCTCTGTAGATACCTTTTTCACCATGAATGCCAATACCTATTTCCATCTCGTCTTCTGCCAGATCGAAACCATATGCACCGGTGGTCGGCACAAGACAGGGCTGTACCGCCATTCCTATGGAATAAAGGCCAGTCATCATCTCTTCTGTCCTTTCCCTGATCTGTTCAAGGGAGAGCCCCTGTTCCGACAGGTAGCCGGCAAATTTATGAACGAGTATCGTTCCGGCTACGCCGCGGCGCTGTTCCTCATTATCGATTGAAATGTCATCCCTCACAATGACTGAAGCTGTCCGATGTCCTTCTGCTTCTGCCATCTCCTGAGCCATTTCAAAATTCATCACATCCCCGGCGTAGTTTTTTATGACGAGTAACACCCCCTCGCCGCAGTCTGTGGCTTTAATTGCTGCCAGTACCTTATCCGGGGTTGGGGAAGTGAAGACTTCACCGCAGACTGCTGCATCGAGCATACCATGAGCTACATAGCCCGCATGTGCAGGTTCATGGCCGCTGCCGCCGCCGGATACTATTGCTACACCTTTGTCTCTCTTGTTTTTTCTGACTGCGACCGTCTCTTCAATGATTTCTATCTGCGTGTCTCTGTATTTCAGACCATCGAGCATGTCATTCAGGAAAGATTCTTTTTGCTTGATTAATTTTTTCATAGTTTTTCCTCCAGAAATATTTGATGTATACAGCCGGTTCCAATCCTCACACAGATTGGAACCGGCTGTATATCATGCGAAATACCCTTTTATCGATTTGACTTCGAGGAATTCTTCAATGCCGAAATCACCCCATTCACGGCCGATGCCTGATTGTTTGTAGCCGCCGAATGGCAGATTCGGCGATCCGGGTGCGCCGTTGATTTCAACTGTTCCTGCTTCAATGGAACGGGCTACTTTTTTTAGTGTTTCCTGATCTTCACCGAAGACATATCCGGCCAGTCCATATTTAGTTTCATTAGCAATCTCAATTGCTTCATCCAGATTCTTATATGTGATGACAGACATTACTGGACCAAAGATCTCCTCCTGGGCAATATCCATCTGGTTGTCAACGTCTGTAAATACTGTCGGTTTGACAAAGAACCCTTTATCCAGTCCGTCGGGGCGTTCAGGACCGCCGTAGTAAAGGTTCGCGCCTTCTTCAACGCCTTTGTTGATATAGGATTGTACGGTGTCATACTGCTTCTGGCTGATCAGCGGACCCATTTTGACACCTTCTGCTCTTGGATTTCCGACCTTGATCAAGTCCATCTGTGCTTTTACTTTGTCCAGAAATTCATCTTTCATCGACTCAGGGATTAAGGTACGGGTACCTGCTGTACATACCTGGCCGCTATTATTGACGACTTTTTGTACGGCAGTATATGCAGCCTGATCCACATCTGCATCATTCAGTATAATCAGCGGGGATTTTCCACCCAGTTCAAGGGAGACTTTCTTGAAATCTACGCTGGCCTTCTGCATGATTTTTGAACCCGTTCTGCCTGAACCTGTAAAAGACATCATACGTACTTTTGAATGCTCGCTGAGCGGGGTGCCGACACCGTCGCCATCTCCATTGACGAGATTAAATACACCTTTTGGTACATCTGCCGCTTCAAAAATTTCAGCTAAAATCACAGCAGCAAAAGGGGTTTCCTCTGAAGGTTTTAAGACAACTGGACTGCCTGCTGCAAAAGCAGCTGACAATTTCAGTGATGTCTGGTTCGTCGGAAAATTCCATGGAGTAATCAATCCGGCAACGCCCATGGCTTCTTTGACCACGAGGTCGTCGCCGCGCTGCTCTTCAAATTCAAAATTTTCGAGAGCATCACGTGCAGCAGCAAAATGGTTCAGTCCCATTTGATAATGAATTTTTTCAGATTTTTCTATCGGAGAACCGAGTTCATCTGTAATCGCTTCAATCAGATCATCTTTACGGTTCTCGTATTCTTTAGCGATTCTGTCCAGCATGGCGCGGCGCTCTTCTACAGATGAGTTCCGAAATTCAACATATACGTTGTGTGCTGCTTCGACAGCTTTGTCGACATCTTCACTGTTGCCTCTGGCTACCTTGCCGAAGACCTCTCCGGTCGCAGGGTTTACAACATCAATGGCTTCACCGCTTGCGCTGTCTCTCCATTCCCCGTTTATAAATTGTTTCGTATATTCCCGCATCAATGATTCTCCTTTAATAAGTAATACTGTACTTTATCCATAATCATGGTCCTTTAATCACTTCTGCATACAATTGTTTTTTATTTCTTTATCAATCACTATATTGGGTGCCAGACCGATGCCGCGAAAACCGTATTCATAGAAGAGCAGTTCAGCTGTTTTTATCAGATTGTCCCGTTTGACAGACATGCATGACCAGCCGCTTCGATAAAAGCTCCGTCACTTTTGTGTTATCATGTTCTGCGGGGGTTCAAGCCTTTAAAATTATACGGTGGTATATAGAGACATATACTGAGGGAGACATTTTTGGGATGGCAAAACTTTATTATCGATACGGCACAATGCAGAGCAATAAGAGCAATCAGATCATTACGACCCACCATCAGTATACTACGCAGGGGAAAAAGTGCCTGGCGTACTCAACACCGGTGGATTCCAGAAGCGGCTATAAAAAGATTAAATCCCGCATTGGACTGGAACTTTTATGCGAATATATGCACGAAGGTGTCTACGAAGAAGTAGAAACAATTCATGAGGTGACTCGTGTTCATGCAGTGGTTGTGGATGAAGCGCAGTTTTTATCGAAGACGGAAGTACATCGTTTGAGTGATATTGCGGACTATTTGGATATTCCGGTGATTTGTTTCGGCTTGAAGACTGATTTCAGGAATGAATTGTTTGAAGGCAGTAAAACTTTGCTGGAGTTATCCGATGCGATTGATGAGCTGAAAACGATCTGCCAGTACTGCAATAAGAAAGCAACGTTAAACCTGCGTATGATGGATGGCCAGCCGGTGAACGTCGGAGAAACCATACAGATCGGGGACGAAGAGTATGTGCCCGTCTGCAGGAAATGTTATAAGGATCGTCTTGATCTGATTTGAACAGTTTATAATGAACGGTTAAAGAATGATAATGTTCTTTAATCGTTTTTTAATTTTTCATTAACTCTCCTTTAGCTGGCAGCGGTTAAACTAAAAGTACCAAATAAAAGGAGGGCGTTGTAAATGGCATTTAAGAAAAATTCTTTGTTTATCGGCACTTTGGCGTCAGCGCTGGTATTGGGAGCATGCTCAAGCGTCAATGCGGAGACAAATTTAAAATGGCAGGGGGAAAGCAATGAAGGCAAAGCTGAAGTAGCGGCCGCAGAGGAAGCGAACGATAATCTTCACACAGCACAGGAAGCCGTTGATCTTGCCATCTCGAATTTTGCAGGCGAAGTTGAGGAAGTACAGCTGGATGAAGATGACGGGCTCTATCATTATGAGATTGAAATCAATAATGGCAGTGACGAATATGAAGTGGATGTTAATGCCCATGATCTGACAATTTTAGAGGAAGATTTCGACAAAGATGATGATAATGATAACAGGGATGACGAAGCGGAAAAGAAGACAGCACAAGGAAACAGTGATATCCACAAGAAAGAAGAAGCGGCAGCAGCAGCTAAGGAAAACTTCGACGGAGATGTAGAGGAAGTGGAACTGGATGAAGATGACGGCGTTCTTTACTACGAAATCGAAATGCACAATGGCAGTGACGAATACGAAGTGGATATTAACGCAGAAGATCTTTCAATTATAGAAGAAGATTATGATGGTGACAACGACAGAGATGAACAGACTGAAGAAAATGCTTCCGAACAAGAGCAGAAAAATCAAAGTGATCAAAAGTCCAACAGTAAGAGTGCGGTAAGTTCAGAGGAAGCGATTGAAATTGCTCAAAATGAAGTGGGCGGCGGTAAAGTTGACGATTGGGAAAAGGACGACGGAAAGTTTGAAATAGAACTGGATGCTGACGGTACCGAGTACGAAGTAGAAGTCAAGGCAGCTGACGGAGAGGTTCTTGAGGTTGAACAGGAGGACTAATCAGCGCTTCATCCTTAGTAAAGTCCGGGTTCAGATCAGAGGATCCGGACTTTTAATTATATTTATAAATATCGAGTTAATTATTGATGCGCTTCCATGCTATAATTGATGTAATAAGAAACTTCGTTTGATTGATGCTGGGGGTTCATATGGAGAGAATATTAATTGTTGAAGATGATGAGAAAATCGCACGGGTGATCCAATTGGAATTGGAATATGAAGAATATGAAGTTGAAATTGCCTACACAGGTAAAACAGCGCTTGAGAAATATGAAAGCTCTTCATTTGACCTAATCTTGTTGGACGTTATGATTCCCGAGCTGAACGGGCTTGAAGTGCTGCGGCGAATCAGGCAGAAAGATGCAAATACAAGGGTGATCATGCTGACAGCCAGAGATGCCGTTATGGATAAGGTCAGCGGGCTGGATTCAGGTGCCAGTGATTACATGACGAAGCCGTTTGAAATTGAAGAGCTGCTTGCACGCATCCGTACGCAATTAAAACAGAAGACGTTGTCTGAGACGGACACTGCTGTAGAAATTGAATGCCGTCATATTAGAATCGTTCCCATGGCGCGTGAAGTATATATCGATGACGAATTGATTTTTCTGACCCAGAAGGAATACGATCTGCTGTATTACCTCATTGAACATAAGAACCAGGCATTGTCACGTGAACAGATCATTGAAGCTGTATGGGGGTTTGACTACTATGGGGATACCAATACCGTGGATGTCTATATTAGATATATCCGGAAGAAAGTGGACAGGGAAAAGCCCTCTATTATCTCGAGCGTTAGAGGTATTGGCTATATAGTAAAGGATTGACGCGATGAAACTCGGAACGAAGATACAACTGTATATCACTGTAATGACGGTTATCGTTGTTATATTGATCAATACTTTTGTCTATTTCTCTTACAAGAATTTTTCTTTGAATGCAGAGATGGGCCAGTTGGAAAACCGCGGTATCAACATTACACAGGAAATTCAAAATGCCAATGCCAACAACATTGACAGCGAGGCCGTCCTCCAGGCCTATCTTTTGTCAGATGGCTTTATCACCGTTGTGGATGAACAAAACAACCCGATTGTCCGTATTGCAACAGAAACTGAATATGCAGATATGAGCCAGCCTTACAGCACTTCTCAATACACACAGTCAGTGGAACATGCGGGGGAACACTTTGTCATGGCGTCAATGCCGATCATCTGGGAAAATGGAGAAGTTCATTCACTTCAAATTTATGAGAACGTATACTTTCTGTATGAAACATTCGATATTCTGCGCTGGATATTAATTGTTTCCACCATTATCATTCTGGTTGTCGTTTTCCTGATGAACCGTGTGATTACCGATAATATTATAAAACCGATAAACACGCTTATTGACAAGATGAAAAAAACTGAAGATACAAGCAATTACACGATGATTGAAACCAATGAAAATGATACCAGGGAACTAAAAGAACTCTCTGAATCATTTAATGACATGATGGAAGATTTAAGAAGACATGATGAAAACCAGCAGGCATTTATCATGAATGCGTCGCATGAACTGAAGACCCCGATTACTGTCATCGGTTCCTACAGCCGGATGCTGAACCGTTTCGGTAAAACGAGAGAAGATGTCCTCGATGAAAGTATTAATGCTATCAGCAGTGAAGCGGAACGGATGAAATACTTGACTGAACAGCTGCTGACGTTTGCCAGGGTCAACCGTGAAGATGAATCATTCAATCAGGAGCCGATCAGAATGTACAAGTTGATCAGCGATGTTGCCAGACGGTTGGAATCAGTATATGAGAGGGAAATTGAAGTCGTTGCAGATGATGAAAACGTACTCGGGTTCGTTGACAGGGATACTTTCGATCAGTTGATTAAAATCTTCATAGATAACGCCTATAAATACAGCTCAGAGAAGATTTCCATTGATATCCGAGGCAAGGGAAATAACGTTGAAATAACGGTGCAGGACAGAGGTCTCGGGATACCTGAAGAGGACTTGGATCAAATATTTACCCGCTTTTACAGAGTCGACAAAGTCAGAGACAGGAAAACAGGCGGATCAGGACTGGGTCTGTCAATCGCCAGGGAGCTTGCGAATATGAACGGTATAGAAATAAGGGTCGACAGCGAGGAAAATGTGGGCACTGCATTTAAACTTATTATTGAAAAGGTGAACAGTAATGAGGAATATGAATAAGTTATGGATTGCTGTTCTTGTTGTCATTGCAGGTTTGGGTGCCGGCATCCTGCTTTTCAGTCAGTCAAACGGGGATTACATCGGTGAACAGGAGGCGGAGGCAATGGTCAGTGACCGGTACTCGGGAGAGATTGAAGATATTTCGAAGACTGAAGATGAAGCATTCTATATCGTAACCGTCAATGATGATACACACAGTTATCAGATCAAAATCGACAGAGACGACAGTACTGTTGAGGATATACAGTCTGAGGAGACAGAGCAGCCGGAAGAAGCGAATACGGAGGGAACTGCTGGAGAACCGTCCGAAGAGTCCTCTGACGAAATATCCGGAGAACAGAATGCGGAAAATGAAACTTCTGAAGAAGCCGCTGAAGCGGAAGAAGAAACAATGATTTCAGATGCAGAAGCCCGGGATATTGCTGCACGGGAAGTCGGCGGCTGGTATATCTATTCATCCTTGAATGAAAACAGCCATCCCGGCGCCTACCAGGTAATCCAGGGCGTCGACGATGACGAAGGTGCATTGGTTACAATCAACGCCCAAAATGGGGAAGTGACTAAACTGCTCTGGTTTGAAAAAGAGTTCGATGAAGTGGCAGACTTCGAAGCATTTGCCCAGCAGCTCCGGGAATATAATACACAGTATCAAAATAATCATTATATAGAATTCGACGATTATGATGACGACGATGATTATGATGACGATTAAATAAGCACTCCGCTCCTAAATCCATTGAAGCGGAGTGCTTATTGATTTTCCAGGCCAAACGATTGAAAAGCTTTGATAAACAGCTTAATCGTTATGTTATCATTATATTTATTGGGAAAGGTGAGGAGGAGAGGAATTGATAGCGTTTAATAATGTAACAAAATCATTTGTTGATAAGGACGGTGATTTTAAAGCGGTAGATAATGTGAGCCTCTCGGTCAAGAGTGAGGAGATATTTGGTATAATAGGCGAGAGTGGCGCGGGCAAATCTACTTTAATGCGATTTATCAATGCACTTGAAAAACCTGATGCAGGCCAGATCGTTGTCGACGATATAGATGTTGCAACTTTGGGGGGCAGGCGGCTGAGGACACATCAGAAAAATATCGGGATGATATTTCAGCAGTTTAATCTGCTCAGCAATAAGACTGTGGAAGATAATATTAAAGTCCCTTTGGAACTTCACAGATACAACCATCCGCTGCCCTTAGATGAAGTGATAAAATTTGTCGGTCTGGATGATAAACGCAGCAGTTTTCCTGCTGAATTGTCCGGCGGCCAGAAACAACGTGTGGGCATTGCCAGAGCATTGGTCACGCGCCCGGAGATACTGCTCTGTGATGAGCCGACGTCTGCATTGGATGAGAAAACAACAGAGGAAATTACAGATGTGCTGAGGCGTGCACAGATGGAATTTGGTATGACAGTTATTATTGTGACGCATGAATTGAATGTCATAAAACAATTATGTGACCGTGCGGCAGTACTTGAAAAAGGGAAGTTGATAGATATCATAGATGTTGAGCAACCCACCCGGATGAACAGTGAACAATCTTATTATGATCGGATTTTGGCAGTGTTAAAAAATGGCTGAGACCTTGACTGGGTACATACAACGGGTGGTTGAGTATACGCCGGCTTTACTGGAAAGCCTGTACGAGACGGGTATCATGATGATGTTTGCAATGGTTGCCGCCATTTCTCTGGGTTTGCCCTTAGGCACAATATTGTTTTTAGCTTCAAAAGGTAACCCGCTTGAAAATAAATTTCTATATCAGATTGCAAATATTTTTGTCAACATTGTCCGTTCATTCCCATTCCTGCTGCTCGTTGTTGTTATGCAGCCGCTGATCCGGTATTTTTACGGACGTGCCACAGGCGACCCGGTAGCGGCATCATTTCCGATGATGGTGATCGCAATCGCTCTGTACGCAAGGTTTGTCGAACAGTCTCTGCATGATGTCCCGAAAGGTGTTCTGGAAACCGCAAGATCAATGGGTGTGACAACGCCGCAGCTGGTTTGGAAATTCTTATACGTCGAGGCAAGAAGTTCGCTGATCATCGGCTTTACAACAGCTTTTGTCAGTTTCATCTCCTATTCGACAATAATGGGAGTTGTTGGCGGCGGCGGTATCGGTGATTTTGCTATCCGGTACGGTTACCAAAGATATGAAACAGATATCATGTACACTTCTGTAATAGTTATCATCATATTTGTCATTTTCATCCAGTGGCTTGGGCTCAAGCTCGCTGCAAAGTTGGATAAGCGCTAATTTTATATACAGAGGAGAAAATATTTATGTGGAAAAAAGTTTTGTTTTTTAGTGGTCTGGCATTAATGCTGGCGGGTTGTAGCACTAATGACGACAGTGAGGAAGAGACTGCAGAGAATGCAGAAGGTTCTGAGGGGGAACAGGTGATACAAATCGCCTCACACCTGGAACCCATGACAGATGTGGTGGAAATTGCCGCGGATAATATCGAGGAGCCATATGAAATTGAACTTGTCGAGGTTTCCGACAATATACAGTATAACGAAGCGCTGCTAAACGAAGAAGTAGATGCCAATTTCGCGCAGCATGAGCCTTTCATGGAAAAATTCAATGAAGAGCGTGATGGTAATCTGGTTGCCATGCAGCCGATTTACGATGCAATCGTCGGATTTTATTCCCCGGTTTATGATTCGATCGAAGATATCGAAGACGGTGCAGAAGTTGCCATTCCTTCCGATTCTTCAAATGAAGCGCGTGCATTGTTGACTCTGGAACAGCATGATCTGATTACACTTGACCCCGAAGCTGGCTATTTTGCGACAGTCGATGACATTCAGGAAAATCCATATAACTTTGAATTCACTCACATTGATCTTCTGAATCTGACGGGTGCATATGAAGACGGTATTGAACTGGTTTTTAATCTTCCCACCTATATCGCGAGTATTGGCCTTACCCCAGATGACGCAGTCTTCCTGGAGGAAGATGTAGAAAATACATTTGCAATCTCGCTGGTTGCGCGCGAAGATAATCAGGATTCAGAGGCCATGCGGGCGGTTCAGGAGGCAATGACTTCCCAGGAAGTCTATGATTTCCTCTCTGATCTGGAAGAAGAGGGTCACCTTGAATCGGCGTTTGAAGTGGAAGACTAAAATACTTTGAAGACTAAGCCGGAATTCTTCTGGCTTTTTAATATAAAATTTCACTTTCCAGTGCATTTTTAGAGTTATAATTGCATTTCACATGGGCATTTTGATATGATAATTCTATTATTCTAAGCTTGTCTGGAGCTGTTCTATGTCAATTGAAAATTTGCAGATGCTATTAGAATAGGGAACTTTTCTTCTGTTAAAGGCATGGAGCGTTGCGCACTTCAGCCGCCGTCTGAAGACTTTGCATATTATTCGAAATAACGGTCCTCTGTCTTTATCTGTATCGATGCCTCGCCTGAAGGTGAGGTATATCCGCACCATCATTCCAAGTTTGACATTAATGAAAAATCTTTGCTGATTGCAGCCCAGGCGGTCGGTGGCGCTGCAGCAGATTATTTGATGGATGATGAACAATGGTATTTATAAATGATAAGTGCTGACAATTAGTGTGATAGGAGAAAGAAAGAATGGAACAGATAACAGGTATTTCATTGTTAGTGCTTATACTGGTATTTTTTACTGTGTTTACACATTATGCCCCTAACGGGGGTCAGGTGATGGGAGCGCTGGCAAGTGCAGCCATTGCCACATTTTTAGTCGAGGCGTTACAAACCTTTGTGATCGGGGATATTTTCGGTCTCCCCTTCTTTCAGGAAGCCGGCACGCAGGCAGGTTTATTAAGCGGCGTTATTGCGGCGTTCCTGGTTGCTTTAACAATGGGTATGAACCCTTTAAATTCAGCGATTATAGCGGTATCGTTCGGCGGTATCGGACTGATTCCGGCATTCATTGCCGCCTATCTGATTTCCTTTGTCGTCAAGGCCCTTGAGGAAAAGATCCCCCATGGACTTGATTTCATAGTAGTGGTCGTTGCGATTGTTCCGCTGGCCAGATTGATTGGCATGCTGATCACACCCCTGGTAGACGGTTCACTGCTCAGGATCGGTTCAATTATAGAAGTTGCTACAGAAGCGAGTCCGTTGATTATGGGACTGCTGCTTGGCGGTATCATTACAGTAGTCGGTACTTCTCCGCTGAGTTCCATGGCATTGACGGCATTGCTTGGATTGACAGGAATCCCTATGGCAGTGGGTGGTATGGCTGCTTTTGGATCCGCATTTTTAAACAGTACGCTGTTTCATAAATTGAATATCGGCGATATAAGGTCAGTCATTTCAGTGGCGATAGAACCGTTATCTAAAGCGGACCTGATCTCTGCAAATCCGGTGCCTATCTATGCAACCAATTTTATTGGCGGCGGTTTGTGCGGTATGGTGATTGCTTTTTCAGGACTGATTAATGGTGCGCCGGGGACAGCAACGCCAACTGCAGGTTTCCTGGTCATGTTTGGTTATAATCCGGCAGCCCGGGTGATTTTATATGGTCTGATATGTGCAGGCATTTCATTTATCGTCGGTTTAATCGGCAGCCGCGTCTTCAGAAATTACCGCATAAGAAAAAGTGATTTTGATATATAGTGAAACAATGACTGAGCAATTTTGATTCATTTATTTCACCCCCTTTATTGACATTTTCTGAAAACTCTTATAAGTTTATTTATATGTTACATATTAAGGGGGAAATTAAATGGGTCAATGGTTTGCAGATTTTGCAGCGGATGTCAGCACCTTCGTCTGGGGTCTGCCGTTAATTATCTTTTTAGTGGGCACAGGTGTATTCCTGACAATTCGAATTGCATTTTTCTCATTCAGGATGCTGCCGCATGCATTGAAGATGGCGTTCAGTAAATCAGATGAAAAAAGTAAAGGGGATATTTCACATTTTCAAGCTTTAATGACAGCGCTTGCAGCAACTGTAGGTACCGGCAATGTGGTCGGTGTTGCGACCGCAGTAGTACTTGGCGGGCCGGGTGCAGTATTCTGGATGTGGATCACTGCGCTTGTTGGTATGGCTACTAAATATTCTGAAGGAATTTTAGGGGTGAAATACCGTCGGCTCAACGCAAAAGGTGAGATGTCCGGGGGCCCGATGTATTATCTGGAACATGGGCTTGGACAAAAATGGCTCGGTGTTCTTTTCGCTATCTTTGCAGTGTTTGCTGCGATATTCGGCATAGGGAATATGATTCAGGCAAATGCGGCCTCAGATGTTGCAATGGATGTATTTAATATCCCACTGTGGGTTACAGGTTTAATATTTACAATACTGGTAGGACTTGTACTGCTTGGCGGGGTCAAGAGTATCGGCAGGACAGCGGGTGTGCTCGTACCGGTAATGGTTGTGATTTATCTGGTTACAGGCGTTGCTGTGCTTATTTTCAATTTTGCAGATGTGCCGGCAGCGTTCGGTTTGATTTTCAGTGATGCGTTTACTGGTAACGCTGTAGCAGGGGGTGCACTGGGAACAGTAATCCGTATGGGTGTCGCCCGCGGGCTGTTCTCCAATGAAGCCGGTCTTGGTACAGGCGGTATCGCAGCAGCGGCTGCGAGGACGGATGTACCTGCCAGACAGGCACTCATTTCCATGACACAGGTTTTTATCGATACTATTGTCGTATGTTCAATTACAGGGGTCTCTTTGACAATGGCTGGAATGTACACGTCGGGTACAGAAGGTGCCGCACTTACAGCACAGTCATTTGAAATGTTACTGCCTGGCGGTATCGGTGATGTTATCATTGCAGTGACACTGCTTACTTTTATATTCTCAACAATTCTCGGCTGGGGATATTTCGGGGAAAAGTGTTTCACTTACCTCTTCGGTGATAACCTTACATTCTTATACAGAATAATATTTGTTCTTGCAATTATCCCTGGTGCGACTATGTCACTTGAGACTGTTTGGAATCTTGGGGATATATTCAACGGTCTTATGGCGGTACCGAACTTGATTGGTCTCATCGGTCTCTCAGGTGTTGTAGCAGCTGAAACAAAGGTATTTCTAAATATCAGGAAGAAGGAAAAACAACAGGGACTTGGATAAATCGGATTGAGAGGGGGGACAGCGAGGCTGTCCCCCTCTTTTTAAGTATGACGGGCATGTCATATATCTGGGGTGAAAGTCCTCTTAGCGCGTAGTTATCGACGAAGCTAGCTAGCGACTCGCAAGCTTCACATCGTGAGATGTGGGGGAGAGGAAGCGATAGCGAAATCGTGGCCTGACGAATAGGAACAGGATAATGAGGCATTGTAGGAGGGTGAGTTGACTTAAGACAACAAAGTCCCTAAAGATAACCGTAACCCTATGGTGTAAATCCTGCAGGTAAACGAAGAAAGATATATGACTTATCCCGTGAGGTCTCATGAACGCTTAGTAGTA
>NZ_ARQJ01000018.1 GCF_000385175.1 Salinicoccus albus DSM 19776 | reverse complement strand
GGCTCTATGTCAAATAGGGTTGATGAAAGATTTTAGCCGGAGCGCCTAACTTGCTTTACGCGAGTTAGGCGCTCTTTTTATTTCCGGTTGGTATAACCGTGTCATCAATAATATCCGGTCTCTAAAATGGGCAAAGTTCCGATAGCCAAAAGCCACGCGTTTTAATGCTTTGATACTGTTATTGATGCCCTCCAACGGGCCATTCGTTAGTTTTGGATAGTGTAATGTCTGTTCAATATGCGGCGCATACTTTTTGAATGTCCGTAATACTCTTCGCATACCGGGTGACAGCGGGGCGGCGTGTGATGTTTGTATGAGCGCTTTAAACTGCTCCATATGGCCCTGTCTTAACGCATCAGACAGTGCATGGGCGTAGTCGTAATTGGCGTTTAATGTTTCATCGACATTGAGCAGATACTGCGCAATACTGTCGGTGGACTTCCATTCTGAAAACAGCCGATATTTTTTATATTCCGTTCGCGTTAAGTGGTTCGGTGGTTTTAACAACAGCTTCCAGTACCGTTTAAACTTATTGTATAGTGGCCGGTCCCGATGTCTGTATTGATTCATGACTTGAATGCGCGTACGATTCAGCTCTCGATTTAATGCCTGAACCAGGTGAAACTTATCAATGATAATTTTTGCCTTCGGGAAACACGCCTGAATGACATGGAAGTAAGGGGCATACATATCAACCGTAACGGTCTTCACTTTGTGGCGCACCGACCGGTCATAGCGTAAAAAATATCGGGTTAATGCATATTGTTTCCGGTCTTCCACGATATCAATCACCCGATGGCTGACCGCATCACAGAATATAAAACTCATGGCTGTGTCCACCGATTTCACGCTTTTAAATTCATCAAAGCAGAGGTGTGCCGGTAAGGTGTGCGTCGGCCGCTGACGAATGGCATGCGCTGTTTCTTCAATCACACGACGCACGGTCGTTGTCGAGACACTCGCCATTTCCGAAATGTATTTTTCGGTGAGCCGTTGGTCGCATTGGTGGGCAATCCACTGACGGGTGCGTGTCGAGATGTGACAATATTTCTCGACGATGGGGGTCTCTGCAGTAAAGCTGTGGCCACAATCTTTACAGAGATAGCGCTGTTTTGTCAGTTTTAAGAATGCCGGCAGCCCGGAAATATGCGGCAACGTGATGCGGGAGGCACGGGTCCCGTTTTTGACGATACTGTACTCAGCATTCATGCATCCACAATCGGGACAGTGTGTCGGAATATACGTAAGTTTGGCCGTGATAAACAGGGATTTAATCCCTTTATGGCTGATCTCTTCAACCGTCGTGTTCGTGCAGTCGATATTATTCTCTTTTATTTGGAGTAAAGATAGTATAAAATGCTTCATAGGCGTAAATGTTTCCTTTGTATGGGGTGTGGTGACTTCATTATAAAGAACATTTGCGCTATTTTTATACCTTTTTATAGAAAAATACGATTAATGACATTTCAGTCATCAACCGTATTTATTATAGAGCCCATATCATCAAGCATTTGATATGTCACTCGTCTTTTAAGTGTTTACTGGATTATTTCTGATACCTACGATATATTATCTGAATTCACTTGGCCAAATGTGGATTTTACCGAATCCATCGCTTTTTTGTTCGTCTTTTGTTTAATCAATCCCTCGGCTCCATGGGCTCTCATTTTAATGGTCGTCGTGTGATTGTAATTGTCTTTGAGCTCAAAGTGAATGAGACTAGGGTTCATAGACATGAAACCTGATTCTACGATGCCTAAATACTCATTTTCTCCAATGCGCTGAGCATTTTCATCTGAAGGCATCATGATTGCTGTTGCCTGCATTTCTTCATTAAAAGACTGTTTAATTTTTTCAAAAGGTTCTTCCATGGTAAACGCATCTTCTTTTATTTTGAGTTTAGCAAATCCCCTGAAAAGTTTCGTGTTGTGTTTCTGTTTGAAAAATTGATTGAGGATATCCTTATAATCTTCATCATCTAATATTCTCATACGCCTGCTCCTCCTTATTTCCATGCTTTCATGTTAACAATGTTACGTGTAATGAGCAATTTATCTAAGGCGGTTTTAAATAATGGTATTATCTGAAAGAAAATGCCGATGGATTTAAGGTTATTTGGAAGAATATCTTTATGATAAGATATTTGAAGAAGTTGGACATAATCACTTATATTTGCTCAAGATTGATGAGTAAAGGGTATATACAGAGAAAATTGAGTTTGTACTGTAGAAGTAACAACACATTATATTTTAAAAAGTGTTTATATTGAAGATATTATCAAGGAGGAGAGGGGATTTCTCGGCTTTGAGCAGTCATCAACCGCCGATACCAGGGTGCTTATGTTATAACTAAGGAGGTGAATATGATGAATCTACACAAAAAGATGGAAGAGATGTTACTCAAGCGGCATACGCATATTTCCATGCATGTGCCGGGGCACAAAAATAATACAATCGGCTATCTCAGCAGTCTGCATTTGGATTTTGATATGACTGAGATTGACGGGATGGATGATTTGCATGAACCGACAGGGATCTTACAGGAAGTGAATCAGACACTGAGTGGCAAATATCCGGGTTATCATGCACAGATGATGGTAAACGGAACGACGAACGGCATTCTGTCAGCAGTATACGCTGTCAGTGATCAAACAGAAAGGTATTTCATCGTCGATTCGGCGCATAAGTCGGTTTATCATGCCTTAAAGCTGCTCAACTGTAAGCCGGTTCATATAAAATCAACTGAAATCGTCAATCGCCAATTGGACAGTCATGACACAATCATTATTACCTATCCGACTTATAGCGGTGAAGCCATTGACATCAGTAATATCATCCAATACGCCCACAATTATGGTACCACGGTGATTACCGATGAGGCGCATGGTGCGCATCTGGATATGGCACCGGATTTTCCGAAATCATCGATGAAGTATGATTCGGATATCACTATCCAGTCGTATCACAAAATGCTCCCGGCGCTGACGATGGCCAGTGTGATTTTCACGAAGTCCCGCGCATTGCATGATAAAGTGATGAAGTATGTCAATTATTTTGAAACCTCGAGCCCATCATATCTGATCATGCTGTCCATAGAAAGTGCTCAAGAGTTTTATGATAATTTCAAACCAGAGTTGTTCAATAAAAACCGGAAAAAAATTATACAGACACTCAAAAGCCGTGAAATTATAGTCAAATCACAAAATGATCCAACTAAACTCATTCTGAACCATCCGAGTCTAACGCCTTATGAATTGGCAAAAGTGTTTACCGATAGGCACATCTATCATGAAATGGTCACAGATCGAGGTGTGTTATGGTGTTTACCTTTGTTCCACAACGGGCATAGTTATCCACTGAGACTGCTCTTGGAAAGGATCGGTTCAGCTGATTTCAGCCGGGTACATATCACGCCAGAAAAAACAAACCTGGAGATTCTCAAAAACAGAACATGTATACGTACGATTGTACCGTATCCGCCAGGCGTCCCGCTAGTTCATGAAGGGGAAACGATTACCGATAATCATATGAATTGGTTATCACATTATGTGTCTAATCGTGTTAGAATGGAAGGTATACAGTACAATCTGGAATACTATAAAAATGAGGATAATCGATGAGTTACTTTATAACATTTGAAGGTCCTGAGGGTTCTGGTAAAACGACTTTGATTACAGCCGTATACGAGATGCTCTTAAAATCCCATAGCGTTATCAAAACCCGGGAGCCCGGCGGCATAACCATCAGTGAAATGATCAGAGAGGTTCTTTTGGCCAAAGGCAACGATATGGACTACAGGACTGAAGCATTATTGTTTGCAGCATCCAGACGCCAGCATCTTACAGAGAAAGTGATTCCGGCACTTAATCAGGGAAAAGTTGTTTTATGTGACCGTTTTGTCGACAGCTCAATTGCCTACCAGGGCTATGCCAGAGGTATTGGAACTGAAGCAGTTATGGAAATCAACCGCTTCGCGATTGAAGACTATATGCCGGATTTGACGATTTATCTGAAACTTGATCCTGAAGTCGGACTCAGCCGCATTTCCAGTAACAAACGTGATCGAAACAGATTGGATGCGGAACAAATAGACTTTCATCATGACGTGGTTTCAGGGTATAATAAATTATCAGAAATTTACCCTGAGCGCATTAAGACAGTCGATGCTAATCAGACACCTGAGAAGGTGGCAGAGGACGCATTAAAAATAATCAACCAATTTTTGGGATAAGAGGTGAACGAGTCATGAAAATGGTAATCGCAATTGTTCAGGATCATGATAGTCAAAGGTTGGCAGACCGCTTAACCAAACAAGACTTCAGGAACACGAAACTTGCTTCAACAGGGGGATTCTTAAGAGCCGGGAATACTACGTTCCTGTGCGGCGTTGAAGATGCCCGTGTAGATGAACTGCTCAAGCTGCTTGATGACACTTGCGGCAACAGGGAGCAGACAGTTGCTCCTGTGACACCTATGGGAGGTAACGCGGATTCATATATTCCCTACCCTGTGGAAGTTGAAGTCGGCGGCGCCACAGTATTCGTTCTGCCAATTGAACAGTTCGAAAGATTTTAAGTGGTATTCCCTATGACTATTGAAACAGGCAGTGTGTCAGAGCAGCTTGACCGCATCATTGACAGCGGCAGGCTCAGCCATACCTATATGTTTGAAGGAGATGCCATTGAGACACTCCGGCGTTACAGCGAATATTTTGCACTCAAGGTTCTAGGCGATACCGCACGCAACGAAGCTTTGGTCGCCAGCGGCAATCATCCGGATTACTTTTACCTGCGTACAGATGAAACGGCGATAAAAAAGGAAGCCGTGGAAGCACTTGTAAGTCGAATGAACCATAAACCAACAGAGTCTGACTATAAAGTTTATGTCATTGAGGCATTTGATAAATTAACGCCGCAAGCAGAAAACAGCGTGCTCAAATTTCTTGAAGAACCACCTGAAAAGACTATAGCAATCCTGCTTACAATAGATAAGAGCAGCATACTGCCCACGATTCATTCCAGATCACAGCATATTCATATTAAAGGTGACCGCAGCGACCGTGTCAAGTTTCTGGAACATTTGAATACGACGGAACAGAAAACGGTCGATGTGCTGGCTTTAAATGCGCAGCATGTTAAAGATCTGGGTGAGAACTTCTCTTCTTTGCGCAAAGCAGCGAAATCTTTTTCAGCCAAGTGGGTCGGCAGCCATCCTCTCGTTCTAATTGAGATAAAACAGATGCTGGAATTATGTACAGAACGCAGAGACTATACGCTGCTTTTACAATTGATCGACGGTTATGTCAGACAGGTGCTGCACGCATCACTCGACCTCGATGATTATAAACCTTATGATGAAGAGAAGATAGAAGGCAGGCAGTCTGTAGAACGGTTGTCCAGAATGCTGGAAGAGGTGCTGACAGCAAATCGCATGCTCCATTTCAATGTACATCCGATGCTCGTCTTTGAAAGTATGGTAATCTGCTCGAAAGGTTGAATGTATTATGATCGAACTCATCATTGCCACCCATCTTGACTACTTCGAGAATATTTATCTCGAAAACAGCCGGGAGAAGGTGGAACGGGATGATTATATAATTGCAGAAACAAAACGGGGCACGGCATTGCTCCGTGTTGTCAAGAAAAACTATGAAATACCTGAAGATAATATCGTAGAACCCGATGGCCATTTCATGCGCAGGGCCACAGAACAGGATTTGGAGAAATATCATGAAAATGAGTCGATGGCTGACGAAGCAGTAAGTTTTTGCAGAGAAGCCATTAAGACTGAAAACTTGGAAATGAATCTTGTGAATGCCAAGTATACAATGGACCGCAAAAAATTGATCTTTAACTTTACAGCGGATGAGCGCGTTGACTTCAGAAGTTTAGTCCGCGTACTGGCAACCCGTTTTAAAACACGCATAGAACTTCGTCAGATAGGGGTACGGGATGAAGCGAAGTACCTCGGTGGTATTGGGCCATGCGGTCGTGCGCATTGCTGTTCCACATTCCTGGGTGATTTTGTGCCGGTGAGCATACAGATGGCTAAGAATCAGGATCTGTCACTCAGTCCGTCGAAAATTTCTGGCGCCTGCGGCCGTCTTATGTGCTGCCTTAACTATGAGGATGATTACTATGAAGAAGCACGTGAAAGGATGCCGGATGTTGGTCAGACGATCAACACACCGGATGGAAGCGGCCAGGTTGTCGGCATGAATATTTTAGACCTCGTCGTTAAAGTGAAATATCAGGACGATTATATCCGTGAATTCCACTGCGATGATTTGGAAGCGGCCGGCGGTGTGCAGTAGATGGATCGTGAACTTCTATTCACCCATATCAGTAAGATGGAGTCGGATATTGAAAATATGCATGCGGAACTCCAGACACTCAAAGCGCTTGCCGTGCAGCTTGTAGAAGAAAATGTAAGCCTTCAGATGGAGAAGGAGAATTATGAACAGTTTTTTGAGGAAGAAGAACCCGCAGAAGCGGAATCTTTCAAAAAGAATACACTGAACAATCTCTACGATGAAGGATTTCATGTGTGCAGTGTCCATTTCGGGACACACAGACATGGGGATGACTGCCTGTTTTGTCAGGGCTTCTTCAGACATAGAGAAGAATAGGCGGCTGCGGCCGTCTTTATTATTATTCGAGGTGAGAAAATGCTGAATGACGGGGAACGTCTGGATGAATTATACCGCGAGTCGATGAAGATCATTCAGAGCAGAAAGGTGTTTGCATTTTCGGTGGATGCATTGCTGCTGGCCGATTTCACCCGGCTTTTAAAAAGAGACAGCCACATCATAGATCTGTGTTCAGGCAACGGCATTATACCGTTACTTCTGTCACACCGGACGGCCTTGAACATTGATGCGGTCGAACTCCAGGAGCGGCTGGTTGATATGGCAAAACGCAGTATAAGTCTCAACGGTAAGGGAGAGCAAATCAGCATTCATCAGGGGGATATAATACAGATTAAGGAGATGTTCGATCATTCGTCTTTCGATGTCATCACTGTTAATCCACCATATTTTACAAATAATCAGCCTGTGAAATCCCTCGACTCTCACAGTGCCGCAAGGCATGAAATCCATATTGACCTTAAAGGTGTTGTTTCAGCGGCCAGATACTTAATCAGAAATAAAGGCCGCCTGTATATGGTGCATCGGGCGGAAAGGAGTATGGAAGCCATCCATGTTCTGATGGATGGAGGGTTTCGCATCAGAAGGCTGCAGTATGTATATAATGATGAAAATTCCGGGACAGCCATGTTCGTACTGATCGAAGCGTTATTCCACAGTCAGGCGTATGTCGATGTGTTCCAGCCGTTTTATATTTACAATACAAATGGAAGTTATTCTGAGGCAATGCTCAGGGTGTACTATGGCTGAGTATTTTGTGTACATAGTGGAATGTGCGGATGAAACGCTGTATACCGGTTATGCCCGTGATCTTAGCCAAAGGATAAACACTCATAACAGCGGTTTTGGAGCGAAATATACGCGGAACCGTCTGCCTGTTGTGCTCAGACACTTTGAATCATTTGAGACGAAAAGCGAAGCAATGAAGCGGGAATATGTCATTAAGCGGATGTCACGGCAACAGAAAATTATATTGATAGAAAATGAAGGCGGGAATGATCATGCACTTATATGTGACTGGAACACCACTCGGTAATCTGGATGATATGAGCTACAGAGCGGTGGATACCCTAAAAAATGTGGATATTATACTGTGTGAAGATACGCGGGTAACCCGCAAGCTGACGAACCATTTTGATATCGATACACCGCTCCAGTCATATCATGATTTCAATAAGGAGGAAGCGGAAGCCGGCATCATCGAAGCGATGAAAGCGGGGAAGGTATTTGCACTGGTAAGCGATGCGGGTATGCCCGTAGTTTCCGATCCAGGATTTGAACTGATAAACAGAATGCAGGCTGAGGGGCTCGGGTATGTCACAATTCCTTCTGCATCGGCATTTACACTGGCACTGGTGGCAAGCGGAATCCCCTCATTTGAATTTACATATTTCGGTTTTTTGCCAAAAACTGGACGTAAACGCAAAGAAAAACTGACTGAGATAATGAATCATCACTACACATCTGTACTGTATGAATCACCGCATAAAATTTCATCTACTGTGTCTGCTATCAGCGACTTTGATCCTGACAGAGCGGTGAGTATTTCCCGGGAAATAACAAAGAAATTTGAGCAGCATAAACGGGGTGCCGCCAGAGAAATGCATCAGTTGCTCGGCAAAGAAATTCCTTTAAAAGGCGAATTCGTGATTGTTATTGAAGGTGCGCCGGAGGAGACAATATCATTCGATATCCCCGTGAATGACCATGTTGAACAGTTTGTCGGGCAGGGGTTGAAACCTAAAGAGGCGATTAAGAAGGTGGCAGATCTCAGAGGACTCAAAAAACAGGATGTCTACGACATATACCATAAAAATTAGGGAATGAATCGAACATGCCGGATTCATCCCCCCGATCAATATCACTAGTCCATTTTAGATTTGATCTCGTTTATAAGCTGTTCCGCGCCTTCCTGGCTTAGAACGATTCGTCCATCGGCCAGACGCATGTTTTTCTCAGATACATCACCTGTCACATCACACGTCATTTGCGGTTTATATTTCTTCAGTATGATTGTCTCGTCATCAGTGTAGATTTCGAGTGCATCTTTCACTTCAATATCTAGTACGCGTCTGAGTTCAATAGGAATAACAACCCGTCCCAGTTCATCCACTTTACGTACAATTCCAGTCGATTTCATAAAAATCCCTCCAAGATTCCTCTCACAATGGCCGTTAAATTTAGGTGTTAAAATTCTGTTATGACCATTTTCCTTAATTAAAAGTTGAAGTTTAAGAATATAACTTCAGATACCCGAAATTATATGATTGAAACATACAACTATCATATTCCTTGAACACTGTCAATAAAATTTTTAACATTTTGTCCAAGTTCTTGCTGATTATAGCATAGTAAATAGTTTGAACGCCAACGATATCATTGAAAACCTGGGTAAAATTAGTTATATTTAGTTAATGAACGATTTCGAGGAGGATACAACGCATGGAAAAACCAACTTATTATATAACGACTCCAATATACTATCCGAGTGGTAAACTCCATATTGGTAATGCTTATACAACCATCGCCTGTGATGTTCTGGCAAGGTATAAACGCATGCGTGGCTTTGAGGTTTATTATCTGACCGGTGCAGACGAACATGGTCAGAAAATTGAAAAGAAGGCCGAAAAAAATGGAGTTTCTCCTCAAAAATATGTCGACGATATGGCAGATTATATGAAAGAACTATGGTCTCTGCTGGAAATTACAAATGACCAGTTCATCCGTACAACGGAGGATGAACATAAAGCGGCAATACAGAAAATTTTCGAAAAGCTCCTTGATCAGGGTGATATTTATCTGGGTGAATACGAAGGATGGTATTCTGTAGAAGATGAAGAATTCTTCACTCAAACTCAGCTTGAAGAAGTTTATAAAGATGAAGACGGCAATATAACAGGCGGCCTTGCCCCGAGTGGTCATGAAGTGGAGCTCGTTCAGGAAGAAAGTTACTTTTTCAGAATGAGCAGATACGCTGACCGGCTGGAACAATTTTATAAAGATAATCCGGACTTCATTCAGCCTGAATCACGTAAGAATGAAATGCTGAACAACTTCATCCGTCCGGGGCTGGAAGACCTGGCTGTTTCCAGGACAACTTTCACATGGGGTGTACCGGTCTCATCAAACCCTGAACATGTGATTTATGTATGGATTGATGCGCTGTGCAACTACATTACGGCGCTGGGCTATGCATCAGAAGATGAAACTTTATTCAACAAATACTGGCCTGCAGATGTGCACATGATCGGTAAAGAAATTGTGCGTTTCCATGCGATCTACTGGCCAATCATGTTGATGGCCCTGGATCTGCCTCTGCCTAAAAAACTGCTGGGCCACGGCTGGCTGGTGATGAAGGACGGCAAGATGTCGAAGTCCAAAGGAAATGTCATTTATCCTGAAACAGTGGTGGAGCGTTACGGACTGGATGCGCTTCGATATTATCTAATGCGGGAAGTGCCGTTTGGTTCTGATGGTGTGTTTACGCCGGAAGCATTTGTTGACCGTACGAATTTTGATCTGGCCAATGATCTCGGTAACCTGGTCAACCGTACCATCTCTATGATTAACAAATACTTTGACGGTGAACTGCCTGAGTATAAAGGGCATCAAAATGCGTTTGACCAAAGCCTTGAAGATACAGTGAGAGAAAATGTTGAAATCTACGAGGCTGGAATGGATGAAATGGAGTTCAATCAGGCGTTGAGAGCGGTGTGGAACATCATCAGCCGCACAAATAAATATATCGATGAAACGACGCCGTGGGTCCTTGCCAAAAATGAGGAAAAACGTGAAGCGCTCGGCAACATCATGGTTCACCTGGCGGAAAATATCCGCATCATTACAGTGTTATTAAAGCCTTATTTGACAAATGGTCCGAAAGAAATCTTCAGACAGATGAATATTACAGATTCCTATCTTCAGACATTTGATTCCATATCAGATTACGGCAGTATCAGAATCGAGGAACGCATGATCAAAACACCGCATCCGATTTATCCGAGGCTCGATGTGGATGCGGAAGTCGCTCACATCAAAGATCTGATGACGCCTCCAAAAAATGATGACGATGAAGAATCTGAAGAGGGTCTGATCAATATAGAAGATTTCGATAAAGTCGACATCCAGGCTGCGACAATCATTAATGCTGAAGGTGTGAAAAAAACGGATAAACTGCTCAAGATCAAAGTGGATCTCGGCGAAGAGCAGCGTCAGATCGTCTCCGGCATCCGTATGCAGTATGAGCCGGAAGATATCATTGGCAAAAAAGTGCTCGTGATAACGAACCTTGAGCCGGTCAAACTGCGGGGAGAAGTCTCTGAAGGTATGATCTTAACAGCTGAAAAAGGAAACAGCCTGACCCTCATCTCTGTGCCGGATGGCATTGAAAACGGCAGTACTGTAAAATAACAACTGGAGTGATAGCAATGTTGATAGATACGCATGTACATCTCAATGCTGACCAGTATGAAGAAGACCTGGAAGCAGTTGTGACACGGGCAGAAGAAGCCGGCATCGGCAAAATGGTGGTTGTGGGATTCGATCGCAAAACGATTGAACGCACGATGGAGCTGATTGAAACATACGATAATGTATATGGTGTCATCGGCTGGCACCCGGTGGATGCGATAGATTGTACGGAGAAAGAGCTGGAATGGATAGAATCCTTAGCCGAACACAAAAAAATCGTTGGAATCGGTGAGACGGGGCTGGACTATCATTGGGATAAGTCCCCGCATGATGTCCAGAAAGCACTGTTTAAAAAGCAGATTGCGCTCGCAAAACGGGTGGGCCTGCCGGTGATCATCCACAACAGAAATGCCACAGCCAACTGCATCGAGATATTAAAATCTGAAAATGCACATGAGGCCGGCGGTATCATGCACGCTTTCAGCGGTGATGAAAATGATGCGGATGAGGTTCTCAGCATGAATTTCCATATTTCACTCGGCGGTCCTGTCACATTCAAAAACGCCCAGGACCCGAAAGATATCGCGGTGCATGTACCGCTCGATAAACTGCTTGTCGAAACGGATGCCCCCTATCTGGCGCCGCATCCGTACAGAGGAAAACGAAATGAACCTGCACTTGTGAAGCTTGTTGCCGAAAAAATTGCTGAGTTACGCGGTATAACATTTGAGACACTGTCAGAACAGACAACTAAAAATGCTCAGAATCTTTTCGGGATATAGTATGGATCACCGCTTTTTCGGGCGGTGATTTTATTTTGACATCACCGGCTGTGGTATGATGATCTGAAGGAGAAAAAATTTTATGGAAAAATCGGTTATAAAAGAAGTGATCATTGTAGAAGGCCGAGATGATACAAGACGGCTGAATGAGGCGGTCATATGCGAGACGATTGAAACGAACGGCTCGGCGATCGATGAGAGCGTTTTGAAAGAAATAGAAGTGGCTCTGGCCACAAGAGGGGCCATTATCTTTACAGACCCGGATTTCCCGGGACATAAAATCCGCAATACCATACTGGAACACTTCCCGGATATAAAGGAAGCATTCCTGCTGCGTGAACTGGCAAAAGGTAAAGATGGAGGTATCGGCATAGAACATGCTGATCCAGATGATATAAAGGAAAGTTTAAAGAATGTGCATACAAGTGTGCAGGTCACAGAAGAAACAGTGACAGTAAAAGATATGACAGTGTGGAAACTGTCCGGCAGTAAAGACGCTGCTGCGAGAAGACAGATTTTATGTGACAGGCTCAATATTGGTTATGCCAACGCGGGACAGCTGCGGAAAAAATTGAATCGTTACAGCATTGATAAACAGCGGATCATAAATATACTGGAAGAAATAACGGGTGAATAATTATGAAAGATATCGCTACAGCCGGCAGAACGAAACAGGTACTCAAAACACACGGTTTTGACGTTAAGAAAAGCCTCGGCCAAAACTTCATTGTGGATTTGAATGTCATTAACAGTGTGCTTGATAAAGCGGATATCGGTACACAAACAGGTGTCATTGAAGTCGGCCCCGGTATAGGTTCTCTTACTGAACAGCTGGCAAAACGGGCGGGGAAAGTCATGGCGTTTGAAATTGACCAGCGTCTGATCCCTGTGTTACAAGACACTTTATCACCTTATGACAATATTACAATCATCAATGGAGATATTCTAAAGGCAGATATCGACAGGGCCATCAAGGGATATTTTGAAGGAATGGAAGAGGTTATCGTTGTTGCTAATCTGCCTTATTACATCACCACACCGATAATTATGAACTTCCTGGAGCAGAATCTGCCGATCGGACGATACTATGTCATGATGCAAAAGGAAGTCGGAGAACGTATCAGTGCGCTTCCCGATACCAAATCCTACGGTTCGCTGTCGATAGCCATTGATTACTATACAAATGCCCGTACCGTACAGATTGTGCCGAAGACAGTCTTCATGCCGAACCCGAATGTCGATTCAATCGTAGTAGAAATGGTGAAGCGGGAAAAGAAGAAGGTGGAAATCGACGATGAAGCATTATTCTTCAGATTGACCCGCACTGCTTTTGCCCAGAGAAGAAAAACAATCCTGAACAATTATATCAGTGCCTTTGAAAACGGAAAGCAACTGAAAAATGAAATTAAGGAACTACTGGAATCAGCTGGTATCGATCCGAAACGCAGAGGAGAAAGCCTAACGATAGAGGAATACTCTGGTATCTACCACGAGCTGAAAAACTTTTCCGCTCTCAAGCTGAGAAACAGACAGGCATAAAAGTAACAAAATTTCAATGAAATTTTGACAGTTTTATGTAAACTTGATATAATGTATTCAGTGAGGTGGGCCAAATGCCAAAAACTTTAATCGACATCAAAAATATTCTTGATTGTCAATTGGGAAATCCAGTTTTACTTCGTGCTAACGGAGGACGCAAGAAATTGATTGAAAGACGAGGCATCTTGAGAGAGACATATCCTTCGATTTTTGTGGTGGAACTAGATCAGGAGGAACATAATTTTGAGAGAGTGTCGTATACATACACCGATGTATTGACGGCTAATGTAGAAGTGACTTTCTATGATGATCAGAGAGAAGCATTTGTAATCCAATAATCGAACGAAAAAACCATCCTCAATTTTGAGGATGGTTTTTATTGTGCCTTACTTTAAGGTCAGTGCTGCTATCTGATTGTTTTCAGTGCTCCAGACCAAGCAGAAACTGTGCTTACTACACCTTCGATTGTATTGTTGTGAACTTCAGCAGGTTTGAAGGTCTGCATATCTTCAAAGTCCGTAAACAGGCTGAAGGCACCAAAAGGTCCGACAGTTGCGACGTTCAGGTTGGACAGAACCTGGCGCAGTGAGATCGTTGAAGCCACAGCCAGTGTGGAACCGTAGCCTACGATGCCGGCAGCTTTGTTGCCCCATTCAGGACCGATGTAGTCGATGGCATTTTTGAGTGATGACGGGATGCTCTTATTATACTCAGGGATAACAAATATGAAACCGTCAAGTGAATCAATTTTTTGAGACCATTGCTGAACGACCTCAAGTGTATATTCCTTATTAGCCATTGCAGGCGGGAGGTCCTGGTTAAACATTGGGAAATCATAATCTTTAGTATCAACAATTTCAAAGTTGACATCTTCAAGATTCATATTTTCTGCAAAATCCTTAACCCACTCTGCGACCTGTAAGTTTACGCGGGCTTCGCGTGTAGAGCCTGTAATGATACCTATGTTAGTCATTGATAAATCCTCCGATTGTTTACTATTTATTTGAAGGTTATTAAAAGTAACCTAATAAATATAATACATTATTTTTTTCAGATTTCAACCATTATGTTCCATTTTTATTAATGAGTACTCATTTTATGTATTATAATATACACATGTTAGTAAATTGGGGTGAAATTCCATGACGGAACTGAAAGTAGCCGGCATTATCGAAAAGGATAACGACCAGCAGATAGACTTTAATCGCGGTGCGTTGTCAGTCATCCAAATGACCGCAGAATATCTGCATAGGACAACCGTACTCGCAGAAGGAGAAGCCGGAATATATATTTTAAAGAATCCTGCTGAAGTATACGAAAGACTGACCGTCAGGGAACATATCAAATTCTACAGGAAATGGTACGGCAGCCATTTGAAAATTGATGATCTGTTAAAGCAGTATCAGCTTGCTGGAGATGCAAAACTCCGCATCTCAAAATGCGGACCGGAAACAATACAGAGGGTAGGATTTGTCAGAGCGGTGCTGGCGGATGCCAGTCACGTACTCGCTGTCGAACCGCTTCATCATGCAACAGATGCAAATATCCGTCTGTTTCATAAATTGATGTCACAGCTCAAGGAAATGGATAAATCATTAGTCGTTGTCACCAGCAGGACGGAAGATGCCTTTGTTATTAGCAGCAATATCTCCAAATTGAACAGCGATGGCCTGAAAAACGTACCGACAGAGCCGGAAGAACCGGAGAATAACCAAAATTCCCTGAACCGTCTTAAGGCAAAATCGCAGGATAAGACGATTTTTGTGGATCTTCAGGATGTTGAGTATATAGAGAGCGATGAAGGCAAGGTATATATTAATATTTCCCGGGAAAAGTTTTCAATCGATTACACGCTGGCAGAAGCTGAAAAGAAATTGAAGCACTATGGTTTCTACAGATGCCACAGATCCTACATCGTTAATCTCGATAAAGTAAGAGAAATTATCACCTGGTCTAAAAACACCTATTCGATTGCCATTGAAAATGAAGAAAAAAGTAAGATTCCGCTTTCCAGGAAAAAATTCAGCGAGATTCAGGAACTTCTGACTATGGGCTAGGTACAGCTCATCAAAAATAAGTACATCTCAGCAGAACTAAGGACACCGCAGGTTCTGTGATATACAACTCAAGTCAAATTTACCTCAGTTCATCCGGTTATTATCGCATACATTTTCCCTCCATCCTAAACTGTAATCAGTACATGAAGGAGGAATTGAAATGACAGCGGTAATTACAGTACAGGACCTGACGAAACGATTTGGCAGCGAACGCGCGCTTGACGGTGTCGACTTTGAAGTCGGACGCGGTGATATTTTCGGTCTCCTCGGGCCGAGCGGGTCGGGTAAGACGACGACAATGAAAATACTGACAGGGGAAGTCGAAATATCCGGCGGTACAGCAGAGGTGCTTGGATTTACAGACAGGGATTTTGGGAGATCTGCATATGTGAAGCAGCTTGGTATCCTGTCAGATAACAGTTCATTATACGATCGGCTGACTGTCAAAGATAATCTGGAATTGTTCAGAAAGCTGTATGGCGCAGGCAGGCACAGAATACAGGAAGTATTGGAACATGTCGGACTGACCGAACAAAGGGATAAAAAAGTGTCGCTGCTGTCAAAAGGGATGAAACAGCGCATATTAATATGTAAAGCGATACTTCACCGGCCGGAAGTCCTGTTTCTTGATGAACCGACAAGCGCGCTTGACCCCGTCACGACGGAACGGATACATGACATGCTGCTGACCATCAAAGGACAGGGAACAACAATAATGCTGACGACGCATAACATGGCGGAAGCAACGGTCCTGTGCGATCATGTCGCATTCTTAAGCAATGGCAGGATCCTTGATCAGGGCAGGCCGGACAATCTGAGACATTCCTATAAGAATAACAAAATCCATGTGACCTACCGGACCGGAATCATCAAAAGTTATGAAAGGTCCGAAGTCAACAAAAATATATTGGAAACAGCTTTATTTGACAGCAATGTCATCGATATCAGAAGTGACTATCCAAGCCTCGGGGAAGTGTTTAAAAAAGTTACGGGAAGGGAGCTTGTCTAGGATGAATGCGGGAAGAATAATGACAATTTTCGAGAAGGATTTTAAGGAATTTACACGTAATATGATGCTTTTCACATCGATTCTGCTGCCGGTACTCATCGCTTTTATGTACGGTTCCATGGGGGACAGCCAGCAGATACCATCAATGCTCATATTCCTCATTGTCGGTATTGCCTTCTCATCGATACTGACCAGCGGCATCATGACCATGATGGCTGAAGAAAATGAAAAGAACACGCTCAGAGGACTGGTCCAGTCACCGGCTTCCATGATGGATATCCTGGTTGGCAAAAGTCTGGTAGTTACACTGATGACTGCGGTCTCATTAGCAGTTTCCTTTCTCATCATGGATATGGACATGTCCTGGGGAGCGATGGATATTACAGGGATTATTCTGCTGGGATTATTCTTTTTAAATTCTGGTATTGGCGTTGGCCTGACAGTGAAAAGTGTCGCCACCACTTCAGTCTACCTGCTGCCGATCATGCTTATTTTTGGTTTCACACCGATGATAGAAATTATCATACAGGATGAAACCCATATTATCAGACAGGCTGCAGATTATCTCCCGCTATATCAGAATATGGCAATTTACGATGGAGAAGCACTGGTGCCGATGCTTATTCTGTCATTATGGGTGGTGCTCAGTTTTGTATATGCGGCATGGTCGTTTAAAGCGCGTATGAAAGATGCGTGATAAATATATGAGTTTAGGCTTTTGTCAGGAATATGATACATTGAATGTATCATGTTCCTGATTTTTTTATCCGACTATCTGAAAGGAGAGTGTTTTAAGTGGAAGATCGTACGTTCAGAAATGCCATGGGCCGGTTTGCCACAGGTGTGACTGTCATTACAGTTGAAGATGATGACGGGATACACGGTATGACTGCGAATGCCTTTATGTCCGTGTCCCTGGACCCGAAGCTTGTCCTGGTTTCAATAGATAACAGTGCCTCGATGCTTGAAAAGATGAAGAATACCAAGACTTTCGGCATCAGCTTTTTGAGCGAGGCTCAGAGATATCTCTCCATGCATTACGCCCGGCAAAAGCTTTATGACAAGGAGATTGATTTTGATATCATCGACGGGGTCCCTGTGCTGCGCCATAGTCTGGCCGCCCTTGCCTGTGATTTTTATCAGCAGATTCCGGCAGGGGATCATACGCTGTTTTTAGGGGAGGTGGATGAAATCCTGTTTGATGACGGTGAGCCGTTGACATTTTATAAAGGTCAGTATGGCAGGATTGAAGACACAGAATAAATACAGGTATTAAATTAAGTCAAATACAGCGTATTGCACCCATTGGATTTATGGTAGACTGTACAAAAATGATCGAGCAAATGGAAGTGAAAGAATGCATTATGAGACTGCTCCGGCAAAGATAAACCTGACATTGGACACGCTGTTCAAAAGAGCAGATGGTTTTCATGAAGTGAATATGGTGATGACAACTGTTGATCTGAACGATCACCTGTCGTTTGAGAAACGGGCAGATGGGAAGATTGTAATTAATACTAACCATCAGTTTGTGCCGACTGACAGGCGAAACCTGGTTTATCAGGCCGCTGAATTGATGATGGAGACATATGAGATCAAAACAGGTGTCAATATCATTATCGATAAAAGAATACCGATTGCAGCAGGCCTTGCCGGTGGCTCAGCTGATGCTGCAGCAGCTTTCAGGGGGATGAATGCCCTTTATGCCCTGGGGGCAGATATTGAAGAGCTGGCGGAGCTCTCCGGCAAACTCGGGTCTGATATCCCATTTTGTATCTATGGCGGAACTGCGATGGCTGCCGGCAGGGGGGAGACAATCCAGCCTTTGTCAAAACCGCCGCATGCATGGATTGTTTTAGCAAGACCGGAAATTAATGTTTCAACCAGGACAATATACGGCGCTTTGGAACCTGGAAAAAATCTCCCAGCTTCAAAGAATATGTCTGAGGCTGTGAATAATGGGGAGTATCAGAGCATTGTATCTCTTATGAAGAATGATCTGCAGGAAGTGACCTGCAGGAAGTACCCGGCAGTGAAAAAACTTCTCGCCAGTATGGATTCATGCGGCGCAGATGCTGCAATGATGAGCGGCAGCGGTCCGACAATTTTCGGCTTTGTCCAGAAGGAAAGGCAGGCGTCACATCTTTATAATGCGATGAAAGGATGCTGCAACGAAGTTTACAAAGTCAGACTCCTTGGTTAATTGTCAAAAACCGAACTTTTATGATAAAATTTTATATTAAATACGGTATTAGGAGTCTATATATGAAATATAAACGCAGTGAACGCCTCGTCTTTATGACGCATCACCTCACATCCAATCCAAACCAGCTGATTCCGCTGACATTTTTCGTGGACAAATTCAACCAGGCGAAATCTTCAATCAGTGAAGATATAAGGATCATAAAAGATGTATTTGAAAGTGATGGTATCGGCATTGTCAAAACGACTGCCGGCGCGGGCGGGGGTGTTTCTTTCCAGCCTAAAATCAGCGTCAGCCGGGCTGAAGAGATCATTGGCAGATTCATGAAAATGCTGAAGACAAAGGAACGGCTGCTGCCGGGCGGATATCTGTATATGTCGGATATCATGGGTTATCCGAATCTGATGAATGATATCGGCGAACTGATTGCCACAATGTATGGTGAGGAAGAAATAGACGCTGTCGTCACCATCGCAACAAAGGGCATTTCCCTCGCCAATTCAGTTGCACGCAAGCTGAATGTACCTGTCGCGATCATCCGCAAGGATAATAAGGTTACAGAAGGATCGACAGTATCGGTGAATTATGTGTCCGGATCGACACGCAAAATTGAAACGATGGTACTTTCCAAGCGGACGCTGGAGGAAGGCTCAAGAGTGCTCGTGGTGGATGACTTTCTGCGGGCCGGCGGTTCCATCACAGGCGTTATCAATCTGATGGAGGAATTCAAAGCCCGTGTTGTGGGAGTCAGTGTCCTTGTCGAAGCAAAACAGGTGGAAAACCGACGCTTTAATGACTATACTTCCCTGCTCAAGGTTTCTGATATCGATGAATTCAACCAGGCCTTTCTGGTGGAAGAAGGCAATTGTATGGACTATGTTTGGAATGATGAGAAAAGATTTAACGATTAACACTACAAAAAGGAGTTTTATAATGATGAAAGAGATAAATTCTAAAAATGCACCGGAAGCACTTGGACCATACAGCCACGGCGTGAAAGTCGGCAACATGTTCTATTCGTCCGGCCAGATTCCTTTGAACCTGGAGGGAGAAGTGGTCTCCGACGATGTTGAAGTGCAGACAAAGCAGGTGATGGATAACGTTGGCAAGGTGTTGGAAGAAGCTGGATTAAATTATGAGAACGTTGTGAAGACAACGATTTTCATAAAGGATATGGCAGATTTCCCTAAAATCAATGACGTTTATGGCGCCTATTTTACGGGTATACTACCTGCAAGATCATGTGTAGAAGTCAGTCAGCTGCCTAAAGATGTCAAAGTTGAAGTAGAAGTTATAGCAACTGAATCAAATTAATATAAAAGAAAAGTATTGGTAGACTGAAGCAGTACACATACGATCCAACAATAATATTATTGGGGGAAAACAGGCTATGAAAATAACAGACGTCAGACTGCGGAAAGTAAATAACCAAGACAACAGAATGAAAGCCCTCGTATCTATAACATTTGATGATTCGTTTGTCATCCATGACCTGCGGGTCATTGAAGGAAATAATGGAATGTTTGTAGCAATGCCGAGCAAGCGGACGCCGGATGGTGAGTTCAGGGACATTGCCCACCCAATTCATTCCGATATGCGTCAGCATGTACAGGAAGAAGTCATGAAAGTGTATGAGGAATCCGAAACGGTTGAACAGGAAGGTGACTCGGAGGAAGCATCCGAATCCGAAAATGAGGATGATGACGATGGACGTCAATCTGTCATCGACCCGAGTGAAGAGAAGACAGTGAGAGATGAACCGGAAGAAGATAGATAAGATATTCGCCCCGTAAATAACATTACGGGGTTTTATTATGTGAAAAATCGGTGTTATCTCTTTCATCTTGAAAGTAAACAGCCAGTAAAATATAATTGGGATAGTCATAAACTGGAGGTAGAGTATGCAAACGAGAGCAATTATTCTGGCGGCTGGCAAAGGGACGCGTATGAAATCGGAGAAGTACAAAGTGCTTCATGAAGTGTGCGGCACACCGATGATTCAGCATGTAATCAACAATCTGGGTCAGGCCGGCATCACTGATGTCTACGCTGTGCTCGGGCATGGCTCTGAGACTGTCGGCACTTATTTGGGTGATGGTATCAAGCAGACGATACAGGAGGAACAGCTGGGCACTGCCCACGCGGTGATGGAATGGAGGGAAGCACTGTCGGATGCAGAGGGGCATACGATGGTAGTTTGCGGAGATACACCTTTAATAACGGATACAACGATGCAGGCCTTCATGAACTATCACCTGGATACGGGATCAAAAGCAACGATCCTTTCATCCCGTACTGGGGAACCGTCTGGTTACGGACGTATCGTCAGAAAAGAGAACGGCTCTGTAAAGAGAATTGTCGAGGACAAAGATGCCACCGATCTTGAAAGAGAGATCAAAGAGGTGAGTTCAGGCACCTTCATATTTGATAACAAAGCACTCTTTGAGGCACTCGGCCAGGTAGGGAACGACAATGCCCAAAATGAATATTACCTGCCGGATGTTGTTTCTATACTGCGCGATAAAGGGGCCCGTGTCGAAGCGTACATATCACCTGACTTTGAAGAGACACTCGGTATTAACGACAGGGTTGCTCTCGCAAATGCTGAAGAAATATTGAGAAAACGTATTAATACGCGTCACATGGAGAACGGAGTCACTTTAGTCCATCCAGTGGCGACTTATATCGATGCGCAAGTTGAAATTGGCAGTGACTCCATTATTTATCCGGGTGCAATTATCCGCGGCAACACTAAAATCGGAAAAAATGTTATCATTTCTTCTGGCACAGAGATTAATGGCTCGACGATCGATGATGATGCAGAAATTAAGCATTCTGTAGTCACAGGCGCAGGCGTAGGCAAAGGAACGACAGTCGGTCCCTTTGCACAGCTCAGACCACAGGCGGAATTGGGTCGGGATGTGAAGATCGGCAACTTTGTTGAAGTGAAAAAATCCAGACTTGAAGACGAGTCAAAAGTATCTCATTTAAGTTATATTGGGGACGCAGCAATAGGGGAGCGTTCGAATATCGGCTGTGGCACAATTACTGTCAATTATGACGGCAAAAATAAGTTCCTGACTGAAATCGGTGCGGATGCATTCATCGGCTGCAACTCAAACCTCGTCGCACCGGTTAGCATCGGTGACAGATCTTTTATCGCAGCCGGTTCAACCATTACAGACGAAGTGCCTGAGGATAGTTTAGCGATCGCGAGAAACAGACAAACGACGAAAAAAGATTACTACAAAAAAGATAATTAATGGAGGATGAACATGTTAGCTTCTAACAACCAATATAGAAATTCAAATCTACGTCTCTTCTCACTCAACGGTAACGAGCCCCTCGCGCAGGAAATTGCTGAACATATTGGTATTCCACTTGGGAAGTCAACAGTTCACCGCTTCTCTGATGAAGAAGTGCAGGTAAACGTAGAGGAAAGTGTGCGGGGATGCGAAGTGTTCGTTGTACAGCCGACCAGCCAGCCGGCGAATGAACATCTGATGGAACTGCTCATCATGCTGGATGCCTTAAAGCGTGCATCTGCCAAAAGAATCAATGTGGTCATGCCTTATTATGGCTATGCGCGCCAGGACCGCAAAAGCCGTGCGCGTGAACCGATCACTGCCAAACTTGTGGCGAATCTGATAGAATCCTCAGGTGCAGATCGCGTCATTTCCCTGGATTTGCATGCACCACAAATTCAGGGGTTCTTTGATATTCCGATTGACCACCTAATGGGTGTGCCGATATTGAGTGATTATTTCCTCGAACAAAAAAACCTTAATTTTGATGAAGCGGTTGTAGTTTCCCCGGATCATGGCGGCGTAACAAGGGCCCGTAAAATGGCAGACCGTCTGAAAACACCGATAGCCATTATCGACAAGCGGAGACCGAAGCCGAATGTTGCAGAAGTCATGAATATTGTCGGTGAGATTGAAGGACGCACAGCAATCATTATCGATGACATCATCGATACCGGCGGTACAATGAAGCTGGCTGCCCAGGCACTTCTGGATAAAGGAGCGAAGGAAGTGTATGCGTGTTGTACACACCCGGTGCTTTCAGGGCCTGCTATTTCAAGAATTGAGGACTCCGTCATTAAAGAATTGGTTGTCACAAACTCCATCCAGCTGCCTGAAGAAAAGAAAAGCGGCAAGATTGTAGAACTCTCTGTTGGAGAACTGATGGCTCAAGCAATCGTGCGTGTCTATGAGAAAGAATCGGTAAGCATCCTTTTTGATAACTGATCCACCAATGTTTTTTTACAAATGACAGGGTAATATGCTATCATTATCCATGGCTATGTGTTAAATTAGGCAGAGTTAAACTGGCTTTATACGAAAGGTGGAAATATACCATGGCAAATTTAGCTTCAGCTCACAGAGCAGGTAAAGCTAAGCGTTCAGAGGTCACTGAACTGCGCTCAGCAGGCAAGATCCCTGCTGTTGTCTACGGGTACCAGGTCGATAACACCAATGTATCTGTAGATGAAAATGAATTTATCAAAGTAATCAGAGAAGTGGGCCGTAACGGCGTAATCGATCTGGATATGGCAGGTAAACCAGTTAAGGTAATGGTCACTGACTACCAGTACGATTCACTTAAAAACCAGGTTACTCATATCGACTTTGTGTCAATCAACATGAAATCTGAAGTCACTGTGGATGTCACGATTGAACTGGTCGGGGAAGCTGCAGGCACTAAAGAGGGCGGCATCATTGAACAGCCGACTTTCCAGGTATCTGTAACAGCTACACCGGACAATATTCCGGAATCACTTGAAGTGAATGTCGACGAGATGGAAATTGGAGATACTCTGTATGTTTCCGATATCCGTTCTGCAGGTAATTTCACGGTTGAAGATGAGGATGATGAACCGCTTGTAACAGTTGTTCCGCCTCAGGAAGAGCCTGAAGAGGAAGAAGAGACAGAAGAAGCTGGCTCCGAAGTGGAATCGGAAGATAAAGAGTAGTTCTATATTGGTTTAGCGGCGGTGGAGCACCCATCGCCTTTTTAACGTTATAGAGGTGGACAATATGAAATGTATAATCGGGCTCGGAAACCCGGGGAAAAAATATGAGAAAACCCGTCACAATATCGGTTTTATGGTCATTGACAGATTATCGAAAGATCTGGGTATAAAATTGGACAGCCATAAGTTCAAGTCAGATTACGGCGCCGGTTACGTCAATGGGGAACGAGTCATGCTGGTGAAACCGCAGACATTTATGAATCTCTCAGGTGAAGGGGTCCGTCCGCTGATTGATTATTATAAGATTGATGCAGCTGACATTCTCGTGCTTTATGATGATCTGGATCTTCCAGTGGGTAAACTCAGGCTCAGGCAAAAAGGCAGCGGCGGCGGACATAACGGGATCAAGTCGTTGAACCAGCATCTGGGTACTGTGAATTATAAACGTATCCGCATCGGCATTGACCGGCCGGCATCGGGTGAACCGATTATCGGATATGTGCTTGCAAAATTCCCAAAATCTGATAAAGCAATCATTGACAAGGTTATTGAAATTACAAAAGATGCTTCTGCAGCTTTTGTAATCCGCCCGTTTCAGGAAGTAATGACTGAATATAATGGTGATGTAAATGAACGATAAAGTCTCTGAAAGAATACAGCGGGACGAACGGTTTCTGGAAGTTGTCAATCATGATGACAGACTTAACATGATGGTTACCGGAATCAATGATGATTTCAAACCTGCATTGCTCTATGAACTGGTTCAGTCTGAAAATCGTCCGATTGTGCTGTTCGTACAAAATAATCATCAGATGGAGAAACTTTCTAATCCACTGATGGATATGATGGATAATGTTTACACATTCCCCGTTGGCGATATCATGATTGAAAATCATGCCAAACAAAGCCCTGAATTTATGCAATCGAGAATGAGCGCATTGTTTGCTCTGGCCCATAATGAGCCGGGGCTATTTGTCGTGCCTGTCCATGCGCTGCTCAAACCGCTCATGCCTAAAGAAAAACTGATCAGTTATGAACAGACGCTCAGGGTGGGTTCGATCGTCGATTACAATCAATTTATAGAAAATCTGGTCAGCCTGGGTTACAGACGTATGCAGCAGGCCGTACACTTCGGTGAATTTGCGGTGCGCGGAGATATTATAGATATATATATGTCTGAAAAACTGGTCCGTGTTGAACTTTTTGATGATGAGATCGATTCTTTAAGAACGATTGACCCGTCGAGCCAGCGTTCCATTGAAAATATTGAATCGATAACAATGGAACCGTATGAAGAGTACATCATTGAACCGTATGAAAGGGAAATACTGCTTAAAAAAGTGGAGAAGCTGTACGAAAACACGAAAGAAAATCTGGACACAGCCACGGCCGAAACACTGGCAGAGTATTACGATACCATCACCCGCCCCGATCAGACATTCACTCATCTGGTTCACTACAGCAGGTTTCTTGAAGACAGAGATATTTCAATTTTGGACTATATGACAGAAGACCACAGGATAATAATCGATGAAGCGAAAAATATGGCTTCTGCATACGAAACCGAATTTACATCTGTGTCGAACTACTATGAATCCATGGTGGAAGCCGGGCGCATGTTCAAAGGCGGAGGTAATTTCCTGGAAGGCCAGTATGATCGGCTGCTGTCCCTTGAAGGCAGCACATACTTCACTTTATTCACAAAGCGCATGCCTGTGGAAATGGGGCATATTGTAAAGATCTCTGTGCGTCCGACCGAGGTTTACTACGGCCAGTATGATATTTTGGCATCCAACCTGAATCAGATGCAGAAAGATGAATATCTGATCAATATCATCCTGCGGGATGATGAAGAGGTTGAAAAGACCCGCCAGCTCCTTGAAGACTTAAATATTCCGAACTACATTCATGATATCCCGGTCGATTCGGGCATTGTTCTGACGAAAGGGCAGCTGGCTAAAGGTTTCATACTGCCGTTCATGAAAGTGGCAGTACTGGGTTCGAAAGAATTATATAACAAGACAGCGCGTAAGAAAAAACAAACGAAGAAACTGTCTAACGCTGAGAAGATAAAATCCTATCAGGAATTGAATACGGGTGACTATGTGGTTCATATTCATCACGGGGTCGGCCGGTACCTTGGGATTGAAACACTGGAAGTCGGCGGCATCCATAACGACTACATGAAGCTTCAGTATAAGGGTACAGATCAGCTGTATATCCCCGTTGATCAGATGGACCTTGTCCAAAAGTACATTGCGAGTGACGAAGGGCAGCCCCGGATGCATAAGCTCGGCGGTACGGAATGGCAGAAGACAAAAGCCAAGGTGGAAGCAAATGTCGATGAGATTGCAGACGAGCTGATAAAACTCTATCAGGACAGGAACCAGTCCGAAGGATTCAGATTCTCTGCAGACACTGAAATGCAGACATCTTTTGAAGCGCGGTTTCCTTATGAACCGACCCCGGATCAGCATGCTTCAATCAATGAGATTAAGAGGGACATGGAAGATATCCGCCCGATGGACAGACTGCTGTGCGGTGATGTCGGCTACGGCAAGACAGAAGTGGCAATCCGGGCAGCGTTCAAAGCGATCCAGGACGGCAAACAGGTCGCAATACTTGTACCGACGACAATACTTGCTGCACAGCATTTTGAGAATCTGATTGAACGCATCGAAGAATATCCGGTAAACGTGGGTATGATGAGCAGGTTCAGAACGGCTTCCCAGCTCAAAAAGACACGCGAAGGACTGAAAGCGGGCAGGATAGACATCGTTGTCGGCACCCATAAAATCCTGGCGAAAAATGTGGAATTCAAGGATCTGGGACTCCTGGTGGTCGATGAAGAACAGCGTTTTGGGGTCAGACATAAAGAGAAGATCAAACAGTTAAAAACAAATGTTGATGTTCTGACGCTCACAGCGACACCAATACCAAGAACGCTCCACATGAGCCTTGCCGGTGTGCGTGATTTATCCGTGATTGAAACGCCGCCGGAGAACAGATTTCCAGTTCAGACATACGTGCTGGAGTTCCAGGCCAACTTTGTCAAAGAGGCGATAGAAAGGGAACTTGCCCGCGGGGGGCAGGCATTCTACCTCCATAACCGGGTGGACACCATCTACCAGAAAAAGGCGCACGTGGAAGCATTGGTGCCGGATGCATCTGTTGGTGTCATGCATGCTCAAATGAATGAAACAGAAGTTGAAGATACAATGATGGCATTTGTCAACGGTGATTATGATATCCTTGTCACTACGACAATCATTGAGACGGGTGTGGATGTCCCGAACGCTAACACACTCATCATAGAGGATGCCGACCGCTACGGTCTGAGCCAGCTTTATCAGCTGCGCGGCCGTGTCGGACGGAGCAGCCGGATCAGCTATGCTTATCTCTTCCACCAGCCGGATAAAGTTCTGACAGAAGTAGCGGAAAAGCGTCTGGAGGCCATAAAGGAATATACGGAACTCGGCAGCGGCTTTAAAATTGCGATGCGGGACCTCAATATTCGCGGTGCAGGCAATCTGCTCGGCAAGAATCAGTCCGGGTTTATCGATTCTGTCGGCTATGAACTTTATTCCGAAATGCTTGAGACCGCCGTCAAAGAAAAGCAGGGTGCAAAACCGGAACCCGAACCGGTGAATATTCCGGTGGATATTACACTCGATGCATATATTCCAGGCACTTATATTACCCACGAACAATCGAAAATCGATATTTACAAACGTCTCAGAAAAGCGGATTCCATCGAAGTCATTCGGGATATTGAAGACGAGCTGCTCGACCGCTTTGGTGAATATCCGGCAGAAGTTGAACGTCTGCTTCAGCTGGTCCGTGTGAAAGTTTATGCACTCCTGTTCGGTATTTACCAGGTGAAAGAGGATAAAAATCATTTTTATCTGTTCGTATCCAAAAATGCAACGGAGCATATCGATGGCGAAAAACTGTTTATGGATACGCAGGAATATGGACAGATCCTGAAAATTTCAGTGGTCAGCAATGAAATGCATCTGTCAATCCGCAGTAAAGATATGTTGCAGCTGCTGAGTATCATGGAAGCAATACAGAGCAGCAGACTGGAGGAAGCAGTATGAATCAGATAGAAATTATAGGACTCGGCAGTTCAGACATAGAACAGATGCCGCTTGGAATCTATAGAAAACTGACAGGTACAGATCAATTATTTCTGCGCACGAAGGAGCATCCGGCTGTTCAAACGCTCGAAGACGAAGGCGTCGAAGTCATCAGCTTTGATGATGTCTATGAGAGTCATGATACATTTGAAGCGGTTTACAGGGCGATTGTTGACAGGCTGATTGAAACTGCACGGTACCACGAAGTGGTGTATGCAGTACCTGGGCATCCGCTTTTTTATGAAACAACGACAAAATTGCTGCTTCAAAAACACGAAAATAACGAGGCTGTGGTTAAAGTATCAGGGGGGCAGAGCTTCATAGATACGGTCATCAGCACGCTGAGCATACCGATAAATGAAGGTTTTTTGCTGCTTGACGGTACAGATCTTTCAGTGAGCCAGTTGAATTACGCGCACCATACACTCATTACTCAGGTTTATGACAGTCTCAGCCTTGGTGAAGCGAAGTTGACACTGCTTGATTATTATCCTGCAGATACTGAGGTTAAGATTGTCGATGCGGCAGGAAGTACGGATGAAAGCATTCATGAGCTGCTGCTTCACGAGATCGACCACATGGATATCAGGAGCAATCTGCTGGCGCTTTATATTCCGAAAGTGACGGATATTGGGGTGAAATATCGTGATATCCGCCAGATGACTGAAATATTTGATGTGCTGGTCAGTGAGGACGGCTGTCCCTGGGATAAAGTGCAGACGCATGAGACACTTGAAAAATATTTGATTGAAGAATCCTATGAAGTGATCGAAGCTATTGAGCAGACCGATGATGCCGCCATTGTCGAAGAGCTTGGAGATATTCTCCTGCAAGTGGCACTTCACAGCGCCATCGGCAGCAAAAATGGATATTTTGATTTCTTTGATGTGCTGGAGAGCGTGAATGCTAAAGTAATCAGGCGCCACCCGCATGTATTCGGGGGCGAATCTGCAGAATCCATGGATGATTTAAACCGTATATGGCAAAATGCAAAGAAAAAAGAGGGTAAGAAAGATAAAGTGAAGTATGAAAAAGAATACGGTGAGAAAGTATTGGCCTGGATGAAAGCGTCCATTCATGAAGAAAGAGCGCTCACTGATATTTTACACAGGAGGGATGATTAAATGAGGCTGGATAAATTCCTGAAAGTTTCCCGTGTGATAAAACGGCGGACGCTTGCTAAAGAAATCAGCAGCGAGGGCAGGATAAAAATTAATGATCATACTGCCAAAGCCGGTTCTGAAGTTTCCGCGGGGGATGTGCTCGAAATAAGATTCGGACAAAAAGTGGTGACACTGGAAATACTGCAGCTTGAAGCATACACCAGGAAAGAAGACGCAGAGCAGATGTATAAAGTGATAAAAGAGGAGAAAATCGGGTAGCAAATTTTTCCTGGCAAATTGAGCTTTTTTAGTGTATTTTATAAATAGAGAATGCACAATTAAAGGTGGTTGGGCAGTGAACAATAAAGTGGTTCGAATGATTAACAACTACACGAAAAAAAGCGATAACGAAAGAAAAAAACGTAAAGGTGAGAATCGTGTTGTCATGCGGCGCATGACAGCCTTCGGCGGTGCGATGCTGCTGGCAGCTGCCGTTCTGATACTTCTGGCATTCAATCAGAAAGATCAGAATGAGGCGCTCGAGGAAGAACTGGCCCAGACACAGGCAGTGATGGATGAACGCGTCCAGGAAGAAAAAGACCTGCAGCAGCGGATAAAGCAGCTGAATGATGATGATTATATTTCACGGATTGCACGCAGTGAATTTTTCCTTTCAGAAGAAGACGAAATTATATTCAATCTGCCTGAGGGAGATGAGGAACAGGGAAATTCCACAAATGAAACCGCTGAATAATAATCGTTACAAAAGTGTAATGATTATTATTCCTGTTTGTAGTATCATAAGTATTGAGCGTAAATGATTATTGGGAGGATAATATATAAAGATGTCAGTTGAAGTGGGCAGTAAAGTTATTGGAAAAGTCACGGGTATCAAGAATTTCGGTGCGTTTGTCGAGCTGCCGGGAGGAAAGACGGGACTAGTGCACATCAGTGAGGTTGCGGATCAGTATGTAGAGGATATCAATGAGCACCTTGAAGTGGGCCAGGAAGTGGAAGTAAAAGTCCTATCCGTTGGAGATGACGGTAAGATCAGTCTGTCCATCAAAAAAGCCAAAGTTCAAAAACCAAAGCCACAACCCCGTAAAGAAAGTTCGCCGGAAGATTTTGAGAAAAAACTTTCGAGCTTCCTGAAAGATAGTGAAGATCGTTTGTCTACGATAAAAAGGCAGACAGAATCACGTCGCGGCGGCAGAGGCAAAAGATAATATATACAGACGATTCCAGCAATCGTCTTATTTTATTTTGCAGGATAAGATCAGCGAATATTTTTGCCATCAAATCTTGCGAAAAGCCAAGTTTTCTAATGAAGAAGGTGAGGTTATGGAACTCTGGAAGTCATGGACCAAGGATGACACAATTGCGCTGGCTATCTCCGGCGGGATGGATTCCATGGTGCTCTACCATCTGTTGAGAACCGCGTATCAGGGCACATACAGGAAACTGATACTGCTCCATGTCAATCACAATCAGCGTGCCGCTTCTGAAGATGAAGCGGAGTACATAGCGCAGATGGCACAGCGTAACGGCCTGATACACGAGATCACAAGGCTCGGTATTCCAAAAGAGAAATTCACCCAGGCAAGAGCCAGAGAAGAACGCTATTTATTCTTCGATAAAATGATGACGCGTCACAGTGCAGCGGTGCTTCTGACGGCCCATCATCTCGATGATCAGTATGAATCAGTGCTCCATCAACTGCTCTCCGGCAGATATATACCCGGCGAGATGTCCATTCCTGCAGATAGAAGCGGGCCCGGCTACCTCATCTCCCGCCCCCTGATCAATGTGCAGCGGGAAGATATACAGGCATATGCACGTAAACATCAGGTGGTCTGTTTCGAAGATGAAACGAATAGCGAGACAGAATATACACGCAATTATATCCGGCATAACATACTGCCGCCGATCAGACATTCCGGCAATCTCCATGAATCACAATTGTTGAATCTGGCACGTGATCTGAGTGAAATAGATGGTATGCTGAAGGAAGAATCAGCCGCCTTCCTCAGCTCAGAAGATGAATCAGCGTCTAGGGAAGCTTTCAATAAAAAACGCAGGATCAGTCGTTTTTACATATTGAATGACTGGTTCCTGGCCTGCGGAGAACACCCCAGAAGAAGATACATCGAAGAGATGATTGATGTGATCAGCCAAAAGACAGCACAGGTGTCATTTGTCATCGGCAGGCATCAGCTGATGGTGGCGTATGACAGACTTCAGGTACTGCCAAAAAACAATGAATTTATGACATATCTTGAAATTCACCGGAATGGCGTGTATCATTTTAATGATTACAGAATTGAAGTGAATTTGGATGCACAGGACATGCCGCTTAAAGTGCGGACAAGGCAGGACGGGGATAAGATGCGCATTCCTAATACAGGGACTAAGAATCTTTCCAGAATCCTCATAGACAGAAAAATTCCGCGTCTGGAGCGGGAGTTCATACCAGTAGTCATTGATAACAGTCAGCAAATCATTGCACTGGGCACAATTTATAATATAATAAAATCATGCAGGAGAAACAGCGGATTACTCATCACAAAGGAGCAGGTTAATGACGATTCATAACGACATAAGCGAGATAGTCTTATCAAAGACGGACATCCAGGATATTACGAAAAGGCTCGGCAGACAAATCACTGAAGACTATACAGGGAAGACTCCCATATTTGTAGGGCTGTTAAAAGGGTCTGTGATGTTCATGGCAGATCTGATCAAAGATGTAGACACGCATCTTGAAATTGACTTCATGGATGTTTCCAGCTACATAGGCAGGAAGTCTTCAGGAGAAGTGCAAATATTAAAAGACCTGTCTTCTTCAGTTGACGGACGTCATGTCATCATTGTTGAAGATATTATTGAAACTGGCACGACTTTGAATTCCATCGTCGATCTGATTGCATATAGAAATGCAGCATCGCTTGAAATTGTTACATTACTCGATAAACCAGTAAACCGTAAACTTCATGTGGATGTGAAATATGTCGGGACTGAGATTCCCGACGGTTTTGTGGTCGGATACGGTCTGGACTTTGATGAAAAGTACAGGAACTTGCCGTATATCGGGCTTTTAAAACCTGAGTTTTATGAATAAATCAAAACAGTGGAATAATATTGTGAAATTATGGTATTATTCCTGTTAGTTGTATTAGAAATGGAGGATTACGGATGCCGAAAAATATGGGCCGTAACATAGTGCTGATACTGATATTGGCAGTCATTATGTTTGGTATTTTTCAAAGTTTTAATGGCGATTCCGCTCTGGAGGAAGAGCTTCAATATACTGAATTCCTTGAAGAATTGGATGCCGGTAACATAGCTGAACTGACAATCCAGCCTGAACAGAACGTTTACTTGATTGAAGGCAGATTGGCCAGTCAGGAAGAACAGGAATCCTTTACATCAGTGATTCCTTATAACAGTACAGAGGATCTTGACCAGATATTGAATAATGCGAGATCCCAGGAGAATTTGAACTTCACCATTGAACCTGCTGAAGAGCAGAGTCCTTGGACAAGCATGCTGTTCACATTCATCCCGCTGCTGCTTATCCTGTTCCTTTTCTTGTTCCTGATGAGTCAGGCACAAGGTGGCGGCGGCGGCGGCGGCAAAATGATGAATTTTGGTAAAAGTAAAGCTAAGCTTTATGATGAGAACAAGAAAAAGGTGCGTTTCGAAGACGTCGCCGGTGCAGAGGAGGAAAAACAGGAACTTGTTGAAGTTGTTGACTTCCTGAAAGATCACCGCCGCTTTGACAGAATCGGTGCACGCATACCTAAAGGTGTGCTTCTCGTCGGCCCGCCAGGTACAGGTAAGACATTGGTCGCGCAGGCAGTTGCCGGAGAAGCCGACGTACCGTTCTTTTCTATCAGTGGTTCGGACTTTGTGGAAATGTTCGTTGGTGTCGGTGCTTCCCGTGTACGTGACCTGTTTGAAAACGCCAAGAAGAATGCGCCTTGTATCATCTTTATCGATGAGATTGATGCCGTCGGACGGCAGCGCGGCGCAGGTGTCGGCGGCGGTCACGATGAGCGTGAGCAGACGCTCAACCAGCTGCTTGTAGAAATGGATGGTTTCGGTGATAACGAAGGAATCATCATGATTGCCGCAACAAACCGCCCGGATATCCTTGACCCTGCACTTCTGCGTCCGGGACGTTTTGACAGACAGATTCCAATCGGCCGTCCGGACGTCAAAGGCCGGGAAGCAGTGCTGAAAGTACATGCTAAAAATAAACCATTTGATGATACCGTGGATTTTGGGGCTCTGGCTCAAAGGACACCTGGTTTCACAGGTGCCGACCTTGAGAATCTGCTGAATGAGGCGGCACTCGTCGCAGCCCGCAGCAACAAGCGCAAGATAGACATGCGTGATGTGGACGAGGCCACGGACAGAGTGATTGCAGGTCCAGAGAAGAAGAGCCGGGTCATTTCTGAAAAAGAACGTAATATTGTGGCGTTTCACGAAGCGGGGCATACTGTCATCGGTATGGTGCTTGATGATGCTGATATGGTCCATAAAGTAACCATCGTTCCCCGTGGTCAGGCTGGCGGATATGCAGTAATGCTTCCGAAAGAAGACCGTTACTTCATGACGAAACCTGAACTGGAAGACAAGCTCGTCGGGTTGCTTGGCGGGCGTGTTTCTGAAGAAATTAACTTCAATGAAGTGTCCACAGGTGCACATAATGACTTCCAGAGATCAACAAGCATTGTGCGCAGCATGGTGGTCGAATATGGTATGAGTGAAAAGCTTGGTCCGCTGCAGTTTGGTGATTCAGGCGGACAGGTATTCCTCGGTAAAGATATGCAGTCAGAGCCTAACTATTCTGACCGTATCGCATTTGAAATCGACCAGGAAATGCAGAACATCATAAAGACGCAGTATGAACGCTGCCGTCAGATTCTGACAGAACACAAAGAACAGCTGACCCTGATCGCTGAGACTCTCCTGGTTGAGGAAACACTCGACCGTGAACAAATCGAGGGACTCTTCTATCATGGCAAACTGCCTGAACGCGAATTCGACGATAGCCATCTGGATGAACAGGGAGAAGAGAAGGCCGGTAAATCTTATGAAGATATTAAAAAAGAAGTGAACCGGCCGCAGGAAGAATCAGAAGATCGGGAAGCAGAAAAGCCTGACATGGTGGATAGCGAAGATGAGACTCGCGATCAGTCTGCAGATGATACTGATGATAGAAATCGGGAATCTGACGATGACCGGAGAAATTAATTAGTCAGAAAAAGTCGCCTAGCGGGCGGCTTTTTTGGCTGTTATAGGGAGGAATTCCAATTGGATCATTTAATCAGAGGAATTGGAATGAATGAAGAGATAAGAATTTTTTCAGTGGACACAACTGAAACGGTGAATGAAGCAGTGGCCCGTCATAAGGCACATCCGACTGCAGCGGCAGCGCTTGGACGTACGGTGACCGCAGGCGTGATGATGGGGGCAATGCTCAAAAATGAAGAAAAAGTGACCATCAATATCCAGGGCGGCGGACCGATAGGTGCCATCGTAGTCGATAGTGACGCGAAAGGGAATGTCCGCGGGTATCTTAGGAATCCAGAGGTCCATTTTCCACTCAATGACCAGAAGAAATTGGATGTAGGACGTGCGGTCGGTACTGATGGTTTTCTGAATGTAGTTAAAGATGTCGGACTGAAGAATGATTTTACAGGTTCTGTCGAAATGGTCTCCGGTGAAATCGGAGAGGATTTTTCATATTATTTCTATGCCAGTGAGCAGGTGCCTTCAATCGTTGCTTTGGGTGTATTGGTGAACCCGGATAATACGATTAAAGCTGCCGGCGGCTTCATCATCCAGGTGCTGCCCGGTGCCAGTGATGAAACCATTGAATTTCTGGACCACCGTGCGCAGGAAATGGCGCCCGTTTCCAAGCTCATCGATCAGGGACTGTCACCTTCTGAAATTATCGGAGCAGTCATTGGCGAAACCGATTGGAAACAGCTGGATGACATGCCGGTAAACTTTGAATGCAGCTGTTCCAAAGAACGTTTTCTCAAGGCGATTGCTTCCCTCGACAAATCTGAAATTATGACGATGATTAAAGAGGATGGCGGTGCTGAAGCAGACTGTCATTTCTGCAGGAAGAAGATCTGGATTGATAAGGAAGAATTACAGGCGCTGCTGGTGCATTAAAGTTGAAAAATCGGGTGGGAAGTGGTATATTATTCATATAGTATAACTCGGAATAAAAAGGAGTAAATGATGAGTAAACTTTATAACAATATTTCTGAAGTAATTGGTAATACACCCTTAGTCAAACTGAACAATCTTACTGATGAAGACTCAGCGGATATTTATGTGAAACTTGAATTCATGAACCCTGGAAGCTCGGTGAAAGACAGAATTGCATTGTCAATGATCGAAGCGGCTGAAGCATCCGGTCAGCTGGATAAAGACACAACGATCATAGAACCGACCAGCGGTAACACAGGTATCGGTCTTGCCATGGTTGCAGCAAGCAAGGGTTACAAAACGCTCCTGGTCATGCCGGATACGATGAGTAAAGAGCGCCGGAATCTTCTTAAAGCATACGGTGCGGAACTGCTTCTGACACCAGGAGCAGAAGGTATGAAAGGGGCGATAAAAAAAGCGGAAGAGCTTGTTGAAAAAGATGGCTACTTCATGCCCCAGCAATTTGAAAACCCGGCAAACCCTGAAATTCATGCAAAAACGACCGGTAAGGAACTTGTCGATCAAACCGAAGATATTACAGTAGACGGTTTTGTCTCCGGTATTGGTACAGGCGGTACGATTACGGGTGCAGGCAGAGTTTTAAAAGAGGCCCATCCGGAAGTTAAAATCTATGCGCTTGAACCTGAAGATTCAGCGATACTCAGTGGCGGAGAGCCCGGACCGCACAAACTGCAGGGACTGGGTGCAGGATTTGTGCCCGGTACACTTGACACTGAAATCTACGATGAAGTGCTGACCGTCGGCAATGAAGTGGCGATGGAAAGAGCACGGGAACTTGCAGCAAAGGAAGGTATCCTCGGCGGTATTTCTTCCGGAGCAGCAGTTGAAGCATCCATTAAGGCAGCCAGGGAACTGGGGAAAGGCAAAAATGTGATTACAGTCCTTCCATCCAATGGTGAGAGATATCTTTCCACCCCACTGTTCAATTTTGAAGGTTAAATACAGCGATATCGTAGCGTTTAAAATGCCATGTTCCGGATAAGCGGAATATGGTATTTTATTGTTTATAAACATTCTTATTTGCCGTTCAAACATGTTATAATGTGGCTATTCTTATAGAAATGTAAACGAGGGTGATAGTTATGAAAAAGCTCATGATTATGGGTATACTCAATGTAACCCCGGATTCTTTCAGTGACGGCGGTAAATATCATTCGCTGGACGATGCTGTGGCCCATGCCGGGAGAATGATAGATGAAGGTGCGGATATCATTGATGTCGGGGGCTATTCCACGAGACCAGGCTATACCGAAATCACTGAGGAAGAAGAAATCAGCCGCATCGTTCCCGTAATAGAAAAGATAAAAGGGTCTGAAGCTGATATATCAGTGGATACTTTCCGCGGCAGTGTTGCCAGAGCAGCGATTGAAGCGGGGGCAACGATGATCAACGATCAGTGGCGCGGCACTTATGATGAAAGCATTCTGGATGTGGCTGCTGAATTCGGGACTCCTGTATTCTTAATGCATAACAATCACCATGCCAAGTATGAGGATGTCGTGAAGGACATGATCAGAGAGCTTATGGAATCAGTTGCGCTGGCGAAATCACACGGGGTCAAAGATGAAGATATCTGGCTCGATCCGGGGATTGGTTTCGTCAAATCCAGAGATGAAGAGCTTGAAGTGATGCGTCGTCTCGATGAACTTGCTGCGCTTGGTTACCCTGTACTTTTAGCAACGAGCCGCAAGCGAATGATTAAGGAACTGATGGACGGAGAAGTGCCTGCTGCAGAACGGGATGAAGCAACTGCAGCGACAACCATCCTGGGCATAGATGCAGGGGTTGATGCCGTCCGTGTGCATAACGTCGGACTTAACCGTAGATTATCGGATGCTTATATCAGGCTTAAGGAGGGTGTAGATGGATAATATCAAAATTAACGGTATTAAAACTTATGCCTACCACGGGGCACTTGTTGCAGAGCGGCAGTTGGGACAATTCTTTTTGACAGATGTCGTCATGCATCTTGATCTTAAAGATGCATCAGAGAATGATGATCTGGAGAAAACCATTCACTATGGAGAAGCATACCAGCTGGTGGAAGATGTCATTAGAGGCAGACCGGTCAATTTAATTGAACATCTGGCGGAAAAAGTATCCCGCTCATTGTTTGACCGTTATGATAAGATAATAGGGACAGAAATTACCATCACGAAAATGAACCCTCCAATAGATGGAAATTATGAGCATGTCAGTATCACATTGAATAGAAAGCGGGAAAACTAATGGCAGTAGCTTATTTAGGCCTTGGCAGCAATATTGGAGATCGCAGGGATAACCTGGAATCTGCCATCCGCAGGCTTGGCGAGACAGACGATATTATCGTGACAGAACGCTCTTCTGTTCATGAAACAACACCTTACGGTAAAACAGATCAGCCGAATTTCATGAACATGTGCACAGCGATAGAAACACGGATTTCTCCGCTGGAGCTGCTGGAAAGTGTGCTCAAGGTTGAGCATGACCTGGGGCGCGAAAGAAAAGAAGTATGGGGGCCGCGTGTAATCGATATCGATGTATTGCTTTATGAGGATTTGGAATTGTCTTTGGATGAGTTGAATATCCCTCATGCTGAGATGCATAAACGAGCGTTTGTGCTCGACCCTTTATCGGAAATTGCAGCTGATATCGTCCATCCGACATCGGGTAAAACCATTGAAACATTGAAGAAAGAGTTGGAAACAGATCACAAAGAGGTTTAGCATTGGAGAAAAACTGAACTTTGTGTGCATATAACTAATATAGACAGACAGTATAGGAGAGAGATAAGTGAGTGAAGAACTGAATGACCAGATAGAGGTCAGACGCGAGAAACTACAGCAGCTCGTTGATTTAGGTATGGATCCATTTGGCGAAAAATTTGAACGGAATGCCTACACAGATCAGCTGAAAGCAGAATGGGACCAATTTTCCAAGGAAGAATTAGCAGACAAAGAGGATGAATCCCGAACAGTCATTGCCGGCCGTGTCATGACTAAGCGCGGTAAAGGTAAAGCAGGTTTCGCGCATATCCAGGACATTAACGGACAGATCCAAATCTATGTGAGAAAAGACCAGATTGGTGAAGAAGCATTTGATATTTGGAAACAGACGGACCTTGGTGACATCGTAGGTATTAAGGGTGTCATGTTCAAAACCAATACTGGCGAATTGTCGGTGAAAGCTAAAGAATTCAAAATTCTCACTAAAGCATTAAGACCACTGCCGGATAAATATCACGGTTTAAAAGACGTGGAAGAACGTTACCGTAGACGCTACCTTGATCTGATAACCAGCGAACACTCAAAAGACACATTCATTAAGCGCAGCCTGATTGTTCAGGAAATGCGCAATTACCTGAATCAGAAAGGGTTCCTTGAAGTGGAAACGCCGATGCTGCATACCATTGCTGGAGGCGCACAGGCGCGCCCCTTCACGACGCATCATAATACGCTGGATATGGAATTATACATGCGGATCGCAATTGAACTGCATTTAAAACGTTTGATTGTGGGCGGACTTGAGAAAGTTTATGAAATCGGCAGAGTGTTCAGGAATGAAGGGATTTCAACACGCCATAATCCTGAATTTACAATGCTTGAGCTTTATGAAGCATATGCCGATTTCCATGATATTATGGATCTGACAGAAGAAATGATTGCCCATATCGCCAGAAAGGTAAGCGGCTCTACAATCATCGAGTATGAGGGCAGCCAAATTGACCTGTCACCAAGATGGACACGGATGCACATCGTTGATGCCATCAAAGATAAGACAGGTGTGGATTTCTATGAAGTTAAATCCAGCGAAGCGGCGCATGCGCTTGCAAAAGAACATGATATCGATGTTCAGCCGACGATGAAATACGGACATATAGTAAATGAATTTTTCGAACAGAAAGTAGAGGATACGCTGGTAGAGCCGACATTTGTATACGGTCATCCGATTGAAATTTCTCCACTGGCAAAACAGGATCCGAAAGATCCAAGGTTTACAGACCGTTTCGAACTGTTCATTGTCGGCAGAGAACATGCCAATGCCTTTACGGAGCTCAACGATCCTATAGATCAGAGGCAGCGTTTCGAAGCGCAGGTTGCAGAAAGGGCAGAAGGTAACGATGAAGCGCATGAGATGGATGAAGACTTCCTGGAAGCAATCGAATACGGTATGCCGCCAACGGGCGGGCTTGGTATCGGTCTCGACCGTCTAGTGATGCTGTTAACAGATTCAGCCTCCATCAGAGATGTGCTTTTATTCCCAACAATGAGACAGAAATAGGATAGAAAAAAATGAAAATGTACGCCTGAATTTGAAAAGGTGTACATTTTCACATTTAAAATTTGATAAATGATTGACTTTTTCTCCGAATATAGTATATTATATAAAGGTCGGCATTGTTAGTGACCCATAGCGGAGAATTAGCTTAGCTGGGAGAGCAACTGACTTGTAATCAGTAGGTTGGGGTTCAATTCCTCTGGCCGGCACCATTTGTCAATGATAATATTGCGGGAGTAGTTCAGTGGTAGAACACCACCTTGCCAAGGTGGGGGTCGCGGGTTCGAATCCCGTCTTCCGCTCCATTTAGATTATAAGCGGTTATGCCGTTTTATTTTTTTAATACAAATTACCATGCGCCCGTAGCTCAATTGGATAGAGCGCCTGACTACGGATCAGGAGGTTAGGGGTTCGACTCCTCTCGGGCGCGCTTTAGAGTACACCGGGAAGTAGCTCAGCTTGGTAGAGCACTTGGTTTGGGACCAAGGGGTCGTAGGTTCGAATCCTGTCTTCCCGACTCTTTATCAAAATATATGTTCACACGCGGGTGTGGCGGAATTGGCAGACGCGCTAGAATCAGGCTCTAGTGTCTTTACAGACGTGGGGGTTCGAGTCCCTTCACCCGCATCACTTTTTATTCATCCAACGGGGGCTTAGCTCAGCTGGGAGAGCGCCTGCTTTGCACGCAGGAGGTCAGCGGTTCGATCCCGCTAGTCTCCACTTTTTTTATTTGTACTTACATAAAAATGTTCAGGGGCCTATAGCTCAGCTGGTTAGAGCGCACGCCTGATAAGCGTGAGGTCGGTGGTTCGAGTCCACTTAGGCCCACTAAAGAGACACGGAGTTCTCCGTGTCTCTTTTTATTTTGTCTTCCGATAATGAGAAGGTGGCCTTTCAAAAGAGAGATCAGCCCTCCTTCAGACTCTCAAAAAATTTTTTCAGAATCCCGACAATTTCTTCTGCATCCTTTTCACCAATACCGATTAATACGGTATCGGTCATGCTGTTCAAGTCTGAGTAGCTATTGCCATGCACAAGTCCGTACCTTTCAGCGGATTGACGCAAATCTTTGCCTGGGATTCTTAGCATGAAATGCATCCCTGTATGTTCACCGTAAATTTCCGCCTCTTCATAATTATCTTTGATCCATTCAGTAATCCTTATCATCTTTTCGCGGTAGATTTTCCTGACCCTGTTTACATGCCGGTCCAGATAACCGCGTTTCATAAATTCTGCAATGATATGCTGCATCTGTCTCGGCACATTGCATGCAAGTCCCGTCTCGAAATACTGTTCGGCCAGTGATTGGGGCAGTACCATACAAGCAAGTCTCAACGAAGGATACAGCGATTTTGAAAAGCTGCTCATATAGACAGTACGATCATTTTTATCGAGTCCCTGAAGAGAGGGCAGCGGCCGTGCGGTATATCTGAATTCACTGTCGTAGTCGTCTTCGATGATGTAGCTTTCAGCGGCGCTGGCATGGTTTAACAGCCGGATGCGTTTTTTCAATGATAGCACGACACCGCTGGGAAACTGATGGGAGGGTGTGAGATGTACAGCCTGATTATTGAATGTGTGCACAGCTGCCACGTCTATGCCATCCTTTAAAATTGGTGCGTAATCGACAGGGGATTCCAATCGTCTGAGTATATTTTTGACTACCGGGTAGCCGGGATCCTCTATAGTTACTGCCGGATATTTCAGTAGAAACAGAACCTGCTCCAATAAAAATTCCGTGGACGGTCCGATAAATATCTGATCCAATGAGCAATTCACGCCGCGGTTGATATGGAGATAGTGGCGTATCTGCTCTTTGAGTTCTTTCTCTCCGCTTTCATCCCCCATATTGAGGAGTTCGTCATTGCTGAAAATTTCCCGGGCAATCTGCTTCAATACGTCGCTCTGCACAATACTGGTATCGATTGTGCCTAACGGCAGTGTATATGACTTTTCCGCAGGGCGGTTCACTTTATGATGCAGGGCTGGTGGCTTCACATGCTGAAGCTGCTCGATGTGAACGGTATAGAATCCGCTTTTGGGTCTGCTGTAAATCAGGGCTTCACCAAGCAGCAGATCATAGGCGCTCTCCACTGTGGTCATACTGACAGAGAGGTCATTCTGCAGCTGTCTTTTGCTCGGCAGTTTCTCGTCGCTGCTGATTTCACCGTTTAGGATCTGCCGTTTTATATGCTGGTATATTTGTTCGAATAAAGGGACATCTGAATCTCTATCGATTTCTATAAACATCGTCTGACCTCCTCAATTTATTTCAAATTGATACTTTTTAGTGACCAGATTTAATTTTATACTATTTTAATATAAACACAATATTGAAAAGGAGTCGAGATGATGAAACGCACAGAAATAAACCGGAACAAAAATTTGGAAAGTGATTTTCAAACAGGTGTGATCATGGATGTTGTCAATGCCGAACAGGCTAAAATTGCAGAAGAGGCCGGTGCAGTGGCTGTAATGGCTCTGGAGCGTGTACCTTCCGATATCAGGGCCGTCGGGGGTGTGGCCAGAGCATGCGATCCCGGCATCGTTGAGGAGGTGACGGATGCCGTCTCCATCCCTGTGATGGCTAAAAGCCGTATTGGTCATATTACTGAAGCGAAAGTGCTGGAAGCGCTGGGCGTCGATTATATCGATGAATCGGAGGTGCTGACACCAGCTGATGAAGAATTCCATTTAAAAAAAGATGACTATACAGTGCCGTTTGTATGCGGATGCCGCAACATTGGTGAAGCGGCCCGCCGTATCGGTGAAGGGGCTTCAATGCTCAGAACCAAAGGTGAGGCGGGCACCGGCAATATTGTAGAGGCGGTCAGACATATGAGACAGGTCAACCAGCAGGTGCGTCAGGTCGCTGTAATGAACGATGATGAGCTGATGACCGAAGCAAAGGAACAGGGTGCCCCCTATGAAATCCTGAAAGAAATTAAACGCCTGGGCAGACTGCCTGTCGTTAACTTTGCTGCCGGGGGTGTGGCGACCCCCCAGGATGCAGCACTGATGATGGAACTCGGCGCAGACGGTGTATTTGTAGGTTCCGGTGTATTTAAATCCAACAGCCCTGAAACATTCGCAAAAGCGATTGTTGAAGCAACGGCACATTATCAGGATTATGAATTGATCGGTAAACTTGCCAAAGAACTCGGCAGTGCAATGGAGGGGCTTGATATCAACGGGCTGACCCAGGAAGAAAGGATGCAGAATCGCGGCTGGTAGACAGTGATCAGCATGATATATTTAAAACCCGCTCACTTGAGCGGGTTTTAAATATATCTATTCCTGTGACTCCATTACGGCATCCAGAAATTCCGTATTGACGAGTCCTTCAATATCATCTGAAGGTGTATATTCTGCCTCGCTGCTGATGGTTGCCATCTCCTGCAAGACCTCTTCGTTTATTTCATAAGTAGGGTTCAGGCGGCTGCTGGCTTCCAATGTTTCTTCAAAGTCCAGTTCCTGACCGGAGATTTCAGCGATATGATCGACAAATAATTGAACAGCGTCTTCCTGGTTCTGCTCAATATATTCAATTGCTCTCATATGCGCACGGATATACGCTTCAGTCAGTTCAGGATTAGCATCTGTAAAGTCCTGGCGTGCGCTAACGACCGTCGTTGTGGATTCCGTGCCCCAGGCAAATTCTTCTTCATCCAGCAGGATATCGGCATTTGCCTGATTCTCTAAAAACACACCCCATGGTTCCTGTGTAGCTGCAGCATCCACGTCTTCCTGAAGGAAGAGGGTTGAAGTGTCAGCCGGTGCCTGCGGTACCATTTCGACATCATCGGCAGCGATGCCGGCGTCATTCAACACTTTGCGCAGCATAATATCCTGGGTGGAGCCGATTGTTGGGATGGCAATACTGGAGCCTGAAAGATCCTCAACGCTGTTCAGATCCGAATGCTCTGCTGCGGCAAGTACGGCACCGCCATTTACAGCGCCGGCGATGATTTCATGGGCCGGATTTCTCAGATATGTATTTGTCGTCGGTGACGGCCCTACGGTGCCAACATCAAACTCATCTGTGGACATGGCTTCCATGAATGCACTGCCGTTGGGGAAAGTCATTGTATCGATGGAAATATCTTCACCGAATTCTTCCTGGAAGTAGCCATTTTCCAGGGCAACAATTGTCGTAATATGTGTGAAGTTAGGGAAGTAGCCGATGCGCACTTCATCAGCGCTCTCTTCAGCATCAGCGCCGCAGCCGGCGATGATCAGAGTCAGTAAACCTAAAAAGCCAATCAGTGTTTTTTTCATATGAACGATCCTTTCATTTTATGCTTTAAGTCCCCATTTTCTGGCAACGGTCTTTTCCATGCGCAGGAACACCTGGTTATCGATAATCGTGCCGATCACACCAATGAGGATCATGATTGACAGTACCAGATCCATCGCCTGGGTGGAACGTCCGAGATCCAGCAGATAGCCGAGCCCGCCTGCTGAACCGAGCAGTTCCCCCGCCATGATTGCGCGCCATGCGAACGCCCATGCAACACGGAGTCCTGATATGATATGCGGGACCGATGCCGGCAGAATGATGGTTCTAAGTAAATGTGTGCCGGAGGATCCCAGCGTTTTGGCCGCATCGATATAGATACTGGGTACATTTTTAAAACCGGCGCTGGAGTTCACTGTCATCGTCCATGTCGCCCCGATCGCTACGATGAATAAAATTGCTGCGTTGCCAAGCCCGAACCACACGATTGCGAGCGGGAACCAGACGATGCTTGGGATAGACTGCAGTGCAGTGACGAAAAAACCGAGCGTATCATCAACGATTTTATAGCGGGCGATCAGGAATCCGAATGTCAGACCGAGTACAATAGCGATTGAAAACCCGATGAGGAGACGGACCAGTGTAACACCGGTTGCACTCAGTATCTCACCTGAAAGGATACCGCTGATCAGCGTGCTCATCACTGTCACACCGCCCCCTTCACTCGGTATGAACAGAGGTGGGAACATGAAAACAGGGAAGAACCCGAGTTTAGATATGACTTCCCATATCGCTACGATCACCATCACGAACGTGACTCTTCTCAAGATTGTAGTCATCGCCAAATTCCTCCTTCAGTACTTTTTCCATCTCTTCTTCCAATTCAGCCATGACCTGTTTTTCCAGATCAACAATCACGCTGTCAGATGGATCTCTTGGCCGGGCTGCCTGCACTTCATACTGCTGTTTGACGGCGCCCGGCCGTGTGCTCATCAGGAGTACTCGGTCTGACAGGGTGAGTGCCTCCCTGATATTGTGAGTGATGAACAGGATGGTTTTGCCGGTCTGGGCCCAGATATGCTGCAGTTCCTTATGTAAGACAAGGCGTGTCTGTTCATCGAGTGCGGCAAATGGTTCATCCATCAACAGCACATCCGGGTCCATGACCAGCGATCTTGCAATAGCCACGCGTTGCTTCATCCCGCCTGAGAGCTCGTGGGGGTGCGCATCGGTAAAGTTTCCGAGGTGGACCATTCTGAGTCCTTCCATTGCTTTGTCATGTGCTGCCTGCTTGCTGCTTCCTTTTAAATGCAGACCATATGTGACATTTTCAAGGACGGTCATCCACGGGAAAAGGCCCCCTTCCTGGAATACTACGACTCTGTCATTTCCGGGACCTTTCACAACAGCGTCGTTGACTTTCACTTCTCCAGAACTGGGCGCATCAAGGCCGGCAATCAGCTTAAGGATTGTTGATTTGCCACAGCCTGAAGGGCCGATCAATGATACGAATTCGCCTTCCTGAATCTCGAAGTCAATATTATCAAGAACGTGAAGCTTGTCATCTTTTCCTTTGAAAAAAGATTTGTTTACCTGGTCTAAGTGCACTTTCATCTGCTTCACCTGCCTAAAATCATACTAAATATATATGGATTATAGGCTATTTTTTATATCCATGTCAAGACGGGGCGGAAATTTCTAATACGCACGATAAATATTTTTGCGTGCCGCACAAGATAATATGACGGCGGGAGTGTGTAATAATTACAAAGAAATAAATTAACAGCTACAGTATTTTTAATAAAATTTCAAGACTTTTATTATATTAATTTAACTATTATACTAATTCTATTCAGTGATTTTATGGGAGATTTTATCATTTCAAATGAAAGCGGTTACTTAATCATTTTAGATAATTGCTTCAATTGACGGATTCATACGGTTTGCTCAGGGGAATTTTGCACAAGGAGATCAGAGATGTTAAGTATTATTGGCTTATTGACTATAGTAGCGATTGTTACACTTTTAATTACAAGAAAACTCAATCCGATTGTGGCACTGGTCATCATCCCGTTTATCGGCGCACTTGTTGCCGGTTTTGGATTGGGAGAGATTACTGAATTTTTTAATGAAGGTATTAATTCTGTAATAAATGTTGTTATCATGTTTGTCTTTGCGATACTGTTCTTTGGAGTGATGTCGGATGCCGGGCTGTTCAATCCGATAATCAGCAGGATGGTCAGACTATCAAGAGGGAACGTTATACTTATTGCGATATCGACCGTTATTATCGGTGCAATTGCGCATCTGGACGGTTCAGGTGCCTCTACATTCCTGATTACGATACCGGCATTGCTGCCGCTGTATAAAAAATTGAATATGAGCCCCTACCTGCTTGTCATGCTGATCGGCATCAGTGCCAGTATCATGAACATGGTGCCATGGGGCGGACCGCTTGGCCGTACTGCCGCAGTACTTGGAGAAGATCCTTCCGCACTTTGGCAGCCGCTGATTCCATTACAAATCGTATCGCTCATCATGCTCATTGCAGCCGCTGCATTCATCGGATACCTTGAGAAGAGACGTCTGAGCAGAAATAATCTGCTGATTACTGATGCCAATATTGACTTTGAGGAGCTGCAGGCGGATGAGAATGGTGAGCAGTCCGATCTGAGGCGGCCGAAGCTGTTATGGTTCAACCTCATCATTACACTTGCTGTCATTGCAGTACTGATGTCTGGCCTGTTGTCTGCAGGGCTCGTCTTCATGCTTGCCTTGAGTATTGCCCTGCCGATCAACTACAGAAACATGGACGACCAGATGGGCAGAATTCGGGCGCACGCGCCAAGCGCGCTGATGATGGCGGCCATTATACTTGCTGCCGGGTCATTCCTTGGTATTCTCGAAAACAGCGGCATGCTCGAAGCACTGGCCGAAGATATTGTTTATATACTGCCTGCATTTGTAGTGCCGTATCTGCATTATATCATCGGTATATTCGGGGCGCCGCTCGAGCTTGTATTCAACACAGATGCGTATTATTTCGCGATGCTGCCAGTCGTTGATGAAATTGTTTCCGGCTATGGGGTAGACAGTATCACCACAGCATATTCGATGATGATCGGTAACATCATCGGTACATTCATCAGTCCATTCTCGCCTGCACTCTGGCTTGCAGTCGGACTGGCAGGCATCGATATGGGACGTTATATCAAATACGCGATATTCTGGGTCTGGGGATTCAGTTTACTCGTGATGCTTGCAGCATATCTGCTGGGAATCATCTAAAATTATACTTTACTTGCAAATCACCCCTCAGTTGTCTGAGGGGTGATTTTTTGGGTGTGCCGGCGCAGAGTTTTCGATCTTTACATGCGTTTGAGCGACGGACGGGGCATGAGAAGCATTCCAAGAAAACACGGATGATCTATAATAAAAAGACCGGCTCAATTTGATTTGACCGGTCTCAACGCTGTCTACCATTCTTCAATTTCGCTTCTCACTTTATATGATAAATTCTCACCGTGCCGTTCTTTCAGCTTATCTTCGATTTCTTTCAAAGTGATGTCCTTATTTTTAAGCAGTACCAGCAGATGATAAAAGAGGTCACTGGTTTCATCGATGATTTCTTTCTTATCATCATTTTTTGCCGCGATGATGGTTTCTGTCATTTCCTCCCCGGTCTTTTTAAGGATTTTGTCGAGCCCTTCTTCAACCAGATATTTTGTATACGATCCTTCCTGGGGGTGATCGATTTTCTGACCGACAATTTTCTCGAGTGTCTGCAGACTGAAGTCTTCGTCTTCAAAGCAGCTCTGTGTACCCAGATGGCACGTCGGGCCGTGCGGCTCTACCTGGATGAGGAGGGCATCCTGGTCACAGTCGAGTGCCATTTCTTTAACGGCCTGGATGTGGCCGCTTGTTTCTCCTTTTTTCCACAGCCGCTCTTTCGTTCTGGAATAAAACCATACGACTCTGTCTTCAAGTGTCTTCTCGTATGCTTCTTCATTCATGAAACCGTTCATCAATACCTGCTTTGTCCTGTAATGCTGAAGGATGACTGATATGAATCCGCCGCCTTTTTCAAAGTCTGGTTTCATCCCTGTCTCACCTCGAATCCTGAGTCTTCAAGCCGGGCTTTTAAGTCCTGTATTTCCACTTCCTGGTTGTGGAATATGGAAGCGGCAAGCCCTGCCGAGACATCCGTTTCTTTAAAGAGTTCGACAAAGTGGCCCGACTCACCGGCACCGCCGCTGGCGATGATCGGGATATTCACGAGTTGATTGGCCGCCTTCAGGAATTCTACATCGAATCCCTCTTTGACACCATCATGATCCATGCTTGTAATCAACAGTTCTCCTGCACCGTAATCAGCACATTGTTTCACCCAGCTGAACGCCTGAATACCAGTCTGCTTTGTACCGCCGTGCGTGTACACATAGTAGTCTTCGTCTGCCGCATCATATTTGACATCGACGGCGACACATATACACTGGCTGCCGAATATGTCCGAAGCTTCTTTGATCAGTTCCGGGTTTTTAATCGCTGCCGAGTTGATGCTGACTTTATCCGCTCCGGCATCGAGCAGCTGCCTGATGTCATCGACAGTACCGATGCCACCGCCGATTGTCAGTGGGATAAACAGCGCTTTGGCGGTGTCTCGGATGACATCGATCATCAAGTCATGGCCTTCCTGTGTTTTGGAAATATCCAGGAAAACGAGTTCATCCGCACCACTTTCGTTGTATCTTTTGGCGAGTTCCACCGGATTGCCCACATCTCTCAAACCAACGAAATTTACGCCTTTGACGACGCGGCCTTCCTTAACATCCAGGCACGGAATGATTCTTTTTTTAATCATTTAATATCCCTCCAGAATTCATCATTGTGGCTGGCTTTGCCAACGATTGCGTCAGCGATGCCGAAAGACTTAAGCGTCTGGAGGTCCCGTGCGTCACGGACGCCGCCGCTGGCAATGACTGTGTGGCGGGTGAGTTCATTGATGCGTTTCGTATTTTCGAAGTTTGGTCCCTGGTTCATGCCATCTTTATTGATATCTGTATAAATAATACCTGCAATGTCAAAGTCTTCGATTGCCGCAATATATTCATCCACCGTAATATTACTGTTCTCGGTCCAGCCGTTGATATAAATGTCATTTTCTCTGGCATCAGTGCCGACGAATATCCTGCCCGGATAAAGGCGGACTGCTTCTTTCAGCCATTCGATATCGAGTATTGCTCTCGTGCCGAGGATGAAATAATCGATGCCCATATGATCGTACTGAGCGATTGTCTCCATGCTTCTCAGTCCGCCGCCAATTTGAAGGGGGAGATCGGTTAAGGCTTTCAACGTTTCGACAACAGTCGTTTCCTGTGCATCCTGTCTTAAAGCACCCATAAGGTCTACGATATGGATGCGTTTCACCTGTTCAAAACCGGAATAGAACTTAACCGCTTCTGCCGGTGTTCTTTTCATCGCTGTCTTCTGGCCGTAATTTCCCTGTTTCAGTCGCACGTTCTGGCCGTCAATGATGTCTATAGCCGGAATAATATTCATTCTGGAACCCTCCTTCAATCGCCTGCTTTAAAATTTTGAGTCCGGTCTCACCGGATTTTTCCGGATGGAACTGGATACCGATGACGCTGCCTTTCTGTACAATCGCTGGGATATTTGTGCCATATTCGCTCACGGCAATCACATCCGGAGTGTTATTCACTTTGAAACTGTGTATGAAATAAACATCTTTGTCATTGAGAAATTCACTGCTGCTCTTGAGTGTATTCCACCCCAGGTGTGGGATGGGCAGCGGCGTCACTATTTTATGGACCTCCCCGTTCAGTATACCTAATCCTTCAGCATTGCCTTCTTCGCTGGTGTCGAATAAAAGCTGCATGCCTAAGCAGATGCCGATCATGCGTTTGGAACCGGCCAGTTCGATGAGTGTTTCTTTTATACCAAGCGCTTCAATCTTTTTCATCGTTTCACCGAAGTGGCCGACCCCGGGCAGTATGATTGTGTCACATCTTTTAAGATCATCTCTGTGACTTGTGAGTATATAATCTTTTTCGAGTTTCTCGAGTGCATTTTTGATATTCTGTATATTTCCCAGGGAATAGTCGATGATACCGATCATTCGATGACCCCTTTTGATGACGGGATACCGGTATCGGCCGGTTGAAGCGCCTCCTTCAAACTTCTCGCAAATGCTTTGAATACCGCTTCGATCTCATGGTGTGTATTGCCGCCTTTAAGCAGGTCGATATGGAGTGTCATACGGGCGTTCATGCTCACTGCATTGAAAAATTCTTCAACGAGTTCTGTGTCGAAAGTCCCCGCCTTTTCCTTGGAGAAATCTGCCTGGAAATTTAAATGCGGCCGGCCGGACAGGTCAAGCACGGTCCGCGCCAGTGATTCGTCCATTGGAATATATGCGGTGCCATAACGCCGATAGGCGGTTTTGTCCGTGTAAAGTTCCCTGATCAGCTGTCCGAGGATAATGCCGGTGTCTTCCACAGTATGGTGGTCATCGACTTGATTATCTCCATCTGCATCCACATTCAGCCAGAGCCCGGAATGGAAGGAGAGAAGTGTCAGCATGTGATCGAAGAAACCGGCATTTGTCGAAATCCGTGATTCGCTGACCGGTGTCTGATCATCGAGTGATATTGAAATCTTTGTTTCCTTTGTGGATCTTTCCTTTTGAATCATTTTGATTGCTCCATTCATTGATTAATTTAACGAGTGTTTCATAATCTTCCAGACGAATGATGGAATAGCGGACCGCATTGTTAAGAGGCGCTTTATCGTAAATTCTTGGCTTGTAGCCATGATCCCATAAGTACTGGCCGAGAGCTCTTGCGTTTTCCCCATAGGTAAAGATGAAGTTGGTGCTGGAATCGATTATGCTGACCTCGCCATCGGCTGCTTTAAAAGCTTCAGTGAGTGAATCTTTGGATTTGAGCTGATATTGTGTAAATTTTTCAAGTTCATCTTTGTTTTCGAAGATTCGGCTGGCCAGGTTCAACGAGAGTGAATTGACGGGATAGGGATGGTTGATTTTCGTAATTTTCTCAAAGGTGTCCCCTTCAGCAATTGCTATCCCGACTCGGAGCCCCGCGAGGCCATAGATCTTGCTGAGTGTGCGGATGATGACTACGTGTTCGCCCTCCGGTCTCTTGTATACCGGTGCAAATTCGCCGTAGGCTTCATCCACTGCCAGATAACCGTTGACCTCCTGCATGCTCTGTGCCAGCTTTGAAAGTTCATCTTCACGGAACAGCTGTCCTGTCGGGTTATGCGGCATGGAGAGGAGGAATAATGAAGGTCTTAGCCTTTTTATCTCTGCAATGACTATATCGAAGTCAAATTGGAAGTTTTCATCACATTTTACCGTATCAAAGGAGACGCCGGCCTGCTCGGCATATTCCTGATACATCACAAAATCGGGGGATAAGGCCATGACACCATTGTGCCCGAGTGTCATCACCGTCTTCTGGATCCATTCATCCGAACCGTTGGCCAGTTCCAGATTTTCAGCATTGATATGATAGTGTTCGGCGTACAGTGATTTAAAACGATCAATCTCGTCACTCGGATATTCGTAAATAATTGTTTCGTTGATCACTTCAGTTATTGCTTCCTTCGTCAGAGGAGAGAGGGGGCTGGTGTTTCTGTCCATATGGATCATCGGATCACTCCGTTCTGATTTTCAATGATTGGTAGTGGGCATCGAGCGACTCCCGCCGGGCGACGGTTTTTGCAGGTTCGGCGATTTCTTTGAATGTGCTTTCTTCAAGTGAAATGACAGCGTGGCTCGTCAGAAAGTCATTAACGTTCAATCCATGGCTGAACCGCCCGCTGCGGTCGGTCGGGAGCACGTGCGAAGGTCCGGCTGCATAATCGCCAATGGCTTCCGGAGAGCAGCTGCCTTCAAAAACCGCTCCCGCATACTTTATGTTTCGTATGATCATTTTTGAATCCTTATGCTGCACAGACACATGTTCCGGCGCGAGATAGTTGATGGTGTCGAGCAATGCCTCTCTGGAATCCACAACCTGATAGTGGTTGTGTGCCAATGATTGTTTGATGATATCAGCCCGCGGCTGGCTGTCGATCAATGCGCTCATCCGCCTCTCGATGAAGTCGACAGGCCCCTGTTCCTCGCTGAGCAGGAATGTTCTGGCATTGGTGTCATGTTCGGATTGCGCGAATATATCATAGACAATTGCATCGGTATCCGTTTGTGAATCAATATAGATCAGTATTTCACTCGGCCCTGCCACCATATCGATGCCAGTTTCCCCGAACATCAGCCGTTTAGCCAGGGCAACATAATAATTCCCCGGGCCGACGATCTTATCCACCTTCGGGATTGTTTCAGTGCCGTATGAGAGCGCGGCTATTGCCTGTGCCCCGCCGATGGTATAAACATTCTTTATACCGCAGAGGTACAACGCTGCGAATGTGATATTATCGGCTTCGAAAGCCGGCGTTACCACATGGATCTCATCAACACCGGCAGCGAGTGCAGGAACGACTGTCATCAGTACAGTGGACGGGTAGAGGGCGGTGCCGCCCGGCACATATACACCGACTTTTTCAAGCGGATGATAGACGTACTTGAACTCCCCATCGTCGCGATCTTCATGTTTGATCATCGCCTGGTAATCTTCAACCCTTTTCTTGATTACTTCCAGGGCGTTTCTCTCTGCCTCGGGGAGTTTGTGATAACTGGCTGCCAGCTGTGTTTCCGGGACTTTGAAGTGTTCAATGGACACGCCGTCAAACTTTTCAGTGTATTTTTTCAGTGCCTGGTCTTTATCCGCCCGGACCGCTTCGATGATTTCCATCACATCGCTCATGCCTTCAAAACCTGCGGATTCTCTTTTTGCATCAAACGCCGCTCTAAATTCTTCCGCGTCCATTATATCACCCCGATTTCTCTTAAAAATTTATAGATTTCGTCTTCTTTCGTATAGAAGGTCCGTTTGTTGGCGATCAGCCGCGCATGAATGTCCATGATCTTCTCGTATTCAACCAGACCATTATCCCTGAGTGTACCGCCGGTCTGGACAATGTCGACAATCGCATCTGACAGACCCAATAGCGGCGCCAATTCAACTGAGCCGTTCAAGTGGATGATGGAGACATCTTTCTTCTGATGCTTAAAATGTTCAAAGGCGATATTCGTGTACTTGGCTGCAATTGTCTCCACCTCCTCCTGGTCGGGCAGACCAGCGACGGAGAAATGGCACTCCCCGAAAGGCAGCTGGGAAACATTCAATATGTTAAATGGATCTTCAGCAAGAATATCTGAACCCACGATACCGAGGTCCGCAACTCCGCTCTCAACATAAGTCGGCACGTCCGGTCCTTTGGCGAAAATGAATTTCACATTATCAATGAGGGTGTAGAGCGAACGATTTTCAGCAGTTAACGCCTGGAGATAATCATTCAGACTATTTTCTTCCATATATTTGATGAAGTCTTCGAACAGACGGCCCTTCGTCAGTGCAACTGTAATCATAATAACCCTCCATCGGACAGATTCAGCGCAATACCAAAGGCATTGCTGTTATATTCCCCGCCGCTCAGCAGGGGGTGGTCATGGTCTAAAAAGACCTGAAAATAAAAGCCGTTGTAATAGGACTGGGGGGAACGGAACGAAAGATCGACGATAAATTTCATGTGATATTTCGTGAGATATTCGTTCAAGTGATTAATGAATGACATGATCTCACCGTCTCCAAACTCTCCATTGATCAGGTTGATCTGATCGCTGACTTTGGCAGCCATCAGCTGATATAACGGGTGCGTCTCCCCAAGCCGTTTCCTTATCTCAGAGATATTTTTTTCATAAACCAGATGGCGTATGTCACTGTCCAGCTGATATTTATCTATATAGAGATCCAGAAGTTTATCATCATTGACAATGATGGACTGGAACTCCCCATCGCTTTGACCGGCAGCAAACGACAAATGCATATCTATACTCTTCAGCACTTCATGTTCAGACGGTCTGTAAAGTTCAACCCCCGCCTGGTAAAAAGTTTTATAGTTTCTCACCACCGGACCAAAGTAGCCAAAGAAACGGTGAGACAGGTAATAATTTTCATTATAATTCAGCAGCGAACGCGTCCAGTCGCTGCGGATCGAGAACAGCTGTTCATTCTTCTCAAAGATAATCGTTGATGAATGATGACGTTTGTCCTCTATATGGAAGGGCTCAACCATATTCATGTCGATAAGCTGGTAACCGGCCTCATCAAGCAGATTCATATAATCCCGTGCCAGTTCCAAACGTCTGATGATCAGTTCATTTTTCATGTACTCTCTCCTTTACTGCTTTAGCGTAATAAAGAACAATTAATAAATAAGATAATAACAAAAGAAATAGAGTTATGCAAGGCATGTACGAAAATTGGTTCATCGCTTTAAAACACTAAAGTGTTTTGTTATGATAAGCATATTAATGGAGGGAGCAATATGCAGATAGATAAACTCAAAGGACAGGAACTCGACGATCTGTTTGAAGGTATTTTGAAACTCGAGAATCTGGAGGACTGCTACCGGTTTTTCGATGATCTGTGTACCACAAATGAAATCGTATCGCTCAAGCAGCGCTTCCAGGTGGCCAAAATGATAAAGGAAGGCCAGACCTATCAGCATGTGCAGGACAAAACAGGTGCTTCCAGCGCTACGGTATCCAGGGTAAAACGCTGCCTCGATTACGGCAGTGATGGTTATCATACGGTAATCGACCGGTTGGAATGAAAAAACCGCGCTGCACTTAAGTGCAGCGCGGTTATATATTGAATATCTGCAGGGTATTTTGAATTTCGGTATAAATATCGTCGGTGCGCCACTCTCTTTCGTATCCTAGACAGGCGCATATATACGTCACGCTGTTCTGTATGAATTGATAGCGGAAGTGGACATGTCCCATGATGCTGTACTTGATGGGGTATTGTTGATATATGTCATCGAAGTCAGAAGTGCCGATGAAGGCATTAAAATAATCGAACAGCCGGTGCGGCATCGGCACTGCATAACGCCGATGCGTAACCACGTGGGTCATCAGGATGATCTTCCTGTCTCCGACTTTTTCAAGATCTGTTTTCACTTTGTCAGCGAATATTTTTGACAGTTCGCGATCGTGCAGTTCCCAGTTGATTTTCAGTTTATCCTGCCAGGTGCCGCCGTAGAATTTGCCTCTGGCCAGTTTCTCGTCACTGAAGCGGGCGTCGGCGTATGTGTAGTCATACCAGCCGCTGTGACCGACGATTGCCCATTCATCATCGATGATGAACGGGGATTCAAGAATGCTTTGCGGCAGCTGTTTGTAATGCTCGTAGACATCTTTCGTAGACAGTGCCTCCTCTGCTTTCAGCCAGTAGTCATGGTTCCCGGGTACAAACAGGACATTTATCTGCGTCTCTTCCGATATTTTTTCAAGGAAACGGGTGGTGATTTCATAGTGGCTGGCCACGTCCCCGGCAATCAGAAGAATATCCAGTTTATGCTTCTTAGTTTCTCCGATCAGAATCTCTTCATATCTCCTCTGTTCAATATGTTCTCTGTCGATATGCAGATCTGAAATGACGCCTATCTTCATAATGAATCTCTCCATATTCAGTATACTTAACTCAATTTTATCATCATGACATTGAAATGCGATTTAAAACAATTCTATTGACGAATATTGCATGAATATATATACTGGCAAACATTCTATTTAAACAGTAGTGATGTATCTATCATGCACTTGTTTATGTTTAGGAGGGAAAATCATGTCTGAAGATACAATCAGAGTGGCCACAAAGAATGACGCAGAAGAGCTTCTCGAATTGATGCGGGAGGCATTTGAACCATTGAAAAATCTGGGCATTGAGTGGCCCTCCGTATATGTTGACCTGGAAACGATGACTAATAATATAGAGAGATCCACCACCTATGTACTGGAGCGTGACGATAAAATTGCTTCAACGATCACCATCCGGTTCCCGTGGGAAGAAGGCATGGATATCTCAGGATATCCTTTCCTCTGGTGGTTTGCAACGAAACCTGAGTATAAGGGACAGGGGCTCGGCGGTAAATTGCTCACATATGTAGAGGAGACGGTTCTCAGAGACACTTTAAAAGCCCCCGCCGTGGTTTTGGGGACATCGCTAAAACTCCATCCCTGGTTAAAAACGGTTTACGAACGCCGGGGGTATGAACTCTATATCAGCCATGATACGGACTATGGGGATACCGATGGATTGATGCGTAAAATCCTTATTCCGGAACGTTTTGATAAAGAAATTTTAGCTGTACCAGTATTGGATGACGCATAAAAAAACGATCCGGAGTGCCGGATCGTTTTTTATAAATGTCGAATTGTTTAGGCGAAGAAACCGACGACAGTAGCTGTCAATACACTGACAAGCGATGCACCATAGACGAGTTTGAGTCCGAAGTGCGCCACCTTGGCACCACTTTCATCATGCAGCCCCTTAACAGAGCCGGCAATGATGCCAATGCTTGAGAAGTTGGCGAACGATACGAGGAACACGGACACCATCGCCTGCGTTTTCTCACTCAATCCATCTGCCACTGCGACGAAGTCCAGCATCGCAACAAATTCGTTCGTAATCAGTTTCGTTGCCATCAGACTGCCGGCCTGCTGCGCCTCTGACCAGGGGATACCGATCAGTCCTGCGATTGGCATGAAGATATATCCAAGAACATCCTGGAAGGTGATGCTCATCCCAGGTATCAGCAGGAACATCTCGTTCAGGATTGCAATCAGTGCGATGTAGCCGATGAGCATTGCAGCTACTGTCATCGCAACTTTTGCGCCGTCCATGATGTAATCGCCAAGAATCTGGAAGAAAGACTTGCCGGCATCAGGGTTGTCCACGATATCCTCCGCATCTTCTTCATTGTCTACATCATACGGGTTGATGATATGGACAATCGCGTAGGTGCCAAACAGGTTCAGCACGATGGCCGCCACTACGTATTGCGGTTCCAGCATCGTCATGTAAGCACCGACAATGGACAGTGAGACCGAACTCATCGCCTGGGCTGACAGGGTATATAACCGCTTTTTGGACAGCTTGGGCAGCTGGTTTTTCAGTGAGATGAACACCTCAGACTGACCGAGCATCATTGAAGCTGCACCGTTATAGGATTCGAGGTATGCCATACCGGTAATTTTTGTAAGGAGTATGCCGATACCGCGGATGATGAGCGGCAGAATTCTTGTGAACTGCAAAATACCAATCAAAGCTGATATTACGATAATAGGAAGTAAAACGTTGAACAGAAATACATCGGCAGGCGCGCCGTCCGGCAGTGTAGTCAGGTCTCCCATGACAAAAGAGACACCTTCGGCCGCAAAACCGAGCAGTGCATCGAAACCGGCTGCCAGCCATCCGATGATTATTTCACCGATACCGGTGGATAATAGCAGAAACGCGAACACCAATTGTACCAAAAGCAGAATCAGAATGTTGAGCCATTTGTCAAAGGCTCTCCTTCGGTCAGAGCTAACGATCCATGCCAGGAAGAATGTAAGCACTATGCCGACGATCCCCATTAGAATATTCAAAAACGGTCACCTCAAAGTTTATTTATTTTCATCCATAAGTAAGTATACGGATTATAGTTATAATCCGTATCTGCATAGACATCCTTGCTCATTATAATGCGAGCGTTTACAAAAATAAAGAACAAATTTATAAACATTACATTTGCTATATTTGAAATGAGAATATATAATTATAGTCAAAGAAGGTCAAAAGAGGTGATGAAATGCGTAATATGTCGGACATCATCGAACAATACCTGAAACAGCTGATTCAGGATTCAGGCGGTGAAGTTGTTGAGATTAAACGGGCGCATATTGCAGAAAAATTTGATTGCGTGCCTTCTCAATTGAATTATGTCATAAAAACACGCTTTACCAATGAACATGGCTATACAGTAGAGAGTAAACGGGGCGGCGGAGGGTATATCAGAATTACCAAAGTGGAAACACACTCGAAATCCAAATATCTCGCCCATTTAAAGGCATTGATCGGCGAAGGGGTATCCGAACGGAACGCTAACCATATCGTCCAGTCGATGTTAGAAAATGGAGTGATTGATGTGAAGGAAGCAAAGATCATAAATGCAGTAATGGAACGTGAATCACTGCTGCTTGAACTGCCATACCGGGACCAGTTGAGAGCGAATATCCTGAAGCGGGTCATTGACGTTATTCTTTATAGTGAGGAGTGAGCGGATGAAATGCGAATCATGCAACGAACGTGAAGCGACAATACACATCTCCAAAGGAAGCGGCCTGGGCAAGACTGAAAGATTTCTCTGCGAGCAGTGTGCCAATGCATCGTTTGAAGATGAATTCAGCTATCCGGATGATTCATTCAACATACATCAGCTGTTAAAATCACTGTCACAGCAACAGCCCAAACGGCAGGAGAGAAAGCGTCAGCAATGTGAAACATGTGGTTCCACGATTGAGAGTATCGTCCATAACGGCAAATTTGGATGTCCGGATTGTTACCGTACTTTTGACAGACAGGTGCCTGAGATCATCACGCGCGTACAATCACATCAGACTGAACATGTCGGGAAAGTTCCGAAAAAGTCACAATCACAGATCAAAGTGAAAAGGGAATTGGAACAACTGAAAGGCAAGCTTTCAGCCCTTGTTGAATCTCAGGAATTCGAGCAGGCTGCAGTAGTTAGAGATGAGATCAAAGCACTGGAAGAGGCGGGTGGCAGAAATGGAGCACAATAATATCAGTCCATGGATCGAAGTGGTTGACGAAGCACCTGTTGAAATGTCCGCAAGAGTCCGGCTGGCCAGAAATCTCCAGCATGTGCCTTTTCCCCACGTACAGGCTGACAAAGAGAAGCTCGACCCGGCGCTGTCCAAAATTGAAGGGGCGCTCAGCGAATACCAGAAGGTACCGATGGAAATGCTGCAGTTTGAAGATAAAGCATTGCTGGTGGAAAAGTATCTGATCAGTCCGTTGTTTACAAAACAGGGAATATGCAGTTATGTCAATGATGATGAATCAGTTTCTGTTATGGTCAATGAAGAAGATCATATACGTATCCAGTCAATGGGTGCAGGGATTCCGATACAGGAGCTGTATCAAAAAGCGGAGAAAGTGGATGAAACTTTGGAAGATGCTGTTGATTATGCGTTCGATGAACAGTATGGTTATTTAACAGCATGTCCTACAAATACTGGCACCGGGATGAGAGCTTCAGTTATGCTTCATCTGCCCGCTTTATCATTGAGCGGTAAGATAGACAGGCTTGCTGTGAATCTGGGGCGTTTTGGATTTACCTTAAGAGGTATATATGGAGAGGGCTCGGTGCCTTTAGGCCACATCTACCAGCTCTCCAATCAATTGACACTCGGTCAGACAGAAGAAGATATCATACAGAACCTTGATGAACTTAAAAGCCAGGTCGTTGAGGAAGAATTGGAGACACGATCGCGCATCCAGGAAAATCATGCGCTGGAAATCAAGGATTCAGTGCACCGTGCATTCGGGACTCTGAAACACGCATACAAGATGTCTCTTAAAGAAGCGGCTAAATGCTTAAGTGAAGTAAAACTGGGCATTGATCTCGGCATCATAGATTATGAAGATTTCAAATTTCAGAAATGGGTCCAGTTGATACAGCCGGCTTTCCTAAAGATGAGACTGAACATCACAAAGCGGAGATACAGATCATTGGAGGCTGCCGTTGACGAAGAACGCGCGACGCTACTAAGGGAATTATCAGGAGGGAAATAATATATGCTATTTGGAAGATTAACGGAACGCGCCCAAAAAGTGCTTGCCTATGCCCAGGAAGACGCAATTACGCTCAAGCATGCGAACATAGGAACAGAACATCTGCTCCTGGGTCTTGTGAAAGAGAATGAAGGCATTGCAGCAAAAGTGCTGTCGTCATTCAACATTACTGAGGACAGGGTGAAGGAAGAGGTATTCAATCTTATCAATGAAGGCAGCGAGGCATCATCATCCATCCATTATACACCGAGAGCTAAGAAAGTCATTGAGCTTTCAATGGATGAAGCAAGGAAACTGCACCATAATTTTGTAGGGACAGAGCATCTGCTTCTCGGTCTGATTCGTGAGAGTGAAGGTGTGGCAGCACGTGTGCTGACCAATCTGGATCTGAATATTACGAAAGCCCGTGCAGCAGTGATTAAAATGCTCGGGAATCCGGAATCGGTACAGCAGAAGGATAATATGAAGAAAGACCATAATACCCCGACACTCGATTCACTGGCGCGCGATCTGACCCAGATTGCTCGTGATGATCTGCTCGATCCAGTCATTGGCCGTTCAGATGAAATTACCCGTGTGATAGAAGTATTGAGCCGCAGAACGAAAAACAACCCTGTGCTCATCGGTGAAGCGGGTGTCGGTAAAACGGCGATTGCCGAAGGCATGGCCCAGGTCATTGTTAAAAATGAAGTACCTGAAACGCTTAAGGATAAACGTGTGATGTCACTGGATATGGGTACAGTGGTTGCAGGAACGAAATACCGCGGTGAATTTGAAGAACGTATGAAAAAAGTCATGGAAGAAATTCATAAAGCGGGCAACGTTGTGCTGTTTATCGACGAACTGCACACACTGATTGGTGCAGGTGGTGCGGAAGGTGCAATTGATGCATCCAACATTCTGAAGCCGGCACTGGCACGCGGAGAACTGCAGTGCATTGGTGCTACAACGATGGAGGAATACCGCAAGCATATCGAGAAAGATGCAGCACTTGAACGCCGTTTCCAGCCTGTTCAAGTGGGCGAGCCGGATGTTGAGGATGCAGTGCTGATTCTTAAAGGGCTGCGGGATCGTTATGAAGCACACCACAGGATTACAATTACAGATGAAGCATTGGATGCAGCGGCAAAAATGAGTGCCCGCTACGTCCAGGACAGATATCTTCCGGATAAAGCGATCGATCTGATTGATGAAGCGGCTTCCAAAGTCAGGCTCAGAAGTCATACGTCCCCGCCGGACCTCAAAGATCTTGAAAGCAAGCTGGAAGCAGTGAAGAAAGAAAAAGATGCTGCAGTTCAGAGTCAGGAGTTTGAAGCCGCGGCAAATCACCGCGATCAGCAGTCCAAGATTGAAAAGGAACTGGAGGACCGCGAAGATAACTGGAAGAAGGAACAGGGACAGTCATCGCAATCGGTCGAGAAAAGTGATATCGAGATTGTCATCAGCGGTATGACAGGGATACCGCTGGCGAAGATTGCCGAAGAGGAGTCAGAAAAACTCTTAAATCTGGAATCCATCCTCCACAACCGTGTCATCGGACAGGAATCCGCAGTGGAATCCATTTCCAAGGCTGTCCGCCGTGCACGTGCGGGGCTTAAAAATCCGAAACGTCCAATCGGCAGTTTCATCTTCCTGGGACCAACAGGTGTCGGTAAGACCGAGCTTGCCAGATCATTGTCTGAAGCTATGTTCGGTGAGGAAGATGCAATGATCAGAGTGGATATGAGTGAGTACATGGAAAAACATTCCGTGTCACGTCTGGTCGGTTCACCGCCGGGTTATGTCGGTTATGATGACGGCGGACAGCTGACAGAAAAGGTAAGGAGAAAACCTTATTCACTTGTCCTATTCGATGAAATTGAGAAAGCACATCCAGATGTATTCAACATGCTGCTGCAGGTGCTTGATGACGGCCGGCTGACAGACTCAAACGGACGCACAGTGGATTTCCGTAACACGATTATCGTCATGACATCCAATATTGGTTCCCAGGAACTGAAAGATCAGAAGTTTGCCGGCTTCGGTACAACGGAAGGTAATGTCAAGGATTATGACACAGTCAGAAGCACAATGATCAAAGAGATGAAAGACACATTCAGACCTGAATTCATCAACCGTGTGGATGACACCATCGTCTTCCACAGCCTGGAGAAAGAACATCTCAAGGACATCGTGACGCTGATGATCGGACAGCTTAAGGAGCGTCTGTCAGACCAGGAAATCTATCTTGAAGTGACAGATGCAGCGAAAGAAAAAATCGCCGATGAAGGCTACGATCCGGAATACGGTGCAAGGCCGCTTGCACGTTCAATCCAGCGCCACATCGAAGACAGGCTCAGTGAATCTCTGCTGAAGGGCGAAAAGCTGGATGACAGGCTCGTCACAATCGATTATACAGACGGTGAATTTCAAGTGAAAACAGAAGAAAAAGTCACAGCGGAGTAAGAAAGTAAAAACTGCTCATCCCGTTTTAACAGGATGAGCAGTTTTAGTTTTATCCATCATCGTCATCTTCCACAAGCTCTACAAACATTACATAGTCTATCATAGAACTGTGGATGTCATTCTCTGTGTCTTTTTCAACCAATTTCAGTTCCTGCCCGAAGAAGGTTCCTACCGGAATGACCATTTTTCCTCCGGGCGCAAGCTGTTCGATGAGCGGTTCGGGTATATTTTTGGAAGCGGCGGTGACCATGATCCGGTCGTAAGGAGCAAATTCTTTCCACCCTTTACTGCCGTCCCCTGATTTGAACTGGATGTTTGAGTATTCCTGGGCGAGCCTGTTTCTGGCCTTACTGGATAGTGCTTCTATACGCTCTACTGTATGCACGCTTTTTGAGAGTTCAGCAAGCAGGGCAGTCTGGAATCCGGATCCTGTACCAATTTCAAGGACTCTGCTGTCTGTTTCAAGGTCAAGATTCTGTGTCATTTTCAGCACTAATGAAGGTTGTGAAATGGTTTGTCCGTGGCCGATGGGGGCAGGGCTGTCGATGTCAGCCGCTTCTTTGGAACTGTCCATGAAAGTGCTGCGGTCAAGTCTGTTGAAAGCATCGGCAACTTCTTTTTCAGTGTATTGCATTGGGACTCACCTGCCTTTATCATCGTTTACCCGTTCGATTGTGGAAATATGCAGCTGGAAAATTTGAGATGTTTATTATGAAAATGAAAAGAAGGCCTTGTCACAGGGCGTTCATGCTTTAAAATTGTAATAATTAGATATACAATAGAAATAATAAAAATAATTTTGGAGGAATAGTGGTTAAATGGCTAAAACGAAAAATGTTTTCGAATGCATGGCCTGTGGGTTTGAATCTCCGAAATGGATGGGCAAATGTCCGAACTGCGGCAGCTGGAACCAGATGGAAGAGAAACTGGTACATAAGGAGACGAAGGGCCGGGGGACATTCGGCAAACCTGAACAGGAGGAACGCCAGCGCAGTCAGAAGCTGGAACGGGTCAGACAAAGCCATACACCGAGAACCCTGACGCAGAGCGGTGAATTTGACCGGGTGCTGGGCGGCGGCATTGTGGATGGGTCTCTCATACTGATCGGCGGTGACCCGGGGATCGGAAAATCGACCATTCTGCTTCAGACAGCACTGAAACTCTCAGAATCCCACAATGTGTTATACGTCTCCGGTGAGGAGTCTCTTGAGCAGATCAAGATCAGGGCGGACAGACTGCTTGAAGCCAGTGACAATCTCGACGTCTGCAGCGAAACAAACCTTTTCCACATCCATGATGAGATCAAAAGAATCCAACCGGACTTTTTGATCGTCGACTCCATCCAGACTATATTTCATCCGGAAGTGACGAGTGCGCCAGGCAGTGTATCCCAAGTCCGGGAATGTACCCAGAGCCTTATGAATATTGCCAAAAGCGGCAACATCGCAACATTTATCGTCGGCCATGTCACAAAAGAAGGCCAGATTGCCGGCCCGCGGCTGCTTGAACATATGGTGGATACGGTGCTTTATTTTGAAGGCGATCAGCATCATACCTACCGCATTTTAAGAGCTGTAAAAAATCGCTTTGGTTCTACGAATGAAATGGGCATGTTTGAAATGAAAAATGTTGGGCTGACTGAAGTGCTGAATCCATCAGAAATATTTTTGGAAGAGCGTTCTAAAAATGTGCCTGGTTCTGCGATTGTAGCTACGATGGAGGGCACGCGGGCGCTGCTGGTGGAAGTCCAGGCACTCGTGACGCCGACCCATTTTCACAACCCCAGGCGGATGGCTACAGGGATCGACCACAACCGGCTGTCACTCCTGATGGCAGTGCTTGAGAAAAGTGCAGGACTCCTCATGCAGCAGCATGATGCATATATCAAAGTTGCCGGCGGAGTAAAATTAGATGAGCCGGCCGTTGATTTGAGCGTCATCGTCAGTATCGCATCGAGTTTCAAAGGCGCGGCAGTGCGGGGGGATGATTGCTTCATCGGCGAAGTCGGACTCACCGGAGAGGTCAGGCGCGTGACAAAAATTGAACAGCGCTTGATGGAAGCATCCAAGCTTGGTTTTAAACGAGCCTTCATCCCTGATTCCAGTATGAAGGAGCTGAATATCCCGGACGGCATTGAAGCTGTTGGTGTACGTACATTGAACGATGCTTTAAAAGCGGCAGTTAAAGAAACATAGGGAGGTGAGTGAAGGATGCTGAAATATCTGATATATATACTTTATTTTCTTATCGGGGTTTCCCTCGGAGTATGGCTGCTCCCTGAATTGGTTCGGGTCATACCCGCCGAAGTGCCTGCATTATTAGATAACATACTGGTCCATGCCCTTTTGGGCGGTATCATCATTTTAGCCGGGTTCTTATGGTCCGTGCCGAAAGTTGAGAATCTGATCCGTCACGGGGAAGGGCTGATTATGAACCGCAGTCTCTCCGAAATCTTCTTTGCCACTGTAGGAATGGTCATTGGACTTTTAATCGCTGTCTTAATCTCATTGCTTATTAACACAATGAATATTCCTTTTATTGGCGAAGTGGTGCCGTTTATCATAGCGGTCATCCTCGGTTACCTTGGCTTCCAGATCGGGCTCAAAAAATTTAGTGAAGTATTGGATCTATTTCCCTGGAACCCTCCGAAGACGGATGAGTTAAAGGTCGTGCAGAAAAAGTTTTTGGATACAAGTGCGATCATCGACGGCAGGGTTGTGGATGTAGTAAAGACAGGATTCGTGGAGGGAGAGATCGTCATCCCGCAATTTGTGCTGGATGAACTGCAGCTGATTGCAGATGCGACTGATCCGATTAAGCGCGATAAAGGCCAGCGCGGTATTGATATGTTGAATTCTCTCCAGGAATCCAGTGCAGATGTCAGTATCAAACCTGTGAGCTATGATAAACTCGATGTCGATCATCAATTGATCGAACTTGCGAAGTCGGAAGACGGCGCGATTATTACCACGGATTACAACCTCAATAAAATATGCCAGCTGCACCAGATCAAAGTGCTGAACGTCAACGAACTTTCCGATGCCATTAAAATGGTGGTGGTTCAGGGTGACCAATTTGATCTCTTGATTTCAAAAGCAGGCAAGGAAGAGAATCAGGGCGTCGGTTACCTGGAAGATGGGACAATGGTAGTTGTTGAAAATGGGAAGAAACTTATCAATCAAACTGTTAAAATAGAAGTAACCAGTGTACTTCAAACGAATTCAGGACGAATTATTTTTTCAAAGAAAGTGAGCTAATTATGGGATATGTTGCAGTAATTCCTGCCGCAGGGTTAGGTAAGAGAATGGGTTATGATTATAATAAGATATTCATTCAATTGAACGAAATGTCCATTATACAAATGACTGTGGAGCAATTCGAGAAAGATGATAATTGTGATGCCATCTATTTAGCGGCAAGAAAAGATGAGATGGATAATATGATAGATATGTTTGCTTCATCCTTTAAAGTGAAAGGTGTTTTTGAAGGCGGGGAAGAGAGACAGGACAGCATTTATAATGTCCTGAAAAAAATCCCGGAATGTGATTATGTGTTCATCCACGATGGCGCAAGGCCTTTTGTCTCGCAGGATATTCTATCCGAATTATATGAAAGTGTTAAACACAACTCAGCCGTGATTTGCGGTGTTAACGTCAAGGATACAATTAAAAGGGTAGATGAAGGTAAAGTCGCCCATACAATACCAAGAGAAGAGCTCTTTGTGACGCATACGCCCCAGGCATTCAGCTATCAACTGATTATGCGCGCTTATGAAGAAGCTGAAAATAATGAATTGAGTGTCACAGATGACGCCGGTATGGTTGAAGCCCTCGGGGCTGACGTGCAGGTGGTGATCTCCAATTATGACAATATAAAGATTACGACTATGGAAGATCTGATCATGGCAGAGGCGATAATAAAAAGAATGGCTGATAATCATGTTTAAAGTCGGTAATGGTTTTGACGTTCATGCATTTGAAACAGGCAGGCCGCTGATCGTTGGCGGGATAGAAATCCCGCATGACCGCGGACTTAAAGGTCATTCGGATGCGGATGTACTGCTTCATACGATGGCGGATGCGATATTAGGCGCGCTGGGACTTGGTGATATCGGCAAATTCTTTCCTGATACTGACAGCCGGTTCAAAGATATGGACTCCAGAGACTTGTTGTCGCAGGTAGTAGATATGATGAAGGAAAAAGGGTATAAAGTAGGGAATATCGATGCGGTCATTATGGCTGAAGCGCCCAGATTCAGACCTTACATTGACGAGATGCAGAACGTGGCCGCCGCGCTTTTGAAGACGGATATCAGTAATGTTAATATTAAGGCGACTACAACGGAAAAACTGGGGTTTACGGGCAGGAAAGAAGGTATCGCTTCACAGGCGGTAATTCTGATTGAGAAAATGGAGGGAGCATAATGGACAAAGTAAGAGTGAGATACGCGCCCAGTCCGACTGGTTATCTGCATATCGGAAATGCAAGATCTGCGTTATTTAACTATTTATTTGCACGTCATTACAACGGGGATTTTATCATCCGTATTGAAGATACGGATTCAGCGAGAAATGTTGATACAGGTGAATCATCCCAGCTGGAATACCTGAAGTGGCTGGGTCTGGAATGGGATGAAAGCATCGATAAGGACGGAGGATACGGCCCTTATCGTCAGTCCGAACGGGCTCATATTTACGAACCGCTGGTTCAACAGCTTATCGATGAAGATAAAGCCTACCGCTGCTATATGACTGCCGAAGAGCTGGAAGCTGAGCGTGAGGGACAGGTGGCGCGCGGAGAGATGCCAAGATATGGCGGGAAACATGCGCACCTGACTGCCGAAGAGGAACAGGCGTTGATTGATGAAGGCAGGGAGCCCGCCATCAGAATACGCGTCCCCCGGGATAAAACCTATGCTTTCGATGATATTGTCAAAGATGAAGTGTCCTTTGATTCAAATGGCATCGGAGACTGGATCATCGTCAAAAAGAATGGTGTGCCGACTTACAATTTTGCTGTCGCCGTAGATGACCATGAAATGGATATTACACATGTGCTGCGGGGAGATGACCATATTTCCAACACACCCAAACAGCTGATGGTCTATGAAGTATTTGGGTGGGAACCGCCCAAGTTCGGTCATATGACCCTTATTGTGAATGAGGAAAAGAAGAAATTATCCAAGCGTGACGCTTCCATCATCCAGTTTATCGAACAGTATAAAGATCTGGGCTATCTCCCGGAAGCGCTCTTCAATTTCATCGCGCTGCTCGGCTGGACACCTGAAGGGGAGGAGGAGATCTTCTCCGAACAGGAGTTCATCGATCTTTTTGATGAAACGCGACTGTCCAAATCACCTGCATTTTTTGATAAACAGAAACTCACTTGGATCAACAATCAGCATATGAAAGAGAAAGACACTGAAACAGTTTTTGAAATGGCGCTGCCCCATCTGATCAAAGAAGGTCTGGTGGGTGAAAACCCGTCTGCAGAAGACATGGAATGGGCGAAAAAACTCGTTGCGCTCTATCAGGAGCAGATGAGTTTCGCCGGTGAAATTACCACCCTTTCCGAGCAATTCTTCAAAGAGGATATAGAATTTGATGAAGCGGCGAATGAAGTCATTGCCCAAGAGCATATCCCTGAACTGATGGCGGCACTCGATGAACGTTTCAGCAGGCTCGAAGATTTCTCACCGGAAGGGATCAAAGCTGCGATTAAAGATGTTCAAAAATCCACAGGATTTAAAGGTAAAAAGTTATTCATGCCAATTCGTGTTGCTGTGACCGGGCAGACAAAAGGTCCGGAGCTGCCGGATACAATTTCACTGATCGGCAAAGAAAAAGTAATGGAACGCATCAGCAGGCTTAAATAAAAGCAAACATCTTGCGGCGCCTGTATGAATCGATTATGATAAAGCATATAGAGATTACAGTATGATGATTGATGGAAACCAGAGATTATCCGGATGGTGCAAGGATAACCAGCAATTCATCAGAATTGCCCTCTATATTTAATTGGATGATCTAAAAGTGCAGTATCTTAGCTGCAAACAGAGTGGAACCGTGCAAAATGCGCCTCTGTCCTTAAAGGACAGAGGCATTTTTAAGTATGACGGGCATGTCATATATCTGGGGTGAAAGTCCTCTTAGCGCGTAGTTATCGACGAAGCTAGCTAGCGACTCGCAAGCTTCACATCGTGAGATGTGGGGGAGAGGAAGCGATAGCGAAATCGTGGCCTGACGAATAGGAACAGGATAATGAGGCATTGTAGGAGGGTGAGTTGACTTAAGACAACAAAGTCCCTAAAGATAACCGTAACCCTATGGTGTAAATCCTGCAGGTAAACGAAGAAAGATATATGACTTAT
>NZ_ARQJ01000017.1 GCF_000385175.1 Salinicoccus albus DSM 19776 | reverse complement strand
GGCTCTATGTCAAATAGGGTTGATGAAAGATTTTAGCCGGAGCGCCTAACTTGCTTTACGCGAGTTAGGCGCTCTTTTTATTTCCGGTTGGTATAACCGTGTCATCAATAATATCCGGTCTCTAAAATGGGCAAAGTTCCGATAGCCAAAAGCCACGCGTTTTAATGCTTTGATACTGTTATTGATGCCCTCCAACGGGCCATTCGTTAGTTTTGGATAGTGTAATGTCTGTTCAATATGCGGCGCATACTTTTTGAATGTCCGTAATACTCTTCGCATACCGGGTGACAGCGGGGCGGCGTGTGATGTTTGTATGAGCGCTTTAAACTGCTCCATATGGCCCTGTCTTAACGCATCAGACAGTGCATGGGCGTAGTCGTAATTGGCGTTTAATGTTTCATCGACATTGAGCAGATACTGCGCAATACTGTCGGTGGACTTCCATTCTGAAAACAGCCGATATTTTTTATATTCCGTTCGCGTTAAGTGGTTCGGTGGTTTTAACAACAGCTTCCAGTACCGTTTAAACTTATTGTATAGTGGCCGGTCCCGATGTCTGTATTGATTCATGACTTGAATGCGCGTACGATTCAGCTCTCGATTTAATGCCTGAACCAGGTGAAACTTATCAATGATAATTTTTGCCTTCGGGAAACACGCCTGAATGACATGGAAGTAAGGGGCATACATATCAACCGTAACGGTCTTCACTTTGTGGCGCACCGACCGGTCATAGCGTAAAAAATATCGGGTTAATGCATATTGTTTCCGGTCTTCCACGATATCAATCACCCGATGGCTGACCGCATCACAGAATATAAAACTCATGGCTGTGTCCACCGATTTCACGCTTTTAAATTCATCAAAGCAGAGGTGTGCCGGTAAGGTGTGCGTCGGCCGCTGACGAATGGCATGCGCTGTTTCTTCAATCACACGACGCACGGTCGTTGTCGAGACACTCGCCATTTCCGAAATGTATTTTTCGGTGAGCCGTTGGTCGCATTGGTGGGCAATCCACTGACGGGTGCGTGTCGAGATGTGACAATATTTCTCGACGATGGGGGTCTCTGCAGTAAAGCTGTGGCCACAATCTTTACAGAGATAGCGCTGTTTTGTCAGTTTTAAGAATGCCGGCAGCCCGGAAATATGCGGCAACGTGATGCGGGAGGCACGGGTCCCGTTTTTGACGATACTGTACTCAGCATTCATGCATCCACAATCGGGACAGTGTGTCGGAATATACGTAAGTTTGGCCGTGATAAACAGGGATTTAATCCCTTTATGGCTGATCTCTTCAACCGTCGTGTTCGTGCAGTCGATATTATTCTCTTTTATTTGGAGTAAAGATAGTATAAAATGCTTCATAGGCGTAAATGTTTCCTTTGTATGGGGTGTGGTGACTTCATTATAAAGAACATTTGCGCTATTTTTATACCTTTTTATAGAAAAATACGATTAATGACATTTCAGTCATCAACCGTATTTATTATAGAGCCCAAAATAACAGCCCATCTCTGAGCTCAGAGATGGGCTGTTTAATTTTGAAATCTATGCCTTCAATTTGTTTCTGAGAACAAGCTGCAGAATACCGCCGTTGCGGTAATAGTCCACTTCTACTTCAGAATCAAACCGTGCTTTTACCTTAAATTCTTTCTTGTCACCTGATTCATTTAACGCAGTAACATTTATCATATCTCCAGGTTTAACAGTATCATCTACCTGAATATCAAATGTCTCACTGCCGTCCAGTCCATGCGTATCAGCATTCTCACCATCAGCAAACTGCAGTGGCAATACACCCATCATCACAAGGTTGGAACGGTGGATACGTTCGTAACTGGCAGCGATAACCGCTTTAACACCGAGAAGATTCGTACCTTTAGCTGCCCAGTCCCTGCTGGAGCCCATTCCGTAGTCATCGCCGGCAATTACGGCAAGACCGGTGCCATCCTCTTTATATTTCATGGCTGCATCATAAATGCTCATCACTTCGCCTGTCGGCCAGTAAGTCGTAAATCCGCCTTCAGTGCCCGCAGCAATTTTGTTACGGATACGAATGTTGGCAAACGTACCGCGCACCATCACTTCATGGTTACCGCGCCGGGAACCGTAAGAGTTGAAGTTTCTTGGTGAGACACCCTGATCAATCAGCCATTTACCAGCCGGGGTATCCTTGCCGATTGCGCCTGCCGGTGAAATATGGTCGGTGGTCACCGAATCACCGAATTTGCCAAGCACACGCAGCCCGTTAATCGGCGTCACTGTCCCTGGTTCAGTGGACAGATCCTGGAAGAATGATGGATTTTGAATATATGTGGATTCCGGATCAAAATCATAAAGCGGTGCGTCTGTCGTTTCAATATTATTCCAGGTTTCATTGGAATCAAATACAGTTTCGTACTCCTTCTTGAAGAGTTCAGGCGTCACGGTGCTCATTACAGTATCTTTAACCTCTTTCTGTGAAGGCCAGATATCTTTCATGAATACATCATTACCGTCCTGATCTGTGCCGAGCGGCTCATTCTTCAAATCAATATCCACTGTGCCCGCCAATGCATAGGCAACGACAAGCTGTGGGGATGCAAGATAGTTCGCTTTTACCAGCGGATGAATACGCCCTTCAAAGTTACGATTGCCGGACAATACAGATGAAACCAGCAGATCTTCTTCTACAACCGCGTCGGATATTTCCGGACGCAGCGGACCGGAGTTACCAATACAGGTGGTACAGCCGTAGCCAACCAGATTAAAGCCGAGCGTATCCAGATACTCCTGTAAACCTGAGTCTTCAAGATAGCCAGTAACTACTTTTGAACCTGGCGCAAGAGAAGTTTTTACATAAGAAGGTACTTTAAGTCCTTTTTCCACTGCTCTTTTAGCAATCAGTCCGGCACCAAGCATTACGTATGGATTGGAAGTGTTTGTACAGGAAGTAATGGCAGCGATTGCCAGGTCACCTGTTTTCATCTCTGTTGTTTCACCATTGTCAAATTTCACCGTTGACGTTTTATCAAACTCGGATTCATCCAGACCATGACCGCTGTTGCCGCTTTCAGCAGTAATGGATTTTCTGTACTCTTTTTTCATGTTGGAGAGCTCGATGAGATCTTGTGGACGTTTTGGACCGGAAAGTGACGGTTCCACAGTCGAAAGGTCAAGTTCAACAATATCCGAATACACTGCTTCATCATCCGGGTTGAAGAACATATCATTTTCTTTGAGATAGTTCTCCACTACATCGATATGGTCTTCTGTACGGCCGGTCAAGCGCATATAGCTGAGTGTTTCTTCATCAACAGGGAAGAACGCACACGTCGCCCCATATTCCGGAGACATGTTCGCTATTGTTGCACGGTCGGCCAATGGGAGTTTGGACACGCCTTTGCCGAAGAACTCAACAAATTTGCCCACCACACCTTTTTGACGGAGCAGTTCCGTCACGCGCAGTGCCAGATCTGTTGCTGTAGAACCTTCCGGCAGCGCATTGGTCATTCTGACACCGATGACTTCAGGTACGGGGATGTATGAAGGCTGTCCAAGCATGCCCGCTTCAGCTTCAATACCGCCAACACCCCAGCCAAGCACGCCAAGACCGTTGATCATTGTCGTATGGGAGTCCGTGCCTACCAGTGTATCCGGGTAAGTAACCAGACCATCATCTTCCTCTCTGACATGGACAACGTTCGCCAGATACTCCAGGTTGACCTGATGGACGATTCCAGTTGCAGGCGGCACCGCCCTGTAATTGTCAAATGATTTAGTGGCCCAGTTCAGGAACTCATAACGCTCCTTATTCCTGTCAAATTCGAGCTCCATGTTTTTCTGCAGCGAATCATGAGTCCCATATTCATCCACTTGCACCGAATGGTCAATGACGAGATCGACCGGTACTTCCGGGTTAATCTTCTGAACGTCTCCGCCAACATCATCCATCGCTTTCCTTAATGATGCCAGGTCGACCACTGCAGGCACCCCAGTGAAATCCTGCAAAATAACACGTGAAGGTTTGAATGGTACTTCTTTGCCTTCGTTATTACCCTGATCCCAGGTTGCAAGCGGTTCAATGTGCTCATCTTTGATTACTGTGCCGTCATACTGTCTGAGGACAGATTCAAGCAATACTCTGATTGAGTACGGCAGTTTTGACGGATCGGACATACCTTTTTCAGTTAATGATCTTAATCTGAAATAATTGTACTCCTTACCGCCGGCACTAAATGAACTTTTAGCAGTTTCATTTAAACTTTGACTCATGTTAATAGCCCCCTATCAATATTCCAGTCATATGACCGTTCCTTATAATTGTATAACTAATCCCATTTGGTGTAAACGGAACATACTTCAAAATCATCTTAATTATGATTTAAAAAAACAACCTATAGCGATAAGCATGACTTATCACTATAGGTTTATCCAATAATTATATGTTAATCATTATATGTTCCCGATATTTTACTGACTTTCTCCAAACCAGTCTTATTATACATTTTCTCCTAAGGATTGAACAGTTGTAAATTCAACCTTGTCTTTGAATGTGAAAAATGTCATATTGTTAAAGCATGTTAGATTCAATCATTCTTTTAAAAGGAGGTTCATTATGTGGAAGGAATTTAAAGCGTTTATCACCCAGGGCAACGTCATGGAACTTGCCGTCGCAGTTGTCATTGGCGCAGCATTCGGCCGGATCATCACTTCACTGGTCGAAAACATTATCATGCCTTTGACTGCACTCATTTTCGGTGACACTGATTTCGCAAGAAGCTGGGAATACATGGGGATCACCTACGGAGTATTTATCCAGTCGGTCGTGGATTTCCTCATCATTGCAGCCGCTGTCTTCATGTTCATCAAAATAGTCAACAAAGCGACCAAAAACAAATTTGTCGAAGAAGAAGCCGCGGAAGAAGAGCAGGTTTTATTACTCAGGGAGATCAGGGATTCACTTAAGGAAAATAAGAATGATATCTAGCAGATTAAGAAGAAATCAGGGAGACCGCTGAAGTTAACCAGTCAGCGGTCTCCCTCTTTAATATTCAGGATATGTTTAATACGATTGCAGTCACCAGCGCAATCGCTGCAATTATCAGCCAGAATGCAGTAATTTTCCATACAAACTTGACCCACTTGATGTATGGGATCCCGGCAACTGCAAGGACACCCATCAATGAAGCGGAGGTCGGGATAATCGTATTTGTGATGCCATCCCCATACTGGTAGGCCAATACAGCAATTTGACGCGGGATTTCCTGCAGATCAGCAATCGGTGTCATTATCGGCATCGTGGTCATCGCCTGGCCGGACCCTGACGGGATGAAGAAGTTAATAATCACCTGGATGACGAGCATTCCCAGTGCTGAAATCGTCTGTGGGAGGTAATCAAGCACCCCGCTCATGCTGTATATGATGGTGTCGATGATCAGACCGGATTCCAGCACAACCAGAATCGCGCGTGCAAACCCGACGATGATCGCACCATATACCACAAGCTTCATCCCATCGATAAATGAATCAAAAATATCATTGATTCGCATGCCGCCCATCAGTCCAGCGATTATACCGACAAGGAAAAAGTTTGCGGACAATTCTGTTAGAAACCATCCATGCTGAAAAATCCCATACACATTAATAATGATACCCAGCGCGAATGCAGCCAGTATGAATATATGTCTCTTTTTCAATGCCCCAAAATTCATTACATCTTCGGTAAAGTTAATCTGACCATTTTGCGTTTCATTAAAAACAATGCTTTTTTTAGGATCCTGTTGAACTTTTTTAGCATAATGCATGACATATAATATCGCAGCACTCAAAACGAATATATATACAATGGTCCTAAATTCCCAGCCGGAGAAAATTGTCAGCTCGGCAATCTCCTGCGCAATGCCAACTGTAAATGGATTCAGCATGCCCCCGATAAACCCTGAAGCAGCGCCGAGTGTGACCATTGCCGTGCCGACGATTGCATCATAACCCAGTGCAGTGGCAAGTACGATTCCTATCGGTACAAAGATAATTGTTTCTTCCGACATCCCTGTGGTAAAACCAAGCAATGAAAAGACAAACATGATGACGGGTATCATCAATTTTTCATTGCCTTTTACCGAATGCATCACTTTCTGTATCGCCGCCTCTATCGCACCAGTCGCTCTGATGACACCGAATGCACCGCCGACAAGAAAGATATAAAAGATGATATTGCCCCCTTCAATCAAGCCGGTCGGGATGGCTTTAAACAATTCAAAAAATGACACCGGATCCTGTTCGACACCGGAAAAACTGTCTGGCACCACCTGCGTCTGTCCCTCTCTCTCGACTCTCTCATACTCACCGGCAGGAATCACATAGCTCAATACCGCACTGATGATTGCAACCGCCAGAAGAATTGCATAAGTGTGCGGAAACCTGTGACCGGTACCTATGGTCTCTTTTTCATCGTGTTGCATAAACATCTCCCCTGTTTATAAAATATATCTCCATTATACATACAAAAAATGAAATAACAGAATTATTTGATTTATGACAGTATTTACTGACACTTCATTATTTCTATACAGGAAAGATAAAAATGAGCAGCCGCAGCTGCTCATTTCAGTTTTTTTCATTGAAATACTGTTTAATTTCACTGATGAAATAAAGGCTGCCGGTTACAAGAAGCATTTCCCCGTCAAATGTTTCAATGAAATTTTTATAGTCTTTGATTTTTTGCTTGTGCGGGTGATCAACCGCTTTATAGATTGTTTCAACAGATAATGCGTTAGGAAAATCAAAATCTGTTACGTAAAAGCGATCGGCAATTTCACATAGCTGGTCCACCATCCGTGTAAGCGGCTTCCCTTCGATCGCTGAAAACAGTACACTGATTTCTCTGTCGCTGTAATTTTCTTTGATGGTATTTACCAATGCTTCTGTAGCTTCGTTATTATGTGCGCCGTCAAGAATAATAACAGGTGACTGGCTGATAATCTCAATTCTTCCCGGCCATGACACTTCTTCGATGCCCCGGATCATTTTATTCAGCTCCAGAGATGTCTCCCCCCTATCCTGGAGTGTGAGCAGTGATGCGATTGCAAGGGCGGCATTCTCATGCTGATGCCTGCCGAGCATATTCAGATGTATGTCCTGAAAGTCATATCTGCCGTATTGGAAAGAAAATTCGTCATCTGAGGACACCAGTATGATGTCCCGATCCAGCTCGACGCCCTGTGAATGATTGTCTTTCAGCATTTTGTAAATATAATCCTTGGCATGTTCATCTTTGACGGCAAATGCCAGAGGGACGTCCGGTTTAATCACTCCGCTTTTATCTTTGGCAATATCAATGAGGGTGTTTCCCAAGACATTCGTATGATCCAGACCGATGCTTGTGAGCACTGTCATAATAGGTTCAAATACATTGGTGGAATCGTTTTTGGCGCCGAGTCCCGCTTCAATGATCACATAATCCACCGATCTGATTCTGCCAAAATAAACAAACATCATTGTCGTGATGATTTCAAATTCAGTTGCTGATCCCAAATCTGTTTTTTCATCCATCTGTTCGCTGACGGGGCGGACGATTTCAACCAGCTCCATGATTTCATCATCAGTAATCGGCTGGGCGTTTACTGATATGCGTTCGTTGAACGTCTCAATGTAGGGTGACGTAAATGTGCCCACATCGTAATCGTTATAGTTCAAAGCATTTCTCATATAAGAGGCTGTGGACCCTTTGCCGTTCGTACCGGCAATATGAATGCCATTGATATTATCCTCAGGACTGCCAAGCTTCTCAAGCATCCATTTCATGCGTCTGATCCCAGGCTTTATCCCAAATTTTCTGCGCTCGTGAATCCATTTCAAGCCATCCTGATAGTCCATACTTCACCCCTTTCTCTCAAGACTTTCGATACGTTCTTTTACTTCATCATACTGCGCCTGATAATCCATCTTTTTTTCTTTCTCCTTACTGACGACCGCTTCAGGCGCCTTGCTGACGAAATTTTCATTGGCGAGCTTGCCTTCAACACGTTTTAGCTCACCTTCCAGACGTTCCAATTCAGATTTAAGTCTTGTGAGCTCCGCTTCCATATCGATCAGCCCGGATAATGGCAGAATCACTGTCGCACCTTTGACAACATCTGTCTTTGCATCATCTTCCACTTTGATATTTTCAGCAATTTCCAATGCGGATGGATTACAGAACTGTACCAGATAGCTTCTGTTGGATTCTATACCCTGTCTTCTACTTTCATCCTTTACTTCAATCTGAATATTAATCGGTCTTGATATAGGGGTATTTAACTCATTTCTTGTCTGTCTGACAGATTTGATGATTTCCACCAGAATCGCCATTCTTTCTTTGGCTTCCATGTACATATGATCATCATCTGGCTCCGGCCATTCGCTCACAACGATGCTGCGCTTTGCATCGATAGTCTGATAGATCTCTTCAGTGACAAACGGCATGAATGGGTGAAGCATTTTCATCACGCGGTCCAGCGTATAAAGCAGCACTGAGCGTGTCATGTGTTTTTCGCGCTCGGCGCCTTCTGTCATCGACACTTTCGCCATTTCAATATACCAGTCACAGAATTCATCCCATATGAAATTGTATAGAAGCCGTCCAACTTCACCGAATTCATATTGCTCGGACAGTCTTGTCACATCTCTAACCGTTTCATTCAGCCGGGTCAGTATCCATTCATCAGCTAGTGTCTTATCACCGTTGAGATCAATATCATTCATCGTGAAATTCTCACCGATATTCATCAGACTGAACCTTGATGCATTCCATATCTTATTGATAAAGTTCCATACAGACTCCACCTTGGCATCAGAATATTTCAGATCATGACCCGGAGTCGTCCCGGTTGCCAGGAAGTATCTCATTGCATCAGCACCGTATCTGTCGATGACGTCCATAGGGTCGACACCGTTGCCGAGTGATTTTGACATCTTGCGATTGTGTTCATCCCGTACGAGTCCATGAAGCAGCACATCCTCAAATGGATACTCACCTGTATGCTCAAGGGAAGAAAATATCATGCGCGCCACCCAGAAGAAGATAATATCGTATCCGGTGACCAGGACATTTGTCGGAAAGAATTTTTTAAGATCATCCGTCTCCTCTGGCCAGCCCATAGTGGAAAAAGGCCATAGGGCACTGGAAAACCAGGTATCGAGCACATCTTCATCCTGTTCCCAGTTTTCAGGGTCTGCCGGCGCCTCAATGCCCACATAAATTTCACCGGTTGTCTTGTGATACCAGGCAGGTATCTGATGCCCCCACCAGAGCTGACGGGAGATCACCCAGTCCCGGATGTCCTCCATCCATCTGCGGAATGTGGCATCAAAGCGATCCGGTACGAAACGAATGGCATCATCCGAATCCTGATTGTCAAGGCTCTTTTCCGCCAGCGTATCCATACCGACAAACCACTGGGTGGATAAATATGGTTCTACAACTGCATCACTCCGTTCAGAGTGCCCCACAGAGTGCAGGTGGGGCTCAATTTCCAGCAGGCAGTCCGCTGCTTTTAAATCTTCTACGAGTGCGCTGCGGCATTCAAAGCGATCCATGCCGTCATATTTACCGGCAGATTCATTCATTGTACCGTCCGGATGCATGACATTGATTCGCTCCAGATTGTGACGCTCTCCAATCACAAAATCATTTGGATCATGAGCCGGGGTCACTTTCATCACTCCGGTGCCAAACGCCTGCTCAACATACGGATCAGCAATAATCGGCAGTCTGCGGTTGACAATCGGCAGCACAGCATGCTGGCCAATCATCCCCTGGTAGCGCTCATCATCCGGATGCACGACAATCGCTGTATCTCCAAGCATCGTCTCCGGGCGAGTAGTGGCGATTTCTACATGTCCGCCGTCCTCAAGCGGATATTTAACATGATAGAAATGTCCTTCAATTTCCTTGTGGACCACTTCAATATCACTGAGCGCTGTTTGAGTCACCGGATCCCAATTGATGATATATTGGCCGCGATAGATAAGCCCTTTTTCATACATATCAACAAATACTTTGCGCACCGCATCTGAAAGGCCTGTATCCATGGTAAAACGCTCTTTATCATAATCCAGGCCGAGACCCAGTTTCTCCCACTGATGTCTGATGAACCCCGCATATTCCTCTTTCCAGTTCCAAACATGTTCCAGAAACTTCTCACGCCCGATTTCACGACGGTCAATCCCCTGTTCACGAAGCCTTGCATCCACCTTGGCTTGTGTGGCTATCCCCGCATGATCCATGCCCGGCAGATACAGCACTTCGTAGCCCTGCATACGTTTCATACGGGTAATGATGTCCTGCAGTGTCGTATCCCATGCATGCCCCAGATGCAGCCTGCCAGTGACATTGGGCGGCGGAATGACAATTGAATAAGGTTCCTTATCAGAATTTGCATCCGACTTGAAATAACCGGCCGCTACCCATTCCTTATATTTTCCCGCTTCAACAGACTGCGGGTTATATTTCGTTGGCATATCCATAAAATCTCTCCTTTTACTGCATAATAAAAACTCCCTGATCCATCAATAGGACGGGAGTTCCGCGGTACCACCTAAATTCAGCAAAACGCTGCACTTACAATGATTAACGCTCATAAAACGTAAAGCCCTACGTATCAGTTCAGGCTAAATATCAAAACAGACTACATTCACGGTATCCTTCGGCATGCTTCCAGCGGACACACACTCTCTATCACCCGCATACCATGAAACTTCTGTACTCTCAAATATAAACTTACAGTTATATTATTTCATTCGGGATGAACTGTCAAGCCTGTTACTTCAAGCCCTCCCGCTTTTGCCGGCTGCGTGAAAGAATCAAATTGATGATCGGAGCGACAATCAACAATATGAAGAATATACGGAATATATGATAGCTTGAAATCATTGCAATATTTGATCCCATTTCCACCGCAACGATAATAATTTGGCCGATACCTCCAGGCGCCGCGCTCAGGAAAAGATTATTGAAGTTATGTTCAGTAAATGCAATGAAAATCAAGACGATGATCATCGTGCCGAATATCAGAAAGACATTCATTAATAGCATGGAAACGACCATCTTACCGTTCAATCTATTGATTAATGAGGAAACCTGTAATCCGATCCGGATGCCCAAAAGCAGCTGGGCGAAGAACATGAACTCAATATTTAAAGAAAAATTGTAACCGGTCAAAAGGTTCCAGATCAGAACCGCGAGCATCGGACCGATCATCACAGGCACAGGGAACTTCAAAAGTCTCATCACAAACATAAGAATCAGGGCACCGGCGATCAGGAAAAACATCTCGGGGATAATGACGGATGTTAGTACCGGGGCGCCATCCTGCATGGCACCACCTGAGGGATCAGTGAAAATACTGGCTATAAACGGTATGAAAATGACAACTAGGACAATTCTGGACATCTGAGTCAAAGTGACCAGCAGCAGATCCGCTCTATCTTCCTCTTCAGCCATGATAATCATCTGGGAAAGTGCACCGGGTATGGAGGCAAGGAGAGCAGTTTCATATGTACAGCCGCTCATTTTCATAAATAATCTGGCCAGAAGCAGACTGAGTCCAATGACCATAAAGGTAAGAAGTACAATATTAAACACATCATCCTGCATATCGATGAGCGTTTCAGTGGTGAATGTAGAACCAATTTCAATGCCGATGACAAAGATGCCGAGGTCGCCCATCCACTTCTTAAAATGGAAATTGTCTCCGATCAGTCGATAGAAGATGACGGTGGCAATCATAGAACCGAACAGCCACGGCAGTATCATGCCAATATTGTGCAGCACCCATGACACAAAAAATGAGAAAATGAAAAGCAGACCCAGATTCATATATTTCTTCACGATTACACCCCCCTCGCCCAATTATTTCGGATTTCGTTATATATGGTATAATTAAACCTCCCACAGCCCTATGTGGGAGGTTGTTAAGTAAATTATTGTCCTGCTAAGTATTCATGAAGTGCTGTGAGATCCTCATCGGCAATCTGATCCTGGCTGAACGCGGGCATGGAAGCCGGTCCTTCTCTGACAGTTGAAGAGAAGTCTTCTTCAGAGAGGCTTGTACCTGCCAGTGCAGGTCCCGTTCCGCCGGAGAAGTCCTCACCATGGCATGATGCACAGTTATCTCGGGCAAAACCTTCAGCATCGAAGTCGCCGGAAGATGCCTGCTCTCCGCCACCATCTCCGCCGGATTCTTCTGTACTCTCTTCTCCGCCGGAGCCTTCACCGTCGGACGCCCCTGATGATTCCTCTCCTGATGAACCGCCTTCAATATCGCCGGCAATCGGGTGACCGCCGTTGCCTGTCGCCAGATGAATAACGAGCGGAACCAATAAGACAACGACGATAATAGGAATAATCCAGGCAAGCGGATTTTTCTTATCATTCTCTTTTCTTTCGATCATATTCCTGTTTTGACCGTGGATGTAGACTTTTTCTTCTTTATTTTGTCCCTCCATATAAAATTCTTTGTCGGTCAAATGTTTGTTGTCATTATCATTCGCCATTTACTCTACCTCCATTTAACTGTTTGATTCAATTATACACTGACTGGTACATATTGTGAATGCTTAGTTGTCTGTAACACTGTCCAAAGCATTGCTGAATGCTTGTATCGTTGATTGGATATCTGCTTCAGTATGCTTGGTGGACAGGAACATACCTTCGAACTGGGAAGGAGGCAGATAGATTCCTTCTCTAATCAGTGCCCTGTACATTTTGGCGAATAGATCGGTGTCACTTGTATTTGCACTGTCAAAATCAGTGACCGGACCGTCAGTCAGGAAGAAGCCAATCATTGAACCGGCACGATTCACAGTAATTGGATATCCTTTATCATTGAAAACCGCTTTAAGACCTTTCTCAAGCATATCCCCCAGCTTGTTGAAATATTCATAGCTTTCGGGTGTCAATTGCTTCAGAGTTTCAAGACCCGCCGTCATTGCCAGAGGGTTGCCTGATAATGTACCCGCCTGGTATATGTCACCCGCCGGTGCGATATGTTCCATTATATCTCTTCTGCCGCCGTATGCACCAACCGGCAGACCGCCGCCGATCACTTTGCCTAAGGCTGTCAGATCAGGTTTAACGTCAAAATAACCCTGAGCAGAATTGTAGCCGACCCTGAACCCTGTCATCACTTCATCGAAAATTAAAAGTGTATCATTCTGTTCAGTGATATCGCGCACAAATTCCAAGTAGCCGTCGAGTGGAGGCACGACGCCCATATTGCCTGCAACAGGTTCCATAATTACTGCTGCGATATCATCGCCGAACCGTTCAAACGCCTCTTTTAAACTCTCCTTGTCATTATATGGGACGGTAATTGTATTGGATGCGGTACCTTCGGGCACCCCGGGGGAGTCCGGCAGGCCGAGCGTGGCTACGCCGCTGCCCGCTTTAATCAGCAGCGAATCACTGTGCCCATGATAACAGCCTTCAAACTTAAGTATTTTATTCTTACCGGTAAAGCCTCTGGCCAGTCTGATTGCCGCCAATGTTGCTTCCGTTCCGGAAGACACCATACGCACCATTTCCACTGAAGGAACCCTGTCTATCACAAGTTCGGCCAGCTCATTCTCCAGTGCTGTCGGCGCGCCAAAGCTCGTGCCTTTCCGGGCGGCTGCTGACACCTTGTCTACAACCTTATCATCGCTGTGTCCCAAGATTAACGGACCGAAGCTGAGCACGTAATCGATATATGCGTTGCTATCCACATCATATACTCTGGATCCTTTGGCATGATCGACAAAGACAGGTTCCATTCCGACTGATTTAAACGCCCTGGCTGGGCTGTTCACCCCACCAGGCATAAGGTTGACCGCTTTGTCATAAAGTGCTTTCGACTGTTCCAACATTTTAATACATCCCTTCATCGAGCATTTTACATATATCTTTGGCGAAATAGGTAATAATCATATCTGCGCCCGCACGTTTCATTGAGATCATCTGTTCCATAATGATCCCTTCATCGAACAGACCCGCGTCTATCGCATTGCGCGTCATGGCATACTCACCGCTTACGTTATATGCAACCACGGGTACATCCGTGTTATTTCTGACATCTCTCATGATGTCCAGGAAGCTGAGTGCTGGTTTGACAATCATCATGTCACAGCCTTCACTCAGATCACTGTTCAGTTCACGCTGTGCTTCCGAGCGGTTGGCTGGATCCATCTGGTAGGTTCTCCTGTCACCGAATGAAGGCGTGGATTCAGCGGCGTCTCTGAATGGGCCGTAAAATTTGGAGGAAAACTTGATACCGTAGCTCATAATCGGAATATGCCTGAATCCGTTATCATCCAGACCTTTTCTTATTTCAGCAACAAATCCATCCATCATGTTGGACGGTGCGATGATATCTGCACCGGCTTTTGCCTGTGAAACTGCTGTTTTTACAAGGAGTGGCAGAGTGCTGTCATTATCAACGTCTTTGGTTTTGGGATCGATCAGACCGCAGTGGCCATGATCTGTGTATTCACAAAGACACGTATCCAGAATCACCAGAATCTCCGGATAAAGCCTTTTACTTATCCTGCAAGCTTCCTGGACAACACCATGATCGTGGTATGCGCCGGTGCCTTCCGGATCCTTTTCATCAGGTATACCAAAGAAAATCACGGTTTTAATGCCTGCGTCACTCACTTCTTCCAGTTCATGATGCAGCAGGTTCAAAGAAACCTGGTAAACACCTTTCATTGAAGGTACTTCTTTCCTGATATCATCCTGTTCAACCACAAAAATCGGATAGATCAGATCATCTTTCGTTACTCGGGTCTCACGTACCATATCTCTCATAAATGCCGTACTTCTCAGACGGCGATGTCGGTCAAAACTCATTCTCTACACCTCTGTCCATTCCATATTCAAGCATGTCTATCATGTCCTGCAGCGTTTCTTTTCCCGGCTGGACGCTCTTAATACCGTATTTTTTCAACGCGTCGGCAGTCACATGACCAATGGCTGCAACGATTGTATTTTCGGGGATCTTTGGGCCAAATCTGTCTGCATAAGCTTTGACGCCGGACGGACTGGAAAACGTGATTGCAAAAGGCTTAGAATCCAGCAGTGCACCGATTTCCTCCAAAGAAACTGCATTCGGCACGGGCTTGTACAGCCTGATCCTGGTGACACTCATCCCATTTCCCGTCAAATGGTCATATAGGAGCGGCCGGGCATTAAGACTGACAGGATATAATATACGTTTGTTTCCATCGGCTTCAAATTCTTTCATAAAAGTTTCCTGTGAGTACCCCGTGGGTTCAAAGTCGACTGCTATGCCATGTTTCCGCAGAGACTCAGTTGTCTTCATACCAATGCTCGCAAGTTTTCTATAATTGACCCTGGAAATAAAGCGCATAAAATGTTTCACTGCATTCGGGCTTGTCAGAATTAGCCAGTCGTATTCCACAGCAAAAATCTTTTCATCAAAAGGCAGTGTTTCTGTTGTAATAATCGGGGCATGACGGATATCCAGAGCATTCGAAGTGATACCTGAAAGCCTGCTCTGAGTGACAATTACAGTACGATCAGAGGTTTGCATTAATCCGGTCAATAATATCCTTGGCACCGATTTTCTCCATCTCATCGGCGACGAGATTACCCAGCGTCTCAGGATTCCCATGAGATTTTTTCACAACATATTGTTCACTGCCATCCTCCGGCATAATCAAACCGATCAGATACATTTCCCCATCTTCGTATGTGGCAAAACCACCGATCGGCACCTCGCAGCTGCCATCCATCCGTCTGAGGAAAGTGCGTTCCGCTGTTGTGCATTCAGCATCTTTTTCAGAATGAACATTTTCAAGCATTTCGAGTAATTCAGCATCATTCGAACGGATCTCAATTCCCAGAGCCCCCTGTGCAATCGCTGGGATGAATGTTTCGGGGTCAAAATATTCCGTTACAATGGAATCGGACCATCCCATGCGCTTTAATCCTGCTGCAGCGAGGACAATCGCATCATATTCACCGGACTCCATCTTTTTAATACGGGTGTCAATATTACCGCGAACCCAATTCACAGTAATATCATCCCGTATCGCAAGAAGCTGGGCGCCTCTCCTGAGACTGCTGGTGCCTACCACACTGCCTGCAGGCAGTTCCCTAAACGGCACATTGCCGTTCGACAGGAACGCATCCCGCATATCTTCACGCTCAGGCACGCACCCGATCATAAAGCCTTCAGAAAGTTCACTTGGGACGTCCTTCAGACTGTGGATCGCCATGTCAATCTCACGATTTTCGAGTGCCTGTTCAATCTCTTTGACAAATAAGCCTTTGCCGCCGACTTTTGACAGTTGGACATCGACAATCCTGTCACCTTTGGTAACAATTTCCTTGATTTCTACATCGATATCCGGATAATGCTCTTTCAGCTTTTCAATGAATTGTTTGGATTGTGTCATCGCCAAACCGCTTCGCCTTGAACCGACGATAAATTTCCTCATAATCGAAGTTCTCCTTTAATATCCCCAAAAATGGAAACTGGATAGTTGTGTGATAAATAAATAATTAAGCATGCAAATGATAAATACTGCAATATTCAGCTTCGCAATACGCTGCAGATTACGGGCTGTCCGCACTTGAAACAGCAATGCGGCATACATTAGAAGTACCACAAATGTCCCGAGTACTTTAAAATCCCTGAATATATCAACACCGATGATGTTTACACCCCAGATGGCACCCAGCAGAATACTGACCGACATGCTGAACACACCAAACATCATCGAGCGCACCATCATCTTTTCTGCAGTGCCTATGCTGAATAATGAAAAGAACAGACGGTTAAAACGCTTTTTTTTAAGATTATCATATTGAATGACATAAATCACAGCATGCAGCACTGAGATGAAGAAGAGCAGGTATGCAATAAGCGCCAGGCCGACATGTATGACAAGCAGTTCATTCATCAATGTTGAGACTTCAGTGATTCTGTCGTAGGTGACAGGGGCAAATGTATACAAAGTATATAGTGTGAAAGTGGTTAGTATATATATGAACAGGGCAATTTCCGAGTCACTTTTTCTGTAATGGACCAAACCTGCAATAATAATCAGCATTGATAACGCATAAAACCCTTCAAACATTGTTTGAACGGGGATGCGTCCGATGCTGATGCCGATGCTCACAAAACTGACCGATTGCAGCAGTGCGGCAAATAATGCAATATAAAACGAAGCCTTTCTGGCCCGACGATTTCTAAAAAACAAATCGTAACATAGTACAGAAAGGCTCACAAAATATAGTAATAGTATCAATTCATGGATGCGGAACATAATGTCCATACTGTCCCCACCTGTCTAGTCGAGTGCGAGCTCTTTTTTTCTCGCTTGAAGCTTTTTCTGCTGCTTAACTTTATCCTGCTGTTTAATATCCTCTACAACATCTTCGATTCCAAACAGCTGTTCAATTTCTCTAAGTTTCTGTTCGGATTTTTTATCCCCTGCCATCTCTTTTGTATAGACGATAGGTTCTTTAAGCATTTGGTTTATGATACTCTTCATATGTTTGGATACTACTGTGCGTTCACGTTCCGTCATATCAGGCATCTTTCTTTCAACACTCTTGAACGTCTCTTCATGGATGTTCAAGGCCTTTGTGCGCATCGCCTGAATGACGGGAACGACACCAAGCATATTCACCCATTCATTAAAGCTGTCCATAGATTCAGCAATCATTCCTTCTATTTTTACCGCTTCCTCCTGCCTTGTTGAAAGGTTCGCATCCACCATGCCCTGAAGATCATCAACATTATACATATATACGTTATCGATGCTGCCTGCAGATGGATCTATATCACGCGGCAGTGCGATATCCATCATCACCAGCGGGCTGTGTTTTCTGATTGAAACTGCATTGCCCACAATATCTTCAGTAATCACATAATTCCTTGCCGCAGTGCTTGTGATAACAATATCTGCATCCGCCAGTTCTTCTTCCAATTGCTCGAAGGGCACGCTTTTGCCATTAAAACGTTCAGCCAATGCCTGCGCTTTATCTTCAGAACGGTTCACGACCGTCAATTGATCAATACCGTTTGATGTGAGGTTCAGCAGCGACTGTTCCGCCATTTCACCTGCCCCAACGACAAGCACTTTGGTGTCCTTGACATCCGCAAATATTTTCTTGGCCAATTCCACGGCTGCATAGGACATTGAAATGGCATTTTTCGAAATATCCGTTTCGCTATGGCCACGTTTTGCCAGCGTAATTACTTCTTTAAATAATTTATTGAACACAGTGCCTGTGGTATGCTCTTCCTGTGCAGTGAAAAAAGCATCCCTGATCTGTCCAAGTATCTGTGTCTCTCCCAGCACGATGGATTCAAGACCGGATGTCACCCGGTACAGATGTTGTATAGCATCATCGGCAACTTTAACATCGATGATATTTTTCACCGTTTCAAAATTTATATCAAACCAGTCAGCAAGAAATTTTTGCGAATAATACTTACCAGTATGCACCTGGTCGCTGACTACGTATACTTCCGTCCTGTTACATGTAGACAGAAGCAGGCCTTCCAATATACTTTTCTGTTCCCTGAGCTTATGTAAAGCAGGGACTATTTCATCCTCCTGAAAAGCAACTGCTTCGCGTTCTTCTACCGTTGCCTTCTTGTAATTCAGACTCAATGCAATCACATGCATCAGAATGGCCCCCCAATCATTTTGCACCAACACATAGTGCCTATAACACTCTTTATTTTAACAGATAATATGTTCGTTTTCCATGCATCTCACTATTTATATTGATTATAAATAAGAAAAATTTGTGACCTAATTGATATGCTTGTAGATTGCTTCCATTATCTCCGGCATATTATATTTGTCAATCGCTGAAAATGCAATCATCGTATCTGAATCATCCAAATCGATGCTTTCCCTGACGATTTTCAAATGTTTTTGGACCTTGCTTTTTGAAATCTTATCCTGCTTTGTACACACAACAATGACAGGCAGTTCAAAATGCTTTAGAAAGTTATACATCAGTATGTCATCCTCGGTTGGCTTGTGTCTGAGGTCAATCAGCTGGATGACAGCAGCAAGCGGTTCACGTTCCGCAAGGTAGGTTTCAATCATCATCCCCCACTTCTGTCTGTTCACTTTGGATTGTTTTGCATATCCGTAACCGGGCACATCCACAAATATAAACTTTTTATCCATATCATAAAAATTTAAGATCTGAGTCTTGCCGGGCTTAGATGACGTTCTAGCGATATTTTTCCTGCCGGCCACCGCATTGATAAATGAGGACTTGCCGACGTTTGATCTGCCGCTTAGCGCAATCTCCTTAAGACCGGTGTCCGGATACTGTTCAGGACCTGCTGCTGAAATTATAATATCAACATTTCCAGGATTTATCTTCATATTACCACTCCCTGTAATGAAAAAGAGCTGCCTCAAAAAGACAGCTCCTCCATGGATTTCAATTATGCACTTTTACGTTCAGGATCGATGAATTCGTCATTCTCATCATACAGCAGCGGCTGTACTTCATCCTCTATGGTTTCCCTGGTGATCTTCACCCTGCGGATATCGTCATTCGAAGGAATATTGAACATGATATCAACCATGCGTTCTTCAATGATTGACCGCAGTCCGCGTGCACCTGTTTTTCTTTCTATGGCAAGTTCACTGATGGCATTGAGTGCTTCTTTATCAAATTCAAGCTCAACATTATCGATTTCAAGCATCTTTTTGTACTGCTTGACCAGCGCATTTTTAGGGTCCGTCAATATGGAGTTCAGCGCCTCTACATCCAGTTCTTCCAAATAGCTGATGATGGGGACACGCCCGATGAATTCGGGAATCAGACCGTAGCTCTGCAGATCATCCGGACGCACTCTTGAAAGCAGTTCATCCTTATCCTCAATTGTCTCGGAAGCACCGCCGAAGCCGATCACTTTTTCGCCGATTCTTCTTTTGATGATTTCATCCATGCCGTCGAATGCGCCGCCGAGTATGAAAAGAATATTTTTCGTATCGATCTGGATGGATTCCTGATTTGGATGTTTCCGGCCGCCCTGCGGCGGAACGCTTGCAGTCGTACCTTCCAGAATTTTCAGAAGCGCCTGCTGTACACCCTCACCAGAGACGTCTCTTGTAATGGATGTGTTTTCACTTTTTCTCGCGATTTTGTCAATTTCATCGACGTAGATAATACCTTGTTCGGCACGTTCTACATCAAAATCAGCTGCCTGGATCAATCTCAGAAGAATGTTTTCAACATCGTCACCCACATAGCCGGCTTCTGTGAGACTTGTTGCATCGGCGATGGCAAATGGGACATTCAGCGTCCTTGCCAGCGTCTGGGCAAGCAGTGTTTTACCGCTTCCTGTCGGTCCGATCAGAGCGATGTTACTCTTGGATATTTCCACATCATCTTCAGTGGTCTGGTTCACCCGTTTATAATGGTTATAAACTGCAACACTTAACGCGCGTTTAGCATTTTCCTGCCCGATCACGTAATCATTGATAGAATTCAATATTTCTTGAGGTTTTGGTATTTCTGTGAATACTTCTGTTTTTTCAGACTTAAGTTCTTCCTCAATAATCTCATGACAAAGTTCTATACATTCGTTACAAATATATACTCCGCTGCCGGCGATAAGCTTTTTCACCTGTTCCTGATCTTTACCACAGAAGGAACAGGTCAGATTCGTGTCATCTTCATTAAATTTAAACATATTCAACACCTCTTTTTTCATTCCTGTAAAATATACTAAAAAATCTCATCAAAATCAAATATCTGGATTATACGTGAAATATGAGTATAAAGGCTCTGCAACACCAGTTGCAGAGCCTTTATATACTTTTACCGTCTGATGATCAGGATTGTTTTCTATTCTGTACAAGCACATCGATCGCTTTTTGAACTTTAAGGTCATCTTCAAGCATTGAAAGATCACCCAGAGTGGATTTAATATCTTCAACTTTAATTCCAAACTGTTCGCTCATCTTTTCAAGTTCAGCATCCATATCCGCTTCAGCCACTTCTATATTCTCATCAATTGCAATCTGTTTAAGCACCTGGTTTGTGCGCACGCGTTGTTCTGCATCATCTTTCATCTGTTCACGCAGTGCATCTTCATCCTGACCTGAAAGCTGCTGATACATTTCCATATTGATGCCCTGCTGGGAAAGACGCTGTTCAAATTCCTGCAGCATCCGGTCCGTCTCACTTTTAACCATTGCTTCCGGCACATCAATCTCTGCATTGTCTGCCGCCTGCTCAATCAGCTGTTCCTTCATGGATGTTTCAGCCTGATTTTCTTTCGATTCCTTCAGTTCTTTCTCAAGCTTCTCTTTATATTCATCGACCGACTCAACTTCTTCGTCGAGTTCCTTCAAAAGTTCTTCATCCAGTTCAGGAGTTTCTTTCACTTTGATGGAATTGATTCTTACTTTGAATACCGCTTCTTTTCCGGCAAGCTCTTCTGCATGGTATTCTTCAGGGAACGTGAGTTCCACATCTTTCTCATCATCCACTTCAAGTCCGATGACCTGTTCCTCAAAACCGGGGATAAAGCTTCCGGAGCCAATTTCAAGATCGTAACCTTCCGCTTTGCCGCCCTCGAACTGTTCGCCATCCACATAGCCGTCAAAGTCAAGGTTTACAATGTCACCTTCTTCGGCTTTACCATCTTCTTTAACAACCATGTCTGCATGGGACTCAAGCTTATTGTCGATTTCCTGCTGGACATCATCTCCAGTAACTTCAGTGTCCATTTCCTCTGCCTCAAGACCTTTATATTCGCCGAGTTTTACCTCAGGTTCAACCGTCACTTTTGCTTTGAAAATAAGATCTTTGCCTTTTTCAACTTCCTCTACATCCACATCCGGCTGATCGACCGGGTTGATGCCCGCTTCTTCGACGGCTGCTGTATAAGCTTGCGGAAGCACAATGTCAATTGCATCCTGATAGAGGGACTCTACACCGAACCGTTTTTCAAACATTTGACGCGGTATTTTACCTTTTCTGAATCCGGGGACGGATACTTCTTTAGATACTTTTTTAAATGCTTCATCCAGAGCTTCATCAAATTCCTCTGCAGGGACAGTGATCGTCAGAATTCCTTCATTGCCCTCTTGTTTTTCCCAATTTTGAGACATAGTCTAATTCCTCCGTAAGTACGTAATTTCAATTAACCAATATAGTATAACATATCATTTTTGACTGTCCAACTATTGATTTTGCCCGTCATCACCGGCAATTGAGCTTTCCATAAAACGGATCCATTCAACAACATTGCCGTTCACCTCTTTTTGTTTTTCATACTCAAGGTTCACCATATCATGAAGAATTTTAAGGTAAGCTTTTGTAATCTCATCCATATTATAGTCCGGTGCAAAAGGATAACAGTGTATAATATGGGACATCAGCATGCCCCTGGCAGGTTCCAGGAGTTCGGGCATACGGTGTTCAACTTCACTTAACACATTGTACAAAACGATGCTGGATAACTCAAATTCCTCAATCGACTGCAGATGCTCCGGCACAATTGTATGTGAAATGCCAAATTTGTTCACTTCAATGGCATCCCGATCCTCGATCTCTCTTAAAAACAACAGCATGAATGTAAGCAATTCATTGTTATCCGTGAGCGGCACCAGATTCCTGATCAACGCCCTGTAATGATCATTTTTCTCATTTGTCCATTCACCTAACAACTCGAGTTTCTCGTAATGTATTTTATGATTAAAATCGTCTTCTGTAATTTCAGAAAGTGCCTCCGCCGCTGCCGAAGAATCGTCATCTAAAGATTTCTTTGCCCGGTGCCTGAGGGCAGCCAGCTCAATTCTGAACCCTTGCGGAATCTCTTCTTCCATTAAGTGATCGATGAACGCAATCACTTCAAAGTATCTTTCCTGTTTGAGGAGGGAAATCAGCATATAATACATATGTGTTTCATAATTTCCTGAGTCTTCATTCATAGCTGACATGGCAGCATCGACGATAATCCCTTCATTATTGTTTTTCAGCAGCGCTTCATAATATTTTTCGATAAACTCCAGTGCCGGAGCTGTCATCCCGGCGTACTGATCGAACCTCTCGATGTAGCCCCTGTAATCCCCCCGGCTGTAAAACGTCTTAAGGTCCTGTTCCGCCTTCCTCAAAAAGCGCCCATGTGTACTGACTTTATCCGCCATAGGCATCCCTGATGATCAATTCACTCCACGATTCATATGGCGACATGACAGGAAGGTTTTCGTCAGCTTCCCAATTCAGTTCCAGCGTATCCGCCTCTTTAGAAGTGACAATCGAGGGATCCACTTTCACGCTTAATACAAGGCCGATATGCACTTTGCCAACCTCATTATCGTCATCGTTGATCAGCCCCATGATTTCCATCTCTTTAACAGCTTCACCCTCAAGTCCGACTTCCTCTGCCAGTTCCCTTTTGGCATTAACCGACAATTTATCATTGATATCGTCAGACTCAGGCACATCATTCATATGGCCGCCGACACCGATGGACAATAGACCGTGCAGACGAGCCTCACCACCGCCGTCAAGTCTTTTATACACAAGAGTAGATTCATCTCGATCCGATTTTATGATCACATAGCTGACCAGCTGTTTATATGAAGGAGCCTCCTCCATATCGCCGCGGCGTTTCACTTCAAAATCCTCAAATGAAGATACAATGCTATCATACCGCGCGTCACCTCTGCCAATGAATCCGTTAAAAGCCGTCCGCTCATCATCAAAGAGCCTGGACCTTGGAACAACAAGTATCTGTTCGTCAAATTTGTTCACCATCATTCTCCTCCCGTGTACTAATCATCATAAGTTATTTTATAAAAGCCTTCGGGGTTTGTAAATCATTATCATTTTTCAATTACAATCCTATACAAATTACAGGCAATAATAAAAACCTTGTAACAATGCGTTATGTTACAGAGTTTTAAAGACAATTATTGAATTTCATTTACGTCCTTAAACCCTATCAAATGGGTATATTGAGAGACTTATTGACCAGATATTGACTAGAGCATTTTTCTAAGCTTTAAATTTTTATCATATACAATGGATGGTATCGATTTTACTGTGAACGAGTGGTATCAACAAGACTCTGTGGGTGACGTGACAACCTCTAATGCAAATGATACTTATCTCATTTTAGATGTAACGGTTACGAATAATCAGGATGAAGCCGCAATGCTGACGAACAATTTCTTCAAAATAGTAATTGGAGAAACGACATATGAAGCTGACGGCGAAGCATCTACAACAGCTAATCAAGCGATTAGTCCGGATAATCTCGGATTACTCGGCGAAGAATTGAATCCTGGTTCATCACGCAGTGCATTGATCGTATATGATGTCACACAAGAAGTGATTGATAATACAGAAAAACAATTGCAAGTACAATCAGGAATGTTTGGTACGGAAACCGGATTAATAAACTTAAATTAATAAAGACAAAGCCACCTACTTTAAATAGTAAGTGGCTTTTCTGTTCATTTAAACTGTAAAGTCAGCAGTATCTCATTTAGATCCACTGATTTCATCATTCCTACAGGCAGACCTGGTACGTCATTAATATCCGGGCAGTAATTATTTATTCATTTTCTATCTTGTAATAGATGCTATCATCTTTATCAATGTTTCCCATAATCACGTCATGCAACAATCGCTGATTGAGCAGAATGTAAGCCACATTTATATGTAGTTCTATCTAATCACTCCTCATGGTAGAAATGGGTTCTTTTTTGTATACTTCAGGTCAAAGTATCAAATTTCTAATAGAGGATGTTGAACGTGGTTTAGATCACATTTTCAGCCATTTTAAGTGCTTTTTAATATTTTATAATCACTATTTGTAAGCGCTTTTATTTAAAGTTGTCTTTTGTTATCATAGAATTAAACTAATTCATGAATAGGAGGAATGCAAGATGAAACTGGATGGCAAAGTCGCCGTCATAACAGGTGCTGGTTCCGGTATGGGACGAGCGATCGCAACCCTGTTTGCTCATGAGGGGGCGAACGTGGTGGTGTCCGATATGAATTTGGATACCGCAGAACAGACCGTAAAAATCATTACTGAAAATGATGGTCAAGCCATTAGCTGTAAAGCAGATATCACCGATCAGAGCGACGTTGAAACACTTATTCGTCAAGCTGTCGATGCCTATGGCTCCCTTGATATTCTCGTGAATAATGCCGGTATGATGGACAACATGTATTCAGCAGGGAACATATCCGATTCATTATGGTCGAAAGTCATGGACGTAAATGTCACAGGGATGATGCGTACCATTCGAGAATCTCTCCCGATTTTTCTTAAAAAAAATTATGGCGTCATTGTGAATATGGGATCCTCATCAAGCCTTAACGGATCAAGAGCCGGGGCAGCATACACAGCTTCCAAACACGCCGTATTGGGACTGACGAAAAATATTGGATTCCAATATGCTGAAAGTGGTGTTCGCTGTAATGCGATCGCCCCTGGAGCGGTCGATACCAACATTGGAACCACCATGAGTGAACCTGATGAATTTGGTATGTCTAGAGCTATGTCCGGATCTAGCAACAACCCAAGATCTGGCAAGCCCGAGGAAGTGGCACAAATCGCATTGTTTTTAGCTTCCGATGATTCGAATTTTGTTAGTGGGGACATCATTAATGCAGATGCTGGATGGATGGCGTATTAAAATTTAAGATAATATGTAACCTGCGGGCTGAATGTGCCGCAGCCGTCCTCAAAAAATACTACTTTTGGATGTACCTTTTCCCTCGGTAAATATCTGATACCGCCTTGAGATGTATTATAGCAGCCCCCCTTTATAGCCTTCAATGATTGCCATTTCAACAACCTCGATGGCAGTATCTGGTGAGATCGTCTGCATAGACGGATATGAGACATCGAATGAAGACATATTTTGATGGACGTATATCGGTTCACTGCCAACTGTAAATGTTGCTTCAGCCGCCACCCAACGTTTGAGCAATTCGATAGTGACATTATCTCTGATACTTTGGACATCATTCTTAATTTTTTGAACTTCTTCCTTGTTTTCTTTCTGGGTGGTAAACATCATTTCTAGGGCTCCCATTGGAGTGTTCGGTACTCTATACTGCTGCGATTTGATGTGGTTCTCCATCTTATAGAATGATCTATATACATTGCAGTAGTGATTTGACCCCCTCCTGGTTTACAGATGAAATAAAAAATCTGTAAACCAGGAGGGGGTTATATGTCTGGAAGACACTTTTCTCCAGAAGAAAAGTGAGAAGTGATTGAAGCAGTGAATGCCGGGCGCACGGTCAGTGAGGTTATGGCCACATATTTCGTAGCGAAAAACACCATCAGCACATGGTGAAATCGAATTTGCAGACAAAAGCGGCAAAAGAAAGTCATACAATCAGCTGACTGAAACAGACCGTCTGAACAAAGAAATTTCCATGCTTAAAGCAGATAAATGAAAGCCTGAGATCGAGATTGCTCTTTTAAAAAAGTTGGACGCACTTGAGAGGAATTATAACCCTGCACGTACTGTGATATATTGACTAAATATTGACCAGACCATACCCTCAAAATACTCCATATTCAATGAGCCAAAAATAAAAACCCCATAACCGCGCAGGTTACAGAGTTTTTGAAAAGATTAATATTCAAATTAAGCGTCCCAGGAGGGAGTCGAACCCCCGACCTACAGCTTAGGAGGCTGTCGCTCTATCCAGCTGAGCTACTGGGACATTGATATGGTATAAAATAAAAACCCCGCCTTACGGGGTTATGGTTACTGTTAAGCGTCCTGGGAGGGATTCGAACCCCCGACCGATGGCTTAGAAGGCCATTGCTCTATCCTACTGAGCTACCAGGACTCAATTCGGACAAGTATTATTATACTCAAAATAGACTGTCAAAGTCAAACCCATTTTGATATTTTGTAATGGGTTATTACACTCTTTGAATATAAATATGTAAAACCGTCCTTAATCATCGATCCCGTCGGAGAAGCCGATACATGATGCAATCGTGATAATGGTCGTGAAGGAATTCGAATTCCGCCATTATGGATTCATTGTGGAAACCAAGTACTTCTGGTATCGCACGGCTTTTTCTGTTTTTTTCTCCGCAAATAATTTCGATCCGATTCAATCCGAGCGTATCAAAGCCATAATCTACAAGTGTTTTCACGGAGCGTGTGACGATCCCTTTGCCTTCTGCGTTTTTGGCGATCCAATAGCCGATCTGTCCTCTGCCCTGTGTTTTTACTATCAGATTGTATCCGCACATGCCGACGAGTTCATCATGATAAAATATGCCGAGTTCCATGCCTTCTTCTCTGTCCATATCCGTCTGCCACTGATTGATCACTGTTATGTATACATCCGGCCCGGTGGTATAATCCACCCATGGCAGCCACCGTTTCAGATGCAGCCGGTTCTCATCAACTGTATCAAAAAGCTTGAACCGGTCTTTCTCCTTCAGCATCTTGAGTTCTATCTCGTCATCTATTTTAATTTTCGTCATGTGATCACTGCTCTCTTATGATGAAATCATTTTCTTTTTCACTTCGCTGTCAATCTGTTCTGTGCCGCAGGTCCTCCCGCCTGCGAGCCTGTGCCTGTTCCTGGCGACGAATTTGTAGATGGCGGTTCGCATACATGTTGGCATAATTTTCGATAACCGGAGCGGAGCGGCTCCTGTGGCATCTGCAACGACTTCTATCACTGCATCGGCATGAATGTACAGATCATCAGAATAATAAGCGATTGTGTCAAAACTTTCAGGCATCACTTTCTTCAATTCGTCGACAGAGGCAAATCTGACCGTGCCGGTTCTGTCCACCCGCTCGACAAATTTGGCAAAACCATTACAGACAATGCATTTATCGTCAAAGTAAAGTATATTCAAATTATGACCTCCATATAAAATGCTATTAGAAAAGGGGACTCTATGAAACAATCTATTGAAATTGTCATCTCAACATTTTTCGTACTAATCGCAATACTCTATCTCTCAGACAGATATACCGCTTTTGACATGGCGCCCCCGATCCTTGTCATCGGCTGCCTGATTCTGATTATTTTCACTGTGCTTTGTCTGCTGAGAAATGTGATCAGACAAAACTTGTTCTCTGTTTCAATTGTTGTACTGACACTATTCATACTGCTCACACTGCTGATATAGATGGTTTCAGATGACAATGGGCCGACCTTACAGTTTGGTTAAATCTGTTTCTTCCAGAACCTGATGGCCGCGGTCCATGAATTGAACTGTATCTGTTGCTGTATCAAGTATTGCGTAAGTCTCAGCAAGCGCTCCTTTTGACAGTGAGATACTGCCCGGATTGATACAATATATCCCGTTCACATTCTCCGCTTTTGCAATGTGGGAATGCCCGTAAAATGCATATTTAGCGCCATATTCTTCTGCTCTTTTGGCAAGTGTCTGCCGATCCCTTTTTATATCATAGAAATGACCATGAGTATAAAAGGCTTTCGCTTCTTCATCATACCCTTCAACCGGATACCTTGTATCCCCGTCCACATTGCCTTTGACCCGGTGAAAATTTCTCATCTCTGTATCATCATAGTTGAATTCACTGTCACCAAGATGGACGTTCAGCTCACCGGCCTTCCTGCCGTAGATCTTATCGGATATTTCCGCTTCTCCATGATTGTCGCTCACTATCAGTATTTTAATATGAATCATTCCTCTCATCACGGACTAATAATTCGTACACGACAGTATCCTGTCTCATGTTCTCCAGCGCATTTCTTCTATGGCTTATCTTCCCTTTTTCTTCCGCATTAATCATTCCCAGATATGTCCCGTCATTTGTCTTAAACAACGGATCGTATCCAAACCCTGCCTCCCCCTGTGGCGAGTTCAAAATTTCCCCATGCAGTTCACCGCGATAGGTCCTTGTCTCTCTATTAGGAAGCGCAAATGCAATGACAGAAGTGAAATATGCGCGCCTGTCTGTCTCGCCGCCAAGCGCGCGGAGTAATTTTTCGTTATTCTCCTCATCCGTGGCCTCTGCCCCTGCAAACCTGGCAGAATATACTCCAGGGGCGCCGTCCAGAGCCAGCACGCTTAAACCGGAGTCATCACTGATTACAGGGAGCTTGAGCGCATCGCTGGCTGCTTCTGCTTTTAAAATGGCATTGCCTTCAAAGGAATTCTCCGTTTCCTCAACTTCAAAATCAGGCAGTAATTCCTTGATTCCAACAATTTCGTCATAGGGGAATATCGCTTTAAAATCGTTTATCTTACCCCGATTGCCGCTGGCCACTACAATTCTCACCATTTGGTCAGCCTCCTATATCTATTTCTTCCATTGTATATTCAATAAATGGCATCCAGTCATTCAAAATATACTCAAACCGCCCGCTATCTCCGTTTACAATCATTGTATGGGTTTTCCCTGTTCTCCCGGACGCATGTGCTTTCCTGAATGTCAGTATAGAACTCACTTCCCTCGCAGTTTCATACCCGGAGTCGATGACATTCTTCCTGCCATTGAAGTAGTCCCTGATTTCATCTGCCAGAAGCGGATAATGGGTACAGCCCAGGATAATCGTATCCGCCTTGGAACCGACGAGATGTTTGAGTGTCTGATGCAAAGCAATTCTTACGATTACTTTATCTTTATACCTCATCTCTTCAACCAGCGGTACAAACTTTGGACAGGCCAGACTGTAAATTTTGAAATCGCTGTTAATATCTTGAATGGCTGCCTTATAAGCCTCTGAATCTACAGTCACTTTTGTAGCAAGCACGATGACATTGTGGTTAATGCTGTTTTGTATCGCGCTTCTTGCCCCGGGGTTAATGACACCGATGACAGGGATATCATATCTTTGCTCAAGAAGATGGAGTGCTGATGCGGTTGCTGTGTTACAGGCAATAACAATCATTTTTACCCCGCATTTCACGAGATAATCGGTGACTTCCACCGTATACTGTTTAACTTCTTCCATTGGCCGGTCACCGTAAGGGCATCGTTTGAGATCGCCGAAGTACAGAATTTCCTCATCCGGCAGCTGTCTCATTATTTCTTTTGCAACGGTCAGTCCGCCTACTCCGGAATCCATTACACCGATTGGACTATCCATTACTGCGCCTGTCACTTTCCTGGAGTATCGATTCCAATATACCGGGAAGCTTATCCTTTTCTGCTGCATTCAAATGATCCGTAATATCAGAAATATAAGAAATCCGCTTTGCGATGACTTCATCGATAACCTTATGCCCTTTTTCCTGCATTAATATAAGCACTATTCTTTTGTCTTTTTCATATTTCTGCCTTCTGACAAAGCCGCCATTCTCCAATTTATCAACGATATCAGTCGTTGTCGAATGTGCAAGATAGAGACGATTCGACAGCTCGCCGATCGTAATCCCCTCTTTATCGCCTGCCCATTGCAGCGCTACAAATTGGAGCGGTGACAAATCGTATGTTTTCAATATTTCGCGACCATGACTTTTGACATGTGCAGAAATGTATCTTATGGATTTCTCAATAGAAATGATTGACTCTTTATCGCTCATACTTCCCAATCCTTATCCAGTTTTTTATCCATTATAACTTAATTTTATACAAAAAAACAGGAAGAGCGATGCTCTTCCTGTCAGTCTTCGTATTATTCCACTTCCTGATCACTGCCAAAGAATGATTTGAACATGTGGAAACTTGATTCTCTTTGCATTGCGGCAATGGAAGTGGTAAGCGGAATCCCTTGCGGACATGCCTGAACGCAGTTTTGAGCCATGCCGCATTCTGCAATTCCACCTTCATCCATCAATGCCTCGAGACGTTCATCCTTGTTCATGCTGCCTGTGGGATGGAGGTTGAACAGCCTCACCTGACTGATAGCCGCAGCCCCCATAAAGCCTGAGTTGTCATTGACATTTGGACAAACTTCCAGACAGACACCGCAGGACATGCATTTTGATAATTCATATGAAGTCTGACGTTTCTTCTCAGGGATTCTGGGACCAGGGCCGAGATCATGAGTGCCATCAATCGGCACCCATGCTTGTACGCGTTTTAAACCTTCAAACATGAATGAACGATCCACCTGCAGGTCTTTGACTACAGGAAATGTCGCCATTGGTTCAAGCGTGATCGGCTGCTCAAGCTGGTCAATGAGTGCGGTACAGGATTGTCTGGCACCGCCGTTGATTACCATGGAGCAGATTCCGCAGACTTCTTCAAGACAGTTCATATCCCAGGTCACGGGCGTTGTTTTTTGCCCTTTCGCATTCACCGGGTTCGTCTGAATATCCATCAGCGCACTGATCACGTTCATATTTTCCCGGTAACCCACTTCGAATTCTTCCCAGTAAGGCTGTGTTTCGTTATTTTCCTGACGTTTTATGTTCAATTTAATTGTTTCTTCACTCATTACTTATTGGCACTCCCTTCATTTTTTTTGGTGTAGTCACGTTTGCGTGGCGTAATCAGACTGACATCGACATCCTGATAGTCGAATCTTGGGGATTCTTTCGCGCCTTCAAAGTGTGCCATTGTTGTTTTCAGCCACTCTTCATCATTACGCTCCGGAAATTCCGGTTTGTAATGTGCCCCGCGGGATTCATTCCTGTTGTATGCTCCGATTGTAATCACACGAGCGAGCACAAGCATGTTCCAAAGCTGACGAGTAAAGAATGCCGCCTGATTGCTCCACCTTTTTGTGTCATTAATATTGATGTTTTCGTATCTTTCCATCAATTTGACTATCTCTTTATCAGTTTCAAGCAGCTTATCGTTGTGGCGTACCACTGTAACGTTGTCGGTCATAATCCGACCGAGTTCCTTATGGATGGCATATGCATTTTCATCGCCGTCCATATTCATGACGTTTTCAAACTTCTCTTCTTCCGCTTTACGATATGCTTCATATATGGAATCATCAAGATCTTCATAGGATTTGTCCAATGATCGCACATACTCAATCGCTTTTGGACCGGCAACATGACCGCCGTAAATGGCAGAGAGGAGCGCATTGGCACCAAGGCGATTGCCGCCATGCTGGGAATAATCACATTCCCCCGCTGCAAACAAGCCCGGAATTGAAGTCATCTGATCATAATCCACCCAGATGCCGCCCATTGAGTAGTGGACTGCAGGGAAAATTTTCATCGGTACTTTGCGCGGGTCATCACCTGTGAATTTTTCATAGATTTCAATGATGCCGCCAAGTTTAACATCAAGCTCATGCGAATCTTTATGTGAAAGATCAAGATATACCATGTTTTCACCATTGATCCCCAGTTTCTGGTTCACGCACACATCGAAAATTTCACGTGTTGCGATATCCCGCGGGACAAGGTTGCCGTAATCCGGGTATTTCTCTTCGAGGAAGTACCATGGCTTGCCATCCTTATATGTCCAGATACGTCCGCCTTCACCCCGTGCCGATTCACTCATCAGTCTGAGTTTGTCATCACCGGGTATCGCTGTCGGATGAACCTGGATGAATTCTCCATTTGCATACACAGCGCCCTGCTGATAGACAAGGGAAGCTGCAGATCCGGTATTGATCATGGAGTTGGTTGATTTACCGAAGATGATACCGGGACCGCCTGTCGCCATGATTACGGCATCAGATTTAAATGTCTTAACTTCCGCAGTTTTCATATCCTGTGCAGTAATTCCGCGTGCACGGCCCTCATCATCCAGAACAACACCCAGGAATTCCCAGCCTTCGAATTTATTAACCAGGCCGTCGACTTCAAAACTTCTCACCTGCTCATCAAGGGCATAAAGCAGCTGCTGTCCGGTCGTTGCACCGGCATATGCTGTCCTGTGGTGCATTGTACCGCCGAAACGTCTGAAATCCAAAAGACCTTCATTCGTTCTGTTGAATGTCACGCCCATGCGGTCCAGCAGATGTATGATTTTCGGCGCCGCGTCAGTCATTGCCTTTATCGGTGTCTGGTTGGCAAGAAAGTCGCCGCCGTAAACTGTATCATCTAAATGAATTGCCGGGGAATCCCCTTCACCTTTCGTATCGACCGCCCCATTGATTCCACCTTGGGCGCATACAGAGTGAGAACGTTTTACGGACACAACTGAAAACAGGTCGACTTCCGCGCCTGATTCAGCTGCTTTTATCGTCGTCATCAGACCTGCAAGGCCCCCGCCGACGACGATGATTTTATCATTAGCCATTATTTCCACTCCTTAATTAAATAAATGCGAGTATAGCTCGGATGCCAATAATCGTAACAGCAACGAAAATGATTGCTGATACATAGCTCATGACACGCTGTGATTTATCGGACTGGGTAATGCCCCATGTGACCATGAATGCCCACAGTCCATTCGCAAAATGGAATACAGTGGCCACGATACCGATAATATAGAACACCAGCCATAATGGATTGTCCACAATCTGGGCCACGAGATCAAAGTTGATTTCTTCACCAAAGAATACCTGCACCCTTGTCTGATAAACATGGATGGCGATAAAGATGAATGTAATCACACCGCTGACCCTCTGTAATAGAAACATCCAGTTCCTGTATGTACTGTGCCAGCCGTACTGTTTCCCTCCGATGTTATACTTGGCTGTGAATGCGATATACACACCGTATATACCATGGAATAAAATCGGCAGATAAATCACGAAAATCTCTAAGAATAGAACAAAAGGCAGATTTGCCATGATGCCTGCTGCCACATTAAACGCTTCTTCACTCCTCGTAGCTGTATGGTTGACAAGCAGATGTTGAATGAGGAATACACCCAACGGAATGACACCTAATAAAGAATGAAGACGTCGTAATGCAAAACTTGAATCCTGTTTCGACACTCGAATTCCCCCCTAACTGACCGCTAAATATAGTTTCACAACTTTTATTCTACCCCTCAGGCATATATAAATCAAGATAACATGAGCGGTTCAGTTCAAAAGAAATGTGAAAATATAGCCGGCAGTATTTTACAAATGAGGTTTTGTTGTATCAAGAATTAAGTTTTTCTATGATCCGATCAGCCACCGGAGCAGGAATTCCAATATCGGTATAGTCATCTGCCTGTTTTTCTTTCATGCGTTTGATCGATCCGAAATGACTCAGCAGTTTTTGCTTGCGCTTCGGGCCGACACCGTCTATGCCATCCAGTACTGAAGCCACGGAGGATTTCCTGCGTGTATTCCTATGGAAGCTGATGGCAAATCGGTGTACTTCGTCCTGGATTCGCTGGAGGAGATAAAATTCCTGGGAATTTTTCTTCAACGGGACGACTTCGCCCGCTTCCCCATACAGCAGTTCAGCCGTTTTGTGTTTTTCGTTTTTTGCCAGACCGGCTACGGGGATATCAAGTGACAGTTCATCTTCAAGCACATTCCTGATCGTATTCATATGGCCGAGTCCGCCGTCTGCAATAATCAGTCCGGGCAGCGGCAGTCCCTCTTTGAGCACACGTGTATATCTCCTTCTCACGGCTTCAGCCATGGAAGCATAATCATCCGGACCGGTCACTGTTCTAATTTTATATTTCCTGTAGTCTTTCTTGCTGGGACTGCCGTCTAAAAATGCCACCATCACACTGACAGGATCGACGCCCTGAATGCTGGAATTGTCGAATGCCTCAATGCGGACCGGCGTTTCAATATTCAGGACCTCCCCGAGATTTTCAATGGCCCGGATTGTCCTGGCTTCATCTTTCTCAATCATTTCAAATTTATTTTTAAGTGCAATATCTGCGTTTTTATTCGCAAGATCAACCATTTCTTTTTTCTGTCCGCGCTTCGGTTCCAGCACGTCTACGGGCAGGTAATCATTGATGACCTGGCGGTCCAGGCCTTTAGTGATGTGAACTTCCTTGGGAAGCAGATTGGACTCGAGATCGTAGAACTGGGCAATATACCGGTAGAACTCTTCCTGGACATCATCCTGTACCGGAAACATTTCGGCCTTTTTCTCAATCAGGCTGCCATTTCTGACAAGCAGCACGGAAACAGCCATCCAGCCTTTTGAAACGGCATAGCCAAAACAATCCCTTGCCGTCATATCCTTGGTAATCATCTTCTGTTTGTTCATCGTCTGTTCGATGTGACCGATCAGATCCCTGTATTCTTTCGCTTTTTCAAATTCGAGCGAAGCAGATGCCTCTTCCATCTTCTCCCTGAGATCGTCCACGATCTGTTTTGTCTCGCCGTTCAAAAAACGCGTGATGCCGTCAATCATTTCCTTGTATGTGTCCTGGGATACGTCATATACACAAGGACCAAGGCATTGGCCAATGTGATAATAAAGACACAATCTGTCCGGCATCGTATTACATTTTCTCAAGGGGTAGATACGGTCCAGCAATTTTTTGGTTTCATGGGCACTGTAGGCGTTCGGATAGGGGCCGAAATAAGTCCCTGTGCCAGGCATTACCGTCCTTGTGACGAGCAGCCTCGGATGCTCTTCATCAGTAATTTTTATAAACGGGTAACTTTTATCATCTTTTAACAGCACATTGTAGTGCGGATAGTGCTTTTTCACCAGATTGAGCTCAAGAAGCAGAGATTCCACCTCAGAGCTGGTCACTATGAAATCAAAATCAGCAATTTCCCTGACAAGTCTCATCGTCTTTTCGTCATGAGCGCCGGAGAAGTAGGATTTAATACGGTTTCGGAGGTTTTTCGCCTTGCCTACATAAATGACGATGCCGTGTCTGTCTTTCATGAGATAGCAGCCAGGCTCAGTCGGGAGTGCTGACAGCTTCAGTTTCAGATCCTCCATCTTATATCCCTCATATCAGTATAATATCTTCTAAAAATACCTATATATTTTGTCTGCCATACAGCTGATTCAATTGTATCAAATTCGTATATTTTTTACTGTCCGCCGAATTGTGTATTTTGATCATGCGGTTTTCTCAGTTTAATAAAAAAACCGCCCCGCGGCGGTTTTAAAAGTTAAGCGTGTTTATCGATCAGTGATGCCAGCTGTTCTTTCGGCTGAAAACCAACGACCTTATCTACCGGCTCACCGTCTTTGAACAGAATAAGTGTCGGAATACTCATCACTTCATATTCACTTGCAGTCGCCTGGTTATCATCGACGTTCAGTTTAGCGATATCTGCTTTGCCTTCTACATCAGTAGCAAGTTCCTCAAGAACCGGTGCAAGCATTTTGCATGGTCCGCACCATGGTGCCCAGAAATCTACCAGCTTAACACCGCTGTCCATTTCGTCTTTAAAGTTTTGATCGTTCACTTCTATTATTGCCATCGATATTACCTCCACTTTGCTAGTTTATGTTCATCATTATATCATGAGGATAAATTAAAGCTCAATGTAACTGCTTAAACCATAAATATCATATATAGAACACCGCCCAAGAACATAATGACGCCGGCCGCTATTAATATTTTAGCCAATGTAATCATATCAAAATTTTTCACAGATCCACCTACTTCATTTCCACTACCGTGACCCCGAATCCGCCTTCGGACGGCGCACCGCCTCTGAAGGATCTGACTCTGGAGTGGTTTTTGAGAAATTTTTGTACACCTTTCTGAAGCGCACCGGTGCCCTTGCCATGTATAATTTCAACTTCATTATAATTGGAAAGGATTACCTGGTCCAAATATCTGTCCAGCTTATTGAGGGCTTCTTCATACCTTTCGCCCCTCAGATCGAGTGCTCTCTGCACATGAGATTTGCCGACTCTTCTGGCGACTGGCCGGTCCGCTTTCGCCTTTTTACGTTTCTTCAGCTCTGAAAGTTCAACCTTCATCTTTATAATTCCCATCTGCACGGTGGCTTCATCGCCCTCTACATTCAGCACTTCCCCTTTCTGACCATAGGACAATACATCAACTTCGTCGCCCGGATGGATGGCTTCCTTCGCTTCAGTCCGCTCTGTCCTTTTCAATTCCTCCTGGTGATAGCTGTCTGACAGCGCCTTCTTCTGTTCAATAATTTCATGATCCTGTATATTCTCCGCACCTTTTTCTTTCATGTCGTGAAGCGTGCCGATGACTTCTTCGGCTTTAATTTCACTGTCTTTAATAATGCGATTTGCTTGATCTCTGGCATTTTTCTTCAGCTTTTCCCTATACGCTCTGTAGTCATCCAAAGCGGTACTGAGTTCACTGTGAAGCGCCTTGGATTCCTTAAGCACCCGATCGGTGTCCTCTTCATTTTGCTGCGCCTTTTTCGTATGCCTTTCAAGCGCTGAAATCATATCATTCACATCGCTTGAATCGCGTCCTGCAAGGTTTCTTGCCCGCTCGATCACTGCTGGCTTCATGCCAAGCTTATTGGAGATTTCAAACGCATTCGATTTGCCGGGAATCCCCATCAGCAGACGGTATGTCGGTGACAATGTATCCACATCAAATTCGACACTCGCATTGATAACATCTTCCCTGGTATAACTGTAGGATTTCAGCTGCGGGTAATGAGTTGTAGCCACAATGGTTGATGATTTTGCCAGCAGATATTCAATGATGCTGATGGCCAGTGCCGCCCCTTCTTCAGGATCCGTGCCGGCGCCCAGTTCATCTAAAAGTACCAGACTGTCATCATCCGCCACATCCAAAATACCGGTGATATTCGTCATATGGCTTGAAAATGTTGACAGTGACTGTTCAATGGACTGTTCATCCCCGATGTCGCTGTATATTTTCGAAAACAACCGGATGACACTGCCGTCACGGGCAGGTACAGGGATACCTGACTGGGCCATTAAAACACTGAGACCGACGGTTTTTAAAGTAACCGTCTTACCGCCTGTATTCGGACCGGTGATGATGACCGCACGTGTTGCTTCGTCCATGGCGATATCATTTCTGACAGATTCCTCAGAGGGAATCATCGGGTGAAATGCTGCCGGAAGATAAATTCCGCCTGTCGTCATTACCTCAGGTTTCGTTCCCCCAATCTTATTGCCGTATTTAGCTTTGGCAAACACCATATCGATATGATGCAATGAATCATCCGTCTTCGACAGTTCTGATGCGGCTTCAGCTGTTTCTGCAGTAAGCTGGTAGAGAATCCGTTCCACTTCCGTATCTTCTTCATCCCTGAGTGTCTGTATCTGGTTCGTCATCTCAACCGCTGCCATAGGTTCCATATATACCGTTTGACCGCTGGCAGAAAGATCGTGCACGATACCGTTGAATTCCCCCTGATACTCCACTTTGACCGGGACGACGTAACGGTTGTTCCTCATAGTGATAATACTGTCAGACAGCTTCTTCTGATTATTTCCCCGGATAATATCATTCAATCTGTCTCTGATTTTTTCTTCTTCCGAGCTGATTTTTGAGCGGATTCGGAGCAGTGTATCCGATGCATGATCCAGCACTCTGGCATCATCGCATGTTTCTGAAATTCTTTTATACAGATAATGAATATCTGGCAGACCATTAATATATACAGGGATATAGGTGAGCTCCACTTCATCTGCCTCAAATTCATCAAACACATTTGACAGCATTCTCTTGCGGTTTAATATACTCTTGATTTCATTGAATTCCGCTACGCCGAGCATGCTCCCGATTTCCGCCCGTTTGATATGCCCTTTAATATCCGTAATTCCGCCCAGTTCTATGTTTTTGAAGCGCAGCATCGTTAATGCATCATCAACTTCGTTGATCATCTGGGTTACAGAGCCGATGTCTGAAGAGATAATAGACGGATTGATGGATTTTTTCGTTTTTTCACTCTCTGCATTTTCAGAAAGCATGGCGAGTATTTTATCAAACTCCAGTGTCGTTATCGTTCTATCATTCATTTTAAAACCTCTATTTTCCTTTTTTAACCCACTTCCTGAAATCTTCTCTGGAGAAAGTGTTTAATACATGATTTTTTTCTATCAGCCCTTTTTGCAGCACGGACACACCGTATTCCATCAGCTCCAGGTGGTCTGAATGGTGCGCATCTGTGTTCACAGTCAGTCTGATGTCAGAATGCCTGATATGATCTGCAGACAAATCCAGCCGTTTTGGATTTGCATTGACTTCCAGCACCGTATTTGTATCCCCAGCAATTTCAATCAGCGCATTCATATCCACAGGATAACCCGCCCTCGAACCTATAATTCTGCCGGTTGGATGGGCAATATGCCTGACATATGGATTCTCACACGCCGTCTTCAACCGATGCATAATTTCCGCTTCAGTCTGGGAGAAACTTGAATGGATTGCAGCAATGACATAGTCGAGTTCTTTTAATATGTCATTTGAAAAATCCAGCGTGCCGTCCTTTAAAATATCCATTTCAGTTCCAGTATATATATCAATTTCAGGAAATTCATCTCGCAGGTTTTTAATTTCTTCTATTTGATTAAAAAGCCTTTTCTCATCTAATCCATTTGCAACTCTGAGACTCTTGGAATGATCGGTAATAATCATATACGCATAGCCCCTGTTGATACAAGCTTCCACCATCTCTCTGACAGAATAGGCACCGTCGCTGTATACAGTGTGCATATGAAGATCCCCTTTGATATCGGAGAGACCCACAATCTCAGATATATCTGTCTCTGTTTCTTCTCCGGTCTCTCTCATTGCCGGAGGTATATAAGGCAGATCAAAATGATTGAAAAAACCTGCTTCCGAATCAAAAGTCACTACTTCATCGTCTGACTCGATACCGTATTCACTGATTTTTTCACCGCGCGATTTAGCAATCTGCCGCATTTTGACGTTATGCGCCTTCGAACCCGTGAAATGATGTAATGTCGTAAAATACTCTTCTCCTGTGACAAAGCGGAAGTCAGCATTTATTTCATCCATGTCAACTTCAATGATGACAGAGAGCTTTTTCTCTCCCCTGGCAACCGTTTCCCTGACAATCGGGGCGTTTAAAAATGAATCTGTAAACGCACTGACATCTTCAACCTGAATGATGAAATCCAAGTCACCGCTTGTCTCTTTCAATCTTCTCACACTGCCGGCGGCATCATATCTTATCACGCCGTCCGCATCTTCCAACACACGCTCCACAGCTTTTTTGAATAAAGTGATCTTGTCAATCGGATACCGTTCCGGCCGTTCCTGAAGGTCTTCGATTGCTTGAAAGATATTTTCCTCAGTCTTTTTACCGAACCCGGATAAAGTACTTACCCGCCCGTTCTGACACGCTTCTTTCAGTTCTTCCATCGTCGTAATTGCCAGTTCCTTATTAATTTTTGCGATTTTCTTCGGCCCCAGTGAAGGTATCTTGAGCATTCTCACAAGACCTTCCGGTACAGTGTTTTTAAGGTCATCCAGCACTGTTGAGCTGCCTGCATCCAAATATTCCCAAATCACCTCGTTTACCCCTTTGCCGATCCCTTTGATTTCTGAAAAATCATCGATCTCAGACAGTGATCTGCCGTCTGCTTCTATTGAGTTGGCCGCTTTCCGGTAAGCGGACACTTTGAATGGGTTTTCGAGTGACAGTTCCATATAGGTTGCGATTGTTTCAAGCAGTACAATGATATCTTTTTTCGTCATAATCCGCCTCCAAAAAAAGAGTCATATCCCTATGACTCTGTTTGTAACCATTCTATAAATTTATCTGAAAGTATAAATGTATTATCCATGAAGAATTGTGCCAGCCCCGAATCATTGATGGGTGTCTGAATCCAGTCGAACGGAAGCACTGCAGCCATAAAGAGCAGAACAACCATGATATATATGATTTCGATCAGTCCAAATACAGCGCCGGCAATATCTCCGCCAATCCCGAGCACATTGATCTGCTGGAGATAATCAAAAGCACTGACAATCAATTGAATAATAATTTTTGAAATAATAAAAATGATAAAGAATGCGGCCATGTCATAAAAAGCATACTCTGCATTGTTCAGTTCAGGTAAAATTGGATTCGACAGTGTTTCCTCAGTAGCTGGATATGGTACGATCAAATCGAATCTGGCAGAAAGTGTATCGTAGTTCATCGCAGCTATTATGATTGCGGAAATTGTACCGAGTAAATGTAATGATTGCAGAATTATTCCCCGGCGATAGCCAATTAGTAATCCGATTATGAGTAGTATAAGTATAACCATGAGATCAATTATCCCTCTGTTCCATTTCCTTCACAAGTGCATCATGCTTTTCCTTGAGCTTTACATAATCATCCATGACATTCACTGCTGTGAGCACCGCTTTTCTGGTCGTATCGAGGCCTGAACTCCTGACACCAATCTCCCTGATCTTTGCATCGACCAGCCCTGCTACATATCGCATATGCTCCGGATCATCTTCACCAACAAGGGTATACTGCTGGTTATAAATGTCTACAGCAATGCGATTTTTATATTCTGCCATATGACATTGCCTCCTATACGAAATTTCCCTGATAAATGTTATATATAATTTAACATAAAATCCTGATATGATGCTATTGTAATTATCATATTCAATATTACTATAAAATATCACGAATAAAAATCATCACGTGTTACAATACTGTTATTACATTAAAAAAAGATTCTGACATAAAGGAAAGATTTATATGAACTATGATCGTTTAAATACAGTCGGCAGTGACGAAGCAGGGGTCGGGGATTACTTTGGACCGATGATTGTGGCGGCGGTATACGCCCCTTCAGAAAAAGTCCCGCTGCTTCGGGAACTCGGAGTGAAAGATTCTAAAAACCTGAGCAATAAAAAAGTGGATCAGCTGGCAAAAGATATCATCCATATCATCCCCTATTCCCTGGTCATTTTGGACAACCCTTCCTATAACGGTAAAATTGATGAAGGATGGAATATCGTCAGGCTAAAAGCAGTACTTCATAACCACTGTATACAAAAAGTGCATGAAAAGATGGACTCCGGAACGGACACAGAAGCCATTGTAATCGATCAGTTCACCACTGAAAATGCATACAGAAAATATGTGCCGGAACCATTTAAACCGGATCTCATCTACCAGGAGACCAAAGCAGAATCAAAATCCCTTGCAGTAGCATGTGCGAGTATACTGGCCAGGAGCAAATATCTGGCACAGATGTCAAACCTGAACCGCAGCCTGAAAAGAGAAGTGCCGAGAGGCGCCAGTAAAAAAACGGATATGTTTGCTGCTGAAATTGCAGAAAAACACGGGATGGATTTTCTTGACTCCATCTCAAAGAAACACTTCAAATCAAGGGAGAAAGTCAAAGATCTGCTTGATAAAAAGCATAATCATACTTGATCAAACAACCCATGTGCCTGAGGCACATGGGTTGTACTGCTATCTGATTGCCGCCCCTTTTTCCTCAAGCGCTGTTAAGACCGGCTTATGGACCGCTTCAACTTCTTCATCAGTCAGTGTTTTCTCCTTATTAAGATATGTCAGTCTGAGTGCCACTGATTTCATACCTGCTTCAACATTCTCTCCTTCATAAATATCGAAAACATAAACATCTTCCAAATATTTAGCATTGGCGTGATGAATGACAGAAATAAGCTCATCTGCTGTTACGGACTGTTCCACGATCAATGCAATATCCCTCGTAATACTTGGGTATTTTACAAGCGTCTCATAAACAATACTGCCCTGTTTAACCGAGAGCAGGCGATCAAGATTAATCTCAAATACAGCTGTACGGCCAAGGTCATGATCAGATGCATACTTTGGATGGAGTTCTCCTGCGAATCCGATCCTCTCATCACCGAGCAATATATCGGCTGTACAGCCAGGATGCATTTCTTTGAACCCTTCAGTCTGGCGGAAGTTAATTTCCTCAATGACTCCAAGCTTTTCAAAGATGCTTTCTGCAATCCCTTTGACTGCATAGAAGTCTGCAGGTACACCAGCGCCCAGCCAGTCCGTCTGATTCATGTCACCTGTCACGATACCCCCGAGCATTTCGATCTCGTCCGGCAAATTACCCTGCCCTTTATTGATGAAAATCTTTCCCATTTCGTAAAGATGTATATTTTTCTGTTGTCGATTGACATTATACGTCGCATTATCAACAAGATTCGGTATCATACTGTTTCTCATAACAGCATGATCTTCACTCATCGGCATAAGCAGTTCCATACCATCAGTTCTGTTGGTGAATTCCACTGATTTTGATCTGCTTGTAATCGCATAATTCATCGCCTGGGATAAACCGAGAGATTCTATTTGACGCCTGATGATTCTTATTTTTTTCTGTTCATCAGTCAGCCTGCCAGGAGTGATTCTGGTGAATTCAGGCAGGGATACAGGCAGTTGATCATAGCCGTGGATTCTGGCCACTTCTTCGGTGATATCTTCTTTGATCTTTAAATCATCTCTTCTGGAGGGAATGTGAACAGTCATCGATTCACCGTCAGTATCTGTTGAAAGACCAAGTCTGCTCAGACATCGCGTAATTTCATCGGTCGTTAAAGACATTCCTAAATGACGATTGATAAAAGTTCTTGTAACATCGATCTCGCTATTTTTCAGGTTCAGTTCTCCATCATAGATGATATTTCCGGTTACACTGCCCCCGGCATATTTTTCAAGCAGATATGCCGCCCGGTCCAGCGCTTCATTGACAAATTCATGGGAAACCCCTTTCTCAAAGCGGATTGAAGATTCACTTCTCAGCCCCAGACGGCTGCTTGTCTGCCTGATTGATACCGGATTGAACATAGCGGATTCTATCAATACAGTCGTTGTCTCTTCTGAAACTTCAGAAAAGGCGCCTCCCATAACTCCTGCCAGGGCAATTGGTTCTTTCCCGTTTGTAATCACTACATCATTATCTTTAAGCGCCCGTTCTTTACCATCTAATGTCGTCATTTTTTCCCCTTCTAAAGCAAACCGGGTCACAATGTGCTCCGATCCGATGTTATCTTTATCGAACATATGGAGCGGCTGTCCGAATTCCAGCAGTACATAGTTGGAGATATCCACGACATTGTTGATCGGGCGAATTCCCGCTTTTATCAGGCGGATCTGCATCCATGTAGGGGACGGTGTGATCGTCAGATCTTTGACGATACGGGCACCGTAGTAAGGGACTGCTTCAGCATCTTCATTGGTCACCTTGAAATTTTCATCTTCTCCATCAACTTCAGTCAGAGGGCTTTTCGGACGCTTTACTTCTCCCCCGAATAATGCCCTTGTTTCGTAGGCAGCTCCAGCGATGCTGAGCGCATCTTTACGGTTCGGTGTCAGATCAAACGCCATCACCTGGTCATCAAGGTATAACGCTTCAAGTGCGTCAGAACCTGCTTCATACGCTTCCTGAAAGATGAAAATCCCGTTTTGATACTCTTTTGGCACAAAGTCTTCCGGGACACCCAATTCTTCAAGTGAACAGATCATACCTTCGGATACCTGCCCGCGCATTTTCGCCCGCTTGATTTTAATGCCGCCCGGCAGTCTGCCGCCAACTTTAGCAACAACCACGTAAGTATCCGCTCTGACGTTCGATGCCCCGCATACAATCTGGTTGCTTTCACCACCCGTGTCCACTCTGCATATACTCAGCAGGTCCGCATCCGGATGCTTTTCAACCGATTCTACATAGCCGACAACAAGGTTTTTAATCCCTTCCGTATAATCAATAATGTCGTCAACTTCAATTCCGCCCCGTGTGATTGTTTCAGACAGTTCATCGATCGATGCCTCAACAGGGATCCACTCCTTCAGCCATTCTTTAGATACTCTCATTATGAACCCCTCCATCTTCGGTCGGTTTAAACTGATTGATGAACCGGATATCATTCGTATAGAAATTCCGGATATCCTCAATGCCATATTTCAGCATTGCAACACGGTCAGGCCCCATGCCGAATGCAAAACCTGAAAACTTATCAGGATCGAAACCTGCCATTTCCAGAACATTCGGGTGCACCATTCCTGCGCCTAAAATTTCAATCCAACCGCTATCTTTACATACACTGCACCCGGCACCTCTGCAATTGAAGCATGAAATATCAACTTCAACACTCGGTTCTGTGAACGGGAAATAACTCGGACGCAATCTGATTTCACGGTCCGGGCCAAAAATCTCTTTCGCAAACAGCTGGAGCGTGCCTTTAAGATCGCTCATGCGGATATTTTCATCCACAACAAGACCTTCAATCTGTGTAAATTGATGAGAATGCGTCGCATCATCACTGTCCCTTCTGTAAACTTTCCCGGGACAGATTATTTTTACAGGCCCTCCGCCTTTTTCCGACCGCATTGTGCGTACCTGCACCGGTGAAGTGTGTGTACGGAGCAGTATTTCATCAGAAAAATAAAAAGTGTCCTGCATATCCCTGGCTGGATGCGACTTGGGCAGATTCAACGCCTCAAAGTTATAGTAATCGGTCTCAACTTCGTATCCTTCGGCAACCCTGTACCCAAGACCGATAAAGAAATCCTCGATGTCTTCTATCGTTCTGCTCAATGGATGCGGACTGCCCAGCTGAAACCGTCTGCCGGGCAATGATACATCAATCGTTTCCGCTTTTAACTGAGCTTCGAGCGCTTCATTTTCAAATTTTTCAAGAGTATCATCGATAATCCCTTGTATATGTGTACGCACTTCATTGACCTTCTGGCCGTAAACAGGTTTATCTTCCTCCGAAAGGTTTTTCATCTCTTTCATAAGGCCTGTCACTTTGCCTTTTTTGCCTAAGTATTCCACTTTTAGATCCTGCAGATCCTTTTTATGTTCTACGGATTTTAAAGCTTCATCAAATGCATGCCGAATTTCATCAATGCTGCTGGTCTCCATTTTCCCACTCCTTCAAAATGAATCGAGTAGGGTAAGATAGCCTTACCCTCTCACACCACCGGACGTACGGTTCCGTATACGGCGGTTCAATTCACGTTGTTAACTATTAATAGTATTATAATATTCTAGACAGTTAACTAGCCCGGCTTGGGCTAGTTTTTCTTTTGATATAGCTCTTTTAAGACACGTTTTCGTAGCGACCCAAATATATCTGTCACCGCAATATGCGGTCAGTCTGGCTAAATCCTTTCCTATGCCGAGCT
>NZ_ARQJ01000016.1 GCF_000385175.1 Salinicoccus albus DSM 19776 | reverse complement strand
TAATCGATCGACGACTTATTCAACGAATTGATGACGACCGTGGTCGGCGGACTGCGCAGGAATTGCTTCTATCCGGTTTTGAATGCACAGGCATTCACAGACATTGTCCGGTGGCGATGGCGGAGCGGCTCCACCTGTTCCCATGCCGAACACAGCAGTTAAGCGCTCCAGCGCCGATGGTAGTTGGACTGACGTCCCGTGAGAGTAGGACGCTGCCGGGCAGTGCTTTTTTTATGTTATTCCACAGTAGCTCAGAGGTAGAGCAATCGGCTGTTAACCGATCGGTCGTAGGTTCGAGTCCTACCTGTGGAGCCATATTTTTAAGATTTAAAATCTTACATATTTATATCCTGGCCCGTTGGTCAAGCGGTTAAGACACCGCCCTTTCACGGCGGTAACACGGGTTCGAGTCCCGTACGGGTCATTACCTGGAGAATTAGCTCAGCTGGGAGAGCATCTGCCTTACAAGCAGAGGGTCGGCGGTTCGACCCCGTCATTCTCCACCACGGAGGGGTAGCGAAGTGGCTAAACGCGGCGGACTGTAAATCCGCTCCTTCGGGTTCGGGAGTTCGAATCTCTCCCCCTCCACCATCTAATATTATTGGGCTATAGCCAAGTGGTAAGGCAATGGGTTTTGGTCTCATTATGCGTAGGTTCGAATCCTGCTAGCCCAGCCATGAGCCATTAGCTCAGTCGGTAGAGCATCTGACTTTTAATCAGAGGGTCAGAGGTTCGATTCCTCTATGGCTCATCAACTGACATCTTCTTATGAAGGTGTCTTTTTTTGTTTCAAGTTGGAGAAATTATTATACATATAAAATATAATTTTTACATTTTTATAAATCGTTGCATAAAAATGCTGTGTTGTATAGACTTAAGGAAGAGTTGAAATATAAAGGGGTAATTTTATGAATCATAAGGTAGATATTATAGGTGCGTCAATGTGTTTCGGCCAGCCGAAGCTGGGCGTGGATTTTGGCCCTGATTCAATCAGGTATGCCGGTCTTGTAGAGGCTTTAGAAACCCAGGGGATGAATGTTGATGACAGAGGTAATATTTCTGGTCAATATAAAGTGGACCCTGTGCATCATTCAGTAAAGGAAGAAGCTGGTCTTCTTAATTTTGAAGAGGTGAAAGATTTTAATATTGAGCTGGCTGAGGAAGTGGACAATTCGGTTGAACTGGGCCGCTTTCCTTTAATACTCGGGGGGGACCATTCCTTGTCCATCGGTTCAATAGCTGGCATCAGCTCGTACTATGAGAATATGGGTGTCATATGGTTTGATGCCCATGGTGATTTAAATGACAGCGGGAGTTCACCTTCAGGAAATATTCATGGGATGCCGCTGGCGATTTCATGCGGCCTCGGTCATGACAGCCTCGTTAATCTCCATCATCCGGATGTGAAGGTCAAGCATGAGAATGTGGTCCTGATTGGTGTCAGGGATCTGGATGCCGGAGAGAGAGAATATATCAAAGATAATAATATTCTGACGTTTACAGCGACTGATATAAAGGAGATGGGGATTGCCGAAGTGATGAAACGGGCTGTTGGCCACCTAAAAGAGCGGGAGGTCGACGGACTGCACTTGTCACTGGATGTTGATGCATTGGATCCGATAGAAACACCCGGAACAGGCACACCGGTGGATGGCGGTATGACACTTCTTGAGTCACAGGTGGCAATGTCTGTACTTTATGATTCGGACATGGTCACATCCATGGATCTTGTTGAAGTTAATCCCCTGCTTGATAATAAAAACATGACTGCTGAGAAAGCGGTGGAAACTGCCTCTTTCCTATTTGGGAGGAAACAATTGTAGACGCATGAAAAGGTACGTCACTCCTGGTGATGTACCTTTTAAAATGTGTGGCAGGTAAATATTACTCTTCTTCGCCCAAAGGCATGATCTGCACTTTATAATCGCTGACATTCTCCGCACTTTTCTTCTTGGAATTTTCTTTGACGAAATTTTTCAATTCCTTCTTGAACTGACTGAGCTCCTCTTCTTTAATGCGCAGATTATAAGACATGCTGTCTTTCTTCTTTTCATCCGGGACATACTTCAATAAATCAATATTCGGCACGACTTTTTTGGCAACTGGTTCATAAAACTTTTGTATGATACTGTTTTTTTCTTCGGTTTTGACCACATGGATAATCCCATTTTTCATAAGTTCATTTAGATGGTAGTGTATCTTTGCTCTTGGTATGTCAAGTTCATCGGCAAGATTCTGGCCCGTCTTCGGTTTTTCTCCAAGCATAGTGAGCAGTTCTATTCTAAATGGGTCGCTGACACTCTTAAGTTGAGCAAGATTTTCAATAACCAGTAATTTTTTCATGAAGAACACCCCTCCCAGAATATATTTATAGTATGATTAACAGTAAATAGCTTGTCAAATAAATTTACATTAATTTGACATATGTGATAATCCATTAATCATTTGTTGCATAATTGCGAATTTGGTATGATGAAACTGTTATAATTGTGAAAGGGGCACCATTATGATTGGTCAGCGAATTAAAGAGATACGCAACAACAATAATTTGACACAGGAAGAATTAGCGGATGGTATCATTTCCAGAACTTATCTCAGTCTGATAGAAAAAGGGAGTGTGCATCCCTCAACCAATGTTCTGATCAAATTAAGCGAACGATTGAATTGTTCTGTCAATGATTTCATGCAGGAAGTGTCCCATTTCCGCTACAATGATGTAGAGATACTGCGTGAAATTGCATATTACGAGCAAAAGATAGAGCAGGAGGATTATCAGGTCGTACGCTCATTTATTGAAAAGGAATATGAACATGTCGATCAGATCCCTGCGCACGACAGCGGCCGCATACACCTTATCTATGCAAAGTATTATAATAAGACAGGGGATTCAAGGAAAGAGAAATTGCATGTGGACCAGGCAGTATTCCTGTTATCCACCGGATCGGTCAACCAGGCATACATAGACGCAGTTGTTCTTAAGTCCGATATACTGGCTTCTAAAGGCGAAGTGGCAAAAGCGCTGGATCTGCTCGAAGATACTTTATACCTTATTTTGAAAGTATCTGACCTCGAACTTGGAATAATCAGGATTCTATTTGAAATCGCAGGATGTTATCATTTACAAAAAGAGTATTTTACTTCGGCCAGAGTGGTTGACCGCATAAGAAAACAGTCTGTAATCCTCCATATTGACTACAGGAAGGAATCACTGGATCTGCTGGAAGCAAAAAATAATGCGATGCTCGGGAACTTTGACAAGCTTGAGGATATTACTGTTAATTCAAACTTACAGTCCATGGTGCTTCTCAGCTGTTATGGCAGCTATAAGAACGGTGATATAAAAGAATTTAAAGACCGTTTCAAGTCTGCAGCATTCAATGCGGATACATTTAAGGGGGATACAGTCTTAGCCGGCATATACAGTATGCTGCAGGAACGACTGGATTTTATTTGAAATACTAAGAGAGGGACGAAGTATGCAGACAGACAATCTTTTTGAAAATATCACCACCGCCTCAATCATCACCAGCATTGTTGATCTGCTGATTGTTTGGTATGTTTTGTACCTGTTAATTACTGTGATGAAAGGTACGAAAGCGATCCAATTGATCAAGGGGATATTTTTTATATTAATTGGACGGGCAATCAGTAATTTCTTTGATCTGGCAACAACGACACAAATGTTCGACACTGTATTGGAATGGGGTTTTCTGGCAATTATCGTAATATTTCAACCGGAACTCAGACGGGCGCTTGAACAGCTTGGCAGGGGCAGTTTATTCCGTACTTCTTCGGCCAGTACAAGTTCAGACGAACATGAGAGAATGCGGGAAGCAATGGTTAAATCGATCAGATATATGGCTAAAAGGCGCATCGGCGCTCTGATTGTATTTGAAAAAGAAACAGGGCTTAAGGATTACATCGAGACAGGCATACCGATCAATGGCAATGTGTCCTCAGAACTGCTGATCAATATTTTCGTGCCAAATACGCCGCTGCATGACGGAGCGATGATCATACAAGGGGATAAGATTGCCACAGCGGCAAGTTACTTACCACTTTCAGACAGCAGTAAAATAGCTAAAAGTCTCGGCACAAGACATAGAGCAGCATTAGGTCTGTCTGAAGTTACAGATGCCTTCACGGTGGTTGTGTCGGAAGAGACCGGAAATGTTTCAGTGACATATGACAGTACGTTGACGAAAGAAATTTCATTGGAAGAACTGGATAACATGCTGCAGACCCATTGGGTCCTTCTGCCGGCATTGAAGGAAGGAGGCGGAGTATTTGCTAGAAAGTAAATGGGGACTCAGGTTTGTTGCACTCCTTCTCGCATTGTTCATGTTCCTTTCAGTCAATGATGTGTTTGAAAACGTCATAGATTCCGAAGAAGAAGATGGGGGATCAGAGGTTATAGAAGGTGTGCCGGTTGAAATGATGTATGATGAAGAGGAGTATTATGTTTCAGGTGTGCCTGAGACAGTGAATGTACAGCTATACGGCAACAATTCTAATGTCAAACGGCTGCAGACGACACGGGATTTTGATGTTGTACTGAATTTGAGCGAGAGCGGCGTCGGAGATTATGAAGAGTACTTCACCGTCCAGGGTCTGCCTGAAAATGTGACGGCGGAAGTGAGACCGGAAACTGCGAGCCTCACCATTCAGGAGCTTGTCACGGAAACATACGAAGTGGAGGCAGAGGTCAGTGAAAGCAGAATCGGCCCGAATCATCATACGACCAATGTGACAGTAAGTCCTGAGACGGTTACTGTGATGGGTGGTGAAAGTGAGATGAATCGTATACAATATGTACGTGCCACTTTGAGTGAGAGTGCGAGAATCACAGAAAATCGGGTAGAAGAAGCCGAAATCGCTGTATTTGATTCTCAGCTCAACAGGCTGGATGTCAGGGTCGATCCGGAAACGGTCAGGGTCGAGATAGAAGTCGCGGAGCGGAGCGAACAGGTTCCTGTCGATTATGAAGTGACGGGTGATGTCGCGGATGGCTATACGCTGAACGATGTCACGCTCAATTATGATGAAGTCGAAGTTTTCGGCAGTGAGGAAATTTTGTCTCAGATTGATTCTATTGATGCAGAGGTGGATGTTGAAGGCCTCAGTGAATCCGAAACTCAGGATGTAGAATTAAATGTCCCGGAAGAAGTCAGTAAAACTGAACCTGCCGTACTGCAGGCGGATATAGAAATAGCAGAAGAATGACACGCACACATAACTCAACTAAAAAGGAGAACAACATGGGTAAATATTTTGGAACTGATGGAGTGAGAGGCGTTGCGAATACGGAGCTTACTCCGGAATTGGCATTTAAACTGGGCAGATTTGGCGGATACGAAGTATCCGGTAAAAAAGATGAGAAACCTACAGTCCTTGTCGGACGGGATACCCGTATCTCAGGAGAAATGCTCGAATCTGCATTGGTTGCTGGGCTGCTTTCAATCGGTGCAGAAGTGATGAGACTCGGTGTCATCTCTACACCGGGCGTTGCCTATCTGACTAAAGAAGTCGATGCAGATGCAGGTGTCATGATATCTGCTTCCCATAACCCTGTCGCCGATAACGGTATCAAATTCTTCGGTTCTGACGGTTTCAAACTCAGCGATGTCCAGGAGAGAGAGATAGAAGCGCTGATAGATGATGACAATGATCAGACACCGAGACCGACGAGCACAGCGCTCGGACATAAATCCGATTACTTTGAAGGCAGCCAGAAATATGTAAGCTATCTCAAATCCACGGTGGACACCGACCTTGATGGGATGAAAATCGCATTAGATGGCGCTCATGGCTCCACATACAAGCTGGCGCCGTATCTGTTCGGCGATCTGGAAGCAGATACTGTCACTGTCGGGTGCAATCCGGATGGTACAAACATCAATGAGGGTGTTGGTTCGACAAATCCTGAACAGCTTGTTGAGTTGGTTAAAGATGAGGCGGCTGACTTCGGTCTGGCATTTGATGGTGATGGCGACCGGGTCATTGCCGTGGATGAAAATGGTGAAATTGTTGATGGGGATAAAATTATGTTTATCCTGGCCCAGCACTTTAAATCAGAGAATCTGTTAAAGGATGATATGGTCGTGTCCACTGTGATGAGCAACCTCGGGTTCTATAAAGCACTGGAGGCACACGGGCTCAACAGTAATAAAACAAAAGTTGGTGACCGCTACGTCGTCGAAGAGATGAAATCAGGCGGATATTCCCTGGGGGGAGAACAATCCGGCCATATTATTATGATGGATTACAATACGACGGGGGATGGCCTTTTAACAGGTGTGCATCTCGCTTCAATCGTCAAACAGTCAGGGAAAAAGCTGAGTGAACTTGCTGCACAGGTGGAAAAATTCCCTCAGAAACTTGTTAATGTGCGTGTGACTGATAAATATAACGTCGTTAACAATGAGGTCGTCTCAGCCAAAATAAGCGATGTTGAAGCGGCCATGGATGGAGACGGACGGGTTCTGGTCCGTGCTTCCGGGACAGAACCGCTCGTCCGTGTAATGGTCGAGGCAGCGACAGAAGAACTCGCAGGTGAATACAGTCAAGAAATTGCAGAGATCGTCCAAACTGAAATGGGATTGGATGAACAGTAATAAGGCAAAGGCTGGTCCATAAAATGGATCAGCCTTTTTGAATGGAAGCTGATGGAAAGTGAGAGATCAGCCGTCTCCCCGGCGTCGTCATATCGATGAGACCGAGAAAGAGGCGAGTCCCGGGATTGAGAAACTGACGAGACCGAGAGACCCCCCACGCCCCTACTGAACTTTTATATAGCGCAAATAAACACTGCCTGCTTTGATTGTTGAGTTTGATCAACTTAAAATACGAAAGTGTTTATTTGTGGAGTATGTCCCAGCTTTTTTGAATGGAGCTGAATAGTTTTCCTTGCCGGGATTGATCATACATATTGAATAAGTCACTTTAATCCATTACAATGTGAATGTTGACTAAAAAGGAGGGTCGAGGCAAGCAAGGCAATCGGAATAGCGCCTGAGCAGAATTTTAAATCTGCTGACGAGGAGGACAGTGATCGATTTTCGGCGGATACTGTCCCGGATACTGAAGTATTCGTGAAACCAGATGTTAAAGCTGTCGGGTGACCGGCAGGACAGAGCACTGGAAACTTTTCAGTGAGCAGAAAGGAAGTATGCATATGTGTGGAATTGTAGGTTATATCGGAAATAATGATGTAAAAGAGATTCTTTTAAAAGGTTTGGAAAAAATGGAGTATCGCGGCTATGACTCTGCAGGAATCGGTATCAGAGATGATAAAGACGTTAAAGTTTTCAAAGAGAAAGGCAGAATTGCAGATCTTAGAAAGAAAGTGGATATGAGCTTTGATTCCACCATCGGGATCGGGCATACAAGATGGGCGACGCACGGAGTACCGGAAGTGGTGAATGCCCATCCGCACCAAAGTTCAGACGGCCGTTTCACAATCGTCCACAACGGTGTAATCGAAAACTTTGAGCAGATCAAAAATGAATATCTCGGAGACATTGAGTTGGTTTCCAGCACGGATTCAGAAATATTTGTGGAATTGATCTCAACCTTTGCCAATGAAGGACTGACGACAGAAGTTGCCTTCAACAAAGCGCTGAAGACGGTACACGGTTCATTCGCTGTCGGACTGCTGGATGAAGCGGATGCGGAAATCATCTATGTTGCTAAGAATAAATCCCCGCTACTCCTTGGAAAAGGGGAAGGTTTCAATGTCATCACCTCCGATGCGATGGCGATGCTGCAAGTCACCAATGAGTTCATAGAATTGATGGATGGAGAAGTTGTTCTCCTTAAAAAAGATAACATCGTCATCAAAGATTCAGAAGGCAGCCCAGTGGAAAGAGATTCCTTCTACACAGAAATTGATGAAAGTGATACGGAGAAGGGTACGTATGACCATTTCATGCTTAAAGAGATCAACGACCAGCCGGGCACCATGAGGAATATCATCCAGGAATACCAGGACGCAGAAGGCAGCCTTAAAATCGATCCTGCAATCATCAAACAACTTAAAGATGCAGACAGATTATATGTCATCGCGGCAGGTACAAGCTACCATGCCGGTCTGATCGGCAAAGAATATTTTGAAAAATGGGCAGGGGTGCCGACAGAAGTCCACGTTGCTTCAGAGTTTGTGTATAATACACCGATGCTGTCGGAACACCCGCTGTTCATATTCATCTCACAGTCCGGAGAAACAGCCGACAGCCGGGCGGTACTGGTGGAGATAAAAAAACTCGGCCACCCGGCACTGACAGTGACGAATGTTCCTGGCTCCACACTGTCGCGTGAATCAGATCAGACACTGACACTGCATGCCGGTCCGGAAATCGCAGTAGCCTCGACAAAAGCATATACTGCCCAGATTGCCGTCCTCTCTATTCTTGCGCAGGTCGCAGCAAGAGAACTGGGGAGAAATACCGATTTTGACTTGATGCAGGAACTCGCAAAAGTCACCACGGCAATCACAGCAATTATCGATGATGCACCAAAGATAGAGCAAATCGTCGACGAGTATCTTAGCACCACAAGAAACGCTTTTTTCATCGGCAGAACGATGGATTACTATGTCGGCCTGGAAGGTGCGCTCAAGCTGAAAGAAATCTCGTACATCCAGGCAGAAGGGTTCGCCGGTGGCGAGCTGAAGCACGGCACCATCGCACTTATCGAGGAAAACACACCCGTATTCGCATTGGCCACCCAGGAAAAAGTGAATCTGAACATCCGGGGCAACGCCCAGGAAGTAGAGGCCCGCGGGGCAAAAGTCTGCACGATTTCAATGGACGGCCTGGATCAGGACGGTGATACTTACGTCATCCCGCCCGTGCATGAAATGCTCACACCGCTTGTATCCGTTGTCGTCTATCAGCTCATTTCCTACTATGCGGCACTGCATCGCGGCAATGATGTAGACAAACCAAGGAACCTGGCAAAATCAGTGACAGTGGAGTAATAATAGTTGAGACTTGGCACATATATGTGGCTTTGAAATAAAGTTAAACCGTTTTGAAGAAAGATGAACCGTTTCACCCCTTTGGATATGATTATCTAAAGGGGTGTTTTTATGGAAAACACTACACAAGTCTCTTAAGCGAGGTGATTTTAATTTGAGGCGTAACTATTGGTTTATTACATTGGGGATATTTTGGACCGTGATTTTTGCGGGTATGAGTTTCTATTGGGCAATGGGTGGTATGCTCGGTGTTAGATCCCTGGGTGGAGCTGTCTATGAGATATCCTTAAATCCTGATCCATCGTTCGTTATTATGACATGGCTTACCGGTTTTATAAAATTGTTTGGCGTAATATTATTGTTGATGCTTATTGTTCAGTGGAGAAAGTCTCTAATAACCAGAATGCTTTATTACGTGACGAAATTTGCGGGAGTCTTTTTTTTGTGTATGGATTTCTTAATTTCATCACAATTGCATTAAGTGCATTTAATATTTTAGATTTTGACTTAGATTCTTATGCAACGTTGCTAAGGAAAAGGTATGCCGCGCGGCTGAAAAACTGGATATGGTGAGAATGGTTTTCATGAAAGGGAACTGACGAACCCCCGAACATAATAAGAATCCATTTTGATCAATTTTTTTTCAACAGCAGGCTCTTTAATTTTCACTAAACCAAGGTTTAAAGGTATATATTGATCAAACTTTATTTTAAACTTACAATATAAAGTAGCCTAATCACATAGAAGTAATTGCTTAATCGCAGCATAAGTGCGTGTTAATATATTCGATCGGAAAACAGAAGGAGGCTTATTTAGCATGGCTAATCTAGATCAAGCGTTAAAAGAAAAAATCGGCTTGGGGACAGGTCCTCTAGGGAGCATGTTCCGCGATGTTTCTGAGGAAGAAGCTCGAGCTACTATTGAATCTGCCTGGGATCAAGGAATTCGCTATTTTGATACATCTCCTTTTTATGGGTTCGGTCTCTCGGAAATACGATTAGGGGAGGCCTTATCCAAATACAATCGAGATGACTATGTAATAAGCACAAAAGTGGGCCGGTATATTTTAGATGAAGAGGAAGAGAAATCAGGGTTGTTTGAGAATGCAAGAAAAAACCAGGCGATTACGGATTACACCGAAGATGCAACACTCCGTTCGGTCGAGCAAAGCCTTGAGCGTTTAAAAACAGATCGCTTAGATATTGTATTCGTACATGATATTTCATCTGATTTCCACGGAGATGAATGGATTTCAAAATTCGATGAAGCGAGAAAAGGGGCATTTCGTGCGCTCACACGCCTTCGTGACGAGGGAGTCATTAGTTCTTGGGGCGTTGGAGTCAATACAACAGAACCCATCGAACTGGCAATGGAATTAAATGATGCAAACCCCGATCTGTCCTTATCGGCCACTCAGTATACGCTCCTGCAGCATGAGCGTGCGTTGGAGCGCATGATGCCTGCCGCACAGGAAAAAGATGTTGGCATTGTTGTCGGTGGCGCTTATAGTTCCGGTGCCTTGCTTGGAGGGGACTATTTTAACTATGAAAAAGCTTCTCCAGAAATCAAAGCAAAGGTAGAACAACTGGAGGAAATTGCAAAACGTTACGATGTTAACTTAAAAGCGGCCGCTCTGCAATTTTCCGCAGCCCACCCTGCAACCAAAGCAGTTATCACTGGTTCTTCCCGTCCGGATAGGATCAAAGAAGACCTGGCAGCGATAAAAATGGATATTCCAGATGCTTTTTGGCAAGAGTTATTAGAAAAAGGATTCATCTCTTCTAAAGCTCCATTACCGAAGAAGCAAAAATAATTACATTGAAATGACTATATGGGATAAAAAAGCTGTTTGTACATTTCAGACCTCCTCCAGATTTTTTCATCTGGAGGAGGTCAAATCATACCGTGAGGTATCTGCCTGTATGTCTAAAATTGAACCAAACAAAAGCCCTCTGAGTGCACTCAGAGGGCTTTTGTAAATTGTTCGATTAATCTCGTGGTAAAATTTTTACGGTTGCACTTACCGGTCCTTTTTCTAACATCGGCGGCAGATAGCTGCTGTCACCATATTTTTCATTATAGGCTTCATCAATCTTTTCTGTTAATGCGGGCTCATTTTCAATCGGCTGAAATACCACATCGTACGTTTCACCGGTTATTTTTATCTTTCCGGCCTTCTGCTCAACAGCGGAATTATACCAGCGCGAATTCTGGCCATTATAAGCTCTGACATAAAGATGGTTATCAACAGCAACGGACCAAATCCATGTTGGGGTTCCAGGCGTCTTCCCATCGCTGTAAAAAGGGGAGATATACATATCATCCGCTTTGGAAAAAGCATCGATTTGTTCTTGACTCCAGTTGGCTGCCATATTTTTCATCTCCTTTGCGTATAGTTACAATAATAATACCTGGAGGGCGCTCCAGGTCAATAAAAAGAACACCAATTTATGAATGGCGTGCAGCAGTGAAAAATTAAAAAGCTCCCTTTATAGTAAATGAGAGAATTCTATTATTTCTCTGTCTGCTATAAAGGAAGCCTATCCTATTGGAACAGGAGTTTCTGATGTCTATTTTCCTTTACTGAGTGTAGCTGGAGCTGACTTCCCCATGTTGTACAATCACGTGTTCATCAGGGAATTTTTCTCCTTTGATATAGGTGTCTAGAAGGTCTTTTACGCCATCTTCAATACGTCTTTGAGCATCCACTGTCATACCGCCCATGTGAGGAACCATGGCACTTTTTGTATGCGTTAAGTTTCTCCAAGGATGGTCAGATGGAGCAGGTTGTTTGTCCCAAACGTCACCGCCGTATGCACGGATATGGCCTTCAGTATTGATTGCGTCTACTAAGGCATCTCTATCCACGACAGCACCGCGGGCAACATTGATTAGATAGCTTCCTTCTTTCATCTTATTCAAAGTTTCTTTGTCAAATAAACCTTCGGTTGAATTGGAGAGCGGTACATGAACCGTCACTACATCACTTTCTTCCAGCAGCGTGTCGAAACTTTCGGCAGCTTTGGAAATTTCAGTATCTTCTTTTTTCTGCGGGTCGTAGTGCAGAATATTTACGCCAAATGGTTTAATACGTTCAGCTACCATGTTACCGATTTTACCGAAGCCCATGATACCGATCGTTTTGCCTTCTATGTCGTAGGCATTGTTGCCGACTTTAGGCAGATCCCATTCGCCTTCACGAGCCTGACGATTTCCTTCCTGGAAGTTACGTAATAGAAGGAACATCGTCGTAACTGCGTGTTCTGCAGTACTGACCTGGTTACTTCCTGTCACTTCGACGACGGAAATATCCTTCTCTTGGGCCGCTGCTAAATCAACATGGTCCGAACCGACGCCGGCGGTGATCGACAATTTTAGATTCGGCGCTTTTTCCATGCGATCTTTGGTTATATATGAAGGCAGGAACGGTGAACTGATAACCACTTCAACGTCTTCTAAGTGCTCATCTAAGTCTTCATCGTTGTTAATAATAACGAGCTCATGGTCATCGCTTAAATGTTCTTTTAAGCCGAGTGCTTTATAGTCACTGAGTAACTGATTTTCATACTGGCCTTTTTCATCGTGCGGAACCAATAATACAAGTTTCATTATTATTTACCTCTCTTTTACATATATTAACAAATAAAACTATATCTGTTATATTCAATGATAGTTTCGAAATGGTTAAACATCAAATAATAGAGTTTATGTTCAAAAGCAATTTAGTTCTTTATTTTTACGGCAAAATAAAAATTAAATTTCAATTCTGTATTAGTGCTCTCTTTTGTTAATGCAGAATCATTCTTATACCGGAGGTTTGGACTAAATCATGATGTTTATAGGAAAGAGACAATGGGAAAGGTTTAATGACAAACGGTTAAATGTTTCACCTTTTTCCGGGAAGAACCTGAAATTGATTAGACAGACACTTAAAATATCTTGGAGGGAATGACATGGCAAAAATCACGGTAGGCACAGAAAATCAGGCACCCATCGAACTTTATTATGAGGACTACGGCAGCGGTGAACCGATTGTGTTAATTCACGGCTGGCCATTAAGCAGCCGCGCTTGGGAATACCAGGTGCCTGCGCTCGTAGAAGCGGGCTACAGAGTCATCACTTATGATCGCCGAGGATTTGGGAATTCTTCTCAAGTTTGGAATGGATATGACTATGATACCTTCGCTGCGGATTTACAACAGTTAATGGAACAGTTGGATCTTCATGATGTAACGCTTGTCGGCTTTTCAATGGGCGGCGGCGAAGTTGCCCGTTATATCGGTGCATACGGCACAGATAGAGTGAAAAAAGCTGTATTTGCCGGCGCTGTTCCGCCTTATCTGTACCAGTCCGAGGATAACCCTGAGGGTGGAATGGATGACGCAACGATAGAAGAATTTGAAAACGGAGTGAAGAACGACCGCATTGCGTTTCTTGACGGGTTTACGAAGAACTTTTTCGCTGGCGGGGATCAGACTGACTTAGTCAGTGAACCATTCCGTTTATATAATAGAGATATTGCGGCATGGGCCTCGCCAAAAGGCACACTGGATTGTATCTCTGCTTTCGGTAAGACAGACTTTAGAGAAGATTTAACCAAGTTCAATTTACCTGTCCTTGTGATTCACGGTGATTCAGATGGAATTGTACCGTTTGAAGTTAGCGGGAAGCGGACGCACGAAACCATTCCCGGCAGTAAATTAGCCTTGATAAAAGGCGGACCGCATGGTTTGAATGCAACACATGCCAAAGAGTTCAATGAAGAACTTCTGACATTTTTGAAGGACTAAGAATCTGAGCATAAACGTTTTTATAAAACTGAAACTCAAATCTGCAAACACAGGACCTATTTTGAAATTTTTTTCAAAATAGGTCCTTTTTATATTAACAAAAAAGAAAATCGCTTTGCATAGTTGATTACACAACGAATCAACCGAAGAACCCAACGGTATAACTGGTGGGGAGCTGAAATATACTTAGATCAATCTTCAGCATTAAGTTTAGCTCAAAGTTGGCAAACAACTGGAAGTGACGCTGCCGGAAGGTATGGCTGTCCATCTTGTCCATTCGGAACCCGTGCTTCGCTTTTTTGATGTAGTTTTCCATCGTGCCGCGCTTGTTGTAGGCTTTGACGATATTCCGTGGCGAAAAGGCATCCCCAGGTTGGTGATGAAAAATGAGTGGGTGAAAAACAGTTCATCTGCTTGGCGGACGGACTGGACAATCACTTTTCTGGGTATGTCCCAGGATTTCGCCTGGTATTCCGTTGCTTCAAAATGATATTCCGCCGTTGTGTGATCATTGGAATGGATATAATACAGCCGGTTGTCTTTCAGGTGCAGATGCTCGGCGATGGTCTTTAAGAACCCGACTGTTTCATCGAATTCCCGGAAGAGCAGCGTGCCCGTATCGGAAGAGAGCGGACCGCCGTCGAATGAGATTTGAGGTAAAGTAGCCATTATAAGAACCCTTTCTTTTGGTTATTTTGTGGTAATTTAACCTTATCAGAAACGGGTTTTTTTCACTTTTCAAGTGAATGGGCATTCCCTTGGAAAACCAATGAAACCGGCATTAATTGCCTGTTAATATTTTTCTATGAATAATTCAGGATTTAGTAAGTTGATGGAGGTATATTTAATCTTTCAGACCTTTTGACTTGTTCTCTATATCATTATCCATAGTTCCTATAGTTTTATAATAGCGTAAAATGAAATTGAATAAACCTGATATAATTGAACGGCTGGAAGTAACCAAACTAAAAATATTTAATTCTATTTTGGTTGGGTCTAATGATTACTTTAGCGGGAGTAGGATAATTCAGTTTCAAATGAAATAAACATCAAAAAGTACGTTTCAGAATTGAGCACCAGTAATATCGCAGAGTCTGCATCTATAACTGATAAAGAGCTGAACATCTTCACGGTGCTCGGTAACGTTTTCGTCAACTAAAAAGCATTTCAAAAATTACTTGGATAGTTTTATTTTCAATAATAATAAATAGACCTAATCCAATGTATATAACTGTTATTATCCACCTACTATAATTTTCAATAACTTCACCGACACCAGGGATATCTGATATCTTATGGGCAACAAATGCTAATACAAAAATTAACACTAAGAATACAATCAATGTTATGACTAGACTTTGAACATTCAGTGAGACAAAATAAGGAACAAATAAACCGATATTATCTGCACCACAACTCCCAATAACCACTAAAGCAACAATACTTGTCAACTTATTTAACCCTTTTTTCTGTAATTGGTTCTCAGCGTTTTCTTCTTCTGCAGAATCATCAGAAAAAAGTGTTTTAATGCCAAAATAAATAGGAATGAATCCTAAAAGTCCTAAAATCCATTTTTGTGGAACGAAACCTAACACATAAGCCAATATTAAACTTATAATAATTAATGTAATTGATCCTAGATACTGCCCTAAATAAATATTTCTGTATTGTTTTTTTGTTTGAGCTCTCCCAAAAAATATTAAGAGTATAGTGATTAGATCAATCGCAGTAGCAAAATAAAGAACTGTGGCTATTGTTATTGTTTGAAACATAACGCACCTCATTCAAACTTATTTTTGAATATATTATGGCTTGTTTATTACAAAAATACAATGGCGTTTTTGATATTGATACTAGACGGTATTCGTCTAGAAATCAGATTGCCTGCAGGGTTGTATGCATATCCGAGAGAAAAAAGAACTCGTTTTTTCAACTCGTTTTTAAAAGCAAAATGAGCCTTATTTTCCAGACGTTTTTCACACTAGGTAACATTTGCTGCAACAATTAAAAAAGCTACACAAAAAGCAGATACAGACGCTAAATAGATACTAGATTTAAAATTTATCTTTTCAGTTCTTTTAGTTATATATTTATAAATTTCATACTCTATAAGAGCCAAAGCGCTAATACCAAAGACAATAAAACCGATACCAAAAATATAACCTAAAATAGTCAATAACATCGTATACCCCCACAGTTCTTTAACTCTATCCTAACAAAAAAGAGCTTGTTCAAAACTAACGTTTTTGTCACATCCCCATTATATTTATTCCAATTTCCTTTTATAGGTTTGACGCGCTGCGTTTTTAATAATTCTAAGAGCTTTACCAAGTGAAAGTTAGTGGGTGTTGCCACTACTTCGCCTGCGCTCTAAAAAACAGTGGATATCTATTTATGCCGAGAAAACGTTTGGTGGGAAAAGCAACCCTGAATAAACCAAGAAGCCGGTAGGCAGATACCGTGAGTTATCAAGGAAGCCTACCGACAGCTTTTGGGTTTTTAGGGTTGCCGTTGGTTCACACCAAAAAGAAATTGGAATAAGTATTATTCATATCTGCAAAAATTCGTCTGCAAAAATTTTGATAATTATTTGGGATTTATTGATTATAAGATCATTTATGTTAAATTTCGGGGGAAATACATATGGTAGTAAATTATGTTTTCTAAGATTTTTAAAGTTTTTATTGCTTCAGCTTTGGTAATTTCATTAGGTTTGTTTGGTGTATCTGATGTAACAAAAGCGCAAGTTGAAAGAAGAATCAGCGGCATTTTCAGGTTTGTTCCTGGACCATTTAAAGAGTGCTGGAGATTATTATTTAAGTTTAGTAGATGAAGAAGGATTGAAACAAAAATTAAATAATAGTTCTTTGAACTTTGAAGTTGAAGATTTTATATTATATGTATAGGATTTCAATTCAATATTAGCTGGTAATCAAGGGAAAGAAGCTCAGGAAGAGTTAATGATGACTTTGGAAAGATTTGAAGATGAAGTTACACCAAAAGAAAATGGTATAGTAACTTATAGTTCAGTTGCAACAACAGTATGTAGTGCAGCGATGTCAGCTGTAGGCTTATCGAATTCAACTGTCATCGGGGCAGGGAGTCTATCCCTTGGTCTGTCAGGTCCAGCTGGTTGGGCTGCTCTGGGTGCTGCTACAGCAACTAGTGCAATGTGGACTGGTGGAAGCCTAGGTTGCTTGTCGATAAATAGGAGTGATGATAATGAGTATGACATCTAATTTTATAGATAAGTATTTCTTCACAGCGTTATTTACAATTCATTTTGTTCTGGCATCTTTTCCTATGACCGATTTCTTTAGTAAAAATATTGGTATATATACCTTTATGTCATTTATGATTATTTTATCAACTTGGTTTTTAGAGCAACTTGCTAATAAAAAAATGTCAATTAAGGAGAAGGCAATTAAGGTAGCGCCTGTTATGCTTTTAAATGCATTGCTGATTTTTGTAGTTTGTACTCTTTTTGTATTTAAATAATTCAAAAAAGAGGGGCCTCAGCCCCCTGTTTTTTTATGAATTTTGATTTTGATGTTTTTTACTATTATAAATTATTGATGATATTCCTACACCTAATGGAAACAGAGGTATAAAAATGGCACTAAAATTATTTGTATCTATAACAACAAAGTAAAGAATAAAAGCAAGTATAGATATAATAAAATATACTGGTATAAATTTAGCACTCCATAATATTGAATTGTCCATATTACCACCTACTTTTCAACTTAGAAACAGCTTGCTGCTGCCCCTGTCATACCAGTTGAGATTCCTCCAATAATTCCTCCAGCTACTGTTCCAATTCCAGGTACTGCACTTCCTACACCAGCTCCAGCTAAGCCACCTGATCCTATTCCTCCAGCTGTACCAAGTGAACATTGGAGCCAGCCGAATGGTTGGATAAGGTTTTGAAGTTGAACTTCTACTCCGTCTTCATTTTGTTCATAAACTAGGTTAATTTGATTTCCATTAGCGTCTGTTGTTTGTGTTGGCAAAGTTTCTTCTTGGTTGTTACTTGTGTCAACTAAGTAAGATTGACCATTTTCATTTTGTTCAAATGTAATTTCGTCTTCTAGATGTAATTGCATAGTACTTTCGTTGATTTGTTCTATGTATACATTTTCTTTTTGCGTTTGTTCTGCATCAACTGCTGAACTATTAAAAGTAATACCACCTAATACAAAAGTTATTACTGCAAAAACTTTCATGATGTTTTTCATTCTTAATTCCTCCTATTTTAGTATATTTAAGAGGATTTCATACTTAAAATAAAAAGTCAAATTTTGGACAAAAATATTATTACTTTCTATTTTCTTTTGATTTTGAACGAGATTTTTCGCAGAAAATATCGAGTGGATAATAAAATAATTGAAAGAAGATCACATGTAGATGTAAATGACATTACTAATCAAATTAAAGAATAGAAATCGAAGAAGAGCGCGCCCAAGAAAACAATGGTTTTGGAGCACGCTCTTCTTTATAAGTTAGTTAGATTTATGAGAGACGTACAGTTACTTCATTGACATTAACATAACTTGGTTGAGAAATGGCATAAGCGACTGCATTAGCAATATCTTCAGGTGTTAATTTTTTTCTGTTTCCTTCACAAGGAATTTTAGCACTTAAATCTGTTTCCACCATCCCTGGGGATACATTCGTTACTCTCACACCTGTATTGGCTAACTCTTTTTCTAATCCAATAGAAATCGCACGTACAGAAAATTTCGTAGCACAATAAACTGACAGACACTCGATGACTTCAAAACTTGAATCGGAGGTGAGATTCACAATGTGACCTTTTTGATTATTAACCATCTTATCAACGACTGCATTCACACCATAAAGTACGCCTTTGATACTAGTATTAATCATTTCATCCCAATTTGTTTTTCAGCTTGTTGTGACTGCGTCATCAATTGCATGTTTCTGCGTGACATTAGCTTGTATAGTAAGAACTTTTAATTCATTACTGAATTTAGAAACTAACTCATTGAGCTTATCTTGGTTCCTCGCCACAGCTACAACATTCATTCCTGGTTGTAATAATTTCGTTGTAATTGCTTCACCCTATTTTGATAATTGCTAGTAACTTTGCCAATCATATTAGTTTATGCTAATATTAGAAAATAACACGTATTAATATTTTCTAATATGATTGGGGAGGACATGATGTTAACAGTTGATGACGAATCAAAAGTGAAGCTTTTGCATGGGTTTTCGAACAAAACAAGGATCCAGATACTAGAATGTATTAAGGACGATGAAAAAACAGTCTCTCAAGTCGTTGATGAATTACAAGGAAATCAATCAAATATTTCTCAGCATCTGGCATGCTTGAAGGGGTGCGGGATTATCTCTGGACGGCGGAATGGGAAATACGTTTATTATGGATTGCGCAACCAGCGGGTGCGGGATTTATTGACAATGATTGATGTCGTTCTTGAAGATGTAGAAAGTGATATAACGACTTGTGAAAATCATATAGTGTAGGGAGGAGAAATATATGTCACAAAAATGCTGCGGACCGGATGAAAAGGATTTAATAACGGCACAAAATGACGATGCATGCTGCAGTCATCAGTCCGAAGAGATTGACAGCTGCTGTGAGAGTAAAAACGAAGAGAGTTATTCTGCTGCTGATATATCATCTGATGGAAATGACAGCGGTGGGAAGGCTGAATATCGCATATATGGGATGGATTGCCCTTCCTGTGCTGTGACAATTGAAAAGGGGCTGAATCGGCTGAATGATGTTCAGGCGGTAAAGGTCAATTATAATACGTCAAAGTTGCAAGTATCAGGCAGTACTCCCCTGGCCTCCGGCCAAATTGAAAATGAAGTTCAAAAATTAGGATTTTCTGCTGAGCCGCTAAAAGAAAATAGTCATTTCAGAACGTATGATGTTGCTGGTATGGATTGCGGAAACTGCGCACAAACCATTGAACATCATTTAAAAAATAATCCTTCCGTCAATGATGTCAGCGTCAATTTTTCAACAGGAAAAATGAAAGTGGCGCACGAAAACAGTGTGGATGACATCGTTTCTGAAGTATCAAAAATTGGATATGATGCCGCTCTGCACACAGATCGCGAAACATCAGCGGCGCATAAAGATCGGAAGGGCGGATATGGATTAATCACATTATCCGGGGCACTGATCGCTCTCGGTCTCATCAGCGCTTTGACACCGCTCCCCGTAATCCTATCGACGCTTTTATATGCAGCTGCCATCGTTATCAGCGGCTTTAAACCGATAAAAAGCGCTTATTACGCTATAAAAAGCCGGTCATTGGATATGAATGTTCTGATGTCCGCTGCAGCCATCGGAGCTGCTTTAATCGGGGAATGGTTTGAAGGGGCGATTGTTGTCTGGCTGTTTACACTGGGGACCTTCCTCCAGAACAGATCCATCGAACAGACGAGAAATTCCATTCGTGGTTTAATGGAATTAGCTCCTTCAGAAGCTTGGGTTAAATCAGGGGGAGACTTAGTTAAGCAGCCGGTCGAAGCAGTATCCCTCGGCGATACAATTGTAGTCAAGCCCGGAGATCGCATCCCTTTAGATGGTGAGATCTTGCAGGGGGAAACCAGTATTAATCAGGCACCGATAACCGGAGAATCCATACCTGTCGACAAAGTGGCTGGTGATACTGTTTATGCAGGGACGATTAATGAAAGCGGTGCGCTTAATGTAACAGTGACCAAACTGGTAAACGATACAACCATATCCAAAATCATCCATCTTGTGGAGGAAGCACAGGAACAGAAGGCGCCTGCTGAAGCATTTATCGATAAATTCGCAAGTATCTACACGCCGATTGTGTTCAGTTTGGCATTAGCCGTCATTGTTCTGCCGCCGCTCTTTGACTTTGGCAGTTGGAGCGAATGGGTATACCGAGGACTTGCGTTATTAGTTGTCGCCTGTCCTTGTGCATTGGTCATTTCAACGCCTGTTGCAATTGTTTCTGCGATCGGAAATGCTGCGAAAAATGGCATCTTAATCAAAGGCGGCACATTTTTAGAAAAAGCAGGCAATATAACATCAATCGCATTTGATAAAACAGGGACACTGACAGAAGGGGCGCCAAAGGTAACTGAAATGGAAGCATTAACAGTGCCTGAACATGAATTGATCTCTCTTGCTGTCACATTAGAAGATTATTCCACACACCCTATAGCCAAAACCATTGTCAGTTACGCCAAAGAGAAAGGCATCCCCCCGAAACATGGCGAAGCATTTCAGAATATTTCCGGCAAAGGCGTTCAGGCCACGATTGACGGACAAGTCAACTATGCTGGCAATCTGAAACTTTTTAAAGAAATGAATATCGATTTGAATGACATCAGGCCGAAGATAGATGAAATGCAGAGTCAAGGGAAAACGGTCGTGATTATCGGTACCGAACAAGCAGTACTTGGACTGATTTCTGTATCTGATACGATGCGCACCTCTGCTGTTGAGGCGTTAAGCGGTCTGAAGCATGCCGGGGTCAGCCAATTGGCCATGCTTACCGGAGATAATGAAGGCACAGCAAAAATGATTTCGGAAAAAACAAATATAAATCGCTATTTTGCTGAACTGATGCCGGAGGATAAGATAAAAGCGATCAAAGAGCTTCAGCATGAAGGACATAACGTTGCCATGGTCGGCGACGGCATCAATGATGCCCCGGCACTGGCTTCATCAGATCTTGGCATTGCGATGGGGGGCACAGGCACAGATACCGCGATGGAAACCGCTGATATTGTTCTGATGGCGGATAATCTGGAAAAACTTCCACACACCGTTAAATTAAGCCAGAAAGCAATGACGATTATCAAACAAAATATCTGGTTTGCACTCATCGTAAAACTGATTGCATTAGCCCTAATCGTGCCCGGATGGCTGACACTCTGGATGGCTGTCCTGAGTGATACCGGAGCCGCTTTGATTGTCATTTTAAATGCACTGCGTCTGTTAAAATACAAAGAGAAAAGTACCTCTTCCCAATCTGCAGACCCGCATTTAAGTAATCAGTGGAAAAGCCGTTCAGTCTAATCTGAACGGCTTTTCCACTGACGCATTCCATATCGGATAAAGGCTGCAATCAATGCCGTACCCATGCCGTGAAAATCAATAAGACAGCTGATCACTTTATATTAAATACCGGCAATGAATAGTATGAAACGAAAAAGATATATACCAGCATTCAAAACTCAAATCGTGTTGGAAATCTTGGGTCCATTATAATCAATGTGTTTATTAATTGTTGGCTTTATGTTAACTCTAAGTGATAAACTTATACTGACTGCACGAACACCGAAGTGAATATTTAATATAGATGCTATTCAGGAAGCACTTTTCCGGGCTTTACTTTGGCAGCAATACGAAAAGATTGAAAAATATACGGAAGGAGGGAACAAAATGATATTGACATTGATTATCCTGCTGATTTTGGCGGGTGGCTTTTTTATCGGGCTGAGGCGGGGGCTGGTCTATGAGTTTGTTCATTTAACCGGTTTTCTGGTTTCACTTGCCGTTGCCTATTTATATTTCACTGAGCTTGCTCCGCATTTAAGGTGGATTCCTTCTCCTGATCTGACAGGCAGCGGTCCGGGCTTTTTCTCCAATATCACAGAAGACTTTTACTACCGGACGATTGCTTTTCTGATCCTGTTTTTAGGAGTAAATATCCTATGGAATACGCTGGGTTCAATGCTCAATTCTCTGGCTGAACTCCCCGTGTTAAGAATAGTGAACCGGTGGTTTGGCGGGGCGTTTGGGTTTGTCAAAGTATATTTGATCGTTTTCCTGCTCTTGAATTTGGTGGTCCTTATACCGATTGCTTCTGCAGAAGATGCGGTATCGAATTCGGCATTGGCACAGGGGATGGTTGAGCACACGCCATTTCTTTCTGAGAAAATAGAAGAACTGTAAGGCGGTGGGATGATTGAAACAGCTTGAACATGTTCATGAAACAAAAAGGCTGATTATAAGGCCGTTTAAAATCACGGATGCAGATGCCTTATACGACATTCTGAGCGATGAAGCAGTCAGCACTTTTATCCCGCTGCCACTCATGAGCGAACCTGAAGAAGCCGTTCAGAATCTTAAAGCGCATTTTGCTGTCACGATTAAGAAGCGGGATTATTTCTTCGCGATCTGTTTGAAGGAAGATGACCGTCCGATCGGATATGCGGGTGTCGACCAAATCGGCCCGGCTTATGATTTCGGATATGCATTAAGAAGCGATTTCTGGCACAGCGGGATCACCACAGAGGCAGCCAGGCCGGTATTACAGCAGTTGAAGCAGGATGGGTATGCCTATTTGACGGCTACTCATGACGTAGATAACCCTGCCAGCGGCAGAGTAATGGAAAAGCTGGGTTTTGAGTATCATTATTCCTACGATGAAATATGGGAGAAGACGCAGCAGCTGGTGACTTTCAGAATGTATCAAATGAACTTTGACGAATCCGTGCCGACATATGAAGGATATAAGGAGAAGTATCCTTGGTATATTGAAGCATTCCATTAAAACATTTCACACAAAACAGTGGCCGTAACCCCTTGGACTGGGAATTACGGCCACTGCTTTTTCTTATATCTGACTACAGACTCCAATAATAATAGCCTTTGTCTTCGCAGGTCCGCCGGTCTAAAATACCTTTCACATCAACGAGGACTTTCTTGTCATTTCTATAGAGATCTGCAAGCTGATCCAAATCATATATTTCTTTATATTCATCATGCGGGACAGCGAGCACGACACAGTCCAGATTCTTCAAATCCGCATCATCCGCCAGCTGTATATCAAATTCATCGCGGACCGCCTGCGGATTGGCCACCGGGTCATGGACAATCACTTCCACACCATAATCTTCCAGTTCATGGATGATATCGATGATTTTCGTATTGCGCACATCGGCCACATTTTCTTTGAATGTGAGCCCGAGGATGGCCACTCTCGACCCGTCAATCCCCTGTTTTGCTTTAATCATCTTCTTGATGGTATTGCTGGCGATATATTTACCCATATCGTCATTGATCTTTCGGCCGGACAGGATGATCTGGGAGTGATATCCGAGCTGCTCTGCTTTGTATGTGAAGTAGTAGGGGTCTACGCCGATACAATGTCCGCCGACCAGACCAGGCGTGAATTTCAGGAAATTCCACTTTGTGCCGGCCGCTTCCAAAACAGCCTTCGTATCAATATCCATCTTATTGAATACCATGGAAAGTTCATTCATGAAGGCGATATTGATATCCCGCTGGGAATTCTCGATCACTTTTGACGCTTCCGCGACCTTGATCGATTCAGCTTCATGTACGCCGGCTTCAATGATGGAGCCATATACATTGGAAATGATTTTTAATGCTTCCGCATCGGAGCCCGAAACCACTTTTATGATCTGCGTCAATGTATTCTTCTTATCACCGGGATTGATCCGCTCCGGGGAATAGCCGACTTTGAAGTCTTCCCCGTATTTCAGCCCGGATTCTTTTTCAAGGATCGGGATACAGATCTCCTCTGTCGTGCCAGGATATACGGTGGACTCATATACGACGTATGCGCCTTTTGTCAGATTTCGGCCGACTGTTTCGCTGGCCCCGATCACCGGGTTCAGGTCCGGTGTTTTATCTGCATTTATCGGTGTGGGTACAGCGACCACATGGAATTTGGAGTTTTTAAGGTCCGCCTCATCACTGGTAAATGACATTGTCGTATCCCGGACCATTTCATCTCCCACTTCTTCAGTGACGTCTGTACCGTTCCGATACTGTGCCAATTTATCCTGATTCAGATCAAAACCCGCAACATCATATTTTTTGGCGAATTCAACGGCGAGCGGCAGTCCGACATAGCCCAGGCCGATCACCGTGAGTGTTTCCTCTTTCGATTGCAGTTTTTCAAATAAATTCATAGCATCTCTGCCTTCCTTGATCTACGTATTATCATTTATATAAATCCATGTGCCTATCAGACATATTATACAATCTTTGGGTATTGATTGCATTCCTCCAACCTGAAAAGTAGAATAAACAACGATCATATGGTAAAATTAGCAAACATATTTTGTGAAATTTTAAACTTAAATTTAGGTCAATGCGTGTTTTCATCCGACATATTTGATATTATAAAAAATCAAAGTCTAAAGGCATGGCATTCAAACGATAGATACAATTGAAAATGACATGATAGAATGATAGTTAAAGTAAGGACTGGGAGTGAATATCCGAATGGAAATAGCAGTAATAGGAACCGGATACGTGGGGCTGGTTACAGGGGTCTGCTTGTCAGAACTGGGGAATCATGTGACATGTATCGACATCGATGATGACAAAGTTTCAACATTAAAGCAAGGCATCAGTCCCATCTATGAAGAGGGTCTGCAGAAGCTTCTCCAAAAGAATATCGCGGAAGACCGTCTGCACTTTACGACAGAATATGCTGAGGGGCTGCGCGAAAAAGATCTTGTATATATTGCTGTCGGCACCCCGCAGAATGATGATGGCTCCGCGGACCTGACCTCTGTCAACGAAGTCTGCGGCTCCATCGCTTATCATCTTGAGCATGACGCGATTGTGGTGACGAAAAGTACGGTGCCGGTCGGCACAAACGAATATATCAAAGATAAGATCGAAGCCGGTCTGGTCAATGATGTAAGTATCAGGATCGCTTCAAACCCCGAATTTCTGCGCCAGGGGTCAGCAGTCCATGATACATTCAACGGAGACCGGATCGTCATCGGATCGGAAGATGACGAAGTACTGGAAATCCTTGAAAAACTGAATGCCGGTTTCCATCTGCCCATTGTAAAAACGAACCTCAGAAGCGCGGAAATGATCAAGTACGCTTCCAATGCGTTTCTGGCAACCAAAATCAGCTTCATCAATGAAATGGCGAATTTATCGGAACAGATCGGTGCGAATATTGATCATGTGGCCGAAGGCATGGGGATGGATAAGCGGATCGGCAGCGCATTCCTGAATGCGGGGATTGGTTATGGCGGCTCCTGCTTCCCGAAGGATACACGGGCAATCATATCAGTCGCCAGGGATGTATCCTATGAGATGCCGATATTGGAAAATGTCGTGGATTCGAACGAGCGGCAGAGAGGCGTTATCGTAGATAAGGTCATGGAGCGGTTTGATAGTGTCAAAGGCAAGAAAGTTGCTGTATTGGGACTGGCATTTAAGCCGAATACGGATGATATCCGGGAAGCGCCATCAATAGCAGTGACTGAAAAACTGCTTGCGGAGGGTGCGGATGTGCATGCCTATGATCCTGCCGCAGCCGATAATGCCAAGAGGGTTCTCTCAGAACAGATCCACTATGCGGCTAGTGTGGATGAAGCGGTCGATGCTTCAGACATCGCCATTATCCTCACGGAGTGGAAGGAGATCAAAGAATACCCGATTGAAAACTATAAAAAACATATGAATTATCCGGTAATTTTTGACGGAAGAAATTGCTTTACCCTGAAGGAGGCCAAAGACAGCGGGATTGAATATCATTCCATTGGCCGTCCGGTAGTTCGAAGTTAGAGGCAGGGGAGCCGGCACGCATGCCGGCTTTTTTTGCGCCGGGAAAAGTACGGCGGACCTCGCAGTGAGCATTGATATAATTTAATTATATCAATGCCTGTGGTATAATACGCTGAGTAAATATCAGTTGAGGGAAGGCTTGGGTATCGTGGAAAAGAAGAGGATTCTGTTTTTCATTTATCAGATGGGCGCAGGCGGTGCCGCCAGAACAATGCTGAATATCCTGAATAATATCGACCGGACCCGATTCGACCCGGTCCTGGTCACTCTCAACTATAATGGAAGCTATGAAGACGATTTAAAAGACGACGTGACCTTCATCAAATTGGATACAAAACGACTGCGTTCCGCCATCCTGCCGCTGGCTAAAGTCATCAGGCGGGAGGAAGCGGACCTCGTATTCAGTACGATTCCCAATTACAATATCGTTGCCATCCTTGGCACACTGCTGTCTTTCACGCCGGCTGAAACCGTCGTCAGGGAAGCGGCTTACCTTGGCGGATCGCTGAAAGAAAATGTGAAACTGCGGCTGGCAGGCCTGCTTTACAAGCGGGCTGCCAGAGTGATTGCCTTATCCAAAGGGGTCAAAGAGAATATTGTAAACCGCTATAAAGTGCGTCCGGGCAAAATCGACATCATCTATAATCCGGTAGATGTGGCAGGCATCCAGCGGATGATGGAGAGGGATGACATCAAAGGCTCACATAGCGCTCTTTTCGCACCAGACCGGCGGGTGGTGATCACTGCCGGGAGACTTGTCCATGACAAGGATCACCAGACATTGATCAGAGCGTTTGCAAAAGTCATCCGGCAAATGCCTGACAGTCATCTGGTCATCCTTGGTGAGGGAGAATTGGAATCAGACCTAAAAAGGCTGGCAAAAGACTTGGGTATACAGACGCATGTCCATTTTCCCGGGTTCCAGCGGAATCCTTATGTGTTTTTCAAGCACGCCGATCTGTTTGTCCTCTCTTCCATACGGGAAGGTTTCGGGCATGTTCTGGCAGAAGCCCTGGCTGCAGGGACACCGGTGGTTTCCACGATGGCCAGACCCGGCGCGGCAGAAGTGCTGGCTGATGGCGAGTACGGCCGGATATGTGAACATTCAGATGAAAGCGGACTGGCGGAGGCGATCTGTCATATGCTGGAACTGGATGCGGACGCCCGTGAAGCTGTCATTGAAAAAGGAAAAGCACGCGCCAATGAATTTCATGTAGATACAATTGTCGGTCAATATGAAAAAATGTTTATGGAAACGCTGGATAAATAATCATGGAACAGGAGATAAAGTGACATGAGTACAAACAAACATGTGGTGCATTTGACCACAGTGCATCATCCATATGATCCCCGAATCTACCATAAAGAGTGCCGCTCCCTTCAGAATGCCGGATTTGATGTGACGTTGATTGCGCAAAAGGCCCCTAAAGGGGAGGACGGAGAGCAGCCGATCAGGCATCTCCCGCTTAAAACATACAAGCGCCGGCTGGGGCGCATGATCCTCGGCACATATGATGCCTACAGACAGGCAAAGAAAATGGATGCGGATGTCTATCATTTCCATGATCCGGAACTCCTGCCTGCGGCATGGCTGCTGAAGAACAAAGGAAATGTGGTCATCTACGATATTCACGAAGACTATGTGACGAGCATCATGCAGAAAGACTATATGAATCACTCCGTTAAGCGGCTGATTGCTGGCGGTTATAAAATAGCGGAAAAGTTCTTCACTAAAGGCATGGGACTGGCACTTGCAGAAAAATATTATAAAGATTTCTATCCGCATGGCGTCTGTATATTGAACTACCCGATGGTCAATGAAAAATTCGCCCGTCACGAAAGAAGCGGGCCGGTTGAGGATAAGGTCATCTACACCGGCAATGTCTCCCATGTGCGCGGCGCACTGTACCATGCGAAACTGCCCGCAATTGATACCGCCCTGGACGTTCACTTTATTGGCAAGTGTCCGGGCGGGCTTGCTGAAGAGATGCGCAGTGTGGCTGAAGAGAGAAGTGATAATCTTCACTTCGAAGGCATTGACAGTTTCGTTGAAAAGGAAGATATCGAAGACAGGTATCTGGAGAGGAACTGGCTCGCAGGTGTTGCCCTCTTCCCGCCGACGGAACATTATAAGAAAAAGGAACTGACAAAGTTCTTTGAATATATGAACGCAGGCCTTCCTGTCATCTGCTCTGATTTCCCGGTATGGAAAGCATTCATCGAGAAATACGAATGCGGTATTGCTGTGGACCCGGAAGATGACGCGGCGATTAAAAATGCGCTTGATTATTTGAAGCATAATCCCGAAGAAGCCATGCAGATGGGGAGGAACGGCAAAGAAGCCGTGACGCGGGAGCTCAACTGGCAGAGTCAGGAAAAAACATTGATCCGCTGGTATAATGGGCTTCTCAACCAGGATCTATCCTCTGATACGAAAGGGGGATTCTGATACAATGACTACAGTACAGAGCACTTTAATCTCCGTAATTACACCGGCATTTAATGCAGAAGATTTCATCAAGGAGACCATTCAGTCGGTGATTGATCAGACATATGACAACTGGGAAATGGTCATCGTCGACGACCGCTCACAGGACGGTACGGTTGGTTACATTAAAGAGATGCAGGCCAAGGACAGCCGCATCAAACTCATCGAACTCGAGGAGAATTCCGGTTCGGCCGTGGCGCGCAATACAGCCATGGACTGTGCTGAGGGGCGCTATATCGCATTTCTCGACAGTGACGACAGATGGCTGCCCGAGAAGCTTGAGAAGCAGCTTCAATTCATGACGGAGAAAGACATCGCTTTCTCTTTCACAAAGTATGTCCGCGTGTTAAAAGACGGGAGCTGGACAGGGTATTTTTCAAAGACTCCTGACACGGTGAATTATGATGACCTGATGAAACGGTGTGTCATCGGCTGTCTGACTGTCATGCTTGACCGTGACAAGCTCGGTGAAGTGCAAATGGCCAATATACGGACCCGTCAGGATTACGCGCTCTGGCTCAAATTGGCGCGTCAGGGTCATCTCGCATACGGCCTCCCTGAAGTGCTGGCAACTTACAGAGTGGTGGGGGATTCCATATCATCGAACAAGCGCAAGGCGGCCAGACAGAACTGGTATGTTTTCAGAAACATCGAAAAACAAAGTCTGCCGGCGAGCATATGGTACTTTTCCCATTACGCTGTCATTGCCATCAAAGACTTAATTAAATATAAAATAATAGTAAAAAGCAGGTCCGGAAAAAAATTGTCCGGGCACCAGGAAAACTAGGCGGTGTCATTTTTAGTTATGAAGAAATATTTAAAGGAAATGCTGAATCGGAAAGACTTGTTGTATTATCTGGTGAGATCCGGGCTCAAAGCAGAACATCGGAACAGCTATCTGGGCTACCTATGGTGGCTTTTAGATCCGCTCTTAAACGTGCTGGTCTTTTATTTTCTTGTCGTGGTCATCTTAGATCGCGGGGATACCGAAAACTTCCCCCTCTTCCTGGTTATTGGATTGATTGTCTGGCGCTGTATCAGTTCGACGCTTAATTCGTCATCCAGTTCAATCATGCAGTACAGTTCAATCATCAGTCAGGTGTATTTGCCGAAGTCACTGTTCCCGATATCCTTTACGCTTACACAGTTGTTCAACTTCGCTTTCGGATTTATCATTATTGCAGTCTTTTTGGCGGTATACCGGGTGATGCCGGGCTGGGAACTCATCTTTCTCCCGCTGCTTATCATCATACAGACGACATTTCTGCTTGCGGTCGGGATGATCCTGGCATATGTCACAGTGTTTGTACGCGACCTTGAGAATGTGCTCCAGTATGTGACCCGGGTGTTTTTCTATGCTTCGCCCATCATTTGGGAAGGCGGCAGATTACCTCCGGAATACGGCTGGGCAGTGACATACAACCCTGTGGCAGTTATTGTGACCTCCTACAGGGATATACTGATGTACGGCAACATCCCGAACTTTACAGGACTTGCAATCATATTTGTGGCATCTGCCGCAGCTATTGTATATATGACCTGGTACTACAGCAGAAATGAATACAAGATCATTAAATCATTGTAGATATTGGAATTATGAACGAATACTTTTATAAAGAGGGTTTTTTGAATTGTCTATTAACGAAGATTCAAAAATGGATGATCAAGAAGAGAATAACAAAAACAACAATGAGGATACAGTCGTCAATGCAGAGGATGTCGGTGTGTCATTCTATTCCGGGAACCATGCGGATGATTTCAAATCACGGATACTCCAGTTCTTTAAAGAGTGGCGGCTGCCGGAACGGGAACTGGTGACCCCCCTTGAAAATATCAGCTTCAAAGGCAGACAGGGTGAAATCCTGGGGATTATCGGTTCGAATGGTGCCGGAAAGACGACGCTGGCGAAAATTATTTCAGGGATACTGAAAGAAGACGAAGGCTCCATAGAAGTGGACGGCAATGTCACAGCACTCTTCTCAATGGGCATGGGCTTCAACAAAGAACTCCCGGGCCGGGAGAATGTCTATCTCAATGGTATGATGCTCGGCATCGATAAAAAAGAGATTGAGAAATACATCGATGAGATCCATGAGTTTTCAGATCTTGGAGAGTTCTTCGAGCAGCCGATGAAATATTATTCCAGCGGTATGAGATCAAGACTCGGTTTCAGTGTGGCAGCGAATCTGAACCCCGAAGTACTGATCATCGATGAAGCACTGAATGCCGGGGATGCCAAGTTCTCGAAGAAAGCATCGCAAAAGATGAATGCACTCGTCAAGCATGCGAAGATGGTCATCCTGGTGACCCACAGTCTGAGATATGCCCAGAACAACTGTGACCGGCTGATGTGGCTGGACAAAGGTCATGTGCGGGAAATCGGGGACCCGAAAGAAGTCATTCAGCACTACCGCGCAACTGTACCTAAACAGCCGCCGAGAGCACGCCGGAATCTGCAGATTGAAAAGACAGAGGCGAAGGTGACCGAAAACGTCGTCCTCCGCGCAAAGGATGTCGGCGTCTCATACAAACTGAGCACCGGCAAATTCTGGGCGCTTAAAGACGTCAGCTTTGAGGTTAGAGAAGGAGAAGTCGTCGGCATTATCGGGCACAACGGGGCTGGCAAAAGTACGCTTTGTAAAGTGCTTACGAAAATATTGAGCCCGGACACAGGCGAACTGGATCTTTACGGCGAGACTTCCGCACTGCTCGGATACGGCACGGGGTTCAACCCCCATTTAAGCGGTGAGGACAATATCTATCTGAACGCTTTGCTGCTCGGCATACCAAAAAAACGCATCGATGAATATTATGATCAGATCATCGAGTTTTCGGGCTTGGGCAAAAAGGTGGAAAAACCCGTCAAAGATTTGTCCAGCGGCATGAAATCCCGGCTCGGCTTCAGTATTGCCGCCGTTCTTCAGCCGGACATCTTCATCATTGATGAGGCGCTGGCCACCGGGGATCTCGCCTTTAAACAGAAAGCGAGTGAACGCATCCAGGATATGATGAGCCGGGCGAAAGTGGTCATCATCGTCTCCCACAGTCTGGCCTTCATCGAACAGATCTGTACCCGCGGTATCTGGATGGATCAGGGCAGTGTTGCATTTGACGGGAATGTCGATGAGGCGGTTTACAAATACAGAGAGGCACAGGGATTACTTAAGAAATCTGTGCCGGAGCAAAGAAAAGGGGCTGCGACGGACAATAATGCAGTAAACAGACAACAACAAGAGACGCAGACGGAAGTATAATTCATAACAGGGGGTGGCTGTCATGCTTAAAAAAATAATATCTGTGCCGGCTGACTTTATGGTGTATACCCTGCTCGGTGCGAAACAGCGGAAGAAAATCGGTGACCTGCTTACCCGCAGGCAGAAGGAAAAGCTCACGCGGCTATTAAACGGCAGGAAATTCGAACAGAGACAGATGCTGAAAGCAATGAAACACCACCTCTATAATCTAGGCTTCACATATCAGGCGCTGGCAGATATGGAAGCCTTTTTAAACAATACGGATCATATGGAAACCAGAAGGCTCATCTCATGGGAGATGAGTCTCTGGCATGCCAATAAAAATACCAGAGAAGGAGCCGAAGAGGCACTGAAATATCTGCCGGGCGCAGCCGACGGGGAAAAGAACCTGAACCAGCAGCGGAGAATCGCAATCCTTACGGCAGAATGCTTGGAACGTCAGGGCGAGCGTGCGCAGGCGCAGGCACAGGTGCTGATTGATAAACAGATCGCGCGCGCCCCGCGCGCCGATCTGTATCTTGCGGCCGCCAATCTGAAGACATCCATAGAAGCACGCATTGATTCAATCAACAAAGCCTTGAATTTATATGATCTCGCACCGATCGGTTTCGATACAGACATTAACACTGCTGCGTATGACAACCTCATCACATTACCGGCTGACATGCAGAGAAAGGTCGGTCCTAAAGTTTCTGTAATACTGCCGGCATATAACGCAGAAGACGGCATCAGAATTGCGATCGAATCGATGCTTTCCCAGTCATGGCTGAATATCGAGCTTTTGGTCGTCGATGACTGCAGCTCGGATAATACTGCTGGAACAATCGCAGAATATGCCAAGAAGGATTCGCGTGTTAAACACTTATCGACACCGGTCAACGGCGGACCGTACGTTGCAAGAAATATTGCGCTGAAAGCAGCCACCGGTGAATTTGTGACCATCAATGACGCAGATGACTGGTCTCACAAACAGAAGATTGAAATTCAAGCGACGCATCTAATTGAAAACGGCAAAGTGATGGCGAATACATCAGAACATGCAAGATTGACAGAGGAAGATCTGAAACTGTACCGACGGGGCATACCCGGTAAGTATATTTTTCCAAATATGTCTTCGATCATGTTCCGGCGTCAGCCTGTCATTGAAAATATCGGTTTCTGGGACAGTGTGAGATTTGCTGCAGACGGGGAATTTAAGCGCCGTCTGATCAAAGTGTTCGGCCAGAAGAGCTATGTGGATCTCGCGACAGGGCCTTTGTCACTGCCGAGACAGTCAGTCTCTTCCCTGACCGGCAGCTCAGCATTTGGCTACGATGGGTTTTTCATGGGCGTGAGGAAGGAATACGTCGAAGCACTGGAACATCATCATGCGCATGCACCTGCACTGTACTACCCGCAAAATGCCAGGCCGTTTCCAGTGCCTGAGCCGATGTGGCCGCAACGGGAGGAGAAGATTGACGGCAGGCGGCAGTTTGATGCCGTCATCGCCAGCGATTTCAGACAAGAAGTTTCCAAAGCTGTAGAAAAAATCAGCACGATGAAAAAAGAAAATAGTCGTATCGGTCTCATGCAGCTGTATGTGTATGACCTGACGCTTGAATCAGATATCCATCCGGAAATACGCCAGCTGATTGATGGCGATCATGTACAGATGATTGTCTATGGAGAAAAGATCACAGCGCAGATATTGACTCTGAGTGATCCCAGACTCCTGGAGACATGGCAGAAATACCGTCCGGAGATCACAGCGGGGGAAGTCAGCGTGGAAGTCCCCGTGACTCCTGAGCCCCAAAAGATGCAGCCGATCCAAAAACATATGAAAGAATATTTCGGCACCGCCGGCACCTGGTATCCGCACACTGATGAAATCCGGGAAATGCTGGAAGGATGGGACGTTCCGCTGACAGAAACAACGGGAGATGATGTGGATGGCTGACACTCATGACCATACAGAAGAATTGAAACGGCTGACCCGCATTCTGGAAGAAAAGGAAGCGGAGAAGGAAGCGGCGCAGCAAAAACAGGAAAGTATCCAGATGGAATTTGACTGCGCCCGGTCAATCATGCAGAAAACAGCCGGTGTGCCCAGAGGTGCCAAAAGGTTTGTGCGGGCCGCGGGTGCTTATGTGCTTGGCAGACGCAACCGGAAACAGCTCTACAGCAGAGCCTATAAACAAAAGGATGCACACAATCAGCTGAAGAAATATACTTACCATCTGTATGAACTCGGCTTTACCGGCAGAGCACTAAAGGATTTGGAACAGCTTTACTATAGGACGAAGCATCCCTATTTAAGAATGGCAGCTGCATGGGAACTGAGCCTGTGGCATGCCAATAAATATACCGTGGACGGGGCGCAGCAGGCGCTCTGTTATCTGCTGGACGCCATTGGCGGCAGACAGGATGAAGCGTTTCTCAGGAAAGCTGCCATCATTACTGCGGAATGCCTGCAGAAAATCGGGGACAGTGCGTCGGCAAAGGCGCTGCTTATGGACCGGTTAGAGGCATCGGTGCACCCGGATCTGTATCTGGCGTTGGCGAATCAGGCAGAATCACTGGCAGGGCGTGAAGCATGGATTAATCGGGCGCTCGAACTGTATGACATTTCTCCGATCACTTTTAACGGCAGTACATATGAAAATCTGGCTGCTGCAAACACATATAAAAAAGCGCCGGATGGACCGAAAGTCACTGTTATCATGCCGGCTTACCAATCAGCTGACGGTATCGGTACAGGCATTGACTCCATACTGAACCAGACCTGGCAGAATATCGAGCTCCTGGTCGTTGACGACTGCAGCATGGACGGGACGGCGGAAGCTGCGAAAAGATACGCAGAAAACGACGGGCGGGTGAAAATACTGTCCACGCCCGCCAACAGCGGCCCGTATGCGGCCCGTAATCTTGCCTTAAGTATTGCGACCGGTGAATTTGTCACCATCAATGATGCCGATGACTGGTCCCATCCTCAGAAAATCGAGACCCAGGTCAGACATCTGATGATGAATGACGCCGTGATTGCCAATACATCGGAACATGCACGTCTGACAGAAGCATTGACGTTACATCGCAGAGGCACCCCCGGTACTTATATCTTTCCGAACATGTCATCGCTGATGTTCCGGCGTCAGCCGGCAGTGTCGTCTATCGGTTACTGGGATGCCGTGCGTTTTGCGGCGGACAGTGAGTTCAAAAGACGCATCACCGCTGTATTCGGCAGCACGGCGGTCGTTGATCTTAACAGTGGTCCCCTGTCATTTCCAAGACAGGCGTCCGGGTCACTTACAGGGAGTTCAGCATTCGGTTATAAAGGGTTCCTGATGGGGATACGGAAAGAGTATGCTGAAGTGCACAGACGATATCACCAGCAAGCGGATTCGCTGTATCATCCCTTTTCCTGGGAAAAACCGCCGTATCCGGTGCCTGAGCCGATGTGGATCGCACGGGAGCAAAAGACAGATGGGTTCAGGCATTTTGACGTCGTAATGATCTCGGATTTCCGGATGTCAGGGGAGAAGCATAAGGAAACGCTGGCTGAGATCCAGACCAATAATAATCTGGGGCTGCGCACCGGTCTCGTGCAGATGGCACGCTATGATTTCTCAATGACCAAAGCGATTGACCCTGCCATACGTAAAACAGCAGATGGTACAAATGTGCAAATGCTTGTATATGGAGAAAATATAGACACAGAAGTTCTGCTGATCAAACATCCGGCTGTCTTTATGGAGAGGCAGGCCTATGTCCCCAATGTCAAAGCAAAGGTGGTCCGAGGTGTAATCGATGACATGCCCATGGACTTAAGACGGTGCACCCAAAATGCTTCAGAATATACCGGCAAACCGGTAAAATGGTATCCTGGGAATGATACGATTCGTGCGGATGTAAATACCCGGCATGCCAGTATCTCACAGGAAAACTGGGAGGATTACGTCAGCCGCCTGGAAGATTGGATCATCCTTGAGCATCGCACTGTATAGAGAGCAGGTGACATGAATAATGGATAGTGAGCAAAACAATCAGAACCAAGAGGCAGACCACCGGATGATGCGGAAGCTGCTGAGAAAGCGTGCGCAGATCGATAAGGCGGATCGTGAGAAGGCAGAGGCTGAGAAGCGAATCAGCCAGATCAAAAGCAGCAATACATGGAAATCTTCCCGGCCGCTCAGAAAACTGATCAGAAAGTCCGCTGACAGCGAAAGCCATCACAACCGTGAAATCGAATCGTTGAGAGAATCACTGAGGGAGACGCAAAAAGAACTCCATGAAACCACAGAGGCACTTCACATCGCTGCCCTCGATGACCGGGCAATGAACAGCATCAAAATACAGAACCTGCTGCGTACGCAAATGTCGAATGCTGCGCTGATCGGCTATATTGAAAAAGCAGTGAAGCAGAAACAACAGCATGATGAAAACTACAACCAGGCCTTAGCATATGCCGGCCGGTTATTCATGAATGAGGATACAGCCAGCCGCCAGGCAATCTATGACGAACTGCTGAAGGCGCTTAAAATTGAGGATATCCCTGAATATATGATCAGGGAAGGGCTGACGGAGGACCCGCTCCCGCTGGATACGGCCGCTTCCTTCAGAGGCAGCCTGAACATGCGGATGCGGCAGAAGCAGCTCTCAGAGACACTGCCTGAATGGCTGCTGGATGAGAAGCAGGCCGCCTTTGACTTTGCTGATCAGCTCAACATAAAAAGGCCGTGGACTTCCGCGAAACCGTATAAGATTTCGGAGCTGCCAAAAGTGGAATCCGTGGTTATTAAACCGGCGGATGGTGCAGGCTCCAGAGGCGTATACATCGTCTATGATCTTAATGATATAATAGATGTTAAACGGTCAAGGAAACTCACCAGCTGGGAAGCGCTCATTCAAAGCATGAAGGAGGATCTCAGCTCAGGCAGAGTCAATGATGACCGATGGAACATCGAAGAATTGATCATGGAAGACAGACATAACAAAATCCCTGCAACCGACATCAAGTTCTACAGTTTTTATGGCAAAGTCGGGCTGGTGCTTGAAATCATCCGTTATCCCGAATTGAAATACTGCTGGTGGACGCCGGAGGGTCAGAGAGTACACACGGGCAAGTATGAAGCAGAGCCGTTCAAAGGCAAAGGTGTGACACCGCAGGAAGTGGACTTGGCGTCCGGCATCAGCGCACAGATCCCGGCGCCCTTCATAAGAGTCGATTTCCTGCGCTCTGAGAATTCATTGGTGTTCGGTGAGTTCACTCCGAAGCCCGGCAATTACGACGGATTTGATACCCGCACGGATCGGTGGATGGGTGACTGTTTCCTAAAAGCGCAGGGCCGGCTGGAACAGGATTTACTGAATCACAAAGCATTTACCGCCTTTATGGAATTAAAGAACAGGTATCATAGATAAAGGATTGTATCAGAGGAGGAAGCATGAATGGAAGAGATCAACACGGAATGGCTGCCGCATTTGTCGAATGACATCTTGTCTGAAGTACGGGGGAACTTCCTGGATGCTTATGTGGTATCACTCGAAGGCTGGAGACGCGGCTTGACTTTAAAATGGCATGTCAAGGATTCCGAGAAGTTCAAAGACATGCATACATGGTATGTGGATCGCCCGGGCCAGCTGTTTTCACTCAGCTCAAAAGAGAGGACGCATTATTTCTTCCGCTCCCGCGGCGATGAAGTGACAAATGAAGCAGTGGCCACCGGTAAAGATAAGGAAAAGACGAAACAGGTGTTAAAAAGGGCGCAAGTCTCTGTCCCGGAAGGAAAACAGTTCGCTGAAGCGGCGTCTGATGAAAGCATTATGAATTATGCTGAAACCGTCGGTTATCCGGTCGTTCTGAAACCAACGGACGGCAGTTTTGGCAGAGGCGTCGTCTCCAATATAACAAGTGCCGGAGAGCTTGAGCATGCCCTGACAGAGGTGCGCACAGCGCTCAATTACAGGAATGTGATTGTCGAACAGCATATACCGGGAGAAGACTATCGCTTGTACGTTGTGGATAATGCAGTAGTGGCGGCAATGCACCGTGTCCCCCCGAACGTAATGGGAGATGGCAGACATACCATCAAAGAGCTGGTCAGTATGAAAAATGATGTGAGAAATGAAAACCCCCGTCTGGTCAGCTGTCCGATTAAAGTGAATGGTGAACTGAGAGCGTACATCGGGCGAAAAGCATACACAGAAAATACAGTGCCCAAAGATGGGGAACAGGTCTATCTCAGCGATAAGGCGAATATATCCATTGGCGGCGACCCTGTCGATGTTTTCGATACATTATCACCGGATGTCAAAGCGCTGGCGGTACAGGCGATTAAAGCCGTTCCCGGACTGACGCATGGCGCAGTCGACATGATTGTGAAGGACGGCTCGGGCAGCGTGATCGAAATTAATCCGACGTCCCAGCTCGGCGGTCTTCTGTTCCCGATCAAAGGTGAACCGAGAGATGTGCCTGCAGCAATCATCGATCATTATTTCCCGGAAACCAAAGACAGGACCACAAATAAGAAGCGGACCTATTTTGATTATCATGATGTCCTTGATCCGCTTCAGGCGAGAGATGCCAGTACGACGACGGTGACGCCTTCCCCGCGGGACACGATTTATGCGAAGAAATATACGGTCATCGGTAATGTCCAGGATCTCGGCTATCACCGGGGCCTCCGCAAACAGGCGTTTGAACGCTATTTGCACGGCTTTGTCATGAACATGGAAAACGGCGATATTGAAGTCGTGGCTGCAGGCACGGATCCAGAAATGGTGGATGATTTTGAAAATGGTCTCTGGGAGGACGAGGAAAGGGCCCAGGTGATTGAAGTGCGCCAGGAAGTCTACGAAGCACCGATCAAAATGGGCTTTGAGATCAAGGCGGATCTGAAGACACAGCTGAGAGAACTGAAGGAACATAAGCAGGAATTGGACATTCTGGAATTCGAACGCAAACAAGCGGAAGTGGAACGCAGGAAATTCCATAACAGCACATCCTGGAAAATTACGCTGCCGGTACGTATCGTTGGCGGGGTCATTAAAAAATTCAAACAGAAATAATAGATGAGGGGGAATGACAATGGAAGAGGATCAGGGGATCAGCCTGCCCCAGCTGACTAATGATATTGTAAAAAACGCCAGAAAGACACGTCTTGATGCGTTTGCAGTAGCATTGGAAGGCTGGCGGAGAGGACTGCAGTTAAAATGGTACACTAAAGACTCTGAACATTTTGATGATATGATCGTTTTCGGCGTAAATCCGCCGGGCAGACTTTTTTCGCTCGCTTCACAAGAACGGACCCATTATTTCTTCCGTACCAGGGGGGATAAAGTCTCCAATGAAGCGGTTGAAATCGGCTCTGAGAAGGATGATACAAAAGAGGCATTGGCAAAAGCAGGTGTCCCTGTGCCACACGGTAAAGGCTTTACCGAAAATGCAACAGATGAAGACATATTCAGCTATGCGAAATCGATTGAGTACCCCCTCGTGCTTAAACCGACCAATGCCAGTCTCGGGGACGGGGTAGTGACCAACATTAGCAGCGATGCAGGCTTCCAAAAAGCACTCGATTATGTGCGCCATGAGCTGGGGTACCAGGAACTCGTGGTCGAACAGCACGTGGAAGGCAAGGAATACCGGATTTATGCGGTCGAAGACAAAGTCGTTGCCGCGTATAATCGCGTGCCGGCGAATATTGTCGGTGACGGCCGGCATGATATTGAAGAACTGATTAATCTGAAGAACAGAGAGCGCAGGAAAAATGCGCGGCTCAACAGCTGTCTGATCGAAACCGATATTGAAATTCTGGAATTCATTCAGGAAGCCGGCTATGCTATGACGAGCATCCCCGAAAAAGGAGAGGTCATTTACCTCAGACAAAAGACAAACGTTTCTTCAGGCGGGGACCCGATTGATGTCACGGATGAACTGCCGGAAGCGTTTGCCGAAATTGCCATCAATGCCTTAAAAGCAGTGCCAGGATTATATCATGGCGGCGTCGATATTATCGTCAATCAGAACAGGGGGCAGGATGTGCCCGGGGTGGTCATCGAATTGAACCCGACCGCCCAGATCGGCGGGGCACTGTTTCCATTAAAAGGCAAGTCGCGCGACATTCCCGGTGCGATTATCGACTACTATTTTCCTGAAACCGCCGGGATGGATACATCGGAATCGAGGGTGTATTTCGATTTGATCAATATACTGGAGCCGCTAGAGAACCGGTCGGCACTCGAAGTGGAAGTATCACCGGCACCGATGGGAGAGCTGTATGCCAAACGTTTTGTGGTGAGGGGCAACGTCCAGCGGAACAGCTATCATCGTTTCCTTAAGAAGCATGCATTGGATAGAAATCTGCACGGCTATGTGAAAAATATGGTGTTCGACGAAATCGAGGTTATCATCGCCGGTACAGACAAGGATGCGATTGATGACTTCAAGGCGCAGATCGCGAATTATCCCAATGCTTCACGGGTAGATGATATTACTGAAGAACATTGGGATGAACCCGTGACCGTCGGTTTTGAAATCACAGAGAGATATAATGCGAACAGTTTGAAGTCCGTCCAACATGCTGTACGCAAGATGGAGAAAGACTTGAAACACCAGAGAAAGCAGCGGGACAGAGTCGTCAAAGATAATAAACATATATTGAACAGTACATCATGGAAATATACGAATCCTTTAAGAACACTCAGTGCAAAAGTCAGAAACAATAGGGATAAATCGAAGTAGTTTCTAAAGTTACGGAGGGGAGCTTTTATGACAGAAATCTATCCGAGCTGGCTGTCGAAAGAAATGCTTGCAGGTGTGCGCCGTTTTAATATCGATTCGTATCTGCTGGCTTTAGAAGGCTGGAGAAGAGGCTTATCCTTAAAGTTCTATGAAACGAATACGGATAAAACGGATCTGAAACGTATCGGATTTGACCCGAAAGGTAAACTCTTCTCGCTCACTTCTGAAGATAAAACACACTTCTTTTACCGGACCCGCGGGGATAAAGTGGCCAATGAAGCGGTGGATATTGGCACGGACAAGGCATTGACGAAGAAGTATCTTAAATATGCAGGTGTACCGGTCCCGGAAGGTTTCGGTTTCACGAGTAATACTCCGGTGGATGAAGTGATAGATTCTGTATTTCAACAAGAAGGTCCGTACGTACTGAAACCGACATTTGGCAGCCTGGGTAAAGGGGTGACGACCAATATCCGGACTGAAGAAATGTTCAGAGAGAATCTGGCATACATTCAATCGAATTTTGATTATACCGACTTTTTAGTTGAACAGCATATATCTGGTGAAGACATGAGAGTGTACGTAGCAGGGAATGAAGTCGTTGCTGCAACCAAACGGACTCCAGCCAATGTCACCGGTGACGGCTCAAAGACGATCGAAGAACTGATTAATGATAAGAATGAAATCAGAAAAGAAAATCCGCATACCTCAACCCGTCTGATGAAGATTGATGACAGGATGAAAGATTATCTGACCAGACAAAATTTGCAGCTGACCGATATCCCTAAAACAGACCAGCTGGTTTATCTCAAAGGAGAGAGCAACATGTCGGCAGGCGGTGATTCCGTCGATGTGACCAATGATTTGCGGCCAGATGTGAAAGCGGCCGCCATCAATGCAGTAAAGGCTGTCCCGGGTTTGCATCATGCAGGCATAGATATGATAGTAAGTGCAGATACAGCATCAGTGATTGAGATTAATGTAACTGCCGGCAGTGCACTTCATGTGTTTCCAATGCACGGGGAACATCAGAACATCGCAGAGAAGATTATCGATTATTATTTCCAAGAAACCAAAGATACAGTAAAGAGTAATCAATTATATTTCGATTATAAAAGTATTCTGCAGCAGTTCAGAAGCAATGCCATCAAAGAGATAGAAATCACCGATGCACCTGTGGGTGAATTATACGCCAAACGCTATGTAATTTCCGGCAAAGTACAGAACGTCGGCTATAGAATCTGGGCTGAAAACCAGGCCGTTCGTCAAGGATTGCATGGCTATGTGAAGAATTTGAAAGACGGTAATGTAGTGGTGGTTGTCGCTTCAACTGACAAAGAAAAAGTGGATGCATTCAAGGATATTTGTTATGAAGGACCAAAACGGGCGGAAGTAGAAAATATCCGGGAATATAAGTGGGATAAACGCGTACGTATCGGGTTTGAAATCAGACAGTAATGATTTATATAATTGTAAAACAGGTTGTGAGGCGTACATTGATGTCTTCACGATTTACATAACATAATGGGCGAGGAGTTTTTTGATGGCTAAGCTGAAATTAACAGCGACTGGTGACGTTTTACTTCACGACAGAATCTATAATATTAGCAAGACCGGGGATGGCGGATATGATTTTAAAGATAAAATGGCGCCTGCGAAAAAGTTACTGGAAGCCGGAGATATCTCAGTGGTCAATTTAGAAACATTAGTAGCAGGTGAAGAAATGGGGATCACTTCATTCCCAAAATTTAACAATCCCGTTGAACTTGCTGAGAATCTAAAGTCATTTTCAACAGACATAGTAACGAATTCTAACAACCATACAATGGATTTTGGAGAAGAAGGCGCGATAAAATCCATTGAAAATATAGAAACAGCAGGGCTGATGTATGTAGGTTCGCATAAATCAGAAGAGGACAGGAAAGAATTTAGGGTCATTGAAGCCAATGGTATTAAATGTGCATTCCTGTCTTATAGCAGGACGACATTCGGTGATTTCCCTCCTAAAGGCAAAGAATACCTTCTGAATCGTATCATAGCTGGAAAGATTAAGAGAGTCAGAGCTGATATTGAGCGCCTTAGAAAGGAACAAAAGCCTGATGTTGTAATTGTATCTATCCATTTTGGGACAGAGTATTCCTTGCTCCCCAGTGAGGTACAGAAAGATACTGCAAGATCTGTCTCAGATGCAGGTGCAGATATCATTATCGGTCACCACTCTCACGTGCTTCAGCCAGCAGAGTGGATAACTAACTCCAGAGGTAAAAAAACATTTGTGATTTACTCATTAGGTAATTTCTATTCAGGACAAAAAGGGTTGTACAGACAAATTGGCGGAACAATATCTTTAGATATTTCAAAGGAATCAGGCAAAGTTAAAGCTGATAATCCCGTACTCGACCTTACTTTTGTAGATGCGAATAAGAAGAATCGGTATCAGATGCATCACTTACTGGAATATATTGAAAAGAATCCGTATATTAAAACAGCGCATGATGAATTTGATTCCCTGGAAGTTTATAGTGAATTATCGAGCAGATTCAAAAACTGGATGCCGGAAATTGAATTGAAATAGAATACCATATAAACAAGTAAAAAGCCGCTCAAAAGCGGCTTTTTACTTGAATTTCCCTCCGATATATCTAATCGGTTTAGTGACTTTCCATGAGGAACTGTTCTCAATGTGGCCAAGTCTTTTTTTCAATTGTTTATTTTGCTTTTCGGTCAGTGTTCTCATATTTTCTTCTTGTTCGTATTCAGCTAGTTTTTTTACTAATTTTTGATAATCATCTTTTAACTTACTGTATTTTTCAAGATAAGTATCTGACGTGCCGGCAGTATCACTGCTGCTTGTTTGAACTGAATCCGTATCTATAATATGAAATCCATGTTTTATCGGTGTTTTCCTGTTCTTCTCAATGAGTTTTGCTGACTTAGAATTGCGGGTTGCATATTGTTTCAACTGATCAACAAATGCTTGCACATCTTTTTCATTTCCTCCAGCAACGATTCCGATATTCGAACTTTGCAAGGATTTTATATGACCATGCACTTTGTTATTGAACGCAAGGCGTCGAACGCGTTTGGCGAAACGATCGGAGTAATCAGTCCCTTTTATTTCATATCGCTTTAATACAATCGGAGATTTAGGCAGTTTCGGTAATTCTATGTTTGCGGCCGTCCTTGACAGGGCGGCATCATAGATAAAATCATAATCGATATACAGCTGATTCGGTTCTGCACGGTCATACCCTTTAGTTTCTGGGAAGTAGTAATCGATGATGGCTGTAGGGATGTCTCTGGCTTTTCCATAAGATGGATACAGGTGTGTCCTGATATGGGGTCTTGAATTAATCTCAATAACAACCCCTTTATTGTTTTGCCGATCGATCATCATATCGATGCCGCCCTGCACCAGGCTAGGTATTGCTTTTGCAGCATTGACTGCGATTTGCTTCATTTCATCCGTTGTTTCATCGGTTACATCCACTGCTTCTCCGCCGGAAGAAACATTACTTTTTGATTTAAGGAAGACACTTTCTCCTTCAGCTGGTACTGACTGCATAGTATAACCAAGTCGCCTGAGCAATTCTTTTGTTTCAGAGTCTACTTTTATAGGCGTACCTTTAACTGAAGGAATTTTCATGCGTGCTTCATTCTTCTGTTTTAAAAGCTTTTGAATGGAATCCTTACCATTGCCTTCAACGCTGGCCGGATCACGTTTAAATACCCCGACCACTTGACCATCAACTACATAAAGGCGGTGGTCTTCTCCCTCAAAATGCTGTTCAACAATCACATTTGAATTATTAAGCTCTTCTCGTACATGCTGAATTGCATGTTTCATCTCCGCTTCGTTTTTAATATTAGCAATGACGCCTTTTCCGCCGGTACCATCGACTGGTTTTAATACAAGCGGATAACCCGCCTGGTTAGCAAAGTCTAAAATCTCATCGTCGGTATTTTTTTCATCAAAATTGTCGCCTTTAGGTGTTTCAACATCAGCTTTCAATAAATATTCTTTGGTAAGATGTTTGTTCATAGCAATCTTTGTTGCTTCTGGTGATACAAGATCGCCACGGGTCACATTAAACTTGTGTGTTTTTTGACCATCACTAATGGAGTAGTTTGGAGCTATAATGCCAGATCTTTGTTTGATGATTTTGATGTCCACATCAAGTCCCCTTCTCCATGCCTCGAGAATAATTGTGTATGTACTCAGCATATAGTTATGGGCATTTTCAGGAATACAATTTTTAAGGTGACTTAAAAATCGATCATCATTTGTGTAAGTCATATTCTGTCCTTTCTTATTACAATTTAACTAAATTTTTGAGATATCTATGTAATTTTAACATAGGTATTATTTTAAATCATTTAAACTATGTAAATATCACATAGAGTTCTGAGAAATTGTATAATATTAAATGATTATCCCACTAGCTCAGAATGAGTGATCGTTGTAGATTTGGCACATAAAGCAATTAAGCGGCTAAACCACTCACCTTCAAATTTTCGACGATTGAATCGATAACAAAATTCATCCAGATAGGATTGCAGGTGTTTCGAATCCAAACCCGTGGAAAGTACCGCCGACAAAGGCTTTCGCATTAGATAGTACAGTATGCAGCCAGTGTAGGTGATCCGGTGTTCGCCTCGAGTCGTATACTTGGTAATCATGAGTGAATCCGGCCCCGCTTAA
>NZ_ARQJ01000015.1 GCF_000385175.1 Salinicoccus albus DSM 19776 | reverse complement strand
CCGCAATTTTTAAATCAGGTCCCGTGGTGTAGCGGTTAACATGCCTGCCTGTCACGCAGGAGATCGCGGGTTCGATTCCCGTCGGGACCGCCATTTAAAAGATTATATGCAGTGGTTCAGTAGCTCAGTCGGCAGAGCATGTGATTGAAGCTCACAGTGTCGGCGGTTCGATTCCGTCCTGAACCACCATTTTCCAGTTTAGCCGGCCTAGCTCAATTGGCAGAGCAACTGATTTGTAATCAGTAGGTTAGGGGTTCAATTCCTCTGGCCGGCACCATTTTTATCCAGTGGAGGAGTAGCGAAGTGGTTAAACGCGGCGGACTGTAAATCCGCTCCTTCGGGTTCGGGAGTTCGAATCTCTCCTCCTCCATTTATAGGGGTATAGTTTAATGGCAAAATAGAGGTCTCCAAAACCTTCGATGTGGGTTCGATTCCTACTACCCCTGCCATGGCGGTTGTGGCGAAGTGGTTAACGCACCGGATTGTGGCTCCGGCACCCGTGGGTTCGATTCCCATCAGCCGCCCCATTTATTGGGCTATAGCCAAGTGGTAAGGCAATGGGTTTTGGTCTCATTATGCGTAGGTTCGAATCCTGCTAGCCCAGTTTGAAGGCGCCATAGCCAAGGGGCAAGGCCGAGGACTGCAAATCCTTTATCACCGGTTCGAATCCGGTTGGCGCCTCCATTATAATAACGCGGAAGTAGTTTAGTGTTTAGAACATGCTTCTTCCTGAAGCAAGACATGGGTTCAAATCCTATCTTCCGCTCCATCTTATTTATATTTACTTTGATAATGTCATGCCACCGTGGCGGAATTGGCAGACGCGTTGGACTCAAAATCCAATTCCCTTTGCGGGAGTGTCGGTTCGAACCCGACCGGTGGTACTTTATAGAACTATTAAATTGATTTCAACAATAAAATTTTTGAAGGCAGTCAGATATAGTTTTCTGGCTGCCTTTTTTGTACTTTTAATCGAGGGAGCAGATGACATATCAATTCAGAAAGGAGAGAAACATTACGGACAGCAGGAAGAAAGAGCCTAAAGATATAGTAAAGGCCGTTAAAGACATTTTGAAAAGAAGATAAGAAACGTTAGGGTGATCATAGGTCCTATGGTCACTGATACATAAATGATTCAAAAAAAGTCTTTTGGCGATTATTATGTCATAATAGGACATAATATTTCTTCAGGGGGTGGAGTATGGACAGCTGGTACCGTATAGATAATACAGGCAAAATTTTTCATGCAGTATCCAATGCAGAAAATTCATATGTATACAGGATTTCGATGCTTCTCACAGAGGAGGTCGAACCTCCAGTGCTACAGGAAGCGCTTAATGCCATCATTCCAAGATTTCCGACATTGACTGTCCGTGTAAAGAAAGGATTGTTCTGGGATTATATGGAGAAAAACGATGCACCGCTCTTTGTACGGGAAGAATCCAATTACCCATGCGCACCGATTAAACCTTCTGAAAATGACGGCTATCTTCTCAGAGTATTGTATTATCACAAAAAGGTCTCGTTGGAAGTTTTTCATTCACTGACAGACGGTACCGGGGCATTAGAATTTTTAAAAACCCTTGTGTATCAATATCTGCTGTACAAAAAAAGAGATGTGTCTGACGATGGTTTCATCCTGCTGCCGGAAGATCATCCAAGCAGTAAAGAGACAGAGGACAGCTTTCATATCTACGCGGATAAAAAAGAGAGAAATGTCTTCAGGAATGAAAATTCCCCGGCGTACCAGATAAAAGGAACGGAGTTCAGGTCCGCTGGTATCAATATGATCCACGGTGTGATGGATGCGGCAAAGGTGAACGATTATGCAAAAAATCTTGGTACTACATTGACAGGATACCTTGCAGCGCTTATGATTCATACTGTAGGTGTAAAAATTCAAACAAAAAAATTCGATAATAAACATATAACAGTAGCCATCCCGGTCAATCTGAGAAGACAGTTTCCATCCGACACTTTAAGAAATTTTTTCTCTGTTGCGAATATAGGCGTCACTTATAATGATAAAATGCATTTTCCAGACATTGTAGATAAAGTGAATATAGAAATGATAAGACGCACCGGGAGGAAGTCGCTTCAAAAGAGTATCAATCAGCATGTCTATCTGCAGAACAGCTTCTTTACAAGAGGTATACCGGTATTTTTAAAGTATCCTGCAATGCGGTATGGTTTTAATTATATCGGTGAGAGGACAAAGACAATGACAATGACAAATATGGGGAATGTTATGTTGTCTGAATCTATGAAAAACTACATTGAGCGGATGGAAATGGCGATTTATACAACCAGGAAAAGTCCGGTAGGATGTGGCGTTGCAACTATTAATAATGTATTGACGATTACATTTTCCCAGTCAATTGAAGAGACGGACATCGTTCGGGGGTTCTTCAATGAGCTGACAAAACAGACCGGGGCAAAAATCGAAGTGTATTCCAATGAGTGGGGGGAAACGAATGATTAAATGTGCAGAATGCAGTACATGGACCAGACAGGCCAAATGCCCGCTATGCCAGACACAGCTTTCAGACAATGATACTGACAGAGAATACCGGTACCCATCCTATAAGGGGATGAAATTCGGTTTTAGAAGAGCACCGCGCTTTGCAATCCTGGCAGGCTTTTTTATAATTATGACTTGTCTTTTTATCAATATATCGGTGATGCCACATTATTTATGGATATTTTACGTTGCCGGATCGGTTACCTATTTTATCGTTTCCTTTAATCATACGATACTGTCAAAGTCACATCTTGGAAGCAAGATTGTGATACAGATAGTAAGTCTGACACTGCTGCTTCTGCTCATCGACTCAAGATCGGGTCTGCTGACATGGTCTGTAAATTACGTGTTGCCTTTACTTATCATTTCAGGCATGATCATGATTACCGGTATTGTGCTGGCAAAACGCATAAAATGGAGCAGTTATTTCAGCTTTCTGATTATTACGATTGGGCTTGGTTTCCTGCCTTCCATACTGATTGCGGCCGGTATTGTAACGGTATTATGGCCGAGTGCACTGGCAGCAGCGTATGCATTTGCTGCCATCGCAGTAATGTTGTTATTTGCCCAGCAGTCCTTTCTCACTCAGCTTGGCAGACGGTTCCATCTCTAAAATTTGTGATAAGAAAAGACATCCAAATCATTTTGATTTGGATGTCTTTTCTCTTCTCAGTCCTTATAGATGATTAATACAGCAAAAGTGTTGCCTGCAGAAAATTTAATATCGATGATTTCAGCCTGGCCATTTTCATACATAAACTCGTTGATCTTTTTATCCATCCCTTTTTCAGTCATCGCTGATAAAGTTTTCACCTTCATTAAATCCTCTCCGTTTACTTTAAATTCAGTTTAATTATACACATAATTTAAGGCGTTTCATATGATTTAAATATATGGAGAATATTAGACACACTACTTTGAAAAAGAGAATTAATGTATACTAACATGTTATTCTGTCAGATGTCAGTTTTCAGCCGCAGTGTATTGTGAATCTCATAAATAACGAAAAGGACCGATCCGTCTGATCAGTCCTTTCACCAATGATTATTCCCCAAACATCTCTTCTGAAAGGTCTGCGATATATTTCAGTTTTGCCCATTGTTCATCTTCTGTAAGAATGTTGCCATGATGGGTTGAAGCGAACCCGCATTGCGGGCTTAGACATAATTGATCTTTAGGGATGTATTTGGAGGCTTCTTCGATTCTTTCTTTGATTGTTTCCTTATCCTCTAAATCACCATGTTTTGAAGTGAAAAGGCCCAGTACAACTTTGGGCGCTCCTTGCGGAATGTAGGAAAGCGGGTCAAAATCTCCAGAACGATCGTCGTCATATTCCAAAAAGAAGCCGTCTACTTGTTCTTTAGCAAAAAGCACTGGGGCAATTTTTGCATAACTTCCTTCGAACGCCCATTTGGAACGGTAATTGCCTCTGCACAGGTGGGTGGTAATCACGAGATCTGCCGGTTTTTCTTCAAGTACCCCGTTGGCGACTCTGAGCGCGAGTTCTATCAGCTTCTCCCGGTCATAACCGGAATCATTGAATGGAATCTCCGGTGCATTGAGCCCTGCAATGTAAACATCGTCAAACTGCAGATACCTGCATCCGGCGTTATAAAACGCTTTAACGGCATCTTTGTATGCAGCAATAACATCGTCTGCATATTCTTCGATATCGGGATAAATGTCAGTATTGCGGATACCGGCGTTAAACAGCTGGTTCGGACTCGGAATTGTCTGTTTCGCTACAGCACGGTCACCGACGATGTCCTTGAATTCTATAAAGTCCTTTACATGGGGGTGGTTTTCATCGAAGTGGATTTTCCCCGTCACCCGTACATCATACCGCTCTGTTTCTTCACCTTTAAATGCAAAACCGGTTTCCGGCACATATCCTTCAACGCCGCCGAGATGTTCCAGAAAGTCCGTATGCCAGAAGCGTCTTCTGAATTCCCCGTCTGTGACAGCTTTCAGACCGGCTTCTATCTGTTTATCCACCGCATTTTTAATTTCTTCTGTTTCTATGGATCTAAGCCGCTCATATGAAATTTTATCTGCCTTATATTCCCTGCGCGCTTTGTGGATACTGTCGGGGCGGAGCAGGCTCCCGACGTGATCTGCTCTGAATGGTGCTTTAACTGTCGAATTTGCCATTATATTCCCTCTTTCTTTAAATAAAAGTCTGATGAAATAAACTCCACTCTATCCGTTAAGAAGAAAAGTGGAGTTTGTTATCCTGCTTCTCATCTTTGAGCTGCTGCTCCTGGAATTAGCACGGTATTGCCAGACAATCCGCTGCTGAGGTTTCGTCGGGCCAGTCCCTCCGCCTCTCTGGATAAGAATTTCGTTTATTAAATTAATATCACATTAAATGATATATAATTTTCTGTCAAGTATGAATTATTTGATTGAAAATGGGTAAACAGAAATGTAATCCACAATATACTTATTTAAAGTTTGGTGGTTGCAAAAAGTAAATAAGTGATGTATTATTGTATTATCTCGAAATCGAGACATTAATTTCAGGAGGTTTTTTAACTATGACAGTTTACGTATCAGATGCAGTCCACTCAGAAGTCGCTTTCCAGATAAAACACATGATGGTTTCTAAAGTAAAAGGTGAATTCGAGGATTTTACGTTTGAAGTGGATACAAACGATCTTGAAAATTTTTCAGATGCTAAAGTAACAGCTGAAATTGACGTTTCAAGCATTAATACCGGTCAGGAAGATCGCGATAATCACTTAAGATCCGCAGATTTCTTTGACACTGAAAATAACCCGAAAATCACTTTCACTTCCAACAGTGTAGAAAGATCAGGCAGTACAATTAAAGTGACCGGTGATGTTACGATGGCTGGAGTCACTAAAGAAAAAACTTTTGAACTCGTTTATAACGGTAAAGGCGTGAGCCCGATGAGCGGTGAAGAGGTTTACGGTTTCGAATCCGAATTCACTATCGACCGTGAAGAATTTGGTCTGACCTGGAATGCCCAGCTTGAAACCGGCGGTGTTCTTGTCAGTAAAGATGTGAAAGCGAACCTGGAACTCCAATTCGGCGCGAAAGCTGAAGGTTAATATAATTGGGTGAGCCATGTCTCTTAAATGAAAGGGATATGGCTCTTTTTTGTTTATATGCGCCTCTTAATGGTTATTAAACACTGAGGAGTGTGACGGCAATGAAAAGTTTTACGAAATTGAATGTTTTAGGTTTGTCGGTCTCATTGGCAGGCGCTATCATTTTTGCATTACATACCAAACATATCCAGCAAAGGAGTTTAGGCAGCCGTCTTGCTGAAATGATGGTTAAGACCGCTAATATACTGCCTGAAAAGATTGATCAGAAGTTTATCCGCAAACAGATTAAAAGCAACCGCAGGGAATATCACATTCCAAATGGCATGATTATTGATTCCAGAAGTGAATTTTTCTATATTCGCGGCATGAAAATATTTAAAATAATACCTGATGAAAAAATTTCAGACAGAAGAGTTCTTTATCTCCATGGCGGAGGATATATCAACCAGCCGCAGCCGTTTCACTGGTGGTTTCTGGACAGGCTCGTGCAGGAGACAGGGATGGTATTCCTCGTTCCAATATATCCCAAGGCGCCGGAATTCAGCCATGAAGAAGCGTATGCACTCATAGAAGCATTATATGAGCAGCAGTTCGATAACACAGAGGGCGACCTGGTCATAATGGGGGATTCCGCCGGCGGCGGATTATCGCTCGGTTTCACTCAGATGCTGCGTAATGAAGCAAAGCCGCTGCCAAAGGCACTCATATTAATATCACCCTGGCTTGATGCCACATTAAGCCATCCAGCGATACCTGAGTATCAGCGTAAAGATCCCATGCTCGGAAGGAAAAATTTAAGTAAAATCGGCAGTATGTGGGCGGGTAACGCTGCCCCGGATGATTATAAAGTCTCTCCTGTGTATGGGTCTGTTAATGGATTGCCCTGTATTTCAATCTTTGTGGGTACCCGCGAAATCTGTCTGCCTGATGTGCGGGAGCTTCAGTCAAGACTCGAAGATAGTAAAGCGCCTTATAACTACTGCGAGTACCCAATGATGAATCATAATTTTCCGTTGTCACCGATAAAAGAAGGGATGAGAGCCAGGAGCCGGATTGCAGAAATTTTAAAACGGACGTAGCAAAAGCCTGAAGAGAATTGTCTATCACCTGAAGAATGTAAGTAAGCACAACGGTAATGATGAATCATAATCAATGGCTGCAGGAGAGGCATATTGAAAAATTTAAAAAAGCGCTTGCTAAACGAGTATGAATGATGTTAATATCAATCGTGTTGTTCAGGCACTCTATCCCATACCTTTGATCTGCAGCAGATCATTATGGTGTTTCAATTAAGTCATAAATGGGTTAATATAGATGTGCTATGTAAAAGGTGAGGGGGCAGACATATGAAGGTCGAACTTACTAAGTTTAGAGTAAAAGAAGGCAAGAGCGAGCGTGTAGACGAGTGGATCACTTATATGCAGGAGCATATGGATGATGTTCTGATGACGCTTGAAGGTGAAAAGATGTTTGTTGAAACCATCTTCAGGGAGCAGGTAGGCAAACACGAATATCTTTACTGGTACAGCGTTCAGGATGAAAGTGGACACGAACTGGATGACGATGATACGCCAATGGACAGCAAACATGTAAGGTATTGGGAGGAATGCATTGATAAAACATTCCGGCCTGAAGACCTCGATGCTTCAGTAGTCATGATTCCGCCGCGTATTCGCAAGGCAATGCAGGATTGTATCAAATAATCCGGGATGGATTAAATAAGGAGAGGGACCTCTGGCGGCCCCTCTCCTTATTTCTGTTTGTCAGAAAAGGGAATCCTGATATATAATATAATAATTGGCAGAGACGTATCTGCGATTATCGGGAACATTAATTGCGTAAGTGTTTTTTATTTTAATATATGAGAATCACGCATTTTTTAACTGAAGGGAGGGATAAAAAATGGATCGTCATGAATTTAAGAAAAAAGTGGTGGATTATGCATATTCAATCGGTATCGATGAGATTGGATTCACCCATGCTGAACCTTTTTTGGAGTTCAAGGAGAAATTGATCGACTATCATAAAAGAGGCTATGCTTCCGGTTTTGAAAAAGGCACGGCAGCAGAGCGGACAGAACCGGAGCTATCTTTGGACTCAGCTGAAAGTATCATTTCGATCGCAGTGGGGTATCCGAATAAGATGCCGGACGCACCGAAGAGCAGGAAAGGGGAGCGCAGGGGGTTATTTGCAAGAGCATCATGGGGGGTGGACTATCATACGCTTTTGAACCAGCGGCTGTCCAAACTTGAAGCGTATATCAGGGAACTGGATCCTCGCGTTGAAACCAGATCCATGGTCGATACCGGCGTGTTGAGTGACAGGGAGGTCGCCAGGCGGAGCGGCCTTGGCTACATCGGAAAGAATGGATTTGTGATCAACCCGAACCTGGGTACATATTCCTATCTGGGTGAAATGATTACCAGTTTTCCATTCCCCCCGGATGAGGAACTGATTGATTCATGCGGGGATTGTAATTTATGTGTGGACCGCTGTCCGACAGGAGCCCTTATGGGCAATGGGCAGCTGGATTCACAGAAATGCATATCCTTCCAGACTCAAACCAAAGGGTTTCTCCCTGATGAATACCGCAGCAAGATCGGCAACCGGTTGTACGGCTGCGACACGTGCCAGCAGGTATGCCCAAGAAATAAAGGCATCAATACCGATCATCATGCAGACATTGAATTGGAGCCGGAAGTATTGAAACCGGAACTGACAGGTCTGCTTGAGATTTCGAACAAGGATTTCAAGGGGACCTATGGTCACCTTGCCGGTGTCTGGAGGGGCAAGAAACCGATCCAGAGAAATGCAATCATTGCCCTGGCACATTATAAAGAAAGAGACTCAATCGATGTATTGAAGCGGGTGGCTGAAAATGATCAAAGACCTGTCATAAAAGGCACCGCGTATTGGGCCATCGGACGTATCCTGCAGTCTGAGGCACTTGAATATATCAATGAAAGATATATAATAGAAGCGGACGAAGAAGTGAAGCGTGAAATGCTTAAAGGCGTCCAGGAAGCAGTTTAGGGGAGAAATGGAAATGACAAATCATATCGTACTGTACCAGCCGGAGATTCCTACGAACACCGGGAATATCGGCAGAACCTGTGCAGGTACAGACACAACACTTCATCTGATCAAACCGCTCGGCTTTTCCACTGATGATAAGATGCTGAAAAGAGCCGGACTCGATTATTGGCACAATATGGATATCAGATATTACGACAATGCAGAGGAATTTATTGAAAAGACATCAGGTAACTATTATATGATTACCAAGTTTGCAGAAAAATACCATACAGAAATGGATTTCAGTGATGCTGAAGAAAATCATTATTTTGTCTTTGGCAGAGAAACATCCGGGCTGCCGGAGTGGATGAAAGAGAGATATGCAGATACTGCGTTAAGAGTACCAATCAACGATAAAATAAGGTCCTTAAACCTGGCAAACACTGCTGCAATACTGCTCTTTGAATCCTTGAGGCAGCAGGGCTATCCGAAACTACATTAGGAGGAGGCACACAATGAACGAAACAATCAACCTGCTGAAGAACCATCGATCAATCAGAAAATTCAAGGATGAGCCGCTTGAGCGGGAAACCGTAAAGGAACTGGTGGCCAGCGCTCAGAGTGCAAGCACATCCAGCTATGTGCAGGCTTATACGATTATGGGTGTTACAGACCCGCAAAAAAAGGCGGCGCTCAAAGAAGTCAGTACGCAGCCATATGTGGAAAATAACGGACACCTGTTTGTTTTTCTGATGGATTATTACAGGCACAGGATGCTGTCGGAGAAAAAAGGGCTGCCGATCCAATATGACAAGACTGAACAGCTTGTCGTCGGTATCGTTGATGCAACACTTGCAGCCCAGAATCTGGCGATAGCTGCAGAAAGTATGGGGCTTGGGATATGCTATATCGGTTCACTCAGGAATGATATGGCCAGAGTGATTGAAATTCTGGAACTTCCTGAAGGTGTCGTACCTCTGTTTGGCATGGTGACTGGTGTACCTGACCATGAAGGAAGCAGGAAAGAACGCCTGCCTTTTGATGCGGTTTACCAGGAAAACACATATATGCCTTTTGAAGCGGCGGAGGAGAGCATTGAAGCGTATGATCAGAGAATCAGCGAATACTATAAAGCGCGTACAGACGGTGAACGTGATGATACGTGGAGCGATCAGGTCATTCCAATGTTAAGAAAAAAACAGCGTCTGGATGTGGACGCAGTGATTAAGAAGCAGGGCTACCTGGGACAGTAAAAAAAAGGCACATAACTGTTATGTACCTTTTTATAGAACGATCATATCAATGATTAATTCAGTCTCTTTTCTCCGTTGTCTTTGTAACCATATTCGGATTCGCGGCAAGCGGTCAGAATCGAAGTCAGGAATGAGATACACACCATAAGTATAAGAAATGCTTTCATAAACTGCGCCTCCTGTAATCATGCTTAATTCCATTATAAACCAAACGGCTGAAAGAAAAAAGCTGTATGCGGGAAATTTATTGTTAGAAACCTTCATCTTGAGGGTACAATAGAACTGACAGTGAGAAAATTAGGAGGAATCACCATGGCTATGAATTTCAAAATTTTTAATGACGATGAGCTGCTCAGCATATACACGGGTGATATTTTAAGGAAACAAGTGCATAACAACCCTGAAAGTATTCTGGCACTTGAACTGAATAAGGATCTGGACTGGACATATGAAAAATTTGCAGGGGAAGTGACACAGCATCCGGCAGATTTTTCACAGGTTTATATCGCAACTGTTAACAGTAATGGTGATGCTGATATCTTTAATCATCTGGATATTCCGAAAAATCAGCTGAAGACACGCGGCACTTCAGAACAGCTCAGCAGCATCCTGGGCGGCAAAAAACAAGTAAATCTTGCACTGTTGAACATCGGGGCCAACGGCGGTGTCGGATATAGCGGCAGCGGTGATGATGAGCTTTTATTTGCTGCCAGGGAGTTGATACTCGTGGCAGCCGGTGAAGATAAAGCTAAAGCTGTAAGGGACTTATATGATGCTGCAGAGAATGGCTCGGAAGCTTTTTCCAAGGTGAAACAGCACCGCATGGTCACTGTTGTGCTTGACAGTGCAGCAGCTTCGAGACTCGATCCGGATATCGCAGAATACTATACTTCAGAATTCGCTTAGATTCAGGCGTAATAGAGACGAAAAGGGAAACTGACGGTTATATTATCGATTCCCCCTGATGAAAACTCAGGTACTGAAAAGGAAGCAGAAATTAAAAATCATGAATAAGAGATGAATCCTCCTCTAAATTAGTATAAAATATTCCATGAATACTAATTTTTCAGGAGGTTTTTTAATTGTCATACAGAATCGAAAAAGATACTATTGGTGAAATCAAAGTACCCGCTGATAAATATTGGGCGGCACAGACGGAAAGAAGCAGACAGAATTTCCCGGTCGGCCAGGAGACAATGCCGATGGAAGTGGTGTCGGCATTTGCCCATCTTAAAAAAGCTGCAGCTGTTTCGAACAATGCACTGGGAAAGCTTTCCGATGATAAAAAAGAAGCGATCATATTCGCATGTGACAAAATCATTAACAGAGAACTGGATGAACATTTCCCTCTTGTCGTCTGGCAGACTGGCAGCGGCACGCAAAGCAATATGAACGTCAACGAAGTGGTCAGCTACGTGGCCAACGAATACCTGGATAATCAGAATAGCGGAGAAAAAGTCCATCCGAATGACGACGTCAATAAATCACAAAGTTCTAACGACACGTATCCAACCGCAATGCACATCGCACTTCTGCAGTCTGTTGAAGCCAAACTGGTGCCAGCGCTGAAAGCTCTCAGAGCAACCTTCGAGCAAAAGGAAGAAAAATTCCAAGCGATCATCAAGATTGGCAGAACACATCTTCAGGATGCCACACCGCTGACACTCGGGCAGGAAATCAGCGGCTGGAGATATATGCTTGAAAAATGTGAGACGCTTGTCGATGAATCGAAGCAGCAGCTTAAAAACCTGGCAATCGGCGGCACTGCCGTAGGTACAGGCATTAATGCCCATCCTGAATTTGGCGGGCGTGCAGCTGAGGAGATTTCAAAGCAGACCGGACTTGAATTTGTATCTTCTCCGAATAAATTCCATGCGCTGACTTCACATGATGAAGTGGTTTACCTGCACGGTGCATTGAAAGCATTGGGGGCTGACCTGATGAAAATTGCGAATGATGTCAGATGGCTGTCTTCCGGTCCGAGGGCCGGTATTGCTGAAATAGAAATTCCGGCAAACGAACCCGGATCTTCAATCATGCCCGGTAAAGTGAATCCGACACAGTCAGAAATGCTGACAATGGTGGCCTCCCAAGTTTTCGGCAACGATGCAACGGTAGGGTTTGCAGCTTCCCAGGGTAATTTTGAGCTGAATGTATTCAAGCCGGTTATTTTCTATAATACCCTTCAGTCCATCCGCCTTCTGGCAGACGGCATGGACACTTTCAATGAGAATTGTGCCACAGGCATAGAACCAATTGAAGAAAATATTGAAGGATTCCTTAATAATTCATTGATGCTGGTTACTGCATTGAATCCGCATATCGGTTATGAAAATGCTGCCAAAATCGCTAAAAATGCACATGAAAAAGGCATTACATTAAAAGAATCAGCAGTTGAATCCGGACAGCTGACCTCAGAACAGTTTGATGCGTGGGTCAATCCTGAAGATATGATCGAATCCAAAGATTAAGGAGTAATTTATGAAAAGAATCGGTCTAGTAGATATCGGCTCCAATACAATTCGGCTGGTCCTGTTTGAGTATGAAGCAAAGACTGGGCTTAAGGAGCTGCAGAATATCAAGGCGCCGGCCAGACTTGAGAGTTTTCTGGACAGTGAGGACGTGATGGAGACAGAAGGGGTCGACAGGCTGCTTTCCATTCTCAAAAGTTTCAAGCAGATTTCAGAAAAATATGGGGTAGAGGATGTTTATCCTGTAGCGACATCTGCCATTAGACAATCGATCAACGTGGATGAAATCCTGGAAAGGGTAAAGCATGAACTTGGCATAAACATCAAGGTGATCACGGGGGACGAAGAGGCTTACTACGGTTACCACGCTGTTGTGCACACCATCAGTAACATGGATGCTGTCACAATAGACATTGGGGGCGGAAGCACCGAGATCACCTATTTTGAAGATAAGGATCTCATGCACTCCGTCAGTCTGCCGTTCGGCGCTGTGACGCTCCATAATATGTTTTTTAAGGACAGAAAGCATAATGATAAAAAAGCAATAGCTGCTACTGAAAAATACGTCAGGGAGCAGTTGAACAGCGTCAAATGGCTGCCAAAGCGCAAGGTGCCTATCATAGCCATCGGGGGGAGCGCCAGAAGCATTGCCAGAATCCACCAGTCATCCATCAATTATCCGATTGCAGGTGTCCATGGATTTTCAATGAAGGAAAGCGATTTGAAAGATGTATATAAACTGCTCAAGGATACAGATGAGGATGATCTGGATGATATAGACGGGTTGAGTAAAGATCGCAGTGATATCATTCTGCCGGCATCGATTGTCTTTAAAAGCTTATACAGCACTGTTAAGGCTCAAGAATTTAAATTCAGCCGCAAGGGCCTGAGGGAAGGACTGGCGATGTCTATCATTTCAAAGGAAAATCCGGATGCTTTTAACAAATTTAAAATATTCTCAACTTCCCTAAGAGAGCTTGCCAATAATTTTCATATTAATGAATCTGCCGGAGCAAGGCGTACTGAAATTGCAGAACGCGTTTACCATGAACTGGAGAAATTTGACTTCATCAGTTTCCAAAAACATGAGAAGCATCTGATGATGAGTGCTGCCTACATCTTTTATCTGGGGGAATTCATCGACCGGGATGCCACCAGTCAGCACACCTATTATCTGATTACCAACAGCAACATCAACGGTATTGTCCATAAAGACAGAGTCCGGCTGGGACTGCTTGCCAGCTTTAAGAACAAGACACTGCTGCAGTTTTATGCAAAGGAATCCGGATGGTTCGGCAGCGATGAGATAAAAACCATTCAGGTGCTCGGCAGCATTCTGAAATTCTCCAATGCACTGAATGTTTCTGATACGGGCGTAGTAGCAGAGCTCTATATGGAAAAGGCAGACGATAATTTTGTGCTGAATGTGAAGTATAAAGGGGATCCCATTGCCGAAGAATATCAGGCAAATCGTCAAAAGAAACACATAGAAAAAATCATCGGTACAGATCTGGAGGTGAAATTTACAGAAGCTTAACATTCAAAGTGTATAATATACAGTGTAAGGAGGAGTGTTATGGCTTATAAACTGAATAATCCGGAGTACTATAATAATCGTGAGCTTAGCTGGCTCAGGTTCAACTACAGAGTCATTGAAGAAGCGGCGGACAGTAATAATCCCCTGCTTGAGCAACTGAAGTTCCTGGCCATAACAAGCTCAAACCTGGATGAATTCATCATGGTCCGTGTGGCCGGACTGAAGGACCAGGTTAAGATGAATTATCATGAACCGGACACCAAAACACAGCTGACCCCAAAGGAACAGCTCAAAGGGATTGGAGAATTAAACAGGGCAAACTCAGAAGTTCAATATGACTATTATCACCAACTGATGCAGGAACTGGAAGCATATAATATCTACCTGAGACGGCCCAATCAATTATCAGAATCAATGCAGGCGGAAATCGAAACGCTGTTTGATGAACAAATATATCCTTCGCTCACACCGCTTGGCATTGATGCCTACCGCCCATTTCCAAAATTGATGAACAAAAAGATAAATATTTTTGTCAACCTGTCGAATGAACTGGGGGACCGGACCGCCATTGTCCAGCTGCCGACTGTCATCAAACGCTTCTATGAGATCAAAGAGGGTAAGGACACATATTTTATCCTCACCGAAGATATTATAGAAGAACACGTAGAGAAGTTGTTTAAGGGTTTTCGTATCGATCGTACCTTTCCCTTCAGAATTACACGTAATGCCGATCTGACTATTCATGAGGAGGGGGCCGCAGATCTTCTGATTGAAATAGAAAGATTCCTTAAGGAACGGACTAAAGGTGCTGCGGTCAGACTGGAAATTGATATCAGCAAAAACAGTATGATCAACGGTTCATTTTTGAGAACTGAACTGGACCTTCATGAAGAAGATGTCTATAAATTTGACGGGCCGCTGGATTTGACTTTCCTGTTTGAACTCAGTTCACGGTTAAAAACGGACTTACCAAATCTTGTGTATAAACCATTTACACCCCAGGAACCTAAATTCCTCGGATCTGAAAATGTGTATAACAAGGCGATGAAAGAGGATATATTCTTCCACCATCCGTTTGAAACTTTCACACCGGTTGTTGAATTCATGCAGGAAGCAGCGGAGGATCCGGATGTGCTTGCAATTAAACAGACACTGTATCGTGTCTCCAGCGATTCACCGATCATCGATGCGCTGAAAACCGCTGCGGAAAATGGCAAACAGGTCACTGTCCTGCTGGAGCTGAAGGCACGTTTTGATGAAGAAAACAACGTGCAATGGGCAAAGGAACTTGAGGATGCAGGATGTCATGTCATCTACGGGATGCATTATCTGAAGACGCACAGTAAAATCACTTTAGTCGTTAAAAGAGTGAAGGGCAGACTGGTGAGATTTGTACACCTCGGCACCGGGAATTATAATGATTCAACAGCAGAGCAGTATACAGATATGGGTATCATTACAACCGACCCGCAAATCGGGAGTGATGCAATTAACTTCTTTAACTATTTAAGCGGCTACTCATTGAAACCGGAATACAATGCCCTCCATGTGGCCCCATTTGAAATCCGTGATCTGTTCGGGGAATCGATAGATGATGAAATTGAAATTCACAAAAAGTACGGCAACGGATATATATTTGCGAAAATGAATTCTCTTACAGATAAGAAAATCATCAATAAACTGCTTCAGGCATCCCAGGAAGGCGTTAAAATTGATCTGATCATCAGAGGCATCTGCTGTATGAAGCCCGGAATTGAAGGTGTCAGCGATAATATACGTGTCATCAGTATCGTGGGCAGATTTCTGGAGCACTCCAGGATCTACTACTTCAATCATAATGGTGAAGAAAAAATGTATCTGTCCAGCGCCGATATGATGACAAGAAATATGATCAAGCGTGTAGAGATTCTGTTCCCGATCTATGACAGGCGGATCATTGAGGAATTGAAGTCAATCAACCGGCTTTATCTCATGGATAATATTAAAGCGCGCAGTCAAAAACCGGATGGTTCATATGAATATGTCAGAAACTCACACCCACCGGTCAGTGCACAGGAAGAATTGATGAGACGTTCCGAAAGCTGCGGCAGGGAACAGCAGGTGCAAAAGGAAAATGAACTGCTGCTGAAAGTCAGAAACAGGTTTAAAAGAAAAAAATAATTGGACAGTGTGATGAAGCCGCCTGGATACATTCCGAGTGATATGTATCCAGGTGTTTTTAATATTTATTTGACTTTATTTTCTGAATTATTTAGAATAATCACATGTATTTTAACTAGAATAAATGAGGTGACGATATGACCACGTATGAACAATTTGCAATGGATGCAGAGAAACACAGAACCATTCCGGTTGTTGAAACTTTTTATACAGATATACTGACGCCGGTTCATATGTTTCATGCATTAAAGGAAGAAGCGGTATATATGCTGGAATCAAAAGAGCCTGATTCCCCGTGGTCCAACTTCTCATTTATAGGCTTGAACCCGATGGTTGAAATTGAAGGACAGCATGGCAGTTTCATAATCAAAGATTTGGAAAAAACAAAAAAAATAACAAAACATACGTTTCAGGAAGCATTTGACTACGTTGTTAAAATGCTTGATGTGAGCATCCCTGATATTGATATTCCATTCAGGGGCGGCGCGGTCGGCTATATCAGTTACGATTCGATATCTGATTATGAGCCGGTCCCCCCGCCGGCCGATGAAGGCGGCTCACTGCCGGATTATCATCTGTTATTCTGCCGGACACTGCTTGCTTACAATCACAGATCGAAGGAAGTCACCGTTTTAAATTTCGCACAAACGGATGCAGATGCTGACCTGGAGGCAGTATATACAGATTCCAGACGTATCATTGCAGATATAAGGCAAAGACTCGCAGGACAGATCACTTTAACCGATCTGATGCTCCCAGGGAATTTAGAAGTAAACAGGGAAATAAAATTCAAAAGTAATTATGAGAAAGAAAAATTTAAGAATGACGTTTTAAAAATTAAAACGCATATAGAAGCCGGGGATATTTTGCAAGCTGTGCTTTCCCAGCGATTTGAGACAAAGACGGACAGAAACGGTTTTGAACTTTACAGGGTATTGCGGCATGTCAATCCGTCGCCCTACATGTATTATTTGAAATTTAATGGTGTTGAGGTCATCGGCAGTTCACCGGAACGGCTGCTGCAGGTGCAGGATAATCGTCTTGAGGCCCATCCAATCGCCGGGACCAGGAAACGGGGGACTACACAGGCAGAGGATGACAGACTGGCTGAAGAGCTGTTGAATGACGAAAAAGAGATTTCGGAACACCGCATGCTGGTGGATCTTGCCAGAAATGATATCGGCAGAGTATCAGCGTTCGGCACGGTCGAAGTCAGTGAATATATGGTGATTGGCCGGTTTTCAAAAGTGATGCATATCATTAGTAAAGTAAACGGTACGCTCAGAGAGGATGTTTCTCCAATCGATGCATTCATATCCTCTTTCCCGGCAGGCACGCTGTCCGGTGCCCCGAAAGTAAGGGCAATGCAGATTTTGAGAGAATTGGAACCGACGCCGAGGAATTTGTATGGCGGCAGTATTTTGTATCTGGGATTTGACGGCAACATGGATTCCTGCATCACTATCCGTACGATGACACTTTCAGAAGGCAGTTTATATATACAGGCCGGGGCCGGGGTGGTTGCCGATTCTGACCCCGAGTCGGAATATCAGGAAACGGTGAATAAGGCAAGCGCACTGGAAAAGACTGTTCAAATCACTGAGACCATATTTGGCGCAGAAGCAGCTGCAGAACCGGCGAAAGGCGGACAGTGATGATATATATGATAGACCATTACGACTCCTTTACATTCAATATCGTACAGTATCTGGGGGAGCTCGGATATGACATCGCAGTGAGAAGGAATACGCATGTGACCATTGAAGAAATTGAAAGGCTGGCGCCGGATCTGATTTTCCTGTCCCCCGGTCCGGGCACTCCAAAAGACACCGGGACAACTTTGGAAGTCATTGACAGGTTCAAAGGCATTGTACCTATATTCGGCGTCTGTCTTGGCCATCAGACAATTGCATATACCCACGGGAGTGAGATTGTAAGAGCAGCCAGACTCATGCACGGTAAAATTTCGAAATTGAGGCATTCCGGGGCGGGCATATTTTCAGGTGTGCGTCAGGATACGGCTGTCATGAATTATCATTCCCTGGTTGTCGATCAACGGACGCTGGCAGATGAATGGGAGATTACAGCTGAAAACCATGAAGGAGAAGTTATGGGCATACGGCATAAAACTCACTCATTGGAAGGCATCCAGTTTCATCCGGAATCCATCGGCACTGTCCAAGGCAGGAAAATACTGAAAAACGCAGTCGAACAATTGAAAATGAAAGTATAAAAGCGGAACGGGATTGATATCCCGTTCCGCTTTACAATGTTTCTTTGTCCAATACTACGCGGACATATGTCTGGAGTATTGGATGCTGGAATTCGATTTTGCAGGCGAAAAGCTGTAAATCATGCAGCGTCGATGTGCCATACAATGGATCGCCGATGACCGGCATGCCGATATGTTCGAGGTGGACTCTGATCTGGTGGGTTCTCCCGGTTTCAAGTTCGATTTCAAGCTCGCAGAAGTCTCTGTTTACCTTGGCGTCCAGTATATGTGTAATGGCTGCCTTGCCTTTATTGGAAATATGATACTTATTTCGTTCTTTAGGGTTTTTGGCAACCGGCATATTGATGGTCTGTGGTTCCGGCAGCCGTTTCGTATCGACTCGGGCGATGTATGTTCTTCTTATCGCTCTTTCTGCCAGCATGTGATCAAGCATTTTCTTTATGAGCGGGTGTTTGGCAACAAGCAACACTCCTTTGGTCTCCTGATCCAGTCTGTGAACCGGTTCAAGATAAGGTGTGTTTAGTGTAAACACTGCATGATTCATCAGAGTGTCCGTTTCATCAAAATCATTTGGGTGGGTCTTTACCCCCTGAGGTTTCAGGAGGACTGCCAGATATTTGTCCTCATACATAATTTGGCATGGGCTGCTGCCTGGCTGATAGCTGCTTCCGCTGTGACCGTCTTTCAGGTGGATGTTATCACCTGTGTGAACTTCAGTGTTTAAAGGGGACGGGATAGCATTGATTTCAATGTCTTTGGACATCCGGAGAAAGTGGAGTTCTTTTTTTGGCACATGGAGTGCTTTTAATATATCTTCCAGTGTCATTGAATCGAAATTTTGATGAATTACAAACTGCATCTAGTTTTCTCCAGCCATGGCATTGATGAATTCCTCGTAACCTTCGGCATTGCCGGGATCACCGGTGAGACGGTCCACTTCCTCACCATTTTCGAAATAGATGAGTGTCGGTGTCGCTTCAATCTGATATTCCTGCCAAGCTTGTTCATACTCGTCGACATTGAGCTGTGTAACTTCTTCTCCGGTATTTTCAAATGCATCGATGAGGTATGGCGTCGCATTTTCACAGTGTCGGCATGTCGGGCTCCAGAAATAGACAAATTCATCTTCGCCGTTGTCGACGATGGCATTCACTTCATCCAGCGTCTGATTGTAATGATAATTTTCGTCATCAAGTTTGTCTATCGTCGGGCCGGACAGTTCGTCTGTTTCCAGGTCGGTATATGGATAGTATCCGGAGTCGCTGAGCTGTTCCGGCTCACTTGAACTGTTGTTCATATAGAGGAATACGCCGACAAACGCAACAACCACAATGCCGATGATGCTGTAAAATATTTTGTTTCCCATTTAGAAATTCTCCTTTTTAATTGTTTTTGCCATAAATGATAAAATTAATATAATGATGAATGCTGTAAGAGCCAGAAATGGAATAGTGATAAATCCAAACCAGTTGATGTACTGTACAGTACAGGAGACACCTTCACATGAAACGGCCCCTTCATCAAATATAATGGATTTCTGCAGCAAGTAATGATAACCGGCCATCATCACACCGATCACACTGATTGCCCGGGTATAGATGATTGCCCCATGATCTTTACGTATGATGCCGATGAGTGAAATGAGTACGATGGGGTACATGATGATCCGCTGGTACCAGCACATTTCACAGGGTACATATTGTCTGATTTCACTGAAATAAAGTGAACCCATTGTCGCCAGAAGCGAAGTCAGAAATATTAATTGCATATACAGCCTGTTCAGATTCAAGTCAGTCCTCCTTGGTACTTTCCTAAGTATAAATCATACTATATCATTATAGAAGGATTGACCGAATTACAGGTGACAATTATTTTACAATTTGATTAACGTTGTATGTATGAAAAGAGGCTAATTATGAAGAGTAAACTGCAGCTTCTGAAAGATATTGCCGAGTTCCTGAATGAAGAGACGGATAGAAATACGATGATTGACGGGGCTCTGAGAGAGCTCATCGATCATACGGATTTTGAAACGGGATGGGTGTTTTTCATCAATCAGCAAGGCACTCACGAACTTATCTCCCATTACCGGCTGCCGCCTTCACTCGAAAAGGAAAACAATAAACACCTGTGTGATGGCAACTGCTGGTGTGTCACTAAATATAACAATAATGAGCTGGAGCAGGCAACGAATATATTTGTATGTTCAAGGCTTGAAAAGGCGAAGAAAGCGTTTCCTGGAGAGAATAATGGCATCACGCATCATGCGACAGTGCCGTTGATTTCCGGTGAAGAATCCTTCGGACTGCTCAACATCGCGAGTCCCGGGAGAGAGCAGTATGATAAAGATGAACTGGACCTGCTTGAATCCGTCGCATTCCAGATCGGGTCCACGTTAAAACGGCTGGAATTGACCGCCCGGGAACAGGAAAATATGATTATTAGGGAACGTCAGCGGCTGGCCAGGGATCTTCATGATTCTGTAAATCAGATGCTGTTTTCCATCGGTATCACATCACATGCAGCCAAAGGTTTGAATGATGAAGAAAAGGTTTCGGATGCATTCAATTCCATTGAGAATACGTCCAAACATGCCATGAATGAAATGAAAGCATTAATCTGGCAGCTCAAACCCATTGGTCTGGAGAATGGGATCATCAATGCGATTCAAAATTACGCAGAGCTGCTGGGGATAGATCTGGATATAGATGTTGCAGGTTTCTATAATGTTGAAGATGAGGTGGAGATCAGCCTGTACAGAGTGCTCCAGGAAGGGCTGAATAATATCAGGAAGCATGCGGGCAGCAGCAGGGCCGACATTGCAATCATTTCTGAATCAGACCATCTGAAGGTAAGAATATCGGATAAAGGCGCCGGCTTTGAAGATGATAAAGACTCCCAAAACAGTTATGGACTGGACAACATGAGGGAAAGGGTGCGGAAGTTTGGCGGTTCTCTTGACATTGAGTCAAGGAAAGGTTTTGGCACGACGATAACAGTTACAATACCGATTGGAGAGTAAGCTTATGTATAACATAATTATGACGGATGACCATCATATTGTCAGGGAAGGTATGAAATTTTTGTTATCGACTACAGAAGATATCAACGTCGTTGAAGATTTTGGCACAGGCGAGGAGACTTTAAAATTTCTGGAGGAAAACCAGGCGGAGATCGACCTGGTGCTGCTCGATCTTGTGATGCCGGAAATGGATGGTATCGAAGTGACCCGGCGGATAAAAGCCGAATACCCGGAAATCAAGGTATTGGTGCTGTCAAGCTATACAAGCGAAGAGTATATCCGCCCAGTCTTTGCCGCCGATGCTGACGGTTATATCATCAAGGAAATGGAGGCAGAAGAACTGATCGGCGCCATTAAAAATGTGATACAGGGAGAAAAAGTCATCCATCCGAATATTTTGGAAGTCATCGACCAGGGAGGGGATATGCCCCATGAAAAAAATTTACTGTCAGCAAGGGAGATTGAAGTGCTGAAAGAAATCGTCCGGGGGAAATCCAACAAAGAGATTGGAGAGACGCTTTTTGTCAGTGAAAAGACAGTCAAAACTCATGTCAGTCATATTCTGAATAAGCTGGAAGTGACAGATCGGACGCAGGCCGTGATATATGCAATCAAGTATAATATCGTTAATTTCTAAAAAAATTATCGGGGACGGGAGTAAACGGTTACAAAAATTTTATTTACAAAAGCCGCAAGTCCTCTTTATAATAAGTAATGATTCTTTATTTTCAAATTTTAGGGGGATGTTATGAAAACGAATAGAATGACCCTGTATATTGTCATTGGTCTCATCGCGGGTATTGTGATAGGGTCTGTGTTTAATACGATGTCGGATCAGGCATGGGTACAGTGGATTGACCAGTACATATTCAATGTTGTCGGCCAGCTGTTCCTGAATATGATCTTCATGATGGTGGTGCCGATCGTCTTTATCTCAATCGTCTTAGGTGTCTATAATGTCGGAGATCCGAAAACACTCGGCAGTCTCGGTATCAAGACGATCGGATTTTATCTGATCACAACAGCCATAGCGATCACGATCGCAATGACAGTCGCCAATGTACTGGATCCGGGTACCGGCCAGTCCGAGCTTCTCGAATCGGAAGAAGTATCCGAGTACCGTTCAACGGAACTCGAAGGCGGGGAAACCGGTCAGGCCGTAGAGCAGACAGTCGACCAGACCATCATCGATCTAGTGCCGGGGAATATTTTTCAGGCCATGGCCGAAGAAAATATGCTCCAAATCATCCTGCTCGCCGTATTCATCGGTATTGCCATGATTACGGTCAAAGATAAGGTCGGCACGCTGGTGAAGGTGTTCGAACAGGCAAATGACGTGGTACTGACGATTGTCATGGCCATCATGAAATACTTTGCAGCTATTGGCGCCTTCGGCCTGGTGGCTACAGCGTTCACCCAGGCCGGATTCGATGCGATTGGGCAGCTGGGCATGTACTTTGTCTGTGTACTGATTGCATTGTTTATCCATCTTGCACTGGTATATGGTTCAATGGTCCAATTTTTGGCGAAGAAAAGCTACGTATGGTTCCTTAAAAACTTCGCGCCGGCAATGGGGATTGGTTTTAGTACTTCATCATCCAGTGCCTCACTGCCCGTTTCATTGGAGACTGCGCAGAAAAGACTGAATATCCGCAAGGGGATATCCAGTTTCGTTCAGCCGCTCGGCGCCACAATCAATATGGATGGCACGGCCATCATGCAGGGCGTGGCGACAGTATTCATCGCTCAGCTCTCGGGCATTGATCTGACGCTCATGCAGATGGTGACAGTGGTTGTCATTGCGACAGTTGCCAGCATCGGTACTGCCGGAGTTCCGGGTGTCGGTCTGGTAATGCTGGCAATGGTGCTGACAGCGATCGGTCTTGATCCGGCGGCGATCGGTATCATTATTGGGATAGACAGACTGCTTGATATGACCCGGACGATGACGAATATCACCGGAGATGCTGCGATCGCACTGATTCTTGATCATCAGCAGGATGTTAAAGAAGGCAAGCACAAAGAAGGTGCGTCCGAAGAGGCATAATTTTAATCTTAAAATTGAATAATCCAAAGGGGCATGTGATGAACACTTGGTGACATAAAGTGCATGCCCCTTTTATTTTTTGGGAAAATATATTATTATATTAAAAGTGTATAATTATAGTATAGGGATATTACAATATAAGGATTAATTGAAAGGAAGAAAAGAATGGATAAACAGACTTTTACGGAGATGCTCCAGTCCAAGTTTAAAATGGTCAGGACGGAAGCGGGTTACACGCAGGACTCCATGAGTCATACTATCGGGCTCTCCAAAAAAACACTCGTGCAAGTAGAGAAAGAACGCATAATGCCGAACTGGACAACATGCATATCATTGTGTGCACTGTTCAGGGAAAGTGAGGTGCTCACGAATACATTTGGCGGAGATCCACTGGAACTTGCACAGGTGATTTCAAGAGGGCATTGTGCCTATCCAAACTATGAAGGTGAAGCGGTGTACTGGGAGGAATTGGACAGGAAGAACGGCTACCGTCTCCAGTACAATAAGAGCAACCAGATCTACAGGGTGCTGAACCCGATGAACCGCCCGCTTCACGCCTCATATATTGAGCGTGAAATCCGCACATTCTTCTTGAGGCAGACAGATCTGCAGCTGGTTTAAAAAGTGACAAGCACCGGGCATACGGTGCTTTTCTTTTGTTTAAAAGCTGTTTATAGGATAATATAGGTAAGTCCGAGGAGGGGTGCGGAATGAATCCGGCTGTACAAATTTTATTCATGGCAGTAATTGGGTCGCTCATCGGCGGGATGACGAATATGCTCGCTATAAAAATGCTCTTTAAGCCTTATGAAGCAAAATATCTGTTCGGCTGGCAGCTGCCTTTAACGCCCGGCGTCATTCCAAGGCGGCGCGACGAAGCTTCAGGCAAGCTTGGAGAGATCATCAGCGGGCACCTTTTAACGCCGGAAGTATTCATACAAAAATTGAAAAGTGATGAAACCCAGAAATTCATCTTATTTTTTATCGAAAAACAGATCGATACAATTGAAAGGGAAAAACTCTCCGTCAGATACTTTCTGGAAAGGCTGTCAGAAGGGTTATCCCAAAAGATTGTTGACAGCTTTAATGATGAGCTTAAAAGTAAAATTCTTTCAGAGGGTGACCGGTTATATGGTGAAAAGATCAGCACTCTGATTCCGGATGATGCCATGAAAACATTGGATTCGAAAGTGGATGAACTCCAGCCGCAGATCATCAGAAGGGTCCAGCTGTATATCGATTCTGAAAAAGGGTACGACGATTTATATACGATGACCGATGAGTTCATTGAAAACAGGGGCAGGTTTGCCAGATCCTTAAAATATTTTATGAGCAAGGAAACAATTGTGGAAAATATCAGGGGAGAATTAACAAAGCTGCTGTACCATCCGAAAATGACGGATATACAAGTGAGAATCATTCAGGAAGAGTATGACAAAGTTAAGGGATACCGCCTTAGCGACATTCTCTCCCTCGATGACAAGACAGCTTTGGCTGAGAGTGTTTCAGATGTTCTGAAGCACCGGATAGATATTGATGCAATTCTCGACAGACCCATCATCGATTTCAATCCACAGATGTTCAATGCCTTTAAGGACAGAGGGAAATTTAAGCTCCGTGACAATATCACGGCCTACCTGGGTAAAAATACAGCGCGGATTTTTGAAAAGCTGCAGCTGGCGCAGGTGATAAAGAAACAGGTGGACAGTTTTGAACTCAGTCATATCGAACAGCTGGTCATGTCGATAGCGGATAAGGAATTTAAAATGATTACACTGCTCGGGTATTTTCTGGGTTTTATCATCGGCGCCGTCCAGGGAATCATTGTACTGTTTTTATAAGCAGGTGAAGTGTGTTAAAGTTATTATATCTTGTGTAAAAGGGAGTTTTAATTAATGACAGCCAACGTATATGATTCAGCGAATGCACTGGAAAGTGCACTTAGAGAATCCGAAGAATTTAATAACATGAAGGAATATTACGGGAAGGTCAATGACAATCCTGAATCCAAAGCAATGTTTGAGGAATTCAGACAGATTCAGATGGATCTTCAGCAGAAACAGTCGCAGGGTGAAGAAATCCAGGAAGAAGAAGTTCAAAAAGCACAAAAATCAGCTGAGGACATTGAAAAAGATGAAAACATCAAAGCATTGATGGAAGCTGAACAGCAAATGAGCCAGCTGATCCAGGACCTCAACAAAGTAATTATGAAACCCATCGAAGAACTATACGATCTTAACAGTCAAAATTAAGAGGGAAAGAGGTCTGCTTAAAGGGCCTCTTTCTTTTATTTTTTGGTATACTATACATAGACGATTTAATGAAAAGTCAGGTGAGATGAATGGTCAGTTTTATACACACAGCAGATCTGCATCTGGACAGCCCCTTCAAGTCCAGAGCGAAGATGCCTTCAGGGGTTCTGGAGGCACTGATGGAGAGTACATACAAAAGTGTGGGGAGGATGATTGATTTCGCGGTTGAACAGAAAGTGGATTTCATCGTTATTGCCGGTGATGTTTTTGATCAATCCAACCGTACTTTAAAGTCAGAAATATTCATGAGACGTCAGTTTGAGAGGCTTAAGGATAACGGGATTTTCGCTTTCGTGACACACGGCAACCACGATCCGCTGACTGACGGCTTCAAAACTAATTGGCCGGACAATGTTACTGTTTTTAAGGAAAATGTTGAAACCAATGAGTTGATCAGTTCAAAAGGTGAGAGGGTATTACTCCATGGGTTCAGTTATTTTCTGGATGATTCATATGAGAACAAACTGGATGACTATCCGGTCAATACTTTGAACGATGGTATTCATATCGGTATTTTGCATGGCACATATTCAAAGAGTACACATAAACACGAGCGGTATACCGAGTTTAACCTTGAAACTTTGAATGAAAAACTCTACCACTACTGGGCGCTTGGTCATATCCATCAGCGTGAACAGCTGAGTGATCTGCCGCCTATCAATTATCCCGGCAATATCCAGGGACGTCACAGAAATGAGTTTGGAGAAAAAGGTTTTCTTTATGTGGAGGGGGATGATGTCTATCTGGAATCGAGATTCGTCCCAGTACATGATGTCCTGTTTTCTGAGTACACACTGGATGTCAGCACATTGGAAAAACAGGACCTCTATCAGACGATTGTCGAATTCAAACACAGATTGAGGGAAAAAGGCAAGCAGATCATCCAGCTGACACTTTATCATGACGGTGATGAGGTGATTTCTGACAGTGATTTTGCCGAAGTCGTTGAACTGCTGAAAGAAGACGAACAGGATTTGAAGGATTTTGTCTGGATAGACAATCTTCGTCTTAATTTCATGCATCAGGACCAGATTGCACTTTTAAACGACATAAAAAGAAGCTATTCATCCAATGACGAATTGTTTAAAGAAGCGGTGAATTCGATGTACATGGATCCAAAGCTCAACCGCTATCTGCTGCCTATTCAGGAAATGGGAAAGGAAGCGCTGCTGGATGAAGGTGAAGAACGACTAAAAATGCTGATGAGGAAGTAGTGGGTATATGAAAATCACATCCCTGAATATATATGGCTACGGTAAAATTACAGAGACTGAGTTAAATACAGATCAGGATTTTGTGCAAATATTCGGCGAAAATGAAGCGGGTAAATCCACAATGCAGTCCTTTATACATTCGATACTCTTTGGTTTCCCTACCCGCAAGGAACAGGAGCCGAGAAGAGAACCCCGCATGCACAACCTTTACGGCGGCCGGCTGACTGTCGAATTCCCGGATGAGAACGGGCCCGTAGAGATAGAACGGATCAAAGGCAAGGTACAGGGGGACGTGAAGATCTACCTTGCAGATGGAACCGCAAGGGGGGAAGAATGGCTCAATAAAAAACTGAATTTTATCGATAAGAAGACATATCGGTCAATATTTTCATTCGATGTATTGGGCTTGCAGGATATTCATAAACATATGACTGAAGATAAACTTCAGGAATACCTGCTGAGAGCAGGGGCGCTGGGCTCGCATGAATATGACGAGATGTTAAGCGCCATTGATGAAGAACTTAAATCCATTTATAAGAAAAGCGGAATCAATCCAAAAGTGAATCAGGAACTTGAAGAAATATCCGGGATCAATGAAAAGATTAAACAGCTGGGTGAATATGAAGAACACTATAAGACGCTGATGAATGATAAAACCAAGACCGAAGAAAGTATAAACGCCAAAAAAGATGCCTTGTTCCAGCTTGAGAATATTCGGAAACAGAAAATGAAGGAAGTCATGTATCATAAAGATATTAAAGAATGGAAATCTTTAGAAGATAAGCTGAACATTGAGCCGGTTGTCTTTCCTGAGAATGGTGTTGAAAGATATGAATCACTAAAAAATCAACTTGAACAGACTGATAAAGATATCAGGCTTAGATCGGAAAAGCTGGAGGCGTTAAGGCAGGAGGCTGCTTCGATTGAACTGCCGGATCCGGAGCAGCTGTCCTATCTTGAGCAGATACAGAAAAGGGAACCGGATATTAAACAGAAGAACATGGAGTATACCAGGTTAAGCAATGCCAGAGATCACCTCGAAGAAGAAATTGGGCAGCTCAGAAAAGATATTGGCTGGCAGGAAGAACATGGGGATGTGGATGATTCCAATATTGTCAAAGACTCTGTTCAAACGCTGTTATCTAAGCTTGACGAAGCGGTTCTCGAGGAACAGTACCTTATCAGGGAAATCGATCATTTGAAGTCAGAAATAAAACAGTTTGACCAGGAGATAGAGCAGCTTGAGAAAGAACAGATCAGTGATGAACGTATTAAAGTGAAAAGAGAATTGATGGACCGTCAATTTGAACTGAAGGAAAAGGAGAAGATGTTCCAGCTGATCGAGAAAGACTATGAACGTGAAAAACGGGAGCGCGACAGGGTCAAGCGCGGTCAGTCCATTCTGATTATCGGCATCAGTGTCATTGCGCTGTTAATTGGTGTCTATTATATGTTTACACAGAACTGGCTGCTCGGCGGCGTATTTCTGGCAATCGGCATCGTGACATTGTTCCTGCTCATGCTGACCAATCAGAGTAATGATGATTCCCTTAAGCAGGATTACCAGAAGGAAGTCAGCGCGCTCGAAAATGAGATTGAAACCATCAAGCGCAATACTGATATCGATTTCGATCTCAACGAAGCAAGAGAATTGAAAATGGATTTGAAGACGCAGAAAACCAAGCGGATATCATCCAATGTAAAACTTGAAGAAATGAAGGAAGCACTCTCTCAAAAAGAAGCCCTTCATGATTCAGTGAACACTGACCTCCATCAAGTGAAACACGATTTGAAAGTGAATCCTAATATGGAGAATAAATACATTCTTGACGCCATCCATACGATCCGGGAGATAAAACAGAAGAGAAATCAGGTCATGAGACACAGCGTCGAGATGGATAATATCACCAGAGCACTTCAAAACTTTAAAGGTGAGATTAAGAACGGCATTGCGCATATGGGTATTCATTATGATGAAAATACAATCTTCTATGATGTCAAAAGTGAAATATCCAGGATGAATAATAACCAATCTCAATATGACAATGCCAATGAGCAGATTGCACTGCTTGAAAAAGAAATCAATGTGTTAAAAGAGACCCGCGAGTCCTCCAGGAGAGAAATTGACAAGCTGTTTGATTATGTGGATGCAGACGATGAGGAAGAATATTATTACTACGCCAGGAAACATGATGAATATCAAAGTAATATAGAGCAGTTTAAAGAACTGAGCACTAAGCTTGATGAGGAGCACTTTGATTATGATTCGAGAAGCGAACTCGCGAACTTCCTGCTCGCAGATCTCAAAGAAGAAGAAGAGACCATTACGTCCCAGATTGATGAGTTCAATGAAAAACTTCAGGGAGAACAAAAAGTGCTGGCTGACAAAAACGCCGAGATCAGCCACCTTGAGAGTGACGGTAAACTGAGTGAGCTGAACCACCAGTTTGAAATGCGAAAAAGCTATATACAGAGCCTGGCAAAAGAATATATGTCGCTGAATTATATCCGCATCCTTATAGAGACGCATATCAAGGCGATCAAGGACGAGCGGCTGCCGATTGTGATCGAAGAAGCCAGATCCATATTTGAGGATGTTACAAAAGGCAGGTATATTAATATCATCTATGATGAAAGCGGTATTCAGGTGCGCCACACCAATGGACAGATGTTCCATCCGCTGGAACTTTCACAGTCAACAAAAGAAATGCTGTACATCAGCCTGAGATTGAGTTTGATAAAAGCCCTTAAAGGGTACTATCAGCTGCCGTTGATCATAGACGACGCATTCGTCCACTTCGACAAGGAACGAAAGAAGATCATCATGGAATACCTCCGCAATAAAGTATCCGATCAGGTGATGTACTTCACTTGTAACCTGGATGCATCCATACCAACGCAACAGACAATCAAACTAAAAGAGAAAGTGAAATGAGGTGTCTCAGATTAATAATGTGGAGAAACTTAAACCGGGAGATTCGGTCGAGGCCTTCTACCTGATCAAAAGGAGCCAGCAGGGTGTAACTACACAGGGAAAACCGTATATGACACTGTATCTGCAGGATAAAACAGGGGAAATAGAAGCGAAACTCTGGACTGTGACGAAAGAAGATATGGAAGTCCTTAAACCCGAAACTTTGATTAAAGTGAAAGGCGATGTCATCGATTACCGCGGAAAGAAACAGATGAAGATCGCCGCTTTCAGAACAGCGGGTGATGAGGACGGTCTGAGTCCCAAAGATTTTGTTGAAAAGGCACCAATTGATGAAGAAACCCTTCATGAAAGTATTATGGATTACGTCATTAAAATTGAAAATGGGAGCCTGCAGAGAATCGTCAGGCAGATATTGAACAAATACAGAAAAGAATTTCTCTCGTATCCTGCAGCCATGACCTATCATCATGACTTCGTATCCGGCCTTGCCTACCATGTCCACTTCATGCTGAGGACTGCAGAGTCCCTGTGTGACATATATCCGTCACTCAACCGCAGCCTGTTATACAGTGCGATCATTCTGCATGATGTTGGCAAAGTCAAAGAGCTGACTGGACCTGTGGGTACCACCTACACCACAGAAGGTAATCTGATTGGTCACATTGTCATCGCAAGCGAAGAAGTGGCCAGGGTGGCCGAAGAGCTCAATATTGAAAGCGAAGAAGTGATGCTGCTTAAACATATGATTTTAAGTCATCACGGCAAGCTTGAATATGGTTCACCCAAACAGCCGATGCTCAAAGAGGCGGAGATACTTCATTATATTGATAATATCGACGCCCGGATGATGATGATGGACAAGCATCTGAATAAGGCGGATAAAGGACAGTTTACTGAGCGTCTGTTCCCGCTTGAAGGCAGATCGCTCTACAAACCGGAGTCGTTCGAATAAAAGAAGCCCGCTCATTTGTTGAGCGGGCTTCTTATTATTCTTCAGTGGACTCTTCTTCGGAAGAAGCCTCTTCAGTGGATTCTTCCGAAGACTCTCCGCCTGAACCTGAGCCTTGTTCTGTTGATTCTTCAGACTCCGGATTCAGGTAAGTATCTTCGATAAATGTCCTGATTTCTTCATTTTCGAATTCTGCATTGTATTCCTCAAGCACATCCCTGTAGAACTGAAGCACTTGATCCTGATTTTCCTGTATGCGCTGGTTGACAACCTGCTGTTTGATCGTCGGCAGGTCTTCTTCGATGTTTTCTTCTTCATGGCGTTTGATGATATGATATCCATTCTCTGATTGTACAGGTTCTGAAACTTCACCGGGTTCAAGTTCCCAGAGGGTGTTTTCAAATTCTTCCACCATTTGACCCTGCTGTACGTAACCCAGTTGCCCGTTGTTCTGAGCACTGCCCTGATCATCGGAGTTTTCTGAAGCGAGTTCTCCGAAGTCGGCACCGTTATCCAGTTCCTCTTTTAGAGAGTTGGCTTTTTCCTGAGCTTCTTCATCCGTCAGATCGCTTTGAGGCTGCTGCATTTGTTGCTGTTGCTGCTGTTGTTCGCCTTCTTCCGGCTGAACGCCAATCAGAATGTGGGAAGCTTCTCTGACTGAATCTATGGCTTCCTCATCCGTGATTTCAAATTGCTCCTGGAAAAACTGATCATGATATGCATTGTTAACGCGCTGTTGTTTATAATCTTCAACAGTCACGCCCGGCTGCTGCTGTTGAAGCATCATGGAAAACTGTTCTTCACCGCCCATCTGTTCAACCTGTTCGTCGACTTGAGACTCCACTTCCTCTACATCTACTTCGTCGCTGTATTTATCCTGCAGGATCGTATCCAATGTTAACTGGAATGTTTGATTGGCGACCTGATCCGTGCCAATTTGATTAAGTATATCGTCTGAGGTTACCTCTCCGGCATCACTTGTTGCAAGTACATCACCAAATTCTGTTTCACCGCTGTCGCTGCTTCCGTTCTCTGAATCCCCGCTGTCATTGCCTCCTGCGCAACCTGCAAGGCCAATCAGTCCGACACCGATGACAATCGGAGCTAGTTTTTTCTTCATTGCACAAATCTCCTTTAGTTTTAACTACAGATGTCAATATATCACAATATAACAGCGGGGTACAAATGATTGTACACCGCTGCTGAATGACAATTATTTAAACTTAAACTTAAAGTTATCCTGTATATTACTGACCGATTTCTGAATTTCTTCTCCGCGATTCTGGAGATTCTCCCCGTTCTCTTTAAGACGTTCAATATTCGGATTGATGTCAGCCTGGAAGTTATTGACCATTGTTTTAATTTCATCGCCCAGTGTTTTGAATACTTCCTGGGACTCATGCTTGGTTGTCAGGAATGATGATTTGACTTCACCAGCTTCAATCTTCAATTGGTTCATTTGGGATTTCATGCTGTCTGAATTTGATCTGAGGGAGGACTGGAGGTCGCTGCCTGATTTGGGTGCGTTTAATACTGCAATCAGGGCGCCCCCGGTGACACCAACAAGAAATCCGATGCCAAGGTTTTTAATTTTCATTTGATTTTCACGTCCTTTAGCTGTTTATAGAATATTACCCGTAGATTATATCAGTTATACATCGAGTTTATCTTTGAGCATCTGTTCAATCTCTTTCTTTTCTTCGTCGGAACGTTCATTCGGGTCCTGATTCCACTGGTAGCCAAATCCGTCGTACTCATTTTCATATCTCGGCACCAGGTGGAAATGGATATGATAAACCGATTGGGAAGCGAAAGATCCATTGTTCTGAATAACATTAAGGCCGGCGGGTTCAAATGCATCTTTAACCGCATTCGCCACTTTAGTAATGATTTTCATCAGATGGGCACCCGTCTCTTCATCCAAATCATATATATTTTCAATCGGTTTTCTCGGGACAACCAGAGTATGCCCTTTGGACAGAGGGAAAGCATCCATGAATGCGATGCAAATGTCATCTTCATATACGATATTTCCAGGGATTTCACCGTCTGCTATTTTTTCAAAAACTGTTTTGCTCATTCATTGTACCTCCATTGTATTGATATGATATATTTGTTTAATATAAGTATACAAATATTTGATTATAAATAAAAGGAAGTCGGTTATGGTACTCAAAATTAACCATCTGACAGGCGGTTATTCTAAAACCCCTGTGATACATGATATTTCCATGAACATTGAAAAAGGTGAAATAGTTGGGCTCATCGGCCTTAATGGTGCGGGAAAGAGTACAACCATCAAGCATATATTAGGGCTCCTGAGGCCGCATTCGGGTGAAATACGGGTCAGTGGCATGACTATGGCGGATGATGCTGAAAATTACAGAAGACAGCTCGGCTATATCCCGGAGGCCCCTGTACTCTACGAAGAGCTGACCCTGAAAGAACATATCCAGATGACTGCAATGGCATATGGCATTGATGAAGACATTGCGCTTGGACGGGCAGACGAGCTTTTAAAAATTTTCAGGCTAAAGACGAAGATGGATATGTTTCCGACGCATTTTTCCAAGGGGATGAAGCAGAAAGTGATGTTGATATGTGCGTTCCTGGCGAAACCGGAATTGTACATTATCGATGAACCTTTTTTGGGACTGGATCCTTTAGGCATAGATTCTCTGATTGACCTGATGATCAACGAACGGTCACAGGGCAGATCCATACTGATGAGTACTCACATTCTGGCGACCGCCGAGAAATATTGTGACCGTTTCGCCATTATCGATAACGGAAAAATGATCACAGTCGGTACGCTGGATGAACTGAGGGAAGAGTTTGGCATGGCGGATAAAAACCTGGATGAAGTATATCTCGAAATTACAGGAGGCAGCAGAGAAAATGCCTGATCACCTTTTTAAACCGAGGATGAATGAGGATATCAGTCGAAGGAGTTATTATGGCAAGTTCATATTCAACAGTCATTTCCTGATTTTTCTTACCATCGCTGCCGGTGTCTTCCTATACACACTGCTGGGTGCACTGCAGACGATTGAATATTCCATCTGGCTGGATATCACGGCAGCACTCATCATGAGTCTGCTGGTTTTACCGGGCTACAGATCACTGTTGAAAGAAGCGGACGGATTATTCCTCCTTCCCTACGAAAAGCGGATGGGAGGTTATTTTAAAAATGCGGACAGATATTCATTGTCATTGAGCGTTATGAAGCCTGTAATCGGCGGGGCTGTCGCTGTACTTATTCTTTCTTCAGGTCATGACCTGCCTGCAGTCATTGTTTTTGCAATCATATCAGCACTGTTCTACATGGCGAACTTCCATATCAGAAAAAATGCAATTAATACAGATTTATCAAATGTAACACTGCTGGTTACAGTTTTTGTGATGAATATACTGAGTCTCTTCCTCATTCTTCAGCATGTACTGTGGGTCATTCTGCCTGTTACTCTCACATATGCATTATCACTTTATGTCAAAAGCAGGAGTCACAAGGTTTTGGATTGGAATGCTTTCATCGAATATGAAGAAGTCCAGCTGAACCGTTACTACAGAAATGTTTCACTGTTTACCAATGTAAGTCATGTGGATAAACAGTTCAAAAGAAGAAAGTATTTGGACCGCCTGCTGTGGAAACCGAAAGGGAAAGCGTTCAACAAAGAAAATATGTACGAGTTTCTTTTCTACAGGACATTTGCAAGGGATCATGATCTGCCCATGATTATACTGCGACTGATTATTATCTTTGCTGTTGTGATGATATGGATCTCCAATCTTTATCTGTCTGTGATCATTGTGCTTTTCGGCATTTATATCATCGTCCTGCAGTTGTCCCAGATCTACACCGCCCAGGCTTATCTGCTGTGGCCAAAAGTATGGCCGGTGAAGCGGGAGTATATCCAGGAGAGTTATATTGCATATTCTCATAAACTCGTTTTCGTTATTTCCTTGATTTTTGCGATAATTTTTACAGTCGTGCATCCGGTGTATTTCTATGCAGCAACTGTATTTCCACTATGGGGCTATCTGATAAACAGAGTGCTCAGCAAAGGGGTATACAAAAAGGAAAAAGAACTAAGCGACTGATCGTTTCTGTCGCTTAACTCCTCTCTTCATCATATGGATCAGATTCCACATTCTCCTCGAGCGGCATATATATTTTCGAAGTGATGGTCTCCTGGAATAGGGATTCGGCGGTTCTGAACCGTTTCAATACTTTTGCACTCAGATAATCGCTGTAATCCGCCGTGTCTTTAAAGTCATTATAGGTAGAGGCAGCAGCCCATTGGATCAATGCGATAAAAGTACTGTCCTCAACAGACTCCCCGATTCTTACGGCCTGGGCCCCCCTGACATTTTGAACCACACTATACAATTCCGAAAGATGCGCTGTTATACTTTCGCGCTTGTCGCTGGCTACCGGGATGGTGTGTACTGATGTGGTGTTATTTTCTTCCAGAACGCCAAAAGATCTGATCAATGAAAATGTGCGCCTTGTTTTGAAAACAGATGATTCACTGCCGTCTTCATAATATAAAAGTGCTTCATGGCCGATTGCTGCAATATTTACTTCGGGATGCGCTTTTTTCAGGCTTTTTAGATAGGAGACTGTCCCTGTTGTCAAATGTAAATTCATTATGTTCACCTCGTATATCGTTCTTGATCATATATACCTTTCCCAATTATCGGTTAAACACAATTGAAATGAATCAAATTTTTGACATTCTTAAAGTTAACAATAATTATTATAAACAATATGTTAGAATGTTGAGTGATATACAGAATATTGGAGGAAAATATATTGTTCAATGATACGATCATCAAAGCGGCGAGGGGAGAAAAGACGGAGTATACACCTGTGTGGTTCATGAGACAGGTCGGCCGCAGCCAGCCGGAATATAACAAAGTTAAAGAAAAATACTCCCTTATGGAAATTACGCATCAGCCTGAGCTGACAGCTTATTTAACGGCGACTCCAGTGGAAAACTACAATGTTGATGCAGCGGTTCTTTATAAAGATATCGTTTCGCCTCTGGCGCCAATCGGCATGGATGTTGAGATAAAAAAAGGTGTGGGACCGGTCATACACAATCCGATCCGCAATATCGATGATGTGGAAAAACTCGGTGAACTTGACCCATATAAAGACCTCGATTATGTCTGCAAAACGATAAAAATACTGACTGAAGAGAAATTGAATGTACCGCTGATCGGTTTTTGCGGTGCGCCATTCACTGTGGCGAGCTACATGATTGAAGGCGGACCGTCCAAAAATTACCATAAAACAAAAACGATGATGTACAATCAGCCCGATACTTGGTTTAAGCTGATGGATAAGCTGACAGATATGAGTATTCGCTATTTGACCGCCCAGGTTGAATCCGGAGCGAAAATGATTCAAATTTTCGATTCCTGGGGCGGCGCATTGAACAAAAATGATTACGGATATTATCTTTCTCCATCCATGAACCGGATTATTGATGCGGTCCGCAAATTGGGTGTACCGGTTATCGTGTTTGGCATCGGTGCCTCGCATCTGATTCCTGAATGGAACAGTTTGGACATGGATGTCATGGGACTCGACTGGAGAACATCCATTGAGGAAGCCAGAGCACTTGGTGTCGGCAAGGCCCTGCAGGGCAACCTGGACCCGGCGCTTCTGCTTGCTGACTGGGAGGTCATTGAAAAACAGACAAAAGAAATATTGGATCAGGGCGGAAACGCAGGTCATATATTTAATCTGGGACACGGGGTATTTCCGGAAGTGAGCCCCGACACACTGAAAAAGTTAACGGCTTTTGTACATCAATACAGTAAAGGAAAGTGAACCAAATGACAGAGAAAAAAGGATTATTGGTAATGGCGTACGGTACGCCTTACAAAGAAGAAGATATTGAACCGTATTACACGCACATCAGGCATGGCAGGAAGCCCTCCGAAGAAGCCCTCCAGGATTTGAAGGACCGGTACGAGGCAATCGGAGGTATATCACCTCTGGCTGACACAACCAAAAGGCAGGCTGAAGCACTGGCTGCACAGTTGAATAATTCTCAAAAAGAAGTGCAGTATGAGTTGTTCATTGGACTTAAGCATATTGATCCTTTTATCGAGGATGCGGTTGAATCCATGAATAATCATGGCATTAAAGAGGCGGTTTCAGTAGTACTGGCACCGCACTATTCCGATTTTTCAGTCGGGACCTATAATGAACGGGCTAAGAGCGAGGCTGAAAAATATGGCATCGAGGTTAAATCTGTTGAGTCATTTTATGAGCAGGCGCCGTTTATCGATTTCTGGACTCAGGCTGTAAAATCATCATTAAATGAAATCCCTGTTGAAGAGCGGGATGAAACAGCAACCATCGTGAGTGCACACAGTCTGCCCGAGAAGATAAAAGAACATAATGATCCATACCCGGATCAGCTTGAAGAGACAGCACGCCTGGTTAAAGCGCATGCAAATCTTGAAAACGTCCATATCGGATGGCAGTCTGAAGGAAATACACCGGATCCGTGGCTCGGCCCGGATGTTCAGGATCTGACGAAGGAGCTGTATGATACCTACGGCTACAAGCATTTTATCTATCTGCCTCTGGGATTTGTATGTGAACATCTCGAGGTGCTTTACGACAATGATTATGAGTGTAAAGTCGTTTGTGACAACGTGGGCGCAGGGTATCACAGGCCTGAGATGCCGAACACGGACGAGAGATTTATACAGGCAATGATTAACGAAATCAACAGACTCTAGAAAAGAAGGCGGATTACAGTGAAGAAAGCAGCAGTTATCGGAGCAGGGATCACAGGTCTGGCAACAGCTTATTATCTTTCTGAACATGAAGGAATCGAAGTGGATTTGTATGAAAAAACGGATCGTGCCGGAGGTAAGATCCGAACATATCAAAAAGATGGATTCACGATTGAACTTGGGCCTGAATCATACCTGGCGCGCAAAGAGATTATGACAGAGCTAGCCTCAGCAATCGGCATGGAAGGGGAACTGGTCAGAAACTCCACAGGTCAATCCTACATCTATGCAAACAAAAAACTATCAGCACTGCCGAGGGGAGCAGTACTCGGCGTCCCTACGGAACTCGGCCCTTTCCTTGCCACTGATCTGGTGTCAGTACCGGGCAAGATAAAAGCGGGCAAGGATCTGATTAAAAAGCCCGGGCCGCTTTACACGGATGTTTCGGTGGGAAGGTTCTTCAGAAGAAGACTTGGTGATGAGGTCCTTGAAAACATGATAGAACCACTGCTTTCAGGAATCTATGCGACCAATATCGATGAACTGAGTCTGATGTCTACCTTCCCTTACTTCAAGGAAAGAGAAGATAAATATGGCAGTCTGATCAAAGGTGCCATTGCCGAAAAACCCGTGTCATCCCACAGTAAAACAAAAAAACAGGGGCAGTTTCTGCAATTTAGAAATGGCCTGCAATCGTTTATCGACCAGCTTTTGAAGACTGTACAGAAAAAAGGCGTAAATACCCATTTTAATGCGGATGTTGAGTCAATTACTAAAGCGGATGGCGTTTATTCCGTGACAGTGAATAATGAAACAAAACGTTATGATAATGTCGTTGTAACCGTTCCGCATTTCCAATATAAGAGATGGTTCGATGATTTTCCGCTAGAATACTTCAAACATATGGAAGCGACCAGTGTTGCCACTGTCGTTATGGCATTTGACAGTGCCCAGGTTAAAAATGATATAGACGGCACCGGGTTTGTTGTAGCCAAAAAAATGGATACTGCAATTACAGCCTGTACCTGGACGAATAAAAAGTGGAAGCATTCCACACCAGAAGGAAAAGCCCTTTTAAGGGCATATGTCGGACGGCCGGGCGACTTCATTGTTCAAGAAAAAACTGACGAGGAAATCATTCGTCTTGCCAGGAAAGATCTTGATAAGATCATGGATATCGAAGGGAAACCTGAATTTTCAATCGTTACCAAACTTGAGCAATCGATGCCCCAGTATAAAACAGGTCATAAATCGAGGATCGATGCTGTGCATAAGTATATGGCAGACAATTATCCCGGTCTGTACCTGACAGGCGCTTCGCATTACGGTGTCGGCCTGCCTGATTGTGTCAGGCAGGCGAAAGAAACTGCAGACTATATCATCAGGTGAACGGAATATATGTAAAGTCATGACCAGAATGTTATTATGATAATATCTGGTTATTTTTAAAAGGAGGAATCCGTTTGAAATTTATATCTAATAAAAACATCACAGACCCAATGGTAAATTTAGCGATGGAAGAATATGTACTCCGTGAAATCCCGACCGATGATTCATATTTCCTCTTCTATGTGAATCAGCCGTCCATCATCATTGGGAAAAATCAGAACACCTTTGAAGAGATTAATGAGCCATACATTAAAGAAAACAACATTAAGGTTGTCAGACGTGTTTCCGGCGGCGGGGCAGTCTATCATGATGAAGGCAATTTGAACTTCAGTTTTATCACCGAAGATGATGGAAACAGTTTTCACAATTTTTCACGTTTCACGAAACCGATTGTGGACGCATTGAATGATATGGGAATTCCGGCTGAATTATCGGGACGGAATGATCTGGAAATCAAAGGTAAAAAAGTATCGGGCAATGCCATGTTCACCCAGAAGGGCAGGATGTTCTCGCACGGTACACTGATGCTTGACAGTAATGTTGGAGAGGTGCAGAATGCACTGAAAGTCAATCCTAAAAAAATTGAATCCAAAGGAGTTAAATCCGTCAGAGGACGTGTGGGCAATATCAGTGATTTCCCCGAAGGCCAAATCGAAATGGAAGACTTTAAACGCAAAATTCTGGCATATATATTCGATGGAGAAGAGAATATCGAAGAATACGTTCTGTCTGATGAAGACTGGGAAAAGATCAATAAATTGTCAGAGGAAAAATATCAGACATGGCAATGGAACTATGGTAAGAATCCGAAGTACAATTACAACGTTTCCCATAAATTTGATGCTGGATTACTGGATGTCAGATTGAACGTCAAGAAAGGCAGAATTGAAAATGCTAAAATCTTTGGCGATTTCTTCGGTGTCGGTGAAGTGGATGTAATCGAGGAGAGACTGAGCGGAGCCGAACACAATAAGGCAGCGATTGACAAAGCACTTGAAGACGTTGATATCAGTCATTATCTAGGTAAAATTACAAAAGACGAGCTGCTGGATCTCATCGCTTAAAATAAGCTGACTTTACCTTATGTACCTGGTACAAAAGTAAAGTCAGCTTCTATTATTGCGCTTCATCATTAGTATCTTCATCAGTCAGTTCCTTTAGCAAGTTGGTATATTTCATGAATTTTTCTTCATCTTTTTCCAGCAGAGCTTCCTCAACTTTTTCAGAATATAATTTATGATTATACTCATCCATTGCTTCCTGTAACAGCAATTCAGCAGAGAGGTCGTTAATTGTGTTGATGAAGACGCGCAACTGGTTCACCGGGTAGACTTGTTTATTCATACCGTTTTCCCCCTTCAACATTTTTGTTGTTATAAATTATATAACACGTTTCAGCTTTGGTCAAACAGTGTTTTGAATTTTTTGACTATTTATTTATGTAATATTACATTTAAAATTTTATAATTAACATAACTTTTAACATTATAATATAATAGTTAACAAAAATTAAATAATGTGATATTATGAAATTAGAATATTTTAACAGGGAGGGAAACTATGAACCGTCTCCAGTATCAAATTCATGAAGAGACAATGTACATCACAGCTTTTAATAACAAAAGCAGCATAGAAAGCACGATAGGGGAAACATACGGAGACAGCCTGGAATGCAGGTTGACGCCGAATAAGATTATAGAAAGGAATTGCAGGAATCATTCCCAAAACTATGCATCAAGAAAAGATCTGACAAAAACATTGACGAATATTTCCAGCAAGATCCCGGTGATCATCGATCTGTTTGGATCTTACATATACTTTTGTACCCATTCAGACCGGGTGCCTGAGAACAATTGGTTCAATATTAAACACATTCAGTCCTATTGGGATGACAAGGGGAACACACGGGTTCAATTCTCGAATAATGAAGAACTGGAAATCGATATTTCATATGCTTCTTTCAATAATCAATATTTGAATGCCTTGAAATTACATTATAGGTTTAACCAGCAGAAAGAAAGATATCAGAAAAAAGAAATGGCCATGCAGTTTCAGTACCCGGCGATGGCGAATCGCGAAGCCACTCATGTCAATGAAACAATCTACCATTCATATATTAATTATATCAATGGGCTGCAGAGCAGGAACCGGGTGTAAATTTCATATAAATTCTAATATGAAACGGTTGAAATCATCTGTGGAAATCGATATAATTATAAATGTTCGATTGAAAAATTAACATTGTTCCACAGTAGCTCAGCGGTAGAGCTATCGGCTGTTAACCGATCGGTCGTAGGTTCGAGTCCTACCTGTGGAGCCATGGAGATGTACTCAAGTGGCTGAAGAGGCGCCCCTGCTAAGGGTGTAGGTCGGTTTTGCCGACGCGAGGGTTCGAATCCCTCCATCTCCGCTTACATAATAATTTGTTTTAACTTAAACCCCTTCAAACGTTGATTTGACGGGGTTTTTATTTTTGGCCTCGTTGTATAAAGGGTATTAATTGGGATTAGTTTGGTCAATATCTGGTCAATCTATCACATACCCCCTAGGAGTACCAAAGTTTTTTCATTGTCTTCCTGATAATGTTCTTTCAGCAGGTGACTGTATACCTGCGTAGTGATACTAATATTTTTATGCCCCAATCTTTGGCTGATGTAATAAATGGATACACCTTGAGACAACAAAAAGCTACAGTGGGTATGTCGCAAACTATGCAATGTTTTATGTTCTGGAATCTTTAAGCGCTTCTTAGCATGATTGAATGTCTTTTCAACTGCATTGTAGGACAGACCAAAAATTGGTTCATGCAGAGAAATGGAGCGCTGGGATAATAGTTTTTTAACGTGATTCATATCTGATTCAGATATATCTATGGTACGATTTGATGTTTCTGTTTTAGTGCCTGGTAAGTGGATGGTATTTTTCTGTAGATCCTTATATTGCAGATGATTGATTTCGCTGAATCGAGCCCCGGTACATATTAATAGGTAGATAAACAACGCGCTGCGACTGTCATATTGTTTAATATCGTTTTTCAGCGCTTTATATTGATTGATTTCCATGTATTTTTCATGATCTGGCTGGGTCGGTACTTTACCGTACACTTTAGTGTTCCATGCGGGGTTCCGATAGATCAACCCATCGTGTACTGCATGTTCCAGACAAGCTTTAACTGCATTATGGACCTTCCTCACCGATTCCTTTGTATGATCTTTGGCATAATGATTAATAAACTCTTGGTATTCGATACTGGTTAAATCTTTGATTCGCTTGTTTTGGGGAAAATACGATTCAATTAACCGTAGTGCATTTTTATAGTTATCGAGCGTTTTATCTGTGACTCGCTCCTCCTTATTTGCAGTTACCCATCTCTCGTAATACTCATGCAGGAGTACATTGGATGATGCATCTATACCGTGTGACACTTCGTTTAATATTTTTCTGATTTCGGCGTCAGCAGCACTTTTTTTCTTGATCCCTTGCTTTCGGTACCGCCTACCATTGTACCTAAAATCATATTTATATGTACCTTCCGGTTGTTTAATCGGTTTCATCTCATCACTCCATAATTAACATTTTGTAGCCTAGTCTGCTCGATCAACATCTCAATACGATGTAAAGCCATATCGATAGGTACATTAAAATAATTAGCGACTTCTTGAACCTCATACAATTCATGCCGTCTAATTAGCTTTTCAGGCATCATCAAGAGTAGTGCAAACTTGGCTGCTTCTGCCTCCTGCTTCATATTGAAAGCGTAGGGCATCATATTCTGATTGGTACAATGAAGAAACATATGCCCGGCCTCATGACAAAATGCCCGCCACATATCAAATGCATCACCAATTTTTACTGCAATAACATCTACACCTTTTTTACTGAAATAGAAATTCGCATTGTGGTTATATAAAATATGCGTAGAAAACATATAAGATAAATAATGGATATTTAAATCCAACTGATCCGTAATGCAACACTCTACAATCTCATTCACTTTACTTTCGATTCGCATAAAACCTCCTGAAATAGAACGTATGTTCGGTATTTAGTTTAAAAAATGACTGACCACGGGTATAGTACTAGTGGTCAGCTAGTTGATATTATTGAAGATTAATTTTGCCTGTTTGGGTGCCAAAGATACCTTCTTGAACTTCTAATACTTTTTCTGGGTTATCCGCATTTGTTTGACTCACATCAAATACTATTTTCCCACTCAATGTGCTTCCTGGATTTAGATTTTCCAAGAAGAATGAGTTTACAATTTCGCCGTTTTCATTTTGGTTCGCAGTCATTGAAGCTTCTGAATCAGCATCAAAAGTTGCGCCGTCAATAAGTAATTTGAAATAGGTAGAATCCACTGTTACTGCTTCATCTCCATTATTAGTAACCGTGAGATCTACAACAATAAACGTTTCATTTGCAGTCGTAGGGAAAGCAGAAGGGCCAACTTGTGATGCAGTAGTTATTTCGTTCACAGTATATGACATGTTACCCACATCAACTTTCTCACCGATTGCACCATCAGGCGCTTCAGTATCTTCTTCTGTAGATTCTTCTGATGTTTCTTCTTCAGTGCTTTCTTCTGTCGTATCTTCTGATGCTGTCGTTTCTGATTCAGTGTTAGATTCATCTGTACTCGAAGTATCTTCGCCGCCGCCACTAAATGCAGCAGTACAAGCACCAAACAGAATAAGTACACCAATAATGATGACTACCCACTTCAGGCATCCACCTTTCTTTTTCTCTTTTGCCACGTAAAAGCCCCCTAAAATAAGTATTTAACCCCAGTTATGTATGATAATGGAATTATTATTTATAAATAAAAGGGAAGTCAATCCCTATTTATCTCTTTTCTTTTGGTCGAGTATGTAATTCAAAAAATCATCGACCTGTTTTTTTACGGCCTCTTTCTCTTCTTCTGGCAAGTTGTCGAAACCTTCCTTATCGGAAAACATTAAAGCTTCCGCATCCTCGAAGGGGTCGTCAGCAGCTTGTCTTGGTTGTCTGCCGTACAATTCATCTAATGAAATTTCTAACACGTCAGCAAGCTTTACTTGTGTTTCAGTATCAGGAGTTCTTTGGGAGCTCTCATATCGAGATAGAACAACATTAGACACATCTATTTTGTCAGCTAAATCTTTTTGAGTTAGCCCCCTTATTTTACGATAATGTTTTATTTGTTTACCTAAGTCACTATCACCCATAAGATCACTCCTTTATATACTTCAATGTTACCACAACGGTAAAAGATAATTAATTTCCGATTTGGAAATAAAATCTATTGACTTACCTTTATGGTAATGTTAATCTATGGTTACCAGATAGGTAAGAGAGGTGAAAACATATGGTAGGAGAAAAAATTAATATCAGAAGAATCAAAGAAGAAAGAGTCGCAAAAGGTTTTTCAATTTCGGAAATGTCTGAAGCGTTGGGGTATCAGAGTTATGTTGCCTATTATCGCAAGGAAGAAGGGCAAAGGCGTTTTAGTACAAATGATGTTGCGAAGATAGCCGAAAAGCTTGATTTGGATTTAGATAAAATTTTTTTAGATGATAAGTTGACAAATCGGTAATTGTGGAGGCATAACATGAAGAACTTATTAGTAGGAGCAACACTCTCAATCACAGTTGCAGCTGTAATCAAGAGAGTTACTGAAATACAGAGTCAAATTGATGTTTTAGCTACAGAGGTTACAACACTTAAAGTTACTCAAAAGTGATGTGATTTCCAGAAACAGTGACTTTATAACCTTGTTTCTCGGCTTCACTTTTAATTTCATCTGGAGACATTTCGTATCTTCCAGCATCAATAGAAGCTTTAGGCTCTTCGTTTTTGTGGGATACTTTGAAATTCGCTTGAAGTGTTTCATCAAGTTTCTTCCATCCAAGTAAAGGTCTCTGGTTATCAGGTTTTGGACTAAGCATTATCTCACCTCCCTCCTATAAGGAAGATTATACCAAAAGAAAGGAAGTATCAAATGGAGCAATTGCAAGTATTTGAACAGAATGGAGAACTTTATACAG
>NZ_ARQJ01000014.1 GCF_000385175.1 Salinicoccus albus DSM 19776 | reverse complement strand
AAAGAAGCTCGGCATAGGAAAGGATTTAGCCAGACTGACCGCATATTGCGGTGACAGATATATTTGGGTCGCTACGAAAACGTGTCTTAAAAGAGCTATATCAAAAGAAAAACTAGCCCAAGCCGGGCTAGTTAACTGTCTAGAATATTATAATACTATTAATAGTTAACAACGTGAATTGAACCGCCGTATACGGAACCGTACGTCCGGTGGTGTGAGAGGGTAAGGCTATCTTACCCTACTCGATTGACAAAATTTAATGAAATAAATTAGATAAAATAAAGTATAGCATATTTAGCAATATTTGGTATAATTGTACTCGATTACATAAGTTAGTGACTTTTATGCAGGAGGTTATTTAATGAAAGAAAAATTGAATGTCCTATTAGACTTTTGGAAGAGTAAGCTCGGGAGAGTATTTGTTATTGTATGCGCCGCATTTTTACTGTTGCTCAGCATCAGTCTGCTATTGTACATTTCAAATTCTGTCCAGCTGGCAAATGCCCAGGGTGAGAGTGATACTTTATCGGCCGAGAACGAAGAGATTAATCAGGAGCTGGAAACAAGTAACAGTGAACGGGAAGCACTTCAGCAGGAATTAGATAACGTCACTCAGGAATTCGAAGCATATAAAGAAAAGATGCAGCCTTACGAGGAAATGGAAGAAGCAGAGGCAGAAAATAGGGAGCACAAAGCTGAAGTGGAAAAAGAAGAAAGAGAGGAAGCAGAAGCAGAAAAGAAAGCAGAAGAAGAGAAAGAACGTAAACAAGCAGAGGAAGAAGCACAAAAGGAGAAAGAGCAGGAAGAAGAAGAAAAGAGGAAGCAGGGGTACGATACAGGCATCACTTTTGAAGATTTAGCCAGAAATCCGGATCAATTTGAAGGGGAAAAGGTAAAATTCAATGGCAAAATCATTCAAGTAATGGAAGGGGATACTTATAACCAGATGCGATTAGCGGTAAACGATAATTACGACACGGTGATCTACATTGAAGTAGCTAAAGAGCTAATGGCGGATGGCCGCATACTCGAAGATGACTATATCACCATCATGGGGACCTCCTTTGGCCTGTTGGATTATGAATCCACAATAGGCGGCCAAATTACAGTTCCGGCAGTTGTTGTGGACGATTTTGAAATGCACTGGGGCCGTCTTCAAAATAAAAGTCAATAGTACGCTTCCTGCATATTCATATTGAAGAATCACACAACCTTTGGTTATATCGGTATGTTCATCGCGGCTGCTCTGCTGGTTCGCTGGGCTTATAACAAATTCACCAGGGAAAAACTGTTGTAGATTAACCGGTATTATATAAGAAGATAGTATGAAGGCTGAGTTCCATTTGGACTCAGCTTTTTAAATTGCAAAAATTTAACAAGTTTATAGAAAGCGCTTACATTTTATGTTATAATAGCATTATATTATCAAAGGGGTGATTTTTTGGGAAGGTTAGATGGTAAAGTTTCAGTGATTACAGGCGGCGCGGGTGGCATGGGAACGACTCATGCTAATCAATTTATCAAAGAAGGGGCTAAAGTAGTGATTGCGGATCTGGGCACTACTAATGGGGAGAAAGCAGCTGAAACGTTAGGTGAAAACGCCATTTTCGTAGAGTTGGATGTTACTGACGAGTCAAGTTGGAAAAGTCTTGTTGAAAAAACAGAAGATACATTCGGACCGATTAATATTTTGGTGAATAATGCGGGCATTGTCGCTTCTGCTTCGATTAAAGAGACTTCCTATGAAGATTACAAAAAAACCATAACAGTCAACCAGGACGGTATCTTCTTGGGTATGAAACATGTACACCCTTCACTTAAAAAAGCAGACAAAGGCTCAATTGTTAATATTTCATCCATTTCCGGGATTGTTGGAAACCCAGATAACAGTGCGTATGTCGCATCCAAGTTTGCTGTACGTGGACTCACCAAAGCGGCAGCTGCTGAGTTCGGCGCAGATAATATCCGTGTGAATTCTGTACATCCAGGCATAATCCGGACAGCTATGACCGAGCAGGAAGATGTCCAGGAAATGGTTCAGGCGATGGTGGAAATGGTTCCGCTCAAGCGTCTTGCTGAACCTGAGGAAATTACGGATTTGGTTGTCTATCTGGCTTCAGATGAATCCAGTTATTCAACCGGGACCGAATTCATTGCTGATGGCGGGTTAACTCAGATACGCTAAATCAGTCAGATAAACTTGATATGAGATGTTAAATAACCTCCTGCATTCCAGGAGGTTATTTAAGTGAGTTTATCTTATGAAGTCAGTTGAATGATCTGAAGCTTCTTTGGATAACTCGTCAACACCTTGGCGTTAACATTTACGTTAATATAGACTTCTTCCAGTACTTTTTCAATTATACTTAAGGCGTCCTTCAGATCATTCTACCAAAATCACAGCACTGGATAATATCAGAAAGGATGGTTGTTATGGTAAATATACCGGCTGGGGATTATAAATACGTTTTAAATGAAAATTTTTCTCCAGAATTTAACGGGCAGGAGTTGTCATATTTCAATACTGATAACATAAAAAAGGTGCTGGACTTTCAGAAAAAACATGAATTGTATACAAACACGCCGCTTGAATCATTGCCAGATCTAGCTGAGTATCTGAATATTGCTGATATCAAAGTAAAAGATGAGTCACATCGTTTTGGATTGAATGCTTTTAAAGTGATGGGTGGCATTTATGCAATAGCAAAATACTTGGCCGATCAATTGGGCAGAGATATTGAGAGTTTATCATTTCAAGAATTGCAATCCCCTGCGGTGAGGGAAGAAATCGGAAATATTACTTTTATCACTGCAACTGATGGTAACCATGGCCGGGGTGTCGCATGGGCAGCGAGAGTACTTGGACAGCAGTCAGTGATTTATATGCCTAAAGGATCCTTGCCATCCCGGTTAGAAGCAGTTCGGGATGAAGGTGCTCATGCTGAAATTACCGATTACAATTACGATGAAACCGTGCGGATGACTGCAGGGCTGGCAGAAGAAAATGGCTGGGTAATGGTTCAGGATACAGCCTGGGAAGGATACGATCAAATCCCGCTTTGGATTGTGCAGGGATATGCAGCGATCGCACATGAAATCATTCAGGAACTGGAGGAAAAGAATGCTGAACCCCCCACTCATATTTTCTTACAGGCGGGGGTTGGATCTTTTGCTGCCGCGATTGCTGCTTACTTTAAACAATATTACAAAGAAAATGCCCCGACATTTTTAATTGTGGAACCCGATCAGGCGGATTGCTATTATCAATCCTTTTCCAGTGTGAATGGAGATATGGAAATTGTAACTGGTGATATGGCTACAATAATGGCGGGATTGGCCTGTGGAGAACCCAATCCTCGTGCTTTTAGAATACTGAGTCAATACGCAACGGCCGCTTTTTCTTGCAGTGATCGTGTATCTGCTTTAGGTATGCGCATCCTGGGTAATCCGCTTAACAGTGATCCACGTATTATCTCAGGAGAGTCAGGCGCAGTGCCATTAGGGTTATTATACCATCTGCGTGCTGGTTCAGAGGAAGATTGTGCAGCGATCAATCTCGATGAGAATGCCAGAGTATTGACCATTAATACGGAAGGAGATACTGATCGCCAACATTATCTGGATATGGTTTGGGAAGGGTTTTATTAAAACAAAGTAAAGTGTAACTTATTATTTTTTGATATTTATACAAGAATACTATAACATGATGTTATGGTAGAAGGAATATTGGGAAATTAGGGAATATTGAATATTTTACTGGTTTTCCCTCGGGCCTCAGCGCTGCTTCACGTATTTTTTTGAGACTAAATGAGAGCGTTATCAAAATCTTTTGTAAGGAGGATACATAAATGTTTGTAGATGAATTTGTGTTAGAGTTTCCTTTTCTCGAGGATATTGTTGGAACGTTGAATAATTTTATCTGGACATACGTGCTGATTGCTCTGCTAATTCTTGGAGGGATATATTTTACAATTCGCTCTAATTTTGTCCAAATTCGAATGTTTCCGGAAATGTTTCGTGTCATCACAGAAAAGAAGAGCGATGGCACAGGGGTTTCAGCATTTCAAGCATTTACCATCAGTTCTGCTGCACGTTTAGGGACGGGTAACATTGCCGGGGTTGCCCTCGCAATCTCAGTTGGCGGCCCAGGTGCGGTTTTCTGGATGTGGGTGATTGCTGCGGTTGGGATGGCTACAGGATTCATCGAGAGTACCCTGGGGCAACTCTATAAGGTGAAAGACGGCGACCGTTACCGTGGAGGCCCTGCGTATTATATTGAAAAAGCATTGGGAAAACGATGGTTGAGCATCATATATGTCATATTGATCGTGATCACATTCAGCATGGTTTTTAATGCGTTACAGGTGAATACGATTACTGATTCATTTGAAACGGCCTTTGGGGCAGACCGTCTCCTCCTCGCACTGATTCTAGCTCTCCCTACTGCGTTTATCATTTTCGGCGGGGTTAAACGACTTGTCAAAGTGACTCAGCTGGTCGTTCCATTTATGGCGATCGCTTATATGGCCATTGCACTTTATGTTGTTGTCATTAATATTGATGCAGTGCCGGGACTGCTTGGTCAAATTGTGAGTGAAGCATTCGGCCTTTCTGAGATGATTGGCGGCGGATTTGGTGCGGCAATTATGGAAGGCGCCCGCCGCGGACTATTCTCAAACGAAGCAGGGATTGGGAGCGTTCCAAATGCGGCCGCGTCAGCGAATGTTTCCCATCCGGCTAAACAGGGGTTATTTCAATCCTTTGGCGTCTTTTTTGACACCATGCTCGTTTGTACCAGTACGGCACTGCTTATACTGTTATCCAGCGATGCGTTGCTTGCAGACGAACAAGGTGCAGCGATTACACAAGCGGCTATGAGTGAGCATGTCGGTGGATGGGCAAGCGCTTTTGTCGCCATCGCTCTTTTGTTCTTTGCTTATAGCTCTGTCCTCGGCAACTATTATTTCGGGGAAACAAATATCGAATTTGTGCGTCCGAACAGTCACTGGCTCACTGTTTATCGCATCGGATTCCTCATTCTCGGGGTAGCTGGCGGCGTTGCTACTGTCGAACTTGCCTGGACTATGGCCGACTTATTCATGGGTCTGATGGCCATTTTGCATATCATCGTTATCCTGTTTTTAACGAAAACAGCAGTCACCGTACTCAAGGACTACACCGAGCAGAAAAAACAAGGGAAAGATCCGAAATTTTACGTGGAAAAGTACCCGGAAATCAAAAATACTGAGTGTTGGGGCGGACAAGAAGAGAGTTCAAGTCCCCATCGGGAGTAACAGGTGTAGTTTTTAGTCAAAAGACTGAACATGGTGCTTCATTTGTTTGAAAGAGAAGCGGATTCAATACTTCATTGGGGAGAATATGATTTTCATTATTGAGAAGGGTTTTTTCCCAATTTACTCCAAAAGTTTTGTACCATCTTCTTGCCATCATCCAAATCCTTATGGAACTTTACTTTCGCATGTTTCCGTTCATTATTGATCTTCGTCAAAGTGTTTAATGAGAGCGCCTCATTGTTCAATATCTGATGGGCGGCCAGCTCCCCCTGGAAAATGGCGATTTTAGCGTTTTCAATCCCTGTAATATTCCCGGCGACATACAGGTTGGGGAGCTCGGTCTGCATCTTTTCGCTGTGAAGCGGGACGTAACCGCCGAGTGCTTCCGAATATATGTGTTTGAGATCCAGCAGGGAGGCTATTTCATTCAATGGTGCCAAGCCGTCGGAGAGGCAGACGAAATCGCAGTCGATGACTCTGTCTGTATCAGCAATCAAGGTGCCTGCTGCATCCGTTTTCTGTACGGTGACGGATTCGACTTTTTCAGTACCGTTGATGCGAATGATTTTTTCTTTGATGGAGATGGGCATTCCCATCGCTTTCACACCGTTTTTAGGAAACAGTTTAACGGCTGTGCTATGGAAAGGCCTGGCCGTTTCTGCAATGCCCGCGGCGAGGGAAAGCGGTTTTGACGGTGCGGATTTGCCGAGCGACATGAGGGTATTCAATGCTTCTCGCGGTGTGTCGCTGTTGATGAGGTTTTCCTGAGGCAGACATATTTTGGCAACTTCGATATCCGCATATCCGAGCTCAAGGCCAATGACCATGGACAAAGGATTAACGCCAACAATCACACCTTTATCGCCGGGTTTGACTCTGCTGAAATTAGTCAGTACCTGGGCGGCGCCGACTGTCATGACTCCAGGGAGATCCCACCCGGGCAAAGGTGTGGATTTTTCCCTGGCGCCGGTGGCAATAATCAGATGTTCGGATTTGAAATTGCCGTTTGTTGTATAAACCGTATAGGTTTCATCGAATTCTACATTATAAACTGAGGTGCTCAGTTTGATCTCAGTCTTCTCTTTGGTATCTTCATACAGTTCATCAGCCATCTTTAGACCGTTCCACCAACTGCCTTTCTCCTCTTCATACAGCTGGCCGAGCAGTCTCCCTCCCGGATGGAAGTACTCATCAATGATCAGTACCTTTTGTGAATGCTGCAATATCCTTGCTGCACTGAGACCGGCAGGACCGGCCCCGATGATAATTGTATCGTACATATCAACGCCCTCCCTTGATACGGTGGGGGAGTTCTGTCTGTTGTTCAATGCTCATACCGTGTCTCACGGGGGTCATACATGCCCGTTGGTTTCTCACGCCATTAATGAGGCATCTGCATTCTGAACAATGGCCGATATTGCAGTACAATCCTCTCGGTTTGCCATCTTTCTCATGGTATCGGAGGGTACGGATGCCATTGGCCAGGAGTGCAGCAGTCAAACTTTCTCCTGCGTTACCGTAGAGCGTCTGATCATTCCAGTTGAACGGCACGGGATTATGTTTTATCTCGCCTAAAATTTTATGATAGGTGATTCTTTCTGTCATCGCTCATCCTCCTCTGAAAGTGCGCCCATCGAAACGGTTCTGATCGGGGGCTGAGATTTTAAATGGACATAGGAAGGCGCCTCCGTGTTTTGATCCCCGGTGAGCTTTTCAAGGAAAGGACCGCAGGTTCTGGAATTACAAAAGCCCATGCCCGCCCGTGATTTCAGTTTGAGTTCCCTGGAATTATTCGTTCCGTTTTCTATGATATCCAAGATTTCCGAATAGTAGACATTTTCACATCTGCATACGATGAAATCATTGTCATTCTGCATAAATATCCCTTCTTTTAAATGATTTACATTTAAATAAGAAAAATATGTGCCAGCTATAAATCGAACTTTTTAATCTTTGCATATAGTGTCGGGCGGCTGATGCCTAAAGCCTGGCTCGCCTGTTCAATATTGTGGCCGTTCTGTGTCAGTACCTGGCTGATATAATCACCTTCTATTTTATCGACAAAGTCTTTCAGTCCAAGATTATCCTCTGTCCCGGGCATCGGCATGTGCTGCGCATGCGCGTCGACTTCTGTTAGATACTGTTCAAAGATGTCGAAATCCAGATTTTCTTCACTGGAGAAAATCACAAGCCGTTCCACCACATTGATCAGTTCCCTGACATTCCCCGGCCAATGATAATTTTTCAGCTGGCTGAGCAGCTGCCGGCTGGCGTATCTGGGATGCGTGCCATACTTCTCTGAGATACGGTGAAGGTAATAAAAGAAGAGGGACTCGATATCGTCAGGACGTTCTCTGAGCGGAGGTATCTGAATGTTGATGACGTTGATTCTGTACAGAAGATCCGCTCTGAAGTCATCTGAAGCCAGCAGATCGGCAATTTTTTTATTCGTTGCAGAGACCAATCTGAATTCCGCCTGCTTTTCCTTATTGCCTCCGAGTTTAAAGTACTGTTTTTCCTGCAGGACCCTTAAAAATTTCACCTGCATATCTGCCGGCATTTCACCGATTTCATCCAAAAAAAGTGTGCCGTTTTCCGCAAGTCCAATTTTCCCTGTGTTACCGCTTCTGTTCGCTCCTGTGAAGGCGCCTTTTTCATAACCGAACAGTTCAGATTCGAATAAATGCCTGGGAATTGCACCGCAGTTAATCGGTATGAAGTCTCCTTTTTCTTTACTCAGGTCATGGATGGCTTTTGCGAACAGCTCCTTGCCGACACCGGTATCGCCGGTAATCAATATCGTGGCATCGGTCTCTGCTGCTTTTTCAATCCGGGATTTCACCCGCTCCATCATCGCACTGCGTGAAATGATATTCCTGAAGCTTTCCCCGTTGTTCAGCTGATTCATACTGTCAGAAAGCACATTCACTTCACTTTTTAAGTCTTCGATCTGTTCTTCCTGTTTCTTCTGTTCAGTTACATCGACTTCCGATACAATCGCCCCTTCCACCCGTCCATCTATACAGATCGGCACGGATTTGATATTCACATATATGTCTTTCGTCGCCAGATGCTGTTTCTTTTCTATCCGTTTGTTCTCCCTCAGGGACTGAAGCATCACCAATTTATCTTCAGCAAATACTTCTGTAATTTTCTTTCCTACGACATAATCCACACTCATATCAAAAATTTCTGCGGCCCTCTCACTCCAGTAGATGACGTTTTCCGCTTTGTCGATAATGGTGAAAGAGTGGTTATGAAAATTGATGAGTTCATTCACTATTGCTTTATCCAGCATAAGATCCACACCTTTCTGTTAAGTTATTGATAATAATTATATATTTCTTAACAGATTGAATCAAATTTAATGGGAGTTCAGTATCTAAGACCCTGGCATATAAATTTCTTATGTATGGATAGAGAAAGCGGGGTGGAAATTTGACGACAGATTTAAGCGATGTTCTGGTTATTGGCGGTGGTGTCATCGGTGCCAGTATTGCCTATTATACCGCGAGGAAAGGGATGAAGGTCACCTTGCTGGAAGCGGCAACTGCGGCAGCCGGCACAAGTTCGAAGTGTGACGGCAATGTGCTGCTGATTGATAAAGAAACTGGTTTTGACAGTTATATGGCGATGAAAAGCCAGGGTCTGATCCAGGATTTATCCGAAGAACTGGAAATGGATTTTGAGTACCGGAGACCGGGCAGTATCTTCCTGTGTGCCAATGAAGATGAACTGGCGCAGGGATACAGGTGGGTGGATCAGCATAATGCCGAAAATGGGGAGCATGAATTTTTCAGAAAACTTTCCAAGGAGGACTTAAACAATGATTCCAAATATTTTTCGGATCATTTGGCCGGCGGCATCGAATGTACGAATGATTCGACATTGAATCCCTATATGCTGACATTCTCGTTACTCAATCAGGCCGGGCACCATGACTTTGATATATATGAGCATACGCCTGTCACCGGCATTAAAAAAGCTGATGATACTTTCCTGGTGTCCGCTCATGAAAAGGTGTTCAAGGCAAAGCAGGTGATCAATGCTGCAGGGGTCTGCGCACCAGAAGTCGCAGCGTATCTTGATATTAAAGTGCCGATCCGGCCAAGGAAAGGGCATATACTGGTTTCTTCAAGAACTGATCTCATGGGGACGAGAAAGATTCAGGAGTTCGGATACTTGATGACGAAATTCGGAAAGGAGCGGAAAGCGCATGAAGAGATGAACCGCTATGGTGTCGCCCTGGTTCATGAGGCGACCCACAGCCAGAATTTCCTGCTCGGCAGCAGCCGTGAATTTGCGGGTTTTGATACGACAGTGAATCATAAGGTCATCAGATTGATTGCCCAACGGGCGATTGAATATTTCCCAGCGATGAAGGACGTCAATATCATTCACAGCTATGCGGGATTGAGGCCATGGACACCGGACCATTTGCCCATCATGTCCGAAACCAGCGTGCCAGGATTTTTTGTTGCCGCGGGACATGAGGGTGACGGCATCGGATTGTCGGCAGTCACCGGGCTGTGGATGTCGCAGATGGTGACCGATTCCCTTGAAGACGATCTCAGCCCGCTTGACATCAACAGATTTCAGGAGGTGGGCGGTTGAAGTATAAAGCGAAACAATTTGTAACCATTGATACCCATACGGGCGGCAATCCGACACGTACGGTGCTGGCCGGGATGCCTGAGCTCGCGGGAGAAACCATACAGGAAAAGATGATGGATATGAAAGAGAATCATGATCATATCAGAAAGTTTCTCGTCTATCCCCCCAGAGGACATGACATCTCGAGCGGGACGATTTTACTGCCGCCGTTGAAACCGCAGGCAGACTTCAGTGTCATATTCATAGAAACCGGCGGTTATCTCCCGATGTGCGGTCACGATACCATCGGTACTTGTACTGCACTCGTGGAAATGGGGTACGTCGACAGGAAAGAACCCTTTACGTCTGTTGTGCTGGATACACCGGCAGGCATCGTAGAAGCTGAATGCGAAGTGGAAAATGGGAAAGTGCAAACAGTCACTTTCATCAGTACGGATTCGTTCCATCTGATGACTGTCTATGTCGATTATAAATCTCATAAGAATGTGAAAGTGGATATCGCCTACGGCGGTAATTTCTACGGCATACTCAGAGCCGGTGATTTAGGGCTGGCACTGGATGTGTCTGAGTCTCAGGAGATTGTTGGCACATCGATGGCTATCCGGGACATTATCAATGAAATCCATGAAGTGAGGCACCCGGAGTTCCCGTTTATCGACAAGCTGACCCATATGGAACTGTATCGTGACGGGAATATTGTCAAAAATACGGTCGTTGTGCCGCCCGGAGGCATTGACCGTTCACCCTGCGGCACGGGCACCTGCGCAAAAGCAGCTACACTATATGAAAATGGAGAAATTATGAGGGATGACGTTTTTATCCATGAAAGTATTACAGGATCACAATTCAAAGCCAGCCTCATCAGCTCTGAAGCTAGAGATGAATTCACATACCACAGGATTTCGATTACGGGTTCAGCATGGATTATGGGCAGGCATGATTTATATATGGATGCGGACGACCCGCTGCAGGCAGGATATTTATTAATACCGGAGATATAGAGGTGGGGAAATGATTGTGAAAGTGGTGAATGGGTTTGATATTCATATATACGGTCAGGTGCTGAGAATCATTGAATTCGATGAAATGAAAGTGAGTCCTGATGGATTTGATCTAAATCAGTTGCTTTTGAATGAACCTCGTGGCAATAAGTATATGAATCTGCTGACATTCAAGGAGACACCTTCGCTGATTCACGTCACGCTGGCGTCGGTGACAGGGGTAGAGAATGAAGATATACTGCTGAAGGTGTGCCTGAGGGCGTTGTTGGATCGGCACAGGATTAAAACGGAAAGTGAATATAGCATAAAAATCAATGGTTCAGTAAAGACATTTAAACATCAGGAATTGAACACAACCGCATTATTTGAAGTGAAGCATAACGGTACAGATTACACAATCAATCATAAACGCATCAAAACTGTTGAGACAGATCTGCAGCTGGAAATTCATAACATCAGTGCAATTAAAGAAGAAATAAATAAGCAGACAGACAGTAACTATGATTATTTGGTACTCGAGCATGACACACAGCATATTGCAGCAAACCGCAATGGGGATATTTTAGCGCACCCCGTACTGGAGGTGCTGTCCTTGCTTAATCATAAATTCGAGTGGCATGAGATCAGCATCTTCAACGGGGCGGATATCAGCATTCAGGATGGCCGGCTCGGGCATCCGTATCATCTCATATCGAATTCTCAATTCTATGTGGATGACACGGATATTTATCAGCAGGGCTTTGTCATCAAATAAATCTTACAAGGGGATGGGAAAATGGCAAGAGAGAAGAAACTGCCAAGTGTCAGGATAATGCTTTCCATAATGGTGTTATTCATCGTCATCATGTTTGGTTCAATCGTTATTTTGGAATTGCCGATCCAGCTGGCTTTGATTGTCGTCTGGTTTATGATCATGGCATTCGGCATCTACTTGGGATATACGTATCTTGAAATGGAGAAAGGACTTTTAAAGGGAATTTACGAAGGGCTGGGCGCCACACTCATCCTGATTTCTGTCGGCGCCCTGATCGGTTCATGGATTGCCGGCGGCATTGTACCGACCATGATATATTACGGGCTCAATATCATCAGCCCGGGGATATTTCTAATGGCAGCGATGATCATTTGTGCGATCACAGCGCTTTCCACAGGAACCTCTTTCGGCTCTGCCGGAACTGCCGGCATTGCCATGATGGGCATTGGTGAAAGCTTTGGTCTGCCGCTACCCCTGGTGGCCGGTGCGGCGATTTCCGGCTGTTATGTCGGCGATAAAATGTCACCGCTGTCTGATACAACGGTCATGACCGCATCACTCTCCAAAGTGGATCTGTTCCGGCATATCAAATCCATGTCCTATGTCTCTATCCCGGCATTTGTCATCGCGGCAATATTGTATTGGATAGTCGGGGTCATCATGTATGACGGCAGCGGTGATCTTACATTAGCTGAAAACACGATCATCGGTCTTGAAGAAAATTTTAACACCTCCTGGTTTATGCTCATACCGGCTGTCATCGTCATCATTATGCTGGCATTTAAACTGCCTTCGATTCCGGTGATATTGTTCGGTGCGCTGCTGGGCAGCTTATGGGCAGCCTGGTTCCAGGGATATGGCTTTATCGAAGCGATTCAGACACTTTACACAGGCAGCGAGCAGAATACAGGCATTGCCTTTATCGACAATCTGTTAAGCCGCGGCGGTATCACGTTCATGCTGGAGGTTATTCTGTTGATCCTTCTGGCGCTCGGTGTCGGGGGTCTGCTCCAGGTCATCGGTGCATTTACCGTGCTCGGGGATGTATTCTCCAAATGGGCTACAAACACAGGTCATCTGACATTAACCACTATGATTGCAGCGTTTTTTGGTGCATTCTTTGGTGGAGCGGCATATGTGACGCCCATCACCGGCACGAAAATAACTGAAGAAAACTATAACCGGAACAATATCAGCCGGACATTAATGTCGAGAAATGTTGAAGCGGGCGGTACCATTACCACGCCAATGGTCCCCTGGGCTGATGGCGGGGTGTATATGGCAGCAACGCTGGGGGTTGCCACACTGGCATATATCCCGTTCTTCTGGTACGGCTTCCTGGTTATTATCATCACTCTGATTTATGGTTATCTTGGATTATTTATAATGGAAAAAGATGAAGAGGAAAGGGAGAGGGATAAAGAATATGAATAAACAATTTGAAGGTGCATTCCCGGTATTGATTACGCCGATGAACATGGATCATTCAGTCAATTACGAGGGCATGAAAGAAAATGTGCGGTATTATCTGGACCAGAATGCTGCAGGGATCGTGATTGTCGGAAGTACAGGAGAGTTTGCTTCCATGGACGAGGCGGAGAAGAAGCAGATTGTCGAGCTGATTGGCCCGATGGTGAAAGATACGGATACACAGCTGATCGTCGGGGTTTCTGATGAACGGACAAGTAAAATCATCGAGTACGCCAGGCATGCAGAAGACAATCATGCAGACGGGCTGCTCGTCATCAACTCATTCTACCAGACACCGACGGAGGAGGAGTCATTCCATCAGTTTAAAGATGTCAACGACCAGGTGAGCACACCCATCATGATGTATAACAACCCATTCACAGCCAATGTGAATCTCGAAAATGAAACGATATTCAAAATAGACCAGGAACTTGATAAAGTGCAGTACATTAAAGAATCCAGCGGTGATATCCTGAAAGTCAGAGCGGTTGCAGACCACTCGGATCTTGGATTATTTTGTGGTTCGGATGATCTGGCATTTGAATCATTTGTGCAGGGCGCCACCGGGTGGGTGTCCGTGGCAGCGAATATCGCACCTAACAGTGCGGCCAGACTCTATGAACTAGTTAAAGCGGGGAAATATAAGGAAGCTAAAGCGCTGAATGAAGATCTGCTGCCGTTATGTGAATTTCTGGAGGATTCTGGGAAATATGTGCAGATCGTCAAAAAAGCGATGGACCTGAAAGGCTTGCATGGCGGCCCTTCCAGGAAACCGCGGCTGGGTCTGAACGAAGAGGAAATCACAAAACTTGAGAAATTGATGCAGACAGTGGATTGATCAGCAAAAATCAGCGGGTAAGTCCGAATTCAGGCTTATCCGCTGATAAACTTATATATGGTTCAGTATTTGATGTTTATACTTGTTTACAGTCCTTCTGGAAATTGAGATTCCTAAATTATGAAGGCTTCTGGATATCTTACTGTCCGGCATCTGGTCAAAATCAGCCAGGTTTCTGATCTGATACATAACATAGCTGACAGAAAGGTTATCCTTGTATTCCCTGGACAGCAGCGACTGAATGGGGAGTGTACCCTGGGGTGCAGCAACAAATTTATTGGTCAAAAGCCGGCTGATTGTCGCGGGGCTTAAACCGGTTGCATCCGCCAGATCATTCTGATCCAGCGGCTTCAGAAAGCCGCTGTGGCCTTGTAAGTAGTCTTTTTGCGTGTGCACAATAATCGTCAATATATCCGTCAAATAAACCCGCCGGGCATTTAAAATCGAAGACATTTCTTCAAAATCCTGCTTGTACTTCTGAATTTTCTTCTCAAAGGCCTCGTCTGCGTTATCAAGAGCCAGCGGCTCAAATTCAATGCCTTCAGACAGATAATCATTGATTGAAATTTTAAACCCCGTCCCATCTTTTATGATCGAGGCGTCAGGCTCAATGAAGGATACATCCTCTGACACAATCGGTGATAAGTCACAGGATTCAGTAATCAGTGTGACATAATCCAGCAGTTCATCCTTGTCCGCACTGAGTCCTTTCAGAAATTCGAAATTCCGATTCCTGATATCTTCTAAATTGGTAGTGAAAACATCAAATAGCATTTCATCATATAACCCCTGTCGCTCTAATTGAAATTTCAAATAATCAAATGTATCGAAACAGCCGATGCCCCGGTACTCATCATATGACTTCAATGCCTCAATCAGTTGTTTCACCAGGGATTCAGAAGTATTTGTCAGCAGGGATATTTCTTTTGTATCCGCTTTTAAAAATCCGTTGGCGTCAAGAGAATAGAGGATATGGTTCATGATGAACTTTTCCTTATCTTTCAACGAACAGTTAAAGCAGGAAAACACTTCAGAAAGCGTGTCAGAAGATTTCTGATCCTTATGATAAGACAGAACAGAAAGCGGTATTTTTTCCTCGTCAATGCAGATTAAAGGATTCTCTTCACACTTTTTCCTGATGTAATCGTTCAGTTCGTGAGCGGAGTATTTGAACAGGCTGATAGAGTGATAGATGTAATTGTTCAAAGAGAGGCCAACTTCATTGGATATGAAATTTTCCAGCTTAATCATATAGACATCCCCTCATGTAATATATGTTTCGATGTTGAATTCATCATAGCATGTGAGGTATATTAGTTCTACACAAGTATACTGATTATTCTAAATTTTACAGTGGGTAAAATTATGTTTATATAAATGGATGAACTGAACCAGCAGGGGGGGAGGTTATAAAATATGAAACGTGTGATAGACAGATTTGTATATAGAGGAAAGACAATGGAGTTTTCAGTAACTGGAGACGGAGAGAATCCAATTATGCTGCTGCATGGCGGACATTCAAACTGTCACGAGGTTTTTGGCCGGGATGTCCTGGTCAACAACGGATTTACGGTCATCATCCCTTCACGAGCAGGGTATGGCAATACCTCAAGAAGTATAGGAAATTCAATGGCAGAGGCGGCAGAATATTATATCAAACTGCTGAATCATCTATCTGTTGATGAAGCCTCAATTGTTGCTGTATCCGCAGGGGGCCCGACGGGGCTGTATATGGCTGCCAAATATCCGGAGAGAGTGAAGTCATTGACATTGCAGAGTGCGGTGACTAAGGAATGGTATAAGACCGAAGATCATTTATATAAAATTTCCCAGGTAATATTTCGTCCGCCTTTTGAACGGTTTACCTGGAAAATGTTATCCGGGATGAATAATATTGCGCCTGACTTTACCTTCAAGATGATGTTTTCCGCCTTCAGCAGCCTTAATTATGAGGAGGCTGCCGATAAAATATCAAAATCTGATGTGGAAAGTGTCCGAAAGATGAATAACAGACAACGCTCAGGGAGTGGGTTTTGATTGATTTGAAGCAGACTGGTGAAATCTCCAATTCATTTTTACAGAATATCAGATGCCCCGTTCTGATCATGCATAGTGAATATGATGCCTCCGTTTCCGTTGAACATGCCTTTTACGCAAATGATCAAATACAAGACAGCAGGCTCTATATTACGCCATCATGGGGCCATCTCATATGGCTGGGAAAAGATAAGCGCAATGTGAATCAAAGAGTGCTGGAGTTTTTGAATAACGAGAAATAGGAATGTTTGGGGATGCAAAATTTATGGAAACCTCAGGCCTCTCTAAGGAGGGTGGGTATTTGTAACTTTCTGTGTTTTCCTTCAACCATTGTGTGATTTCAAGGATACCCACTTTTCCTTGTGCAGCCAATACCGTAAAATCTTCATTTTCCTGATTATTGCGCTTTAGTTTATATCCATTTTTCTTTAAAACCAACCGGCATTCTGAGTTTCAGGTATAAATTTGGGCAACAATTCATACCTTTCAACATTAAATTTATCTTTTGGTATGAGGACAAATTTTAGGTTACAAATTATTTGATTATGATATAATTATACTGTAACTAATGATTAATTTTTGCCGGGTAGAAAATTTAAATAAGTGGTGATCATTTATGTATAAGAACATTTTAGTGCCTTATGATTTTGGAAACTCATTCAAAAACGTTCCAGGGCAATTGGAGAAGCTGACGAAAAACAGTGAGGAAGGTGCAACAATCACTGTATTCAATGTGCTTTCTGAAAGAGAGCTTGAAAGCTACGTCAAGTATCAAGGTAAACATTTTGAAGATCTGACGGCTGACAAGGAAATGGATCTGGTACCTTTTCTCGAGGAGCTGGATGCTCTGGGACTGAAATATGAAACGAAGTTTAAGACTGGGAGAGCCACCAGGGAAATCATCAATGAAGTTAATGCAGGTGATTATGAAATCGTGCTCATGAGTAACCAGCGTTCTGAACGTGACATAAAACACGTCTTGGGGCATGTCACACATAAAGTGGCGAAACGCGTCAACATACCTGTGTTGATCGTCAAGTAGCTCGAGCAGGTAATTATGATTTATAAAGAGGTGGAGACATAATATTCCACAGATCACACTTTCGCTTATTTGAGCTGGTCAAACTCATAGGCGGAAGTGTCTATTTTGGTTATACGTTTATAACTCAACTGATAATCGATGTATAAATACTCAGGCTGCGCTGCAATGCGTACAATTTGTAAGAAAAATGACTATCAAATTGAATTTTGATAGTCATTTTTGTTTATATGCTTATGAGAACCATTCAGGATACAAATTTTCATCCATTTGCTAATTGGACAGTCCCATCTGTTTCATAAAATCAACAACATCAGAGGAAACCCAATAGTCTCTGATCTTTTCATTTTCTATATGGAAAATATCCGTACCTGAGAAAGAAACTTGATCTCCTTCTTCAGCCGTGGCATCGTTCATAGTGCCATTATACTCGCCGGTGAACGTCCAGCGGGCGGAGATATAATTTCCCTCTGAAATAGGACCGATTTCCAAAGTCATTTTCGAATCATTGAAATAATATTTCCCTGAACTTATAATTTCCTTCAAAGCTTCCGGCCCTCTGGTGATTTTAGAATCCCTTCCATCCGTTCTTGCCTGGTGGACCACACAATGGTCATCGACAATATCATCAAGATAGGATAAATCTTTATTCCACGCATTTATCCATCGATTGTAGATCTCTTTATTATTCATAAACTCATCTCCAAAATTATATGTTTCCTTATTCCACGTAAACATTCCAATTAAACGAATGAAATTTTCGTTGACATTTAATACGCATCAGATATTAGTTATAGTATTTAATGCAATGGTAACTTAGATGAGGAAAAGTATAACAGTTAGTATCTATAGATTGGTGTAAAAGCGTAAAACGGTGCCAAAATTGCCTGCACCGGTTTGCCGAGAGTAATACTCACTCAAATCTAAACGATAGTTTAAAAGCGACCTTCCAATATTAATTCTTGGAAGGTCGCTTTAACGTTTTCTTCATTAATGCTGTACTTGCTCCGGCTTCTCAGTGCTTAGTGTACCCTTCTGGGAATGGATCGGGAAATAGAATTTCTTCTAGTAAATTTTAGTCGTTCCGCCGTCGACCATGAATGTCTGACCTGTGATGTAATCGGAATCTTCACTGGCCAGAAACACGGCTGTCCGGCCGATATCAGATTCAGTGTCGCCTAAGCGGCGAAGGGGGATGCTGTTGATCATCTGCTCATAAAGTTCAGGTGAATGTTTGCTCCATGTTTCAACACCCTCTGTCGAAGCAATGGGGGAAATGATATTGACGTTAATATCATCCGGCCCCCACTCATTGGCAGCGACCCTTGTAATTCCGCGGATTGCTTCCTTGGCTGCAGCATATGAAGCCTGTGTTGGCTGGCCATTAATCCCTGCGCCCGAGGCAAAGTTGATCACTTTTCCTTGTGTTTTCTTAAGTTCCGGATATGCAGCTTTCATAAAATTGAATGTCGGATAGAAACCTGTACCGAATGAAAGATCGAACATCTCCAGTGTCGTTTCTGTAAACAGTGCCTGCTTTGAAGCGTGGGCATTATTGACCAGGATATCCAGCCTGCCAAATTTATCGGTTACTGCCTCGACGACCGCTTTAATATTTTCTTCATATGAAATGTCTTTAATGAATAAGGTGCCCTCAGTATAGTGGTTAATCTCTTTCAGCGTCTCCTGTCCTTTTTCTTCATTAATATCGACAATGGCAATATGTGCCCCTTCTTTTGCCATCGCCAGGGCAATCCCGCGGCCGATGCCAGAAGCACTGCCAGTAATGATGCCGACTTTGCTTTCCAATCTCATGCTTCATCATCCTTTATGTGTTATTCGTTTGCCATTAATATGTGATTTCCCCGTCAGTACGAGGTGGAACTGACTTTTCTCAGTCTATAAAACTTTTGAGCCAGCTGATCATTTCGTTGCTGATATTTTCATAGGCATGCATTTCATTAAATATTTCGTGCTGCAGCCCTGCATATATGAACAGTGATTTAAGCTCTGAAGATATTTCCTGATAGAATTCCAATGAATCATCCGGTGAAACCAGACCGTCATCTGCCCCATGCAGAATCAATACAGGATCAACAAAATTCTTCGGTTTTTCTTTTAGGTATTCCACACCTTCTAATACTCTTCGTGTCAAACCGACTGAAATTTGCTGTTTGATCAGTGCGTCCTTCTGATATTCTTCCACAACGCTTTCGATACTGCACAGACCCTCACCGATGGAATTGGTGAAATAATCTTCGTCGTTCAGACTTTGATCCACCCCGGCAAAAAGTTTCGTGTTATAACGTGTCAAAGCCCCGCTGGTGATATAAGCATCAACGGTTCCAGGATACTTTGAGCCATAAAGTGTGACGGCATAACCTCCCATACTGTGTCCGACTAAAAATACTTTACCTGTAAATGTTTTTTTGACAAAACCAACGGCTGCTTTGACGTCTTCCGCGATATCATCCATTGCATTGTAATACACGTCCCTGCCTCCAGAGCGGCCGTGACCTCTGTGATCAAAACGGACAACGTTGAAATCATGTAACATAAAACTGTGTGCCACATGGTCGTAGCGGTCAAGATGTTCAGCCAGGCCATGGACGATGATTACAGTGCCCAGGCCTGCTTCAACTTCATTAATCTTTGCGTTCAGCATCGTGCCATCTGCAGATTCCAAATTTTTAAAATAAGACATTTCTTCACCCCTCCTGACTATAAGTATACTGGAAATTAACCCAATCCTTAATGAATATGTATTTACTAATCATTAATAATCGCTGATATTACAGCGCTTTTAGCTTCAAATAGTATAAAACATCTTAAAATAGAAGTTTTAAGTACTCCCTCATAAAAATAATTCATGCCAGTAAAAGAAATCCCAGTGGAGAGTTGAGAAATTATTTTGATTTATACGCGAATATCCGGCCCGCCAAAACGATGGGAGGCATTGATAGTGTGGTGGGCCGGGCAGATCTGGTAATATACAGAGAAAATACCGAGGGGTTTTATCCGGATAGGAATATGTATGATGGTGCGGGTGAATTCAAAATCACTGACGATGTCGCATTGACAACCGGTATATTTACTAGAAAAGGCATTGGGCGAATCGCACATGCTGCCTTCAAAGCGGCAGACCGTCGCAGGAAAAAAGTGACGATTGTACATAAAGCGAATGTCATCAAACTTGCGAGCGGTTTATTCCTGGACATTTGCAAAGAAGTTGCAGAATCATATCCGGAGGTTGAAGTCGACGACTATCATGTGGATGCAATGGCGGCCCATCTCGTCCGCAGGCCGGGAGGTTTTGATGTTGCTGAAGGATTTACTGAAGCAATTATTGACCGGTTATGATAGAAATGAATTTGGAGCGGGAGCGCTAAAAATAAAGAAGGAACCAGTTCTAAACTGGTTCCTTTCCCTATCCTTATTCCGTCAGCAATGGGTAATACCCTTCTTCAGTGTGTGTTTCACTTCCCACAAGGGGTGGGTTAAAGACACAAACCATGCGCATCTGCGTTCTGGCCCGCAGTCGATGCTTATCGTTTTCATCGAGTATATACATCGTTCCTGGTTTGATTTGATAAACATCTCCGGTTTCAACTTTTTCAATTTCGCCTTCCCCTTCAATGCAGTAAACCGCTTCAATGTGGTTTTTGTACCAGAAAAAGTTATCTGTGCCTGCTTTAATGAGGGTGTCGTTCATGCTGAAGCCGACCCCATTATTTTTCAGTAGAAAGCGGCGGCTCGTCCAGTTTTCACCGGAGGTTTCATCTGCAGTTCCAGCAATATCTTCAAGTGATTTTACGATCATATCTATGTCTCCTTTGTCATTATAGAGTGTCTATTTAATTCGTGGATTATAGTCTAATCAAGCACATGTTTGATACTATCCTCAAGAATTTCCAGGCCTTTTTCCAGCCCTTCCTTCTCAATGATCAGCGGCGGCAGGAATTTGACAACTTCATCGTCTGGCCCAGAAGTTTCCACAATCAGACCGCGCTTAAATGCTTCTCCGCAAATGTCATCTGCCATCCCGTCTACATGAATGGCTATACCTTGCATTAATCCTCTGCCACGGGCTTCAGCTTTCAGTTCTGGATAATTTTTTACCCAAAGTTGTATCTTATCTGTCAATATTTCAGCTTTCTCTTGAACGGATTTGCTTAATTCATCGTTTTCCCAATTGGTTAACGCCTCTGTCGCAGCAAGAAACGCCAGATTATTACCGCGGAATGTTGCGTTATGCTCGCCCGGCTCCCATACATCATATTCCGGTTTAATTAACGTAATCGCCATTGGCAATCCAATTCCGCCAATTGATTTGGAAAGACAAACAATATCCGGATTAATTCCGGCAGGCTCAAAACTGAAGAATGTACCTGTTCGGCCGTTACCTGCTTGAACATCATCAATAATTAATAAAATGTCCCAGCGCCTGCAAATATTTTCTACTTTTTTAATCCATTCTAACCGGGCAGCATTCATGCCGCCTTCTCCCTGGACCGTTTCCAGAATGATGGCTGCCGGCAAAGCGACGCCGCTTCCGCTATCCTCCAGAAATTTTTCCAAATAAGCAAGAGAATCCTGATCTTCTACATAATCATCGAATGGCATAGATACCGCATGATGAAGCGGAATGCCTGCACCATGACGTTTAAATGAATTAGCTGTCACAGAGAGCGACCCGATTGTCATGCCATGAAAAGCATTTGTAAAACTAATCACCGAATCTCTGCCGGTTACTTTCCTGGCTATTTTCAAGGCACTCTCTACGGTATTTGTACCCGTGGGACCTGGGAACATAATCTTATAATCCAGCTCTCTGGGTTTAAGAATCACTTCTTTGAAGCGTTCGAGAAATTCCTTTCTTGCAGTTGTTGCCATATCGAGACTGTGCGTAACACCATCATTTTTGATGTATTCAATTAATTTTTCCTGCATAGTGTCATCGTTATGACCATAATTCAGTGCGCCTGCGCCTGCAAAAAAGTCAATATACTCTTTTCCATCTGTATCCCACAGCTTATATCCTTTAGCTTTTTCGAAAACCGTCGGCCATCCTCTGCTGTAACTTCTTACGGCTGATTCTATTTCTTCAAACGTTTTCATTTTCTTTTCGCTTTCTTCTGTCATTGTCATGAAATCATCCTTTTATCAATATTTTTTAATCTTGAACAGGTCCGATTTTAAACAATAGTTCGTCTTCATGGCCTTCTCCGGGAAATTCATCTGACGAGAAATAATCGCCTACGTCACAATCGGTATCAAGCTTTTTAGCAAGACCTTGAAAGAGGTTCTGTGACGGTTTATTTGATGGGGATACGGTTGCTTCTACATATTCAATCGCTTCGCAGCGATCGCGATTAAGCAGTTGAAACAGCATCTTCGTACCTAGCCCGTTGCCACGTTCGGATTCATTAACAGCTACTTGCCAAATGAACAATGTATTCGGTTTATCCGGATGGATAAATCCAGAAATAAAGCCGACTGTCTCCCCATCTCTCTCCGTTACAATTGAAGTTTCCGAAAATATCTCACACCACATGAGATAGCTGTAAGAGGAGTTAAGGTCAAGCACACCTGTCTGTTCGATTAATGCCCAGACAGCAGCTCCATCGTCTTTACTTGGCTTACGAAAATGAAAATCGCTTTTTATGGCCGTATCACTTGCCAATTCACGAATTCCGCTTTTACTGATTCTCTCACCTCCGAAATTATCTTTGTAGATCGTTCATATTAAAGACTAAATCGAAGGATTGGTTTTGTCAAGCCGCCCCCCTGGCCGTTTTGAGCGGTCTTCATCAGCACATCCAAAGCCTGGCTTGACCCTCAGTAAGATGATAAACTTCTTACATTAAAATGATGGGGGCCCATCGATGAAGCCGTGTAAAACATTCAAATAAAAGAAAATTTATAATATTTAGTGATATATTTGTAGGAAGTATACCGATATGCTAAAGTTTTTATATATTTTATAGAAGGAGTGACCTGAATGGGTTTGAAAGAAAAATTGTTTGAAAAACTTGAATCAAAAGAAGAACAGATGGTTGAAATGCGCAGACATCTGCACCAGAACCCTGAATTGTCCTTTGAAGAGGAGAAGACGGCCAGGTATATCGAAGATTTTTATCAGGGCAAAGAGGTGAAAATGACGACAAACGTCGGAAATGGGCACGGTATCATTGTTGAAATTGAGGGAAAAGGACCCGGGCAGACCATCGGTTTGCGGGCGGATTTCGATGCCCTGCCGATTCAGGAGGCAGCGGATGTACCATTCAAATCCCAAAATGACGGGGTGATGCATGCGTGCGGCCATGATGCACACACCGCTTATTTACTTTCACTGGGTGAATCACTGATTGAATTGAAAGAGGAGTGGAACGGGCGGATCAAATTGATCCATCAGCATGCTGAAGAGGTACCGCCGGGCGGGGCAAAAAGTATTGTTGAGTCCGGTATCCTGGATGATCTGGATGAGGTTTACGGTATCCATGTATTCCCGATGATGGATGTTGGCACCATTGGACTGATTGAAGGCAATTCCATGGCCGGGCGCTCAAATTTTGATCTGACGATCCAGGGCAGCGGCGGCCATGGTGCGATGCCGCATACAACCAGAGATGCACTTGTTGCCGGTTCGTATTTTGTCGCTGAAGCCCAGACAATTGTCTCCCGCCATATGGATCCGATGGATTCTGTTGTTGTGTCAGTGACGGCATTTGATGCACCGGGCGGATATAATGTCATTCAGGATAAAGTGACACTCCGGGGGACCGTACGTTATTTGGAAGCGGAGAATAAAGTGCCCGCTTACGAAGCGATGAAAAAAATTACGGAGGGTATTGAGCGCTCATTCGATGTGCAGTGTACGCTGGATTATGTATACGATTATCCGGTCACTTACAATCATCCAAAAGAAACCAGACAAGTCGAGCAGATTTTAGACCAAAGTAAAGGAGATTATATCAAAGAAATTATTCATCCCAGACCAGCCAGCGGTTCCGAGGATTTTGCCTATTACTTGACCAAAACCCCCGGCACTTTCATCCACGTCGGTTCACGACCGGAGGGGGTGGAAATCCCGTATCCGAATCACCACCCTAAGTTCGAAGTTCATGAAGATGCATTGCTCGTCTGTGCCAAAACATTGGGTGAGGTCGCTTTGAATCGATTGGAAGTATAATCTATTTTAAATGATCGAAGGGGGACAAGTGTATGGCAGGTATGGAACTTGCAAACAGTCCAGTGGTCTGGTTATTTGCTTCAGTCATCATAATCCTGGTGCTCCTGCAGGCAGTGAAGTTTCTGACTATGTCCAGAAAAGCGGCGAATGAGGTTGGTTTAAGCCGCAAGGACACCAATCGTGCGATTAAAACCGGAATTATTACAGCAATCGGGCCCTCCGTGGGTATTATTATCGTTGCAGTGTCTCTGATCTCACTTATTGGGAACCCGCTCACAATGATGAGGATCGGAGTGATTGGTTCTGCACCTATTGAAAGCATGGGTGCACAATTATCAGCGGAAACCGCTGGGGTTTCCCTGAGTGGGGAAGGGCTCTCTCCAGAAGTGTTTAATTTGATCGTCTGGACGCTTTGTATCGGCGGAGCGGGGTGGATGATCTTTTGCTTTTTTGCAACGGCTTCCTTGAGTAAAATTCAAACAAAGTTAACAGAAACCTCGAAAGGTGAATACCTTTTAGGCGTTATCGCTAGCGGTGCCATGATTGCTGTTTTTGGTTCATTGATCGGTGGGGAGATGTTAAAAGGCTCACCCTATATATTTACAGGTGTCGTTGCTATGCTCTCCTCCCTGATCATTAATTATATTTCTGATAAGAAAGAAATTATGTGGCTGAAAGAGTGGTCGCTTGGTTTTTCCATTCTAATCAGTTTAACTGCAGTTTATTTCTTTATATAAGATGGAGGAGGGATTAAATGGAGCAATTCAGATCAAACGCGCACAGATGGGGGCGTATATCCTTAGGTTTGGGCATTCTCATTTCGTTTGCCCTGCCAATATATATTTCATTCGCCATGGGATACCACCCAGGCTTCCAAATGATTCTTTCAAGCCTGCTGACATATGGAGCAGTGATCGGTATCGTCTGGTTTTTGGAACCAATCATGTATTTTCCGGTCCTCGGGGTCTCAGGGACTTACGTTGCCTTCTTTACGGGTAATATTTCGAACATGTGCCTGCCGGCAGTCGCCTCCTGTCAGGATGCTGTCGGTGTCGCGCCAGGGACGGATAAAGGGGAAGTCGTCGGTGCATTGGGGATCAGTGCCGCTTCATTGGTGAATAAGATCATCCTGATTCCTGTTATCCTGGCCGGTTTGTGGCTGCTTACAGTCATACCCGAAAGTGTGCAGGAAGTATTCCCCTATGTGCTGCCGGCCATATTCGGTGCAGTACTTGCACAGTTTGCCAGTAAAACGCCTGTTTACGGCCTCCTGGCACTGATTATTGGCATATTGGTTAACATGGCCGCAATTCCATTGTTTGCAAAAAATGTCTTATGTATCGTTATACTGGTCGCCATTATGCTATTTGCAGATTCAAGGAAAAACAAAAAATATCAAAATGCATAAAATTCTGAGGACCTATAGTTAAGTTGTTACATTAAAATCCCCCGATTCGAAATCGGGGATTTAATCATTAGTACTGCACCAGATATTCTTCTATCTCCCAAGGGGTGATTTGTGAACTGTACATTCTCCATTCAATCATCTTGTTTTCATGGAATTGTTTGGCGATGTGTTGACCCAGAGCCTCCTGGATCACCGGGTCATCGCTCAGTGCTTTCAACGCGGTATATAATGTCGTTGGGAGGTCTTCGACATTTTCTACTTCCCTTTCCTTATGGGTCATTTCATAAATGTTTTCATTTACCGGGCTGTCCAGTTCCAGCTCATTTTGGATGCCATCGAGACCGGCTTTCAGGATAGCCGCTGTGGCAAGGTATGGATTGGCTGACGGATCCAGTGATCTGACTTCCGCCCGCGTGCCCTGTCCTCTTGAAGATGGAATCCTGAGAAGCGGTGAACGGTTTCTGCCGCTCCATGCGATATATCTCGGCGCTTCGAATCCGGATTGAAGTCTTTTATAGGAATTGACAAGCGGGTTGGCAATCGCTGTATACCCTCTGGCATGTTCCAGCAGTCCCGCCATGAAGTGTTTCATTTCCTTGCTGAAACCCATTTCATCTTCGGCATCATAGAAAGTATTTTTACCGTCCTTAAACAGGGATACATTATAGTGCATACCGCTGCCGGGCTTGCCGTATAGTGGTTTTGGCATGAATGTTGCATGCAGGTTATGTTTACGTGCAATGGTTTTAGCAACGAGTTTGAATGTCTGAAGGCTGTCTGAAGCATAAAGGGCATCGCCAAATTTAAAGCTGATTTCATGCTGGCTGGGTCCGATTTCATGGTGGAACATTTCCACTTCGAAGCCCATCTGATCCAATGTTTTTGCAATATCCCTGCGGCAGTTTTCGCCGTAATCGATCGGAGCCAGGTCGAAATAACCACCCTCATCACTCAGTTCAGTCGTCTCTTCACCATCTTTGGTGAGCTTGAACAGGAAAAATTCCGGTTCCGGTCCAAGGTTCATCGCATCATAGCCCAGATGCTCCATTTCTTTAATCACGCGTTTGAGGTTGGACCGCGGGTCTCCGACAAAAGGTTTACCGTCAATGCCGTACACATCGCATATCAATCTTGCAATCCTTTCATTTTCCTGTGACCAAGGGAAAATCACCCAAGTATTGAAGTCCGGCTTTAGGTACATATCAGATTCTTCGACGCGTGCAAAACCTTCGATTGAGGAGCCGTCAAACATCATCTCTCCATCCAAAGCTTTGTCGAGCTGCGTAACTGGAATCTCGACATTCTTGATTGCGCCCAGGACATCTGTAAACTGCAATCTGATATACCTGACTGCTTCATCTTCGGCCATTCTCAAAATATCTTCCCTTGAATACTCGTCCATAAATTATCCACTCTCCTAAATTGTTTAACCGTACATTTATGTATGCTGAATAAATGCACACCTTTTTAACTTTAGCCTAATTTCAGGAAGGTAAACACATTTATACAACTTAAAGATTGATTTTTCCCGATAGAGGCGGTATAATTAGATCAAATTAAAATATATTAAATTTAATATAATTAATTCTGAATCATTTGAAGGAGGTGCAGCCATGGAAGAAAAGAATCGCCGTATAAATGCCTTTACCGTTTTTATGAAATCCTCTGCATCGGTTGAGAAATTGATCAAACAAGATTTTCTGAAAAAAGAGATCAATTTAAATGAGTATGCGATTCTTGAGCTCCTGTATCACAAAGGGGACCAGCCCATCCAATCCATCGGCCGAAAAATTCTGATGGGGGGCGGCAGCATCACCTACGTCATCGATAAAATCGAAGATAAAGGTTTCCTGTACAGAAAGCCGTGTGAGGAAGACCGCCGGAAAATGTTTGCCTGTATTACTGAAACGGGTAAGGCATATATGGATCAGAGAGTGGTTGAACAGGAAGCACTCATCAATACGATTTTTGATGAATGGGACGACGATGAAGTTGAAAATGCCATCCAGCTGCTGAAAAGAGTAGGTATCCATGCTGAAAGTCTGCTGAAGTAGTTTCGAAAATAAGGCTTATGCCGGGAGGTATGAGCTTATATAAAAACAAATATCTCGAATTCGAGATAAAATATCAATGATCATTAAGGAGTTTTATACTATGACAAATGAAAATCTGAAAGGTATCCACCACGTCACTGCCATTACGGACGATGCAAGAAGAAACTATGAATTTATGACGGATATCCTCGGCATGCGCCTGGTCAAAAAGACTGTTAACCAGGATGACATTCATACGTACCACACATTTTTCGCAGATGATGTTGGCAATCCGGGGACGGATATGACGTTCTTCGATTTTCCGAACATCCCGCAGGGAACAAGAGGCACAAATTCAATTTCCAGAACAGGCTTGAGAGTGCCGGACGATGCAGCGCTTGAGTACTATTTGGAAAGATTTGAGTCATTTGATGTAAAAAACGACGGCATTAAAGAGCTGTTCGGTAAAAAGGTGCTGCCTTTTGAAGATACGGACGGACAAAGATTCCAGCTGTTCTCAGATGAAAACAATGAAGGTGTGGCACCAGGTGTTCCCTGGAAAAACGGACCGGTCCCTGAAGATAAAGCCATCTATGGCCTGGGGCCAATTGAAATCACTGTCAGCTACTTTGACGATTTCAAACAGGTGCTTCAGGATATTTACGGTATGACACCTATTACAGAAGCAGACGATGTCACATTGTTTGAAGTTGGAGCCGGGGGCAATGGCGGACAGGTTATTTTAAGGAACGATGAAGGCAAAGCCGGTCGGCAGGGTTACGGAGAAGTCCACCATGTATCCTTCAGGGTCGAAAATCATGAAGTGATTAAGAAATGGGAAGAAAAATATAACCAGATCGGCATCGGCCATTCCGGAAATGTCGACAGATTCTACTTTGAAGCGCTCTACGCGCGCATCGGTCATATTTTGATTGAACTGTCTACGGACGGTCCCGGCTTCATGGACGATGAGCCGTATGAAACACTTGGTGAAAGTCTTGCCCTGCCTCCAATGCTCGAGCCTCAAAGGGAATATATCGAAGCCCAGGTCAAACCATTTGATTCACAGCGTTCTAAAAATCAATAGAGAAGGAACCCTTTAAAAAGGACCCACCATATCAGCGCAATCGTCGGTGACCCGCAGGAAATTTGATAATATAAGGAGGACTTGAACATGGAACACATTTATGAACAAAAGAAAAAAGGGAACCCGGTATTCGTACTGCTGCATGGCACAGGCGGAACGGAAAACGATCTGATCCCTTTGGCGGAGCTGTTGAACCCCGAATATAATGTATTGAGTATTCGGGGCAATGTTCAGGAAAATGGTATGAACAGGTATTTCAAACGTCATGGTGAAGGACAGTATGACTGGGAGGATCTGGACTTCAGAGGTAATGAACTCTATGCGTTCATCGAAGAGAAAGCGAAAGAACACGATTTTGCGCTGGAAGATGTCGTCTTCGTCGGATTTTCGAACGGCTCAAACATTGCGATTAATCTGATGCTCAAAGCGGAAGATAAGTTTAAGAAAGCCATGTTATTCGCACCGCTGTACCCGGCGGATATTGAAGACAAACAAGATTTCAGTGGGACGGAGGTGTTCCTGTCCCTGGGTAAAGGCGACCCGATTGTTCCTGAATCAGAAAGTGAACGGGTCATAAAGTTATTCGAAGACAGAGGTGCAGATGTTTCCACCGTATGGGTGAACGGGCACAGTCTTACCCAGGATGCTGCGCAGGAAGCAAAAGCGTGGCTGGATAAACAATAAATTGATGGGAATGATAAAGAAGACGAGGGTCCCGGTTATCCGGATCCTTCGTCTTCTTTATTGGAAAGATATTTTACAGCGCTGGCAGACACAGCCATCAGAATGGCGATTGCCGTTGACCTTAAGAATATAGGGCTGGTAAGGTCTGGAATCGGGTTTTCGTATATGAGGCTTGGTATGACACAGATCACGAGAAGTACTAAGACCACTATGAATTCCTTGAACAACGGGTATCGTCCGGTTTTATTTTTCTGTTTGCGGTAATCGAATAAGCCGCTCACGATTGCGATGCCAAAAAACAGTACAAATGCGATTGAAAAGATGACTGGAGAATCAATGATATTTGCAAAGAGCACGAAAATGGCAAATGCCGAGATTAAAATGACCATATGCATAATGAGTCCTCCTTCTGAACCTTTTCATCCTCTTCTGTGACTTGAATCAAGTGTATCAAATCCGAGATATGTCTGAAAATTGGATGCTTATCTTAGTTGCGGGCGGACCAAAAAAGTACAAGGGACGTTTGTCGATACTTCAAAATGAAAATTAATGTAACGCCTCCTCCTTTTCTATCCTGTCCCATTCCTCTTTGATTTCCCGCGGGCTCATCGGCTCCAGATGGCCGTGGATATATGTGTCGAAGTCAATCAGGCTGATTTTGCCGATATAGTCATGAAACTGCCGTTTGTCATAGCCGCCGTCAAGTTTGTAATAATCTCCTGTATCCGCATCGCCTGCAAAAAGAACTTTATCTTCCTCAACATGTGCGACCACCCCATCATCGGAGTGCGGGTTGGTGAGGCGGATGACATTTAAATGGACTTCGCCTAAATTGAGCCTGAGTCCATCTTCAAATTCTATGTCTGCCATTTCCACTTGGATCGTTCTTGTGTCGTCATATTCTTTCCTGATGTGAGTATCGCAAAATTCACATTCTTCCCCGGATGCCAGCCGTTCGTCCATGGCTTCGTAGGTCCATTCCCATTCGGATATTTCCTTTAAAATTTCATTGGTCTGTCTGTGTGCAACGGTCAGCCCATTGAAGGCATGCATGGCGAATGTATGGTCCCAGTGCCAATGGGTGATCAGTGCCAGTTTGGGCGTAGGCAGGCCGTTTTGTTCGATTTCATCAAGCATTTCAATCAGATGAGCCGGCGAGTTGCCTGTATCGATCAGTACGCTGTAATCTTCTCCGGCGATATATCCCAGATTTGGCCGGTCTCTTTCTGTGTCGTGTGGAAGGATATGAACGTGTTCTGATATTTTTCTGAGTGACATCATTAGCCTCCTCATGACTATTTCGTATCAGTTTATCATATATAATTGACAATATTGAAATGAAATTCTAATTCCGAGTTAAAAAGTATAATTTTCTGTTGACATGTCTTTCTGCATGATTTATATTTGATGGAACAACTTAATAATTCAGAATTTTCTTATCCAGAGAGGTGGAGGGACTGGCCCTTTGAAGCCTCGGCAACAGACTTTATCAGTACTGTGCCAATTCCAGTAGCTTCATGCTAGAAGATAGGAGGAGAATCGTTAACAGTCTTTATATCGGACCCTCTTCTTATCATCTGGAAGAGGGTTTTTTTACTATCAAAAATTGGAGGTTTACACATGACGAAGAAACAGATTCATCTGAACGGGTTTATCCAGAACTCACCATCACCGCATTCTACAGGACTGTGGAAACACGAATTGGACAAAGGGACGCATCATAATCGATTGGACTATTGGACAGATGCAGCGAAAACATTGGAACGCGGCAAATTTGATGCGATGTTCATCGCTGACGTGCTGGGAGCTTACAGTGTATATGGAGGAAATCACGATGCTGCTGCTAAACACGCGGTGCAGCTGCCCGCACACGATCCCACTCTGGTTATCCCGGCGATGGCAGCTGTGACTGAGCATCTTGGCTTTGCACCGACGGTTTCTACGACTTACGCCCAGCCGTATTCCCTGGCCCGCCAGTTATCAACGCTTGATCATCTGACTGATGGGCGCGTGGCTTGGAATGTTGTGACTTCCTACCTTGAGAGTGAAGCGGTGAATCTCGGCCTGACTGAAAGGCTGCCGAAGGAAATGCGCTATAACCGTGCGGATGAGTTTTTAGAAGTTGTTTATAAGTTATGGGAAGAAAGCTGGGATGATGAGGCGCTGCTTTACGACAGAGAAAAAGACGCATTTGCAGACCCGGACAAAGTGCATCTGATTAACCACGAAGGCGAGTTTTTCAATGTGCCGGGGCCTCACTTGGTTGAACCGTCACCCCAAAGGACGCCGGTGCTTTTTCAGGCCGGCGGTTCCCCGCGTGGACGTGATTTTGCAGCGAAACATGCCGAGGCGGTCTTTACCAAAGGCCATTCACTGGATGCGATCGCCGCTTACGTTCAGGATATCAGGCAACGGGCGGAGGCCTCCGGCAGAAACAGGGATGACGTGAAAGTATTTCCAATGGTGCTGCCGATTGTCGCTTCAACTGAGGCCAAGGCGCAGAAAAAACTTGAAGCACTTCAGGAAAGTGTTAGCTATGAGGGTACAGCTTCATTGTTATCCGGGCATACCGGCATTGATTTTTCCCAGTATGACCCGGATCAGTATATCGAGGATATCGACACTGAAGCGGTACAGGGTAATCTGGATATGTATACGAAAGACCAGGATAAAAAATGGACGCTGCGGGAAGCGGTTAAAAATCATGGGCTGGGCAACGGCACTGTGAAGTTTGTCGGCACGCCGGAACAGATTGCAGACAAAATTGAAGAATGGACGACGATCGGGGACGCCGACGGCTTCAACATCGCCCAGAGCTATTCTCCGGGGACGTTTGAAGAGTTTGTGGATGAAGTGGTGCCGGAACTGCAAAAACGGGGGATCTACCGTACTGAATATGAAGGAGAAACATTGAGGGAGAATATGTTTGGCAAAGGCCAGAAATATATTGCAGAGAATCATCCGGCAAAAAGAGCCGGGGTTACAAACGAATGGAACTGATCTAAGGAGAGATGAAGAGTATGGAACAGGTGACTTTATACACATGGATAGGTTTTATCGCATTTCTGATGCTGATGTTTGTCATCGGCTATTTAAGCTCAAAGCGGATGAAAACGATCAGCGATTTTGCGACCGGCGGCGGGTCACTTGGTCCATACGTCCTGGGACTGTCTTTTGCGGCGACCTATTTAAGTGCTGCTACATTCCTGGGCTATCCGGGCTGGTCCTATGAGTGGGGGCTGTCCAACCTTTGGCTGTTTCTGGCAATGATCGCAGGCGGGCCCATCGGTGTTCTGATGGTAGCCAAAAAGGTGAGAAAATTAAATACGGATCAGAAGTCGCTGTCCTTACCCGACTGGCTCGGAGATTTTTATAAAAGTGATATTCTCCGCGTCGGTACATCTTTGATTCTATTATTCAATATATTTTATATTGCTGCACAGTTTGTGGCTGGTGCCAGAATCTTCGAGCATCTGCTCGGCCTGTCCTATACCACCGGTCTGATTTTTATCACGGTCATCGTCGTCATCTACGTGTTTGCCGGCGGTGCACTGGCGGATATATACACTGATGCGATACAGGCGATTATCATGGCAGTTGCCGGTCTGGTTATTTTTATCTCGGGTATCATCATCTTCTGGCAGGGCAGTATCACCGGTACATTCTCAGGCATTACAGAGAATCTGGGCAGCCAGAACGAGAACCTGGTATCCGTCTTCAATCCGGAATCACTGCATTTCTATTCATTCGGCGCTGTGTTCGGCGCCATAGCAATTCAATGGGCATTTGCTTCCGCCCCCCATTTGTTCAATAAAGTGCTCGGACTTAAGAATGAAAAGGATCTGGGGAAAATGATAGCGACTTATGTCGTTGTGGCATCGCTCTGTGTCCTCGTGCTCTTTGGCGGTTTTTACAGCAGAGCCGCGCTTGGAGGTACAGTGGAAACTGCGGATCTTGCCCTCATGGAATATATCATCTGGGCGTTCCCTGCTATCTTCGTCGCCCTGTTTGGTGTGGTCATACTGGCGGCCGCCCTGTCCACCACTGACGGCATCTTTGTTTCCATCTCGACAGTGTTTGCCAACGATATTTTCCTTAAATTTCTGGTGAAGCGAAACATCATCAAAGTCAGTGATGAAAAAGCGCAAAGAATCGCCTTTCAGATCAGCCGCATGTCCGTCCCCCTGATCGGATTGCTGGCACTGGCGCTGGTCATCCAGCCGCCACAGTATATGGGAGATGTGATGTGGATTGGCATTTCCGGTATAGCGGCCGGTACGATGGGACCAATTCTGCAGGCCGTGTATGCGAAGCGCAGAGCACCGGCAAGAGCGGCCGAACTTTCCATGATTGTCGGGCTGGGATCCTACCTTATACTGTATTTTGCCGGCATCATCCCAAGTACGATGGCAGCTGGAGCGACGGCGACATTTATCGGTATTGCCACAATCAATGTTGCGGCCTGGGTCATCAGGCTGACGTCTAAAGAAACACCTGCAGAGGAGGGAAGCCCTAATGTTCGTTAATGAAATGCTTACGATATGGTTGTATGGATTCATTATCGCAATGGCAATTATCGGATTTTCACTGTGGCGATGGTATTTCAAAGATTGAGTGAAGGGAGATGCATTTTTTATATGCATCTTTTTTTATCGTGAGGGGTATTTCAATTTGAGATATCTGTCATCTTTTTTAGTAATTTTACAATGATTCACCCCGGGCGTATGATTTTATTAACAAATCGAACAAACGGAAGGTGTGTTATTGATGAATCACCATTATGAAGTAATTGTTGTCGGTGCGGGATCCATGGGGATGGCGGCAGGATACTATCTCTCCCGTAAAGGAGTCAGGACGCTGATGATTGATGCATTTGATCCGCCCCATTCAAACGGCAGCCACAGCGGCGATACGAGATTGATCAGGCATGCATGCGGGGAAGGCCCCGCGTATGCACCGCTTGCATTGAGGGCGCAGACACTGTGGGATGATCTCGCAGCAAAGACGAGTGAAACCATCTTCAGAAAGACGGGGGTACTCACTTTTGGACCGGCATCTTCACCGTTTGTCAAGCAGGCGATTGATTCAGGTCACACCTGGGATATGGATATCGAAACGTTGTCAGCGGGGGAAGTGAATGAACGCTGGCCGGGGATGGCCCTTGATGATGCAGATATTGCCTGCTATGAACCGGACGGGGGTGTTTTGTTCAGTGACAATTGTATCCGTACTTTCCGCCGGCTGGCGCTTGACAATGGCGCGGAACTGAAAACGGATGCGCCTGTAACAAACATTGATGTCGCCGCGGATTCAGTCACAGTTGAGACAGACGGGGAAGTATTCACCGCGGAGCAACTGATTGTTTCGGGCGGGGCATGGAACAAAAAGATATTGTCAGATCTAAAGATGAATATTGCCGTTCAGGCGAGCAGACGGACAATTGCATGGTTCAAATCAAACGATCTGCTGTATAAGGCGGACACTTTTCCGGGATTCTTCGGTGATCTCCCCAGCGGTGTGTTTTATGGATTTCCCAGCATTGACGGAGCCGGTGTCAAAGTTGGCCGGTATGATAATGGCGATGATGCTGAGCCGGAATGTATCAATCGTGAGTTCGGTATTTACGACAAGGATGAAGGTGATGTACGCGGATTCCTCGATGCGTATATGCCTGAAGCCAGCGGCCGTATGAATGCTGGCAGCACCTGCCTGTTCACAAACACTCCGGATGAGAACTTCGTTATCGATCTGCATCCGGAACATTCCCATATTGCGATTGCGGCTGGCTTCTCCGGACACGGGTATAAATTCTCCACTGCAGTGGGGGAGATTTTAAGCGAGCTGGTCACCGAAGGCACAACTGAACAGGACATTTCTTTGTTCTCTGCCAAACGGCCCGCACTGTATCCAGAGAGCGTCAGAACATAGGTGCCGCGAAAGGTTTTGAAAGCTGAAGCATTTTTATTGTCTCCCTCTGCTTTCCCTGGGTATAATAGCCAAAATTATCATTCTCGAACGCTCGAGTATCTGGGAGAAGGGATACGATGGAAATCAAGGATCTACGCATATTCAGAAGTGTTGCTTCTGAAGGGAGCATTAGCAGAGCGGCAGTCAGGTTGAGCTATGTGCAATCCTATATCACAACGCGTATAAAAGCGCTTGAAACTGAACTGGATACCAAGCTGCTGCTGCGTCATAGCAGGGGAACGACACTGACTTCGGGCGGTGTGAAACTGTTGGAATACACAGACCAGATTTTGAACCTTGTTGACGATGTCTTTATGGAATTTAATGAGCGGGGCAGTCCTCGCGGCTCTCTCGATATCGGTACAGTAGAAACAATTACCAGGCTTCCTGATATACTGTCTGCCTATCAGATGCAATTTCCTGAAACCAGTCTGTCCGTTGATACGGATGTGACCAGAAATGTGATCGAGCAGGTACTGAGGCGGGAAATTGATTGCGGATTTGTCACAGATTTCAATGCGCATCCTGAAATCAATAAGATCGAACTGCTCAGGGAAAATCTAGTACTGATATCAAACCAGCCGTCGGTCACAGTGGATACTTTAATGCATCAGCCAATGCTCGTATTTAAGCAGGGATGCAGCTATCGGGCCAATCTGGAGAAATGGCTGAATGATGAAGGTGCGGCCATTGGAAAGATGAAAGAGTTTGGCACACTTGAGACAATCATCGGCAGTGTGAAATCCGGCCTTGGCGTCAGCCTTGTGCCCAGACCAGCTGTTCGTCATTATATAGAAGCTGGTGAAATTTTCAGCTATGACCTGCCTGAAAAATACAGCAATATCTCGACGGATTTCATATGGTTTAAAAATGCCCGTCTCTCACATACGATGGATCAGTTCATTCAGACAGTGGGAGAATTCAAAAGTACTTCAAGTTTTGTTTAAATAAAAACTGCCTATCTCAAATAGTGATAACATGCACTTATTTTGTTAATTTACAACAAGGGTTTCAGGGCGTACTATTGAGTTAAAGGAATATTTATCAAATTATGAAAGCGCATACAATTGACGGGAAGAAGGGATCTTATGAAACTGCGTTATGATGTGATTGTATTGGGTGCCGGGGCTATGGGAATGGCTGCGGGTTACTATCTTTCACAAAAAGGTGTAAATACACTGATGATCGATGCATTCGATCCACCGCATTCTCGAGGCAGCCACCACGGTGACACACGCCTGATTCGTCACGCAACTGGAGAGGGAAGCGTTTATGCCCCGATTGCCGTGAGGTCACAGCAATTATGGAATGAACTCGCAGAACAGACAGATGAAACCATATTCCGCAGGACTGGTGTGCTTACATTCGGTGAAAACGATGCGGATTTTGTCAGAAATGCGATTTCTGCGGGACTGACCATTGATACCCCGGTGGAGACACTTTCCGGCAAAGAAATTCACAGACGCTGGCCGGGCATCAGATTGCCCGAGGATTCCATCGGCAGCTATGAACCAAAGGCTGGTGTGTTATTCAGTGAAAACTGCATCCGTGCCTATCGCAGGCTTGCGCTGGAGAATGGTGCAGAGCTGTTGACCCATGCCCCTGTGACAAATGTGGATGTCAAAGAGGATTATGTCACAGTACAAACAGAACACGGAGTTTATTCCGCGGATAAACTTATTGTCTCAGGCGGTGCCTGGAACAAGAAGATACTGGAAGACTTGAACCTCAATATTTCCATCTATCCTTCAAGGCGGACCATCGCCTGGTTTGATGCCGATGACAGCCTGTATAATTCGGAGGATTTCCCGGGATTCATCGGGAAATATCCGGAAGGTCAGTATTACGGCTTTCCAAGTTTTGACGGCGGAGGAGTAAAAATCGGGCGTTATGATGATGGTGAATTTGTGGATCCGGATCAAATCACTATCGGTTTCGGTGCCTATGACAAAGACGAAAGGGATCTAAGAGACTTTCTTGAGGAATATATGCCCGGTGCAGCGGGGGATCTGAATATGGGTAAAGCATGTATGTTCACCAATACACCGGACAGGGACTTCGTCGTTGATTTCCATCCGGGACATTCGAATGTTGTCATTGCAGCGGGATTTTCCGGACACGGGTTTAAATTCGCAAGCGGCATCGGAGAAATACTCTCCGACCTGGTCACAGAAGGACAAACAGATATGGACATTTCGAAGTTTTCTGCGCAGCGGCCGGTGCTGTATCAGGAAAGTACAGAGGCCGGATAAAGCAATTTCTGTTACAGTACGATTCCGGGACCCATCATCGGTCCGGGGATCGGTTTTTATCGTTTTAGGAGTCACTTAGATGCGGATGGTGTTGTCATATTCAGACCGGCAGCATTGTGATAATATGGTAACTGTTAGTTTTCCGGGGTGCTGTGACGGCCGCCGGCATGAATTAATCGTTAAAGGAGTGTTCGGTATATGAGTTTAGATGAACAGATTAAAACGGTTTTGCCGGAGGTGATTTCCTGGAGACGTGCGTTGCATAAGCACCCGGAACTGTCATTTGAAGAACATTGGACCAGTGCCTATGTCGAGGATCGTTTGAAGACATTTGGCAATATAGAAATTTCCCGCCCGACAGAAACGAGCGTGCTTGGCATCATAAGAGGCACCCGCCCGGGTAAAAAAATTGGACTTCGTGCAGATATGGACGGGTTGCCGGTCAAGGAAGAAAGAGAAGATATAGATTTCGTCTCTGAGATCGATGGCAAAATGCATGCATGCGGGCACGACGGACATACTGCAATTCTTCTGGGAGCTGCACAATTACTGTCCGAAAATATTGGTGAATTGCATGGGGAAGTGTATCTGATCTTTCAGCACGCCGAGGAACTTTTCCCTGGCGGGGCTGGAGAAATGGTGGCTGCCGGGATGTTTGATGGGCTGGATTTCATTTATGGCCAGCACCTGTTTACGCCGATTCCAACAGGAAATATCGGGCTGTTCAGCGGACCGAACACTTCAAATTCAGATAGATTCAGATTAAAAATTCAGGGGAAAGGCGGACATGCCTCCCAGCCTGAAAATTCTATAGACCCTGTGATAGTCGGAAATCAGATCATCAATCAGTTCCAGACCATTGTTTCCCGGATGACTTCGCCGCTCGACTCCGCGGTAATTTCGACAACAAACTTCCACGCTGGCGGAGATGCGTTGAATATTATCCCGGATAGTGCCGAGCTTGGCGGCAGCGTCAGGACGCTTACAGATGAAACACGCCATACCGTCAGAGAAAAAATTGAAAAAGCTGCAGCGAATGTGTGTGACCTCTATGGCGCTGATTATGCATTGGATTATCAGGAAGGGTATGCATCGGTATTTAATGATGAGAAGAAAACGGAACAAGTGAGAGAGATGGCCGTTGAAAAATTCGGCGATAAAGTGTTCGAATATTCCACTGTAATGGGGGGAGAGGATTTCTCCGCATTCTCCAGGATTGTGCCAAGCACATTTGCATGGATCGGTGCAGGCAACCCGGATAAAGATATGGAGTATCCGCATCACCATCCTAAATTTGGCATCGATGAAGACAGTTTTATCGATGGATTGAATATGATGGTTTATGTTGCATTTAATATGACAAGATAAATTGACACGAAAATAAATCCCTCATGGAACGCGCGCGTTCCATGAGGGATTCGTTATGCTTTCAGCTTTCTTGGGAAGCCAATAAGGATAGCGATGATACCGCAGATGAGCAGCATGAAAGGATAGATGGAATATGGAATCATCTCAACTGGGGAGATGGCGGCCATGCCGGCTGCAGCGAGCATCTGTCCGCCGTAAGGAATGATGCCCTGGAATGCAGCAGCGAAGATATCCAGTATGCTTGCTGATTTTTTGCGGTCGACCCCATATTCATCGGCGATATCTTTCGCCAATGGTCCGGTGATGATAATGGATATTGTATTGTTTGCGGTACTGACATCAGTTGCACTGACCAGCGAAGCGATACCGAACTCCGCTCCTTTTTTGGAACGGATGCGGCTGGTGATGAAATGGAGCAGGTAATCAATACCGCCATAATGTTGAATCAGGCCGATCATGCCGCCGATCAATATGGCAATGATGGAGATTTCCATCATGCTTGCGATGCCTTCACCTGCCGATGTTACAAACGATACGAAGTTATAGGAGCCGTCAAAGAAACCGACAACTCCGGCGAATATTGTACCGCCAACAAGAACAACGAGCACGTTGACACCTAACAGGGCGATGATCAATACGGCCAGATAAGGCAGGACTTTTATCAGGTCAAACTCCAATCCTGATGCGAGATTAGTGGAATATCCTGCAGATATAAAGTAAAGAATGACCGCTGCAGCAATGGCACCGGGCAGGACAATCCAGAAATTGGTTTTGAACTTATCGACCATTTTAACTTCCTGGGATTGCGTAGATACGATTGTGGTGTCGGAGATGACTGACAGATTGTCACCGAACATGGCCCCGCCAATCACTGTTGCCAGTGCGAGTGCCAGTCCAATTTCCGTCTGGTCAGCAATACCGACTGCGATTGGTGCGAGCGCGACGATCGTGCCTGTGGATGTCCCCATGGATATGGAGATGAAACAGCAGACGATAAAGATCCCCACGAGCAGCAGGCTGCTCGGCAGCAAGGATAAACCTAAGTTTACAGTTGAGTCCACAGCACCCATATCTTCTGCAACCTGGCCAAAAGCACCTGCAAGCAGGAAGATAAGGACCATGAGCATAATGTTTTCCTTGCCGGCCCCTCTGGTCACGATGCCAATCTTATCATTGAAGCGATCTTTCGGTTTGATGAATAGTGCAGCAATAATTGCGATAACCAATGCCACAGGAATCGGCATTGACTCGAAATCACCGGTGATGATCCCTGTGCCTATAAATAGAAGGACAAAGATCAAGAGAGGCAGCAGCGCAATGGGACTTCCTTTTTTCTGTTCCTCGGACATAACTATTCTCCTCGTTAAATATTGTTGGAATAAAATGACCTCTTCCTGAAAAGAAGAGGTCATAAAAATCAGTATCTCTTCTCATCTGCAAGCCGTTACGGACTTCTGGAATTGGCACTGGCTCCCGCAGAGCTGTTGCCGAGGTTTCAAAGGGCCAGTCCCTCCACCTCTCTGGATAAGAGTAATTTATATCATATTTAATTCATTTACTTTAACCCCTGAAGTGAACGTTGTCAATATGTGAGGCATGAATCTTTACTTTTTGACTATGAAATATCTATAATTTAATTATACGAAGTAATGAAATGGAGGCTTGGACCAATGACGGAGTATAAAGTAAAACCTCTGCAGCTTGGCAGTGAAGCGGCAGACACAAAAGTGGAAGTGTTTTTAAACCTGGCATGTCCGTTCAGCATCAACTTTTTCAAGGCAGCAGATAAGGTCATCAAACCCCAGACAGAAGCCGGCCATATCAGTTATACGATCAAACATTTCGATAAGCCGAAAGTCAGGCTGCTGCACGGTGCCATCGCCAATCAGTTTTTAGATCCCGGTGATACTGAGAACACATACAATGTGATGAAAGCTCTTTTTGAAGATCAGGAAGCATGGGTTTCCCAAGGCAGTACAGCCATTCAGCAAAAAATGACTGAAGCGTATGGCCTGAGTGAACAGGCGGATGCGGTGGAGTTGAGCCTCGCAGTGACAGGTGAGACGCTTGAACGCGGCATTAGCAGCGTACCCACAGTATTCATAGATGGGAAAGAACTGGATTTTGATGTTAAACGCGGCCCAACCGCCATTGAAAAAGTACTGCGGGACGCTATTCAGTAGTGGGATTAAGGCACAGCTGGAGATGTTAGTTCATCACCCAGTGTGTCTTTTTTATTTTGAATAAACTCCAATGTACTTTCAGGGTTTTGCATGGCTTGTACCCGATTCCCAATCGAGTATAAGCGGAGGCGTTCTCTTGTATTCGATTCCCAATCGAGTATAAGCGGAGGCGTTCTCTTGTGTTCGATCCCCAATCGAGTATAAGCGGAGGCGTTCTCTTGTGTTCGATCCCCAATCGAGTATAAGCGGAGGTGTTCTCCTGTATTCGATCCCCAATCGAGTATGAGCGGAGGCGTTCTCTTGTGTTCGATCCCCGATCGAGTATAAGCAGAGGCGTTCTCTTGTATTCGATCCCCGATCGAGTATAAGCGGTGGCGTTCTCTTGTATTCGATTCCTGATCGAGTATAAGCGGAGGCGTTCTCTTGTATTCGATTCCCGATCGAGTAT
>NZ_ARQJ01000013.1 GCF_000385175.1 Salinicoccus albus DSM 19776 | reverse complement strand
AAAAAACGCCATGTGAATTTCATGTTATATTGAAGTTAGCAGACTCTCAATAAAGGAATGAAATCACATGACGCAACTTCATGATACCACTGAATCCATCAAAGGAAAACATCTGGCGGCAGATGAGCGGGCGCATACCAAAATGGGTCAGTGTCCCGGTATTCATGGAATGGGCGGATACAAAGATGCTTAAAGACGGATGGTCTCCGGACGCTGTCATCGGTTATTTGAAAATCCATTTTCCGTATGCCAAAGCATTACTGCCGTGCACCACCACGCCCTATCACTGGATCAACATCGGTTTGATGCGGACGAAGAATATTGATCTGCTCGAGAAAGTCAGCAGCACACCTTACGCATGCAAAAGTGGATGAATACATATCCGCGGAAGCAGCTCAATTATCGCACGCCACAGGACACATTGATGGCAGCGGTAAAGCAAATCGCTTAGAAAAATGTAGAATTTCGCGCTCCCCCGAGAGGGAGCTTCAACTACCCGCGTCCATTCACAATTTCCCCATACCGGGGAGTGTGCCAGTGGCTAACTTAAACTTGAAATTTAGGGTTTATATTAAACCTCAGTATTCAGAGGCAATTTCAATAACTTTTGAAGGCTCTGTACGTTGAGTGTAATCAGAATTCACTTCTGCAAAAACAATTTTTCCAGAAGAATTAATGACAAATGTAGCTGGTTTTGGCAGTTCCCAATCTTGATTACCATTATGACCTGCGACATCTAATTCAGATTGCTGATAAACATCAATCAAATAATCTGGCATAGAGAAAACTAAATCAAATTGCTTAGCTACATTGTTTTTTTCATCACTTAGTACTATAAATTCAAGTTCATTTTTTTCTTTAGTCGATAACGAAGCATCAGGTGTTTCTGGAGAAATTGCTATCAATGTAGCATCTGACTCTTTAACTGCCTGCAATTCTCGTTGATAAGCATTTAATTCTAAATTGCAGTATGGACACCATCCACCTCGATAAAATGTCAGAATAACTGGTCCATCTTCAAGTTTGTCCATTATAGAAATGATCTTCCCTGTTGTATCTGGAAGCTGAAATTCAGGTATTTGGTCGCCTTCTTTAAGTCCTGGAGAAGTTCTAGATTCCTCCAATTCTCTTGTAGCATTCGCCATTAAGCGTTGTTTTTCCTCAGGGGCATTTTTCTTAAACTGCTCTTTAAAATGATTAATATCTTCATGTAAAGATGTCATAATGATTTTTCCTTTCAAAATAGTTTTATCATAAAATCCAATAGCTTGTACCATTGAGTCGTTATTTTTAAGTTTGTTGTTTAAATGCAGGAGTCAATGTTCTACGCATCATAAAACTGCCTACTTTCTTAATTTAATATTACTTCTGCTTATAGAAGGTGTCCATTTAAGTGTAGACAGTCCAGTAAAATGAATTAACAAAAAAGGGCAGCCGATACACTGCCCTCTCTTGTATTATTTTTGACATACCTGGATTACTCTTTTGTCCAATTAGGATCCATTTCGATATTCGCCGCTTGTAAGGTGGTGAAAACGGGGCAACGGGAATCAACAATCTCTTGGAGTTCTTTTACTCGGTGCTCAGATTCACTTGTTTTCACGCGGACATTTACTTTAATAGACTGAAAATAAGGTCTGACATCTTTTTTCCCCATCATGCCGTCTGAATCAATTTCTCCCCTTATATCAAATTCAATTCCCTGAAGATCAAATTCGATTTCTTCAGCAACCATATTAGCTACTGCGTTTTCACAACCGGCTAAAGAAGAAAGGAGCGTGCCAAGCGGGTCGGCCCCTTCATCTTCTCCCCCCATTTGTTGAGGCTCATCAATAATAAGTTGATGGTTTTTAGAACGAGCTGCAGTTTGCATTCCTTTTGAAGTTGCTGTGATTTTTTCTATCATTTTAGCCATTTTTAATCCTCCATATATTATATGATTTTAAATATCAGCCATTTTTTTGAGTGCTGGATAAAATCTGTTCTTTAGACTGGAAACCGACGGATTGATTAAAAAGCTCTCCGTCTTTAAAGAAAAGAAGTGTAGGAATGCTCATGACACTATATTTTGCAGCTGTTTCTGGACTATCATCGACATTTAATTGAACGATACTTATTTGATTATCTTCCTGATCAATTTCTTCTAATACAGGAGCAATCATTTTACAAGGTCCACACCAAGGCGCACCAAGCTCAGCTACGACAATCCCCTCCTTCGTTTCTTGATCAAATGTTAAATCTGTTACATCTTTAATAGACATGGTATCTCTCCTCCATTTTTATATAACCACTCAAATTAATTATTGAGGTTATAAAAAGCATATGATATATTATATTTAAAGTCAATATTTTAATTTGAGGTGGAATTGTAATGGTGAATAAATTAGAAAAAAGATTTTTTTGTATAAGTGATTATTTATTTATGAATTTTCTTAACACTATTAATGGTGAAAAACAAAATTACGAAATTACAGACCTTTACGAAGAAAACGAGGGAATAAACGATTGGTTATTATTAATGAAGGATAAAGGGGTTTTGAATGCAAAGCAACTGGAAAAAATTAGAGCATCTACAATCGACATTGAAAAGGTAAAATATTTTCGGAATCAATGCCGATTTCATCTCGTAGAGTCCCAACCTAAATCAAAAATGATCGAATGGCTAGTATCTCAGACTGTGGATACGCCGCTTTATTTTGATGAAACCTTTAAACCTGTCCCAATTAAGGGAGGCGCTGATGGGCTAATTTCACTTCTCTCTTATGATATACTTAAAGCCTATAATAATAATGTTTTTCATAAAATTAAAAAATGCGAAGCGCCAACATGTTATGCATTATTTGTTAATCATACCGGGAAACGTAAATGGTGTTCTATGAAGCAATGTGGTAATAGAACAAAGGCAAATAAGCATTACGCAAAAAAAAAGCAAGGAAATACGGTTTTATAATACTTTTAAAAATAATATAAGGAAAAGAGGGATTAAGTTGACTCAACAGCCACCTCATACTTTTATTTTCGATGTATATGGGACGTTATTTGATGTGGATTCAGTTGCTGATAAATGTAACAAGTACTTCCCAGAAAAAGGAGAAAAAATCAGTAAAACATGGCGCGAAAAACAACTGGAATATGCTAATTTAAGACAGATTATGGGTAATTATGAGGACTTTTATTCTATTACAAAAGACGCTTTGCATTTTGCCGTTAAAAAGTATGCGGAAGAACTTAATGAAGAAGTGGAAAAAGAACTTTTGGAAAATTACTTATATCTCAGTCCGTATCCGGAAGCCAAAGCAGTACTAAATCAACTGGGAGATAAAAACCTTGCTGTATTTTCGAATGGTTCACATGATATGCTAGATCCTTTAATTAAAGAATCAATACTAGCCGATTCATTTAGTAAAATAATAAGTGCTGATGAAGTACAACAATTCAAGCCAGCTCTTGATGCGTATGCTTATGTTTCCAAAATTTTAGAAGTTAAACCAAAGGACGTATTATTTATGTCTTCAAATGGTTGGGATATTTCAGGTGCAAAAAACTATGGATTTCAAACTGCCTGGATCAATCGTCAAAACCTCCCTACTGAAGAATTGAAATTGGAGCCGGATATTATTTATAAAGATTTAACAGGGATACTAGAATGGAAATAGTTGATCAAAAACTATTTTAAGTACCATTACAACCATTTTTGTTTCTATTTTCGCGTACTTTCTCATTTAATGATCATCAGTAGCAGCAATGGATGTTATCACATGTATTTTGGCATTCTTTATATTCAAAAGGAAAAATTCACTACTATAAAAATTAAAATGGTTAAAGAATCTCAATGATCATTTACCTGGTCCAATCCACAGTTAATAGTATTAAAGAAATTCATAGGAAGAAAATGTCACCTGATTATGCGCACTAAAACCTCCGCACCTTTTAATTGACTCATAGTTTAGCACAGCTTATTATTATAACCTCCATAAACTTTTTTAGTGGTTATAATAACCAGCGGATGGAGGATAATAATATGGCAATTACAGACGTATGAGTATCCCGACGCTTCTTTTCTTTAAGGGTGGCAAACTAGATTGATAAAGAAGTCGGTTGCAAATCAAGAGAAGAACTTGCAGAAACATTGAATCAGCACCAATAAAAATAGTAGAGACCGGTTCACTTCATATATCCCATTATTATTCGTATGGTTACCGACTACCGTTATTATGAAAGTATGGGGATAAGGAAAGTCGAGGTATATAGAAAGAATCCTTGATGCAACTAACCGGGTTATATTCACTTGTCATTATTCAATGATATTGAATAATAAAGATAAAACTCATAAATAATAATAAGGAGTGTTAGTAGATGGAACTATTCAACAACATAGATAAAGTAGCTATTGTAACAGGGGGCGGTAGCGGAATCGGAAAGACAGCGGCTGAAGCTCTTTCTGAAAGCGGAGCGACTGTTGCCATCATAGGTCGGACATTAGAGAAAGTAGAAACTGCTGCAACTGAAATTCAAAACAAAACCGGTTATCCGGTTAAGGCTTACCAAGGCGACGTAACAAAATCAGCAAACATTCAACATTTCTTAAAAGCCATTTATGAAGAACTTGGGCAAATTGATATACTTGTTAATAATGCGGGTACATTGGCTCCAGGTACGATTGATAGTCTTGATGAAGAAGGGTGGGACCATGTGATGAGTACAAATGCAAAATCCATTTTTTTCATGGCCCAAGCTGTAGTTCCTTATATGAAAAAACAAAACTATGGTCGCATTATTAATACAGCTTCTGTAGCTGGGGAAGTAGGCTTATCCTTCAGCTCCATTTACGGTACTAGTAAAGCTGCAGTTATTCACCAAACAAAACAACTGTCTTTAGAACTTGCGCCATATAATATTACAGTCAATGCCATTAGTCCTTGGTTTTTCAAGACTGAATTCAACGAAAAAGATCTTGAAGATAAGGACTTCCTTTCGACTGTTGAGAATCGTTCTCCTATGAAACGATTAGGGCAACTAGATGAATTGAAATCTTCTTATCTTTTCTTTGCCTCTGCTGGTTCTAGCTATGTGAGTGGTCAGAATGTATTTGTTGATGGTGGTATGATTGTATACGGACTATAGAAAAATAATGAGCCGTCTTTTAGGGTTCAAGTCCGAACTGCGAAGGCAGTGGCAGTGGTTAGCCGAAGACATGTGTGTCTAGGTTATCTAGAATCTATAAGAGATAGTTTCCCAAATATTATTTCAAATGGGTTTATTAATAATGTAAATATGATTAACAACATTCAATTTTAGTAAAATGGTTGAATTTTTGCAGGTTTTTGTATACGCAAATTTCAAGTTTAAAGTTTAAGTTATGGACACACGGGTATTATATAATTAACACAAGAAATAAATAATATATATGATGAAGAAGTTTCAGAAGTTGTTTTATTTTTATCGTCAGATAAATCTAGTTTTGTAAATGGTGCAGATTATACGGTAGACGGGGCTAGAACTTCTACTAATAGATAAAATACTTTCTATTCAACCCAATTTGAAAAATATAATTTTTTTAAAACAACCCCTCATGCAAGAGTGAGGGGTTGCATTTATTTTTAGTTTGTTGCTATTTGTTGCTATCTCCCGCTTTCATATATGAAGGCATTTATATAGCTTATGATTAAGGTTTCTCTCTTTTCTTATATCAAATGGAAGGATTGCAGCGTGGCTTTGAGAGACAAATTGGAGCAGGAGCAAACTTGAACGAAACGCAGGAACTGAACAGATTGATGACGAGTTACATCCGGGTTCAGATGAACGAGGATTCGGCCAAGGATTTGACGGTCCAGAGCCAATTGGAGCAAATACGGAAAAACAGCAATCAGATCATCTCCAACAACGAGGAAATGAACAAGAACATGACCGAATCGAGAGCAGCACGAAAGCCCTCGTCAACGACACAAAGAGCAAGATTCAGGGTTTAGTCTCCAGCACACGCAAAAATGTTCTCGTGAGCAATTGGCTTGATACCCTTAAATATGGCAGCACTGATGTGATCTTGACGTCTGCTATTTTAATAGCATTCTATTATGTCCTTGTTTAAGTTTCCTTGTAAACCAAAGAGACTGCCTTAATGGCAGCCCCTTCGCCTTTAGGGATTTTTTTCAACAATTGCACCCGACTGCTGTACAGTTCACCCTCCTAAATTAGATAACCACTGACGCAATTTTGCTTTAGGATAATATCTTTTATTATTTATAAGGACGTGCGGTATGTCTGGGTATTCTTGAATTAAGCGCTTCGCATCTTCTTTAGAAATCCCCATAAAGTAATGGACATTATTCTCCTTTATCAATTCGTGTTCATCATCATCGTTAAAAATTTCACTAATACTATCTTGAGCATCCGGATTGTTAAAGTTTTTAAGCCCATTTCCTATAAAATACCCTGCAGCAGCAATTCCTAAAGCAATCCAAACTAAGTCAAATTCCATATTGATATCCCCCTTAATTTTTCAACAAACTTTATTCAATTAAAGGGTTCGTTTGTTGAACTAATCCATAATAAAATAATTACTTCGCTCCCAATTCCAAAGCAATCCTAGTATGATCTTCCTCATCTGCTTTATCTTCATTTTCTGCATGAATTAAATCGCCAGCTATGCCGGGCCCTTTAATCAAACAACTATTGGCTGGTATTGAAGCATACCTTTTATTCTTCAACATCAACCAATTCAGCTTTAACAATTTGATATTTCGTTAATTCTACTGTTTGACCATCCTCGTTTTCTACAGGAATAAAATCCGTTGCAATACCTGAATATTTTCTGCTAATCCCCCCCTCAATTCGTACATTTTTAAACTGTTCTCCAGTTGATACTGTGATGTTGTAAATATGTATCTTTTTCGCCATAATATCCTCTCCTCTTCTTAAGTCTTTTGCCACTAAATCCAATACACATTTAAAATTTGATGTGTCATTCATTAGCATAATGGCCAATTTCAGCACACAACTTATGCGACAACTGCGCCCGTTTCTGGAAGATAACTTTATCTTTTTTTGCTATAAATTTCATAAGCAAAATATCCAAGTAATAAACCGATCCCAGGCCCCCACGCAATTGAAGATGACAAGGTGATTGGGAGAAGCAAGCTTACGAGTATAGCAACAATAAATCCAATCACCATTCCGAGTGGTATAAGACTGTCTAATAAATCTTGAGCACCTTTTGTTTTTTTCTTACCAAGAGTGCCTTTCTTAGTTTTGTGTATCATTCTCAAAACAACAAATACTGCAATTCCACAAACCAGGACAAGTGGTAGAAAAATACGCGTTATTTCTAGTGTTAAGCTCATATTAATCCCTCACTTTCCTTCGTTTTTAAGTTAATACAGTTTTAACATAATTCATTCAATTAAATGGCTCTATACAGAGGAATGTGCTTATTCGATTACTGCGACCTCTGATTTAAGATCCCTCTTCAACGGAATTACCAATCCTAAAATAAAAATAAAAGATGTCTCAGTTTCATATTTTTTAGACCCAGACAATCTTTTCAGTATAGGATTGGCAATCATACTTATTAAAGCTATACAAATTACAATGCTGATGCTAAATACAACTGTATTATCATTCAAATAAGTTATAGAAATAAAAAACAAAACTGAAAATGGAATACCTAACAAGAAAGACAAAAGATACTGCATCAAAACACCTCTTTTAAAAAATAACACTATTAATTTTTTATTTCAATTTCCTTTGTTGTGAACCAACTGAACTGCACCCAGTCAAGTAGACATGAAAATAATAAAAATCTCCCTTTGCAGAATGGGAGAATTTTATGATTTCTCTTTCCGCTGCAAAGGGAGCATATCAACTCCGGGGATTGCTGTCTTCTATAAAGCCCGGCTGCCGATATCCCTGCGATAGAACAAGGTGTCTGCATCAAACCGTACTTTATCCACATTGGCGTATGCATCCTCCACAGCTGCTGCAATATCATCACCGTATCCAGTGACAAGCAGCACACGTCCGCCCGATGTCATGAACCTCCCTTCAATATCCTGGGTCAATCCGCTGATGTAGCAGTGATCTGTAATGTCATCAAAATCTACATACTTCCCCTTTTCATATGCCTTCGGATAGCCTTCACTGGAGAGCATGACACCGACCATACAACCCGGTTTGAACGTCAGGCTGCAGGGTTCTTTATCCCGGGTGTTTTCAATGACATCCACCAAATCATCCTCCATCATGGAAAGCAGTATCTGGGCTTCCGGATCGCCGAAGCGTGCGTTGAATTCAATGACTTTAACGCCGTCTTCAGTCACCATCGCTCCCAGATAGAGCACGCCAAAATAGTCAAGCCCTTCCTCCACCATTGCTCTTGTCACCGGACCAACAATTTTTTCGACCGCTTCCTGACGATACACTTCACCGATGTGCGCAACTGGTGCATAGGCACCCATGCCGCCTGTGTTCGGTCCGGTGTCGCCATCAAATGCCCGCTTATGATCCTGGGCGATCATTTCAAATGAATGTGAGTAATCACCATTCACAAATACCATCAATGAAAATTCTTCCCCTTCAAGATATTCTTCCACAACAATGGGCGCCCCAACGGCGCCTCCGGCCATCAATTCATCCAGACCAGCGAATGCTTCATCCATATCACCAGCTACAACGACCCCTTTCCCGCCAGACAGACCGTCTTTTTTAAGCACGATCGGCGCGCCAGTCTGCCTGATATATTGGCAAGCCTCATCATAATCTGTGAATTTTGCAAATTTCGCTGTTGGAATATCATACTTTGCCATGAGCGCTTTCGTAAATGCTTTGGAAGACTCCATCTGTGCTTCCTTCTTGCGCGGGCCGAATACTTTTATGCCGTGTTCCCCTTCCAGATAATCGACGATGCCCTCACAGAGCGGTGCTTCAGGTCCGACGAAGACCCATTCGACATCCTGCTCCAGACAGACACCGGATATTGCTTCAAAATCCATCTCTGACACCCCATGGATGACCTCTGCCGCATCACCCATACCGGCATTGCCGGGAATCGCCAATATTCTGTCCACCTGTTCTGACTCTGCAAACTTCCTGACCAGTGCATGTTCACGGCCGCCGCTGCCTATGACTGCTATATTCATTAACCTGCTCCTTTAAACCTTTGTTTTAGTGCTTGAAGTGACGCATACCCGTAACAACCATCGCCATACCATGCGCATCACAAAAGTCGATGGATTCCTGGTCGCGCTTTGAACCGCCGGGCTGAATAATGGATTTTATGCCATGTGCATGGGCAAGCTCGACAGTATCCGGCATCGGAAAGAAACCGTCACTTGCCATTACCACATGGTCACCGAGTTCGATCGCCCGTTCGATCGCGATTTTCAGTGCCCCGACACGGTTCATCTGTCCGGCACCGATGCCGACCGTCTGCCTGTCATTGGCCAGCACAATGGCATTGCTTTTAACATGTTTCGCCACTTCCCAGGCCAGGGCCATCGCCTTCATCTGCGATCTTGACGGTTTCGCCTCTGTCATTACTTTAATGTCATTTTCTTTTAACGCCCCTGTATCTTTCGATTGGACCAGGTATCCGCCTGAAACACTGACATATTCTTCGGCATTCATATCTTCATGCATATCCACTTCGAGCAGACGCAGATTTTTCTTCCCAGTCAGTATATTGAGCGCCGCTTCATCATAGGACGGCGCAATGATCACTTCTAGAAAAATACGGTTCAGCTGCTCTGCAGTTTCTTTATCCACGGTTTTGTTGAATGCGACAATACCGCCGAATATCGATTGAGAATCCGCTGCATACGCATTCTCAAATGCCTCCGAAACACAGTCGCCAGTACCGACGCCACATGGGTTCATATGCTTGATGGCAACTGCTGCAGGCAGTTCGAATTTTTTGACGAGACCCAATGCAGCGTCCGCGTCCCTCAAGTTGTTGTAGGACATCGCTTTGCCATGAAGAATGTCAGCGTTGAGAATGGTATTGCGTTTTTCTGTCGTCCGGACAAGCCTCGCTGACTGATGGGGGTTCTCACCGTAACGCAATGTCTCCTCTCCTCTGCTGAAGTAATTGACAATAGCCTGATCGTAATCGTTGGTATGGGCAAATACTTTAATCATCAGAGCGTGACGATATGTAACATCCATCGTCTCCTCTTCGATTCTTTGAATGACTTCACCGTAATCATCAGGATCCACCACTGTGGTCACATATTTGAAGTTTTTCGCTGCTGCACGCAGCATTGCCGGACCGCCAATATCAATGTTTTCCACAGCATCCGCTTCAGTGACATCTGTCTGTCTCACCGTCTCTTTGAACGGGTAAAGATTCACAGCAACGAGATCGATCGTTTCGATATGATTGCCGGCCAGCTCGCTCATATGTGTGTCGTTATTCCGGTCAGCCAGAATGCCGCCGTGTATATTTGGATGCAGCGTCTTCACACGGCCATCCATGATTTCATCAAAGCCGGTCAGTTCATACACGCCATTGACTTTTATGCCGAAGGATTCAATTGTTTTTAAAGTGCCGCCCGTAGAATAAATGTCATAGCCGTTGCGGACCAGGCCTCTGACAAAGGGTTCGAGCCCTCTCTTATCCGATACGCTGATCAATGCTTTTTTCATGATTTCCCACCTTCTATCACTTTTTTTAATGCCTGGGGGTAGAGCCAGTATTCAAGCTGATGAATCTTTTCTTCAAGCGTTTGCAGCGTCTCACCGTCCCGGATACGGACAGTCTCCTGCATGATGATCTCTCCGGCATCGACGCCAGCATCCACATAATGTACCGTTACACCACTCACCGTCACACCATAGTTGAAAGCCTCCTCAATGCCATTCTTACCTTTGAATGCCGGCAGCAGGGAAGGATGAAGATTAACTATACGTCTGTCATAAGTGCTGATGAAGTGTGATGAAAGAATTCTCATATACCCTGCAAGGACAACATAAGCCACTTCGAATTCCGCCAGAATCTTGATGATTTTAGCTTCATGCGCTGCCCTGCTCGGATAATCCCCGCGCTCAATTGCATAATATGTGATCCCAAGCTTTTCGGCACGTGTGACTGCATAGGCATCGCGATGATCCGTGATCATCACACAGACCTCGATCCCGATATCTGCGGAATGTCTGACAATGTTCTCAAAATTTGAACCGCCGCCCGAAGCCATCACCGCAACTTTATAGTCCATTGATGACCATTCCTCTTTCGGCGGTCATCGTGCCGATCACTGACGCCGTTTCACCAGCCTCGGTCAATACAGATACAGCAGCTGCCTCATCTCCCGCATTCACTACTGTTATGAAACCGATACCCATATTGAAGATATTGTATGCTTCTTTCATATCAATCCCGCCAAATTCAATCAGCCAGGAGATGACTTTGGGAATTTCAACATCAGCTAAATCAAGGCGCACACCCAGATGCTCCGGCATTGCCCTTGGAATATTCTCCATGAAACCGCCGCCTGTAATGTGGCTCATGGCTTTGATGTCCACCGCTTCAAGCAATGCCTGTACACTTTTGACATAGATACGGGTCGGCTCAAGCAGCAGATCGATGATGCTTGAGCCATCGATTTTTTCATCAATATCGATATCATGTTCATCAATCAACTTCCGGATGAGACTGTAACCGTTGGCATGGACGCCGCTCGAAGCAAGTCCGATAATGCTGTCCCCCGGTCGGACCGTCGAACCGTCGATATAACGGTCCTTCTCCACTGCCCCGACGGAAAAACCGGCAATGTCATATTCACCTTTGCCGTACATCTCACCCATCTCGGCTGTTTCACCGCCGATCAGCGCACATCCGGCTTCACTGCAGCCTGTCGCCACACCATCAACGATATCCGCAACGGTCTCGGGAATCACTTTATTGACAGCGATGTAATCAAGGAAATAAAGCGGCTCTGCGCCGGTGGTCAGAATATCATTCACACACATGGCAACCGCATCGATGCCGATCGTGTCGTGCCGGCCATGGTCGATCGCCATCTTTAACTTCGTGCCGACGCCGTCTGTACCGGAGACCAGCACCGGACTTTTCATATTCAGCTGTGACAGATCAAACGCAGCGCCGAAGCCGCCGAGCCCGCCGAGGACCTCCCGGCGCATTGTTCGCTCCACATGCGACTTCATCCGGTCCACGGCTTCATAACCGGCTGCGATGTCAACACCCGCTTTTTTATATTGTTCAGACATGTCATACCCCTTTCGTCTTCAAGTCTTTTTCCTGTGGCAGGAGCTGTTCCTCGATATCGATTGGATAGTTTCCTGTAAAACAGGCATCACACTGTCCCCTGGAGCCAAACGAATGATACACATCATGCATTCTGCCGACGGAGAGATAAGTCAGCGAATCCGCATCGATTTCCCTGCGGATTTCCTCATTCGACTTCCGGGAGGCGATGATTTCTGCATGGGTGGACACATCGATGCCGTAGTAGCACGGATTTTTAAGCGGCGGTGACGACACGCCCATATGCACTTCCTTCGCCCCTGCCCGGCGCAGCGCCTTGACGATGAAACGGCTTGTTGTGCCGCGCACGATGGAGTCATCGACGACAAATATACGCTTGCCTTCCACAACATCCCTGACCGGCGACAGTTTCATGCGGACAGCCCGCTCCCTCGCTTCCTGGCCAGACGCTGTGAACGTCCGTCCGACATAGCGGTTTTTAAGCAGCCCCTGCTCCTGTTTGATGCCTGTTGCCTCGCTGAATCCTTTTGCCGCTGCCAGGCTCGAGTCCGGCACGCCGATGACGATATCCGCATCCACCTCAGTTTCTTCGGCGAGTGCTCGGCCGAGTGATTTTCTGATGCTGTACACCGAAGAATGACGAAATTCCGAATCAGCCCTTGTGAAATAAATATATTCCATTGAACACATATTTGGCTGCTCTTTATCTGTATACCTGTCGAAATCAATCCCGGCGTCACTCAAAGTGATCAATTCCCCGGGTTCTACATCACGGATATATTCTGCCCCGATTGCTGTGAAAGCACAGGTTTCACTGGCGACACAGTATGAACCGTCGACCTCTCCGAGCATCAGTGGCCTCACCCCATGATCATCCATCGCAATCGTCAGCGAATCTTCGTCCAGAATGACATAAGCAAATGCACCCTTCAGTTGTTTGAGCGCGGTTTTTATACGCTGCTTCCTGTCCCTGCTTTTGTTCTTTCTGATCAGGTGGGCGAGCACCTCGGAGTCTGAAGATGTCTGGAAAATCGCACCGTCGTCTTCAAGCGCATCCCGGATACTGATCGCATTCACCAGATTGCCATTATGCGCCAGACCCAGGTCTCCTTTATGACCTTTGAAAAGAAACGGCTGGACGTTCGAGAGCTCACTGCCGCCGGTGGTTGCGTAACGCACATGTCCGATCGCATGCGGGAAATCGCGCAGTGACACCAGCTGATCATTAGTGAGCGCTTCTGTCAGAAGCCCCATGCCGCGGGCGCCAAAAAGATAGTCATTGTTCGAACACACGATGCCTGCGCCCTCCTGACCACGGTGCTGCAGACTGTGCAGTGCGATATACGTCAGTTCACTCGCGCGTTCATGATTCCACACACCAAAAATCCCACACTCTTCATTCAGTCCACGGATGTCATACATTTCGGAATTGCCCCTTCCCACGCTTCTGTGACTGCTGCAAGCGTCCGCTCAATCGTCACATCACGTGCTTTAATCGTAAATCCATCGTCGGACAGCCGTCCGATTTCAACTGCATCCTGAATGTCCATTCCTGGCTGTGCAATCACAATATACCTTGAAGCATTTTCTGCAAACAAATCCTCACCGTCCAGGTCAATCTCAACGTCAAGCCCGAGATGGTGGAAGCTGGCAAGCTGAGCCAGTTTCATAGCGATGCCGCCGCGTCCAAGCGGTGCGATTTTCTTTATCTCCCGGGCTGTCAGCTTTCCTCTCAAATACATGCCCCGGCTGTATTCGGTTTCCAGATCGATGTATCTGAGCTGTCTGGATGTTTCGTTGTCCAGCAGCTTTTCAATCTGGCTGCCGGCGAATGATTTGGTTGTTGCCCCGACGAGGTAAACCGCATCTTTCGAATTGATGGTAAGACCGTCCATGAAGTTCACATCTTCGATCAGCCCAACCATACCAATGACCGGTGACGGCAGGATGGAGTCCGTCCTGTTTTCATTGTAGAGGCTCACGTTTCCGGAGACGACCGGTGCAGACAGTGCGGTACACGCTTCTGCCATGCCCCGCGTGGATTCGGACAGCTGGTGATAGATTTCCGGATTTTCCGGACTGCCGTAATTGAGACAGTCCGTCATACCAAGCGGTTTGGCGCCGGTTGAAATGATTGATCTGAAGGTCTGAGCCACGACTTCTTTGCCCCCGTTATAAGGGTCCGCATAGACGTAACGGCTTTTACCGTCGAGTGCCGCTGCCACTGCCTTATCTGTCCCTTCGACTCTGACGATACCGGAGCCGAAGCCGGGTTTCTGGACAGTATTGGCACCCACCTGGGCGTCAAACTGTTCATAGATGTAATCCTTTGAACCGTGTGTCGGATGTCCCGAGAGTGCGTCGAACACCTGATTCAGATCCGCCCGGGAATACTCATAGATTTTATCATCAGGTGCCGGTTGCTGACCTTCCAGTATATAAACAGGCGCTTCCTCAGAGAGCGGCTGGACCGGGATGTCAGCGTATAAGTCCTCTTCATAATACAGACAAAGACGATCGCTGCCGGTGACTTCGCCGATGACCGCCGCATCGAGCCCGTGATCTTCAAACAAGTCCAGGAACTTCTGTTCAGAGCCTTCTTCGACAACGAGCAGCATGCGTTCCTGGGTTTCTGAAAGCATCATCTCATAGGGGGAAATGCCATCTTCCCGGAGGGGCACCCGGTCGAGATAAAGCGTCATACCGGATTCCCCTTTGGCTGCCATTTCCGAGCTTGAGGATGTCAGGCCGGCTGCCCCCATATCCTGAATGCCGACCAATTCCGGCTGATCGATTGCAGCAAGGGTCGCATCCATCAGCTTCTTGCCGGTGAACGGATCGCCGATCTGAACTGAAGGGCGTCTTGATTCAGACGCCTCATTCAGTTCCTCCGATGCGAAAGTGGCACCATGAATACCATCCCGGCCAGTCTTCAAGCCGGCATAGATCACCTTATTGCCGGCGCCTCTAGCAGTTCCTTTCTGGATTTTATCGTGTTCCATCACACCGACACACATGGCGTTGACGAGCGGGTTACCATCATAGGACGGATCAAATTCGACCTCCCCGGAGACCGTCGGTATGCCGATCGAGTTGCCGTATCCGCCAATGCCTGCGGTTACCCCGCGCAGAAGGCGTCTGTTATTTGCGCCTGAAAGCTCGCCGAATCTGAGGGAATTGAGCAGACCAATCGGGCGTGCACCGATGGAGACGATGTCGCGGATAATACCGCCGACACCTGTGGCCGCGCCCTGATAGGGTTCTACCGCTGACGGATGATTGTGTGATTCCACCTTGAACACAGCCGCCTGCCCGTCGCCGATATCGACAGCCCCGGCACCTTCGCCGGGGCCCATCAATACATGCGCCCCCTCGCTTGGGAATTGTTTTAAAAACGGTTTGGAATGCTTATAGGAACAATGCTCACTCCACATCACGGAAAAGATACCGGTCTCTGTGTAATTGGGGTCTCTTTCAAGGATTTCGACCACTCTACCGTATTCATCATCCGTCAGACCCATTTCTGCATACAGTTTTTCATTCCTGATATGTTCCATGGACGGTTCAATAAATTTAGACATGATAAACCTCCCTCTGCGTCATTTCTTCAAAGAGTTTCATTCCGTCATCACTGCCGAGCAGCGTCTCAAGCGCCCGTTCAGGATGCGGCATCATGCCGAACACATTGCCTGAGGTATTCACAATGCCGGCGATATCATTTCTGGAGCCGTTCGGATTTTCATTGTAAGTCAGGACGATCTGATTGTTTTTCACGAGTTTTTCGTACGTCTCATCATCACAGTAGTAATGGCCTTCCCCGTGTGCCACCGGATAGATGACATCTTCATTTTGTGCGTATCCCCTCGTGAAACGGGTGTTATTATTGACAATTTTAAGGGATTCATTCCGGGAGACGAATGTGTGCTGGTCATTGAAGATGAGCGCGCCGGGGAGCAGACCAATTTCAGTGAGTATCTGAAAACCGTTGCAGATACCAAGGATCGGCTTATTTTCATCAGCTGCCTGTCTGATGGCTTGAGTTACAGGCGCGACACCTGCCATCGCCCCGCTCCTGAGATAGTCGCCGAATGAAAAGCCGCCGGGAATCAGCACGCCGTCGTAACCATCCAGCGTTGTTTCCCTGTAGTCCACATATGCCGCTTCACCGCCCGCTTTGCGGGCGGCATTCAGCAGGTCACGGTCGCCGTTGGAGCCGGGGTATCTGATCACTGCATACTTCATCACTTCGGCACCTCACTCAGAATATTATATTCATACGTTTCAATTACCGTATTTGTAAAGAGGCGTTCAGACAGTGATTTCACAATTTCTTCTATGCGTTCATTATCGGTTTCTTCGATATCAAAATACAGTACCTTGCCGACGCGTATGTTACTGATTTCATCATGCCCGAGCTCATGGACCGAACGGTTTAAGGCTTCCCCCTGAGTATCCAGAACCTGCGGCTGCAGCGTGACGATCAATTCTATCTGCTTCATTATTTGACTGCCCCCATCTTTTCGTAAAATTCAGTGTACTTGTCAATCAGTGAACCTGTGCCGTTACGGTAGACATCCTTATCGAAGTTTTCGCCGGTTTTCTTATCCCATATGCGGCAGGTATCCGGGGATATCTCGTCCGCCAGGACAAAATTGCCGGCCTTGTCTTTACCGTACTCAATTTTGAAATCGACCAGCTTGAGCCCCATCTGATCCATCATTTCGTTCATGGCCTTATTCACCTTGAGCGCCTGAGTCCTGAGCGTTTCAATCTCAGCTTCTGTCGCGATATCCAGTTTCAGAATATGATCTTCGGTCAGTATGGGATCATGCAATGCATCTTCTTTATAATAAAATTCCACGAGCGGCGGTGTGAAAGAACTGCCGTTTGTGAATCCGAGACGTCTGACAATACTGCCGGCCGCAAAGTTCCTGACCACCACTTCAAGCGGGATGATGCGTACCGGCATCACTTTCTGTTCCGTGTCACTGATGCGTTCGATAAAATGGGAATCCACACCGTTTTTCTTTAGATATTTGAATATATCAGATGAAATCAAATTATTAAGCCGTCCTTTACCGGACATAAAATCTTGTTTTTCCCCGTTGCCCGCAGTCACTTCATCCTTATATTCAAGACGCAGCACTTCAGGGTCCTCGGTTTTATACACACACTTTGCCTTCCCTTCATATAGAAGCATCAGTCAGTCCCCTTTACAAAATCTTTAGTCAAATGTTCAAGCGTCTCTTCCACATCTTCTGTAAGTACTGTGACATGCCCCATTTTGCGGGCGGGTTTGCGTGCTGTCTTGCCATACACATGGACACGCCAGTCCGGATGTTTGAACAGTTCACTCCCCAGCCTGTCAAGATCCTCACCGAGCAGATTCATCATGACAGCGTCACTGTGCAGGGCGACCTGAGGCATCGGATGATCCAATAGAGCGAGGACATGCGCATCAAACTGGCTGATGTTGCATGCTTCTATGGAATAATGTCCGGAATTGTGCGGACGGGGCGCGATTTCATTCACATACAGATCGCCTTGTTTTGAAACAAAAAATTCAATCGTGAACACGCCGGCAAAATGAAGCTTTGACATGATTTTTTCTGCCTCTTTTTTAGCCTGTTGTTCAAAATCCAGCCGGGCGGGCACGATGGTTCTGTATAAAATCTGATCTTTGTGCAGATTTTCCTGCAGCGGGAAAATGATGACCTGCCCGCTCACGCTTCTGGCAATCGTCAGTGACACTTCGCGTTCAAGTTCGATATACTTTTCTACGACGAAATCGGCTTCTTCAAGGGGGAGGTCAAGTGTAAACAAGTCCGCTTCGGTTTCCAGCAGATACTGTCCTTTACCGTCATATCCGCCTGTTGCCGTCTTGACGATGGCCGGCAGTCCGTGCATTTTGGCAAACGTCCTGACCGTATCCAGACTGTCGACTTTTTCATAGGGCACTATGGCCGCACCTGAAGCTTCAATCGCCGCTTTTTCCGTCTCCCGATTCTGCAGCGTCAGCACCGTCTGTGCCCCCTGCGGTACATTGTAATCATCGACCAGTGTGTGCAGTATTTCTGCATTGATGTTTTCGAATTCATATGTGATGACATCGCTCATTTCACACAATGATTTGAGTGCCCTCAGATCACTGAATTCAGCATGGATAAAATGATTGCTGGTCGCGCCTGCCGGCGCATCTTCTGAAGGATCGAGCACTGCCACCCTGTAACCCATTCTGAGCGCTGACTGTGCCATCATCTTGCCGAGCTGTCCGCCGCCGATAATCCCGATTGTTGCTCCCAGTGCCAGCTTAGTTGAGGTCATGCTGCATCTCCTCCACTTTTTCTTCCAATGATTTTTGATATGCGTTTAAACGTTCGTATATCTCAGGGGCACCGACGGCTTCTATACGTGCAGCCAATATGCCTGCGTTTTTGCTGCCGGCTTTGCCGATAGCAGTCGTGGCTACTGGAATGCCGCCCGGCATCTGCACGATGGAGAGCAGGGAATCCATACCTTGCAGGGATTTGGATTCTATTGGCACACCGATGACCGGGACATTCGTCATGGAAGCGACCATGCCCGGCAGATGCGCTGCACCGCCGGCGCCGGCAATGATGACGTCCAGTCCGTCAGACTTCGCATGCTTCGCATAGTTCATCATCATTTCCGGTGTCCGGTGGGCACTGACCACTTTTTTCTCATAAGGTATTTCCAATTCATCCAGCATGTCACACGCATGCTGCATGACCGGCCAATCTGAAGAGCTGCCCATGATTACGCCTACCGTCATAATTAAAACCCTCATTTCCAGAAATTTGTTTGTGTCATTACATATACAGTTTAACAACGGAATTAGCTTTATTCAACTTAAAAACGAACAATTTTTATATAAAAAATTTAATCGTTTGTTTATACGAACGTTTGTAGTATTTTTATAAATTATAAGTTCGGTTTTTATACTTTCTAGTGCTTTGTGGAATAATATGTTCACTTTAGGGTATGCCGAAAGATGAGAAGTGTTTATATGAGTATGGAAATTTTTATTCAACTGATGGATAATGGAGAATATAAACGAACGTGAGGAGAATGGAAATGACAGCAGAATTGCTCAATGGAAAAGAAATTGCCAAGGATTACCGTGCCGGACTCGCCGCAGGCGTAGAAGAATTGAAAGAAAAAGGCATCACACCGAATCTGACAGTCGTAATCGCGGGCAATGACGGCGCTTCTCTCAGCTATGTGCGTTCCAAAAACAGGGCAGCGGAAAAGATCGGTATGGCTTCCGACATCGTTCAGCTGGATGAGAATATCAGTGAGCAGACGCTGCTGGACAAAATCAGGGCGTTAAATAATGATGATGCCGTCAGCGGAATTCTCGTGCAGGTCCCGCTGCCGGAACAGATTAGTGAAGAGAAGGTGCTGGAAACCATCGCGCCGCACAAAGATGTCGATGGCTTCAGCCCGGTCAACATTGGCAGAATGTATACCGGACAACGCACATTTATCCCCTGCACACCGCTCGGCATCATGGAACTCCTTAAACACACCGGCGCTGTGGAAGGCAAGGATGCTGCAGTGATCGGGCGATCACAGATCGTCGGCCAGCCCGTCGCAAAACTCCTTACCGATCAAAACGCCACAGTCACACTGATGCATTCCCGCACCCGGGAGCTGACCGCCAAACTTGCAGACTTCGACGTCATCGTCAGTGCCGCCGGCGCCCCGGGACTGATCAAAGCCGAACATATCAAAGACGGTGCCATTGTGATCGATGTTGGCAATACAATGGTCGATGACAAACTCCAGGGAGATGTCGACTTCGACGCCGCCAAGGAAAAAGCCGGCTGGATCACGCCAGTGCCCGGCGGCGTCGGCCCGATGACGATCACAATGGTGTTGAATAACACGTTACTGGCAGCAAAATGGCATAATGGTATGGAGTAGCATTTAATTTAAGTATGGGCCGCATGCACCTGTCTGATGGACGCGGCGTTCTTATGAATGGCTGTTAATAATTGTTCCATGTGCATGTTAACGGTCATTGAGTTGTATCTTGAATGACCGTTAGACTTTATTTAGATGAACGCTTGATCAAAATTCATTTACCAGCCTGATCTTTATACCGGAAATTGTAATCACCAAACAAATATTTGAACTGCTCCCGTGGATTTTTATATTTGGCATATTTCCTAATCGATAAAAATTCCTCCTAAGTTTTACAGATTTCTTATTTCATCTGTAAACTTAGGAGGGAGCAGGTTAAAGGATAGACGTCCTTTTTATTTTTTTATTAAACATAAACAAAGAGAACACAGATAAAGAGAGTAAATAAAGCATTTAGTACTACAATAGGTGTTAATTTTTTTGATTTATCTTGTAAACTTAGCTTTTTATTGGCTAAAATTTCAAGAAATAGAGTGACAAAAATTATCATTGCAGTTACAAAAAAATGAATTAAGTTATATTCAAAAAAATTAGTTATAGATACGGAAGATAATAAGAAGGGGGCCCCTATTATCAAAGTTAGAAAGTATTTAGTGATAAAACTATCAGGAAATGTTGCTGTCATAAATACCCTCCTTTGGTTTTAGTTGCAAGCTGCTACGGACCCTGCACCCCACGCAGAAGCAGTTGCTAAAGCTGCCCATCCGGCTGGCCCTGCTACACCAAGCGCTATACCACCAGTAGTTATGATTGCTCCGTTATAAATGCCTACTCCAGTCATTGCTGCACTACATACAGTTTGAGCTGATGCTGTTTGAATTCCATTATTATTTAAGTATTCATCCATTTCATTATAAAATCCACCTTTTTTAATTTCCAAATATTTTATTTAATTCGAGAAAATAAAATTACCAAAAACAGATCGTACCCAATCAGTTCCTGATGATAATATATACGATGTACACGACATAAGCTGCAACGAGCACGGCACCTTCCGTTCTGCCGATCGAAAAGCGGGTTCTGGAAAAGATGAGCAGCAGTATTGTCAGAACGATCATTATAATTACATCTGTGAATATTTTCCCGTCAACAGCAAGCGGTGCGACGGTGCCTGTAAGACCGACCACAAAGAAAATGTTGAAAATGCTGCTGCCGACGATGTTGCCGATGGCCATGTCCCCCTGCTTTTTGATCGCTGCAGTTACGGAGGTGATAAGTTCCGGCAATGATGTACCGATTGCAACGATGGTCAGACCGACGAGTGTATCACTCATGCCGAGTGAAAGAGCGATCTCGGTCGCACTGTTGACCACCAGTTCCCCGCCAAAGATAATGGCTGCAAGACCGCCGATGGTAATTACGATATTTTTGCTCCATGAGGAACCGACATCCGCGTCAACGTCTGCACTGGCCTCCGACCTGTTCTTCATCGCCATTTCAAATACATAATACAGGAATATCGCAAAGAAAAGCAGTATGATGAATGCATCGCCGCGTGTGATGATATTCTCCGCTGCGCCTTGTAACGCTGCATCCGCCATCAGGACAAGTAATACAACAGCACCGAGTAATGCGAAGGGAATCTCTTTGCGGATCGTTTCACTCTTCACTGTCAACGGGGCAATCATCGCTGTGATGCCAAGGACGAGCGCGATGTTCGCTATGTTACTGCCCACAATGTTACCGAGGACCATGCCTGCGTTTTCTTCCAGTGCTGCCAAAATACTGATTGTTGCTTCCGGCGAACTGGTACCAAACGCAACGATGGTCAGCCCCACCAGAAGCGGTGATACCTTGAGTTTAACTGCTATGTTCGAGGCGCCTTCTACAAAATAATCCGCCCCTTTGATCAAGAGGACAAATCCAATAATTAGTAATATATAAGCCAAAACACCACCACTCTTTCTTTACAGTTTCAAATCTTCATGTCTGAATGATAAACCTCCAGCTTATAATAACAAAAAAACGCCCACCGAATAACGATGAACGTTTGGAAACGAAAAATTTCTTCAGACTGCTGCCATGCTCATTTTCGGACCGAACGGCTCAAAGTGGATACGGCTGTTTTCTATACCCATTGCTTCCAGTTCCGCCATCATTACATTCATGAAGCCCATGGAGCCGCAGATGTAAATTTCACGAGATTCAGCCCCTGCGAAGTCATCTCTGTTCAAGTAACCGTCTGTTTCACTGAATTTTATCTTAAGGTCTGCCCCTTTCTGCTCGATTGCTGCCATCTGGTCCTTGAATGGCTGGTGCGCCTCATTGCGCACGCTGTATACATATCTGACATCTTTGCCTTTGGCAACCGAATCCTCTGCCATAGCCATTACCGGTGTTGCACCGACACCGCCGGCGATGAAAAGCAGTTTGTCATGGGCATCTGCCACTTTGAAGTCCCCGGCCGGCGCTGAGAGATGGAGTACATCACCCGCTTCGATGACTTCATGCAGATAGTTGGATACGATCCCTTTTGTACCATCACCGCCCTCGCGTTTTACTGCAAATGAAATGCCTTCCTCAGTATTCATCGCGCAGATTGAATAGTGACGGAGCTCCATGTTTGGATAGTGTTCCGGCTGGACTTTAGCGGTGATGTATTGTCCGGCTGTGATTGTTTTATCCACTTCATCAGAATCCACTGTGAATCTGACAATATCCGGAGTCATCTGTTCTTTTTCCTTAACAATGAACGGATGGAATCCTTCCCAGGCAGCCTGGCCGTACATATCTTTCTCGATACCTATGAAGATTTCAGCAAGCTTTCCATAGTATGCCTCCCAGGCATCCAGGATTTCCGGTGTGGCAGCATCCCCAAGCACTTCTTTAATGCCTTCAAGCAGATATTTGCCGACGATCGGGTAATGTTCAGGGCGCACCTCAAGCGCACGGTGTTTGTGGGCGATTCCTTTGACTGCAGGGACAATCGCATCCAGATTGTCGATATTTTTTGCAGCTGCCAGTACGGTCATCGCAAGCGCTTTTGGCTGGTCGCCGACCTTTTGATTTGTCAGGTTAAAGATATCCAGCATTTCCGGATGGGCTTCAAACATTCTCTTGTAAAAAACTGTCGTAATTTCAGTGCCGTGTGCTTCCAGTACAGGGACCGTGTCCTTAATCACTTGTTTCTTAGCTTCAGCAATCATTTGATAAACCCCTTTTAAAAAGATATATTCTTAATACATCTTAAGTTTATAACTTTGTGAAATAAATATCAATAACAATGTATACTATTTCACATATTGTTCACAAAATAAAATTAATATTCAGAAATAATTTATTATCCAGATAAATCGGAGTATAATAATGGAGAGGAGATAATCGTGATGAAACTCACACTCTATACGGATTATTCATTGCGGGTACTGATGTACCTGGGGATGAAAAAAGAAGGCTCAAAAGTAAATATAGATGAAATCGCCGAATTTTATGCGATTTCAAGGAATCATCTGACAAAAGTGGTCCATCACCTGTCAAAATTGGACTATGTAAAAACAGTACGTGGCCGGGGCGGCGGGATTATGCTAAAATATAATCCAGAAAGACTCAATATCGGAGCAGTCGTCCGCAATACAGAGGAGAATTTCCATATGGCAGAATGCTTCGACAGGGAGAATAACAAATGTGTATTAACACCGGTATGCACGCTCCGCTTCTTGTTGAATGACGCTTTAAAAGCCTATCTGGAAGTGCTTGACAACTATACATTAAAAGACATCATCCCTTCCGATGATGTCTTTTCAAACATAATTTTGAGGTGACAATATGAATTCAAATACATTGATTAAAATAATGGCCGGACTCCTGCCGACGGCTCCAATCACCGCGGACATGGTTGAAGAGAGCATCACTCAGGGTCAACTGGAAGAATCGGAGAGTTCCGAGGACAATCAGAATGAAGAATACGCAGATTACAGCGGGCCGACAATGGAAGAGGATATCGCTTCTCACAGCGGTGCCGTCCCTGATATCAGAGGTACAGAGGGATATAATGTACAGACAGGGGATGACTTTGATCCGCTCGCCGGGGTGTATGCCGTGGATTCTAATGACGGGGACATTACCGATAATATCGAAGTGACCTCCAATAATGTGGATACGAGTTCACCCGGGAATTACACAGTGTCCTACAGAGTTGAGAATTCGAGCGGCAACTGGTACGAATATACACGCACCATTACAGTCTCGGAAGCCGAAAGCGACCCTGTACCCATCGTGCCGCCGACTGAAGAAGAACTTTCAGACGGCGGTTCCGCCTCTGATTCCGAATCCGGCTCAGAGAGTTCCGAATCATCAGATATTACATTCCTTGGTACCGATGACATTACCATCGGCCAGGGAGAGGAATTCGATCCGAAGGAAAAGGTGCAGGTCATAGATGTAGATGGCAGTGACATCTCCCACCGTATTTATATACAGGGGGAAGTGGATACTGAGACCCCCGGCGAATACACAATCGCCTACGCAGTATTTGACCGCTTCGGAGACTCGCATGCCACAGCCAGAACTGTCACAGTGGAATAAGAACCAGCTGGTCCCTGAGTATGTATGAGCGAAAGACAGGGGAGGATTTAATACTGCTCTCCCCTGCCTGTTTCATAAAAAAACGCCGCTGCACAATCCGCCTGAAAATGAAAGACGGATTTTGAAGCGGCGTTTTGTTTTATCTAATATACTCAAATATGCCCGCTGCACCCATACCAACACCAATGCACATTGTTACCATGCCATATTTGGAATCGGGTCTTTTTTTCATTTCAGCAAGCAGCTTTGTGGTCAGCATCGCGCCTGTAGCACCCAGCGGATGTCCTAATGCAATCGCACCGCCATTCACATTTGTCCTATCCACATCAAGCCCCGTCTGTCTGATTGACGCAATCGTTTGTGAAGCAAAGGCTTCATTCAATTCGACTAAATCCATATCATCCGCTGTCAAACCGGCTAAATCCAACACTTCAGGGATCGCATAAGCCGGCCCGATACCCATGAGTTTGGGGTCGACCCCAACCGCTTTGTAACCAACAAAACGTGCAATGGGTGTAACACCTAACTCTTTGACTTTGTCACCGGACATCACCACGACAAATCCAGAACCATCAGTCAGAGGAGCGGATGAACCCGCTGTCACTGTGCCATCCGCTTTGAACACCGCAGGCAGCTCAGCTAAAGTTTCCATGTTTGTATCTGGACGCACAGGTTCATCGGTGTCGAATACTGCTTTCGTCACTGCCGGTCCCTGATCTGTATAGGAGACGCTGTTTATATCAATAGGAATGATTTCATCATCGAAATTCCCGGCATCCTGCGCGTTTTTAGCACGCTGATGACTTTGGACGGCGTAAGCATCCTGGTCTTCCCGTGACACTCCAAATTCATCAGCTACCATCTCAGCTGTCAAGCCCATCGGATATGACACACCAGTATCTTCGTCCTGAAGTATTGGATTAGTCGTCGGTTCATTTCCGCCCATTGGCACAGCACTCATCAGTTCAACACCGCCGGCTGCCAGAATATCTGCCTGATTAGACATAATCTGGTTAGCAGCTATAGCGATCGTTTGCAGACCGGAAGAACAATAACGGTTCACTGTCTGACCGGGGACATCGTTGGACAGGCCGGCCAGCAATCCAATGGAACGGGCAATATTTTGGCCTTGCAAACCCTCTGGAAAAGAGTTGCCAACGATGACATCCTGCACCATATCAGGATCGAACTGACCATCCACTCGATTGAGTACACCTTTTAGTACTTGTGAGGCAACTTCGTCAGGCCTCTCGTGGCCCATAGCACCATTTATCTTCCCCTTGCCTGCGGCAGAACGTCCATAAGCAACGATATATGCATCTTGCATTTTATCCATCCTTTCTCTGTTTCTGCTGATTATTAATTACGTAAAGGCTTGCTGGTTTTTAGCATATGAGTAATCCGGTCATATGTTTTCTCATTTTTTAACAGTTTTAAGAATCTTTCCTTTTCAAGCTTTTGAATATATCTTTGAGTGATATAAGTGTTCCGGGGCAGATCCCCGCCAGATAAAACATCTGCAACATTCAACGTAATTTCATAATCATAATCGCTGATAAAGCGGCCCACACGCTGAGCGTCCAATTGTCCTTGAGCCAGTGCCCGATAGTCTCTGCCCAAAGCAAAATATTTTACTTCCGGCTTTGGCACATAATTCGTCTCGGATTCAAAGCGCGCCCGGTTTAATGCAATTTCCACCCTTCTTTCTGTATTCAATAAAATCGTGTCAGTTTCTCTCAAATAACCATATCTGAGTGCTTCATAAGCATTCGTCGACACTTTTGCAAAACCTACATTCGTGAGTACTTCTGTCATGGATTCTTGTTTATCATTGTGTTTATGGGTCGTTTTAAGGACTCTGTCTGCCATCTCGGCAAGTCCTCCGCCGCTCGGCAGCAGTCCTACACCTGTTTCTACAAGTCCCATATATGTTTCGCTCGCAGCAACGACGAACGGTGAATGCAGTACCAATTCACAGCCGCCGCCTAACGCTCTGCCCTGTACTGCTGTCACAACCGGTTTAAGCGCATGTTTTAAGCGATTAAAACTATAATGCAGTTTTTCAACGGCGGGACCCACCGACGCTTCAACCATGCCTTCTTCATATGCTTTTTTCATCATATATAAATTGGCACCGACACTAAAGTTATTGCCGCCTGCATAGATCACCATGCTTGAGTAATCATCATTTTCCAGAAGGTCGACAGACTCGATTAAATCATCCGCAAAGCCATCCGAAATAATGTTGTTCTCACTTTGTAATCTGAGTAACAGCTGATCTTTATTCGCCACGGACAGATTGGAATCTTCCCTGTCCCATATTTCGCTGTCTATGAATTCCGACACAGGGGTCACACGCTCTATTGATTCACCATCCGAATAGAATGGTGCTGTCCGTCCTTCTATCCATTCCGGCAAATGACCGAGTTCTTCTTTCATACGCGCTTTAACACGTTCAAATCCCATTAAGTCCCAAAGTTGGAAGGGGCCGCTTTTCCAGTTGAATCCCCAGACCATTGCACGGTCTATATCCTTAAAGTCTGATGCAGCTTTTGGTACATTAATGGCAGAATAATAAAAATTGTTCCTAAGCGTTTCCCACAGGAATCTGCCCGCCGCATCATCCGCTTGGTAAATCGCATCCATATTTGCGCCCAAGTCCTTGCCTAATCTTCCCAGCAGCTCGAATTCCGGCTGTTTCGGCTGGACGTATTCGTTACTTTCTGTGTCAAAAACGAGACGCGCCTTATTTTCTTTTTTGTAAAATCCTGCTTTTGTTTTTTTACCTAATGCGCCGTTGGCCATCAGTTTTTCAGCAATTTTTGTATCATGGAAGAATTCTTTCTCTTCGGGTACTTTTTGCAGACCCTTAATTACTGTCATTGCAATATCAAGTCCTACTAAATCGACCAGCCCGTATGTTCCTGTACTCGGTCTGCCGATACTCCGTCCCGTCAATGCATCGGTTTCAGTAATTGAAAATCCTTGTTCTTCAGCACGCAGCATGACATCGTTCATCGTCTGTGTACCTATACGGTTGGCAACAAAGGCAGGCACATCATTGGCAATAATGACACCTTTCCCTAATACATCTTCGGCAAAAGCCTGTACTTTTTCAATGACTTCCGGAGAAGTCCTTGAATTGGGGATCACTTCAACCAGCTTCATAATGCGGGGCGGATTGAAGAAATGCATACCAAAAAATCTTGCCTGAGCTTTCTCGTCTAACGCTTTTGATATGGATTCAATTGGAATACCGGAAGTATTGGTGGCAAATAAAGCATTGTCCTTAGATACGCTGGCTACTTTATCCCAGATATCATGTTTGATATCCAGTTCTTCCTTGACCGCTTCGATGAAAATGTCCGAGTCATCCGGCCCATTCAAGTCTTCTGAAAAATTGCCATAGGATAAATTGGATGCAAAATCTAAATCAAACAGCTGCGGTTGTTTCGGATCAGTGATACTGTCATACGACTGTTTTGAAATTTTGTTTGGTTCTTTATCATCAGCAGCAATGTCCAATAATTTAACTTTTAAACCTGCATTCACAAGCAGGGCGGCAATTTGACTGCCCATTACACCCGCCCCTAAGACTGTTGCTTTTCTTATCGTCATGGAAAAACCTCCAAAGTATTTTGTCTCACATAAAATGCATCCGCACAAATCAGATAAATGCAGAATCCCCTGTCAATGCTCTTCCAATAACTAACGCATTGATCTCATGAGTCCCTTCATAAGTGTAGATCGCTTCGGCATCGGAGAAAAATCTCGCAATATCATAATCGGCAAGAATTCCATTTCCTCCTGTAATACCCCGGCCCATCGCAACAGAATCTCTCAACCTTAAAGAATTCATCATTTTTGCTGTTGACGTTGCGACTTCATCGTATTCACCATTTTCCTGCATACGTGCCAGCTGCGCAGATAAAGACATTGCATGAGCTAAGTTGCCATGCATCATTGCCAGTTTTTCCTGGATTAACTGGTATTTACTGATTTCCTTGCCAAACTGTTTTCGCTCTGTCACATAATCCTTAGTTGCACGCAATGCGCCAGCCAGCGCACCTGTGGCCATATGAGCCACACCGGCACGGGTAGAATAAAGGATCTTTGCAATATCTTTAAAACTGTTAATATTCTGCAGTCTGTCTTCCTCTTTTACCACAACATTATTCAAGTGGATATTACAGTTTGGATTAATCCTCAATGCGATTTTATTTTCGATGATATCTATTTCTACCCCCTCCTGTTCAGGCTGGATGATGAAGCCTTTCGGTTCACCTGTATCTGCATCTACAGCATAAACCGGAATGACATCGGCCAGATTAGCGCCTCCGATCCACTTTTTCTCACCATTCAGCACCCATTCATCACCGTTTCGTTTTGCAGTTGTTTCAAGTCCGCCGGCTACATCCGACCCATGTTCAGGTTCAGTTAAAGCAAAGCAGGTTCTCAGTTCATGCGACTGCAATTTAGGCAGATAATATGCAATTTGTTCTTTACTGCCCCCAAACAGGAACGAATTGTGTCCCAAACCCTGGTGCACCCCTATGAGAGTCACTAATGACACATCAAATCTTCCAATCGTGTACGACATGAAGAACTGGAACATCTGACTGTTTGTTTTCGCACCCTCACGACCTTCAAACAGGAGTGGATTATTGAAATAATCCAATTTACCCATATCATCGAAGAATTCTTCAGGAACCGTTGCATTCATCCAATGTTCATTAATCGATGCACGGTATTTATCTTCCAGCAGATCATTGAGCTGTTTTAGAAATTGCACTTCCCCTTCAGTCAGTTCTTTCGAAATATTCATCCGGTCTTCCGGATATAATTCTTCTAATAATGACTGTTTTGTCGCCATAGCATATCCCCCATTAATCAAATTGTTAACGCTTACATTTATTGTGATAAATTGTTTGCTGCATAAGCCGAATAGGAATTATGCCAATTCGTCTTCCTGATTTTCATCTTGAGCTTTCTGATTCATTTGGCGTTGTATTTCCAGCTTGTCAGGTTTGACGGTAGAAGTTAATGGCACTTCACTCAGTTTAAGATACAGCTTTGGTGTTTTATAACCTGCCAGCCGCTCCCGCATATGTGCGTCCAGTTTGGATTCAAATTCCGAATCCGTTTCTTTCAACACCACAGCTGCTGAAACGGACTCTCCGAATTTGGGACTGTCATAGCCGACGACTACGCACTGAGCGACAAGCGGATGTTCCGACAGCACAGTCTCCACTTCAGAAGGTAAAACATTTTCACCGCCGGTAATAATTAATTCTTTTTTACGATCAACGATGAATAAATCTCCATCTTCGTCTATTTTAGCTAAATCACCGGTTAAGAAATAGCCATCCTTAAACGATTCTTTGGTAAGCTCCGGTTTTTTCCAGTAACCGGGTGTGGCATTCTTCCCTTTTACTGCCAATTCCCCGATTTCACCCGGTTGAACCTCATTCAGGTCTTCATCAAACAGACGCACATCCACATACATTACAGGCTTGCCGATAGACATCGGCTTTTCAAGTGCATTGGCCGGTGTGTTAACCATGGCCAGCGGTGCTTCAGTTAAACCGTAACCATTAATAATTGTGTATCCCATACTCTGAAACTTTTCCTGGACAGCCGGAAGGGGAGCTGACCCGCCTTGTATGAGGAATTCTATATTCTTGAAATTTTTAATATCAAAGTTTTCAGCGACCAGCATGCCGTAATACATTGTTGGAATGAGTATCAGATAATCCGGCTCATATTCTGCCATCATCTCATTCAATTCCTTACCGTCGAAATACCGCTGGATAATCATTGTTCCGCCTGCCATGATCAATGGCAGAGCCGTGTCGTTAAACCCTAATACGTGAAACATCGGGGTGGATATGATCGTTGTATAGCCGGAGTTGATCTTGTAAGTTAAAGCTGTGTTTATCACATTGCTGACAAACGAATCGTAAGTGAACATAACACCTTTCGGCATACCGGTTGTGCCGCTGGAATACATTAAAGCTGCCAGTTCATCGCTTTCTACATCGACAGATTTAAACGGCCGGTGATTTTTCGGATGAACGATCTCATCATACTCCGGTGAATCGATATCCATGTGAATCAATTCCCCGGATACGCTTTTCAAACTCTCCAGGTGATTTGATGCATAAAAAATCATCTTCACTTCTGAGTCTGACACAACACTTTCAATTTCCTGTGGTTTCAGCCGCCAATTCATCGGCATGTAGACCGCACCCATCTTAAATGCAGCAAATAGCACATCCAATATCGCCACATCGTTTGGTGCGAACACTCCCACTACATCTCCGCGCTTAATGCCTTGATCCTGTAAATAATTTGCCAGATTTTCAGCCCGGATATTCAAATCCTGGTATGACCATTCTGTACCTTTATACGGATCAATGACCGCTGCTTTCACTTCATCATAATCTGCTCTTGTTTTAATCCAATCATAATTCATATTTATCTTCCCCTTTGTTTATACGTCTCCCATTTTTAATCGATTGGGACAGATTCCCCCATTTGCTTTGATATATGCGTTCATCCATCACGGTAATATCTTCCGCCATAATCGGTGTAAAATCCATATGTGCCAGTATATCCTTTTGGATATCTAAACCAGGTGCAATCTCAATTAATGCCACCCCTTTATCAGTTAATTGAAACACTGCACGTTCAGTTACATAGAAAACCTGCTGATTCAGTTCCCTGGAATAACCTGCGTTGAAATCGATATTTTGAACATCGTCAACGAACTTATTTGAATGGCCTTCCTGTTCAATGATCAGTGTGTTATTCTTACAGACCGTTTTACTGCCGGCAACCATTACTCCGGAAAATATAAGGGTTTTTACCGTTTGGGTAATATCTATAAACCCGCCGCTTCCACTTCTTCGTGTGCCAAAACGGGAGACATTCACATTGCCGGAGTGATCGATTTCTGCAAAACTGAGATAGGCGATATCAACCCCGCCATTATATATAAAATCCCATGTCATATCATGTGGCATCCGTGCATCCAGATTGTAATTCATACCCAAATAATCTCTGCTGCCGATCATACCTCCGAAAACACCGGTGTCAACGTTGAGCTGAACCAGATGATCAACTTGTTCTTCTATCAATACATCTGACAGTTCATTGTTAATACCAAATCCAATACTTACTACATCCTCTTCCAGCAAAAACTGAGCGGAGCGTCTCAAGATGAGTTTGCGGGAACTTAATTCAACAGGCGGTCCTTTCATTTCTGTAAGACGGTAATGCCCGGATAAAGCAGGATCATAGTAAGTCTGCATCACCTGCTTATGATATTTTGTATTGTCATTGACAACAACGTAATCCACCAGTTCCCCGGGCAGGAAGACATCGTGTGGATGAAAGCTGCCTGTCTCAACGACCTCTTTTACTTGTACAATCACTTTGCCGCCGTTTTTACGCGTGGCGGCGGCAACACTATATCCTTCCCCAAGATGCGCTTCATGAATCATGAAAATATTTCCATCAATATCAGCATAAGTGCCGCGCAGAAGTGCTGTATCTATGCCAGGAAAGTTATAGTGTAAATATTCTTCCCCGTCAATTTCGATTAAAGATACCAAATCTTCAGTTGTCCGATCGTTTACTTTGCCGCCGGACCATCTTGGATCAACATTTGTGTTTACGCCTATTTTTGTAATCATTCCCGGAAAAGAATCAGATTGACTCCGGTACTGTGTGGCGAGTATGCCCTGCGGAAAAAAATAAGTTTCAATGTCATTATTTTCAATCGCATGGATAGTCTGTGGTGAGGAAGTAATTAAACTGGTTATCAGCCGCTTAACCATCCCGCGCCGGACAAATGAATCAAGGTCATAGCCATCAGCATAATCACTGATATCGTTTGCAACGATAAAGGTAAGATGACCGGGCACTCCGCCTTCGTCGTATTGTTCGGCTAAATGCTTCAGTATTTCAACAGGCAGATTGGCAACGGATAAAGCGGCCATTGATATGACGTCGTTATTGTTAACAATATTTTTCAAGTGACAATAAGAAATGATTTCCATTCAATAAACTCCCATCCTTAGCCTGCAATCAATCACTCATTATCATTATCCCCTTTCGAATATGAAAACCCTTACACAACAAATATATCATTGCTTATAAATAATGTAAACGCATACAATTTAAGGTGTAAAATTCTCTATTACAACCCTTCTGAGGGACAGAACTATAGAACTGTAACACGCCTTAGTGTTATATGTACAAAAGTGCGGGCAAAATCTTTTGCCCGCACTTTCATAGACTTCCTGCCTGTATCAATCAGGCAAGCTGTTTCATTATTTCACCATTGAATGCATCCAGATCATCAGGTGTACGGCTTGTGACAAGATTGCTGCATACCGTCACTTCCTGATCATGGACTTTTGCCCCCGCATTTTCCAAGTCTTTCCTTACGTTTTTCACCGCTGTAAGGTTGCGGCCGCTCAAGAGATCCGTATCGACCAGAAGCTGAGGGCCGTGACAGATTGCGAATGTCGGTTTATTTTGTTCAATGAAATGTTTGGCGAATTTACTGAATCTGTCATTTTCATCTCCGCGCAGACCATCCGGTGAAAAACCGCCGGGAACATAAACCGCATCATAATCATCAGAATTTACTTCAGAAATACTTTTATCGGCTTTAAATTTACCGCCTTTTTTTCCTTCGACTTCACCTGCTTCAGGTGCAATCACTTCCACATCATGTCCCTGGGATTCAAGAGCATTCACAGGGCTGGTATATTCAATATCTTCTACCAGGTCCGTCATTAAGACTGCTATTTTTTTAGCCATTTAAAACATTCTCCTTAAGAAATATTTTTTCATCTCACATAAATATGTATTCCACAAATCCAAAGTCTTAAACATGGGAAAAATTAATTGTGAAAATCATTACATATTGACAAAACGAACAGACGTTCCTATAATATGATGTCAGGAGTGATATCATGCAATACAAATATGATCGCAAATTAGAGTATGAAATATTATATAACGTCAAACACGATGTATTCGACTATCCCAATACAAGCATGTCTGAATACGACATCCGGACCGTAGACTTCCATATGAAGCTCATGGAACAAAAAGGACTTCTCATCCTGACTCCCTTTTACTACGATTTTTACTACAGTAATATAGAACTCACACAAAAAGGAGAAGCACTGCTGAACCACAAAGCATCATGATATATCGTCCCGGAACCGATTGGGTTTCGGGGCTTTATTTTGAACCTAATTGAAATGAAATTACAACTCATGATTTTTTTCTTCACTTTACACATTGATATTAAGACTAAAAGTATCAGCAAGCCATCTTTTCGTGCGTTCATCATCCAGTAACTCTGCAGAATGCTCCCCCACAAACAGATCATCATCAATCATACCGTCTTCAAGATCCGGAACGACATAGAGCCATTCGACACGAATGACAAATTCCTCCTGTTTAAAATGCGGGTTGACCCGTGCAATTTCTTTAAATGGATATTCATCATTGTCAATCAGCCGCCCGCCCTGGTGCATCTTGAATTCGTCTATAGGCACAGCAGTATCCATCACCCTTCCGGCTCCCAGATACCCGGAACGTGTTGAAAACAATGCAATAATATCATCTGCAGCTATTTTACTAACGACCTCTTCGTTACTCCTGCCGTTCACACTTATAATGCCAAGTTTTTTATATAGATCAAAGTCTCTGAAAGTGCTGTTGAATTTTCCATTGATAAAATACATATATATTCACCTCGACTTATTCCCTCTCTACCCTCGCAGCTGACGTTTCACACCAATTTATAAAGGGTAAATTTATACTGAAAAGGGATCAGAAGGGGTGATATCCATGTTCAATAAAAAGAAGGGCAGAAAGATGATGCCTTTCAATGGAGAAACGAACGGAGCCAAACGTGATAAGCTGCCTAAAGAATACAAGTACGAAGTGGACAGAGAGGAATCTTACGACTATAACAAACATAGAAAAGATTACTACGTCAATGAAGAAATCGATAAAAATGTATTGCATGACAACCGGTATGATTCTGCCAATAGATAGGCACAACATCACCGATTCGGAATTTATGGCATATGTATGTAATGTCTAATCCTTATAAGGTTAAACTGTTAAACAAGTGATTTAAATTCATTATTCCATGTTTATCACCCTGTATATATAGGGTAAAAGGAATAAGAACACACAAAGCACAAAGGAGATGTTTATACATGGGAATATTCGACAAAGCAAAAGAAAAAGCAAAAGATCTAAAGGATAATGTGACTAAAGACGACGTAGAACAGGGCTGGGATACAGCTAAAGAACAAGGCGACAAATACGCTGGAGACAACGAAACATGGCAGAATGCCAAAGAAAAAGGCGACGAAATGATGGACAAATATGGCAGCGGTGATGAAGAAGGCCAAAACCAGGAAGACAATAACGAAGAAAACAAATAAACACATTCAAATGCACTGCCCATTACCCGGATTCTCTGAATCCGGGTTTTTCTGTGTTGACAGTCATCATATGATATCCCAGTCAAATAAAAAAAGACCGCAGGCATTAGCATTCGCATGCTAATGTCCACAGTCTCATGAAAACTTATAAATCTTGTGAAATTTTAGATCTTATTTAGGGCTCCTTCTAAAGAATGTGAGGATAGAACCTAGTATTAATAGTCCCGCAGCTGCGATGCCAAGCGGTGCAGCAGGTACCCCTGTATCCGGTAAATTACCATTTCCGCCTCCATCTGATGCAGCAGCTTCTTCATCTATCTCTTCAGATTTCTCATACGGTACTGTTACTTGGAATTCAGAACCAGTATTTCCATCTTCATCTTCAGATATAATTTTTAATGTTTCACCAGGCACAACCTGATCTGCATCAAATTCAATCGAGAAGCTGCCCGCTTCATCTGCAGTACCTTCAGCAACCAGTTCACCATCACTATTATAAATTCCTATAGAATCCGATCCATCTATTTGACCGGAAACCTCATAGCCGGATGAAGGATCGCCGGTAATATCCACTGCACTATCTCCTGTCTCAGAGTCAGAATCAGCATCGGCATCAGCATCTGTATCGGCGTCAGAATCTGTATCGGCATCGGCATCAGAGTCGGAATCGCCGTCAGCGTCAGAATCTGTATCAGCGTCAGCGTCAGAATCGGAATCGCCGTCAGCATCAGAGTCTGTATCTGCATCGGCATCAGAATCGGAATCGCCGTCAGAGTCGGAATCGGAATCGCCGTCAGCGTCAGAATCTGTATCGGCATCGGCATCAGAGTCGGAATCGCCGTCAGCATCAGAATCTGTATCGGCATCGGCATCAGAATCGGAATCGGCGTCAGCATCAGAGTCTG
>NZ_ARQJ01000012.1 GCF_000385175.1 Salinicoccus albus DSM 19776 | reverse complement strand
TCGAACCCGCGATCTCCTGCGTGACAGGCAGGCATGTTAACCGCTACACCACGGGACCTGATTTAAAAATTGCGGGAGGTGGATTTGAACCACCGACCTCCGGGTTATGAGCCCGACGAGCTACCAGACTGCTCCATCCCGCGATAATATTATTTAGCCGTTTTTCAACGATCTGATATATATACTATACTTTTTGTTAACTTATTTCAAGTAGTTTTTATTACTTTCTCACATCAAATTTACACCATTTATAAATAACTGCAAAAACATCTCTTAAAGTCAAAGATTTAAAACTTCAGAGATGTTTCTTCGGTTTTCAGAAATGCTTTCATTGCACCTGGCCTGTATACTGACAGTATGACAATTGATCCTTGAAGGAAACATCCTGTCAGTGGATATTTACCCCTCTGTTTCTTTTATTGAAATCCAGTCTTGGGACCAATTCTCTATATCCCTGAGAACAGGTTCCAGAGAATGTCCTTTGTCTGTTAAAGAATATTCGATAATTACAGGTGTTTCAGGATATACATCTCTTTTAACAAGGCCTTCCTGCTCCATCTCCTTAAGTCGGTCGGAAAGCACTTTACCGCTTACGCCAATTGCCGACTGTATCGCGCCAAAGCGCTGTGGTCCTTCAAGCATCTGATAGATGACCAACGCAGTCCACCTTTGACTCAGCAGGGAAACAGCCTTTTCAAATCTCGGGCAAAGTATTGATTGTTTCACTGTTAATCACTTCCTTTATCAATATTGTACCACGAATCACTTAATGTTTAAATTAAATTATATTCCTTTACATTACAGATTTTATATATTATACTTAGTTACATTAAGTAAGTAATTATTCAGGAGGATTTCCAATGAATTTTCATAAGGCCCCGGCAACACATGTTCAACATGTAAAAATCAACGTTTCTGATCTGGAAAGATCGGTAGAGTTCTATACAAACACAATTGGATTCAAAATCCTGGAGCAGGACAAAAACTCCGCCAGTCTGACGACAGATGGTAAAACAAGTATCTTATCATTGTACCAGCCGTCACACCCACAACCGAAAGGAAGAACATCAGGCCTGTACCACTTTGCTATCCTGCTGCCTGAGAGAAAAGATCTGGCAGCCATCACAATGCACCTGGCAAGAAAACAAATGCGACTGGGCTCCGCAGATCATGATGTGAGTGAAGCGCTCTATATGAGTGATCCGGACGGCAACGGTATCGAAATATACATCGACCGTGATCCTGAAGCATGGACATGGCATGGCGATCAGGTCAATATGGTGACTGAACCGCTCGATGCAGAGGGCCTGCTCAAAGATTTCAATCCCAGCGGTGAATGGCATGGCCTGCCAGAAGATACTGTGATGGGCCATCTTCACCTGCATGTCGCCGATCTCGATTCCACCCTCAAATTTTACACAGAAGGACTGGGCATGAATATTGTATGTAAGTTTGGCGGCCAGGCAATATTCATGTCCACCGAAGATTACCACCATCATATCGCTATAAATCTATGGCACGGTGCGGACGCCCCGGCACCTGAAACAGACAGTGTTGGCCTGAACACATACACTTTGAAATATCCGAATGCCGAAGCACGCGATGCAGCTGTTTCCAGGCTGGAAAATTCAGGTGTTAGTACTGCAGATAAAGGGGACAGTGTATTTGCCCAAGACCCTTCAGGTAACCATGTAGAGTTGGCCACATAATATAGCGAACCGGTTTTCATTATGAAAACCGGTTTTTTATACCCTATTATTTGATAAAATGCTATGTGAGGCACTCGTTCACTTTACAGAAGCTGAAATCATATCTATGAATGAAACAGATAACAACCGGAATATAGAGATTAGCCCAAACTGAGAGACAGATGTTATTATAGATGCACACAGTAAAGAGGCACATTCCAGAAAACAGGCAGCTAAGCATTATATGACAGGATTAACGCGAGGAGGACATTATGAAACTTCGTGCTTTGGAAGAAGAAGATCTTAATTTTTTGTATGGGCTTAAAAATGATTATTCAATCATGACAAATTGGTTTGAAGAACCTTTTAACTCACTCACAGAGTTAAAAGACGCTTATAGCAAAAATTTTAAAAACGAATCTGTGAGACAGTTTGTGATTGAAAATGACAACAAAACATTGGTCGGCATCGTATATCTGGTTTCTATAGATTACATACACCGTAACTGTGAAATTGAAATCATAGTAAAACCCGAATACAGCGGCAGAGGGTTTGCGAAATTCGCCTTTAACGAGGCCTCGCAGTATGCCTTCGAAATTTTGAATATGCATAAAGTGTATTTGTATGTAGATACTGAAAATGAAAAAGCAATCGCTATATATCATAAACAAGGATTTAAAACCGAAGGGGTGCTCAGAGAACATTTCTATACTAAAGGGACCTATAGAGATGCAGCTTTTATGTCTATTTTAAAATCGGAATGGGATGTTTACAAAAAAGATAATGAAGAACGATAATATCAGATGAATGTATGAGTGAACGTGTCTTTTAAAGGAGCAGAGATTTTTTATTAATTGGAATGATACTCAATCGTTCCTCAATTAAAAAAGAAAAGTTACAAAATGGGACTGGAATCAAAATATTAAATGCAGTTACTTTATCTGTTTAACCTTTTTGACCTGCATCGGAAATATTTCGTTTCCATGGAATAAGATATAAGACTTACCGTCTTTCTTGGATTCTTTGATAATCTTTTTAAGACTGTCTAACGTACAAAGGTTTGAATTGATCGTCTGTCTTAGACGATTTTTATAAATAATCCGGAATTTACTAATGGCAATGCCTCCTTATATACTCCCTATTTCTATTTTAATGTTATGTAAACAATTAATCAAATAAGTAACTCAGAGGATTGCACATCAAAGGACCATCACACCCATAAAACTTGAGCGTGATGGTCCTTATTACTGCTGCACTATTATTTTTTGTATTTGTCAATCATTTCATTCGCCTTGTCCTTCGTTTTCTCTACAACCTCTTTGGCTTTCCCTGCTGTTTTATCCTTTTTTCCTTCTTCTTCTAAGTTTTTATCACCAGTGGCATTACCAATCGTTTCTTTTAAATTGCCTTTTGTTTGTTCTTTTTTATCTTCTTCAGCCATAATTTTCACTCCTAAAATAGATTTAATCTATTGTTCAGTATGTATTTACCACGCGTTCTTACTTACTAAACATATAATGAGAGACGAAGAAAAGCCCCTTTAAATAGTAATTTAAAGGGGCTTAATAGGTTGTATTGCAGTGTAAGCGGAGATGGAGGGGGTCTATACTTCTGGAAACATTGATATGATAACTTTTATATAATTTTAGTGACGTGTGAGTGACGTTTTTTAATGCTTAATACCTCTAACTTTGAGGTATTCGTCTAAATTCGCAAAGTTGTAATCTGGATTGTTAGGATTCAACGTATACGTTCTATACTCTTTTATTCTACATTTTAATTCATCTATATCACAAGAATCTAAGATTGGATAATTCCTTAAATCATTGTCATCTTTTCCTCTTGTGGTCATGAGTTTGCTCAATGCGAAATCCTCTATAGATGGATAATGAATGGTAAGATTGGAGAAGCGTACTGTATGCGCTTCTTCCATATCTTCCGGCGGTGGTGTTTCCAACACTCCCACATATTCAAGACCCGCTTCATTTAACTTTTCAATCACTTCCAGCGGCAGATCTTGCTCAGATATAACATCAATATCCAAAGTGGATCTATATTCACTTTCTCCTAACAATGTTCGTCCTACTTCTCCGCCGATAACAATAAGTTCTATGCCGGTTATGCCTTCTTCCTTTAATATATCATTAAGGATTTCATAGCGTTCCTTAGCATCTTCGTATAGATTAAACACTTTTCAACCTCTTCTTGCTGATTTCATAGAGTCTATCATTTTTAACATTCGATGTTAAAACATTAAGATACTTAGCATAGTTTTTCGGATAGTTTACACGTTCAGAAGAAACTAATTTACCAGGATGAGTTAACAAATACCTTAACACTTCTTTTTGTAACTCTGTTCTTTCCCTGTTACTGCCTTCTTTTACATGCTTTACCTGCAACCACTGCAGATACACTTTTCTGAATGCCATACTTAACATTTCAACACCTCCTTACATTGGTTACGTATTATTTCTAGTACACTTATTATATTACACTTATACCCCATAATCTAGAGAAAAACTCAAAGTTTTATTGCAAGATATTGAAGTTTATAATAATCGCTCCTTAAGCTCAAATAAAACATCCTGACAGGCTTCAGATAATTAACGCCCTATCCATCATATATACTATTAAACGCTTCCCACAGTCCATTCTGTGAGGTCGATTCATTTATTTATATGGTTTATAACCCATTTTCACATCGCTGTCTTGAACCCAGCACACCACTTTATAAGGAAAATCAGAATCATCACTTAATTGTTTTGCTGCCAGTTTATACTCTGTCTGCACGTCCTTTGATAGCCCCACCCGTTCACAATGTGCTCATACCGTGGGCGGGGCGAGTGGCTAACTTATACTTGAAATTTACGGAAGAATCTAAAGAATGGCACAAAGCAAACTATCCTTATAACGATGACTATGTAGTATTCGGATCATTTTATCAGTCTATCGGTGAAACAACTATCGCCAAAATGTACGATGCGATTGTTAAAGAAACTGATTTAAAAAGAATAAAGATTTACGAATTTAGACATTCTCATGCTTCAGATTGTATCAATCGTCTGAGGATGGATCGGGAAACACTTGCAAAACGCCTGGGACATTCGTCATCCATTACAATAGAAAAAGTATATGGACACCTTTATCCAAGCACAGAAAAAGATGCAATTTCAGAGTTATAAATGATTACTCGGTGGTCATATCTGAAGCGCCTGCTGAAACACAAACAAGTGAAGCATCCACTGAAGAGGAATCCACTGAAGAAGAGGCAGCTGAAAAAGTTGTAGGTATAGGCGAAACATTAGTTGTAGATAACATTGAATTTACTGTTAATGATTGGCACCAACAAAATACTGTCGGTAATGCTCTTACATCTACTGCGAATGATACATATTTGATATTAGATGTTTCCGTAACTAATAATCAGAATGAGGCAGCGATGATGATGAGTGACTACTTCAAGATAGTAGATGGCGAAAGAGTTTTTGAACCTGACACAACTGCATCTACTTATGCTAACCAAGCAAACAGCCCGGACGACCTCGGTTTACTCGCCGAAGAAATTAACCCAGGTTCATCAAGAGACGCATTAATTGTGTATGATGTCACACAAGAAGTGATTGATAATACAGAAAAACAATTGCAAGTACAATCAGGAATGTTTGGTACAGAAACCGGATTAATAAACTTAAATTAATAAAGACAAAGCCACCTACTTTAAATAGTAAGTGGCTTTTCTGTTCATTTAAACTGTGAATTCAGCAACGTTTCACTTAATTCCATCGCAGTCATCATGCCAGCCATCTGACCAGGCACAGCATTGATGTCTGAATAATAATTATTGATCAACTCATTTTCCATTGTGTAATAAACAGTATCATCTTTATCAATTTTTCCGGTTACCATATCATGCAGCAGTTGTTGGTTCAGCATGATGTAATGTTCGTTTATATGTAAATCCATGTGATCACTCCTTGAGATAATAATACCTCATGTGATCTCGTAGGTATACTGAAAATAAAGAAACCACCCTCTACATGAGTATTAATTATAACTTTGATTATTTTTTAAATTCGTTTTAAGTGATATAATTAACTGTAATTCAAAAAGCTTCAACTCAGTACTAAATTATAAAGTTTCTTGAAAGGCTTGATTTGAATGAACAATGAACTTAAAAAGAAAGTTAAAATTGCTACAATTCTTAGTGAAACTGAAGTAATTATAAATGCTGGAAAACTTGATGGTATTCAACAAGGGCAAGCATTTTATATAGTAGACATCCATGGAAGGGTAATTAAAGATCCAGATACAGATGAGATATTAGGGAGTTTCCCAGGATATAAAGGCAAAGTTGTAGTAAAGAAGGTAAAAGATAAGTTTTCTTACTGTGAATCCCCTACGTATTATAGAAATTATGCTGCGGAGCTTACGTTAGCTAGCACAAAATCACTAATTGATAATATGGATATAATCGGAGGACAGGAACAAAATAAACTAAATATCCTTAAAGAGGATATTACAGACTTAAGTTCTAAATTTACTGATTCACCAGTAAAAATTGGAGACATATTAGAACTAATTGAATATTAAAACTTGACGCAATTTTCATAGATGATATAATAGGGATAACTGAAATGCCGGCGATAAGCTCGGTACGGAGTTCTCCCAATTATTTAGGAGGCTCCGTTTTTTTATGTCTAGTTTAGATGAAGTACCCTTTCTACATTATCAAGAGCTTATCGAAGAAATAAAAGATAAAAATATTTTAATTCATGATGAGCTCCATGCAAAGTTAGATCTTAAGAATCATTCTTATTACACTTTGTTAAATGGATATAAAAGGTATTTTCTTGAAGATGGCCAAACTGATAGAATGATTGAGGGTACAACCTTTGATGATTTCACAGATACATACTATTTATATTCTGATATTTCTTCTCTAGTTTTCAAATATATTCTATATATTGAAAAGTCTCTACGCTCACGGTTAGCCCATATTGTTGCAAGAGAATTTGGGGTTTATCGGCAAGAGTATTTATTCGGGAAAAATTACATAGATTATAAAAACTTAAGATACAGAACTTTAAATAATATCACTGATTTAATTGATAATTGTAAAGAAACTTCTGTAACACATTATTTTAAACATAGCAAAAAAAACGTACCACCATGGATTGTAGTTCAGGACATTTCATTTAACGACACAATTTCATGGGCTAATATCTTACCTAAAAACTTAAAAGAAGAGCTACTTAAAGACTACTTTTCCAATTCTTTATTGTATAAAGAATTTCACGAAGCTTTCTTTCACCACTCTTTTAACTTTCTGAGAGAGTATCGTAATATTGCTGCTCACGGTAAAAGAGATTTCAAAGAAAAAATACGTAATTATCTTCATAGAGAATCTTCCAAGCATTTTTTCGGAGAAACTTTATTATCACAACGAGACTTACACAAAAATAGAGGTACACAAGATCTTCTTGGAGTTATAAATCTCATTCTCAAATACACTCAAGATAAAAAATTGTTGCATAAATTTTTAGCAGAGTTCATTTTGATATTATCGCCTTATGTTAACATGAACGACTATTCTGCTAATGTTTATATAAATGGAATGACAGTATATGAAATTTTAGACTTGCCTGAAAATATTATGGAACGTGTATCTAAATATTTAGCTTCAGTTTAAAGCTAAATCATATATTTCTCTTTAAATCTATTAACCCACCTTTGTTATGCTATACTATGTGTTTCCCCCCGGTCGGCCACAACCACGGAGTCGTAAACAACACATTACTAACTAGCAATACCTATTAAACTTGCTATAACCATATATGGAACATAACCTTTGAGCCGGTGCAGCGGAAACTGTATCGGCTTTTTTTATGTATAACCTGCAGGGGGGTCAGTCCCACAGGTTTTAGGACAAGGTGTGTAAAGCCTTGCCTGCATTACATAGTGTAGTGTTTATTGTCGTTTAGCTGAATGTGCCGTAGTCGTTCTCAAAAATACTACTCCTGGATGTCCCTTCTGCTGTTGGCAGATATCTGATGCCACCCTGAGACGTGCGGTAACATCCCCATTTATAGCCTTCATTGATTGCCATTTCCACAACTTTAACCTCAGTCCCAGGCGATACCTGTGCGGTTGCTGGATAAGGAGCGTTAAGAGACGGGCTGTCTTGACGGACATATATCGGTTCGCTGCCAACTGTAAATGTTGCTTCAGCTGGCGCCCAAAGAGCCCCAGTTTGATTATTATTGTTCCAATCGCCAGTCAATTTCGGCGTGTCACTGCCAGATAGTTTTTTGAGGCTTAATATCTGCCCAACGGAAATAGTATTAGATGATAGATTATTCCAGGATTTAAGGTTTGCCACACTCACACCATTCGCATTTGCAATGCCCCAAAGTGTGTCACCTTTTTTGACTGTATAGGTGTCTCCGCTCGCTTCAGGTGTGGATGGTTCAGATTCCGATTTGCTGAATGCAACATTAAAGTAGTCGCATACCGCTTTGACATCCGCTGTTGCCATATCCTCAATATATTGGGATTGACGATTACCAAAGATGAGCGGGAAATCTAAATCATTTGTCATAAATCCATGTTCTACGAGAACCATAGGGAAAGTTGTACATTCTCTTATCATGTGGAGATTCGTCCATGAGCCATACTGTGAGGCGTGCAATCCATTGCCATGAATCCCATAACCCATATCTGTCATGTTATTGATGATACTCGTTGCGAACTGTTGTCCTTGACTACTAGTGTGCCAATAAAACGCACACCGGCCGCCAACGTCTGGATTTCCGGCGTTCGCATGGATGGATAGTCCTAAATCTGCACCTTGTGCGTCGTAATAATTAGTACGTCTAACAAGTCCAACATCGTTGCTGTCAAACGGTTGTGCCATGATGACATTAAAGCCGTTGTGCTCCAAAAGCGGCTTAATGCGTTTAGCTAGTTTATTGTTAAAACTAAATTCTGCGTATCCTTGGCCATTGCGATATACACCCTTACCATTGCTTGGAAATGTATTCACGCCATGGCCAATATCAAGAGCGATTGTTCGCCCCATTTTCTCACTTCCTTTACTATTATTTATTACGATTTCGTCCCAATCTGTTAGCCCTTCAGATTCAATCAATCTAATCAGCTTGTCAGCATAACCAGGATCTGTGGCATAGCCGCTGGACTGCAGCGCTTTGGCCTGTGTGACGTAATCCACAGCTTTCAACACTGCAGCGTAGTTCTGAGTGCGCCACGGTGTGGACGTAAAAAAGTTGCCATGATCGGCGATGGACGCTTTATAGGACGGATATTTTTTAAATGCGGCATCAACGGTCGTCCATTCACCATCAATGTACTCGTTTGTCTCTATCGTGTAAGATTTTCCTTTATATCCCCCTTTGATCCCAAACAAATTGTTAGCATTTTTGGCCAACTCCGAGGTACCGCGCGCTGATTCCAGTACTGCTTGTGCCCCGGTGATAGACGGCAGGACATTGCTATCTGCATAATCATCGATAGCATCTTGTTTAATTTTTGACAAAAAGCTCAATTAAGCACCTCCTTAAAATAAACCATAAAAAATACACCTACTGTGTAGATGCTTACTTCGGCGTTGTATATCCTTTTGCCTGTTCGCTGTCCTGATAGCCTCTTGTGGTCATATCCTCTATGACACCCGCTACCACAAGTACATTAAGCAGCGCCATAAGTGCTGTTTCCAGTGTGTCCGTCAACGGTACTAAGTCAAATCCTAGCGCTGATGCGATTGAATTCGCAAAAACAATCAAAGCGGATATAATGGATACCCAAAATGATTTTTTCTGCACTCTCACTCTCCAGTTGATATTCATTTACTCACCTCCCTTCGTTGTTTTGCTCTTTTAACTCTTTTATTTTATCTCTCAACCGCTTATTCTCTTTGCACGCCCGCTCATACCGTGCTTCGCAATTCTGATGCATATTTTCGTAGTGCTGCACGATGTCATTGACACGCTTTATATTATTACTCTCCCGCTTTGGCAAACCGCTGATCCAATTACTCCCCAATCCAAACAAACCGCCAAGTATACCGGCGATTATCGGCGTTAAACTTTCTGGCCACATCATTACACCCGCCTTGTCAAAGAGTAAGACAGATACACCATCAAACCGCCGCATGACTGACATAATCACTAACCAGCATATAGACACGGTAGCGGTCTAAAATGTCTGTAAATATGCCGAGCTGTAATCCGTACAGAATGGAAGCGATAACGAGCGGATAGATCAATACCTTCACTTTTTCTCGTCGGAATACATTCTGCACTGTTTTTTCATGTTCATTTTTCACACGCGAATCACCCCTTTAAAATAAAAATGGTGGCTACCTCTCGACAGTCACCTGGTATTTGGAGCATAAAAAAGACACCTGCAGAGAGGTGTTTTCTTGAATTTATTCTATATTTTCTTTTAGTATAACTTGCAGTACCTTGACCAATTTATCGCCTTGGATTCTGATATTATCAATCTTCTCACTTACCATTTTCTCTTCATTGTAGAACATTTCTCCGAATATTAGTTGAGTGGCTTTATTGATGTATGGTTGACCCTTCTCAACTAACTCGTATTTACTAATATTTTCGAGAATTAATAAGTTATTCTCCAACTCTGCAACTGACATGTCAGCGTTTGATGCACTCTTGTTAAATTCTGAATACAAACTACTATTTGTTAAATCTTTCTTAATTTCAGGAGCTGTTGAATTTAAATTAATTATAGTAGCATTAATACTACTTATTAATTGTATAGATCTATTAGCTGTATCTACGATATGTTGTTTTCTGTTTCTTTCAGCGATGTCTTTTTTCTCTTTTTTGTAGATACACCAAGCTACTATCACAGTCAATAAAGTTCCAGCAAGAGTACCTATAGCTGTACTTAAGACATGTAACCAGTCCATATAACCCCCCTTTTAATTGATACCTCAATCATACCAAAATTAGAAAGTACTTACATCTTATTTTCCATCGCATCCAATTCCGCTAATTGCTTCAACAATTCTTCGCGTTTGATTTCTTTTTCTGACTTCACAGGCTCTTCCAATGTTTCACCATCTTTCACAACCAATTGACCATCCAACAGCTGCAACTTATGCACCTGATCCAGTAACCAGTCATCAACGATAAATAAACTTCCTGAATCTTCGAGATCCATCGCTGTGCCCGCCTGATGTTCCAGGAGGCTTCCCGCATTGTCCGTGGTCACTACAAATAATTTTGTCCGTCCCTTGATTGTGTCTCCATTTTTATCCCGCATTGACTCATATACTTTAACCATGAAATTCACCTCGATTCAGTCGGAATATGCCTTCAACGTTGCTATTGCCCGAAACTCTCACCTGACAATATAAAACAGTGGTTCTGTAATCGGGAATACTTCCGAACATCGCCTGTAAATCAACCCTGATTGTTTCTTGTCTTAAGGGATCCTTATTTTTTTCAACTGTATAAGTGCCACTACCGACAATCTCATTATCCCAATTCCTGAACCGGACTTGAATAGTGGTAGAGTTTGCTTCACTGTAATCAGCAATGCCCATTGACACTCTGAAATCTAAAAAGCGTCCAAGATATTCATCATCCACACGATAGATTTCTTCAAATCCCATTGTGCCCGGAAAGCGCCAACTCATACCGTCAAACCATATCGGAGATCCACCATTCGGGCCAAGATAACCATCTGTCTTAAACGGCTGTATTTGTGCAGCCCTACGTCCTCTCATGATGCCGTCTACAATAAATTCACGGCCATCAAAACCGTAGATGGTGATGCCGTCCGGTGTTATTTCAACCGCATTTTTGGAATTATTCTTACTCCGCATAACAAAACGGCTACCCGTCACATTCAGATAGCCGTCTGCAGATTCAATATTCATTTCGTTTGTGAGCCACAAGGTGCCTGCAAACAGAGCGTCCGCGTATATGCCTTGTGCTGTCGCTATCGTCCTCGGCGTGGCACCCCCATCTTGGGAGATGTACCAACCTTCACTGTTCACACCAAACACGTTATTCGGGTTCGTCTTGCTGATTGCCTGCATACCGAAATCTCCGAATACAATCTCACTCGATGCATCGTGAATATTTTTTATCATATCCATGCCGATTTGTTCCAAGCTGATAATGGGCAATTTCAACTTTCCTGTAATCAAATCCTGAAAGTTTTCCGACAGGCTATTGATAGATGCCTTGTAACGCTTTCTAATAGATTGTGATCCGAATGTGACTTCACACCCGGTAATCCTGTCTCGCTCGTCATACGTCGTTTTGACGGCTTGCACACGGATTTCCTGATCGAGATTGATCCGCTCGTCCATGAGGAATATTCGGTCTCCTTTGAGGGGCACGGCAATCTCATAGCCCATCTGCCGCACATCGTGTAGCGTACCCTCCACAGTGATAGCGAGGGATTCCTCAACGGCTTTATGCATCATCTCATCGAGTGTGGATTGCTGAGTTACACGGCCATCCAAAACTGGCTTCCCTTCCCATTTCCCGACTACATCGACCAGCGGAGAGGTGTACTCCCGTTTTAACTTCGCATTATTATAATAATCTTCTTCGCCCTCTTCCATATCGCCAAAGCCTTTAATGTGGGTGAAGTATGCCGTGGCGTCTGTACTTCGGCTGATATTCGATGCGTTGAGTTTGTACTTATACATGAAATTCGTATCATTACCGACGAGGTGATACATATAGACCGTTTTGCCATCAACCAGGAATTCATAGTTGTACCGATCGAGCAAACGCTTAAATAATTCCAGGCGTGTACTCCCCTTGCCGAATCCTTCTATCTCCACAGACGGGCTAAAGTCGACTAACACGAAGTTATAGCCACTGTTTGCGAACATCGTCTGAAAGGCGCTATTTGCCGTGTGAGAACCGTCATGATTCTCGTGGATAATAGATTTATCGAATTCCCAATAAAACAGCGGGATAGCTCTGATATTCAAATAAAAGCCGTTCCCTTTCGTTTGTTGTTTAACATGGACAATCTTATAGTCAATGTTATTATAATTCAGTTCCCATAATTCACTGATCTGTTGCAAGTCTAAGCTGTTGTTTTTCTGCTGGTGCACAGTGAGTTCTAAATCATCCTGGCCGTTCAATTCACTATTATGGACTTTGACGGCAAAGAGTGGATATTCGTTAAAATTGTAGTCTCTGATTGTGAGAATTGTGGTTCACCTCTTTTCTGCATTAAAAAGACACCTGGTGAGAGGTGTCTTAATTGTTTGAAGTTATTTTTGCTCTTAAATCAACAACGGTTTTTTCTTTGATGTTTTCTAAATCAATATCTTTTGTTAGGTTTTGAAACAAATCTGCAAGACTTTCTGCTTTCATTTCAAACTGCATCTCAGTGCCGTCTTCGGTAATTGTTGTCACTTCATAATTATTCAAGTAATCGACTCCTAATGATAATACTTAAAGTATTTATTCTCGTACTGCTTTGTTTTATTCAATTTTGGTATGCCGTCCAATATTGATTTAACAATAAAAATAATGAGAATAGGCAACACTATTTGTTTGCTGAATTGAGTAAGTAGTGTCGCAAAATCAGCTCTTATTACATATACGGCTAAAGGAATGGTCACAATGTATATAGATAACCAAACCACATTCTTAAGTGCTTTGTTATATAAAAATTTCAAGAATAAAGCCAGTACGGCAAAGAAAACTACTACACCGATTACACCAAAGTTCATATACCCTTCACCCACCAGCGTGAATCCGTTACCGCCCCCACGCGCTATGAGGTCTGGATGAAATGTATTGTTGAACCAAGCGCCAGGAGAAAAGCCTGCAGAAAAAAGCACTTTAATATCCCAAATCAATGTCTCTCCCCAGAAATGACTCCAGACAACACCTTCGTTAGAGAGCAGGTTTGCCAAATTTCTGCCTGCCGCCATAAATTCACCACTTAAAATATCTGCAATGAAATCTCCACCATAAACTGTCATTTCAGATTGACCAAAGGCTCTGTTCTTCAAATCTCCTAAAATTGGTATTATTGAAATTATTATTATTCCTGAAGCAATCAATTTCTTTTTTGATATTCTATTCTTTAAAACATGATACATAAATATAGTAATGATCAGAAGCTTTAATATAAAGTCTCGTTCACCTAATACGAACAGCACTACTAAACCGTATAAAATAGCAATCAACAAAAATCCTTTAGGCACTCTACCTTTAATACCCAACTGGTTAGCCATGATTAATGCAAAAGATATTACTACAATTGGAAAAAATGATGCTAAAATCCCTAACGGAGAGTTATCCAAAGCGATTGCGTACTTTGACGTGAGACCGCTACTGTATACATATGCCACATACAAAGCAGTTATAGAAATTGACGTCCAAAATATTGGAGTGACTATCGGCATTAAGTTTTTTAATGAGGAGGTATTTATCTCGACCTTCTTTTTACTGGAAGTATTCATTACCACAATAAAAGTGGCGAGAGCAATCCATTGTATAAAAAGCACTTCTATATTCTTATCATATGTGTTAGGTAACTCTCCTAATGTCACGAGTAATGGATATGATATTGAATACAAGAAGAAAATCGGGGGAAACCAAGTCAATGGATGCATTAACTCAAATTTAGATATAATCCATGAGATGATTACAAGAGTTCCTAATGCAAGAATTCCACCCCATATTCCTTCACCCACTGTCATCAGTAAAATAGAGACAGCAAATAAGAACAACACTAATGAAATTTTTAAATATATAGTATTTTTATTATCATACTTCAACTAGTTTTCACTCCTTTAAACATATATTACCATATACATTTGAAGAAGAGGGTCCTTTTTTTAATTTATAATTCCGTATCCATCTTTAATCTCAGCTGCAACAATTTGAGCAGACCAGTTATACACCTCGCCGATCGTCATTGATTTATTAAACATTGAGTGATAGTAAAGTTTAGGAAAGTCTTCACGTTCATTAAATAGCATCTTTTGTTCTTGCGGTTTATGACCGTCAAAATCTTTCAAACGCATTGATTTAATAGGCGCTTCGATTTTACAAGCTACAATAAAATCAAGACTCTTCTTATCAACTCCAGCATAACTACTCACTTTATCCTCTTCCAGTTCAAAATAGCTTAATGAGCCATCGTATCTGCTTATTTTTTTGTTATGCAATCCACTGATTACCGTATCAAAAGTTTCGTTTGCTAAAGGCATCATTAATGGATAGCCATCTGTGATTTCAAAACTTTCTATCGCTTTCAGTTCAGCGCTATATGCACATGCGCCATCCATATTAAATGTGTGTGTAATTTTTAAATTAGCAATATTCGTATTACTGATTCTACAAACACATTTTTGAGTAACTCTTAGCTCAGAGAAAAAAATAGAGTGCGTGAATTCTGAAGATAAATAATCAATTTTACGGCCGTCCGAATAAATTTCTAATGGAGTATCGTAAAACACTGTACCTACACCACTATGTTCAGGGAGCCAATGCTCCTGTCCATTGTACTTAGCATTAAAAGCAAATTCTTTATTACTCCCATCAACTAACAGCCTTTTAGTTTCACTACTTCCGATTTCCATCACTCCGGACAAGGTGTTGTATGCATCTTCCGAAGGGTTAGTATACATCCATCCTCTCGCTGTTCCTACTCCAGTTGATGGTGCGTTGTTCGGGTCATCACCTTTAAACACCGCAGTCACTTTATGTTCTCTGTATGGTAAATTATCTGCAATCGTTTGAGTTACGTTGTATTTGGCGGAGGAACTGTATACACTAATCTTTTTGCTTGTCCCCGGATCGTCATTCAAAATGAATTCCCATATACCACCACGATTATCAATCATACTCATAAAGTTTATTTTCTCACCTGTCACATAACCTGTAAAGCCAGATGGAGAAGAAGTATCTTGCGTGTACCAGTTGTTTCCGTTCTTTGAAGAGCCATTCCAATTTCCTGTAATATCAGACTCTCCTGCATCAAATTCACTAACAATAAAGTCATAAAGATCCCCAACATATACTTTCGTCAACTTTCTAAAGTCATCGTTTAAATCTTCCGTAAATCGATATGTTGAATTTTTCATTCCGTTATCTAAAGATACTTCGAACATTGTGTTGTCAATCTTTTTTATAGAACCACGGTTAAATCCAATTCTATCTTTTACGATTTGAGTAAAGTCTGTTTGCTGGCTTATCAAATCTGCATGATTTAAGCGATGATTCAATAAATCATGTTCTCCTCTAGCTTGTACAACTTCGATATCACTTGTTCCGCTGTTAGCAACAAAATCATCCAGTTGTTTTTGCACATTTAAGTTTTGATTATTTACACGTTGCGCTTCTTTTAATACGTGTTCTGCTCTATCACTGAGTATAGATATTCGTATAACACCTTCGAAGAGGTATTCGAAGTTCGCATTTACACCTATTCTCTCCCGTCTATTCCATAGACCACCTATTATATGCCTTCTCAACCCCCCATCTCCTTTCTTATTTGTACAAATATTTAAAATCAAAACTGATTTGACTAAACGACCCACCAGATACTTCAAATTCATTATCTCCTGGCGCTAAACTGATGAACCTGCGGTTAGTATCTCTGAATATATTTGTAATACTTCCAAGACTGATTACCATCCCTTGTATTCTAAAGTGGCTGCCATTGCTTTCTCGTTTTAAGATGATTTCTTCTCCAGTCGTTATATTTCTAATTGTAAAATCACCGGAAGATTGCACATAACTAACAAAGATGTTTAACATCATACTCTCCGGCTCAACAGTGACGTTCCCTGCGTTGTATACCATGAACTCATTTTCAGTAAACCGGTATTGCTTTTTCTCATCATCAATATTATCGACTAGCCCATATTTTTCAGCTGTTGCTGAGTAACCTGTGTCGTGGAGTTCTAGGGTGGTGTAGATGGATCCAGCATATGGCAAATCTGTGGTTTCCAGCTCAACAGTAAAGTTAGCGTCTGTTAAATCCTCAGTCTCTATCACATTTACTTTTGTCACTTTGTACTGCCTGCCGTTCACGTAGTAAGACTCTCCTAAATCCAAATCACCGGTTTTCTCTCCCGGAGATTCATACTCAACGTCTACGCTCTTTATTCTTTTCTCTCGGACGTAATACTCTCCAGAAAATAAATTGTTCACAGCATCCCTTAAATGCGCTATATCATGAATGTCATAAGATACTGCGCGTACATTTAATGTTATTTTTCGATACTTATCCTCACTGCCAGCAAACAAACGACTCCGGCCGTCTATGCTGTCATTGAAGTGCTGCGATTGCCCAATTCCTCCAACCACAAAAGAGAGCACCTCTAAAGAGGAGCCCGTCAGCTGATTGTCTGACACTAAATAACTCGTGCCATCTTTAATTATTTCTGCATTTACATAATTCAATACAGCACCTCCTTAGAATGCCAATGAATCCTCTATGCCGTCCTCTGTTTGTATTGCAGAACGGATCATTTCAACATCACCTTCATTGCGTACAGTGACATTGACGATAGGACGTTGCGTTTCAATGCCCGAAGTAATATCTGCATCAACAGTATTGCGTATACGTCCATTAATCCCGTTGATGTCCTTGTCCATATCAGCATTGATCGCGTTAAATTCCGGCCTGTATGCATCCGTCATATCAGATGCTAGGCGCGTGATCTCATTGACTGCTCTGTCTGCGTCTTTATTGATACCGACAGCTAAGCCTTGTGAAGTGAACTGTCCGATATCGCGGAATACACGGGATGGAGAAGCGATACCTAGCCAACCTTTAACAGCATTTACGGCATCTTTCGCCACGCTGACCGCTGCATCCACTACGTCTTTCGCTTTTCCTGCGATACCTTCGATTAAACCTTGAATCAAGTCAGCGCCAGTAGATACCGTATCACTAACAAAGTCGCCGATACTGGAGACTATCTCACTCCCCATCGAAATCACTTCAGATACCGCATCGGCGCCACCTGAGACAATTTCTGAAACGAAATCCGCCATACCCGAAGCGATTTCAGAAACGAAACTACTTACAAATGAAATGGCTTCGCTGATTGCGCTTGAAGCAAAGGATACTATCTCACTCAATGCATTAGATGCACCACTTGCAATTTCAGATACGAACGATGACATACCTGAAACAATATTAGACACCAATTGAGAAACAAATGAGACGATCGCAGATATAGTATTCGATATCCATGTTGTAAAATTGGTATATGCTGTATTTAGACCAGATAGTATCGCAGAACCGAATTCCACTAGCGCTGAAACAATCGTTGTTACTAAATTGATTCCAAAAGTTATGATTCTCGCGATCACATTACTCGTCCAATTTATAAAAGCTGTCGTCGCCGTCACTAATCCAGACGCAATGTTCGAAGCGAATTGAGCTAGTGTCGAAATAATTGTTGACACCAAATTTACGCCGAAAGCTGTTATAGATGAAATAACATTTGCGATCCAAGAAACAAATGCAGTAAAGGCATTTGCTAATCCAGATGCGATATTAGCAGCGAATTGAGCTAGTGCGGAAACTGCGGTGCTAATCATATTTGAAGCCCATAGTCCAAATTGGACTGCAGCGTTTATTACCCAATTCACGATTGTGGCAAGCCCTTGTGCTAATCCACTGGCTAATGTCGCAGTGATAGCACTTAAAGCTGACATAAATATGTTTTGACCCTGATCTCTGAAATGATTGAACCATCCAATGATAGTTTGTACTTGTTGACCTATGAAACCAGTAATCCAATTCCACGCAGTATTTACAATATTCCTGAACCATTCGACATTCTGATAAAGCATAATGAATATTGAAGATAGTGCCGTGAGAACACTAATGACTACACCGACAGGACCAGAAAGCAATACCATAGCCCCTCTTAACACCGTCATGATTGCGCTGACTAATCGAGCGTTGGTAAGTAATCTGATGAACCAACTGATCAACGGACCGAGCACTGTGCTAATTGCAATAATCGCCGGCGCAAGCATCTGGAATACGCCAAAAAGTGTCGTAATGACACCAATAATCATGCCGACGATCGGACTTGTTTTCATCAATTGAGACAACCATTCAAAGAATGAATTAGCTAAATTAAGCACTTGTGATGCTAACGGCGCAATTGCAATCGCAAAATTTACGATTGTGCTTATAATATTTCCGATTAAACTGACGACTGTTGGACCATTATCTTGGATGTATTGGATGAATTTCTGGAAGCCATCTGATTCCTTAATCGTGGATGACCATTCTCTGAAACGTTCCATCATATCTGCTAATCCTTGTAGCACAGTTTGACTGTTTTCACCAAAGGAAGCGAACAAATTAATTACACCAAGGAAAAAATCCCCGAAAATCTGCCCGATCAATGGCATGGTTTCTTTTACGTAATTAATAAAGTCATGAAATCCATTTGTTTCAGCCATGCGGCTTGCCCAGTTAGAAAATTGAGTGCCAAGATTATTAAAACCTTGTGCTACCCATTCAATAAGGGGCATGGCGGCATTCATTGTGTCAATGATACCTTGTCCAAATCGACCAATACCGCGCACCATATTGTCGAAAACTTCAGAGCCTTTACTATTCATATTGTCGAAAAAACGGAGCATTGTTGGGGATTCCTGGACGAATGTCTGTAATTCGCCCGTCATTCGTCCCATTGCCGAAACGACTCCATCGATAAATGGTGTCATCTGCTCCAATGCGAAGTTTGCCGTATTAACGCCTGTTGCCATTTGCGTAAATATAGCATCCATATGGGAGTCAACAATGCCATTCCACGTAGATTTTATAGCATCTAGGGCTTGCGTAAATCGGTTAGACGCTTCTGTGGCTTGAAAAGCTTCGTCGTTGTATCGTGCCAATACAGACGCAACCAAACCACCGTAAGCGGCAGCGCCAGCACCAGCGATACCTAAAGCGCCGACAAACGCACCAATAGTGCCGACCATCACACCGATGGAATTGCCGAGCGCCATAATTGCAGCTGTCACACTGGCGATAATCGGCACTAGTGCACTAAAGGCGCTGACCAATGCCCCTCTAATCATGTTCCCGGAGATTACACCGAACGTGCGGATGTTGTCCGCCAGTTCTCCCATACGCCGGTTAAATGGCTCTGTGAAATTTGCTGTGAAAGCGTGGTACATATTGCGGAATGTACCAGGTTTAATAACAATCCGCTTAACTATTTCCGATGCCGAAAAACGTTGAGCGAGCGCCTGTGCTCTCAGTAATCCGCGTCTGAACTTAGAAATATCCGCATCAACATTAACATCGATTTCATCCGGCAAAGCCGTTGCTTGTGCCTGCGCTCTCTTCACATTACGTTCGAAATTTCTTATATTCGCTTGAATTTCCGCAACAAAACGACTCACTTCATCCAACTGCATCCCCCCCTTTTTTCTTATTTATCTATTTAACTGACTGTTCTCGTTTCTTATCGAGCCACTTCTGCATGGCTCTGCGTTTCACCGCCTGTACACGCTTATTAAAATCTCTGGACTTCTCTTGCTCGTAGTCCTTACTGGATTCTGTTTCATTAATCATCTTGCGTTCTTTCTTAAGCGTGTCGTCGATTTTCTTGATCTTCCCGGCAGATTTTTTGCCATTACTCATATGCGCCGACATCACTGCCTGTAATCGCATATCTTCCAGTTTATCGAGCCTGCGATGCCGTGCACCCTTTATCATTTGCTCCCATTCATGAGGGGTCATAAGTTCTAATTGATCAACGGGGATATATCCAATCAGTTGCACCGTTTTTTCAATGACATAATCAATATCTACGCCTTGTTTTCGAACGGCTTCTTGCCCGTGATTGCCTCGTACATTTCCGTGAACATCTCTATCTGGTCTTTGGTTTCTTCCTTGTCCTCGCCCTTCGCTTTCTGCGCTGAACGCTTCATCATGAACCAAAGTGTTTGTAACTTCCCCTTGTAGTAGCCACCTTCATTAAGTAAGGTAAGCGCGCCCACAAAGTACGGATTCAAGTCCTCTTTATCCGCGATGTCCTCGATCGCCTGTGCAATGTCGTCAAAGGATGGTGCATCTTTTAGATAGTGTGCCGTTCCGCAGTGCCAAAACTTAACAAGTGCGTCCGGGTCTTGTTGCATGAGTCCTATGAATATTGTGGTCACACCGTCACCTTGACGTTCCTTGCCTTTATCGTCCACTTCATTCTCTGCGTATTGTTTTGCCGTTTGACCAAATTTAAATGTGCCTTTCGCTCTGTAAATGTGGTCATTAATCGTCAGTTCTTTAATTGCTTTAGTCATGTGAATAACTCCTTTTAAATAGTTAAATAAAAAAGGGAGCGCTATGCTCCCGGTCTGTTATACGTTTTGTGTGTCTGCGTCTTCCATATTGCCAGTAGCTGCGCCGAGTTCCTCGTACACAACCTTCTCAGCAAGTGACGGGTCAAGAATAACGTCCGGTAGCTTCGGCTCTTCACCCTCTGCAGAGTTCAGTTTTACTTTGAATGCGCCCTCAATCGTCTGTGATTCATCGTCTACAGAGAGGGAGCGGGATTCCGCCATTACATAAGCGAATGTAGAATTGTGTCCTTCTCCAGTGCCTTCGGAAAGTGTAATGATCTCGTTATTAATAATCCAGAAGCGCATTTGCTTACCGTTCTTAATGGATTCAAGCAACGCACTATCCCCTTTAGCATCTTTGTTATACGGGAATGTGACGTTGATCGTTTCTTCTGTCACGCCTTGGTCCCAGTCTTTCTTCTTACCGACAATACGCTCCATCAGTTCGGATTCCATCTCATGTGAGAACTCGGTCATTCCGGAAAATACATATTCCTCAGCAGTCGCTTCTTCCGTAGGCGTATCTGCCGGAATCCCAACGAGTGTCCATCTTTCTGCTGACATTCAATCATCTCCTTAATATCTTGTTTTATGCTTCACGGTGTATCTCAGCCGCAATATGCCATGAATTGTTTCCAGATCCACATCTGGGATTGTCTGTTTTGTATCTTGTCGAATACGCTTAATTTCGTAATATGCCATCGGTACTGAAGACTCTGCATAATACTTCAAGTCATCTAATAAGCCCCTGGTCTCGTCAACTACCGACAAACTATCGGAACGATGATACAGATGATAAGTGACTGCGACTGTTTCCTCATGGGAAGCACTGGAATACGCTTCTGTAATGTTCGTTTCGCCTACGATAAGATAACTGAACGGTCTGATTTTGTTCATGTTCTCGTCATAACCGATGCCGTCCTGCTGCCTGTCGTGTATCTGTCCGTTTAACTGCTGCATCAGTGGTGTTAATCTGAGATTTGTGTTAATTGCTTTCAATAGCGCCTGTTCACATGATCTATATCGTGCCTGCTGCACCCGTATCACCCCCTAAAGTAGTTTTTAAAGTATTGCTCCACAATGTCCATTGACGGGAACCAGAATGGCTGAGCAACCATTCCATAAGTCGTGTAGAATTGACCGTCCTTGAAATACGTCCATGGAATCTTTTCGGCACGGCTACCACCTGGGCCGGTGGCATAAATTCCCGTGCCGAACTCCAGATAAATTCCAATCGGGGAATCTACCACAACCCTGCCGTTATATCCTTTGTACGTCTTGTCAATAGCATCTCGGGTATCGCCGGTATCCACCGCAATCCGTCGTCTCGGCTCGTTATACGCAACGTCCGCAGTGGTTTCGATGCCGCGTTCCGCCCACTCTTTAACATCATCAGACCAACGCTCTAAATCAACCACAATTTTATTTACCGCCACATCATCACGCCCTTTCCACAGGTGCGCTCAATACTTCACCCTGGCCGCCCTGATCCAGAAGGTCACCCGTAAACTTGTATTTAACACCCTTGTGTTCGAACGTCTCAGTATGCTTAATATCAGCCCCAAATGGCACATAAAGTACACGTGACAGGCTCACTTCCATATTGTGATACTTCACTTGTTCTGATGTGTTCGGTGTATCCAAGAAGCCGTCCTGTGTGTGCTCTGTAGTTGTTGTCGTTTCCTTTGGCGGATATACCGTGTTATCTATTACCGTTTCTGTGCGCTTCACTGTGAGTTCGTGGGGAAACTCGTCAACCATCATACTAATCACCCCCACCTTAATTTTCGGTAAGGTCTGAGATTTTCTTTTATCTTCTTATCAGTTTCATTATCGAAAGAATAATTGACACTCCCCATTGCCCGGGAACTGATTCCCATCACGACATGAAAATCACGTTGAATAGACTTGGCTATAAACTGTTTCACTCCATAAGGAAAAGGATTACTGAATGATTGGTTACACCATTCTTCAGCAATCCCTTTATAGTGTGGAATCAATTCATTTATATCTTCGTCATGCTTGGTTTCATCCTGTTTCCAATGGTTGATGCGTTTCACTTCTGATTCATCCATTTAATGCACCCCCTAATTTTGAAGTGCTTCAATCAGTTCAGCCTTCTTCATCTCCGAATAGCCTTCAATTTCCTGTTCTTTAGCAAGGTCTTTCAACTCTGCCACGGTCATGTCATCGTAGTCTGGTTTCTGTTCTTTTTTAGGAGAAAGGTCAGCCGCTTTCGTCTGACCCGTCTTCCTGTGCCTTCTTAACATCATTCAGACCATCTCCTTATGCGCCTGTGTCAGCAGCTGCGATTTTGACCACACCGCTGTCATCAAAAAGATTCACAGTGTAGAAGTCATTACCAGCGAGTACGATGGAACGTGCAAGGATATCTTCATCTGCTTTAATTTCAGGATGTTTTTTCCACACAATCTCAACAGCATCCTGTTTTTGAAGATAGCTTGTACCTTCAGCCGCTCGACGCGTTTTAACGATATCATCTACTCCGACAACTTCAGCCACTTGCGCTTTTGCAATCGCTCTTTCTTGCGTATCGCCGCCAACGTTGAACAGCGATTTTACAAGTTTTGTGTAATCTTTGTTATTGATGAACAGTACATACCCTTCATCATCTTCATCATTGAATGCGTCGATGGCATCAAGAATCGCTTCAGGGGATGTCGCAGTACCATTAAAGCTAAGGGATGCAGTATCAAGTGCTGCAACGTAATCAATCTCAATCTTGTCCGAAATAGCTTTAGTAATTTGAGATTCAGCTTCTCCAAGTGTGCCGCTAACGTTTGTCAGGATTGCAGTTTCAGTAATTTCCACCGCTTTACCGGCTTCCTTTACAGTCACTTTGGAAGTAGTCATGTTCATTTTCGTCGGGTCCATCGGTACGCCTTCTTCAAGGTCTTCCGCCGGTCCAATGTAACCGTATTTCGGCCTTGTAATCGTATCGCCCGCCTGTCCGACGAGTGTGTCATCCGTCCTTGCATAAGGTGCGAATCGGATAGCATTTGGCAATGCAGCAGACACTGCGTCCGCCATCACTTCCGGGTTTACTAGATCAATCGCTTTTGTTTCTGGCATATTAAATCATCTCCATTTTATTTAGTGTATTGGTCGTACAACTCTTTGTGATTATTGTATACGTCAAGCCTTTGCTCATAGTTCATTTTGTCAAATTGTTCTTTGGTTACGCTTGGCGCTGGTTCACCGTCACCCGGCGTTCTACCCGTCTTTCCTTTTGGCTGCTCGAATAGATATGGCTTAGACTCACGCAACGCAGAAACCTTTTCATCCAAACCTTTGACGGAATCACCATCAAGCTCTAGGCCGTCTTTATCAAGCAACGCTAATACGTCATTTGCATCGTTTGCATCTTTGGCAACGGCTAGCTTGATTGCATTATTTAACTGACTTTCTTTGTGACGTTCAGACCAATCAGCATTTTCTTGTTGCAGGTTATCAATTTGTTTCTGAAGTTCACTATCATCTTCAGTAGATTCTTTCAGATCTGTAATCTGGTCATCACGTTGTGCAATCTCATCTTGCAGATCCTTGATCTCATCATTTTTATCGTTCAGGCGCTTTCTAGGCACCATACCGCTTTTAGAATCATCAGCCTGATCTGCAATATGTTCATCAATGCTTTGTGCTGCCTCGTCAATGCTCAATTCTTCCGCTGCGACTTTTTGCAATAGTTCTTTAATATTCATTGTTTTTGTCTCCTTATTTCGTTTTTAACGCGCAACGCCGCGATAAGTTATTGACTGCCTTTTAACGTGTGAAAGCCGATTGCACGAAAAAAGAACAGTTTTACGACATATTCAGGTCGTATATCATACATATTATTTATCTGTATGCGATTGTCTTTAAGGTCTGATTCGCATGAGTAAGACCGGTTAATGTATAACCATCAAGATACCCAAACTTGCTTATTCATTTGGACCACCTCCGACTAGATTTTCATTCTTGGTTTAATAGGGTATCACCACCTTTTTTAATTGTGATAAACTCTATAAATTGGGAGGTATTAACATTGTCAAAAAAATCTCTGATTCTTTTATCGATAGCTTGGTTTTTTATATTTTTAAATGCCGCGTCAGCAATATCATTTTTTAATAACCAACAATACATACTCGGTATTGCAACAGTATTATTTTCACTTTTAGGAATATACTATGTCCTCACTTTTTATTACGGAAACTTAATTGAACTTAGTAGTGCAGCATTATTAATATCGCTAACCTCTATTGTTACTTTAGCTTATGCATTTTATCCTGATTTTCTGATTGCTGTAGCTTCTATAGTTGGAATAGCATCGTTCCTCTATCTAATAATTGAAAAAGTAGTTGAATCGTAATCAGAATGCTGCTTCTAAAGAGTTAATTTTAGGGTGCTCAATACCCCCAACTTCCATCCTTTTTCTTATGAAACCCACGTTTAAGCATCTGCTGGAACTTCTTTGCATCGCCGAATAGATCATTATCTAATACTTTGAATAGATCGTAATCTTGCGCAGCCTGTACGGAATCCCATGCCATGCCTTTAGATAACTGTTTATAGTAAGCGGGGGATATATTCTCCTGATGTTCCTTTAACCATTCCTGGTATTTATCGAATGATGTCTTTTCATATATTTCACGTTGTTCCGGCGACATGTTGTCCGTCTCCATGTAATCCAACTCAATGCCGTTCACTCGATAACCGACTGAGCATCGGCATCCCATATTTTCCTGCAGCATTCCGATGCCTTTCATCTTCCGGGGCGCCGGTCCTCTGGTCTTTGTCGGCTTTGAGTAGAACAACCCTTTGCTGTCTGCTTTTTGACTGTCCAGGACCACATGCGTACTTCTCACACGTTCGTCACGCTGAGATATCCATATGCGCTCTAATTTAGAGCCCTTATCTTCAAAGCGATCTGCTATATCCACACCTGCAGTTGATTCCGCCCTGCCAATCTCGTATGAACTGAGTCGCTGCACATTGTATGTGTATTTGTCGCGGATACGCTTCAACTTCCTTTTTGTGTCCGTTGGATTCACTTCATCATTCGTACTGCTTCTTAACGCAATTTTTATCTCTCTCAACATATCGCTTCTATGGCGCCCCAGAACGCTTGTAAGCTCATTCTCTTCAATCTCTTGTGATAGGTCGATTCGCAGCTTACTGAGCAATGGGAAGGAGATAACAGGCAATACACCGACTAATGCAGACAATAAAAAAGCACTACCCACGGTTGTATGGATAAATGCCATCATCTGAGCATATTGAGTGAGCTTGGCAATCGCTGAATAGTCTTGTGTGAGGTCCTGTTCAAGCTGCTTAATCATCTTGTTTAATCGATTATACTTATTCAGATTCTCCAGTTCGCCATCTTGTGCATAGTCACTGACAAGCGAGTCATACATCGAGATGATTTCATTTATTCGATATTGGAAAGTGTTATAAATCTCATGCTCGACCATGCCGATCAGCATATCTATCTGTCTTGAAATGTCACTGAAGTTCATCGTCCTCCACTCCTTTAATCGGGAGATCCGTATTCAGCCTTTCATCTTGCTCTTTTATGCGTTCCTTTTCTTTCTCCAGATCGTCTACCCACGGATGGTTCGCAATCACTGTTTCATCACTTATAATACTGGAAGACATACTCGCTATGTTTGCCTGTTCAAGCTCGTTAACCATACGGTTGTAATTAAATGTAACGTCCACTTCATTGGCAATACTGCCATCCATGTTCTCAAACTCGAATATAAACCACAGCAGCTGCTTAATCGCCGGAATGGTCTTTCTGGCGAGTTGCTTTGTTTTCAAATCTAAACCAGTATACAGAAAGCGCAATGCTATCCCGGATGGACTATTGCCAAGTTCATTGCGATTGAAGTCAACGCCTCTGCCGTAGTCATAGATGTATTTCCTTAACTGTTCCAGCCACTCATTGGACGATGTGACCGGCACTTCAACACGAATTGTCTCAACGCCGCCCTCACTGTCCACATTGATCGCTTTGTAGTATTTGAGGTTTTGCATGAACTCCGACAAGTCCGTGCCCTCATAGCCCTTGAGAATGTATATCAATTCAGTCGATTCATCAAACATATTTTGTGTGTCGGATGAACGCCGGTTCATGGCATCAATGAACAATTTGTAGCGCCATATATCACTTGCTGACTGGCTGTTATTTTTAAACGGTATAAATGGTACTTTTCCCCAACTTTCGCCTGTCAAGTGCGTTGTCGGGTTGCTCTCGTTCATACCGTGATACCATGAAAGCTCCAAACCGCTGTGCGTCTTGATGTAGTACGTCACATCATCTGCCGTCCAGTATTCGACGCGCTGCTCATCACCGACAGTGTAGTGTCTAATAATTGCTTGTAATATGCGCTGCTTCCTGTCTTTCCATATCGGGATGATCTGCTCGGCTGGGATTTCGAGGACCTTGAACAAGCCTTCTTCGTCCACATATGGATGCACCCATTCGACGCCCTTATTGGATGCAGCAGTCAGTATGTCATTTAAATCATCGTCAAAGTCGTAATCTAAATACTCCTCTATGACTGATATAACTGCATCGTCTTCGTGCTGATAATTCGGTGACTCCCCGACGATATAGCCGACTTTCTGGTCCACTAAATTCGCATGCGGGTTGTGATTAAATCGCCAGTCGGGTTTACTGTAATCAATATTGCCCTCGTGGTCTGTCGGCTTTCGCTCGTCCTTGAGGTCCGGATGATTGTCATAGTACCGCTGTCCTGTCTTGTATATTTCTATATTCGGCGCATTTTCTTTAATGAGCCGCATGAGCATTTCTGTTTGTGATTCATCTTTAGGCTTGGCAAAATCGGTTAACTGCTCGCCATGCGGTTTTGTAAATGGATCCATTGAGTGCCCTCCTTTATTTGAGAATTGAGATTGAGCGCTGTTTCATATCTTCGCTCAAGGCATATCTGGTGGCATCAATCGTGTGATTGTCCACATCTGCCAGTCGCGGCTTCACATCGCCATTCATATCGGTTGCGTAATCAATATTTTCAAACTCTCTGGCAATATTCGGTGTGCGCTTCGGGTCAATGATAATGGCATCCAAGTCATCGAGCCAACGTTCACCATACTCCACGCTGTCCGGACCTTTCTTAGCACCTTTGACGCGTTTGATGTCATGTTCTCTCTTGAGTTCGTCAATACTTTTTGGTTCTGCACTATCAACAAGAATACGCTCATTCTGATAACCTTTGGCAATGATTCCTTTCGCAATTTCCCGGTTACTCATTTTCACCTTATATATTTCGTCTATTGCATAAATGACCTGTTTCTTCTTGTCGTAATGCCAGACGACAAAAGCGTTTGGGTCGGTGGCATAACCAAAGTCATTGCCGTACCTGTAATTATCGAATGTTTTGATTTCATCATCTGTTATCTCTCTGAATTCCAGGTTATCGAATGGTACGACACCCGAACCGATGGCTTCACCTAAATATTCATGTCGATATCTCCGCTCGTTCCGTACCTCAGTCGCTTCAGCTTCTTCGATAAATTGCTCACTGATGAAAGGGTTATCCAAATATGTCGAGTGATGCACGAATGTATTATCTGCAATAAATGCCGATTCATACTTTTTATTCACCCAGCTCATTTTCCTTTTTGGCGGGTTGTACGAATAAAAAAACTTATAAAAAAGACCATCGGCAAGCTCGCCTCTCAAAAGTGAGTTTGTGATGGTCGTGACTTCGTCTTCTGTTTTGAACTCGGCCAATTCTTCCACCCACATTATACTGAATGGAAACTCCGCTGATTTGAGAGACTTTATCCGTTCCGGCTCCATCGCGCCGCGGAACACCATGTAATTGCCTCTCGGTACATATGTGATGCGCATGGGCGACTTATTGACTTTGAACAAGTGTGATACTTGCTGTTCACTGATTGCCCACTTGATCTGTTCGAAGATGGACAACTCTATCGTATTATCTGTTTTACGAATGCCAACCGCATTCATCGGATAGCGCATCAGCATCTGTACAATGATGTGCGCGATGTCTGAGGACTTACCGGAACCACGCCCACCTTTACATACAACGTTGAGTATATTCGGGTTGAGCGATGCCTTCCAGACTGGATGAAAGGCTTTTGGTATTAGCTCTGATATTTTAATAACTGCACTATTCGATGTCGTCATAGAAAGACACCTCGCCTTTGTGTTCAACCTCTTGCTCAGTCTTATCGCGCCATGTATCTGACTTCCTGTTTTTTAACCAGAATATTTGCGCTGTGGTGTTCGGTTTAGAGTATCGTTTAACCGTCACTACCTCCCCAATATTGGTAATCGCTTCTTCAGAGTATTGGAATCCTAACGCACTTTTAAGCAACGCATTTTCAACTTGTATATCAATTACTTCTTTGCCCCTTTTTAAGGCCTCCGAAATCTCCGAGTTCTCTTTCTTCCACTTATAAAAAGTTGATGAGCTACACCCGATATTGTGCATTATTTGCTCATCGGTCAACCCGTCTCTTGCCCAACCTTCTAAAAGGGTCACCCCCTCCTCGGTCAACCAGTTTTTCACGCTCACTCTCGCCATGTAACTCACCTACTTTCTATGTTTTATGTATTATTCACTCAAAACCGGCGCTGATTGCCACCAGGATTCTCTATGTGGATCAGACACCAGTTTTGAGCAAACAAAAAAGCCGCTCAATGAGCAGCTCTGAATCTAACGTGTTTTTCTTTAATTGAGAATGTATGTTCTTTGTTCTGAAATGTCACTTCTGCATCCCCGTCTTCAGTAAGGTTCAATTCAGTGACATAAAATTCCCCTAAGCATGCTTGTTCTGCATTTTCATTGATAAGGTGTCTATTATCTGTATATGTGATTTCATCTAAATAAACACCTTCAATTCTTACCGCTTTTTTATCAGCTATGATATCACTAATATTCATTTCATCGCCTCTTAATCATTGTAGCAAAAAGCCGCCCGGTATGGACGACTTTCTGACTTAGGAGGTTATTATCAATGAGAAATCGTTGTAACCAGGATGAGCTTGCCACTCCGTCCTGCCTCCCAGTTTACAATGTTCTTTATAAGAACGCCTAATAATTCCAACATTTCCAGTTTATCCAGTTTTTCTAGTCCTGCAGTAATTTACATATTTCATACATAATTTGATGTATTCGGGAAGATGATATATCCAGTTCGCAGGCAATATTTTGATATGTCATACCGTTCAGTCTGAGATTAAATACTAAAGCCATACGCTCATCTGTGATTCGATCCCATCTATTTTGGATATATCTCGCTTTACTTTCTAAACGAGAGATCTCTTTATTCATTTTCTTTCTTCTTAAGGTATCGTTTTCAACAGGACTACTGTTACTACCTTGCGCTTTGGGCATTACAGATTCAATTCCATATTGCGCTGTCATACCACTTCCTATTTCCGATTCATATTGTGCATTTAATTCTTTCAATCTCGAGATGTAATACGGATAATTATTAATCAAATCCATAATTTTTTCTGTTGTGTAAGTTTCAGTCGCATAATTCATAATTCAGCTACACCTCGTTATTGATTTGATTTATACGGATTAAGACATGGTCAGTGTCACCGTATTCTTTCCTGACATTCAGCTCTACAATTTGAGAATCGTCTTTATACACCGTATTGTTCAGAGCATCTAAAACACCTTTTGATAGATTATCCAAATCGGGCTTTTTCTGGTGCATCAATAAGCCTTCCTGTATAGCCTTCAGTTTCTTTTTGGGGTAACTCTTGGGCGGCTTATAAATAAACGTCAGGTGGACAGCTATGGGCTCCTCAGTGATGTTTAATCTATTGCGGTTCATGTGACTCTTTGCAGTCAGCTTTACCCGCCTTTTATACGTTACGCTCTTTGATGAGTTCACTGCTCTGGATTTACCTGTTGCTGTTTGATAAACACGGGGCCGGGGTTGCGGTACCGCTCTACCTTCAACTTTAAATTCGATCAATTGACCCCCTCCTTGTCATTAAGTTTGTAAAATTTTCGTTATTTATTTACTTGTCCTCCTTTAATCACCACTCGAAATCTTTGGCATTTATATCGGTCAGCTCTAACTTGCTAAAATCCGGATCTGTCATATAAATTTTTGATAAATCACTACTCCCGAACCCTTTATCACCACGTTCACTTACTGTATCGAATTCCGTCACCGTCTCAACTTCCGGTGTCACTACCGGAGATATAACGAGTTGTGCAATTTTGTCGCCTTTACCAATAACATGTAAGGACTCTCTACAATCCACTATAATCCCCACATCTCCGTCGTATCCGCTATCTATGGTGCCAAGTTGCACCCGCATAGGTGTTTTGAGCGTCATTCCAGAACGGGGTCTAACTTGCGCTTCGTATCCCTCTGGTATATCTATCGCAATTCCTGTTTTAACTAATTTAGTTTCATTTTCAAACTCGATGTCTTCTAATGCATATAAATCAAGACCTGCGTCATGTGGGTGACTGCGAGTGGGTACAACCGCCTTCGGATGCAGTTTCTTAATTTTGATGGTATTCATTTTCGATGCCTCCATATATTTTTAATTTCGTCCATGCAAAGCAATATGACGAGTATTGATGCCGCAATTACCAGTGAGACAGCAATATAGATGAGTATAACTAATCCAGTCATTCGCTTACCTCCGCTCTAAATCCGCCATCCCAGTTCTGATCCGCCCGTAAATTATATGCCTGACTCACTTTATTCAGCGCCTGCGTCAGGTCTGCTTTTTCAGCTTCGAGTTGTTCGATTTGCTCGCTCGCCTGAACCAGAGATTGCGTCTTTTTTAAATTCTCATCTCTGAGTTTGCGGATCGTTTCTGCCTGCCGGTCGATACGCTCAACGCAATTGCCATTACATCGAGTTTTATAGGTCATGAAATCTCCCCTTTTTTGAAATAGCCGCTCTCTATCAGCTGAAAGAAGTAATCCTCATTAATCGAATCGTTCATTGTTTTACCGTTTGTATGTTGAAATACAATATGATTGTCGACAATGGCGGTCACTTTAATCGTGCCTGTTTCACCGTTTGGGAAAATGAAATTAAATGAATCACCGTTTTTAATTTCCAATGTTGTCTACCTCCTGCTCTGTTTTAAGATTGAATTGCTTTAGGTACTCGGGCAGCGCATCAATACTTAGCATGATATTCGCCTGATATGTCTTGTCGTTAAAGCGCAGGCTGTACATATTCTTATTTTTCATGAAATGGTAAGTACCGATCTGGTCGCCGGTGACATCGTAAATCTGCTTCATGCTTGCCACTTCCTAAACATCGACATATAGAGCATTTCTGTGTACTTTGATGGCTGCCACACTACCTTGCGTGCTGGTTTGTAAATAAGCTTTTCCTGTTCCGTCTTTGGTTCGATGTTCACTGGCACCGGCGCAAATCTGTTATGCGCGCGTTTCTGTATCATGTTCCATCCTCCAATTAGTATATTTTATGCAAATTCTTTAAGGTCGCTAACGTCTACTTCAACGGGTTTAACATCAGAATATGAGACCCCCATCTGTTTCAAGCGTTTTTCCATTGGCTTTGTCAGCGTTGGCGGATAAATCATATCCGATTGCTGCATGTACTTGATACGTCCAACAACTTCTAATAATGACTCATCATCCATGTCATCATCGGTGCTGCTGTGCTTCACTCTGACCGGTTGATTAATTGCTTCTTCGACACTGTAGTTGCTGTATAAACGATGTTTTAATGTGTTCCGGTTAATGCCGTTTCCTTCAGCAATTTCTATCTGTGCCTTAGTGATTTTCTTACCGTTCACTACGCTGCTGTATCTGCCGATAGGTGGATAGCTAGTTGCTTTTTCAATGCTTTCGCCTTTAACTTTCACTCGGTAAGCCACCGTTTGGTGGTCCAAACCATTTTCGTTTGCTATTTGCTTTTGTGCCTTGGTCATCCTTAATACTTCTGTCACTTCAATCTCTCCTATTCTTTTATGTTGTTGTCATGCCATCTCTCATCAATGCTTCAACCACTTTGTATCTCGCTGTCATTTGCCCCGCTGCCAGTAACCGGTCAATATAGTCATCGTTAAACACTTGTAGTTGCTGTATGTCCGTTTTAGTGAGCGTGTCCTTCTCCATCAGCTTATCGACTAGAGACTTTTCTTTAGTAATGTTTTCTGTTGATTCAACCACTAGCATTTATATCAATCCTTTCTCTCGGTAATCATCGCCGTTTAATACAATGACGGCCGTATTGCTCATCATTCGGGAGAACACCCGGTGTAACTCCCTGGAGCTTATGAAGTCATTACTGTCATAGTTAGTTGTGTACACTGTGCACTTTCCAGTCCGTGCTTCCACCAAGCGGAATAATTCAGAGACTTCAAAATCCGTCATCCGGTTTGCACCCACATCATCAAGCACTAGTAAATCAGCATCTTGAGCCATTTTATAAATTGGGTGTCTCTGATTTGTTTCTTTAAACTCTTGCTTTACTCGATCAATATAATCCGGCAGTGACATAAACAATGCTTTATAATTCTTTTTGGACAACTCATTACGGATAGCCGCTGCCAAGTGCGTCTTACCGGTGCCAAACATCCCTTGAAAAATAATGTTCCGGCGGTTTTTCATCTGTTCATCAAATGTATCGATGTACTTCCGTGCACTTCTCAAAGCGACAGACTGCTCTTTTGTTTCCGCTTGATAATCATCCAGCGTCTTTTCTCTGTAATCCCCATGCATGATAGAGCCTTTATCAAATGTGCGGGCGTTTATTTCTTTTTGTTTTTCATTCGCCCTGCGAGTTGCCTCACAGACACAACCGGCTCGTTTCTCTTCCTGAGTCCCATCAGTGTATGTGATGGTGACGATCTTTAATTCATGATTGCATTCTTCACATTTTATATTCAGGTGCTCTACGCTGGTATGTTTTATACCGTATCCCTGCATCATTTCATTGATCGTATCCATGCCAACCTCCTAGAATGGTAATCTGTCAATTTGCGCCTGCTGATCAGGTGTTAACTGATAGTTACTTGTCTTTTTTAAATTGGATACTTTCCGCTTATTCTCTTCAGCTTCTATAGCTGCCACTGTTTTAGTATTTGATTTTCGCCAATTGTTTAAAATACCTCTGATATATTTCATTGTGCGGTTATTAGAATCAGCGCCTATTTTAAAAGCTAAAATAATGGCATCTTTTTCAAACCCTTCAGAGTACCAACCATCAATTTCTTCACTCGACGACTGACTGATTGTTCCATAGCCGTTGTTCTCATAAAATGAAATAATCTCTCTCATGTCGTCGGTCTTATTGTCGTTGTTGTCATTATTTCTCATTATTAATTCATTATTGTCATTATTGTTTGTGTCTTTTTGATGTTTAGTTGATGTCTTTCTGATGTCTTTTTGATGTTCGTTTGATGTCTGATTGATGTCTTTTTGGGTGTTTTTTCTTCCTTCTTCACTTTGGTAAAAGTCATAGTTGGCAATGGTTACAAGGGTGTATTTTGTTGTCGTTTTGATGTCTATCATTTCATCGTCCTTTAACATTTCCAAGTACGCTTTAACCTTCGTTCTTGACCACCTCCAATTTTCTGACAATTGTTTAATGGACGTTATTCGCTGTCCTCTTTTAACTTCTATTAATTGGTTTCCGATGGTCGTTTTACCGTCTTTATGATTCACCATAAGAAGCAAAGCCACCCATGCTTCAAACTTAGAAAAAGTGCGTTTCTCCTTGAACATCCAATGGTCTTCTACGCTTCTATGCAAACTAATCCAGCCAGTCATAACAATCACCTCCTGTTACTGACTAGAATCATTTAGAAAGGAAGTTCATCATCCTGTACATCCGCCGGCCCATCTTCTTTAAATGGATTGTCTTCATATGCCGGTTTTTGCTGTTGCGGTTGTGCCTGCCCGTTCGTTTGGCCCCCAAAAGCTTGCGTGTATGAGTCGTTTTTTGGCTGTTGGTCTGTTTGCCCTTGCGAATTATTTTGGCTCTGTGCGCCTTGATTTGATCCTTTAGAATCAAGAAACTCTATACGGTTGGCATTAACTTTAGTGATCTCCCTATTATTGCCCTCTTTGTCCTGAAATTTATCGACTTTGAGAGAACCGGTGACACCAATTTTTGAGCCCTTGGAACAGTACTGATTTAGAAGTTCTG
>NZ_ARQJ01000011.1 GCF_000385175.1 Salinicoccus albus DSM 19776 | reverse complement strand
AAACCGGTCATGAATCTGAATGACGGATGCATCGTGCGCAGAAATGACTGTCTGAAACCGGGTGTAGCGATCGCGTGTAATATGTGTGAGTTCCGGATGATTGCCCAACCATTCAACCAGTGTCTCTGGCTCGCGGTCCGGCAGGAGATCAATGGGATGATGGGTGACTGCATCACAAATCAGAATGCCGTATCGGTGGTTTTTTTCCAGGCGAAATCGTCAATACCGACAAAAGGGACTGTGGACTTTTGGCATTTCTGTTGTCTGAATCAGACGGAGCAGTGTATCATGACTCACCGGCATGCCTAGAATTCGAGTGACAAGGGGCGCCTCGATACAGTGGGTTGAGAAAGCAATCGTGCGCAGCACTTTATCCAGACGGACCGTCCGCTGTTTATAGGGCAGCAGCCATTCGAACCGTTCGGTAAACACTTTTGTTTCGCAGAAAGCATTCGTACAAAACCATTTTCTGGTTTTCAGATATAACTGAACCTGTTTGCCTTGAATGGATAAATCATCAATCACCCGCATGTAGGTACTATGCCGATTATGGGCCCTGTGTTGACACTGCGGGCATTTGCCTGTTTTTTGTATCCGACGTAACCACGTCGGTCAGCATGTTGGCATCTTCTACTTGACACAAGATGAGTAAACGAGAATCGAGATCAGCGAAATGGGGGTACATGGTCATCATTCCTTTTTACTGATATATACTCGGTTCTTCCCAAATTAGCGTAAGAGCCACCTTTATTTTGCCATACACATCGATCATAAATTGCTGATTATATTAATAGTCAATAACATCAAAATACTCTCTATATGGTGAGTAAAGTTCTATTATTTTATCTAAATATTCTTTCGCTTTCGCTTTTTCATGTAAATCTTGAATCTCAGCATATTTCTTTAGATACCAATTTTTAAAATAAAAATTAAACTTAATTTTCATATAAACATCTATTAAATTTTCTTCTTCTAAAAATTTAATTCTTTGAAGTTCAACTTTATAAAACTTCTCAAAAAATTTGTGTGTGACAGTATTTGTTACGGAACCTTCCACATATGCATAATATGAATGAACCATCTGATCAATCACTTTAACTTTGTCGCAGTTCAGGATAAGCTCCTGGAAAAACAATGTATCCTGTCCAGCTGCTCCCTCAACCATTTTCAAGTCATTCTCTAAAAGAATTTTTCTTTTTACAATCAATGCCTGGATGCTCTGGACAGTCAAATTCGTGTTAATTAAAATGCTTCTCGTATCTTCAATAATATCATCCACGTTGACTTTCATTACCTTATTATAATAGTTAATTTCATTTCTCTTAATATTATCTTCCCGGACAATATTCCCAACGATCATATCCAGATCCTGATTCTTTTCCATCTCTTCGAGCAGGACAGAAAAACCATCATTAATCGCTTCGTTATCCGGATCAAGAAATGTAATATAATCGGTTGATGCTAATTCAACTCCGGCGTTACGGGGCCTTGACGCGCTCCCTGACCCATTTTCAAATCTTTGATATACAATCTCCGGATGTTCCGAGCGAATGTCTTCAATGATACGTAAAGTCTCATGGTCTGTACTTCCATCATCCACAAATATAATTTCCAAATCATCAAAACATGTGAGCTGTTTTATACTGTTATAACATTTGAACTTTAAATATTTACCGTTATTATGTATGGGTATAATCATGCTCAATTTTTTCTTTTGGTTGCTTTTATTAACAACATTCTTTTGATTATGAATGATACAATCTATTTTCTTATCAGGAAATTTAATGAAACTATCATTGTATTCTACGCCTGTTTTGCCCAAAAAGATAATAGGGAATGATAAGGTCTGCTCAATATCATACTTACTGCTATTTATCTTTGAATCAAATTGCTCACAATCATTTCCTGTAATAAGATTGTTATCAACCATATAATTGTTTCCGCTGCCAATATTCAACTGATTAACAAGTCTTTTATCAAAAATATCAGCATGGATATCATCTATGATGTTAATCAGTGTCAGATTATATAATACATTATTCCTATTCTCATTGAGTATATTAAATGCATCCAGTTCATTTAACGGCGAAAATGCGTAACCCTTTTTATTAAGGTTCAATATGACTGAAGGTACAAGGTTATTAATACTGTAATTATAATTTGTAAATACGATTTTAGAATTCGCAGCATAATATAATAATCGGGGAAGTATTTCATTGCTGTAAGGTTTGTTACTATATACAAAGACATTTGAGTGAGAGTGGATGCACTCAGAGTCAGCAGTCTCAATCACCTGTATATGCTCATTTTCAAATGATGGCAGGTACATTCCTGGTCTAATTAATATCTCCACATTATCAAATTCCAACGCCTTGCCAAGTAATTTTTCAAAATCCAGCACATAATTTCGCTGACTGGTATCTGCAAGTGTCAGATCTATGAGTATAGAATGGTTAATCTCATTCGAATAGTAATGTAGATGGCTTGGCAGCATAAATGCCTCAGTCATTTTTAAGTCTTTTTCAATTTCCCACTCGGGCATTTGAGCATAATCCACTTTTGAAACATATACGGGAATGTTGTTATTTTGTATAAAGTTATGAAATAGACTATACCATTTGATATTTGTTACCAGGTGAACATAAGGTTTCCCCTGGGACATCGCAGAAGATACTTGTTTCTCATAATTTTTTTTGAATCTTATAATTTCATCCTCTGATATGATATCCCCTTTAGGTTCAGTTAATATCAATATTTTTCCATCATTAAAACTCTTTACATTGATGAGCTCAAGTTCATCTTTAAGCTTTGTACCAGACAGCGTATCAATTTTCTCCGTTATTATATTATCTAAAAAATTGATGAGTGGCTTACCGTCAGGCAGTTGACGATCAGTACACTCATCAATAGTAAGCAGATTATTGAGATTCATATATATCACCTACGTATTTCCTCAAATAGAGTTGTTGCAAGTCATTGGATACCTGAATATTATTTTCAATATTCTTTAATCGATAGGTTTGGTTTTTCAGCTTTGTCTTTAATTTTTCATCCGATTCTTTAAGATATACAAGCATATCTACTAACTCATAATCAAGTGCCTCAATGCCCTCACTGTGATCCGCTGAAAAATCATGTATCAACCTTGTCCAATAGTGTCTTCCATTCAGTTTAATTCTGACTTCATCCAAGTCTGTAAAATAACCTGACACCTGACATGTTGTTGTCTCTTCAAGTGACTTTTCAATACGCATAAATTCACTGTCTTTATAAATTAAAGTATTTTCTTCTATATCGACTGTCTGATATTCATCGGAATTGTACAGACGGTGAAAGTTTTTCAATTTTATACTGGAATATTCATGAGAACCGACTTTATCAATCAGTAAATATGGTTCATTTTCTATAAAAAATATATAATAAACTTTCACCAGCCTGTTTTTTAAACTGTCCAGTTTATTATTTGACTGGGCATCATCAACTTTCTTAAATTTTCCATGTATCGTTGGTAATCTATAAACTCTTGGTGATTGTTTTAGATGAACCCATCCTACATCTTGATCGTTTACGCTTATCAACGACATTATTTTCTTATTAAATATCTTCTGCTTTTTCACATCCACTACGTAAGATGTCAACATATCAGAGAGGGCTATAACATCTTTATTATTTAAATTACTATAGATAAGCTTTGTATTTTCTTCGTTTAAATAATATTTTTGTGGGACGTTCATGTTTAAATCACTAGTTTTAATATTAAGGTATTTTTCCTCCATATACTAATACTCACCTTGTTTCATTTTTATGACTTTTATATTCTCGATCGAAAAATTACCATGACCTCGAATTTTAAAAGTCAACCTGCATTTATCATCAGACTTATCAAAATTGATCGCTTGATTCACTTCATTGATATTTGTCTGCTTTCTTTTCTTGCCCTTGGAGTAATGAATAAGAACGGGTGTGATTGAGATAGTTTCATTTTGTCTGATTTGTATATCAATATAATATGAGTTATCTGGATTCACTTCAAAAAAACTTTTCTCGGGTGCTACTGCAAAATTATTATCTAAAGTTTGATAGGATAAGTATAGTTGTTTTATTGAGTGTTCTTCCACAACCCAACCGATAAAATCATCTTCCTCATAAAGAAAAATTACATCTTTGGAATAATAAAACATGTTGCGCTCAAGAGGATATTCTTCAATGATCAAGTTATCAGCATTGAAGGCTTTAATCGAATCAAAGACATGTAATTCCGACTTATGATCCCTCTCATATTCCTTTTCGAATGTTTTGATATAACTATCGAGTTCCATCAAAATTCACCTGCTTGTTCAATTCCTTTTTTAGAATTCTGTCATAATATAAGTGATAATTCTCCAATTTCTCTTCACTCTGATTAATTATGGAACTTAAAATGACTTCATTGATTTCATCTGGTCGATACCTATTAATATTGTAGTTTATGTTCAGGAATTCCTGTTTGATCCAAACATCTTTGCCTTTGTACCTGAATTTCACCTTGTTTTCATCCGGTAAAATATGTTTCGTTGTATACACTTTATTTGAAGCTTTAACTTTTTTACCTTTCCTGTGCAGTCGGCTGTCATAATAAGTGATGGTATCTTTATTAATTGTAAACTCTGTAGTTACTCTGTAAAGTTCACTAATTTCAGCAGGTTTCATAAAGCAGATTATTTCATCCACTAATGTCAGGCATTCATAAATATTTGAATCATATACTGCGTAATATCTAGAAAACATAATATTTTTATTTTTTTCTTTATAATTTTCCACGTTCAGTTCCAAATATTGATTTAATTCATTATCAAATGTCGCATGTTCATTCAATTTTATCTGCCTATTAGTTTTTGGTATAAGTAATATGCTTTTCTGAGGTTTGAAAAGTCCAATATCTCTGCCTTCAAATTCAATTTTAAAGAACAGTTCGTCATCTATTTCAATTATCTCTCTGGCAATTACAATTTTGAAATTATAATCACTGCTCCGAGCTGATATTAAATTTTTTTCTTTATCAGCATAAATATTTTGATTGTGTGGCTCAACAATCAAAATATTTATGAATGTTTTATGATCATTAAACATCTGCATAGTAAACTCGTTAATTTTCATTAAAATCCTGCTCACAATCACATTACTTATTTTATCTGTTTCATTTCTTCATAAAGCCCGTTCAAATATTCCTGAACTTCCAGTTCAAATTCCGGTTCATACTTTTCGTATAATTCTATAATATCGAGAAATCTTTTTACAGCTTCTTCCCGTTCCTCAGGAGCCACTCTTTCCAATCGCGGCATATACCATTTCCTTATATAGAAACTGTATCTTTCTTTGAGGTAAACGTCCATCAAATCGTATTTTTCCAGATAAGGGATTCTTTCGATTTCCAATCTGTAATACTTGTCAAAGAATGTTTTCGATACTGTGTTTGTTACACTGCCGGCGACGGCTGCATAGTAGACGTGGATAAATTTATCTATACCTTGGATTGTATTACAGTTTAACACGAGTTCCTGGAAAAACATCGTGTCCTGTCCGGCGGCGCCTTCTACCATGATAATATCATTATCGATAATTACAGACTTTTTGACGATCAATGCCTGAATACTTTGTACACGCAACGCTGCTCTGATCAGATAATCTCTTGGATCTGATATATATAGCTTATTGAAATTATACTTCTTGATGGTACCGCTGTATTTGCCGGCTGTTTTCTTCTCATTGTCCTCTTTGACAATATTTCCGACGACCATATCCACATCCTGGTTCTGGATGATCTCCAGCATTCTGTGATAGCCATCTCCTGAAGCTTCATTATCCGGATCCAGATAAGTGATATAGTCAGTCGTTGCGATTCTCGCACCTTTATTCCTAGGCCTGGAAGCACTGCCAGATCCATCTTCAAATTCATAATATACGATATCCGGATGTCTGCGACGCAGCCGATTGATAATCTTGAGAGTGGTATCATCAGTACTGCCGTCATTTACAAAAATGATTTCCATCCTGTCGAAGCTGCTCGACCTTTTTAAGCTGGCAAAACATTTTTCCTCCAGATATGTACCGTTATTATGAATCGGTACGATGACACTCAGCTTCTTCTCCTCAAATACTTTAGACTGCAGCGTGTCGTTGTCACGTTTTGCAACCAGTTCCACATCATCCAGGTTGTATCCGTTGGTCAAGCCGGCGACTTCACTTAATGTACTGACGCTTCTGATATCAGTCATTGATTTGTGTACATTATCGATGTGGTCGATGTAATTATGTGCTTCCTCATGGCTATTTTTGGTGACAAAATCCACGTCCGTATACTTGAAGGCACTGATCATATCTTCCAAATAATATTCTTCATAGACATATTCATCGGAGAAATAGGTCACAAAGTCAAATGCTGACAAATCAATGTTTTCCAGGTCTTTCTTTAATACTGGCGTCTTATTATCATATATCTGCTGCTCAAAACTCTGCCAGTTCTCTTCTGAATCATTTTCCAGGATAACCAGAATATTGTTCCGGTTCTCTTCAACCTGAAGCCCGATATCTTTAGCAATGGAACGGATACGCTCATAAGTTGTATGGTTGTTCATCACGCCTCTGATTCCTTTGGCCTGCAAGTCTTTCAAGTCACTTTCTTTTGTGCTGTAGATGACTTTAAAGTCGTCAGGGGCATGGATCATTCTGACGTTGGGAAATTGGTTGTTGATACCTGTGTTATAGTTTGAAAGCAATAAGTTCCCAAATGCCTGTAATTCATAAACTCTGTTTGCAAACATTGTTTCAGAATATTTGACAGAGTTCATATTGATGCTCCAACGGATGATCTTGTGCAGTTTCATCAGAAAATCATGGCTGACCGGCGGTGTCAGATTTTCAATATACTTTGATGGGAATTGATATCTAGGGTCTTTCAACTCCAGGTTCCTGTCAATGATCGTAAGAGGTGCATCAGCATTCAAAATCGAGTCAAACAGCCGCTTTGTTTCACTCATCCTGACTGGATATTTCGATAGCCAGCTGCCTGCAAACAAAATCTCATCTTTATATTTTTCAGCATATTGTGTCCTGCTGCCCACAGGGTTATGGATTTGGGGATTCACCCCAAACTGCAGTACTTTCACATTGTCATTGCCTGTATATTCCTTATATAGATGAACGACTTCCCTGGCCGTTGTATATATATATTTGCAATGTTTTGCCAGACTTTTGAAAAGATTATAATTGACCGGATCTTCCTTGGAATAGAAAACTGTCGGAATGCCGCGTTTGTTATACTCCTCGGCCAGCATAATCATCTGTCTTCTGATCGGACCATTTGGTGTCGCAGCACCCATCCAAGACTGATCAATGCCGCGCCATGTCGTTGCAAAAATAACAAAATCATAATCTTTGATATGATCTCTTTCATGCCTGTTGATATATTCTACATCCGCGGCGTCCTTGAATGATTCATATAAAAACTGATCAGAGATGATGCCAATCTTGTAATTGAGTTTTCTGTAAAATCTGCTGCCGTTGCTGGATGGGATCTCATCGACTATTTCTCTGAATTTATCCAGTGCCTTATGCCGATTCAATTCCTCAACTTTCATGTAATAGAATGGATCTGAATCCTGCTTAAAAAGATAGTTCGAACTGTATTCATGGATGTTTATGCTCGGATTCAGATCATTGATGATTTCGTTTAACGTAGTCGAAAAGTTGTCATCAATTTTCTTGTTATATTTCTTTAGGTTTTTTTCTAACTGCTTTCTATCCAATATCGTTCATCACCTTTTGTTAAATTAGTTTTGTCAGAATCACGATAATTATTTACTGTTTAATTTTTCTTTTAATGCCTTATATTTGCCATCCAGGTTTTTAAGCTTTTCTTCCACCACTTGCATGCGATCTTTATACTTGTCCCTTTGTGCTTCAAGTCTTTGCGTGTAATCTTTCTGTTGATCCAAACGCTGTTCAGCAAGTTTCAAACCTTTATCTTTTTTCCTGTTAATATTTTTTAATTCGAGATTTTCCTTTTTAAGTGCTTCCTTTTCATTCTGCAAATCTTCATTATTACTTTTATCATTTAAGAACGAGCTTCTTAATTTCTGTGCATCAAAATCTTTGTTCTTATTCTTTTTGTCATTAAGAAACTCTTGGGCGGATAAAACTGTCTTGACAATATCCTTGCTTTTACTGCGCTCCAAGTTAACGCTGTGAAAAAGATCATCAAGATGCAGTTTCTCCAATGACTTTTCATCATCTGACTCAAGATTCAAATCCAGCCCATTGATATTACCAAGGGAAATCCAATAGTTATCACTGTCATTCACGCATACTTTGCCCACGCCAAGCTGTTCAAATACTGAAAGTAATTTTAAAGACGCAATATCCAGCTCACCTTCGACCGGTTTTGTCAGACTGCTCAGTTTATATAGTGGCGTATTTTCTTCCAGCTGATCCTGGCCAATTTCAATCTCATACGGTTTCATCCTGTCAAGCAAGCTGTGATGATGAAATCCATGGAACTTCCCTTTAATGAACACACTGAAGTAGCGTTCACCCTTATAAAAAATCTGAGATTTAACATTCAGAAGCTTGCCTTTGAAATGAGAAATGAAATCTTTCTCTATATTCAAATTGGCATTGACTTCATTATTAGTGAATTTTTCTTCAATTACTTTGTAGTGTTCCGCAGGAAATCTGAAGATCTGAATTGAATCTTCTAGTTCAATCCATCCCAGCTGTTTATCCTCATGCTGAATCAGATGATATTCAACACCCTCAATATTTTGCATCGAAACAGTGGTGACAATTGTCCACAAATAGTCATCAATATCAATAAGTTCCAAATCTGATTTCAATTTTTCCCGGATTTTTTTACCTTCATCTTCTACCAGTATGAATTGTCTTGAGTAGTTGTAATTCTTTAAAAGGTTAATCATTCTAAATACCTGCTTTCAATTAAAATTTATATCTATGAACTATTGATAAATAGTGTACTGTTCACCATTAAATTCAATGTGCACCGAATCATCCTGATACACTAAATTTACATCACTGACTACATTGTCATCATAAATTGCCGTACAATACACGTTCCCTTTATTTGATGCTTTCTCATACCTCAGCTGGTTTGTTTTTTCCGCCTTCCCAAAGCCGGTCGTATTTATCGCCACAGGTTTCTCAAAATCTCCTGATATTATCCGTCTTTCATCTATCTTCTCAAATTGTTCAACACAGAGGGACTCACCCTTGCTGGTCAATCTATATTTGCCCTCTATATCTTCGATTTCAACATTCGAGGCCAGATTAAAATTCTGAGTGAATTTTAATTTATGTCTTACAGTTGTATCTACATTATCAATGATGATGATCAACGGTGCATTTTTAAACAGGATAACATTGCGTGCCAGTACGGCACTGCTGCCGTTGTAATCCCCATTCTCTCCTATGACGTGGGCATAAATACTGTTGTCGATATAACCCTTCAATCTGACTTTCCTGTCAAACCTGTTCTCAGGTTTTATCGTATAGTCGAACTCTTTCATGAAAAAGCTGCTATGTGCCCGGCGGGAGATTATATACTTTCTTTCTTTTGTCTTACTGTAATTATATTTGCCCGGATCTTCGAAAAAATCTGCCCCATTATAATTTAAAGTAATACTCAAATCATCCTTATGTTTGTGTACTTTGCTGCTATAACCCGAGATAAAACTGACATATAAAGGTTTAGGGGAACCATATTGAAGTACGGAGATGCCCGCTTCCTCATCATATAAATTCCTATATATTTTATTTACTTTCTTTTTCGCATTTCCGGAATCACCAATTGCAGGGAAAGCCCTGTCCGGTTTCAATAATATTTGTGGATATATTTTAGCGAGCTCTAAATACCTATTTATATTGGTACCGAACGATTTGCCCCTGCTGTTCAGGTATTGCTCGATTTCTTCATACATCCTGGTAACCATCATATGATAGTCAGGGGAATTTTCGATATGGATGCCGTTGTAGCTGAAACTGTACCAGAAAGTATCGATGGCCCGGTAATACCCTCTCATGAATAAACTGGAATCATTTAGAACATTACCCAAAACCATCAACGCTTTATCCATCATCAGACCATGGTTATTATTTTTATACTTGCTGTCATCGCTCAACACCTCACCATGTTTCTGAAGAACTGCTTTGAACAGGTGCTCATCTATTTCAATGCTCGTTTTTTTAGATAGAAACAGAAATTGGATGATTACCTGGGTTCTGCTCGCGGTCGGATGATCGTACCAGACCATCTTTTCCTCCGTACCGTTGGTGACAAAATGTATCCAGGACATGATAATTTCTTTCGCTTTATACAAATATCGTTCATCTTCAGTTTGGGCATATTCATTTAAAATTTCTGCACAAACCCTCATCGACTGTATATATAACTGATAACTGTCCCCATATTTTTTCTTCTTATCAGTGAACCAGTAATTTTCATCAAACTTTACTGGATCAAAATTCGTGAAAGGAATAATGATATTTTCCAAAGCATTATCAGCAGCCATTTTCGTTCCAGTCTTGTACTTCAGCAATGGGAAAACATCGTTTTCAAGAACTTCAAGCTCACTCTCATCCTGTTCCTTGATATATTCTGTAAACATTTCATTACTCATATCGGAATTTAATCCCTTTCTGTTAGGTAGTTGGTAATAAAAAACTGCAGACATGTCCTGTGAGACCATGTCTACAGTCCTAGCAACATGCTGTCAGGCTGTAATTATTCTAAGGAGCTTTTGAATATTCCCGTAGTTGTAGTATTGGACATCATCATAAGCGTCTGCATTCATCACATTCTTGGTATCAAAGATGACTTTATCTTTCATTGTTGAGAAGTCCGCATCAGACATTTCTTTGAATTCACTGTGGTCGCTTAAAACAAGTACAAGCGTGCTGTCTGCCACTGCTTTCTGAACGTCTTTCTCGACCCAATCCTGCTTGACGTGCGGATCGTAGGCAACCACATCCAGACCAGCTTCTTTTCTGAGAAGTGTATAGATATCAAATGCAGGAGATTCACGGATATCATCCACATCCCCTTTGTATGTCAGACCGAAGACAGTCACTTTCCGTCCATTCAGTTTCTCAAGGATGTCTTTGGTGTAGTCCACCACATATTGCGGCATGGAAACATTGATGTCGCGGGCTAATTTGATTAACGGTGCCTGCTCAGGCGCTTCGGCAATAATGAAGTATGGATCCACTGCCAGACAGTGCCCGCCGACACCCGGTCCAGGCGTATGGAGGTTCACACGCGGGTGCTTGTTCGCCATGGCGATGACATCATATACATTGATATCCAGTTCATTACAGATTTTTGCCAGTTCATTCGCAAGGGCAATGTTGACATCACGGTACGTATTTTCCATCAGCTTGGACATTTCTGCTGTTTTCGCGTCTGTTTCGATCATTTCACCCTGGACGAAAGCCCCGTACACTTTTTTGCCGGCTTCGACACAGGCAGGGGTCATCCCGCCAACAATGCGGTTGTTATAGATCAGTTCTTCCATGATTTGACCCGGCAGCACCCGTTCAGGGCAGTGCACCAGGAAGATATCTTCACCGATTTTAAAACCCTGCGCTTCAAGGTATGGCGCCACATTGTCATCCATTGTTCTTGGTGCAATTGTGGATTCCACAATCACAGTGTCTCCTTTTTTGAGAAGCGGCACAATGCTTTGGACACCTGACATCACAATGGAAATATCACAAGATTTAAACTCATCATCCCTATTTGGGGAAGGCACTGCTATTATGTATGCGTCCGCTTCCACAGGGGTAGTTGAAGCTTTGAAAGTCCCTTTGTCGAGGACTTCTCCCAGTGCCTCCTGAAGTCCGGGCTCCTCTATATGGATGCTGCCACTGTTCAGCATGTCTACTGCTTCCTGCTTGATATCCACCCCGTGAACGTCAACGTCGTGTTTTGCAAACATGATCGATGTCGGCAGACCGATATAACCCAGCCCAATCGTTGTTAATTTCAATTAATGCCACCTTGCTTTCTAGATATTATTTGACGTTTCTTATTATACCAAAACTTTTTACATTAAAAAGGCTAAATTTGTCCATATGACTTTTTATCTTCCTGTAATCGCTGGTTTTATCTTTTGAAATCGTTACTGCAGCGTCAGCCAGCTCAAATATATTAGCATAATGTTCAAATTCATCTGATTCCGGCCCGATGAGCAGGACATAGTCATAATAGTTTTTCAAAGGGACTAATTTCGTTTTGATATCTTTCTTATTCAAAAGTCCGATATACGTTTCTTTCTCCACTGTTTCAATTTCTATATAATCCAGATCCTCATATTGGGACGGCTGGATCGCTTCGCTCAAATAGGATGAATGACTGATCGTATCTATAAGCCTGGATCGCTCATCATCTTCAAAATATGCCCCCAGAGCCCCCGACGCATTTAAATCCAGATTAATGATCAACACACGCCTGTTAAGCTGAGTCAGCAGATGGGCGATGTGGGAGGCAGCTGCACAGACACCTGCCGGATCATTGTTTGAGGTGAACAGTATAGATTCAACCGAATCGTTTTCACTCCTGTTGATGATCGATTTGGCCGCATTATATAAAGCATTCTGAATTTCAGGCTCAAAATCATGGGTGACTTCCAGCTTACTCCTTGTCCTTTGCATCTGAAACCCTCCTAAAACTTTCCTATTACCTTTTCGTCCAAATAATGGTGCACATCTTCATCGGATTTTACCCTGCGATCCAACAAGGAATGGATCATGCCAGCGATTAATCCCAATAATATCAGGACACCAATTACAGATGCCCTGGCAATGTATTGTCCGTTTACTGTGACAGATACATCCGCCCCGGCATCGTATGTGATTCCCTGCGCATCAAGAATATTTTCAAAATCACTGCTGACAGATGAGACATCGTTCGATGTTACACTGCGCATCTCAATGCGTAAGTGCCCGGCGTCTGAATCATACTGAACAGACACCATGCCATCATCCGAATCAGCAGCCATCGATTGATTTACCTGATCTGATAGTTTCTGTTCCTGGCTGGGGGTTAAATTTTCATCTAATGGATAATACGTTTCATAATCATATGTATTGCCCAATAGGAAATAGGAAGCGATCGTCCCTATCACACCAAAGACCAGCATGTATATGATAATGCTGCGTATGTTCCTTTTTAAAAAGTACATCGTATTTCTCCTCTGGTCATCATTCAACAAGTATTATACTATGATAAAGATAAGGACACAAAATTTATATCAAACTATTACACGAGGTGCGCTATGACTATAGATATTATCGGCAGTCCATTGACACAAAAATTAACCCAATTCAAAAATTTCCCGTTTAAAGTTGGAAATTTCATCAGCGGACAGAGTATGCTTTCTCTGGTCTCCGAGCCGTATAACGCTGACATGGCTGACTTAGACACAGAACAACTGGATAGTATCTCAACAGCATACAGGGACCTGAACAAAACTTTCTATCATATCTTGAAAGATTCCAATTCTGATGTCCTGATTTTGGATATACTGAGTGAACTCAATGAAGTTAGTATGCTGGAAGAGAATTTCTATAATAAGTCTTCACTGGAGCTGTTAAAATCACATCCGGCATTTATAAACTTATCACAAATCCAGAAATTCCGCCTGTTTCAAAAGCACCTGGATGCCATTGTGGGCCTGCTCGACAAATATGAGAAAATCATCATCTTAAAACCGGGTATTCAAAAAGGCAGTGAATCTGAATTTCTCAATGCCCTATATGCACTGATACAAAACAGATTATCCAATCACCTGGTACTTTCTGTCCCTCGGCCGCCGGAGGGAAAAACATACTTTAAGGCACCCGTCGAGTATTATGATGGCATCAACTCGGATCTTAAGAAATTTACATCTGATAATTATCACAACCAGCTGCTTTTCGAGGAAAAACTGGAAGATGATAAACTGACGCTTTTCATCAATCATATTGAAGAACGAGAATATATTTATGAGCTTTATAAAGATGGCAGTCCATACAAATCAACCCAGCCGACAACTTCGAGATTCTGTCAGTTCAAACTCACAGATGAAGGGAAATATCGGGTGCGGGTACACTTGACAGATGCGTCCATCAAACCTAGATTCTCACAGACCTATATCTACAGCCCAATCACGGAAAATGAAGATGGCGGGGTGAGACATGTTGAGATGCCCCGGCACTCCGATCAATGGATGCTTGATTATGTGTTAGAGCAGACAGACATCGAGTCCATTGTGGGCAATCCATTTAAGTATCCGAATGGATATAAGGACATGCCGGTGGTGCTCCCTGAAGAGATTGAAACGGATAATATCCTATACAAAGATCAGATTTTTGATCATATCGTTCATGATGTGATGAGTAAAAACGCCAACAGCGAAAACCTGAAACACGTGTCCCCAAAATATTTGTTCAAAGAATTCATAGAAGAATATGTAAAGAAAAGCGATAATTGATTGGGTTATCCCAAAATTTCGAGCGTTGAAGTCATGCTTCAACGCCCTTTTTTTCGTAAATATCCGTGATGGTTTCCAGCAGTACCTGCCAGTCTCGGTGATTTTTGACCCATTCCCTGGCATTTTGTCCGATTTCTTCATTCTTAGCTATGGATACAATTGCCTGTTCTAATTCAGACCCATTCTCTGCTTCAAAATAGGTACCGTTCTCTCCATCGATCACCATTTCCTTCAGCGCAGCGACATCACTGACAATCACTTTTTTCGCCATTGACATCGCTTCATAGGTTTTAATCGGCGTAACCAGCTGACAAACTAACGCCTGCGTTCGCGGGAAAGGTGTGATATCGATAACGGAATAGAATTTTGCCACCTGGTCATGAGGCACTTTGCCTTTAAATATTACATCGTCTTCTATCCCCAGTTCACTGACTTTTGATTGAAGCTGTGTCAGATATTGGCCATCACCGACAACCAGAAATTTGACTCTTTTGTCAAAAACCCTGGATTCATTCAGATTTTTAACCGCTTCAATAATATATCCCAAACCTTCGTAGTTGGTAATCGACCCGATAAAACCGAGTACAATCGTATCTTTTAGATTTAATGCATCCACAATTTTGGGATCTGGTTCCGAAGGCGTCAGATCTTCAGTATCCACGCCATTGGGAACGACTGAGATCTTACCTTCATCAATACCTTTTGACACCAGATACGCTTTCAGACTTTCACTGATACACAATACTTCATCCGCCGTACGGCAGCAAATGATCTCATAGTCATCCTGCAGGTTAAACCGGTCGGATTTATAGAATGAGGGGTTTTTTGAAGTCTGTGTATGATGCCACATCCCCCTGACTTCATAAACCGTCCTTAATCCAAGCATTCTGCCTACTTTCAATGATGGGAGCGCATTTTGAAAATTTGAAGCCGCATGGATAATGCCCGGCTTTTCCGCTTTAATGATCTTCAGAAGTTCTTCCGCATACACATTGAAATAATCATTTAATGGCGTCCTGTTGGTCAGGTATTTTTCCGATTGATCAATATAATATGTTTTTATCCCATCTATGTCTTCTGTTGGCATTTCATAGTTTTCATGTTTCGGAGACCATCCCAGACGGGTTGTTTGAACGACTTCATAACCCTGATCCTGAACCCTCTTCACAATTTCATTGGACCGGATCGTATACCCATTGATGACAGGCAGTGCCTTATTGAGTACATACAAAACCTTCTTGGCATTACCTGTTACGTCATCGTTGTTCCTTAAAGTAATCGGGACCTCCCATTCAGTATTCAGCAATTGGAATTCCTGGGCCGCCATCTGATATTCCCGGGGGAACAGTCTTGGGGAATAGTATTTCTTCATGAGCTTTACATTCTTAAATCTGCCGGTAATATCACCGATGACATGATAATTCCTTATGAAGGATCGGATGACGTCATGATGATAGGGTTTTATACTCGCTGCCTTATGTGTTTCAGACAGTGATAAATCATATGCTTTGAGCTGAAAAAGATACTTTGAGAAATTGATCCTCAGCTTATATTGTTTATCTTTGGTCCGCGTGGAGACCACCTGATCCACACGCTCCAAATCATTATGGGAACAGTAATATTTGCCCAGGACAATCGCGCTGGACATCCGTTTCGGAGCGGTCTCCTTCAAATGTTCGATAAAGAATTGAGGAAGCTCCAGTCTGAAGTTATATCGAACCAATTTTTTTATGACAGTGTTATAGATTCTTTTCTGCTCCCGTGTACTCAGATGATCGTGCACGAAAGCATCTATCTCGTTATTGATTTTTCTATTTGTAAAAAGTTGTGGATAATGGAAAACGATGTGCAGCCTTCTGTCCCATTTTAATAATTCCCCGAACCTTTGGTCTTCAAGTAAAATCTGATTATCCAGAATCATTCTTCTCAGTGACATGATATGCTGGATATTCAAGTTGACTTCCGGAATCAGCTCATAGATGGTCTGGAGCATATTTTCCGAATAATGGTTCGAATGATAATAGTTAAGGATTCTCTGGAGTTTTAAACTTTTACCGTTTTTCCTGTCATCAGCGATTTCCAACACATTCAATGCCTCAAATTCTATATATTGATTGAGGTCACTATTTTCTCTGACAAAGGGGACGAACTCCTTTTTGAGAATCTCCAGATTCTCATTGTTCAGATAATACTCATTAATCACGAGCGTATATCCCAATTTACGCATCTGCGTATTGTGACCATCAATCTTTTCTTTTACCCGCCGCAAGTCTATGTCATCAAAGTTTGTTACACCAAGAAATTTATCAGCATACTGGCGCCAGGTGTACTTATAAAACACATCATTTTTATCATCTTCAAACTGCTCGATCAGAAGATCTTTTTCAACCTCTGTGATCTGGATCAGCTGCTCCGCTTCATCATACATGTTTCTTCTCACCAGGTAACTCATGAGATTGAACCGCTGATCGGTCTTAAGATATTTAAGTACATCAACATCTTTGTTGGATAGCGCCACAATGCTGTCCAAAAGCTTCAGATCATAGAGCAATTTCACCTTTAAAAATAATACACGGGGGCTATCAATATTCTCTATAAGTCTGTATGCATCCGGATATTTCTTCTCATGCCTGTAGACAAGCGCATTCAAATACAGCTTATATTGGCTGTCTATGTTCATATTATTGATATGATGCAAAAGCATCGAATGGCCGGACCGGCGCAAATATATACTCAATCCGCCTTCTTTTTCCCCCATTTGGTTCGTCAGACTTTTTCGCAGAGCAAATTTGGAGACGGACTGAAAATTAAACTTCAGGGCGATATAGGATACTACCCCTAATATGTATGTCATGAAATTTCCCCTTAAATAATACACGATAAACTTTATAAACCTGATAAAGTGGTTTATTATAAGGATAATATATTAGTGCATGCTTTGAAACCATAATATTTGCATTACGATTGATATCACTACTTTATGTCAGGAGTCAAAAAATGTCGGCGTCAAAAGAGGCAACGAAGAGTGCCATTCTAAAATATCAAAATTTACCGTTTAATATATATGAAAAGAGCTTTGGTTCGTACAAGGCATATATCAATAATGCTGCAGATCATTTAAACATCACCCTGAAATCGCTCAAAGGGAAAAAAATCTCCTATTTATATTATGGGAATAAAAAAATCGGCACGATGACAGGACTGAAACCCCCTTCTACAGGAAAGATTGCCTCAACATTATGTAACGATAAATTTCGTATGGAGAATTATTTAAGGAAATTGGAGATACCTGTGTTAAGGTCAGAACATTTTTTCAACAAAGAAAATGCATTTGAGTTCCTGCACAAAGACGAAGCGGTCTCCTATGTCCTTAAACCGCTCTCCTTGGCTGGCGGGGATGGCATAGAACTGAATGTTCAAACCGATACATTCTCAAACGCATGGGATAACAGCCTGAAAGTTCAAAAAGAAAAGAATGTTACAAACCCTTCATGCATTATTCAGCCTTATATCAATGGTTTTGATGTGAGAATCAGCATTATTGAAGGCAGATTTAATTCAGCGCTGCTGAGACTGCCTGCAAATATTACGGGTGATGGGAAACAAACCATAAATCAATTAATACAACAAAAAAATGAATACCGTACTACCATACCGTACTACAGAAAAAAATTGATCAATGTGAATGATCAATTGGTGGACAGACTGGCTTTAGAGGAGCTGAATTTGGACAGCGTTCCAAATAATAAAGAAGTGATTGTCTTAAACGACATATCTAACCTCACACTCGGCGGGGAAAGCGTAGACATTACTAATGAGGTTTCTGAAGACATCATAAATGCAGCTGTCGAAGCAGTCGCATCAGTGCCTCAATTATACACTGCCGGCATCGATTTTATGTGTGAAGATTTTACTGAGGGGTTGGGTCATATCATAGAGATCAATACCAATGCCAACCACACCATGCATCATGTCCCTGTTAAGGGAGAAGCCCATGAACCGTTTGATGCACTTATTGAATCAATCCTGATTAAATACAAAGTGCGGAATGGTATTGCTTTAACTGAAGATGAAGCCCTGATCTATAAAGATATTGTGAAATTCATCGATTTGAAATCAAAAATCACTTCAAACATCTTTCAGTTTACAGACCTCTGAATCTTTAAAAATACGGCACTTCACACTGAGCTGTGTTCATTACCCATCTCTATGAAACGGGAAAGTTTCCGGATATTGTTTTCCCAGATGAATTCCTTTTTCAGAAGGTCTCTTGAATTCTCCCTGTAGCGCGCCTCAATGGCATGATCATCCCTGATTTTAATAATTGCATCCACTATTTCCTCAGTGGATGCTTTTTCAATTGCTATCCCAACAGCGTTATTATTGATAAGCGTATTTGTGTATCCGCCTAGATTGGTAACCACCGGTATACCGCTCCCTATGCCATCTATCACTTTACCGGGAAGGACATTCATGAAAACTTCCGACTGTTTCAATAGTGACAGCTGCACATTATGCTGCCTGATCAATTCCAGACATTCTTCCCGCGTTTTTTCGTCGAATACTCTCACGTATTTAAAATTATTTTCCTGTATGTATTCTTTAAATGAGTGTGCATGCGCACCATAACCGATAATGTTGAAATCGACTTTTTCATCTTCCAGACGATTTGCGACTTCCAGCAGCTGATCATAACTTTGTGCAAGACCGATGTTGCCTGTATATATAACTTGAAAGTCATTGCCCGCTTCACAAAATGCAATTTCATCCGCATTAAATGAGTTTGGCAGATAAAGGATGGGTTTTTCCGGCTGCTGTTCCGATATATGCGCTCTAAAACCTTCATTGTTGATAACAATTTTATCCGCTTTTTTATACATCAGCCTCTCCAGGTACTTAAGTAATGGGTAGATACGATCAATTTTAATTTTATCAATTTCTTTGACGCTGTCCGGCCATAGATCTCTGACGTCCAGCACTTTTAAAACTGAGTCATTCTGTTTATGGCCAAAGAAAGTCGCCCATGGGACGAAGATGTTAGGGGAAGTGACATATATCACATCATATTCTTTCTGGTATCTTTTGATAAAATATCTGACTTTGTAAGCAAGTTCCAGATAATAAAGGCTGCGTATGTATAAATTTTTAGATTGCTTGTTGTTCTTCATCGGTATTCTTATGATGTTATCTGAAGCATTCAAACCTTCATCATCCCAATATTTTTCATCATTATACATCTTCATGTTTGGATAGCTGGGGTCAGTAGTCAGCATATCAACATCGTATACTCTGGAGAGCTGCTGATATAAATCTTTGAAACGATTTGCCCCCGAACCAATTTCCGGATAAAAATTTTGACTGATTAATAATATTTTCATAAATATTATCGTTCCTTTCACTTCTCATGCTAAGGCATAACACCATATGCTAAGAGTGAAAATACCTTTGGGCGTATTCCTGTTGCGGCCAGAGAACTTGAAGCTGTCTGTTCATACTGGAGACACATTCTCTGACTAACTATAAGCCATTCTTTACAAACTGCCAATTTGAATATAAATACCGGCGAGCGCAAATAAGAACAGTATAACACCTGGGATCAGGCTTGTTAAAGGGGCTTTTTCCTTTTTGTTTTTCGATCTTTTCGACTTCTTTTTCTGCTTTGCCATCATCTTTTCCTTATACTGCAGCTGTTCATCCTTAGTCAGCATTTTATACTGATTTATAAATTCATTATAATCCTCAATGATCGGCATGGCATCACCAAACTGTTTCATTTCGCCATACTGGACCCAGACTGCCTTATTGCACATCTTTTCCATCTGGCCGGAAGAGTGGGAGACAAAAAAGATGGTTTTCCCCTGCTTCTGGAAATCGATCATACGATCCATACATTTATCCGAAAATGTGGAGTCCCCCACGGATAATGCCTCATCCACAATCAGCACGTCGGGATCGGTATGAATCGCAATCGCAAAACCCAGCCTGGAACGCATCCCGCTGGAATAGGATTTGATCGGCTGTTTTATATATTCGTCTCCCAGTTCGCTGAATTCCAATATATCCTGATATTTCCCATCGATTTCTGAACTGGTCATACCGTGCATCAGACATTTCATGCGTATATTCTCTTCGCCGGTCAAATCCTGGTTCAGTCCGGCATTTATCGCAATCAGAGAACTCTTACCCTTAATATCAATCGTTCCATCGGTAGGCTGGATCACTTCCGCCAGCATATCTGACAATGTGGATTTCCCCGAACCATTTAAACCGATGATGCCTACCGAATCGCCTGCCTGCACTTCAAAATCAATATCCCTCAGCGCATAGAAGGATTTTTCCTTATAAAAATATCCAAAAGTAAAGAGTGATATCAATTTTGATAATTTGTTCCGATTCAAATCATAAACCTTAGATACATTCTCCACTTTAACTTTATATCCCATATAGTCCTTCCTTACTCCATAAGTTTTTATTTCGTTAGAATTTCAACATACTAATAAGTGACACTGTATCTTCATGCCTGCCTGACAAGTTTATAAGTAGTCGACCAGCTTATCCCTGAAACGGTAATGAACGTGCACACCCACATAAAATATGAACAAAGTAACTGCCCAAAAATATATATGATCCGCCGTATCCCCATACAGCGGTGCTTCCTCCAGAACCATGGCATTTCTATAATTCATCACCAGGTATGCAAAAGGATTGAAGGAAGATATGACATGCATGATCTCATTCGCTTCATTCAGAGACCAGAAGATTGGCGTGACAAAGAAAAACATTCTGACGACATTCTGCAGCACATTTTTCATGTCCCTGATCAATATAACCAGGCTGGACATGATTAACCCAATCCCCGATGTCAGCACAATGGATGCAAAGATAAAATATAACAATCCTAAATAATGTAACGGTGAAGAGTATCCATTAATTAAGCTGATGAACGTTACAATCGCCGTCGTCATCATAAGGTTTATCACACTATTGACCAGCGAAACCGATATAAGTGTGCTGGATGGAAACTTCATTTTCGTCACCAGGCTCAACTGTCCTTGTATCGCGCCTGAAGTAGAGTTGACCGCACTCGATAGAAACAACCAGGGGAAGACCCCAGTAATCAAATGGATGATAAATGGCAATTCACCGACATCCCCGCGATCCCCTCTTAAACCGAGACCAAAAACTATGTAGTACAGCAGTACCTGCATCGCCGGCTGCAGTATATTCCAGAAAACACCAAGGTAGTGATTGGCGTACTGGGCTTTCAGATCATATATGGCCAGGCCGAATATCAGCCTTCTGTTTGTCCATTGTTCTTTTAAAAATTTGAATATGTTATACATGCGAATGCCTCAGTCCATCAATATTAACTTAAAATTATGATTGACCTATTATAGCACCAAATGATGTGAATGCATATTGGCCAAATATAGAAACCATTTACATCTTACCAATGCAGAGGGATGAATGCGAATTATTACATTTTTATTACCTTTGTTATTTTCTTATTAAATTTCACATTTTTGAAATATTTGCGCTATAATACAAATATCTTATTAAGGAGGTATATAATTTCAAATGAGAACTAGCAAATTATTTTTTGTTCCGATTATCCTGTCTTCTTCCTTCATTTTCACAGGATTGACTGCCCAAGCGAATGAGGCAGAAGATGCTCAGGCGCCCGCTGCTGATGAAACACATAATGAATCGGATCAAAGCCCGCAGAAGCAGACCGTTCCTGAAAACACGCAGAAACCAGCGCCGGCAGGGAATACAGCAGCAATGGATAATGAACAGGATACATATGAAGAAACGAATACTGCGTCTGATGTTCAAGAGAAAGAATTGCCTGTAGACGAACAGGATGATGCAGAGGTAAAACATCAAAAAGAGCCAGTTGAAAGCACAGAAGAAGTGACAGATGAAGTGACCCCTGTAGAACAGGACGGCAATGCTGATCCCCAGCCATCATCTGAACAAAACACAGCACCTGGCGGAACAGACACACCGGAAAATACAGGCGATGGTTCGGAAAATACTTCTGAGGAAACCAAAAACAAAAATGATCAAGACAAAACAGAACCTCAAGAAAAACCCTCTCCAGACATATCGATTGAGGAAGCCCCGCCAGTCGAAGAATCGGAGGCTGAAGCACATCAACAGCCTGAAACCCCATTAACTGAACCTGAAACAGACACAGAGCCTCCAACAGAAAATGACTCAGAACATCCGAATTATGATGGAGAAGCGTCCGCACCACAAACGGAGGAAACAGGTACAGAGGATGAAGCTGGTGAAGCCGAATCTGCCAGTTCCGAGGAAGAAAGATTGCCTGAAGCAGAAGCTGACCAGTCAGAGACAGGTGCAGGATCTGAAGGTGATAAAGAGACAGCTTCAAAGACGGCTGAAGAAAAGGCTGATGTTGCCGAAAATGAAGAAATGGCCGCTAATGAGGGTGAGAATACGTCGAAAGAAGATGCCGATGTCAGTGTTGACAATAAATCAGATTCTGAAAAAGATGAAAAGAAGTCCGAAGAAAAAGAGGATCCTAAAGATGAAGATCGTTCTAAAAAAGAGAGTGAAGATGAAATTGTTAAGGCAGAGAGTGAACTTCAGCTGAATTCAAATCAATCTGTCCAGCTTTTTTCACTGAATCTCTCCGCTGACAGTAATCAGCCATCCGTTACAGATGCACAGTATGCTGCACGTTTCGCCGACGGTGAAAATTCCGGCCTGTACAGTCCGGTGACGAGCGCTGACAGTCACAGCCTTGATTTCCTTGAAGACACCACCGTGTATATTTCTAAAAAGGCGGAATATGACGGTACGACTTACTATCGCATCCATAAAAATATGAATGGTGCAATGCAGGGCTGGGTCAAGGCGGAAGACCTGAGACTGTTCAGACTGACAGACCAGACGAACCACACCAGAGATTATGCCGTGGACAGGCCGAATGAGCACTTGCTGACCAATCCATGGGGGACAGAAAAGCAGACTGTAAAACGTCTGGATGAATATGATACTTCTCTGTTCCGGGCAGAGGAAAAGCTGGAACTGGGCATGCTCACTTTCTATTATGGTCAGATAGATGAAGACTACGGATGGCTTGCAGACACAAGATTAAAAACTGCCTCCTCTCCCGAAGTATCCAGCATCCGCAAAGCAGCAAGGATTGAAACAAATGAAAATGAAGGACTCTACAGTCCGGTAACCAGCCGTAAAACACATGATTTTGGAAGTCTGCAAGATAAAACTGTATATATCTCCCAAAAAGCAGATTACAATGGTACAGTCTTCTACCGAATACATGCCGACATGGATGGTGCGATGCAGGGCTGGGTAGAAGAAAAAGATATGCGTCTCTTCCAGCTGTCACAACCGGAATCACACAAAAACAACTATTCTGTGGCAAGGCCGGATGAGTATTTGTTAACCAACCCTTGGGGAACTTCCAGTCAACAGGCCAGACAATTATCCGAATATGGTAATTCTGTTTTCCAGGCAGAGGAAAAAGTGAAGCTCGGATTACTGACATTCTATTATGGTAAAATCGGAAACGATTTCGGCTGGCTGGAAGAATCCAGAGTGAAGCCGGAAGTTCCGGTGGTTACCTCAGAGCGTTACGCTGCCCGCGTCAGCAGTAATAATAATTCCGGCATTTACAGCCCAGTGACCAGCGAAACGGGCAAAGATATGGGACGCATCTCCAATCAAACGCTCTTTATCTCGCAAAAAGCAACCTATAACGGTGATACTTTCTACCGGGTCCATTCAAATATGGGTGGCGCTATGCAGGGGTGGATTAAAAATGGCGATCTGGATCTATACATGTTAACCGCGCCAAAAACACATGATAAAAAGTATTCAGTAGCCAGAGAAAATGATTATTTGCTGACCAATCCATGGGGGACTTCAAGTCAGCGGGTAAACAGACTGAGCAGCTATGGTGATTCGGTTTTCCAAGCGGAGAAGTCATTGCAGCTGGGACTGCTGACATTCCATTATGGTAAAATCGGGAATGATTACGGCTGGATACAGGACAACAGGCTTACAGATTATACGCCGGCGCCTTCAGCGCCTTCAGTAGAAACTGTTGAATACGACCAGTCATTCAATCAGGTGCTGGACACTCAGATGAACCTGAACGCCCCACCGCAGGCCTGGGCGTCCGGCGGTGGCTGGAGGAATGCGACACGCAGTGAAGTTGCCCGTTTCCTCGATACGTCACACCAGACTTCTGATACGTGGATGTATACATTCCTGGACTTGGACAAGCCTCAGGACATTTCAAGCGCAAAAATTAACTCCAGACTGCTTAGCGGCAAAGGCACCTTGCACAATCAGGGGACTGCTTTCCGCGATGCTGCCCGCACACACGGGGTTAATGAAGTCTATCTGATTTCACATGCACTGCATGAAACAGGCAATGGGACAAGCACGCTGGCCCAAGGTGTCAGACTCGATTCCAACGGCAATTACTCGAGCAACGGAAAGCTCTATTATAATATGTATGGAATCGGAGCCTATGATAATAGTGCTGTCCTGTCAGGGGCAAGGTATGCACAGCAGATGGGATGGGATACCCCCGCTAAGGCAATTGTCGGCGGTGCCGATTTCATCTCCAGCGGATATTTCAACCGCGGCCAGACAACACTCTACTCCATGAGATGGAACCCGGCCAGCCCAGGTTCATACCAATATGCAACGGATGTAAACTGGGCATATGCCACTGCACAAAACTTGAGAAATTATTACAGACAGCTTGGCATACAGGGCAGATACTATACAAAACATGTATTTTAACAGGAAAGCAGCGGTGAGGGGCGTGCCCTTCACCGCTGCTTTGTCATTGTATCGAATAGAATATTCTCGCAGCAGATTGCCATGAAGTATTTTTGTAATCTTTATCATATGTGATGTTAATCATAATCGGAGAATCCCCCAGGTCAAATGAGACCCCGTTGTTCATATCAAGAACATCATGCTCTTCAAAAATCTCATGCCCTCTGATTGTCACCTTGATCCGCCCTCTGCCGCTTTGATTACTGTAGGTTGTTTTCAACATCACTGTTTTAGTTTTTCCATCATCACAGCTGAACACCAGGTCATAGTTTTTATACGCGTACACTTTATCTCCGAACGGCTGGATATATCTTTCTCCCTTGGTCTCATCCTGGATAAGATCATTTGGATTATAATTGACCGCCACATTTTTCTTGAGCTCAACCGTTTCTCTCATATCTTTCATGAATTCCAAGCCAAGTTCATGGTACTTATTGATGCCGAAATGAAGCAGGATTGGCCAATAATGATCAATGATTATCTTAAAAAGTTCAAAATCCCTTTTTTCCTGAAGCGCCGGCTGCTGGATAAGATCGAGCATCTTCCTTGAGTTCGTAAATATGAATTCATCTGTTTCAGGGTCAGTCTCCAAAGTTAAGGCACTGTGCCAGTTTCCCATCCGGGATTCAAGATGGAAAAGATCGAAATAATGTCTGTTTAACGTCACGCCCTCACTCACCAGGTTCCGCTCGAAGTACTTTGGTGCTTCATCCTTGACCGTGTATAATTTCCTGAAGGCCACTGAGAGCCCATGGATACATTTCTGATAAAAATCGTATGAATCTCTGCTGTCATCCAGCTCAGCAGGGAAATCGGCTTTACCCAACCCGAAAACGGTTGATTTGATATGCAGTGCATGGTCAAACTTTCTTTCATTTTTATAATAATTGGCCAGATTGAATGAGTGATTCGAATAAAGAATATGCTGGTTGTACTCGGTAAATTTCTTGCTCGGGGTAAATTCATCCAGATTGAAAATCGTATGGTTCCATACCATATTCTCTTTTAATTGACGGGTCACCTTATCATCTGTCGTGTAAATCAGTCTGGATAATTCCGTTTTTAATTTTTCCCGGGACTTTGTATAAGTCATGAATTCTACATCATTGCTAATTTCCCTCGTCAATGCCGCAGAAACTCTGGAATCGATCCCGCCTGTCAGCGACAGGAATTTGTACTGGTGATTATTTTTCAGCCATTGGATACTGTTATCCAGATATTTTCTCATCTCTTTAAAGGTTTCAGATGCACTTTTTTCCTCAAGGGCTATTCTGGGATATATTCTTGAGAAAGTGAAACGATCCATATCAAGTGCCAGACTCGGATTGAATTTGAATATTTCTTCAAAACGGGTGAAATCCAATTCATTATGATTGAATTCAGATCTTTTGTGCAATTGGTATCCATTGTTTTTCAGGACAGAACTGATCAGCTCATCGTGTGAAGCGATGATTCTTGAATCCTGATGGTAAACCAGAGGTCTTAACTGGGAGGCATCCGAATACACCCGCGTCATACCATTCTTATGGATGATGACAAAATATCTGCCGTTTATATACTCCAATTCCCGCGGTACATCATCGGTTTCATATAAATTTTCCAGCACCTGTGCTTCTGTCAGATGACTGTCCCTGATATCAAAACAATAACCGGTCAGGATGATCAGATCATCATTATGCTGATAGATGACCGCATCCTGTATCTTGGAATAATAAAAACGGTAGTCCCCAAACTTAATGTCATCAAATGATTTTAACCCTTTGAGATTAATGTCTTCCGGTGCCAGTATATAGGCGTTTCTGTAGTCTGTCCCCTCGAAGATCATATACGTAACACTGCTCCTTGTTTTATTTACTATCCAGATTTTTAAACTGATTTACCAAAAGTCTGTTCCTGCGTTCATGGAAGGAAAGATAGTGTGATAATATTTCTTTTTCATTATCAATCTTATAGCCATTGTCCACATCGTTCAAATACCTGTCACGCACAAACATTGCATCTGAATAACACTCAATAGATGCCGACGGTGTGCCATATGTCGGGAATTTTGTCACTGATAAAAGCGGGAAAGCGTTGACTTCAATAACTTTAGGTGTCACATCGCCGAAATTTTTAATCATGATATCAATACCGCCGCAGTGCATGCCCGGAATGGCAGCCAGTGCATCCAGCGCAGTTTCTTTGATTTCCTCAGATACCAGTGCTGAAATATCAATCACTTCTCCGCCATTGATCAGGTTTGAGACACTCAGCAAGAGTACATATTCACCCTGCTTTGGTATGCTTGAAAATGTGTATCCTGATTTATTTAGGAATTCCCCAACTACTCTGTCTTTCCTAATCGGATAGTTTTTCAGAAATCCACATTGCATTCTTTTTTCATTTTTCCGATCAATCAACGTATCAATGCTATGTTTCCCGTCTCCCTTTACATAGCCGGGGGTCCGGGTCATGATGGAGACTATCCTGCCTTCCATTATTGTGACTCTTACCTCAAAACCTTCAATATACTCCTGGATGAGGATTGAATTCCCTTTGCGTTTGTTCTTCCTTATTATGGCTGCACAGGTATCCCAATAATGATCAAAAGTATTGTATGTAACATTCGAATAGACTCCTTTGCTCAAAGCCAGATTTAAAGGTTTGATTACAAACGCACCTTCAAACTGCGCCCCAGCCTCTGCTTTGGCTAATTCCTTCTGATTCAGTTTATAAACTCTGGATTTCGTTGTCGGCACTTCTGCAGCTCTCATAGATTGCTCTGTTCGGTACTTATTTCTCACTATGTTATATCCGAACCTGGAATTTGTTGGATAATAGGGATTGCGAACCGAGGCAATTTTAGTTCCATCCTGTCTTAAAAGATGGACTGCCAGAAACCCTGTATCCAATTGTTCAGTTTCATAATTAAGGTTCCTCTCCTGAAGACTATCCCTGAGCATCCTTATATTTTCAATTTCGATATCGTGTGGATACACGTTCGCCTCACTCTGTGGAATATTTGTGAATAGATATTCCAGATCACTGTTCTTCAAATGTCATTCCCTCTTTTTCCATAGATTAAATAACGCATCTATTCAAGACTTTTATATATCGCTGTCAATATCTTTTTCTCGTTATTCCAATTGTACTTTAACTTGGCTTCCCGCGCATTATTTCTGAATTTCTCTCTCAATGCTTCATCCCCCGTCAACCTTTCCAAAGCCGCCGTCAGCTGTGCGGTGCTTTCAGACGCCACTGTCAGTCCGACTTCTGCATGCGTTATGACTGCTTCTATCTCCGGCAATTTCGCACCGATAACAGGGACATGGGCCATGATATACTCAAACAGCTTGTTGGACGAGGCGGAGTAATGATTGAAATTGGTGTTCTCTAAAAATTGGATGCCGATGTCTGCGGCTTTGGTATAGCGTCTTAATTCCTTGTACGGGACCCTGTTGATGAACTCGACTTTATGCTGGATCCCCAGTTTTTCATGATAATCGATCAGATTCCGGCGTTCTTTGCCGTCACCGATCATGATGAGCCTGGCGCCTTCGATATCCTTGAACGCATCAAGCAGTTTGAACAATCCTCTGCCTTCCTGCATGCCGCCCTGGTACAGGACAATCTTGTCTTCCTCCGGTATGCCGAACTGGTCCCGGAGCGGATAAGTGTCCACCGCATCGATATCGTACAGCTCGGAATAATTATGCAGCGGTGTCGGCCGCGCTTGATACAGCTGCTTGTGATAGTCCGCCCGCGTATCGTTCTCGACGATGACATGATCGACGAACTTGAGCAGAAATCCTTCCAGACGGTACACTTTGTCAAAACTGTAATGGGTGCGGTTTGTCTGCACTTCATGGGAATCATAGATCAGCGGTTTTGGCCGCAGCCTCAGCTTGGCCCCCGCAATCCCCTGCAGCAGTGTATTCAGATCATGGGCATGGTACACATCGGCCTGCTGCTTGCGGCCGAGCATCATCATTTTTAACATCTGCAGCATGTTCGGGAGATGTTTATCGACCACAGTGGATTTTATCCGCCGGCTTAAAAATTGCGGCAGTTCAGCTCTGAGCGGACGGTTGACATAGACATCGGGGGCAATCTGTTCCGCCCGCTTCAAGTGCCGCTCATCCATGTCCTTCTTTGCAATGACTGTCACTTCCCAGCCCGCCTCTGTCAATGCGGCCGCTTCCCGCAGCACCCTCGCATCATTGATAAAATTGTTCCATACGAACATCGTTACGCGTTTCATTCTCCGCCACCTCAATTATCATTCATTTCACTTCACACGACAGGCATACAATCACTTGTTATCCTGTCCGTTTTTCTTTATCATTGAAGACAGTTTTGAACAATTTAATGTTAATTGTTCTGTCATACCTATATCTTTTCATTATTATCACATATTATAATAAAAGTGACGTATAAAATCATTTTAAACTATAATTTATATTAAAGTAGGTTCTAAATTTATGAAGAAAAAGATTTTTATCGGGTGTTTGATCGCGCTTGTCATTGCCCTTGTGGCCATAGGCATTTTCATATGGAATCTTTTCAACACGTTTGAAGAGGGCGTCAACCAATCTTTCGAGGACACTGAACGCGATCGTTCAGAACTGCGGGAGCAGGATATCAATCCCGAGATGGACAGCTTCACCGTACTGATCCTCGGCGTGGATGAAAATGAGACACGCACTGAAGGAGGCAGTATGCAGACGTCCGACTTCAGGACGGATACGATGATTTTGGCAACATTCGACCAGAATCAGGATGAGGTCAAACTGACCAGCATTCCGCGGGATACGCTGACTTATTTCCCTGAGAATAATTATTTCGATAAAATCACCCACGCCCACCGAGAAAACGGACCGGAGGGTTCCATGAGTGCTGTGGAATCCCTGACCAACGTCCCTGTGGACTACTATGCCCGCGTCAATATGCAGGCCGTGGTTGATGTGGTGGATGCTCTCGGCGGCGTCGACTTCGAGGTGCCGTTTGACATGGAGGAGTCCACTTCAACGGATAAAGGCACGATCACCCTGGAGGAAGGTGAACAGACCCTCAACGGTGAGGAAGCACTGGCCGTCGTCAGAAACCGCAGTGTCGATAGTGATCTCGGCCGCGGTCAGCGGCAGCTCGAGATGGTTGAAGCGATCCTGTCCAAAGCGAAATCGACAGGTGCCCTGACGAATCTGGATGATCTCATTGAAGTGGTTGCAGATAATACCTCGCACAACATGGAAAGTGAAACCATCCGCAGCCTGGCCGCCTACTATGCATTCAACGATATCGGATTCAATGCCACCCAAATCAGAGGCGATGACTACTGGCACCAGCCAAACGGCGCCTATTTCTACTGGGCGAACGAGGAACATCTATACACGATTTCCCGTACGCTCCGGGAGGTGCTTGACCTGCCAGAGCCGGAACCTTACGACCTGATCAACATTCGGCTGTCTGATTACATGGTGCCGTACCAGTATGTCAGCGACTACTACCTGAATGAGTTTGTACCTCAGCAGCCGCCTTACTTCATGGCAGAGGGGTATGAACCGCAGTTCGGCAACGGTTTCGACATCCCTGATGACAACCCTGAGGAAAGCGTCGAAGGTGAAGGGGGCGGACAAAATCAGGAGAACACTGCCGAAGAGCCACCGCAGGAAAATTCAACTGAAGAGCTGCCACAGCAAAACACTACTGAGCAGCCGCCGCAGGAGAGCACCGAAGAATACTATCCGCCTGAAGAAAATACAGAAGAGTATAACGGCGGCGGAACGGGAAATCAGAACCCGGGCGGCAACATGAATGACGGGACCGGTCAAAATAGCGATCAGAACACACAAAATCAGACGGAATCATCGTATAATGCTTACTAGGGAGTGGACGCATGATGCGGAAAACTTACGATAAGGAGACGAACATCAACGAGATGTTCGATTATCTTGAATACCAGATCAAAAACAGCGGCAGCAGGCGCATAGAGGATGCCTACTATTACTACAACCATGAGCATAAAGAGATGTATCTCTCCATCAAGGGATACTTCGCTGAGTCCCTGAACAATCCGGAAGTGGATGCGGCATGCTACATCATCGCCATCCCCGAGATCCTTGAAGTCATCGACATCTTTGAACTCACCTTCCCGATGGAATGGATCAAGACGGACGGCAGACTCTCGGATCGCTTCAAACAACTGAAACCCCGTATACAGTACCTGGTGCTGGCAGCGGCTGAGGCAAGCAATATCCAATTCAATACACAGCCGGCACTGTCCCTTGCCATGAACTACTGGAACACAGAACAGTTGAAGGTATTCTGGCAGTTTACTGCCATCAGACGAAAAAATGCAATGTAGGGAGCGGATCGAATGGAGATTATTGAAGCAGAGAGCAAACAGCAGTATCAACAGTGTCTCGAAGTCCGTAAGCGTGTGTTTGTAGAGGAACAGAACGTACCGATCAGCCGGGAAATTGACGAACATGAAGACATCGCCACCCACCTGCTGCTGCTCGATAGTGAAACGCCAATCGGCACGGTGAGGTATCGGCCGTTGAACAAAGAGCTGATCAAAGTCGAACGCATGGCCGTCCTGCCTGAATACCGCGGCAGATCCCTGGGGCAGGATCTGATGACACGCGTCCATGATCACGCGAAACTATTCGGCTTCACGCACAGCCGTCTGGGCGCCCAGGTGCATGCCGTAGCCTTCTATGAACGACTGGGTTACCGCGTGGCTTCGGAAGAATTCGAGGATGCGGGCATTCCCCATGTGTATATGGAAAGGACCATTTAGCCGGGAGCATATAAGAAACGGAAGTTCGGGAGTTAATCCCGTGCTTCCGTTTCTTTTTGAATGTTCTTTAGGGCGGAAATCGAATACACACCCGGCCGTCCGATGATACTCGATCGAGAATCGGATACAAGAGAACGCCTCCGCTGATACTCGATCGTGAATCGAATACAAGAGAACGGCGCCGCTGATACTCGATCGAGAATCGGATACAAGAGAACGGCCCCGCTGATACTCGATCGTGAATCGGATACAAGAGAACGGC
>NZ_ARQJ01000010.1 GCF_000385175.1 Salinicoccus albus DSM 19776 | reverse complement strand
CGAAACCGTCTTTCAACCCGGCGCCTTATGGCGCCAGGGGTTATCCGGTATTAGCCACGGTTTCCCGTGGTTATCCCGGTCTGCGGGGCAGGTTGCCTACGTGTTACTCACCCGTCCGCCACTCGACCGCCGGGGTGCAAGCACCCCGGGGCCGCGTGCGACTTGCATGTATTAGGCACGCCGCCAGCGTTCATCCTGAGCCAGGATCAAACTCTCCATGATTGGAAAGCTTATCTTAAGCTCGGTTGCGTTTCTATTGTCCGCCTCAATTTCGGGATGATTCCTCATCCCGTTTCTTCGGAATTAACGTTGACATATTGTCATTCAGTTTTCAATGTTCGTCGTTTAAGTCACTGTCCGTATATTACAGCAATTCAACTTTTTGTTCAAGTATAATTTTTACACTTTCTAAACATTTTCTTTACTTCAAAGTGTGATTGTATTTACGCGTTCTTTACTTCAAAGTGTGATTGTATTTGCGAGTGAAAAAAATTACGCTGTTCAAATCGGCGACTTTTATATATTACCAAGTGCAGCATTTTGTGTCAACATTTATTAGTGTTTTTTTTAATATCTTTTTGCGAAACAGTTTTGTTCACCAAATGCTAAATAATAGATTATCATAATAAGATATAATTGTATATAATGAATTCCAGAGGTGAAAAATATGAAGAAACGAAGAAAACCAGGCAATAAGATACAGCGGATCCGGGGCTATGCACTGGCGCTTATTTTCATAGGTATGATCATTATGTATCTTGGTGTATTCTTCAGAGAATACCCTGTTATATTTGGAGCATTCCTAATTATCGGTTTACTGCCGATTCTCCTGAGCTTTGTCATCTATTTTTGGGTCGGCATGATAAGTGCACGCACAATCACTGTTCAATGTCCCAACTGTGAGAAGCAAACAAAGATTCTCGGCCATGTTGACTTCTGTCAGCACTGCAAAGAACCGCTCACCGTCGATCGGGAACTGCAGGGCGAGGATTTCTCACTGGATTACAATGTCAAGCACCGGCGGGAGAAGGCGATCGAAGAGATCAGGAAACAGTCAGACGAATAATGAAGCATCCAATCAAACTTCCAAATCCAAAGACACAAAAAAAGCGGCTGTCGGCCGCTTTTTTGTGAGATAAAATTTAAACTTTATCGGTCTTCCCTGCAATCGGGACACAGACCATAAATTTCAAGTCTGTGATGGCTGACATCATACTCAGTCACCGCACCTGCTAACTGCTCGACCTCATCCAAACCCGGATAGTGAAAATCGGTAATTTTTTCACAGTTGCTGCAGATGATATGATAATGCGTATCTGTAATGAAGTCGAACCTGCTGGATGCATCTCCATATGTGAGTTCTTTTACAAGTCCTGTATCCTTAAAGAGCTTTAAATTATTATATATCGTGGCAACGCTCATATTGGGAAATTCACTAGACAGTGATTTGAATATATCATCAGCAGTCGGATGTTCATCAGTTTCTACCATGTATTTTAGCACTGCTTTACGCTGGGGTGTTATCCTGACACCCGTCTCCCTGAGTGCATCAATTGAATCATTGAACTGTGAGCCGGCATCCATCATCTTCATATTGATACCTTCTTTCCATTGAATCAGACTACTGTAATAGTTTTATTGTACTTTGTATTTAAATTGTTTGTCAAATTCTTTTATCAATATCCCCGATCATGATCGATTATGTTCTTCATTGCATCAAAATCATCCGCCCGTTCCAGGTTATATATGAAAATATCAAATGCTCGGGTCAAGTAGGCCTTCGTTTTCGATGATGCGTGCGGCGTGATCGTCAAATTATCATAGGAATAAAAGATGTGATCTTCAGGCAGGGGCTCTTCATTGAATACATCCAGTATCATATGCCGGATGTGCGCATTGTCGAGCACCCGCCGGACTGTATCATCGGTAATGACATCTCCCCGGCCAATATTCACAAATACACTCTCGTCTTTCATCTCTTTAAAAATTCCTTCTGTGAGCAGCCCTCTGGTATGTTCAGTACTGGGCAGAACATTGATCAGAATATCCGCCGCTTCCACATGATCGAAAAGACGATCGATCGGATATGTTTTATCAAAATTTTCTGCATCCCTGCCTCTGGTATTATAACCCCCTGTCTCCAGCCCGAGCGCTTTAAGCGCACCTGCCAGATGACTGCCGATGCTCCCAGTCCCAAGTATATGTACCGTTTTATCATAGATTTCCTCAGTGAGCGCTTTCGGATGCCAGTATCTCGCTTCCTGATTACGTTTCAGCTGATATAAATCCTTGAAGTAGGCGAGCAGCAAACCGATTGTATACTCCGTCATCTGAATTTTATGAATCCCTCTGGCGTTGGTGATATGAACATCCTTCATTGCTTCGAGAGGCATATCATCCAGACCGGCGCTCATCACCATGACCCACTTCAGATTTTTAAAAGCTTTCATATGTTCCTGTTTCATATCCGAACCGTATGTGATAAAAATATCCGCCCAGGCCCGGTCTTTATCAGTCATCTCCTTCGCTTTGATAAACCTGAATTCATAATCGCTGAAATGCTTCTCCAGATACTCTGTCATCTCTGCGCGTAATCTGGCTGATGATAAAATATTCTTCATGTTATCCCTCATTTAAGTATGATTTCAATTCATCAATATGTTTTTTCGCCTGAACATTATCAAAGCGTTTGATCACATTGCTGTCTTCATCGACGATAAATGTAGTCCTGACAATACCTTTTGACTCCTTGCCAAATGCTTTCTTCATTCTGTAGACATCAAGAGATTCGGCCAGCTTAAAATCTTCATCTGCAAGCAGGTCAAAATTCAGGTCCTGTTTGGCGATAAAGTTCTGATGCTTTTTCCTGGAGTCACCGCTCACACCAAAAACCGTCACATTCAGATCATTCAGATAATCCATGTTATCTCTCAGATCGCATGCCTGAGTCGTACAGCCCGGCGTATTATCTTTCGGATAGAAATAAATGACCGTCCGATCTGTCAGATCTTTATTTGAAATCAATTCACCGTTCTGATTTTCAAGCTCAAATTCCGGAAATTTTTCCATTGTATATCCCCCTCGTCTCATTTCTTCATATTTTGATAATAACCGACTTTTGGAGCGTTCTCAATACAATCGCCTCTCTTAATAACAGAGGGATGATATGATAAACTACATAGTATAAAAACTGTAGTTAAAAGGATGAAAATCAATGTTCAATCACGAGAGATCAGAAGCGCTCCAAGCACAGGCAGATGAAGCCATCCTGGGAGGCATAAATTCCCCTTCAAGGTCCTACAAGGCCGTCGGAGGCGGTGCCCCTATTGTCATGGAAAGTGCTGAAGGCGCCTGCTTCTATGATGTAGACGGCAACAAGTATATCGATTACCTGGGTGCATACGGCCCGATTATAACAGGGCACGCCCATCCAAGGATCCATGAAGCCATCACTGAACAGAGCAGCAAAGGCATACTTTACGGGACACCGACAACTCTGGAAATTGATTTTGCTAATAAAATCAGGGCCGCAATCCCCTCGCTGGAACGTGTGAGATTCGTAAACTCGGGCACAGAAGCTGTGATGACCACTGTCAGAGTTGCCCGGGCATATACAGGACGCAATAAAATCCTTAAATTTGAAGGCTGTTACCATGGTCACTCCGATCTGGTACTGGTGGCAGCGGGCAGCGGGCCGGCACAGCTCGGCACACCTGATTCAGCCGGTGTGCCGAAGGGTGTCGCCGCTGATGTGATCACAGTGCCATTTAATAATCTGGAGGATTTTAAAACAGCCATCGAACATTTTGGAGATGAAATTGCCGGCGTCCTCGTGGAACCGATTGTGGGCAATTTTGGAATTGTGGAACCTTTCGAAGGATTTCTCGAAGCAATCAACAGCATTGCACATGATAATGGCTCACTGGTTATTTATGATGAAGTGATCACAGCATTCCGCTTCATGTACGGCGGCGCCCAGAACCTGCTCAATGTTGAACCGGATTTAACAGCAATGGGGAAAATCATTGGAGGCGGAACGCCGATCGGTGCATACGGCGGCCGGCTGGATGTTATGGAAAGTGTCGCCCCGCTCGGTCCCGCCTACCAGGCCGGCACAATGTCAGGCAACCCGCTGAGCATGGCAGCCGGCCTCGCCTGCCTGGAAGTGCTGGAAGCCCCGGGGGTATACGAAGAGCTCGACCGCCTCGGCAATATGCTTGAGCGCGGGCTGAATGAACTGATTGAAAAGTACGACATTACAGCCACAACAAATCGACTGGTCGGTGCCCTGACTATATATTTCACCAATGAAAAAGTGACGGACTATAACATGGCTGAGGCAAGTGACGGAGAAATATTCAGCAGATTTTTCAACGGGCTGATCAGTCGCGGCATCAATATTGCACCATCAAAATACGAAGCATGGTTTATTACCACAGCGCACAGTGAAGAAGATATAAAAGAAACACTTTCCATCGTGGAAGATGTGTTCAAAAATGATTTATAGGAGATGGTGCCATGCGCTTTGGCGCTAGAGTTTTTAAAACCGGCATAACTGTAGTACTCACATTATTCATCACCAGTATCCTGGGGCTGGAACCAACACTGATCGCTGCCATTGCCGCCGTGTTCGCCCTTCAGCCAAACGTTCACCGTTCACTGAAGCGGACATGGGAGCAGTTTCAGGGTAATACGCTGGGCGCAATATCCGCGATTGTCATGGTCCTGGTGTTTGGCAACAACATCATTGTCATCGGACTGACGGTGATACTGGTACTGGCTGTCTTATTATTCTTTAACCTGCAAAGTGTTTCAACGCTGGCTGTGGTCACCATGATCGCAATCATGGATGCGCCGACCATCGTAGAGTCTTCCTCGACGATGGACTTTTTTGAAGCTGCCGGCATTCGTTTCTCACTTGTAATGATCGGTGTGGTTTCATCACTCATAGTCAACCTTGTGTTTATACCGCCAAAATATGAAACAAAACTGTATCATAACTGTTTCAACATAACGAGTGATATTTTCAAGTGGATCCGCCTCGAATTGAATGCTGTCAGCGAATATCAGATTGTTAAAAAAGATATAGAATCCCTCAGGACACGGGTGGTCACACTGGAAACGATGTACCTGTGGTTCAGGGAAGAAAAAAACTTCCTTACACGAAGGTATTTCTCCGATGCAAGGAAAAAAATACTCTTCCAGCAGCTGATTGCTTCGACACGGCGCGCTTTTGAGCTGCTCAGGAAACTGAACCGTTTTGAAAACGACTATAATCATCTGGATGAGGACTTCCAATATCGCATAAAACATGAACTCGAACAGCTTATGGCTTATCATGAACAGATTTTCATGAAGATTACAGAAAAAATCAGACCTGAAGCATCTGCTGAAATTTATGATGCGGATGCACAATTTGAATATTCAATGATGGATAATTTCGTGACACTTTATAATGAAGCTGAGACTGATGAAGATAAACTGATGTATGAGAACATCCTCCAGGTTATCTCTTCCATCAATGAATACTCCAATTCACTGGAAAGAGTCGACAAAATTGCAAGCAGCTTTTTCAGATTCCATTCCGAAAAGAACAATATCAACATTCAGGATGAAACGCTTGATATATAAAAAAGACGCAATCGACAATCGATTGCGTCTTTCTATTGCCATCCGTTATCAGAGGCAGGAGCCCCTGTGAATTTACTGACGTGGGGATTACCGCTGACAACAAACCGGTAGGGATAGTCCACCGCTTCCGCTTTCGTATCTATACCGATTCTTCGTGTGGCTTCTATAGCCGCCGGTTTCCTGCCCTCTGTTATCTTAAGCACATTATTATTCAGTTTCATGCCATTATGAAGTGCTCTCCTGATGCCCATCGACGTCGTCAGTTTGCCAGGGCCATCCGTTAAATTCTTCTCACGCCCCCGCCGCCGCATCATTATTTCCCTGCCCCGATGCGGTTGGATCCCCCTGATCAGAACCCCTTCCGGGTGTTCTTTTTCTTTTGTAAGGAAATTCATGCAGTGCTGTCCATGCATCGTATAGACATATATATGGCCAAAACGGTTGTACATCATTTCATTCTTCTTTGTCTTTTTACCGCCAAACGTATGAGCTGCCCGGTCATTGAGACCGAGATAAGCTTCCACCTCTGTGATAAAGCCGCTGGTCACCTCACCATCAATATAAGTGGTCACTTCCAGCCCCAGTAACTGTCTGGCTGCTGATAGAGTATCACCCTGTAAAAATGAAAGATTTAAATTTCCGCTCATACACTCAATCCTTTATAAGTTCTGGATGCTGTACAGATCATAGTAATCACCTTTTTTCTTCATCAATTCGCTGTGAGTACCGGCTTCACTGATTTCACCGCCGCTCAATACATATATTTTATCGGCATGGGTAATCGTGGACAGCCGGTGTGCGACAATAATTGTTGTACGGTTGTCGGACAATTCAAGGAGTGTGCTCTGTATGATGCTTTCACTTTCCAGGTCAAGCGCACTTGTTGCTTCATCCAATATGAGTATCGGGGGGTTTTTCAGGAATACTCTGGCGATTGCTATCCGCTGTTTTTGCCCGCCTGAAAGCTTAACACCGCGCTCCCCTACCTCAGTATCATAACCTTCCGGCAATGTCATGATAAAGTCATGGGCATTGGCCCGTTTGGCCGATTCGATGATTTCTTCTTCTGTTGAATCCGGCTTCGCAAGCAGAATATTTTCCTTGATCGTGTCAGAGAATAATATATTATCCTGCATGACCAAACCGATCTTATCCCTCAGGGATTCGGTCGTGTAATCCCTGATATCGTTCTGATCCAGCATCACTTTACCGTCTGTCACATCATAGAAGCGCGGAATCAATGTCACCAGCGTGGATTTTCCGCCGCCGCTCATGCCGACAAACGCAACCGTTTCCCCGCTCTGGACATTAAAATTAATATTTTTCAGAGCGCTGAGATTATCATCCTCGTCATATGAGAAATCCACATTCCTGAATTCGAGATCCCCATTGGTATATGCCAGCTCCCTGGCATTTTCCCTGTTCTTTACATCATACTTCACATCGAACAGATGGAAAACCCGGTCCATTGAAGCGATACTCTGAGTGAGCATCGTCGAAGAAGAAACAAGCCTTCTGAGCGGTCCGTACAAACGGTCAAGATAAGCGACAAACGCGGCGAGTGTACCGACAGTTAAATTGCCGTTTATCACCTGGAACGCACCGTAACCGACAACAAGAAGCGGTCCGATATCCGTTATTGTGTTAACTACTGCAAAACTTTTTGCATTCCATTTTGAATGATCCACGGCTTTTTCCAGAAAGTTGTTATTCCGCTTATTAAATCTGCCGGATTCATTGTTTTCAACTGCAAAGCTCTTGATGACATTAATCCCCTGGATGCGTTCATGCAAAAATCCCTGGACTTCAGCAAGTGCCTGTGACCTGTTGCGTGTCAGGCGTCTTAATTTACCGAAGAAATACCAGACGCCGAATATATAAAACGGGAAGATTATCATGGAAACAAGTGTGAGCTCAACATTCAACGCAAACATTATTCCCAGCGCAATAAGTATGGTGACCAGATCGAGCCACACATTCATCAGCCCTGTCATGATAAAGTCCTTCGTCTGTTCCACGTCATTGATCACACGGGATATAATTTCCCCAACTTTACTGTTCGAATAGAATTTAGCGCTCAGCATCTGCAGATGACCGTACAAATTCTTTCTGATATCATACAAAATTTTATTACTGGTCCACTGAGCCAGGTATTGTCTGAAATATTCCACAGGCGGACGGATAATAACAAATATGAATGAGAAAAACAGCAGGACTTGAATCAGCATGTTCATCCTATCTTCCATACTTAAACCATCGGCAAGTATGATATCGTCGATCACATATCTGATTAAAAGCGGCAGCAGGAGCGGAATGCCAAACTTCAAAACGCCTATGATAATCGTCAGCACAATGAGCCATTTATACGGCTTCACAAATTGCATATAACGTTTGATCAATTAAAAACTTCCTTTGCTCTTGTTAATGGTCACTGAACACTTTCCTCAATGACCGTCAGACACCAAAAAAACAATCAACTGAAGCAGTTGATTGATTTCTAGTATGATTTGAAATCATTGTTGAACCGGTGTTGCCAAACCTTGATGAAATCGGGAGCGAACGGCCCTTTTTCCCTTTCAATCCATTGCTGCAGGATATCAACATTACGTCTCAAAATTTTGTCTATATCATCCGGATACTTCATACGATATTTATGGAGCCGGTACTCGTCTTCATCCAACAGATGGTATTTCCCATCCGGGTAGACCTTAATGTCCAGATCATAATCAATATATTTCAATGCTTCTCCGTCGTAGACAAAAGGTGAGGAAAGATTGCAGTAATAATAAACACCATCTTCTCTGAACATGCAAATGACATTAAACCAGTAGTCTACATGAAAATAGACGATTGCCGGTTCCCGGGTCATCCATGTGCGTCCGTCGCTCTCAGTGACAAGGGTGCGGTTATTGCCTCCAATCACTACATGGTCGGTCCCCTTGAGGATGGTCGTTTCGGACCAGACCCGGTGGATGTTCCCATCATGTTTGTAGCTTTGGATTTTGACCTTACTGCCTTCTTCAGGTATGGCTTCATGCCCCATATTCCACACCACCTTTATAATAATACTGTTACATTATATCACAGGTGGAGTGATAATCACATGCTTTGCTTCATGCTGAAAAATGGTGATATAATTTTCGCATCGCCTTGCTCATGGGAAGCTTATCCACCTCTTTTTCAGGTATGAAATCTTCATGGTCATCCTTGGTATAGAGTATATAACCTTCCATATACCAGATCTGGTGGGTAAACACATGTTTTTCAGTGCCTGCATGAATATTCGGATGATCAAGTGACAGACCGAGCGTTTCCTCTATCGTCTCTATCGATGTATCCACATCGTATTTCGGCAGTTCGTACATACCTTTGAGCAGTGTGCCCTGCTGCTTTTGCAGCAGCACTTCTTCTTTATCATTCACTATAAAATAGACATTATAATACTTTTCTGCTTTCTGCTTCTGTTTTTTCTTCACCGGAAGTTCTGATACATTCCCATTTATATAAGCTTCACAATGCGCCTGTACCGGACACATTATGCATTTGGGAGTCTTTGGTGTGCATATCGTTGCCCCGAGCTCCATAAGCGCCTGATTAAAATCTCCGGCTTCAAGCGGCATTTTTGATTCTATATCCCGCTTGATGGATTTCTGCACAGATTGTTTCGTGGTATCTCTGTAGTCCATATTCAGACGGGACATCACCCTTAATACATTGCCATCCACTGCGGCAGCCAGATTGTTGAACGCTATGCTCAGCACAGCGCCGCCAATATAAGGGCCGACACCTTTTAAACTAAAGAAATCATCGGGATTTTCAGGAACTTTCGAATTGTATGAATTTTTCACTTCATTTACAGCGGCATGGAAATTTCTGATCCTGTTATAATAGCCTAAACCTTCCCAGTCTTTCAATAAAGTCTCCTCGGGGGCTCCGGCGAGGTCATCCAATGTCGGATATTTCGTTATAAATTTATTATAATAGGGTATAACAGTAGTGACTTGTGTCTGCTGAAGCATCACTTCGCTCAGCCAGATTTTATATGGGTCGTTCGTCCTGCGCCAGGGTAAATCTCTTCTATTTGCCTGATACCAGTCAAGTAGGTTATTATTGAATTCTGAAATATACAGCATTGTGATACCTTCCTCTAAATAATATTCTTTCGAATGGGGAGACAGGAATATGGATACTATAACACATACTTTGATGGGGGGGACAATCGTCGGCCTGGCAGCAATAGACCCGTCGATTGAACCCCTTTCTGTAGGATTCATAACAACTATTGTCGGTGCCAGCCTGGTTCCCGATGTCGACACCATAATGAAATTTAAAAATAATGCAGTTTATATTACACATCATCGCGGTATTACCCATTCGCTGCCATTCACTTTCCTCATATGGCCTGTGCTGCTCACATTACTGAGTTCTCTGCTCTTTGATCTGCCGATGCTGAACACGTATCTCTGGGTACAATTTGCCGTTTTCCTGCATGTTTTTGTGGATATTTTTAATTCATATGGTACGCAGGCACTCAGACCAATCAATAATACATGGATACAGCTGGGCACCATCAATACGATAGATATACCCATACTGGTGATGCACGTATTATATTTTGTATTCTGGTATCTGGGCGCTTCACCTGCGTGGCTTTTCGTCATATTATATGCAGCCATGTTCATCTACTATATCGCACGATTCGCCATACAGAAATTCCTGATCGGCAGAGTAGAAAAACAACTGCCCAATGAATATATCACCCGCGTGTTCTGTATACCGACCATACGCTTTTTCGAATGGCGGATTGTAGTGGTGACACAGAATTCATATTATGTCGGACGCAGTTTTGAAGGCAATATCATCTTTTATGACAGATTTAATAAGAGCGATCCATTGGAAGCAGAAATATTCAAAAGTGTTAAGAAAGATTCGAATTTCAAAGCCTTCACTTTCTTCTCATCTATATACAGATATGAGATCAGCGAACTCTCAGAAGACAGAGTTGAAGTCAGGTACATTGATTTGAGATATCTGAAAGATGGACACTATCCTTTCGTCTGTATTCTGCAGATAGACAAGGATGATTTTACAGTCCGGCACAGCTACACAGGCTGGGTGTTCTCAGAAAGTAAATTACAGAAAAAGCTGGTCGAAAATTAAGCGCCGGAATGTTAGACATTCCGGCGCTTTTTTCTGAACTGGTATATGTTAAATTTCATTTTGCCATAATACTCGAAAATCCAGATATACAAAAACAGAACCTGAGCGAAGAACAGAATGTCATGCGGAAGCCTGTTGATATTCCACGCCACTTGAACAGCATTCGTCTGAAGCCCGTTGATTACATAGTAAAATGGATTCAGGTTCAGAATTGCTTCTAGAACTCCAGGCAGTGATTCCGGCATATAGAGTATCGGCACGAGCAGTATTAAAACTGTAAAAACCGCGACGTTAATTATTCTTAAATTCGGGGATTCCACAGTCAGGAATATGATGATGAATGGCACGATCAGAATACCGCCAAGAATTGTGTAATACAGCAATGTGAAAATATCAATCATCCAATCGTTTACAATCAGAGCTGTAAACGCGCTGTACAGCACAATAAACATTACAAATATAAATGTTTGAAAAAGTATCACGGGCAGAATTCTCATATATACAGGCACGTAGTTTATCTTGACGACGGAATCCTTATAAAATGACGTATTCCTGTTTAATACCACCATACTGTAAAGCCATACCGCTGACATCAGTCCAACAATTGAATACAGATACTGTACTGCCGATTCAGGGGTCATCAAAGACATTCCAGCGAATAAAAATACCAGCCCCAGCACATAGATAAAGAGCGGCGTCAAATTATGCGTTGAAAAATAGGCGGTCTGATTAAAAAATTGCCGCCACAAATACCTTGTTTTGTAATTCATTTCGCCCCTCCTTACCGATAGACATACAGCCATGTCTCATTGGATGCATCAAGAATCATAAACCCTCTGTCCTGCAATCTAAATATGACATCCCCTTCATTCAGACCAAACTCGTCATACAGACCGTCAAGATCCCGGGCCGGGAAATGCATTGAGAATACATATTCATCTCTGAAATGATAGGTGATCGGTATGCCGGCAAGAGATGCGAACCGGCCGGTCTGATCCCCCATATTCATACGATCGGTCACCGCTGATGTCCCGCCGCCCAAGTAGCCCGTATAAAATAAATAATTATCCCTCAATGTTTCATGGGTATATGGCAACAGGGATGATAAGGATACTTCCTGGTACAAACTTGCCGGATTAAAATAAATTATATTATCGGCACTGACTTCGTAAATTTCATCTTCTTCAACGACTTCATAGGTTTCAGCCTCGGGAGATTCAGAGCTGATCTGCACAGTTGTCAGGTAGGGAAGATTTTCTCCGCCCGCTTCAACATCTGTCCCCGAAACTATACCGTAGTTCATTCCGCCTGCCGCGTTTTCTTCATCCGGCTCGGTCTGGGTCTGCCCGTTATCGGTATTCGCTGAACCTGTAAAATTTATATCCATAAAAATGATCAGACTTGAAAGCATCATAAAAAAAACCAGGACTGCTGAGACGATAATTTTTCTGATATTCAAACTGTCGATGAACGATGTCTGGTTTTTACTGAGCCGCTTCAGTTCATGCTTATACCTGGCATACTCAGATATGTTCTGTTTCCATTCAAGGTCAAAAAGCACTTCTTCATCCGTTGATTTGAGCTGGCTTTTCTTTTTCATGTAGTTGCTGTATGCATCCACACCCTTTTTAACACTGCCGTCATAACGGATCTGACCGTAGCTGAGCCACAGAAAATAGTTTGCGAGTGTGCTGATCGGCTCAATATCACTTTCTAAAAGAAGCACGCCCCGTTCTTTTTTCTCCTGATCATTCACAGTATTTCTAAAATTCTCCTTATCTTGTTCATTCAGATGATTGTAAAGATTACAGTAAATGATAATATCCACATCTACAACGTTAGAAATTTGGATCAGTATAAGTGCAGTCTCCCGCCTTGAGAGAGTACTGACTGTCTTATGCCAGTTTTTCCTGAACAACGGTTGGTTCTTCAGTGATTCAACCTGCGTTTTCCTATCTGCCGGGTTCATGTATTCGTCGAGAAGCTCATGTACAAAAATATTCAAGGGGTGCGGATGATTTACATGATCCATGACATCCAGAGCAATCATTGAACTTTTAGTTTTCACTCTTCCCTGTGTGGGATCAAGCGTGCCCGCAGCCAATTCTTTCAAATAATAAAGTGTCTCATAATCTTCTGACAGTATACCAAGTACTTCCCCCTTATACAGGTGGAAAGTCACATCTTTGATCATCAGACCGTCAGCACGTCCAAGAATACGATCTTTAAATCTAACCGGTTCTTTTGCATATGTCAGATCCAATGCCCGAAACAGGATGATGTCGTGCATAAAATCAACCTTTCTATCTCAACTGAAGCATGGCTACCGGTATCGCTGATTCACTATGGTCTCCACCGACATAAAAGCCCCATGCAAAAATCCCTTTTAAATATTCCACTTTGAAATAGTGATCTTCCTTACTTACCATTTTATATATTTTCCCAGGTTCGATTAAAGAGAGATCCACCAGATAACTTTCCGCAATAATAACCTGTCTTTCGAGCACCCTGTACTCGTTTTCAACCCCCATCATCTCAGCTTTTCTCATCTTTTCACGTTTTTCTGCAATATATGATTCTATTTCACGTCGGGTCATTGAGTTCAGAGAAGCCATCTTCTATACCGCCTAACTTTTCTAATATCATATCGTAATTATATCCTTTTCTCATCAGAGCCTGTATCAATTTTTGTTTTGATGCCGGAGTGCTCCCCTTTTTCATATGCTTATTGTAATACTTTTCAAAATCTTTCTCAAAATACACCCCTTCATCAAAATCATCATCAAAAGAAATGAGTTCCATATGCGATTGATCATAGCCTTTTTGATAAAGCTTTTCGAACAACTTCATTCTAAATTGCCTATAGGCACCCTTATGACGCTTCAGCAGCTTATCTTTTATCCTGTTCATCCGTTCCTCATCTATTTCCCGGTCGAACAGTCTGACCATTTCAGTCACGATATCTTCATCTATATGATGGTTGAGCAGCTCCCTTTTCAGAGCGCCCGGCCCCTTATCGGTCGTATTCAGCAATGTGTTTTTTAATGCTTCCCCGTATCTTTTATCATTCAGATATCCTTCGTCTTTTAATCTTTGGACTGTCTGATCGATGATCTCTGTCTCGTAATCCTCTCCGAGGTAATTCATGAGTTCATATACGGACCTGAGTTTATAACTGATATATTTCAAACTTTGAACGTACGCACGATCATATTGAATGGATTCTAAAATCCGGTTGTATTCCTCCGTATCAAATTCTGCTCCAGATATGAGGCGATAGCGGACAATGGATTCCTCATGGGCTTTAAACGAGTCGCCGTTATCCATTACAATTTTATAGAATCCCTGTTTCAACAGTGACACTTTTTCAATGCGCATTTAATACACCTCGTAATCAAAAAGATCCTCAGCGAAGAATTCCCTCAATGCCTTTGATCTTTCACGCCTGTGGCGGCGGTGTTCGGAACGTTCTTCTCCAGATTCCCCAAGCCATTTCAGCCTGTCGTTATCTGCGACCAGCTCCGGAACCGCGATGGGCGTTTTATCATCATCAAGGGCAACAAACGTCAGAAAACTGAATGCTGCAAGTACCTTTTCCCCGCCATTTTCCACATTCTCCTTTGAAATCTTCACCAGAACTTCCATAGAAGATTTGCCGGTATAAGTCACCATCGATTCCAATATTACAATCTCTCCCAGATTGATGGCTTCCAAAAAGTCGACTGAATCAATCGAAGCAGTCACAACTTTGGAATTTGAATGGCGTCTGGCCGCGATTGCAGCAATGTCATCTATGTATTCCATTAAACGGCCGCCGTAAAGTGTATGATGATTATTTGTATCCGGCGGCATGACATTTGCAGTCTTTACCGTATATGATGCTGACATCTTCTTTTCCATTAATATCCCTCCATCCCAAACACTACTATAATAGCATATTCTGCCCAAGAAAAAAGAAGGGACGCACTCATCCCTTCTCCATTAAATCCGTGTTCAGGTTTAGATTATAATTCTCGATCAAGCGCCTCCTCAGGGGTGTCGACTACATTTGAATCCTTAGCTGGCAAAGCCTTGTTCAAGAAGTATGAAAGCACTCCTGCAAATGCAAAAATTGCAAATATAAATGCCAGGGATATCAGAAATAACATCACATTACTCATAGTTACCCTCCTATCGGACTTTTCCTGTTACCTTAATTTTATCATAGAATTCCGGATTTGCATCAAAAATTTAAAACGCCCAGTTGCCATTTTCAAATACTTTTTCTTCGTTCCCGGCCCTGTCTATCCCAAAGATATCGAGTGCATCAGAACCAATCATGAAATCAACATGTGAAATCGAATCATTCAGACCGGCAGATTCCAGATCTTCACGAGACATGGATTTGCCGCCTTCTATACAAAATGCATACGCGCTTCCAAGTGCGATATGGCACGAAGCATTTTCATCGAAAAGGGTGTTATAGAACAGTCTGCCAGTGTTGGATATCGGAGAATCGTCAGGCACCAGTGCCACTTCTCCAAGATATTTGGAACCCTCATCAGTGGACAACAGGTTTTCCAGGAATTCAAGTCCGATGTCCGCGTCATAATCCACCACTTTGCCATCCTCAAAAGTGAGTTTGAATTTATCGATGATATTGCCGCCGTAACTCAGCGGGAGTGTATTTGACACATACCCATTGACACCGGTTTTTTCAGGCACGCTGAAAACCTCTTCAGTCGGCATATTGGCCATGAATTTTTCGCCGTCTTCATTCACACTTGAAGCGCCTGCCCATAGATGTCCTTGGGGCAGTTCCACGGTGAGGTCGGTGCCCGGTGCTTCATATCGCAGTGCCCTGTACTTTTTTTCATTCAGGTACTCCGCTTTTTCATGAAGTTCCGCGTCATGTTTCTCCCATGCTTCGACTGGATTTTCTTCATCTGCACGCATGGTGTACAGAATCAGGTCCAGCAGCTCTGTCACTGCTTCATCATCGCTTTTATCCGGAAACACAAGCTTTGCCCATTCGACTGACGGATATCCGGCCACACACCAGCTGTGGTAATCTGACTGAATACGGTTGGAGAACGCTTTAAAGGCGTTGCCTGAAGCAATCTGCATCGCCTTCAATTTTTCGGGATCCACTCCTTTTAACAATTCAGGTGAAGAAGAGAGGATGCTCAGAAAGCCGGCCTTTTCATCCGAATAATGCATCCGTTCATCAATTGTCCATTGATGGACAGTACTGAGCTCATCTTTGGATTGATTTTCAGCATGCAGCCGCGTCAAAACATCGTCCGAGAGATTGACTTTAACCTCTTTCGCCCCTTTTTCATAGCATTTTTCTGTCACCAGTCTGACCAAAGGCAGAGCATCAGTGCCAGCCCTTATGAACACACGTCCGTCTTTACCGGTATTTAAACCGACTTCCACCAATAGTTTGGCGTATTTTTCCAATTTATTTTCAAGTGATGTCATTTTAAGCCGCCCCTTTTTATCTTACTTTCTCAACTTTGAAATCTCCTGTATGATTGCACTCTGTTCGACCGCCGTAATCTGCGGCCTGGAAATGACCATCTGATGTATTTCCTCTATCTCTTCCATACTGGTTTCATCGAAATCATCCGGCTGAAACAGCCCTTTATTGACAACGTTCAGTTTATCTTCTATTTCTTTAAGCATTTGTTCTTTATCCATGTACACGCCTCCGTCCATTTTCTGTTAACATAATTATGGTAACAAAGTTCCGGGTATTTTAAAATTTAAAATTACATTATTGGATGATATTAGTTTGAATTTGTTCTAAAATGGTTATAAGCAAATATACTAGCTGTAAAAGGAGAATGAAGATGAAAAACAAACTTATTCCTGCAATACTAATCGGTGCTGCTGTAGGTGCAGGCCTCAGTCTGATTGACAAAGGCACAAGAGAATCGGTATTAAGCGGCAGCAAAGACTTGAAATATTATGCCCAGCACCCGGACGAAGTGAAAGACAAATTCAATTCCCCAAATACGGACAGTCCTTCCAAAGTGAATGCGCTCAGAAACGAAGTGATGTTCTGGAAGGATACAATCGAAGAGATCAGACAGCAAAACCCTGAACTTGAGAAATCCATAATTGAAGCAAAAGATACATTTCAACAAAAACGTGAACAGAAGCGTTTAAATCAATGATAATGAAAGGCTGACTTCAGGTTGGCCTTTTTCATTAGAGAGGTGATCGATGATGTCCAATGAATCAGATTCCAATTATCTGAATCAGATCAAAGAAGAAGAATTGCAAAAGAAAACGGAAACATCAGATGATGCTAAAGATACTTTCATCGATGAAGTGGAATTCAAATCAAAGGCATCGAATAAACCGGATGAACACTTTTACGTCTCTAAGATCAACAAACCGGCAAAATTAAAAGACGATCCAAATTTCTTCCAGAGTCTGCTGTTCCAGTTTTCCAAAGATAATACATCCGGCATGGCCGCCCAGCTGGCCTATTATTTCCTGCTGGCAATATTTCCGCTGCTGATCTTCCTGCTGACCCTGGTCCCTCTTTTCAATATCGACCAGGGGACGATCACCCAGCTGATCGAGGATTACGCACCGCCTGACATTGCAGGAATGCTTGGTGGAATCATCAATGATGTCCTGGGCTCTTCAAGCGGCGGACTGCTTTCAGTCGGTCTTCTCGTCACTTTATGGTCCGCTTCAAATGGCATGACAGCACTGATGAATGCGTTCAATGTAGCCTATGACATCGAAGACAACCGGAACTTCATCATCTCTAAATTGTTATCCGTTTTATTCACGTTAATACTTGCCCTCTCTGTTATATTGACATTTGTACTCATCGTCTTCGGGGAACAGATCGGTAATCTGATGTTTGGAGTCATCGGCCTGGATGACCAGTTCCAGACATTGTGGAATGTGGTCAGAAGCATACTGCCGCTGATCCTGGTCTTCGTTGTGTTCCTGGTAATGTACACTACGGCGCCAAATATCAGACTGAAGATCAAGTCAGTGATTCCGGGCACAATATTTACCACCATCGCTTTTCTTGTGGCTTCATGGGGCTTTAGTTTTTATATTTCAAACTTCGGTAATTATTCAGCAACTTATGGCAGTATTGCCGGTGTCATCATTTTAATTTTATGGCTGTACATTACCGGTGTTATCATCATACTTGGCGCACAGATCAACGCAATCAATCACAAGCGTACTGTGAGAAGAGAAGGAAGGAAAGGATTAGAAAATGAGTCTGCTGAATGATTTACTGGAATTTAACGAAAAATTTGTTGAATCGGGAGCATACAAAAAATTTACAACAACAAAATCTCCGGATAAAAAGATGGTACTGGTATCCTGTATGGACACGCGTTTAACAGAGCTCTCAACAAAAGCGCTCGGATTAAAGAACGGGGACATCAAGCATATCCAAAATGCCGGCGGTATGATTTCCCATCCCTACGGCAGTACAATGCGAAGCATCCTTGTGGCAGTCTACATGCTGGGAGCTGATGAAGTCGTCATCATGGGACATCATGATTGCGGTTTCGGGGCATTAGAACCCGGGCCAATGATGAAAGAGATGGAAGACCGCGGCGTCAGCCCCGAAGTTTTCCACACATTGAAGCACTCCGGTATCGATATAGAAGAGTGGCTGAGCGGTTTTGATACCGTTGAAGAAAGCGTCAGTGAAAACGTGGGGAAAGTCAGACAGCATCCTTTGATGGTGTCTGACGTACCGGTCCACGGTCTGGTCATCAGTCCGGATGACGGTAAGGTCGACCTGATCGTAGATGGTTACAAAAACAGTTAAATAATCACTAAAAAAGTGCAGCAGGACGCTGCACTTTTTTCTATCTATTCCTCCACTTTTGTCAACAGTTTGGGGCCATCACCGGTCACAATAATCGTATGTTCTTTTTGAGCGACATAACTGCCGTCTTTCGTTTCAAATGCCCATTCGTTCTTACCATCTGTGACAAATGACGCTCTGCTGGAGATAAATGGTTCCACTGCGATGACCATACCTTCTTTCAGCAGGGTGTGATTTGTTGGATCGAAGTAGTTCATGATGTGCTGGGGGGCATCATGAAGACTTTTACCTACGCCGTGACCGGTCAGATTCTTGATGACACTGAGCCCGTTCTGACGTGCAACCTTGTGTACTGCCCTGCCGATCTGACTGACTTTCGCGCCCGGTTTAATTTTTGACAGCGCTTCTTCAAAGGTCATTTCACAGACATTAATAACCTTCTGTTTTAAAGGATCGTCGCTGGTACCCGCGATGAATGAAAGACCAGTGTCTGCAAAATAGCCATTTTTCTTGGCAGAGACATCGATGTTTACAAGATCGCCTTCGTTGATCACCCGGCTGCCGGGAATGCCATGAGCCACCTCCTCATTTACACTGATACAGGTGTAACCGGGAAAATCATATTCACTTACCGGTGCGCTCTCAGCACCCAGATGGTCCAGCAATTCACCCGCGATCTTATCGATTTCTTTCGTCGTCATCCCCGGTTTGGCCGCCCTGATCGTTTCATTTAAAACTTTTCCGCAGATTTGACCGATCTCTTCGAGATGCTTCATTTCTTCTTCGGTTTTGATAATCATTTATAACCCTCTTACCTTAAAAATTATTTTCCTGTAAAGTATAACATTATTTTCATGATATACTGTATATATCAACTTTAAAAGATGGAAGAAGAAAAAAATGAGATTTAATATTCGTAAAATAATTGGACCCAGAATTATAAAAACAGGTATATCCACTTTTCTGACCGCATTGATATGTATACTGCTGAATCTGCCGCCGATATTCGCTGTGATCACAGCGATTGTAACGATAGAACCCACAACGTATGCTTCATTAAAGAAAGCATGCGTCAGGTTTCCCGCCTCGATCATCGGTGCTTTTATCGCTGTTGCCTCACTGTATGTTTTTGGGGAAAGTGCATTCACATATTCACTGGCAGCGACTTTGACGATATTTGTCACATATAAACTGAATCTCCAGGCAGGAGTCCTTGTTGCAGCGATTACAGCAGTTGCGATGGTACCTTCTGTCGAAGGGGAATATGTTTATAATTTCGTCTCCCGTCTCGCTACAACAACCATCGGTCTGGCGACAAGCACCCTCGTGAATTTTCTGATACTGCCGCCTGACTATACGGATCAGATTGAAAGCATCAACCGATCAACAACAAGAAGTACACATAAGCTGCTGGTGGGCAGACTAAAGGAATTAATTGACGGTAAATACCGGTCCAAACAATCAGAAAGGCTTTATATGCAGATTCAAAACAAAATCACAGAGTCTGAAACCCTGTTGAAATACCAGCAGGATGAGGTTAACTACCATAGATCGAATCGTGAAAAGATGCGGCTTCTGAACAGACTTGAACGGGATATTCAATTTAAAAAACTGTATTTCACCCATGTCGGAAATCTAATGTATCTGCCTGCAGATATCACAATTGATTTTTCTTTAAGGGAAAAAGCAGCAATTAGAGATATCAAAGATATCTTGAGCAATGACCTTACATCTCTAAAAATGGTCATTCCCGCAGTCACGATGATCAGGAAAAATATCAGACAATTGAATGATACCGAAGACACATTCAAAATCCATATCCTCTATGAAATTGTTATTATATACCAGATGATTGTCCAGCACGAAAAAAACAGCACAGCTTCAGTCAAAGTAAAAAAAGACAGGGAAACCGGGCAAGGGGATTAACCCGCTTATAAGAAATCGTACATTGTCAGATTGCGATAGGTCCGCTCCGACAGATGGGCGACCTGGACGCCAATGAGCCTGATCGGCGTATCAGGCTCATTTACTTCATGATATAAAGTATATGCATAATGATAAATCTCTTCACCATGGAATATTGGGTTATCTGTCATCATCTGCTTTGTATGTGATGTATAATCTGCTGTCTTCAATTTCACAGTAACGACACGGCCGGCAAACTGATGCCTGTCCAGATTGGTACTGACTTTCCCGCTCAGTTTTTCAAGCACTTTAAGTATTTCCCGGTCATCATTGATGTCGTAGTTGAATGTCGTTTCCTTGCCGACGGATTTTCTGACGCGCTCAATCTTCAGCTCCGCAGTGCCGATGCCCCGTGCTTTTTGATACAGGCTCTCTCCCCTTTTGCCGAATTCACGGACAAGCTCTGTTTCAGACCAGTTGTACAGATCCCTACCCTCGTAAATACCCAGGGATTTCATCTTTTCTTCCGTCACTCTGCCCACTCCCGGGAACTTACCGATCTGCAGGCCGTTCAGGACATCCTGTACATTACTGTAATGAAGCACAGTCGTGCCTGCAGGCTTGTTCATCCCCGAAGCGATTTTGGCCAGATATTTATTGTAGGACACACCGCTCGAAGAAGTCAGCTTTGTGGCATCAAAAATTTCCTTTTGTATGTTTACAGCAATCGATCTTGCAGTATTTTCCTTCGATACCAGATGTGTAATATCCAGATAGGCTTCATCCAGTGACAATGGCTCGATGATTTCTGTATACTTTAAAAATATATCCTTCACAGTATTCGAAATTTCTTTATATCTGTCAAAACGCGGGGGGAGATAAATACCATCTGGACACAGCTTATGCGCCTGTCTGGTCGGCATCGCAGAGTGCACACCAAATTTCCTGGCCTCATAGCTGGCGGTGGAAACCACCCCTCTGTTATGGGACTTGCCGCCAACAATCACGGGCTTCCCTTTATACTTGGGATTGTCCATTTGTTCCACCTGGGCAAAAAAAGCGTCCATATCTATATGAATGATTCGTCTTTCCATAGCACTCACCCGAAAACAGTTTTAATCATACATATTATAACATGAATGACGAACTCGCGTTCGTTTAACTTTCCGGATAAGATTCATACAGTGTCATGCCAACGTTGGTGTCTTCGACAAATTTCATATGCTTCATCTTCATGATGAGATACACGTAGTAAAAATCACCGGCGCAGGCGCCCGTATGAAATGCGATGAAGTATTTATAGGAACCGTGCGGTACAGCAAACATCATGAATAATAACACGGCAGTAATCAGAACGAACGGCATGATGATAATAACGGCGAAACTGCCTCTGGAAAATATCTCCCCGGGTGATGTCGCATAAAACATACCTGTTTGGTAGCCAAACTTCACCCTGCTGTTGGGGGAAAAAAGTTTAAAGAATATGCCATGGATCCCTTCGTGAACGGTAATGATTGCAAACATAATGGCGAAGATGAGGAGTAATGAACCGAAAAATCCGATTGATTCAAGCGCGATCAATGCACTTCCGCTGTTTCCGGTCAGCCCTGTGATATCTGTAATGAATAATGGTATGAACACCGCGAGCGTCGTGAAGACCGCTATGATATTGATTTGTTTTAATGCACGTGTGTCTTTAAAAATATTGAGGACATATCTGCTCACTGATTTTCCCTCTCCCTGTCCAGCAAAATGTTATAATGATGGGCTTCATGGATAAGCGCCAATTTGACCGCCTGAAAAATATTAGGGTAATCCGCTACTGGGTCAGGATAACGGATCCAGTATATTTCATCTGTACTTAAGCGCTTCATCTGTCTTTTTACTTTGTCCGTTTCCTGTTCAAGCAGCATGCGCAGTTCGCCTTTGGTATATTTGCGGTCCATCTTCGGAACAAGTACAGACGGTGCCTTCATTGTTTCACCTGCATAGATATTTTCAATTTCACCGTTATAAGTATGAGGTTTCTGTCCGGTTGACTTCATATACATTCTTGCCGATGGAATATAGACAGCGGAAATCTGTCTGAATAATTTCACCAGCAGATAGCAGTGATACACAACCTCTGCGATGCTCCACTTATCATCAATCGCCCTTCTGTGAATATTTCCATTGAACGCTTCAGTACTGAAATAATCGTTCCTCAAATCCTCAATATCATTAAATAATTTTGACAATTCATCATTCATTGTATCCCCTCCTCTTGCTTTGAATGTGGAGAAAAATTACCATACTGGAGGCTTTTTAGTCAGTGTAACATTCCATACTTTTAAAGTAATGAAAATGGACGATCAAATTTATGAAGATATTTATCATTAATCTATACATGAATTTCCGTTTTATGCGTTATAATATGTGCTGGGAGTGATTGCATGAACACATACACAATAGTCGGCGGCGGAATAGCAGGCGCTTCAATCGGCTATCATCTGGCGAAGGATGGCCACAAGGTGACCCTTTACGACCGGAGAGACGCAGGGCAGGCAACTAAAGCTTCTGCCGGTATCATTGCGCCCTGGATCAGCCAAAAACGCAACAAAGACTGGTACAAACTTGTAACGGCCGGTGCCAGATATTATCCGGAATTCGTCAGCAGCATTGAAGCGGAAACCGGTGTCTCCACCGGTTACAAACAAGAGGGCATCATCAGTCTTTTCAAGGACAACGCTGTTCTCGAAAAAGGTTACAAGCGCATTTATTCTAAAAAAGAAAATGCACCCGAAATGGGCGATGTATATAAATTGAAAAGGCATGAAGTCAAAGAAATGCACCCGCATCTTACAGATCTTTATCCCGGGGTATATGTGGAAGGCGGCGGACAGATCGAAGGCGCCAATCTTTTAAAAGCGCTGAAAGCCGGATTCATCCATCACGGCGGCACATGGCTGGATAAAGACTTTGTGCCTGACCATGATCATGCCAGCGGTCTTGTCATCTATTCCACCGGCGCCTGGGCGATTGAACAAGGGTATGCGCCGACAATTGAACATCAGCGTTCCGAAGTGCTGCATTTTGAAGTGAAAAATGATCAAAAGGTAAAACACGCGCCGGTAGTTATGGCGCTCGGACCCATCTATCTGGTGGAACTCGGGGAAAACAAATATGCCATCGGCACCACACATGAAAAAACAGAGAGCTTTTCCACCGAACCCTCAGTGGAAAACTATGAATATTTAAAAGATCTTGCCCATAGATACTTCCCTGATTCAGAGATAGAAGTAATTGATATGATGGTCGGCTTAAAACCTTTCACAAGGGACTTCATGCCTTATATCGGTTATGCAGGGGAATATACATTCATTGCGAACGGACTCGGTTCCACAGGCCTGACAGCCAGTCCAATCCTTGGCAAAGAGATCGCCAGGTACTTAAACAACCAAACCACCGTTCTTGATTTCGATGATTACTCATATATTTAAAAATGCTGGGGGACAAGCCCCCAGCATTTCCTTTTATGAAAAGAACATTATTACAGAAACTAAGTAATAGATAAACAATCCTGTATTTACAATTAATAATATTGTAGAGAACGCATTTTTTCTCAATTTAAAATTCACACTGCTGAATAAAGTCCCGAGCATCGATAACAGTATATTTAACACCCAGACAAAAGAAAAATCCAAAGCAAACATCAGTATGATGATCATTGATGGTATCAATGTACAAAAAAACTTTAACATATCCCTGCCCCCTTAAACGTTCACTGTTTATTTAACCCTTTATCCCGATTGGTAATCATTCTGAATTTTACAACAATAATATACAGAAATCAAAGCGATTGTATTATCAGATCATAAATTTTTATCCCTTCATCTTACTTTATTACAGGATATATACTATGATTTATGAATAGACCGAATGGCAAGCGCTATTTTTTGGAGAGAAAGGCGGTATATTTTGAATATCCTGTATAATCAGACCCTGCTGAAAAACTTCTTTTACATATATACACTGCTGTTCATTCTGTTCCTGGTATACTTTTTCACTGACATTGCGGTGATCGGTACCGCGCTCAGCTTTCTGGCACTGGGTGTACTGATCATATCCTGGCTGTTTGCCAGCCGCCTGTTCAAAATGATTGGTATGGCATTCACCGCTGCCGGAATTATTCTGAGTCTTGCCTCAGGTGAATCTGCCTTTGCCATAATCAGCAATACAACAAGCAACATGCCGCTTCTGTTCTTTTTCAGTGTACTGCCCTGGATCGGGACTGTAGTGAAAGTTGGCGGGCTCGATGACAGCATCTCAGACATGATCCAGGATGACAATAATAAAGTGGAAAATATTTACGGCAGAAGCGTTTTTGCCACCTATTTTCTCGGTGTTTTCCTGAACATTTCTGCGATATACATCGTTCAGCAGATACTGGAAAATTTGTTCAAAAAAGCAACATTAACATTAAGAAATGAATTCATTATCAAAACAACGCTCAGAGCTTTCGCCCTGGCAGTAATCTGGAGCCCTTTGGAAGTGATTGTGGGGATGACGGTGGGCGCCACAGGCCTGTCCTATTTTGCTCTGTTCCCGTGGCTGCTGCTTGTCTCGATCACCACTGGGATCGTTGAAGTATTCATTGGCAAAAAGGATTTCCGCGGAATCACTCTGGACGCTGACAAACATGATACTGATAAAAATGCAATGACACGGTCAATTATTAAAATGCTTGTACTTCTTGTCAGTTTCCTGTCTCTCGTGATGGTGCTGAATACCTTTTCCGATATTGGCTTCATCATGTCGGTCGCCCTGATTATTATTCCGTTCTCATTCGCCACAGCAATCGTCATGCAAAAGTTTGAGTATTTCATAAAAGGCGGGGTGGCCGCCTGGCGAAACCATAACAACACCCTGCAGAATTTCGCTGTTCTATTCCTTTCTCTCGGAATCTTTTCAGAAGGTTTCAACAGCAGTCCGCTCCCGCAGCTGATGCAGACAGTCTTCGGCTACTTCGACGGCGTGGTAATACTGATACTGCTCATGATCATGGCCGTCATCTACGCACTCGCCATGTTTGGTGTGCATCCGGTTGCCACCCTGGCCATACTCGCCGAAGTGTTATCACCAATCATGACACCGGATAATGTAATGAGTATTGCAATAACCATGGTAGTCTGCGGCATGAGTATTTCAGCAGCAGCACCCTACGGGATCAACGCGACAATGACATCACAAAAGATGGGGCTCAATCCGTACCACATCACAAAAACCAATATGAGTTTCTCCCTGCGAATGGGATTGATCGGAATTTTATTCTCAATGGCTGCCCTGATTATTTAGGCAGAAAAGGACAGGGGCAGCTTGCACCCTTGTCCTTTTTAAAAATCAGACAGATTCTGGAATATTAGAGAAAAGATTAGAATCATCAACAAGGCGGCAATAATCAAATTGAAAACCGTTGTCACAATTAAAACAACTCTTTGCCACCCTTTAAAGTTCCATATATATTTTATCACCCGATATCCGACAAACAGGATAAACGGCATCACATACAGATAGGAGAAAATTTGGGCGGTGATATTCTGGACCATGTAGGCCTCATCCGAAACCCAGACCCTTGATCCTGCTGTGATATCAAAAAATATTATGCCGATCACAAAAGCAGCTGTTAATCCGATAAAATAACCAAGTGATATATACCGGATTCTTTTATCATCATTTCTTCCAAACACATAGATAGTCATGATCATTACCAGTATATACAATGCTAATAAAAAATATGTCATTACAACGCTCTCTTTCCGAAGTTAATTCACTGACTTCTCGACCTTTTAATCAGGCCGTAAATGATAGGTGCACCTGCAAGAACGAGGATGAGCGGGATCAGCAGAATTTCAATTAAATTATACTATAAATTAATGAATAAGGAAAAAAGCGGCTGGTATTATTCAACGGGCGGGCTAAGTCTCGGTCTCGTCAGTTTCTCAAGCCCGGGACTCCGCCCTTTCTCGGCCTCGTCAATTTCTCAAGCCCGGGACTCCGCCCTTTCTCGGTCTCGTCAATTTCTCAAGCCCGAGACTCCGCCCTTTCCCGGCCTCGTCAGTTTCTCAAGCCCGAGACTCCGCCCTTTCTCGG
>NZ_ARQJ01000009.1 GCF_000385175.1 Salinicoccus albus DSM 19776 | reverse complement strand
CAGTGAATGCCATTACTTATACTGAAAGTAATGGATTGGTCGAAGGCAACGTCAACCGGCTGAAAACCGTGAAAAGAATGATGTATGCTCGTGCCGAGTTTGAACTATTGCGGCAACGGATGCTTTACAAAGTGATCTGATTTTAAAAATTGATTGTGGCATTAACGAAATACATACGCGTACATTCACCAAGTTAGCGTAAGAGCCATTTTAATGTTGCCGTTAACATCTGAATAAAGTGCTGCGCACGATTGCTATTCTCAGCTAACCGTATCGAGGCGGCCCATGTCACTCGAATTTTAGGCGTGCGGGTGAGTCATGATACACTGCTACCTCTGATTCAGACAACAGAAATGCCAAAGGTCCACAGCCCCTTTTGTCGGTTTTGACGATAGGCCACCGATATGGCATTCTGATTTGTGATGCAGTTGACTCGTCATCCTACAGATTAATATTTATGAATGATGTCAGCAGTAGGTGAAGTAGAGGTGATTTTAACGGACTGCGGTTTGCTCTGTCGTACTTCATTTAACTCAAGAACTGTCAATTTCGGCGAATTACTATAATTTACTGTAACTTCTTTTTCCATTTTTAAACTTATAGTAATAGTATCTTTAGGAGTGAGATTAAATATATTCAAGCTATTTTTACCGTCCCATTGAGACAATCTTTGAGTAAGTACCACTTCATCATTAACTAGAATTTCACACCAAGCCTCATAATCTATATGATATTCCCCTTTCAGAACTAGTTCTAATAAACCGAATTCATTATTAAACGTATGTTTAACTTCTGCATAATAAATATCTGATGAAATATATGAATCAATATAAAGAGTATTTTGTTTAACAACTTGTACCATATATTTCTCGTCTTCATTGCCACTGGTGAATTCATTAAAGTATCTTTCAATACCATCTTTTCTTTCTTTAATCTTTTCAGACATAATATCTATATTTTCTAAATTCATACTCCTTATTTTATCTAAACTATTTTTTATTTTCTGATTTTCACTAAAAGGAAACTTTTTCAATCCGGAAATTCTTTCCTGGATTCTCTCAGAACTTTTTCTGCTCTGTTTTATTAAATCATTATAGCTGTCCGACTGATTTTCAACTTGCTCCAATAAACTCTTATTATTTTCATATAAATTTGATATTTCGTTTTTCCCATAAAAATTTAACACAGGATAATTCCTATTTATTAATTCAGCAAAAACATAATTTTCTTTTCTTTGTTTAAAATCAAATGATAATGTTATATCTATAATTGCCCTTAAATTATAGGGACTAAAAGTTTCAAAACAGACATCTGTCTCATTCATAATCTCTGAATGCCACCTGCCCATACGATTTTCCCAATAGAAAAGTTCCATTTTATGATAATCATAAGTCTCATCATCTAAATGTAAATCATTTATTCCCTGATCTGTAAAGCTTTCCACATCTAAATGATAGTTCTCTAAGTCATTTTTATTAAGTCTATTGAAGGTATTGATATAATACGATCTTAATCGTTCAACCGTATTAGGAGTGTTCTTAGGTGGTAGCACAATAGCCCTTCCAATTTCATGTAAGTTAGATCTTATATGTAGGGCATTTTCTCCTGGAAAGAATGTTTTATAAATTCTTAAAAAACCTGTATTATGCTTATTGACAATATTTTTAAAAACGACTTCTCTATCTTTATCAGAGAGTTTTTTCGGAACTTCTTCAGCGATTATAAATCGATGATTTAATGGAACATCACTTAATAATTCTCTTACTTTATAGCCGTCATTCAGCATTAGATTTTTATTTTTATCTTGTTCCTCATTCTTTTGATGAGTCGTATAAGTAAAAAAGTCAATATTATCAATTTTATCTTTGAACATAGCTAAAGAAACTCTACTATCCCATCCTCCCGTAATAGAGAAAGCAAATTGGTTAAACTTAGAAAAATAGTAAGCATATTGGTTTTTCCACATGTTTTCTATTAACTCAAATCTTTCATTCTCCTCTAAATGAGTGTATTTATTATCTGACCTTGGAAAGAACCTCTTAGTCTCTTTTTTGAAAAAATCCAAATAGAGGTTTGGAGTTAACGCTTTAATATTTTGATATGGAGAATGATTCCAATTTATTTTATAAGCTTGGATATTATTGGCAACTTCATCTGCTGTATGTTCACACACATCATTGATGAAATGTGCATGGCTTGAAACAATATTATTATTTAGAGTGTAATAGACAGATCTAGTACTACTTGCGTCTGGATAAAATCTTATATCATTTGAGTTGCCTATGATTATAACATATCGGCCAGCAAGAAAATCTAATGCATTGAGGAATGCAGAATAATTTTCTTTATAATTACTTAATAAGTACTGCGCTAAATCTTTTCTTTTCAATTCTTTTTTCGGCTCAACGTATGTAAAGTGTCCATGGATTATAACAAAATATTGATCATCTTCAAGGTAGTGGTTATCCACATCATTTGATTTATAATAATAAAATGAGTCCAAAACTTTTTTTTCAGAATAATAATCAGGGACTTTATCTGTCTTAAAATCAGTAAACAGAAAGCCTCTTGGATAAAGTTTAAATTTCAGTTCCATATAAACGACCCTTTCAGTAGAAAAATTTTCAAGTTATTACTAATTCTCTTTATACTCAGGAGTTTTGATTAAGTATCACATAAGCTTCTGGTTTTCCAAAGCTAACGATATCAGATGATTTAAGCATAGCTATATCATCAACTTTCCATGTATGACTAGCTTCGTCAGCACCTCTATACACACACATTTCAAAGGGATGGCCTACATAAATAGTCCCGCCAATTTCGTTAACACGTCTCAATAAGTCAGTATCAACCGCTTTAGGTAAATCACTAAACATCAGTTCTTTAATAATTTTCGAATCTACCATTATAGTAGCGCCCATAATGAAGTCATCGTATTGATAATATTGATTGATATTCCTCCGAGCAATTAAATCATCTTCTTCAAAATAATAATACCCATCTGACTTTCCAGTCACTTCTGCATCACTGTACTTTAGGGCCAACCATTGATCAAATAAATAATAATCCAAATAGTAATCATCATCGTCCACTTTTGCCATTACTGGTTTTGTACTCAACTTAATGCATTTATTTAGACAAACACCTAAAGAATTTTCCGATTCCATATATAAAACGTTTATAGGATGAACGCTTTTATTTTTTAGTTCATCCATTTCCTGATCACTCAATTCAAAACCATGTGTAACTAAATTGAGTTCCAGTTTGACTTCTTTTTGGGCGTTCATTTGATTTATATAAATACCCAGATTTTCCTTCCTGTTGGTGGATGTCATTACACTGATCTCAGGTTCTATAATAGAGCTTGCCCTATTTTTAATAAATGTATATAAATCATCACGCAATAAAAAAGTATTGTTTTTTAAAACTTCTCTCTGGCTATTTAGTGATTGTTTAAAACAATAAATATCACTATTCACTAGTACGCGAAGTTTAGAGGTGTTATTTTTATCATCTTTCGAATTATATCCGTATTTTGGTATGTAATTAAAAGTATAATCAAAAATCACATATGTACTATTCAAAAATGCTATTAGCTCTATAAATTCTAATGTAACTTCATCTAACTTGTCTGTTTTACATATATAAAGAACTTTCGATTTTTTTATAAAACTGAATAATTTAGTTAAAAGTCTTCTGCTAATTGGGCCTTCTGATATAATTGAAAAATCTGGATCATGCGTTTTATTATAAAGTTTTACTTCCGGTGAAGCGTTCAATTTACCTACATTAAAATATATAATATCTTTATTCTTTTGAGAATTAATCGGATTGTAATTGTCAGTATTTATTAAGAGTGGTACTTCAATCCTTCCTTCTCTAAATTCGTAATCATTAATTTCTGGATTTATTTTTATCAAAAAATATTGTTTAAATACAGAACTTACTTCAAGGGTAGTATTTTGTATTACAACCAAATTAATGTCGGTATTTTTTAAATAGTTAACTATATGGCCTCTATTTTTCCGATACCAATCATGATCTCTTTCATATAAATCGTTGTCTATAAAAATAGTGTCAATATCATACAACTCAATTTCTTCTATGTAATTCTCATGCGATAATAATTTTGTATTAAATGACTGACTTAAAAATTGCTCACTCAATACAGTTGTTATCAACCCCACACTATTATTTGTGGCAAATTCTTCCCAATTTCTATGTACTAAAGCATTTTGATTTCTCAACAGTCTTTTCCTCCATGTAATTGTATTATGATTGAATGAATTATAACTAGATAGTATTATTTAATTTGATGAAAATCTGAAAGTAGTTAGCTTTTAAATGGATGTAAATCTATTAAGTACATCAATTTCTAATTTAATATATTTTAAATTAAAATTGTAAACGTATATTTTTTACATAGCCTTCTTTAAATTCTAACATATAAATTATACTACATTGTACCTACTTTGCTATTATTAATTTACACAACCTTTAAAAAGTTTAGAAGAAAATGATATAGAAATTCAAGGATTATATATAATTAACTACTTTAACGGAAAATTAGGTCACAGCCCGATCCCTAAATCTGAAACTATAAGAAGAATTGAACAAATATTGCAAAACAATTTAAATTTCAAAATGTAGAACTGATATGATTGGATAAAGTTGAAGAATGGTTTAGAGTAATTATAGTATGGTTAGTGGGAATTTTTTATTTAGTTATATATTAACTCGTTTAAGAATAATGATTAAAGAAATATTAAAGAAATCGAGGTATTTTTATATGGACAAAGCATATTTGAGTCAGACATTTTGCCTAAGCAAGTTTTCGCTGAAAAATCATGCATTACTTGACAGGCATATCTCATTGAACCATTCACATTTATATTATGATTCAGATACTAAAATACTAAGCTATGATAGCAGAGACTACACCATTAGACTTATTGGTTACATACTGGATATCAGAGATGAAGAGATGCAAGAAAATGATATACTGACAAATCTGTTAAGGAAATATGAAATTGATCGTAATCATTTTGAAAAAGAGCTTAGTTTTATGAATGGTAGATTCATAATAATTTTTGACAGTGAAGCTGATACTGCAGTCTATTCGGATGCGACAGTAATGAAACCGATATTTTATTGGAATAATGAAATTTTAGGTTCTCATGAAATACTAATTAAAGAAATTTTAAACGATGAATATGAAATGAATTTAAATGAAAGAAACTTTAGAATGAATGGCTTCTTGGATTTTACAACGACAGATAATATTTTTAAGTTCAATCCTAATTTATATTTTTCATTCAGAGGAAATAGCTTTAAAAGATTTTATCCTGACAAAAATATTGAAATTAAAGCATTCGATGAGATTTTTAACAATACAATACAGTACTATGAAACACAGGTAAAATGGTTGGATAATCATTATGAGAAAATTTATCAGTCTCTAACTGGTGGCTTTGACTCCAAGCTTTCGTTAGCTGTAAACAAGCCTTTATTGGATAAGACCGAATATTTTACCTATATGCTTCATTTTGATAAAAATCAAGCATATGAAGATATGAATAAATTTCGAAAGATTTATTATAAGGATAAATATATTGTTGAGCGATTAGTTTATAATTTCAATTTAAATCACAGGTTTTTTTATTTTAACGACTATAAACCGCCTCAGGAAATTTTTGAAAAATTAAGCACTCATTTAAGCTCAAAACATTCATATCCTCTGAGCTACCTAACAGATAAAGAGTTTGAAGATGATTCAATTCATTTAAAATCAACTCTATTCGAATTGGTTAAATTGAATTATTCTAAATCGGCAAATAAGGAGCAAATTGTTGAAGCTATAAAGCATTGGGCTCCGAAAGAAATTAGAGATGATTCAGAATCTCTTTTAAAAATGTATGAAGGTTATTATGAAAGAAACCACTTGAACGAAGCGATTTCAAAAAACATTAATCTTCTTACGTTATTATACTGGGAATTTAGAATGGGAAACTGGCATAGTAATATCACTCAGGAAACTGATAGAACTCAAGAAACTTTTGTATTCATCAATAATAGGTTCATGTTAGATCAATTTATGAGTCTCTCAAATGAAGATAAGAAAAGTAAAAAATATCTTGTTGAGGTGATTGACTATTTTTGGCCGGCATTAAATTATTTCATTCCGAATAGTTTTAATACTCTTGACGATAAAAGATAATCTTAATTTAAAATTTAATTGTATAGTCAATCAGTTAAAATACGAAATAAATTTAATATGAGTAGATATATTGGATGAAAACTCTGATGTACTGAGCAAAATAATACTTGCATAATATCAGAAGTATCATAAAGGAAGCAGGCATGTGGGTAAGAGGAAAATAGTTTTAAAGTTAGTAATGACAAATTGTTAAGAAATGAACTGTTTGGTTCCTGAATGCAGAAGTAATAGACTATAAAATGGTAAATAAGTAATACAATATGTTTGGATTTGAGAGAGGTATATTAATTGGAAATTAAAAAGCAGTACAGACCGGAAATTGAAGGCTTGAGGTTGATTGCCGCTTTACTGGTAGCGATTTATCATATCTGGATGATGCGTGTTTCTGGCGGCGTCGATGTTTTCTTTGTAGTTTCCGGTTTTCTTATAACGACATCATTACTTTCTAAATATGCAAAGGATGGATACATAAAATTCTTTACTTTCATATCAGGGTTGTTAAAACGGCTCCTGCCACAGGCACTGACAGTGCTAATTTTTGTAACAGTGGCAGGCTATTTTATATTGCCGGAAGTCAGACATTTGGACACGATCAAAGAAATATTTGCTTCATTGTTTTATTATGAAAACTGGCAGTTGGCAATGACAGGGACCGATTACCTGGATCAAAACAATGTCAAAAGCCCGGTTCAGCATTTCTGGGCAATGTCAATTCAGGGGCAGTTTTATATCATATGGTTCCTGATTATTTCCGCAACAATATTCGTCTATAACAAGACCAAATTTGAAATGAAAAATATACTGCTAACAATTTTCATCGTGTTATTTGCAGTGTCATTATCTTATTCTATCTACCTTACCGAGGTAAACCAGCCTTGGGCCTATTTCGACACGCGTACAAGAGTATGGGAATTTACTGTAGGCGGCATACTTATGATGTATATATATAAAATAAAATTGCCTGCTTTTATAAGTACTTTTATCGGCTGGGCGGGTATGATTGCTCTGATGAGTACTGGACTAATAATGGATGTCGGGGCAAGCTTTCCGAGTTACATTGCCTTGTGGCCGGTTACTGCTGCGATATTCGTTATGCTTGCTGGACAAAACCCGGCTCAATTCGGTGTAGAAAAATTTCTGGGTAGCAGGCCGATGATATACCTGGGCGGTTTGAGTTACGGATTGTATTTATGGCACTGGCCATTGCTGAGCTTTTACTATGTCATCTTTGATACTACGGATGTGGGGTTAGTACACGGAGTAATAATTATTCTGCTGTCATTACTCTTGAGTTATGTCACAACGAAGTTTATCGAAAAACCAATCAACGCATTTATAAAGGAAAAGAAGTTTACTCTTAGATCATTTTCACCAATTATAGCAATGGCAGGCGTGCTAATTGTTTTAGCTGCAGGCTGGCTGACATATAATCAATATCAGAGCTCATACGCATCAAGCTTTGTAAATGATAATGAGTATCCGGGCGCTATGGCAAATACAGAAGCTGTTAATGAATTTGAACCGAAAGATCCAATACCTGACTTAGCTGCAGTGAAAGATGATAAAGCAGAACCATATGAGGATGGCTGTCATATTGGACCTGGTACTACAGAAGTAGAAATCTGTGAGTATGGAGAAGTTGAATCCCCCGATTACACTGTGGCAGTGGTAGGCGGCTCTAAGTCAACCCACTGGTTGCCAAGTTTGCGGTCTTTTGCAGAGGAAGAATCGATAAAAGTTTTAAACGTTACTAAAAGCGGGTGTCTATTTTCGCTGAGTGACAATCAAGAGGCAGATTGTAATGAATGGAATAGAAATGTGGTTGATGAAGTCGCCGCAGAGAACCCTGATTTAATAGTGACTTTAGCCGACAGCGCTCATAATCCAGAATCAGTGCCTGAAGGCTTTTTGAAACAATTCGAAAAAGCGGAAGAGTACAATATCCCAATTTTAGCGATACGGGATACACCACACTTTGGCAAAGATATTCCAGAATGCTTGAGTGCAAATGGTATAAATACAGAAGAATGTAATATAGACAGAGATGAAATGTACCCGGACCCTTCAGCCTGGGAGAAGCTTGATAATCCGCCGACAAATGTACATTATGCAGATTACACAGATTATGTATGTAACGGGGAAGAATGCTCGCCTGTTATCGGTAATGTGATTGCTTATCTGGACGGCAGCCATATGACAGCGACATTCAGTAGGACATTAGGCCCAATTATTCATAATGATGTGATTGAAATTTTAGGTAATACACAATCTGACGAAACAGAATCAGCAACAGAAAGCAGTACAGAGCAGTCGGCTGACTCTGGTTCAGAAGATAGTAATCTGCTTGAAAATACAAGTACAGAGCCAGGATGGATTAACTTTTCAGGTGAAAGTGGCGGCAATCCTGAATATGTTACAACTTCTCCTATCGAATACAACCCAGATAAAGAATATGAGTTAAACGAAGGGGCATATATTGCCTATTATAATGGGGACGAGTTTCTAGAAACAGTCCAGAAGGAAAATGCAAGTACACTTGAGGCGGTACCAGAAGCAGATCATATCAGAATCAGTTATCATGAGTCATTTGAAGAAAAGCTTGAACTTACTGAAAAATGATTACCATCCGGTGACTAGCTTCAATCGCCATATATTGAAAAAGGTTGATCCGTATTTGCTGATGATTTTTGTAATGAAGATCTGGAAATAGAATTCAATATTCAAGGAAAACATTTGCGAGAAGAATTGACTTATATAGATCTCGGGATTATGAAATGATTCAGTATATATTCTGACTTTATAAAATTTTCAGGTATGGGTATAATGAGAGAAACTGATTTCAGAGGAGACGGACAATGTTTTGGTATATCGCTTACTTCGTTTTATATTTCGGGGCCATGCTGGGCGTGGCCCTGTATTATTATTTTAGGATCAAAACTTATGAAGACTATATGATCGGTTCGTGGAGCACTGGTTTTTGGAAGATTACCGGAACGATCATCAGCACCAATGCAGGGGCTGCTGTATTTATCGGCTGGGTAGGGCTCGGTTTTACTGTCGGCCTTTCTGGATACTTCAAATTTGCGCTTGTGGCATACATATTCAGTCTGCTGCTTGTCATACTTTTTGCCAAACCGCTAAGGAGACAGAAGTTGTTTACGCTTGCTGATCTGTTTACTGTCAGGTTTGGCGGAAAAACTGGGATTATTCCTTCTATTATCTCGGCATTTGTATACTCTGTACCGACAATGGCACTGCAATTGATCGGTATGTCCACAGTATTCAATATCACTATGGGGTGGGAGTTGAATACCGGTCTGATCGTCAGTACAATACTGATCCTTGCCTTTTCCATTTTAGGCGGCTTGCCGGCAACAATCATTACAGATGCAGTGCAGGCGCTGATCATCATATTCGGGCTCATTGTTCTTACAGTGACCATCATCATGCATGTGGGCGGACTGGGTGAACTGATTGCCAGCACACCGTTTGAATACTTGAGCCCGGTCAGTCAGGAAGGTCTTTCAGATACTCTTCTGTACGCATTATCCGTTGGACCGTTTTATCTGGTATGGCAGTCCACTTGGCAGCGTATTTTTGCGGCTAAAGATGAAGAAACGGCATTGAAAGCAGGCATCATTGGTCATGTGATTGTTGCTGTCGTTGCATTTCTCCCGTTCTTAATCGGGGCATCCGCCCGACAGTTTGTGGATTTGAATATGTCTCAGGATCTGGTGTTCTCCTATGTAACGAATGAACTGCTGCCCGCGCCAGTTGCCGGAATCATATTTGTAGCGTTGTTAGCTGCATTGATGACTGGAGCGACATCATTCAATCTGCAGGGCGCAAGTAACCTGACAAGGGACTTCTATCAGGTCCTCATCAACCCTCAAGCGTCGAATAAAAAACTGTTACTGGCTTCACGGCTGACTGTGGTATTCATCACTTTACTTGGTCTCGGTGCCGCGGCTTTTGTTACCAATATCAACGATGCTTACAGATGGGCATTGATGGTTAATGGTGTGGTCCTGGTCTTCCCATTCCTGGCGATCATGTTCTGGAGACGGGTGACAAAAAAGGCAGTACTGATCACCATGCTGAGTTCATTCGCCTTTATCATCATCTATCCATTGACGGGTCTGCCGTTTGATCAGGCGCTTGCCGGCTACGTATTTTCATTTGCAGTGCTGATCATTACCAGCCTGCTGACCGCTCATGATCAGTCGGAGCTGGTGCAGACGGCGATGAAACATAAACTGGCAAAAGATGAATCGATGATAAAGGAGCAAAAATCTGATGTTTGAAAGGATAATTAATGCAAACGTCATTGATGTGATCAATGGCAAACCGTTTTTGGCCGCATTGGAAATTGAGAATGGCAGAGTTACGAGTATTGCTGGACAGACGGAATGGACAGAAGATGAACAGGCGCTTGATCTCAAGGGGAAATATCTGTCTCCAGGGTTCATTGATACCCATAGTCATCTGATCACTTACAGTTCATTCCGCAAACAATTGGATTGTTCCCCGGAGAACGTTGGAAGCATCAGTGAAATCATTGAAAAATTTAAGGCTGATCAAAACCAACTGCTGGTAGACGGCTGGTTGAGAGGGTACGGCTACAACGAATATGAACTGGATGAAGGCAGGCACCCTGACCGGTTTGATCTCGACCGGATTTCCACTGAAATCCCAATCTATATCCAGCATAATTCAGCGCACATGGGGACAGTAAATACGAAAGCTCTTGAACTGATTGGTGTTGGATTGGATGAAGCGGATCCAAAGGGCGGCCGGTACGGCAGGGATGAAAATGGGCAGGTCAATGGCGGATTGTTTGAGTTTCCAGCCATGGCGAAACTCATGGCGATTTTGTCTGATGCCGACAGCACCATGCTGGCTGAAAATATCGAAGCGGGCGCCCAAGATTATCTTTCAAAAGGCATTACCAACACGACAGAAATGTTTGTCGGTATGCTTGCCGGAGAAACGGATTACAAAGGTCTGCTTAAATATTTGGAAAAACCGCAGAAAATCAGAACGCGATGGGCAATCGACTATAATATGCTGCAAAATATGCCGGAGCTTAAAGACGCTACAGCGCAGGAACTGGAAAAGAAATTTGAAACACTAAGCAATGGCTACAGCACACTTGAAGGGGCAAAGTTTTTCAGTGACGGTTCCATCCAGCTGAATACCGCCTCCATCCGCGGCGATTACTATAATGGCGCCCCATCGGATGAGCTGCAGCTGGAGCAGGATGCGCTGGAGGCATTGTATCACGAATTCCAGGCACGCGGTTTCCCCCTCATTACCCACGCCAATGGTGACTATGCAGCCAGAACCGTGATAGAAGCTTACAAGAATACCAGGAGCACGAAAACAACAGAGGTAATGAACCGGGTGGAACATATCCAGACAGTCACCCCCCAAGATATACAGGAGATGGTGGACAATAACATCGGCGGATCATTTTTCTCCAACCATTTATATTATTTTGGAGACATCCACAAGAATTATTCACTTGGACCTGAGAGAGTGCAGGATATGAACCCGGTCAGGTGGGCGGAGGATCAAGGCATGACGTTCACCATTCATTCAGACTGTCCCGTGACCGATGTATCCCCGCTCGGTTCGATGAAAATCGTCACAGAACGAAAAACAAGAAACGGTGAAATCCTTGGACAGCATCAGAAACTCTCCCGAGCAGAAGCATACAGGAAAATGACAATTGACGCCGCAAAGTTAAACGGCACAGAGGGAGATGAAGGCAGTATAGAGGAAGGTAAATTGGCAGATTTTGTTGTACTGAAACAAAACCCATTGGATGAAACTGTCATGCTTGATGATGGACTGGTAGAACAGACAATCGTTGCAGGAGAAGTTGTTTTTAAAAAATAAATTGAATTGTTGTATCCATAATGATGTTGTTGAAATCGTTACCCTGAGCCGATCTGGATATACTCATGAAAGATGAAGCAGTATACGCACGGACCGCAGACATCGGCAGCAGGGTGGTGGATGCTTTTTTTAATAAGCAAATGGCTCTGGACCGGCTCTTCAGTGTGTATGAAATCGTGGGACAGAAAAGGTAAGAAGCGCGGGGAGCTGGATGTGATATAATAGATTCGAGTATGTGTGAGTGTCTGTGTGCGTGGGTGCGCGGTATTTGCTGAGGGTTTTCGCAATGAAGCTTTGCAAATCGATGTGAATGGAAGGATGGCTGACATTGGCTGAAAATAATTTTGAACAGAAGGTCTTGCAGTTACTTGAGGGTATGAATCAGCGTTTTGAGAAAATGGACCAGCGATTTGATGCTATTGACCAACGGTTTGAGGTCATTGACCAACGATTTGATGCTATAGACCGACGTTTTGAGAAAATGGATCGACGGTTTAAATCTATTGACCAACGGTTTGAGGTCATTGATCAACGATTTGAATCTATGGATCAACGGTTTGAAACGATAGACCGACGTTTTGAATCCATAGAAAATCGCTTTGAGAAAATTGACCAGCGGTTTGAAACAATGGAGCATCGGCTCGACGACATGGATCGCCGAATGACGGAAGAATTTGAGGAAGCCAGACAGGCACGGGCCAGCCTGGGGCAAAAACTGGATATGATTCAAGCGCAAGTGGTTTACAATTCTGAAAGAAATACGGAGCTTGCGGAGATTAAGGAAGAGCAGAAGTATTACAAGTATAAGATCACAGAGCACGATAAAGAAATTTTTACAATCAAAGAGAAACTCAAAGGGGAGTCAACAGAATAAAGTCGTGTTCTAAGTCATCGGATTTTTATTCCCCCAAATGGCACGTCGTTTCGTGAATCCGTTCCAAAATGCTATGATGGGAATGTATCATATTATAATTTTGGAGATGAATGATGTAATGATTGATATCCATAACCATCTGCTGATGAATGTGGATGATGGTCCGCAGTCGGAGGATGAAGTCTTGAATCTGCTGCACCAGGCGATTGACCAGGGCATCACGCATATCATGGTCACGCCGCATCACTATGCAGGGCACTATATGACACCGAAATCAACAGTGATTGAGAAGCTTCAGGAGATCGACAAGCTGATTGAGGACAACAATCTGTCTGTGAACGTGCATCATGGTCAGGAAATCCGCATCAATGAGCATATTGTCAAAGATCTGAGACGCGGCTTTGATACTTCATTAAATGATTCGCGGTACGTGCTTGTGGAAATGCCTTTTGATGCGCTGCCGCCGTTTTATGAGACGGTGATTGACGAAATCATCGAAGCGGGATATACGCCGGTGATCGCCCATCCGGAACGCTGCGCGGAAATCGCCAGTAATCCGGAACTTCTATATCAGCTGGTCAATAAAGGCGCGCTTGCCCAGGTGACAGCTGCGTCTGTATCGGGAGATTTTGGGGAATTCCAGGAGACGGCGTTCAAGATGATCGAAAGCAACTTGATCCATGTCGTGGCGAGTGATGCCCACCATGCCGAGGTCAGACCGTTCATGCTGAGAGAAGCGTTTAAGATCATCGATGAAAAGCTCGGGGAAGATTATGCCGAGACCCTAAGAGATAATGCCCAAAAAATTTTCGAAGATGTGCCGATAACGACGCGCCAGCCGGAACGGATCAAATGAATTATGACGGGACGCAGCGGCAGGACTTAATATTTCACAAAGAAGACTTCCAGTATTTTGAGATGATCAGACTCAAAATACTGGAAGTCTTATTTTCGTCATTATGAAAGTTTAATACGGCGTGACGTCCATCAAAAGGGTCGGAGACAGGGCTTATATGTATGCCGCCCCTGCCTCATCTGGGTTTTTTCTTGTATATGCCGAAAAATTTCAAAATGCGTCCGATCACCGGTATGTGGAGCAGCATGAATTCAGCGACTTTCATCACCCGTCTGATCCGTTTGGGGTCCTTGATCAGGCGGTACAGCCATTCCATCTGCAGTCTGATCCATATTTTGGGTGCACGTTTTGCTTTGCCTGCCAATACGTCAAAACTGCCCCCGACACCCATGAATACACCTTTATCAAATTTTGAGAGGTGGTCGAGGATCCAGGTTTCCTGGCGCTGCATCCCCAGAGCCACCAGCACGATGTCCGGCTGCGTGCTGTGCACATAGCGGGGAATCGATGCATCACGCATATCGAAGAACCCGTGATGTCTGCCGACGATGTTGAGGCCGGGGAACTTCTTTTTGGCATTTTCCACGGCCTGTCTGCTGGTTTCTTCCTCCGCCCCCAGGAAAAACACCCGGTAACCATTTTCCGCTGCATGGGAAAGCATTCTGTACATCACACCAATGCCGCTGATCCGTTCGGGCAGGGGATTCCCCATGAGTCTGGATGCGTTGATGATACCGATGCCGTCCCCGAGCACATAATCTGAATGCTGCACCACTTCCTTGAAATCCGGATGATCCCGCGTTTCGATGACGAATTCCGGGTTGGCCGTGACGATGAAACATTTTTCTTCATGCGCCAGACACGGATATACGGTTTTATTCAAAAATTCTTCGTTCGTCGTATGGATAAAGTCGATATCCATGAGCGTTGCTGTGTCATAGTGACCCGGCATCGCGTTCACCTCTCTTCTTTGATTAATAAAAACCGGCGGCGTCTGTCAGCCGTCTGAACGGTCTGTTTCGTCTTCGCCGATGACATGATCCTGATGGATCCACACCGGTGTCTCTTCACCTTCAATGATCCCCCTGTACCATATATTGCTGCCGACCAGTACGGTTTCATCCACCTGGAAGGTGCGGCCGGCATGATGTTCCAGTGATTCGTGGATGTACTGCTTTTGGCCGCCCCATGGCTCTGAGGCCGCAAAGCCCCCGCCCAGCAGGGTGAATGTCTTCTTATCATGCTCAACGAAAGTATGCGCATGTGAGCTGGTTTCTTCCGACCGGATCCAGCCGACGACCCCGTCGCGGGCGCTCGGCTTTGTGCTGAGCAGGTAGTAGTTTTCAAAGTGATAGGTGGATTCGCGTTTGACATAATAGACCTTATTTTTATATTTCTGCGGGGGTTTTGTATTTTCATCACTGTCGGGTGACTCGTAGATCTCTGTGCTGTCGCCCTTCAGATGGGCGAGCCGGCTGACCGGCCGGATGGAGTAGGTATGGGAGCCTTCCAGGGTCTCCTCATCTTCCAGCAGCAGCAGGTTGCCGTACTGCTTATAATGATCGGTGCCGGTATCCCGCTGCATGACCTTTTGCCGGTAGTGGTTCCGTTCCTCTCTGGTCATGGACTGCCATTTGGTCAGGAAAGCTTCATAGAGCGGGATGACGTCCTTGACTTCGCCGAATGCTTTGACCCGTCCGAACTCCAGCCACAGAATCTTGTCACAGAAGTTCTTCACCTGTCGGATGGAGTGGCTGACGAAGATAATCGTCTTGCCCTGGTGCTTGAATTCCATCATTTTCTGCAGGCTCTTCTCAGCAAATGCCTTGTCTCCGACGGATAATGCTTCATCAATGATGACGACATCCGGGTCCACATTGACACTGATCGCAAATCCGAGGCGGGACTTCATGCCGCTGGAGTAGGACTTGACCGGCATGTCTATGAAATTCTCAAGCTCGGAAAACTCGATGATATGCGGCTCCAGCTCCTTGATCTCTGGCTTAGAGAAGCCGAGCATCAGACATTTCAATTCGATGTTGTCCCGCCCGGTGAGGTCTTCATCCAGTCCGGCGGCGACGGCGATCAGCGCCGTCTGGCCGTTGACGAGTACCTCGCCGCCCGATTCGGGCACGATGCCGGCGATGATGTTGGACAGTGTGGACTTGCCCGAACCGTTGATGCCGATAAAGCCGACGACATCGCCTTTATCCGCCTCGAAATTGACGCCGTTTAAGGCATAGAATGGTTTGCCGTGGCCGCGCGGACTGAGGAGATCTGTAATCCGCTCCTTCTGGCTACTGTACATCTTATACTTTTTGGATACATTTCTCGTGATAATTGTTTTTGTCATGCGAAACCCCTCTTATAGATAATCAATGAAATTCCGTCTGAACGTTACGTGCAGCTTCGAACCGATCAGGATCATGACGAAGATGAGCCCCCAGAAGTAGAGGGTATATTCCCAATGCGTCACAATGTACCACTCTGTGCCGAAGAACACGGCCCGGTACCCTTCGATGAGATAGACGAGCGGGTTCAGCTGCATGAGCTGCATCAGCAGCGGGAAGTCTGACAGCAGCGTGAGCGGCCAGAGCACCCCTGAGAGATACAGCAGCATGCGCAGCAGCGAGTTGAGCAGCAGATGGACATCCCGCACCAGTGTGGAGAGCGTGGATGTGATCAGTGCAAACGAGAAAATCAGTGCATACGTGCCGAAGATGAAATAGATCAGCTGGATATAGTAGATATTGATGTAGTATCCGGCGATCTGCAGGACGATAAATGCCAGCGTCAGCAGCAGGATATGCGTATTGAATTTGGAGAATATCGCAATATTCGGTATGGCACTGAGCGGGAAGTTCATCTTGGACAGCATTTTCAACCGGGTGTAGATGGATTTCGAGCCTTCGATGCTCGAGCGGAAGAAAAATGTCCATACGATGAAGCCGATCGCCATCCAATAGAAGAACGGCACTTCCATGCCGCCCATTTCAATCGGTTCACGCTGTCTCAGCGTACTGAAGACGAACCAGTAGATGAGGATGCTGATGACCGGTGTGAGCACTTCCCACACAATGCCTAAATAATTGTTTTTGTTTCTGCTTTTGATATCATACATCGACAATCGTCTGATGAGATAAAAGTTCTTAAACTGTTCCTTTAATACAATCCATAGTGATTTCATTTTTTCACAACCATTTCATCCATCGGTGTTGGATTATACATTCTTTTCTTCTAAATGACGAATGATTTCCTCACTCACCCGCTGCGATGCCCGGCCGTCCTCGAGGTCGCAGAATCTCTCCCGGAAGCCATCGATGTCGTACGTCCGGTTGAAGTTTTGCGGGTCACTGGTTTTGATCGCCCGGATGAGCCCTTCGGTCGTTTTGACCAGCGGCCCGGGTGCCTTTTCCTCGAAATCCAGGTAGAAGCCGCGGAGTTTGTCCCGGTAATTGTCGATATCATACACATAGAATATCATGGGCCGTCCGAGGTTTGCATAATCGAAGAACACGGAGGAGTAGTCTGTGATGAGGATGTCGGCCATCACATAGAGTTCACGGATATCCTCATGTTTTGAGACGTCGTGCAGGAAACCATCGTATGGACTGAGATCCAGCTGTTCTGCCACCAGGTAATGCAGCTTGAGAATAATGATGTAATCGTCCCCCAGTGCCTCAAACATCCGCTCGGTATCGAACTGGAGGTCGAATCTGTACCTGCCTTTGGCATGGAAGCTGTCGTCGCGCCATGTCGGCGCGTAGAGGATGATCTTTTTGTCCAACGGCAGCCCGAGCCGTTTTTTAAGCGTGATGATTGTATTTATATCATTCCCTGTGGATAAAAAATCATTCCGCGGATAGCCCGTTTCAAGTATTTTACCATTAAATCCGAATGCGCGCCTGAAAATATCGGTTGAATAACGGTTCGGTGATATGAGATAGTCCCATTTAGCGGCTTCGGTGGTGAAATTCTGCTTATATTTCTGTGTATCTGTGCCCGGCATATGTACGGTGGTGATATCCGTGCCGAGTTTTTTCAGCGGCGTCCCATGCCATGTCTGCAGATAAGTCGTCCCTCTCGGTTTTGGTATCCACAGCGGCAGGCGGCTGTTGGTGATCCACAGCGCCGCCCGGTTCATATGGAACATCCAGGCCGGGCTGAAACGTTTGACGCAGGGGACGCCGTGATGTCTGAAAATTGCTGTGCTGCTGCCGTCTGCGCTCCACAGCAGTTTGTACTCCGGATGGTGCCGGGCCATATATTCATAGAGGGCCCGCGGGTTGTCACTGTACTGCCGGCCGAGGAAGCTTTCGAACATGATCAGTCGAGGATCCGTCCCAAGGGTTTTGCCGCAGAGCCAAAACAGTATTCTGTAGATGCGGAAGGCAGTTTTTTTAATGAATTTCATGCGATTCACACCTAATTATTATATTTTTTATATGAAACATGTTATAATCAGTTAATAATCTTTACGGAAAATTAATCTAACCTTTACAATGATACCATGTGTACCTTTTGCCATTATACAAAAGATATACAAGGAGGACACGAAAAAATGAAAAATATAACTCAATTAAAAACAAAAGCACTCAGAAAAGTAATCACTTACGGTACATTCGATCTGATCCACATGGGGCACATCAATCTGCTGCGTCGCGCCAAATCACGCGGAGACTATCTGATTGTAGCCGTTTCGACAGATGAATTCAACCGTTTGAAGCATAAAGACGCCTATTATTCCTTTGAGGACAGAAAGGCCATACTCGAAGCCATCGAGTATGTCGATGAAGTCATTCCGGAAAACACATGGAATCAGAAGATCAAAGATGTTGAGGCACATGGTGTCGATATATTTGTCATGGGCGATGACTGGAAAGGTGAATTTGATTTCCTTAAAGATTATTGCGATGTTGTTTATCTCCCGAGAACACAAGGCGTATCCACCACGAAAACGCGGGAAGATCTAGCGCAGAAACATGGCTAAGGATATTGTTGTGAACCTGTATGTATTCGTTTCCAGGGTCATCTTCACACTCTGCAGCGTATTTCCGGTGCAGCACAAAACGGTGATGATCGCCTCATTCGGGGACAACATACAGTTTGTGATGGACGAAGTACAAAAACGTACTTCGTCCAAAATCATTGTGTTGCGGGATCACAAGTGCAGGTACCGGTTTGAGGGGACTGGCGAAGATAATTGCATCAATTTTAAAACTTCAAACATTCCGGGAACCCTCAGAGGCATCTATCATCTGGCCACCTCGGAATTTGTGTTTGTCGACAATTATCAGGTCGTATTGGCCGCCTGTAATTTCAAAGACCGGACGACATGCATCCAGCTGTGGCATGCCAACGGGGCGGTGAAACTGTTCGGTTTCAAAGACAAGAACACGATCAGGCGGACGGCTGCTTCACACCGGCGTTTCAAGAAAGTATACAGCCGATTTCACAAAATCGTGGTCAGTTCCGATCACATGGGTGCAATCTTCGAGAAAGCATTCGATGCGGGTGAAGAGAACCTGCTTAAAACGGGCATCCCTCGCACCGATTTCTTTTATTCACAGGGAAGGATGGACAGGGCGGCGGAAAAGATGCAGGCGCAGATGCCCCAGCTCAGGGGCAGGAAAGTGATGCTCTACGCCCCAACCTTCAGGGATAAAGGCTCTGTCGAGCTTGAAGACATCAAGCGGGACGTACAAAAACTGGAACAGGCCTTTTCCGACGAGTACCATCTGCTGCTGCGCGTGCATCCGTCCGTCCGGTTCGAAGGGTATGAAAACAATTCCTTCGCCACCAACGTATCGTACGGGCAGGATATTTTTGAACTTCTGGCTATCACTGACCTCCTCATCACAGACTATTCATCCATCCCGTTTGAATTCGCTATCCTGGGGCGGCCCATGGTGTTCTTCGCGTACGATTTGAAAGCATATGAAGCCAGTCCCGGCATCTGGTTCGACTATGAAACATTCGTCCCCGGACCGGTCGTTTATACCGCCGAAGAAATGATCGACACCATCAGAAAAGAAGACTTTAAAGAAGAGAAAATCCTGTTGTTTGATGAAACATGGAACAAATACGCAGACGGGTGGGCAACAGAAAAACTGGTCAAATATTTATATGAAGGAAAGCAGCAGGAGGCGGGCAGATCTCTCTAAGATCTGACACCTGCTGCTTTTTTGTGGATTTGTGGGGATGGGGTGACGGTGGCGGTGGCGGTGGCCATCGTATCAGATGACAGTTATAAGGTTGATGCCGGATATTGTTGTGGTTCAGCCAACGCCGCGTAAGAGCGAATCCGTGCTGTTGTAGTGCAGACAACGCCGCGTAAGAGCGGATCCGTGCTGTTGTTGTGCAGACAACGCCGCGTAAGAGCGGATCCG
>NZ_ARQJ01000008.1 GCF_000385175.1 Salinicoccus albus DSM 19776 | reverse complement strand
TAGTTGGACTGACGTCCCGTGAGAGTAGGACGCTGCCGGGCAGTACATAGCGATTGAGACCCATGCGGTCTCTTTTTTTGTATAATGGAAAATAAGCATATATTTACAGGTGGTTGGGATATGGAACTGGAAGTAAAGGTAAACGATTTGGAAGAGACAAAAGCCGTTGCAGAAACTCTGGCAAGGGTGATTACACCAGGGACAGTCATTCTGCTGTACGGCAATTTGGGTGCCGGGAAAACAACTTTTACCCAGTATTTGGGACCTTCACTCGGTGTTAAACGGAGGATGAGTTCCCCGACATTTAATATCATCAAATCCTATCAAGGAAAGTTTATGATTCATCATCTGGATTGTTACAGACTCGAAGGCAGCGGGGAGGACCTGGGATTTGATGAATACTTTAACGGCAGTGATGTCTGTATCATAGAATGGCCGCAGTTCATCGAAGAATTTCTGCCGGACGATTGTATGTCTGTTAACATTAGAAATGATTTGGATGACAGCAGAATATTTACTTTCACATCTTACGGGGAATATTATGAATCACAACTGGAGGACTTTAAAAATGATATCTCTTCTGATTGATACTTCCAACAGGCCGCTCTCAATTGCACTTAATCGTGATGATGCATTGATTGCCGAAATCAATGCAACTGTAAAAAAAACACATTCAGGAACAATCATGGATTATGTTGATAAATTGTTCAAAATCGCTGATATCGATAAAAAAAAGATAGATCGGATCATCGTTGCAAGAGGGCCCGGGTCTTACACCGGGGTACGGATTGGCGTGACTGCCGCTAAAACGCTGGCTTTTTCATTGGGAGTCGAACTTTATTCTGTATCTTCCCTGTTTGTCATTGCCGCTTCAACCGGCAGAGAAGGCATATTTGCTCCCGTTTTTGATGGCAGGCGTGGCAATGTATTTGGTGCAGTTTATCAGATAAAAGAAGATTGTTATGAAATACTGGTTGAGCCTCAGTACATGAGTTTCGACGCTCTTAAAGGGAAATTGAAATCATTCAATTCACCGGAAGTGCTGCTTGATCGCGATGAGAAATTCAGTGCAGGGGCTGGGGAATTCACGCATACTGTGCCCAGAATTACTGCGGTTGAGAAATACCGGGCCGCTTTGAAAAGTGAGGGCGTGCATCAGCTGGTACCCGAATATTTAAGAGTATCGGAGGCTGAAAGAAATTGGTTGGAAAAGAACCGGTTATAAGAAAAATGGAAATCGGGGACCTTGAAAATGTCCATGCGATAGAATCTGCATCATTTCCCAATACTTCGTGGACGCTGGAAGTATTTTTAAGAGAGTTATCAGTAAATGAATTTGCCCATTATTTTGTTTTGGAAGCCGCCGGCCGAATTGTCGGCTATTGCGGGATGTGGCTGGTCGTTGATCAGAGTCAGATCACAACGATAGCGATTGCACGAGAAGCACGGGGAAATGGATACGGTGAGCGGCTGCTTGTCCATGCCAAGGCTTATGCTGGACAGTCGGCTGACATACTGTCCCTGGAAGTCAGTGTAGATAATACTGCAGCTATGAATTTATATGAAAAGGAAGGCTTCAACTACGGGGGCGTACGTAAAAACTATTACGGACCGGGAAAGGATGCACATGTGATGTGGGTGAAATTGAATGACTGAAGACGTAATTATATTGAGCATTGAAACAAGTTGTGATGAAACAGCTTGCAGTATTGTCAGAAATGGGAACGACATACTTTCGAATGTAGTCATCAGCCAGATAGAAAGTCATAAGCGGTTTGGCGGTGTGGTCCCGGAAGTTGCTTCCAGACACCATGTAGAAAGCATTACGATGGTTATTGAAGAAACAATGGCCCAAGCAGATTTAAAACCGGCAGATCTGACAGCTGTGGCGGTCACAGAAGGGCCAGGATTGATCGGTGCGCTGCTGGTCGGCATTAATGCAGCAAAAGCATTCAGCTTCGCCCATGATCTTCCGTTAATACCGGTTCATCATATTGCAGGCCATATTTACGCCAATCAATTGGAAGAGGAACTGAAGTTTCCGCTCGTGGCCCTGATCGTCTCAGGCGGACATACCGAGCTTATATATATGAAAGACCATCTTTCCTTTGAAGTGATGGGAGAAACGCGTGATGACGCGGTGGGAGAATCCTATGACAAAGTGGCAAGAGTCATCGGGCTGCCTTATCCCGGCGGCCCCTATATAGATCGTCTGTCATCTGAAGGTGAAGATACGTTTAATTTTCCAAGGCCTTATTTAGAGCCCGGCAGTTATGACTTCAGCTTCAGCGGATTAAAATCTTCAGTGATTAATACACTGCATAATTACAAACAAAAGGATATTGAAGTAAACACCGCAGATGTCGCACAAAGCTTCCAGCAGAGTGTTGTGGACGTGTTGACCAAAAAGACGATGGACGCTGTTGCAGGCTGTGATGTCAATCAGCTGATTGTTGCCGGCGGTGTGGCGGCCAATAAAGGGCTGCGTTCAAAATTTGAAGAACTATGCGATGTGAAAAATATTCAGCTGAGCATCCCCGCGTTAAAGTACTGTACAGACAATGCAGCGATGATTGGTGCTGCCGCATACCATTTATACAAGAAAAAACATTTTGCTGCATTGGATCTGAATGGCAGAAATTATATTGATATTGAAGAAATTGCATATTGAGTATTCTCCGGCATCGAAATTCAGATGCCGGAATTTTTTATGAAGGGAACATATATTCATAGACACTGTTTTAATACTTATGATATAACTGTCAACCTGGAACATATGTTTAATCCACAATCTGTGGATAAGTTGTGGGCAAACGGTGGATAATAGAGGGATAACTTATAAACAGCTGTGGATTTAATTGTGTATAACTTTCATGGGAAGTGTTGATTTTGTGGATAAATAGCACAAATGTGCAACGAAAGCGTCTTTTGATGTGTATAACTTTGTGATTAAGTCAATTTTAGAAAAAATGACTTATTCTGCCGAACATCTGATTGATACCTTATAAAAAAAGAGCGTGCATAATCATTGGCACGCTCTATTCATCATCCAGCTGTTCCTCTGCCTGTTCCCAGGCTGCCATCAACGATTCCAGCTCATCATTTTTTTCATTCAGCTTTTGATTGTATTCCTGTGCTTTTTCATAGTCTTCATAGACCTCAGGTTTTAACAGTTCCTGTTCAATAGATTCGATGTCACTTTCGGTATTTGTAATATCGTTTTCTATTTTGGCGACATTTTTCTCCAGTCTTTGCTGCTCATTCCGCAGTTTTTTCTGTGCTTCATAACTGTTTGCAGCTCCATTGCTCTTATTTGTACTTTCTTCTTTTAGTTGTGTGGCTTCATACTCTTCTTTTTTGTGTTTATAATAACTGTAATCTCCGTTATATACGCCAATCTCCCTTTCCCCCATCTCAATTACTGTGGATGCGATACGGTCAATGAAGTATCTGTCATGGGAAACAAAAACGATTGTTCCCGGATAATTCTGCAGCGCACGCTCGAGCACTTCCTTACTGTCGATATCCAGATGGTTGGTCGGTTCATCCAGTATCAGCAGATTATTTTTCTCAAGCATCAGCTTCGCCAGCTGTATACGGGCTTTTTCTCCGCCGCTCAGGTCATTTACAGTCTTCTTCACTTCCTCCTGGGTGAATAAAAACCTGCCGAGAATTGCTCTCACGTCACTTTCGTTCATGTGTGGGTATTCATGCCACAGTTCTTCAAGGACTGTCCGGCTGGAGGTGAATTCCGCCTGTTTCTGATCATAATAGCCAATGGACACATTTGCACCGTAACCTATTTCTCCTTCGAGTTCCGGGGTCACCCCTGCAATGGTTTTCACAAGCGTTGACTTGCCGATACCATTCGGACCGATTACAGCGACACGGTCCCCTTTATCCACACTGAAGCTGATCGATTCATTTAAAACCTGTTCATAACCGATGCTCAGATTTTTAACTCTGAGCACATCATTACCGCTTTCTTTCTGTATATCGAATGAAAAGTTTGCGTTTTTACTGTCCTGCATTGGTTTTTCTATTCTGTCCATGCTTTCAAGTTTTTTTCGTCTGCTTTTGGCCATGTTGCTTGTTGATGCCCGGGCGATATTCTTAGCAACGAAGGTTTCCAGTTTCTCAATTTCCTTCTGTTGCTCTTCGTACGCTTTCATCTCCAGGTTGAATTGTTTTCTTTTTTCCACTGTATACCTGGAATAATCGGTGTGATAAAGTGTTCCCTTAAACATTTCGACTTCGAAAATCTTATCAACCGTCCGGTCGAGAAAGTATCTGTCATGGCTGATGATGACCACTGCGCCTTTGAAACTGTTCAAATATTGTTCCAGCCAGGCCACGGTAGTCATATCCAAGTGATTGGTCGGTTCATCGAGCAGCAGCAGATCCGGGCTGAAGAGGAGCATCTGGCCAAGGGCAAGGCGTGTCTTTTGGCCGCCTGAAAATGCTTCTACATGCCTGTTTAGATCATCAGGACTGAAATTTAAGCCTGTCATAACGGTTTTAATCTTAGTTTCAATGTTATAACCGTCACTTGCTTCGAAGCGGTTTTGCAGAGATTCAAACCGATTCAATTGATCATCATAATCCGGGTGGCCGTATTCATGTGCTGACAGCCATTGCGTAATCTCTTCCATTTCTTTGCGCACTTCGAGGAGATCAGCAAATGGTTTCAACATTTCTTCATGTACTGTCCGGTTGGATTCCAAAGTCATCTGCTGGGTTAAATACCCGACACTTGTATTTTTCGGAACGGAAAGGGTCCCTTCATCATAGGACAGGTCACCCGCCATGATTTTCATAAGCGTCGTCTTTCCGGCACCATTTTTTCCGACGATACCAAGTGTCTCTCCGGACTTTATTTCTAAATTGATATTTTTAAAAATCAATTCGGTAACGAAAGATTTTTTTATATTAGCAAGCTGCATCACTATCATTGTAATTCCCCCACACCTTCAATTTTACAATAAAACAGTCAAAAAAACGATAGAATAACCATAATAACACTACACTCGGAAAAAGGAGATATGCTATAATGTATCAACAGAGGTAATAGAAAAGGTGTGGGACATTTGAACAGTAAAAAGAGAATCCCAAACGCAACGATGAAGCGTCTCCCTTTATACAACAGATACTTCAAAGAAGTAGAGAAATCAGGGACTGACAGAGTATCTTCAAAAGAAATTAGTGAAGCGCTTGATATTGATTCTGCAACCATCCGAAGAGATTTTTCCTATTTCGGGGAACTGGGCAGAAAGGGGTATGGTTACAACGTTAAAAACCTTCTGAAATTTTTCACTGAACATATACATGGTAATGAAATCAGGAATGTGGCAATTATTGGCGCCGGAAATCTCGGCAGTGCATTATTGAACTATAAATTCAGCAGTATTAATGATAGAATGAATATAATAGCAGCATTTGACAGGAATGAAAGCATCGTTGGCAGTGTAATCAATGATACCAAAATTTTTCATTCTGATGAGCTTGAAAAAATTGTGAGTGAACAGAGTATAGATGCAGCGATTCTTACACTGCCAGCTGATTCCGGACAGGATATGGCGGAAAGACTTGTAGCAGCGGGTATCAGGGGAATACTTAACTTTACACCAATCAAACTTGATATCAGCGATGAGGTTTATGTACACAACATCGATTTAAGTGTTGAATTACAGGCGTTATTCTTTTATATGAAGCATTTCTAGGAGGGAGATAAAATGTTGGAGGTATTATTACCAAACACATTGATGGCGGTAGGTCCTACAAGCCTGATTGTTATCGCAGTTGTCGCTCTGATCATATTCGGACCGAAAAAACTGCCGCAATTCGGCAAAGCGATGGGATCAACGCTAAAAGAGTTTAAAGATGCCACAAAAGGCCTTGCTGTTGATGATGAAGAAGACGAAGAGGAAGATAAAGAAAAACAGCAGAAGAAAATCGAATCCAAGACATAGAGGTCAAGGCGGCGAAAGCCGCCTTTTTTTAAAGAGGTGACATGGTAAAATGAGAGATGAGGAAAAAAGAGAATTCACCGAACATCTGGAGGAGCTTCGAAAAAGACTGCTCATAGTGATGTACTTCTTTATCGCTGCTCTGGTCGTCGGTTTTTTCCTGTCCAAACCGATGATTTATCAGATGCAGAATGCTCCTTGGGCAAGGGAAATTCAGATGCATGCCTTTCAGGTGACAGACCCATTGAAGATTTATCTGATGGTTATTATAATTATTGGATTTGTCATCATTCTTCCCGTCATCATGTATCAGCTGTGGGCATTCATCTCGCCGGGACTACATAGCAATGAAAGAAAACTGACGCTGAGTTATATTCCGATTGTCTTTGTACTGATGCTGTTCGGTATGGCATTTGGGTACTTTATCCTGGTGCCTTATATCATAGATTTCACATTTGATCTGTCCAGCGACATGGGTATAGAAACCACGATCGGTATCAATCAGTACTTTGGGTTTCTGCTCAGAACAGTCATCCCTTTCGGTTTCATTTTCCAAATGCCGATCCTGGTGCTGTTTTTGACTCAGCTTGGCATTATTACACCGATGTTTTTGAAAAAGAATCGTAAATATGCCTATTTCATACTGCTTGTAATAGCGGCACTCATTGCACCGCCGGACCTGATGACACATATTATGCTGACGATCCCGATGATTGTATTATATGAGGTCAGCATATATATATCCAAAATTGGATACCGCAGATATTTAAAAGCAGAGCAGAAAACGGTCGAAGAATCCCTGGATTCTGATTAGGAGGTATTCCTGATGGAAGAGAAAAGAATTCGAAACGCGTATAGAAAGCTGGACGATATGTCACATAAGGATCTGGCAGAATTAATCGACACCGTTCAGGAGAGTCCATGGAGACAAAACTATCACGTACAGCCGGTGACAGGCCTGCTCAGTCACCCGTCGGGATTTGTATATCACGATGGTCTGTACCATCTATTCTATCAGTGGTCGCCTCTGGATAGCCATCACGGTATTGAATACTGGTATCATGTGACTTCAGAAGACCTGGCTGTATTTACCAACCGGGGGGTTAAAATTCGGCCGGATAGTATCTATGACAGTCACGGAGCCTCCTCGGGCTCCGCTTTTGTCATTGATGAACAGGTACATATTTTTTACACAGGCCGAAGAATCCTCGGAAAGGGAGCGGCTGTACCTTATCAGATGCATGCAGTGATGGATGACAGATTAAAGGTCAGAAAAGATGTTTTTCCGTTGATAGACAGCGTGCCTGAAGGATTTACAGAATCCTTCAAGGACCCTGCAATCTGGGAGGAAGCGGACGTATTCTATATGATTCTTGGTGCCCAGACCATCACGGACTATGGCAGAGCTGCTGTTTACAGTACGGAAGCGTCAAGTGCATTTGAGTACAGAGGAATGATTAGAACTGATTTGGAGGCGTTTGGTTTCCTATGGGAATCGCCGGATTTTTTCACTATAGACGGCGTAGATGTTCTGGCATTCTGTCCGCATGGTATTGACAGATACCAGTACAGTTATTGGAATGCATATCAGTCAGGTTACATTATGGGCCGTCTGTACAGAGGCACTCTGGTCATGGATCACGGAGAATTTCATGAGTTTGACCATGGATTTGATTTTTATGCACCCCGGACCACTGTTGGCAAGAATGGAGAGCAGGTGCTGATCGGCATGATGGGAATTGCCGGGACCGCATATCCGACTGATACTTATCATTGGGCAAACTGCATGACATTACCCAGAGTGGTGACACTCGGCAACGGCAGATTGAGACAGAATCCGATCTCGGCGCTGGAAAAATTAAGACATAATGAAATCAGTGCTGTCGGATATATTACTCATCATCCGAGAAAAATGAAAGATTTCTATGGTGAGAGCTATGAATTGCTGGTAGATATCAAGGAAAATAATGCCACTGAAATTTATATAAACTTGCGAACAAGCCGGAAAGAAGCAACGAGTCTCATCTATAATACTGAAAAAAGACTGCTCACTCTTGATATCGGGTTCAGCGGAGAGCAGCCGCTCAATGTGGATGGAACAAAGCGGAGTGTAGTACTTGAAGAAGATTTAAATGATTTAAGGGTTTTTGTAGATGTTTCAAGTATTGAAATTTTTGTCAATCAGGGGGAAGCGGTCATGTCATCAAGGATTTTCCCTTCAGACAGAGCCACGGGTGTGGAACTCTCTACAGAAATCGGTGATTGCTTCCTTAGCCTCACAAAGTATGATCTCACTTCTTTCGAGCATGAAAAAATTATCTACAACCCGTAGTTGAGTCAATCATTTGTTGTATCATATCGGCATTTATATCATGATTTAAGAAAATATATTTTTGTTTTAATTATTATTATAATTACATGAAATGTCTGATATTATAAAATTACACATCAATTGATCAGGGGGGAAGGGAATGTTTTCAGTATTGAGTCAGATAAATAAGCGATTGGAGCATATGACACCGGTAGAGAGAAGAATTGGAAAGTTCGTGGTGGACAATCCGAAAAAAGTGATCAATATGCCTGTAAAAGAGATAGCCAGGAACAGTGAAACCAGCGATGCAGCGATCGTGAGGTTTTCAAAACGCATCGGACTGGCCGGGATTAAAGAGCTGAAAGTCGAACTTGCGAAGGAATTACATACTTTGGAGAAAGAGAATATTTCACGGGTCATTGACCTCGAATTGGATTCACATAAGGATATATTCGATAAGGTATTTAAGAATACAATCCAGGCTTTGCATAATACTGAAAAAATCGTGCAGAGACCGCGGATGGCAGAAGTGGCAAAAGTACTTTCAAAAGCCAGCAATACGTTCATCTTCGGACTCGGGGATTCCGCCAATGTGGGGGATGAATTTGCACAGAAATTGCACAGGATAAATGTCAATGCATTTTTCACATCAGATAAATATCTTTGTATGACCAGGTTATCCAATGCCGGGGAGGGAGATGTCCTTTTCCTCATCACACTTTCAGGAAAAACAAAAGAAGTGGTTGAAGTAGTGAAACTGGCAGAGCAGCTGGGTGTAAAAACTGTGATATTGACACAGAATCACGCGTCCATTGCGAAACGTAAATCAGATATTGCGATAGAAATTACAGAGGAGGAGACAAACATTCAATACATGAATATGACAAGCAGAGTCGCACAGCTTGTCATATGTGATGTTTTATTCTTCTACGTCTGCAAAGAGCTCGGATCCACAGCATACGATACAATTATGAAGACCTATGATGTCACACATAATTAGACTTTGTTTATTTTATACAAATTAATAAAATAAATATGAAGTATTTATGAATTTGTATAAATTTGATTGACAATAGATTTCAGTTTGAAATATTTCTGAAACATTCTATAAGAATTATCGTTTTATATTAAAGTTGTGTAACAACTTTCAAATATTGTAGAAACTCTGGATAGCATTTAATATAATTATATTATTATCGTTTAGCAATGAGCAAAGCTATGGGGGGAATTATATTGAAAGAAAAAATGGTGAAAGCAGGAATCGCCACAATATTAGTGACTTCTATGACAATTTCTCCAGGATTTTCAGAAATAGTGAGTGCTGATAATACAGAAAATCAAAATCAACAAGCTAAATCCGAAGAAGAATCTGCAGTAAGTAATGAAAATATAGATAAACAAGAAGAAAGTGCAGAAACAACACAGGAAGTATCCGTTGAAACAGAGAATTCTGAGAATGCAGGTGAACCAGCGGAAGAGGAGCAATCTTCATCACAGGTTCAGTCTACTTTGATGCCGGCAGATGTTCAGGATGATCGCACAAATGAAACCAGACAGGAAGACATTGAAGACGAAAATCAGGACCGCTCTCAAAATACATCAGAATCAGCAAATGCAAATTCAGCAGAAGAACAAATGCAGGAATCATCAACTGAAGCGCAGACAGAAGATACATCTGAGAGTGTTTTAGAACCCGTACCTGATGAGCCGACATCAGAAGATACTCAAGAGTCATCTCCAGCGGAAAATTCAGAAGAATCAACTTCAGAATCTTCATCTGAAGAAGCGTCCACAGAGGAGACACCGACTGGGGAAGCACCGACTGAAGCACCGACCCAGGAAGACACTGCAGAAGAGTCCACATCAGAAGGCACCCAGGAACCTTCTACGGAGGAGCCCACTGAGGAAGACACCACAGAGGAGCCGCC
>NZ_ARQJ01000007.1 GCF_000385175.1 Salinicoccus albus DSM 19776 | reverse complement strand
AGACTCATCCGTGGATACTTTGTCATAATGAACACCCTTTCCAGTGTATGACTGTGTATCTACATTATACCAAACGTACGTTCGCAAATACAGCTCTTCTGAGCAAAAGGGACAATCATTTAATATTATTAAGATGGGTAGGTCAATATTTGCTACTCAATTAACTATGACATATAATGTGGACATTATAGAAAGAGTTACTTGCTAAAAATAAATTTATATCTATTAGAAAAAATCTAATTAGTATTATTGGAGATGAAGTATGTGGAAAATCAAAATCAACTGTTTCATTTAAAAAACTCTTTGCCTGCAGATGTTATAAAGCATCAAACATCTTTTTATACAGTTGCCCTGGAAGCATGGCGCAGAGGTATGAGAGTCAAGTATTTTAATAGTAAACGCGGAGGCAGAGTGCCATCCACATCAATAACTTATTCTCTGTCTGATGGAGTGAATGAATATCATTTTGTATGTGCCCGGGGGACGAAAACAACGAAAGAGGCAATTTCAAAAGCAGAAAATAAGGGCTCAGCTTATAAACATATGAGGGCACAGGGACTGCCTGTACCTGAGAGCAGAACTTTCAATTATAATGAATCTTCAATAGGAGAAATGTGTACTTATGGAGAATCAATTGGTTATCCGCTTGTGATAAAGCCCACGGATAGAGGCGGCGGCAGAGGTGTTGTTACCCATATTAATTCTAAAGATATGCTTAAAGATTCCCTTATAAAAGTAAAGAATGATTTTAAGCCCAAAGAAATAATAATAGAAAAATACTTTGAAGGTGGCGTCGACTATCGATTCTATGTGATTCAGGATAAAGTGATTGCGGTCTCTAAGTCGTACTCATCGAATGTGATTGGAAACGGGCGCAGTAATATGAAAGAATTGATAAAGAAAAGAAATATTGAGATTAACAATAATGTGTCCACTAAACAAAGAGATATAAAAATTGACCAGGAAATGAAAGAATTTTTAAATGAAAATAACATGACTTTAGATTATATTCCTGAAGAAGGCGAAAGAGTATTTGTAAGAAAGCACGGTACTCACTTAGGTGATAGGTTAAGTGTAGACTGTACAGATAGCATCGATCCAAAATTTAAGAAATATGCTGTTGATGCTTTGAATTCGGTTCCCGGCTTACCGACGGGTTCTATTGATATGATCATTAATGAAGAAAAAAATGAAGGCATAGTCAATGAGATTAATACTAAAGGAGAAATCATGATGCATGTTTTTCCTTTTGAAGGACAGCCAGTGGATATACCCAAACACTTAATTGATTTTTATTTCCCAGGTTCAAAAAAAATAAATGATAACTTCTATTTTGAATATAAGCATGTTAAAGATCTGTTTTTATCTGGTCATGCGGATGAAATAACTATTCCAATGTTCCCTAAAGGTACCCAATACGAAAAACAAATTAGTATTAAAGGGACACATTTTGGCCCGAATTATTTAAAAAGACTGAAAAAGAAAGCTGCAAACCTGCAGTTAAAAGGATACATCTCCGCTTCATCCAAAGAAAGTGTCGAAATTGAAGCCATTGGAAACAAAGATACACTGAACTCATTTGAAGAATTCATCAGAGGATCATCTAGAAATCGGACTAAAGTGCACAATGTAAGTGCATCAGAAATGGATATTTTTGATGGCGTCAGTTCAATTGGTTTTGAAATCAATGATGATTCATTGAATAAGATTAAGAAAAAAGATAATGACAAAGAAAAAATAATAAAAAAAGAAAATGAAGACCTGTCCAAAGAAATTCTAAATATGAAAAACAGTTATTCAAAAAAATTGAAAAATCGGGAAAAAAGAATCCAGGAGTTAATGGAAGAGTTGGATCGTGTCAAAAGCAGTAATTCTTGGAAACTGACAAAGCCTTTAAGAAATATTAAAGGAAAAATTGAAAAATAGTGATAAAGACCGTTTCTGTTACTGTTGATCTTAAGTGCTATTAAAGAGAAACTAACAGTATAGATATGTAGAAATATTATTAAGTTGCTATATAGCGCAAAATTATATGTTACGATAAAATCATTTTAATGATTATTCAAAGATCTAAAACGAACCGACTAAATATTTTAATATTTTAAAGTATTAAATTGGTCATGTATCCATTTGATTTTGAAGTATTGAGAGTCAGGGTCGAATTAAGCTTTAATTCTATTTTTAGAGACCAAACAAGAATTTGAAATTCACTGAAAAATAAAACTCATTAGTGTAAATATCAATTTTTATATGGAGTGAATTAATATCATTTTGTATGTGCCCGGGGGACGAAAACAACGAAAAAGGTAATTTCAAAATCAGAAGATAAGAGTTCAACTTATAAACATATGAGGGCATAGGCACTAAGGGCAGAACTTTCAATTATAATGAGTCTTCAATCAAAGAGATATGTACTTATGGAGCCTCATTTGGTTATCCGCTTGTGCGATTGTGATAAAGCCCAAGGGTAGCGGCGTAGGGAGAGGCGTTGTTACACATATTAATTCCAAAGATGTGCTCTCCCCCTTTAAAAGTGTAAAAAGAGCCTAACCTCTAAGGGGAGAGTCAACACCCTTCATTCATTCAAAATCCCCCTATACCGGGGTTAGATCAGTGGCTAACTTGGACTTGAAATTTAAAAACATTTAATATTAAATGTTGTTCAGCTCTTATAAATAAATAAAGAAAGAAGTGTTCAAATTTGAGTCATAAAAAATGGTTGGAGCATTTAGAAAATAGTACCCCATCAACTGTGAGCGGGGATAAATTAAGTATATATTCGATAGCCCTTGAAGGCTGGAGAAGGGGGCTTAATTTAAAGTTTTTTACTATAAAACGTCGTCAGAAACATCTTATCAAGTATTCTTTATCAGACACTGAGAAAGAAATAACATTTTCCTACTCTACTGGTCCTAATGTAACAGCAGAAGCAATGAATATTACAAGTAGTAAAACAAAAACAAAAGAATATTTAAATAATGTAGGAGTTCCTGTCCCCAAAGGAAAAAATTATATGAAACATGCAAATGAAGAAATTATAACAGATGTTTCCCGATCATTAATATTTCCTGTAGTATTAAAGCCTGCCAGTGGTAAGATGGGAAAAGGCGTAATAGCTAATATTAAAACTGCCGAAGAATTGAAAACATCACTGCTGCATGTACGAGAATATCTAGGTTTTAAAGGTGTCATTGTTGAAGAATACATACCTGGCGAAGAATATAGGATCTATGTGATTGATGGAAAAATAATAGCAGCTATGAACCGTTTGCCTGCAAATATTACTGGGGATGGGGAAAGGTCTATTCGAAAATTAATTATTGAAAAAAATAAGCAAAGAAAACAAATTCCCAGTGTTAGAGCCAGACCAATAAAGATTGATGCTGAAGTCACAAGAAATATAGAGGCATATGAATACACAATTGATAGCATTCCGGCCATAGGAGAGAAACTGCTGCTGAGAAAAAATAGTAATATATCATCAGGCGGGGATCCTGTCGATGTTACTGACCTATTAAATGAACAAGTAAAAGATGTTGCTGTTAAAGCGGCGAAAGCAGTGCCGGGGCTGGTTGAAACCGGAGTAGACTTGATTGTGGATAATAGAGATAATTCAGGAAAAGTGATTGAGCTAAATACAAAAGTTGGGTTAGGTGGTCATTTATTTCCGTTAGAAGGTAAAGCAAGGGATATTCCTAAAGCAATTATCGACTATTATTTTCCAAATTCAAAACGAATAACAACTGATCTTTATTTTAATTATACAAAAGTAACTGGCTTATTGAAGAATGGGGTTTTGCAAGAGGTAACTTTGCCCAGCATACCTAATGAAGAAGTAATAGTAAAATCTATTATAGTTAAAGGTAAAGTACAGAAAGTTGGTTTTCGAAACTTTATTAGAATAAAAGCACTTTACTGTAACGTCAATGGTTTCGTTAAGAATGATTCAGATGGTTCAGTTTTTATAGTTGTAGCTGGAACAAGAGAAAAGATAGCTAACTTTGAAGAACTCCTTCGTACGAAATATCCAAAAAGGGTGAACATAGATAGTATTGAAGAGAGTGTATGGAATGGACCAGTAGAATATGGTTTCGAAATAATAGCTGATAGTAAAAATACTAAAAAAAAGTGAATAAAAACCGTTTAATTTCTATTAATGGTTTTTTTATAAGGAGAGTTTCATGAAAAACACAAACGTTGAATTGATGCCTCATTTAACTAAAGATGTAGTGGAAGGCATTAATGGATTTAAATTATGTTCATATTTAATTGCTCTGGAAGGATGGCGAAGAGGTTTAAGTTTAGAATGGTATAAAGATGAAACTAGCAAGTGTAAAATGCACCGTGCGGGCGGTAGTACTCAAGGAAAATATTTTTCACTAACTTCAGATGAAAAGACACATTACTTTTTTAGATCAAGGGGAGATAAAGTCTCAAATGAGACTGTTCGTATTTGTCAGAATAAAGAAAAAACTAAGAAAATTCTTGATGACCAAAATGTTCCTATTCCCAAAGGGGAAATCTTTGACGTAAATGATGACCAAATTTATGTGTATGCACAAGATATCGGTTTTCCAGTGGTTATCAAACCGCTTAGTGGAAGCATGGGTAGAGGTGTTTATACAAATATCTCAAACTTTGATGAATTGAAAAATGCAATTGGTGATTTCAAAAAAAGGTACAATTATAAAGGTATCATTGTGGAAAAGCATTATTATGGAAAGGAATATCGTGTTTATGTGGTGGGAGATAATGTAATAGGGGCCACTAATAGAGTGCCTGCTAACATACAAGGAGATGGGGTTAATACTGTAAGAGATTTAATAGAAATAAAGAACAAGGTAAGGGAAAGTAACCCTTATTTAAAACCTAAGCCCATAAAAGTAGACTATGAAGTGAAGTTAGCTTTAAAAAATAATGGTTTAGAAATGAATAGTGTTTTACGGAAGGGGGAAACGTTAAGCCTCAGAGAAATAAGTAATTTATCTGCTGGCGGTGACCCATTGGAAGCTACAAGTGATTTATCTGATGATGTGAAGCGTATAGCCGTTAATGCTTTAAAAGTTTTACCATCCATTCCTCATGCTGGTGTTGATATAATTATAGATCCAAATGCAAATGAAAAAGCTGTAGTTCTAGAAGTAAATCCTACAGCAGAAATTAGTTTCCATGCTTTTCCTTGGGAAGGAGAACCGAAAGATGTTCCTAGTGCGATAGTTGATTATTATTTTCCGGAAACTATTAGTGCAAAAAAATCACTAAATTATTTCGATTATCATAGTTTAATTGAACCATTAAAAACATGGTCAACAGATGCCGTTAATGTGTCTCCGGCGCCAACCAAAGATTTGTATTTTAAGCGGTATAGAGTAACTGGTAAAATTCATAAAGTTGGATATATGACTTTCATAAGAAGACAGGCATTAAAAAATGATATCCAAGGTTATATTAAAAGAACTAACAGTAATGATGTCGAAATTTTGGTGGCAAATCCAGAAGAAGCAAAGTTGGATGAATTTCACAAAATTTGTTATAAAGGATCGAAAAAATCAAAAGTGAAAGCTGTAAAAGAAATAGAATCTTCAATAGTCGAACAACCATTTAAATTAGGTTTTCAAATAATAAGTTTGGAGTGAAGGTGTTTCAGTTAGACTTAGGATTCGATTTTAGTAAAATTTTAAGTGTGAATAATTTAAATATGAAACTCTAATAAATATAATGTATCTTTATAAGTGTTCTAGTTCATTTTTTATTGAATCTGGAAGGTAATCTCAGGAGTAACACTATTTGATGTAGGAGGAGTATAATAATATGACTATAGGCGTGATGGCAAATTTTAAAAAACCTACTAAGATAGCCAAGTATATTTCTCTCATCAGTCAGGTCTATGGGATAGAAGTAATATATATGAGACCGGGCGATATAAACATAGAAAATGATACCGTTGTCGGTAAAGTATTTGTTAACAATGAATGGGTGGAAAAACAAACAGGGATTCCCCCATTCATCGATATTGCTCCGTATTGTTTTAAGAAAAAAAACAAAGCAATCACTGATTATTTGAAGCGAAAAACTTTTTTATCCGATAATCGAGACAATGTTTTGACCAAGCGGGCGTTACAGGAAAAACTGCTGAATGATCCTAAATTCTCACATCTGGTAATCCCGACACATAGAATCCAAAGTTTTGAAGACATGCAGAAATATCTGGAGAAATATTCTAAAATAGTATTGAAACCTTCATGGGGAATTCAGGGCAAAGGCATATATATCCTCGAACAATTAGAAGATGGATATCTGCTTGGGCATAATATTCAGGAGGACGAGTTGAATGAATCAGAGCTAGAAGGGTTCTTCAATCATTCGATTGCCAAAAAGGGTTATGTACTGCAACAGTATGTTTCGTCAAGAACTTCAGGCGGAGAACCATTCGATTGCCGGATTCATGTCGAAAAGAATGAGCATGGTGAATGGGAAAGTGCCAGAAATTACATCCGGATTGGTATCGGACAGAAAGTGATTTCCAATGTTAATCAGGGAGGCGGAATTTCTAAACCAGTCCCGTTCCTGAAAGCGAACTTTGGCAGACAGTGGAAGGCGATTAATCAGAAACTGAACCAGTTGGCAGTGACGCTGCCGTATAAAGTAGAATCACTGCGAAGCACACATATCATGTCATTAGGGATGGATATCGGGATTGGTAGGGATGGCCAGTTGTACCTTTTTGAAGTTAATGATGGGCCGGATACTTCAGCAGTGATTGCAGAAGTGGCGTATTTGAGGAGTAACTACTATAGATATATCCTTAGAAACAGACTGAATATGCCGGAAAAGAATAGAGTTGAATATGAGAAATATCAGGCAGTGCTGGAAGAAAGAGACCAATACCGTGAAAGAGTTGCAGAAATACAAAGTGCAAAAGAGAGCTATGAGCAGAAATATCATGAGATGAAGGAAAGTACGTCCTGGAAAGTCTCTAAACCAATACGCAAAGCTGGAAGTATTATGAAAAACTTTAGATCGAAAGGTTAGAATATAGTATCTTTCCATGCGACTTATCAATCCCCCTTATAACGATGAGTAGGTAATATCACCGTTATAAGGGGGATTTGATTAACAAATTGAATATTCGTTCTATCCTTGTCAAGAGCAATATAATTTTGGCTCTTACGCTAACTTGATGAATGTACGCGTATGTATTTCGTTAATGCCACAATCAATTTTTAAAATCAGATCACTTTGTAAAGCATCCGTTGCCGCAATAGTTCAAACTTGGCACGAGCATACATCATTCTTTTCACGGTTTTCAGCCGGTTGACGTTGCCTTCGACCAATCCATTACTTTCAGTATAAGTAATGGCATTCACTG
>NZ_ARQJ01000006.1 GCF_000385175.1 Salinicoccus albus DSM 19776 | reverse complement strand
CTGTATAAAGTTCTCCATTCTGTTCAAATACTTGCAATTGCTCCATTTGATACTTCCTTTCTTTTGGTATAATCTTCCTTATAGGAGGGAGGTGATAAAATGAGTCCTCGTGAATACAGTAGAGATCAGATGGCTTCAGCAGCAGGAAAGTTAAAAAATATTCAAGCATCCCCGTGTTGTAATAATCCAAACTTTGAAATACGTCCTGAAGTGTCGTTATTGACATCTAGAACTGATGATTCAGAAATAGTTAGTACGGATATGCTTTCTGTACTTTGTAAAAACTGCGGTTTAATGCAGCAGTACGACCCTAAAGTTCTTGGAATCTAGATGATGATTCACCGATTGTGTAAATCATTTTCTTTTCTGCAATCTTCTTTTTTACTACTACTACTACAGTCACTAGGACTGTTGCTCCTACTATTAGTTTCTTCATCTTTCAAACCTCCAATTAATATATTTCGCTGCTGCCAGTATCGCTGTAACTCCACAGACAATGACTAAAGCCATTGCAATCTGATAGGCAGTGATGACCTGCAATGCGGCTAAAGTAAAGATGACGCCTCCAATAAATACATAGAGCCAGATCATTTAGCTCGCCTCCCTCATAATTTTTCTAATGCTGTCCATAGCGGGCTGTACTTCGATATAGCGTTTGCGGCCACCGGGTTGGTATACATATTGTTTAAAGTCTGGATGCGGGAAGATTTTTTCCTCCAGGTCGTGCTTCGATATGCCGGAAATTTCGATGAAGCGTTCAACATCGGCAAAGCCTTCATAGATTTCTGATGACTGGTTGCATAGCGCTTCCTTTACAGCTTCATGGACAAGAGATTTAAAGGCTTGTTCGTCTATAAGCATTTACTCACCTCCATTTATACGGTTTTCCGTACATTTTTATTAAAAAAATATTTGCCTACTTCTTTGTCCGGTATTTCTAGTAGTGTGCAAATTCGCCTGATCTCCCATTGTGTAAACGCATTGTGGTTATTAATTTTAGCACTCATTGATGTCCTGCTGATTGGCATGTCTTTAGCGAGTCTGCTTTGATTGTAACGATAATCATCCATGCGCTGTAACAACAAATCATAATTGAATTCCTCTGCCATCTTTCCACCTCTTTTCTTGTTCGGTTTCCCTTACAACCATTACTATACATACCGTGTAAAACTGAGTCAACACTTTTTTGAAAGTTTCCCTTACAAATATGTTTATTTTTCCGTACTTGTGGTATTATTACCTATATAAGGGGTGTTAAAAAATATGGACAAATTATTCCAAGAAAGATTATTGCAGGCAATCAAAGAAAGCGGTCTGACAAAAGCGGAAATATCTAAAAGGTCTGGTATCAGCAGAGGATCTATCACCGATTATGTAAAAGGCAGATATGAAGCAAAGCAGGATAAAGTGTATCAATTAGCGCAGGTGCTAGGCGTAAAAAGCGAGTGGTTAATGGGCTACAATGTGAGTAAAAATAACTCTACTCAACCAGTCACTCCAATTCAAGTAAAACCTGTTCCTGTTGTATCTCAAATATCCGCAGGGAAACCTGTATACGGGGAAGAGAATATTATCGAGTATACATACGTTCCAGAGAATCTATTTAAATTGGCGAACGATTTATTCGGTCTGAAAATCTCAGGAGATAGTATGGACAAAGAATTCAAAGAAGGCGACATTGTCATTGTGGAAAAGGACGGCGTGGTGGAAGATGGTCAAATCGGTGTCGTCATGCTTAATGGATATGATGCGACTGTTAAACGGATCAGATATGGGGACGATAAGATTTTACTTTATCCAGAATCAAGCAATCCAGACCATCTTCCACAGATTTACAATGGTGATGATGAAGTGCAAATTATCGGCCGTGTCGTCAGCAGTCAGAAATTCTATTAAAGGAGGCTCTCACCATGTTCACAATCAATGTATTCAAGCGCACAGACTTAAAGTCTCCGACCTGGCAGTATGACGTCCGGTCGGGCGGAAAACGCCGCCGGAAGTCGGGGTTTCGCACCAAAAAAGAAGCTCAGCTTGCGGCGCAGGAATTAGTGAACAAACTAGATAACGGGGTTGAGATGGATAATAATACAACTTTCAAGGACTACTTTGCACGATGGATGGATATTAATAATAAGCATAAGCTGTCATATGGCCAGTATGATTGGTACCGCCGAGCACTAAATATCTTTGTCCATCAGTTTGGTGCGGATAAGCAGCTCAGACACATTACTAAACAGGACTATCAGCTTTTACTTAATCGATACGGGGAGGGGCGCACGGATGAATCCGTAAGAAAAGTTCATGGATGCCTCGCACCGGCGCTCAGAGATGCTGTGTACGACGGATTGTTAAATAAAGACCCAACATACAAGATACAGATAAACGGCACTGAGAAGGCGCAGAGTGAGGCTGAGAAGTTTATTACCATCAATCAGTACTTAAGATTAATCGAACATTTTAAAGGCAAATCAGAATTATCATATGTACTATTGTATTTAATTGCGATTACCGGTGCCCGATTTTCAGAGATTAACAATTTGAAGTGGGAGGATTTAAATAAGAAGATCGGTATCATCCATCTACCAGGAACAAAAACAGATACGTCTGCCCGGGATGTGGAAGTGAACCAAAAGGATATTGAATATGTAAAAAGAGCATTATCCACACACCCCAGGCGTATTGACGGCTACCTATTTAAGCTATCTAATAAGGCTGTCTCAAACAGCATGATGCGTTCACAGGATAAGGTAGGCATCCCACAGGATGAACAGGTCACAATATACGGATTGCGCCACACACACTGCTCATATTTGCTCAGTAAGGGGATAGCGATTGAGTATATCAGTAAGCGCTTGGGTCACTCGAATATTGGTACCACACTAAATATTTACAGTCATTTACTCGATGAGTATAAGCAGGAGCAGGGAGAGAAAGTAAGGGATATATTTGCGGAAATATAAAAAACGGTCACGAATTGGTCACGTAACCGCCTTAAATGCCGTCATGGCAATGGGTATTAGCGGACAGTGAGGGATTCGAACCCTCGAAACGGGATTACCGTTTACACGCTTTCCAGGCGTGCGCCTTAAGCCACTCGGCCAACTGTCCATGCTTGAAATGATTAAACAGAAGTGAGCATGCCCACTTCTGTTATATGACCCGTACGGGACTCGAACCCGTGTTACCGCCGTGAAAGGGCGGTGTCTTAACCGCTTGACCAACGGGCCGTGGCTCCACAGGTAGGACTCGAACCTACGACCGATCGGTTAACAGCCGATAGCTCTACCGCTGAGCTACTGTGGAATATTAAGATGGAGCGGGTGATGGGAATCGAACCCACGACATCAGCTTGGAAGGCTGGGGTTATACCATTTAACTACACCCGCATGGTAACTTAAGGGCGGATGATGGGGATCGAACCCACGGGTGCCGGAGCCACAATCCGGTGCGTTAACCACTTCGCCACAACCGCCATGAGTATGGTTCAGGACGGAATCGAACCGCCGACACTGTGAGCTTCAATCACATGCTCTGCCGACTGAGCTACTGAACCACCATATGTACTGATAATATTAATGGCGGTCCCGACGGGAATCGAACCCGCGATCTCCTGCGTGACAGGCAGGCATGTTAACCGCTACACCACGGGACCTGATTTAAAAATTGCGG
>NZ_ARQJ01000005.1 GCF_000385175.1 Salinicoccus albus DSM 19776 | reverse complement strand
ACGCCATGTGAATTTCATGTTATATTGAAGTTAGCAGACTCTCAATAAAGGAATGAAATCACATGACGCAACTTCATGATACCACTGAATCCATCCAAGGAAAACATTTGACCAAAGATGAACGGGCCCCAATTGAGATTTTAAGGAAAGAGGAATACTCTAACCGTGCGATTGCGAAACGTTTGAAGCGTGCACCGCAGACCATCAATAACGAAGTCAACCGCGGGACCGTCCGGCAGATACGCCGCCAGAAGCACAATGGAAAGACATATGAATACGGCTACCATGCCTATGATCCGGACTATGCCCAAATGCGCTATGAAGAGAACCGCCGCCACTGTGGCCGGCAACCGAAATGGTGTCTGTCTGATACCTTTGTCGACTGGGCCGATATACAGATGCTGGATTACCGCTGGTCGCCGGATGCGGTCATTGGTGCGGCGAAACAGCGGGAGTTGTTCCCGGCCGAACTGATTCCGTGTACGACGACGCTCTACACCTGGATCGACCGGCAGATCATGCGGACGAAGAACATCTACCTGACGGAGAAACTTCGCCGTAACACAAAATCAAACAAGCGAAAGGACCGCCAGCACAAACGCAACTTAGGCCCATCCATCACTGAACGGCCGGCAGCTGTCGAATCCCGGGAGACATTTGGTCACTGGGAAATCGACACCGTCATCGGCGCAAAACACAAGGATGATGCCGTGCTGCTGACATTGGCGGAACGACAGACCCGATTTGAGGTGCTTTTGAAAATTGATGGCAAGGCTGCCCAACCGGTCACTGCGGCGGTTGAATCGCTTATTGAACGGGCCGGCGCGCACATGCCGTCATTATTCAAAACCATCACATCCGATAATGGTTCCGAGTTCAGCACACTCCATGAAACATTGAAGTCTGTGACCGATGTGTACTTTGCCCGGCCGTTTGCCTCATATGAACGGGGCACCAGTGAGAACCAGCACAAGCTGATTCGCCGGTTCATCCCGAAAGGTCAGTCCATCTCATCTATTAGTGACCGGCAAGTTCAACGCATTCAGCGGTGGATGAATGACTACCCGCGCAAAATCCTGGACTACCAGACGCCTCATGAGTGTTTCGCCAAGGCATTCAATCAGACACAAACAGTTCAAAGCGCCTAGGTAAAATTTTCTCCTCCCCCTCGGGGGAGGAGAAACCCAGCCCCAGAGGGCTTTCACAAACTCTGGTTTGGGGTGATACCCGGGTGGCTAACTTAAACTTGAAATTCGCGTATGAATATTTTTTTATATATTAACCTGAATTATTCATAGAAAAATATTAACCCTAAATTTCAAGTCCAAGTTAGCCACTGGTCCAGTCCCCGGTATGAGGAGATTGTGAATGGATGATAGACGTTGACTATCCCCCTAGGGGGATAAAGAAATTTTACACTTTTCTAAGCGATGGCCTTCATCTCTGTCATGAGTGCGTTCTGTGGCGTGCGGTAATTGAGCTGCTTCCGCGGATATGTATTCATCCACTTTTGTACGCGTAAGATTTGCTGCTGAGTCGCTTGACTGATCGGTTGACTTTTCGGTATAAACCGTCGAATCAATTTGTGCTGATTTTCACTGGTGCCGCGTTCATAAGATGCATACGGATGACTAAAATATACTTGGGTCGTCTCTTTTAAATCGGTTTCTAAAGTGCTGAACTCCGACCCGTTATCCGACGTGATGGTTTTAAACAGCGCAGGCATGTCTGTGCCGGTGCGCGCGGCCAATGACTGAACGGCTTTTGAAATCGATGACACATCCTTCCGGTCGACTTTAATGATGCATTCAAACCTTGTTTTACGTTCTGCCAGAGTGAGCAGTACTTCATCATTTTCACCTTTGGTCCCCAGTACCGTATCAATTTCCCAGTGTCCAAATTCTGCTCGGTCTTCAATATGTTCCGGCCGGGCTTCAATGGAAGTGCCCAACTTGCGCTTGTTTGCTTGACCGTGTCGGCCGGTCTTTCTGGGCGCCCGGCTGACTTTCTCAAGCAGATCGATATTCTTCGTCCGCATCAACCCGATGTTAATCCAATGATAGAGCGTCGT
>NZ_ARQJ01000004.1 GCF_000385175.1 Salinicoccus albus DSM 19776 | reverse complement strand
TTTTTAAGTATGACGGGCATGTCATATATCTGGGGTGAAAGTCCTCTTAGCGCGTAGTTATCGACGAAGCTAGCTAGCGACTCGCAAGCTTCACATCGTGAGATGTGGGGGAGAGGAAGCGATAGCGAAATCGTGGCCTGACGAATAGGAACAGGATAATGAGGCATTGTAGGAGGGTGAGTTGACTTAAGACAACAAAGTCCCTAAAGATAACCGTAACCCTATGGTGTAAATCCTGCAGGTAAACGAAGAAAGATATATGACTTATCCCGTGAGGTCTCATGAACGCTTAGTAGTAACAACGAATCATGAGAAGTCAGCAAAAGTCATAGTAGGTAAATACCGAAGGACTGAACAATTCACCGTGTTTGAAGTGAAACGTATGTATCTGTCATTAATCTGATGAGTCATGCAAGGCGGCGTATCTGCTGAGCATCACTGGAAAACTAAGATAAGATGAGAGACAACAGAAGGGAACAAAAACACATGTCAAAGCTATTAAACATGATTTTAGACAGACAGAACCTTTTAAAGGCTTACAAACAAGTGGTATCAAATAAAGGGACGGCCGGGGTAGATGATGTAACAGTAGAGGAATTGGGGAGCTACATCCGACAAAACTGGAAAATAATCAGCCGGGATATTAAAGAGAGAAGCTATATTCCCCAACCAGTACAACGTGTAGAGTTTCCAAAACCTGAAGGCGGCGTCAGATTGCTCGGTATCCCAACAGCTATCGATCGTGTAATTCAACAAGCAATGGCTCAAATACTAAGTCCGAAATTCGAAGTGCACTTTTCAGATAATAGTTTCGGATTTAGACCGGGCCGCAGTTGTGAAATGGCTATACAGAAACTACTGAATTATTTCAACGAAGGCAGCTTGTGGGTGGTAGACATAGATTTAGAAAATTTTTTCGACTGTGTCCCCCATGACAAATTGATGAGTCTGATTAGAAATGTGATACAAGACCCGGATACGGAATCATTGATACACAAATATCTAAGAGCAGGCGTAATCATTAACGGGAAATTTGAGAGAACTTCTGTAGGCATGCCGCAAGGCGGCAACCTTTCACCGCTACTAAGCAATATAATGCTCAATGAACTCGATAAGGAATTAGAAAAAAGAGAACATGACTTTGTAAGATATGCAGATGATTGTCTGATTCTTGTGAGGAGCGAGGCAAGTGCTAAGCGAACGCTGCGAACTATCACTCACTGGATTGAATGCAAACTTGACCTGAAAGTGAACGCAACCAAGAGTAGAATCACGAGACCAACAAAGTTGAAATATCTTGGATTCGGTTTCCATAAAGACAGCAAAGCGAACAAATGGAAGAGCCGTCCCCACAAAGATTCGATAACAAGTTTCAAACAAACATTGAAACGACTCACGAGTCGAAGATGGTCGGTGAATTTAAGATACCGAGTAAGAAAACTTAATGAGGTGATTAGAGGCTGGATTAACTACTTCTCAACCAGTTCGATGCGAACACATCTAAAGAAGATAGACGCGCACTTACGAACAAGACTAAGAATGTGTATCTGGAAGATGTGGAAAGTGCCTACTCGAAGAGAATGGGGGCTAAAGAAGCTCGGCATAGGAAAGGATTTAGCCAGACTGACCGCATATTGCGGTGACAGATATATTTGGGTCGCTACGAAAACGTGTCTTAAAAGAGCTATATCAAAAGAAAAACTAGCCCAAGCCGGGCTAGTTAACTGTCTAGAATATTATAATACTATTAATAGTTAACAACGTGAATTGAACCGCCGTATACGGAACCGTACGTCCGGTGGTGTGAGAGGGTAAGGCTATCTTACCCTACTCGATT
>NZ_ARQJ01000003.1 GCF_000385175.1 Salinicoccus albus DSM 19776 | reverse complement strand
GATGTGCGGCCCATCAGTGAATACATAGCTGATGCGGCGGTAGACCCGGGGAACTGAAACATCTCAGTACCCGGAGGAAGAGAAAGAAAAATCGATCCCCTGAGTAGCGGCGAGCGAAACGGGGGGAGCCCAAACCAGCGCGAGCTGGGGTTGAAGGACACCGAGGATCAGCGGGCCGCCGAGCCGAACGGTCTGGAAAGACCGGCCATAGCGGGTAACAGCCCCGTCGGCCAAAGCGAAGCGCTGAGCGGTGGATCCTGAGTACGGCGGCACACGAGAAATGCCGTCGGAATCCGGGAGGCCCATCTCCCAAGGCTAAATACTCCTTGGTAACCGATAGTGAACCAGTACCGTGAGGGAAAGGTGAAAAGCACCCCGGGAGGGGAGTGAAAGAGCACCTGAAACCGTGTGCCTACAAATAGTCAGAGCCCGTTTATGGGTGATGGCGTGCCTTTTGTAGAATGAACCGGCGACTTGCGACTGCATGCGAGGTTAAGCAGCGAATGCGGAGCCGCAGCGAAAGCGAGTCTGAAACGGGCGTAAAGTATGGAGTCGCAGACCCGAAACCAGGTGATCTACCCATGTCCAGGCTGAAGTCCAGGTAACACTGGATGAAGGGCCGAACCGACTGACGTTGAAAAGTCACCGGATGAGGTGTGGGTAGCGGTGAAATTCCAATCGAACCTGGAGATAGCTGGTTCTCTCCGAAATATATTTAGGTATAGCCTCATGGACGCATCGTGGAGGTAGAGCACTGTTTGGACGAGGGGCCCATCCCGGGTTACCGAATTCAGACAAACTCCGAATGCCACCGATGTGAGCCATGGGAGTCAGACAGCGGGTGATAAGGTCCGTTGTCGAGAGGGCAACAGCCCAGACCACCGGTTAAGGTCCCCAAATATATGTTAAGTGGCAAAGGATGTGGCGTTGCACAGACAACTAGTATGTTGGCTTAGAAGCAGCCATCATTTAAAGAGTGCGTAATAGCTCACTAGTCAAGTGACGCTGCGCCGAAAATGTACCGGGGCTAAACATATTACCGAAACCGTGGATTAATTGAGATTAATGGTAGGAGAGCGTTCCAATGGCGGCGAAGCATGACCGTGAGGACATGTGGAGCGATTGGAAGTGAGAATGCCGGTGTGAGTAGCGAAAGACGGGTGAGAATCCCGTCCACCGAAAGACTAAGGTTTCCAGAGGAAGGCTCGTCCGCTCTGGGTCAGTCGGGACCTAAGCCGAGGCAGAGATGCGTAGGCGATGGCCAACAGGTTGATATTCCTGTACCGGTGATATCTGTTTGAACGAAGTGGGGACGCAGTAGGATAAGCGGAGCATGCGACTGGACGAGCATGTTCAAGCCGCGAGCCGGCATGACAGGATAAATCCGTCATGTGCCACGGCGAGCGGTGAAGAGGAGCTGAAAATAGTAGGCGAAGCCGCGGATTTCACACTGCCAAGAAAAGCCGCTAGTGAGGATATGACCGCCCGTACCGCAAACCGACACAGGTAGTTGGGATGAGAATTCTCAGGTGAGCGAGCGAACTCTCGTTAAGGAACTCGGCAAAATGACCCCGTAACTTCGGGAGAAGGGGTGCTCATGGATAATGAGCCGCAGTGAATAGGCCCAAGCGACTGTTTACCAAAAACACAGGTCTCTGCCAAACCGAAAGGTGACGTATAGGGGCTGACGCCTGCCCGGTGCTGGAAGGTTAAGAGGAG
>NZ_ARQJ01000002.1 GCF_000385175.1 Salinicoccus albus DSM 19776 | reverse complement strand
TCGAACCCGCGATCTCCTGCGTGACAGGCAGGCATGTTAACCGCTACACCACGGGACCTGATTTAAAAATTGCGGGAGGTGGATTTGAACCACCGGCCTCCGGGTTATGAGCCCGACGAGCTACCAGACTGCTCCATCCCGCGATAATAATAAAATGGCGGAGGAAGAGGGATTCGAACCCCCGCGGGCCGTTAAGCCCCTGTCGGTTTTCAAGACCGGTCCCTTCAGCCAGACTTGGGTATTCCTCCGTATAATTAACTATTGTAACAGAAATATGGTGGACCTTGCAGGATTCGAACCTGCGACCCAACGGTTATGAGCCGTTTGCTCTGACCAACTGAGCTAAAGGTCCAATATGGCGGCAGAGGGGATCGAACCCCCGACCTTACGGGTATGAACCGTACGCTCTAGCCAGCTGAGCTACGCCGCCATGAAATTAAAATAATTTTTCTAAATGGTGGAGACTAGCGGGATCGAACCGCTGACCTCCTGCGTGCAAAGCAGGCGCTCTCCCAGCTGAGCTAAGCCCCCATATATAAGAATTTTGAAGCGATGCGGGTGAAGGGAGTCGAACCCCCACGCCCGAAAGCGCTAGATCCTAAATCTAGTGCGTCTGCCAGTTCCGCCACACCCGCATAATGTAACTTTCAAAGAGTCGGGAAGACAGGATTCGAACCTGCGACCCCTTGGTCCCAAACCAAGTGCTCTACCAAGCTGAGCTACTTCCCGTATGTGTTTTTTTAAAGTGCGCCCGAGAGGAGTCGAACCCCTAGCCTCCTGATCCGTAGTCAGGCGCTCTATCCAATTGAGCTACGGGCGCATAGTGCAAAAACTGGTGCCGAGGACCGGAATCGAACCGGTACGGTAAGTAGACTTACCGCAGGATTTTAAGTCCTGTGCGTCTGCCAGTTCCGCCACCCCGGCATACAATGGAGCGGAAGACGGGATTCGAACCCGCGACCCCCACCTTGGCAAGGTGGTGTTCTACCACTGAACTACTCCCGCAATATTAAAATGTTTATGCGGGTGAAGGGAATGCCCTTCACATCTTGCACTACACCCGCTGGAAGTTATGAGCCATAGAGGAATCGAACCTCTGACCCTCTGATTAAAAGTCAGATGCTCTGCCGACTGAGCTAATGGCTCATCATTATTTTAATGGTGCCGGCCAGAGGAATTGAACCCCTAACCTACTGATTACAAATCAGTTGCTCTGCCAATTGAGCTAGGCCGGCTAAATGGTGGAGAATGACGGGATCGAACCGCCGACCCTCTGCTTGTAAGGCAGATGCTCTCCCAGCTGAGCTAATTCTCCAAAAGTATACTTAAGATTTACAGACAATTACTGCCCGGCAGCGTCCTACTCTCACGGGACGTCAGTCCAACTACCATCGGCGCTGGAGCGCTTAACTGCTGTGTTCGGCATGGGAACAGGTGG
>NZ_ARQJ01000001.1 GCF_000385175.1 Salinicoccus albus DSM 19776 | reverse complement strand
TGTGAATGCCTGTGCATTCAAAACCGGATAGAAGCAATTCCTGCGCAGTCCGCCGACCACGGTCGTCATCAATTCGTTGAATAAGTCGTCGATCGATTAGTATTCGTCCGCTCAATGTGTCGCCACACTTACACGCCGAACCTATCCACCTCATCATCTCTGAGGGATCTATTGGGGAAATCTCATCTTGAGGGGGGCTTCGTGCTTAGATGCTTTCAGCACTTATCCCGGCCATACGTGGCTACCCAGCGATGCCGTTGGCACGACAACTGATACACCAGCGGTATGTCCATCCCGGTCCTCTCGTACTAAGGACAGCGCCTCTCAAATTTCCTGCGCCCGCGACGGATAGGGACCGAACTGTCTCACGACGTTCTGAACCCAGCTCGCGTACCGCTTTAATGGGCGAACAGCCCAACCCTTGGGACCGACTACAGCCCCAGGATGCGATGAGCCGACATCGAGGTGCCAAACCTCCCCGTCGATGTGAACTCTTGGGGGAGATAAGCCTGTTATCCCCGGGGTAGCTTTTATCCGTTGAGCGATGGCCCTTCCATGCGGAACCACCGGATCACTAAGTCCGTCTTTCGACCCTGCTCGACCTGTCTGTCTCGCAGTCAAGCACCCTTCTGCCTTTGCACTCTGCGAATGATTTCCAACCATTCTGAGGGTACCTTTGAGCGCCTCCGTTACACTTTGGGAGGCGACCGCCCCAGTCAAACTGTCCACCTGACACTGTCTCCCGCCCGGGTCACGGGCGCGGGTTAGAATCTCAACATCACCAGGGTGGTATCCCACCACTGCCTCCGCATCGATTGGCATCGATGCTTCATCGGCTCCCACCTATCCTGTACAGGTGAAGCCCAGATTCAATATCAGGTTACAGTAAAGCTCCACGGGGTCTTTCCGTCCTGTCGCGGGTAACCTGCATCTTCACAGGTACTATGATTTCACCGAGCCTCTCGTTGAGACAGTGCCCAAATCGTTGCGCCTTTCGTGCGGGTCAGAACTTACCTGACAAGGAATTTCGCTACCTTAGGACCGTTATAGTTACGGCCGCCGTTTACTGGGGCTTCGATTCGCACCTTCGCTTACGCTAAGT